>CAVZAE010000008.1:0-170138 GCA_963773195.1 uncultured beta proteobacterium
GCAGACTGTCACCAACGACTGCTATCGACCCTGAACGGCGTCTTGAGGTGTCTGATAGCAGACGATAGCGGGTGACGGTCGTGGCCGCCCTCCGGTCAACGCACGACGACGACTGCCACCTTGGCGTCGTGCACAACCTTGTACGCGACTGAGCCGAGCAGCGCCGCGCCCAATGGCCGCAGGCCGCGTGAGCCGATGATGATCTCGTCCACGCCGAGTTTTGTCGCCTGCTCGAGTATAGTTGCGGCCGGTTCGCCTGTTACCGCATGTCTTTCGACCTCAGTTGTCTGGTCGAACTGACGCTCGGCTGCGTCCAGCACCTCTTTGCTCTCGGTCTGACGCACGTCTGACGCAGCTTCGGCTGAAGAAACCGGCCCGACCTCCCAGGCCATCACCGGTTTCTCGACATGCACCAGGTCAATCTTGCAGGGCACTCCTTTCGCACGCCGCGCTGCATAATCCAGCCGCGCGCCGCGAGTGCTCCGAACCGTCTATGGCGACCAGAATTCTGTACATTAGGCAGTGTCCGTAGCTCCTGAGAGCACTGGCGAGACCACCGATTATTTTGACTTGTCAGCCTCCACAAGCATTGACGCAAGTCAATTGGGCAGATAAACGCAGGCACGACTCCCTGATCTCCGGCGATTTGGGTGGCGACGCCTGACCGTCTACTCGTGGCTGTGGATTCAACGGGTCAGCGCAACACATGACGGGTTTCAGAGACGCGACAGCAAGTGCTTGTCAAATCGGTACTAATCGCAAGTAGTGCTGTTTCCTGGTCACTCTCACTCGTGCTTGAACAACCTCTGATCGCCGCTAAGCCGCGTCGCAGGAAGGCCTTAGGCTTCAAACCCCTGTCTGTAAGGATCGACGGTGTTGCGTCGACCGGTTGAGCCCGCAACCCATTCCGGACGTTGGGCTTAGCGTTACTCTGCCGAGACGCATCACAGGCCGTCCCAGTTACCGACTATCGGGAGATCGCCGGGCGCACCGAACGAGATGATGAGGTCGGGGAGCGAACCCGTGGCGAGTTTGTTCCACAAGTAAAACGTGTTGTTGCTGGGTCGATAGAGCCCGACGGTCGTTGTGCCGTTGCCGTCCCAGTCGCCCGCGACAGGGATGTCTCCAACGACACCAAGAGCGACAGTGACGTCAGGTATGCCGCCTGAGGTGTTGCTGTTCCACAGGTAGAAGGTGCTCGTGCTTGGGCGATACAAGCCGATCGTGGTGGTGCCGTTACCGTCCCAATCCCCCGCTATCGGAAGATCACCGGGCATGCCCACGGAGATTCCAACGTCGGGGCCGGCAGCGGTGGTGAGGAAATTCCACAGATAGAAGGCATTGGTGCTGGGGCGAAAGAGGCCGACCGTGCTTACTCCGTCTCCGTTCCAGTCACCGACGACCGGGAGGTCGCCGGGTGTGCCGAGGGCGAACCGAAGATCGGCGTTGCCAGTCGCGGTGTTACGCAGGAAGAAGGTATTGACATCAAGGCCGGGGCGAAAGACGCCCGTGGTCGCAACGCCGTCACCATTGAAGTCTCCGACCACCGGCAGGTCGCCCGGCGCGCCCAAGGTGAGCGCGAGATCCGGCGCGCCGCCCGCGGTGTTGCTGTTCCACAGAAAGAAACTGTTGGGGTTACGTCTAAAGAGGCCAACGGTCGTGCTTCCGGTAAATCGTGGCGGCGGGCTCGTGGTGACAACGGGGGAGTGGGGCAAATACAGTCCGCTGCGGTTCCCGCCGAACACGCGGTTCGGCCCGTTGGCAACTGCCGTACGAGGGTAGACCATGACGAGCGGGAAAACGCTACCGGCGGGAAACGTCACGAACATCTCGTCGTTCACCGCGTCCACGGCAATTCCCGTCGGCATCCAACCGGGCCCGGAGAAGTCAAGATGGAGCGTCCGAATTGGGTCGTGCTGCCGCTGGCCGTTCGGCTGTAGACGGTGACAGTGCGGTCGTCGTTCGTCAGAAAGAGCTCATCATTCATGAGGTCCAAAGTCATTGCAGTTGGAAAAGCACCCATCGTCGCCGTCGTGACGAGTGTCCGGATCGGCGCCGTATTGCCGCTCGCCGCGCGGTTGTAGACCGTAACCGTTCCGTGGTTCAGTACCGACAGCTCGTCATGGACCGTGTCGACGGCAATGCCAGCGGGCGAATCCAACCCAGTGTTCACGCCGACGAGCGTACGAAGCCGAGCGTCGCTCCCGCTTGCTGTCCGGCTGTAGATCATGACCTCGGGAGCGGAACCCGGAACGGCATGGTGTTGGTGCGCGATGTACAGCTCGTCGTGTAGCGTGTCCACGGCCAATGCAGTGGAGCCACCCGACCCCGTGCCGAGCGACCGGATCGGCGCGGTATTGCCGTCCGCCGTGCGGTTGTAGACCCTGACTTCAGACAACGCTTCGAGGGGGCCCGTTTCGATCAGGGCCACGACCTCATTGTTCACCGTGTCCACGGCAAGCGCCTGGACTGCTTGGTTGAGCGTCAGCTGTCCGAGCGTTCGAAACGGGTATACATCGCAGCATGCCGTGCGAGCGTAGACCATGATGCCCCGAACATCCGCGAGGAACAGATCCTGCGCCCACGCAATTGGGGAGCCGATCGATAACCAGAGCGCGGTGGCAAAACCGAAAAGTACGGAGCGCCGTTCGGATGTACGTCTCATCGTGTTCATGCGCGTCTCCTGCATCTTGCGATAAGGTAACGGAACCGAGGCAGCGCGACCTACGACTGCTATTGGCCGTTAGCAATCGGTCGTCAGCGACCGCCATCGACCCCAAGCGGTCCGACATGATGCTCTGAAGCGGTCATAGATACCCATGGAAGGCGCCGCCAGCTCCCGTGGGAATCTCGTGCTTCTCACCCCGGCCACGAAGAGCGCCGTAAGAAACGAAAGGCGCAGGAGCCTCGCCCTTTGTATTCCAATTAGGACGAACCTACTTGGGGACATCGCCCGGTTCAGACTTGATCGACGTGTAGTCGACTCCGTTGTCGGCAGGCGTGGACATTTTCACGACCTTGATGAAACCGTATCCCATTGCCTGGTGACAGCCATTGCAATCGCTGATGACTGCCGTGTACGCGCCGTCAAAGCCTTTCCAGTCCTTGGCCATGATCGCCTTGTTCACGGGAGCAAACGTGTTGTCATAAAAGGCCTTCCACACCTTGTACTCCGCCGGTTTCGTGACGCTTGCCGGATTCATTGAACCGTTCATGTACTTTGACATGTACGCTGCCAGCGCCCAGTTGCCATCCTTGGCCGCGAAATACATGTTTTGAAAGCGGTCCCCCACCTCCCTCATCGGAATGGCGAACTTTGGAAGAGCGCTTTTGACCTCGTCGATCTGTTTTTGAAGGTCTGCCTCTGCGGCGAAGACAATGCCTCCACTCATCGTGAAGATCGCGAGCGCGCAGACCAGCCTGTGCTTGACGTTCAACATTTCTCGTCCCCTCTGTTGGTGGATGGTAGGCGGAATCAGCGTCTACACTGGTCCCTTGAGGACACGCTAACAACCAATCCTCGTCGCACGATTGATCCCGGTCAAAGACCTACCGATGGCGGCTGACTTTTGCTCAATTTGGGAGCCTGTTTTGAGGCGACCGAGAGGCCACCCCAGCGACCGTGCGGGGCTCCGCCTTGCCGGGATACGAATGGCTGTTATCGGGAAATATTCGCCGCGCTTCGACCGTCTCATCATGGCCGAACTGGGACATGCGCGAGCAGCGTCTTACGACAGGGATTGACCTCTTTGCAGCGACCATCCTTGACCGTGGTCACCTTGAGGTCATGAAATCTCATCCTGCGTTGTCGGTTGTGCAAGTGCAGCTTGCTCTCGCACGAGTCTGGCCTGCGCCTTTCCGTTGTCGAAGTCGGCTCGCCGACGCCCGATCTCCTCGGGCGTCAGACGTTTGATGTTGCAATAGTCGAGCTTCCAATCGGAGTCGGCACTCCACCGTAGCGGCGACTGCACTGTGGTCCGCGAAGCCGGGGCCACCTCGAGAACTCTGAGTGCAAGGTCAAGAGTAAAAGCCTGCGACGCCGGGTCCCTCGGCCGGCCCGCCGCGTTCCCGAGCGGGAAGTCGGAGAATAGAAAGCGCGGCACGCAGACGTATTCGACGATGTCCTTCGCGCACCCCATGACGACAGTCGAGATACCGTTCGCTTCCAACGCACGCGCTGCAAGCCCCGCGGATTGGTGACACACAGGACAGTTAGGAACCAGCAGCGCCGCATCGACGCCGTCGGCCTTGCAGCGCGCAACGACTTCCGGACAGTCGACTTCGAGGGTCACTCGCTGGCTGCGATTCGTCGGGAGCCCGTGGAAACGGGGAGCTATTGATCCGATACGACCTGTCACTGCTCGCTCACGCAACATCGGAAGCGGGAAGTAGGTTCCCGGATCTTCGGCCGTCGTATGCTTGCGATCGATGGCGAGGTGCGAAATGCGCAGATCGTGTCCCTGCATCGTATCGCCGGAGTAGACGGCATAGAACTTGGCTGCTGCATTGTAGGCAGCGCCCGGTCCCTGATCGCCCTTGTCCGGCTGATAGGGCGCTGCTGTGGTGATCACTGTGACGCGACACTTCGCAAGCGGCTTGGCAAGAGGATGGAAGGGCACTTCGGCACAGTGTGCCCACACGTACGGGGCACCGTAACCCAAGGCTCGGTAATAATCGCGCACCCGCTGCAGGTAAGCTATCGGCGCATCATGCGCCGGGGCGAACGGAAGCTTGCCATCGCGCTCACTCGTCATTGCTCGACCTCTCCGTCACCACTGGATTAGACGCTTCATCCTGTTACACGACAAGCGCCACCAACAAAACGCGCTGGGCGGTCCATTTATGCTTCTTAGTTCCGCCTTTGGGCCAAACTGTTGACCGGCTGCTCCTGGCCGATAGCAGACCGTAGTGTGAGACCGCTTACGAGCCCCGTCGTCCGTCCGATTCTCTGATGCTGCCCTTCAATACACGCCTAAGTTGGTGCTCTAGGTAGGCGCCCTCTTACCGCTTCAGAGGTTGAACCACCCTCGAAGGTCCGAAACAAACGAAACAATTTCGGCGGCGGTCTGAAATTGCTTCGCTACAGCCACCCTATACAGTCGGCTGACGGCTTATACCGTCAAAGGAGATGCAAAATGAAGATCGTCAGCAAGGTGCGCAAACTCGTTCGGCTCACGCTCCGCGCGCGCGTAGCCGCAGCCTTCGCAAAAATCGCCGGCGCAGTCGATGCGCGAACGGCGCAACGCAGGACCAGGGACTTTTATCGCTCAAGTGGGGCCGCCTGGACACGTTCCCTGAATTGATCGCGATCCGGCCCCGCGTCTGGGTGTGCAATCCCGTCGAACGTCCGCTTGCCGGATCGTTTCGCTGCGACCGCTTCTGGCCGATAGCAGACTGTCACCAACGACCGCTTCCGACCCAAAACAGACGGTCGCGTGCCGCCAAAGCGGACGTTCGCTTTTAGTCGGGATTGAATCTCGTTCAGGGCTTGATGTTGCTGTAGGCGCCGCCAGCGCGGTCATAGGTGTTGCCGAAGTTGTCCTGCGTGATGTGCGCGGTGCCGTCCTTGTCCGGGGTGAGGACCAGATCCTGGTCGAGCACCAATGAGCGGAACTTCCAGCCCGGCGGCAGCTTCAGGCGACTGCCAAGGGTGGCGATCTCATCGAACTTCTGATCCGGGAAGGTGATGAGGCTGAATGACTTCATGACCCACGGGTTGCCATCAGGGTCATCCAGGACGGATATCCGCGTGCCCTTGTTGAAGCCGAACATGGTGTGGCGCGTGACGGTGATGTTCTTGTAGTCGGCGGCACCCGGCTCCGTGCTGATGCCCTTCAGGTCGAGCCAGTTCACCCATCGTGCCTTCATGCCGCCGAAGTCCAGTTCCTTGCCCATCTCGACCTCGATCCAGTCCAGCGTCCAGATGCGGGGACCGTTCTTGAACGAGGCAAGCATCCCGTACTGTTCTTTCACCTGCTTGACATCGACCTTGTCCAGCAGCGCCGCGGGACACGAATCGCCGGTGGTCTCGCTGCCGTTCAGACCCCAGGTGTTGTAGACGTTCGCCTCCAGGTTCTTGGTGATCGCGTTCCCGCCGATGAGGAACATCTCGGTGTAGCGGTGCCCGTACGTTTCCTTGAACGTGTTCAGTTTCGCGCCTGCGCCATCGTTCGGCAGAGTCACGACCAGCTTGGGATACAAGACGATGGCCGACGACAACGATGAGCACGGCGACAATGCCGAGCGCCCATTTGATGTTCTTGCTCATTGCCATGGCTCTGTCCTTAGTTAGGAAGATGTCGGCGTGTCGATTCAGGCGTCGCTTTTGCAATGCCCCAGTCTTGATGGAACGCGCGTCCGCTACGGCACGCGCTTCACCGGCGGCGGCGTCCACGAACCGTCGAGGATCGAGGGCGGAACCGTCTTCGGTGAATAGATGCGCATCACCAGCTTGAACTTGCCCTTCGGCGCGGGAAGCCAGTTCGCCTCCTTGTCCTTGCCGGGTGGATGCGCCTGCAGATACATGTCCACCGACCCGTCGGGATTCGCGACGAGCTTGTCGCGCTGCGCAAGGTCGTAGCGCTGGATCGGATTCGGCACGAAGAAGAAGTCGTCGTCGTACATCGTGAGCGACCAGAACGCCTCTGCCGGCGGCAGCTGACCCTTCTCGAAGCGCACCACGTACTTGTACTTGGCGCCGTCGTAGGTGTCGCCCTTCGCGTCCTTCTGCGACAGCGGGTACACGGCATCCGGCGCGCGGTTCCAGCCGGGGCCGAGCAGATTGGCCATTCCGCGCAGCCGATAGTCGGTACCGAAGTTGCCGACGCCCTTGGTGAAGTAGAGCCATCCGTTGGTCGTCTTCTGCTCCTTTAGCAGCACCCCCATGTCGACGAGAGCCAGCTTCGGCACCGTCTTGATCACTTCGCGGTCGAGGAAGTCGAGCTTCGAGGTGTCGAAGTCCTGCCCGGGAACGAGTCCGATCCGCGCCATCCGTGCGACCATCGGCGCGTCGGCGGCGGTCGGCGGATTGGCCTTCATCAGTTCCGCGAGGCGCTTGAAATAGGTGACGGCGTCCATCGCGTTCACCTGCTTGCGCACCGCGGCCTTCATGTCGAACTTCGGATCGACGACGCCGGGCGGCGGCGTGTACGGCTTGCCGTAGGCGGAGAGCGGCACGACGGTGAACTTGTCCTGCAGTGCATGCACGGCCTTGTAATCCTCCGGCGTGCCGTTGCTGTAGATGCGCCCGAGAATCCAGACCATGCCGGTCGGCGACTTGACCTCCTTGACGCCCTGCGGAAGCGTGCCCGACCAGCCCGGACCGGTGATCGCGTACGTCTGCGCCTTGCCGCCCGTCGTGCGCGAGCCCGCGACTTCGAACACTTCCGACCAGCCGTCCAGCATCGGCATGATGTAGTAGCGCTCGCCCATGTCGGGGATGCCGAAGATCCACGGCTCCTTCGACACGTCGAGCCAGACTTCGGTGTACAGCGTGTCGGCGTTGGGCGCGGCGCAGCAGTGGTTGTCCACCGCCGGGTAGCTGCGCATCTTGATCATCTGCCCCATCGGGGCATGCTCGGCGTCCGGCTTCGCGACGTTGGTCTGCTGCTTGCGGACCGTGTCGAAGGTGACCAGCGGGTAGCCGTAGACGTAGGCGTCGACGGCGATGCTCATCGCCTCGATGGGACCCAGCGACGCCGAATCCTCGGCGCAGGCGGCGAAGGGTATTGCGGCCAGAACCCCGATGCACAGGGTGGCGCAGATGCCGCCGATCGATTTCATCGTGTTCCCCTCTTGATGAGCCGGTGGGACAGCCGACTCATAGGGGAAAATCTCTCAGGCCAGGGCCATGCTACGCCTTGCTCTACGTCAACACGCAGACGGAAATTACGATTGGATCGACCGGAAAGGCGATTCGGCAGGTCCGATTTGTCAGATTATCGACAGCCTCGGTGGCAGCGCTGACTGTCCGCTTCTTGGCCGATAGCAGACTGTCACCAACGACTGCTATCGACCCCAAGCCGACGAAATTGGCACTCCGAAGCGGCCCTTCGAGAGTTCAGTAGCAGCCGTTCGCAACGGGCGCCCCAACTGGTGAGGCTCCCCCATTTTTCATTGGGCGGCGGCCGCCCGTGCGCCCGCGGCGGGAGGAACGATCCGTGCGCCCACGTCCTTCAGCAGGCGCTTGAATTCGGGCGAATCCAGGATGATCGTCCCCGCCGCCTTGCGCAGCCGGTCGACCGCCTCGGGCGGCAGCACGAACGACGTGGGCTGCTCGTTGAGGTACGCGAATTCCGCCTTGTCCTTCAAGGCCGAAAACGACACGTCGATCGCATAGATCTCGGCCTGCGGGACGCGCAGCGCGGCGGCGACCGCCGGGTCCTTGTTCGCGGCATAGGCGGGCGAGTTGCGCACCCGGCGCATCGTTTGCCACTGTGCCGCGGTGTCCTTGAGCAGCTCGACGGCCTCGTAGGAAAAGGCGTCGATCGGCGTGCCGGCCGACTTGAGCAGGATGTCCACGGTTCCGGGCGGCGCTTCCGACTCGTCCCAATTGGTCGCCGGCGACGACACCGAATTGACGATGAAGACGATGATCCTGCGCGCGTTGTCGAACGGTGACGGCATGCCGGCTTCGTGCAGCGCCTCGAGGACCTCCAGCGAATCGAGCACGGCGCGCATGCCGACGTTGTCCGATACCCCACCGTCGACGAGATGGAGATAGGGGCGATGGACGCCGTCGCCGAAGGCCTGCTCGGCCCTGAGCGAGCGTATCGCCCGCGCGGCGGGCCGCGGCGGGTTGTCGGCGTCGAGGAATGGCTTCAGCCAGGCCGGCGTGACCGCGTTGCAGGTGCCGCCGTAGTTGTTGAGCGTCACCGGCGAGAGCACGACGGGCACCGCCGACGACGCCGCCGCGGCGCGCGACAGGTGGACGGCGTTGAGGTCCGAGCAGATGCACGTCGAAGATGCGCTGGTTGAAGACGAAGCGCGAGCCGGTCGAGATGTCGGTGGCCGACGCGATGATGAACGGGCCCGTGCCCCGATTGAGATCGCCGAACGTCGCGTTGTCGAACAGGATCTCGTCGTAGAGCTCGGCCGCAAGCTCGGAGCGGCCCCAGGCCGTTCCGCTGAGCTTGCCCCAGTTGGACGGGCTGAACGTGCGGGAGATGATCTCGCCTTGCACGTCGCGCTTCAGGAAGCGCTGCTCGTATTCGGCGAACAGCTTGTCGCCGTAGAGACCGTAGGCAAGCGCGGTGAAGCTGCCGCCCGACACGCCGGTGATCACGTCGACCTGGTCGAGCAACCGGACCTTGTTGCCCTTCGGCCCGATGACCTCGGTGTCGCGCAGGAACTCGAGGACGCCGTACGAAAAGGCGGCGGCGCGCGTGCCGCCGCCCGAGAAGGCGAGGACGACCAGGTTCTCCTTGTCCTTGTTCGCCTGGCGAGTCTCGAAACGGTAGCCCGACCTCAGGTCGGCCTGCGTGATCGGCGGGTTGACCGGGCGGGGAGCGGTGGCACAACCGCCGAGCATCTTGCAGCGAGTCCAGCGCCGCATAGGCGACGAACTGTGTTCCAATCACGGAGGCGGAAAAACCGCGCAGGTTGATACCCGCGTCAGCGAGTGTTCGCGTCAGTTCAGCGGCAATGCCCGGCCGGTCACGGCCCATAGCTCGAACGGAGTGAAGGGTACGCGTAACGTTGAATCCCACCTGCGCGGCCGCAGCGATTTCCCGATCACCCTGCAGCGGCGTGACAAACACCACCCCCTTACCGGGGTCGTCCGGGGCCCGCCGCGCAATAATGAATTGCAGGTTTGCACCCGCGTCGCGCAAGCTGCCTAAGACGTCTGCGAGCCCACCGGGTTTGTCTTCTATGCCCGACGCCCAAACATCCACGTGTTCCACGAATAAGTCCATGATGGATCCTCCGTCCTCAGCCTTACTCCCTGGCGATGTAGTGCTGCGCCGCTACTGCGGGCGGCAAACGAGCACCGGTACGTGGCTGTGCGTCAATACCTTCTGAGTCTCGCTGCCGAGCAGAACCGCCTGCACCCCCTTCCGGCCATGCGACGCCATGACAATGAGATCGCACCCACGCTCGTCCGCAACCTCGATGATTGCCTCGTACGGGTGATCATGGATGGATGAGACAACCTCATAGGTCACACCCGCCGCCTTGGCAGCCGTTTCGATCACGCTCAAGTATTGCGCCGCGTGTGCCTTGGAATCCCTGCCAAACTCCGTCTTCGTATCCTCGAGCATCTCCGTCTTGTAGGTGAAAACATGAAACTCGGGCATCACGTGGAAACCGGTGACCTTGGCATTGATCGTCTTGGCTAGCTGAACGCCCATGCGGATCGCGTCTTCGGATAACTTGGAGCCGTCTGTCGGCAGAAGAACATGCTTGAACATATTCGCCTCCTAATCTCGTGAAGACATCGTTCATCGTTTTACCGAGCTGTCCGATCCATCGCTAGCAGGCGCAGCTTCGCGTAACCGATGGCGGACACGGTGAGTTACGTTTAGTCCGATGGCCGTGCTCTCCTCCTTTTTCCTTGGGCTTCTTGGTCTTCTCGAAATTCCATCCCGGTGAAAAAGCGCTGGAGGGGGCATTTCGACACGGCTGTACAAGAATGTTCTCGTCTGCACTGCCTCTGCGTCTGGTCGAGGAGAACGTGCGCCCGGCACACCGGACAGTACTCGAAAGGTGAATCGAACATCTGGCCGCGCTCCCGTGTCCTTGGCGAGGAAAACAACCATTCACCGGTGACCAAGGCGCCTAGAACAGCTTGAGCCGTTTCGCGTGACGCGTGTTGATGGCTGTCAAACCGACGTCAAATCGGACGGAACTTACATACATGGCCTCTGAGGTCATGATGTCGCGAACCGGAGTATCCTTTGACGACCGCGCCATGAGGACGATCTTTCGCGCGTAGTCGCGTTCGGTAATGGCGTAGGACCGCTTTCCGACCCAACCCGGATGGTCGAGTCTCTACGAAGCGGACGTTAAATGGTTCGCATGAAGCACCGCCGCGGCACGGCGCGCCGAGGGTAACGCGGCTGCAACGGGAACTGCGCTTGCGACGCTTGACCCGGACAAGCGAACTCACAATAATTCTCCGTAAGGGTGAGCGAATCCCCCTCGTCGCCGTCCGCGCGATTTTGCGGGCTGTTGCAATCGAGCGCGGGTTGAAGATGAGGCACAAAGCATAGGAGACACCCGAAGATGGCCAAGGTCATCCACACCATGGTTCGCGTGCTTGACCTCGAACGGTCGCTGCGATTCTATCGCGACGCCTTCGGTCTCGAGGAGGCGCATCGGCTCGACTTCCCCACGTTTGTGCTGGCGTATCTCAGGAACCGGGAGAACGACTTCGAAGTCGAGCTCACGGTAAACAAGGACCGGAAGGAACCTTATACGCATGGCGACGGCTACGGCCATTTCGCAGTCTGCGTCGACGACGTGGCACGCGAGCGCGACCGGCTCGCGCAGCTCGGCTGCGCACCCGGGGACGTCAAGGAGTTCAAGGATGGCGCCGGCGCTCTGCTCGCACGTTACTTCTTCGTCCAGGATCCGGACGGCTACAAGATCGAGGTGCTCGAGCGCCACGGTCACTACCGCTAGCCAGGCGCACGCGGGCGAACGATGCACGGCAAAACGCGAGGGGCGATACCCCGCGCTCCACGATCGGAGGAGAGCATGGAAATCATCTTGAAATCCACGTCGGCTGAACACGAGCACGAACCGGCGCAACCGCGGCCGCAGATTGCGCTGACGCGGCGCGAGTTCCTGAAGGGAGCCGGGATCCTTACGGGTACGCTTGCGGCCTCGTCCATCCTGGCGGCGCTCGCACCGAGCCGCGCCTGGGCGCTCGAACTCAAGACGCTCACGTCAGCCCAGGGCGACGCCCTCCTGCAGATGGGCAAGGTGCTCTACCCGCACAAGGGACTGCCGGACGCGGTTTATGCGCTGCTCGCCAAGGACCTCGACGAGACTGCGGGCAAGGATCCGAAGACCGCGCAGCTGCTCGGTGAGGGCATCGCGGCACTCGACAAGGCGGCCGACGGCAGTTTTGCCACCGCGTCCGACACCAAGAAGCTCGAGGCAGTGAAATCACTCGAAGGCACGCCATTCTTCAACACGGTGCGCGGCCAGTGCATCACGTCGCTCTACAACAACGACATGGCGTTCGCTCACTTCGGGTACCCCGGCCCCTCTTGGGACAAGGGTGGCTACATCAACCGCGGGTTCAACGATCTCAAATGGCTACCGGATCCGCCTGCGGCGGCGAGCCCCGCCCCCTACAAGGCCTGAGTTCCGGCCAAACGACCCGAGAGAGGAACGGATCATGGCAAAGTTCGAACTCAATGATGATTCCGTGGTGGTCATCGTCGGCTCCGGCGCCGGCGGTGGCACGCTTGCGAACGAGTTGTGCCAGAAAGGCGTCAAGGTCGTGCTGCTCGAGGCCGGCAAGCGCGAATCCCCGGCAACCTTCATCAACGACGAATGGAAGTCATTCGGACAACTCGCGTGGCTGGACAAGCGGACCTCATCGGGAACGTGGCGAGTCGCGAAAGACTTCGCCGGCGTGCCGGCGTGGATCTGCAAGACGGTCGGCGGCACGACGACCCACTGGGCGGGCGCATCGCTGCGCCTTCACGAGCCCGAATTCCGCGCGCGCACTGTCTACGGCGATATCAAGGGGACGTCGCTTCTCGACTGGCCGCTCACGCTGAAGGAGCTAGAGCCGTTCTACGCGAAGGCCGAAGACAAGATGGGCGTCACGCGCACGCACGACATTCCCGGCCTGCCCGGAAACAACAATTTCAAGGTCATGTATGCCGGCGCGAAAAAGGTGGGCTACAAGGACTGCAACACCGGCCACATGGCGATCAACAGCCGGCCGCGTAAGGACCGCGGCTCCTGTCTGCAGATCGGATTCTGCTTCCAGGGCTGCAAATCCGGGGCCAAGTGGTCGACGCTTTATACCGAGATTCCTGCCGCCGAAAAGACCGGCAAGCTCGAGCTTCGTCCGCAGGCGCATGTCCTCAGGATCGAGCACAACGATGCGGGCAGGGTCACCGGGGTTGTCTACCGGGACGCCGACGGCAAGGATCAACGGCAGAAGGCGCGCGTGGTTTGCGTCGCTGGCAACTCGATCGAAACCCCGCGGCTGCTGTTGCTCTCCGCCTCACCCAAGTACCCCGACGGGCTGGCGAATAGCTCCGGCCAGGTCGGTCGAAACTACATGCGACACATGACAGGCTCGGTGTACGCAGTGTTCAACGAACCGGTGAACATGTACCGCGGCACGACGATGGCCGGCATCATTACCGACGAGGCGCCTAACGACCCGAAACGCGGCTTCGTCGGGGGCTACGAAATGGAAACGCTGTCACTCGGTCTTCCGTTCATGGCGGCGTTCCTCGACCCCGGTGCTTGGGGTCCGGACTTCACGTATTTCCTGGACAACTACACGCGCATGGCGGGCATGTGGCTGGTCGGCGAGGACATGCCCCGCCCGACGAATCGGGTCACGCTCAATTCCGCCGAGAAGGACCAGTACGGCCTGGCTGTCCCGAATGTTCATTTCGACGACCACGAGAACGACGTCGCGATGCGAAACCACGCGTACGCCGCCGGGGAAAAGGTGTATCAGGCGGCGGGAGCCGTAAAGACATTCCGTACCCCACCGTATCCGTCCACACACAATCTCGGCACCTGTCGCATGAGCGCGAACCCGCGCGACGGCGTATGCAACAAGTGGGGACAGACGCACGACGTTCCGAACCTGTTCATCTCAGACGGAAGCCAGTTCACGACCGGTGGCGCCGAGAACCCGACGCTCACGATCGTGACGCTCGCGATCCGGCAGGCCGGCTACCTGGCCGAGCAACTGTCCAAGCGCTCCATTTGAGGCGCAAGCGAGGCGCCGGCGGCCGCGCGGGCAGTTGCCGGGCCTGTGGGTTTGCGCGGGCGGGGTGGGTGCGGCGGACGAATCCTCCTGCGGGAGAGGGCGATGAATGTTTGCCTTGACTCCCCTGCCTGCAAGACAGTCTGGCAGACCGGCGACTCCCAATGGATTAGATCCGAGATGAATGTCCGGTTTCGATGAAACTGGACCGGGACCCTGACGGTCTGCAACTGGCCGATAGCGGCCGGTCACAAGCACCTGCGTGGGTCCTAGCTCAACCACGCTTGCCCCCGCGCTCTCGGCAGCATCGCTATTCAACAGGTCGACCGCGGAGCAGGCGCCCAATAGCCCGCAGCATTCCCCGCGTATCGCCCTTGTCGGCGTTACGACTGGTCCTCGCTTTGCCGGAAGCCGGCCGCTCGATGGAGGGGTTAGGCCCCACTGTAAGCAGTGTCAGAGCGGTGCAGATGGCGCAACAGGTCGGCAATGTAGTCGTCCCTTATCTGGAATGCCAGCAATTGCGCAGCGACTTGCTCGAGGTACTCGCGATTCGTTCCAAGTGGTCCAGAGGCCGCAGCGATGATGGTTGCGGTTTCGGCCAAAGGCAGCTCGGCAAAGTAGTTGGGACTCAGGGGGTTCGACGCAAACAGCAGTGCTCGAATGTCACCCTGCGGAGTCCTCATCCCGCAGAATACCGGGGCATACGAGCCCCTTATCATTTCTCGACGCCAGAGTATGGTGGATTCATAGTCTGCGTTCTGTGCGGATATCCGAAAGGCCAGCCCCGCGCAGGTGCCCGGCCGCTTCTCCAGCGAGAGAAATAGGCATGGATGATCTTGCGTGCCCCGCCCACCAATTGACTTCAGCGTGAAGCGGCGCTGATAGCCCTCGACTTCTGCGGTACGGACTTCAGCGAAGTGGAGGCCGGGGTCCCACATCAAAGACGCATAGGCGAATATCCACAAGTCTTCTGACGCATCCCGATTTCCGAGGACAGCGTTCCGCGATGCTTCGCGTACGTCGTCGGGGAGGCGCCAATTCGCGGGGCGCCCTGAGTCGCGTGCACGTTGATCCCAGACTGCAAGGGTCTCGGGAGTGAGCCGTAGAGTGGATTTGTCAGCCGGAATCAGCTTCTCGCGAAGATGGGGCAAGTGTACGAAGGGATCGGTGCTCATGGTTCCGGCAATGAATGCCTGATGAATTGACACTCGGAAGGGCCGACGAACCCGGCGCTCGCGTTCTGGGGCTTAACGAACCAAGCTAACCGGCGCCGAGCGGACGGCGCGGCAGCGCCGCCGGCGAGCGGTCCGTTTGAGCGACGGGTTACGCGGCGCTTCCTGCTGGTGAAGAGCGGTTTCCAGAAAAGGCACGGGTCATCGGGTGAGACTCTGGTAGCTCTCGAGGGCGGCGCGCTCAACCCAACACTCGGCAAGGCGTCCCTCGTGCACCCGCCAAATCGCGATGCCGGTGAACGACACTGGCCGACCGTCCGGCGCGAGGCCGAACATGCCGTTGTTGACGCCGGTATTGAGCCAGCGTGAGACCACGCGGTCGCCTGCCTGGTTGGCGAATGTCTCCTGGATCTCGATGTGCGCGTTGCCGAAGATGGATTGGAAGTGTTGAACCCAGTCCTTGAATGCCGATCTCGGGAAAACAGGTTTTCCGCCTGACCAGATTCTGTAGTCCTCGGTCATCAGCTCGTCGATCGCATCGAGATCGTGTGTTGGGCCCCAAACACGGCTTAAGAATTGCGTGGCGAGAGCGACGGCGCGGTCAGCGGGTGTCGAGTCGCGGTCATGCATGATCTACCTCATCAATTCCGCGTTCTGAATTCATGCTCACGACGAGAGAAGAACGTACGTTGCGCCGCCTAACGAACCAAGCTAACCGGCGCGACGACGGACGGGCTGCAGGCCCTCCGATCCATTGCCGTATCCCCTCGTCCACGAACAGTCATCCAGCGATTTTACGCTTCACTAGGAATTTCACCGCTGCCGTCGACTGACCGCTATTGGCCGTAATCAGTCTGTCGTCAGCGACCGCTTGCGACCCTGGGCCGCCCTTCGCTTCAGCCCCAAACGGCCATCACCTATGCCCGGTGATGGACCGAGATCGACTCGAATTGGCTGCTGCGGCGCTCAAAAGGCACGCGTTGGCGCAGATCTGACTGTTCTCTTGATCTGACTGCAAAGGGGAAGAGAGCATCGGGTCCAGAGAGTTGTGAGAGACTGGTATTCGGACGTGGCCTACGTCCTCCGCCTTACTCGTCAAACGTGCTCTGAGGACCAGTCATCAGTCTCAGCAATCAATCGCCACCGGTGGATGTCGCGGCAGCCCCCTCGCTAACCTCGGTTTTGCGAGCCGTTGTTGCCCATCGCGGCGTCCAGACTGCCGTCGTCCTCTGGTTCGTCGGCTACGCGCTCGTGCTGTGGCTCGCCCATGGACACTTGCCGTTCGATCGTCCTGCGGTTGCGCAGCTGCCTTTCGCTATGCAGATGGCGGCGCCCACGATCGGAGTGATTCAGATCTTCGTGTTGATGCTGGTGACCTTTCTCGTGACCCGCAAGCGCGTCATACCCGATATGGCCGCACGCGCGCCAGAGCACCGGATTGCGCTGCGCGAGATCATTTTCGTCCTGGCCTACGCTGCTCTGGGGCAGATCGGCGGGTGGATTGTCGGCCCGGCGCTGGGTTACCGCCCGTTTAGCTTTCACATTGCCGGCGCCGTCTTTGGCTGCAGCGTCGCGCCCGGCACGACCGAGGTTTGGATATGGGCGTTCTACAATTTGGTGGTTTTCGCCGTGGCGCCCTACCTCTACTTTCGGGGCCGTTATAGCGGCACTGATCTCAATCTTCGCTCAAGCAACAGCCGCAACGACACATTGCTTATCTTCGTCGTCTTGGCAATCGAGTCCGCGTTCGAGTTGAGCGTGTTCGACCAAAGCATTGTTCGCCTGGACGCGCATCAGATATTCCTAGCCGCTCCGCTCACGTTCGCGGTCTTCTTCATCGGGACGGTCTTGCCGACGATGGTATTGATTTATTCGATCTTGCTCCCTCGCTATCTCAAGCTGACGGGCTCCACAATCAGTGCCGTATTGCTCGGCGGTGTCACCTACGCCGCGATGCATATCGTCGAAGGATGGTCGGCCTTCGATTCGCCGCGCGATACCTTACTGTCGTTGATTTTCGTACTGCTCACGTATGTTGGGCCAGGGATGATGAAGAGCGTGCTTACCCTGCGCACGGGCAATGCCTGGGTCCACGCGATTAGCTACCACGCCATCGCGCCGCACGTCATTGTGGACACGCCGCTGGTGGTCAAAATCTTCGGTATCGCCTGAATAGAAGCAACCTCGCCGGCACTCCTCCCTCTAGTTGAGCGACTGCTTTGCGGCAAAGTCGGGAACTTCCGCTTTTGGCCGATAGCGGACCGTCACCAACGACCGCTATCGACCCATTCCGAACGGTCGCTGTTTCTGATGGCGGACAGTCAGGAGCGCGCAAAGCGTCGCACGCTGTCGGCTTTATCCCGCCTGCTTCAGCTATTGGTCCGGCCTGCTACCCCACAAAGGAAACCAGCGCGGAAGCATCGAGGCAAGCACGCCGTCCTTGAGGACAATGTGGTGGTAGAGCGCGGCGAAAGCGTGGAGGCCCGCAACCCATAGGATCGCGTCGCCAAGCCATGTGTGCACTGTCGCGATCTTTGCTCCCGCGTCGTGTGCGGGCGCCAAGAGCGGTGGAATCTTGACCCCCACGAGAAGCGTCAGCGGATGGCCCTCCAGCCACGCGCCGCTGATCGCGGATAGCGGGAGCGAAAAAAGGAGCAAATAGAGCGCCCAGTGCGCGGCCTTCGCCGCTAGGTCCATCCAGCGCGGAATCAGCGGGGCCTCCGGGTGGACGTCGACCGTCCGCCACAGCACGCGCATCACAACGAGAGCGAATACGCACATGCCCAGCGTCTCATGGAGTTGCCGATCGAAATCGCGCGCGGGCGAATACACGCGCTGCTCGGAGCCTCCCGGACCGAAAATGAACGCAGCGACGACGAGGATCGCAGTGACCCAGTGCAAGGCCTGGGCGACACTCCCGTATCGCACAACCGAGCGTTGCTTCAATTCGTTCCGCATAGGCAAACCATGATGAGGCGCCAGTCCGTCATGGGCCCCGCTAGGTATCCGATCCCAGACAGGCGTAACTCCCAAAAAGCACCATGGGCGAACCACCCAGCCCCCACCCTCGCAGTTTGGCTGAAGCGTGGGGTCTCCGCGGTCTACGCTATTTGATCCGAAGGAGCCCCACGCGCTGTACACAACGGGGCGCTTTATGGAAAGCCGACTGCGACACGTTGGCCCGAGTATATTCGTACGGCAACAACGCGCCAGGGCGCCTCGGGGGAGCGAAACTCCAATCGGAGAGTCTCGCCCCACGCACAGGCTCGCACAGCGCACACACCCCTATAGGGTGGCGTGCGTGTTGTGCGCACAGAACTGCACAAATGTGCGGGTTTGTGGGACTTGTGCGGCGCCTCAGGGTGACAATCACGATAGTCGGGCGACGGTCCTTGCTGGCGCAACGCGACCAGGAGGCGCGGTTGGCCCGTTGGTCGCCCTGGCTCCCTACCCCTTAACGAGCAGGAATATGCTATCGCCTCGCTGTCATAGCCTAAGGGAGGCCAACATGCTGCGACGCAACTGTGCATTAGCGCCCTTCGCGTTCGCCCTATTCGTGCTTGCCGCCTCGGAGGCTACGGCCGGCCAGCGCACGTTCGTCTCTGGGACTGGTGTCGATATTGGGACCTGCCCGCCCACCGCGCCCTGTCGGACCTTCGGCTACGCAATCATGCACACGAACTTGGGTGGCGAGGTCATCGTCTTGGACTCTGCCGGCTACGGCACCGTGACCGTCACACAATCGGTATCGATCGTCGCTCCGGCGGGCATCTATGCTGGGATCAGCGTGTTTGCTGGGAATGATGGAGTTACCGTCTCAGCCGGTCCAGCCGACAAGGTCGTGCTTCGGGGCCTTGTCATCAACGGGCAAGGGGGACAAATCGGCATCAATTTCGCGAGCGGCCAAATTCTGCACATCCACGACTGCATCATTTCCAATATGCTCAATAACGGCATTCAGCTCCAGTCCGCGAATTCGACAGCTCTGGTTACCGGAACATTGGTTCGCGAGAGCGGGCAGTCAGGAATCTACCTTCAGGGTGCACAGATCGCCGTGCTCGATGGCGTGCGCGCCGAGGGAAATCGCTATGGCATTTATGCACGCTCCGGGCCATCGGTCACCATTCGCAATTCAATTGCTCTAGGCAGTTACGGGGGCCCCGGTTTTACTATCGAAGGTCTAAGCGGGACCTCGGCGATGACCGTGACGAACTCCGTTTCGTCAAATAATTTTGACGCCGGAATCGCGGCCGTTGTGGCGGGGGGTGGTGCGGCCAGACTTGCCGTCGAGCATTCGGTGATGCAAGACAGCCTCACGGGGATCAGATTGTCCGGCTACCCATTGACTGCAGTCATCACGAGCAACGTCATCACGCGCAACTCTACTGGGATCGACAACGGCCCCACCACGCAAGTCTTCACGCGAAGCGACAACACCGTTTTCGACAATTTTGTGAGCGATTTCACTGGACCACCGATGACACCGCTATCTGCGTTATGACCGGAGGCACGACCGGCGTGGCGCTCGCGGCCATTCAGGAGCTGAATGCCAAGCTCGAACATGTGCTACAAACAGGAGACATCGAAATCAGCGTGTTGAAGCGTGAACTCGCCGAGCTGCGCCATGCCGTCATGGAACTCATGGCGCACGCGTCGGCGGCGTAGCGGATCGCGCAGGTGCCTTGGCGCTGGCCTGGTCTACACGTCAGGACGTCCCCGAGCGCACGATCGCGGTACCTGGCTGCATCAGCTCCACCTCAGTGAGGGGCCCAGTCGGTCCGCAGATGTTCACGTCGAAGGCATTCGCGATCGACGACATTATTCGGTTTCCCGGCCAAACACGCGGTGAAGGTGATCGGGTCCCACTTGGGCACCGTAGCCTTGCGGCGCACACACAAGGAAGCTGACCTTGTCGCCTGGTCGCGGTCACTCATCACCTGATCGATTTCAATCTCGGCTCTGTTGTAGGTGAGCGGGCGGCTGAATCCGCGTTCCCAGACCTCGGCGGGTTTCGGCTCCCGCCCAGGGTCCGGGCGGCGCGGTAGTCCATGGCGGAGCGGCACGACATCCGACGCGGCGTTGGGGTCGAAGTGCCCAAGTGGCTGAAGCCACCAGCGTCAGACTGCCCGCACCAGCCAGCTTTGCGCGTAGTCGCGGTCGTTAATACGCTCAAAGCCCGAAAGCGCGTACGCCAACGGGCACAGCGCGACTCTTAGCTGTCAATTTACCGGCTGGTTCCGCGGGCTCCGCGTGACGACATTCTGAACGGTCCCGGCAAAATCTGACTGCCGCTTCGCTATCCTCGGATCACTATGTCGAACACGGCCAACATTGGATCAGCCTCCGAGCCTCCCGCCGGCCGCCGCAACTTCACAATCAAGGCTTCAGGCCGGAGTACGCTTTGGAGAAACCGATCCTTCTCGTTGTAGGGGTCGCCCTCGAAATACATTTGGGTGACCAGTCGGTCATGGGTACCTGACAAGTCGAAGTGAATGTGCGCGGGACGAATAGTATTAGGCCCCGCCGGATACGCCCCCCGGCTTGATTGTCGCGAAATGATAGCTGCCATCTGCGCCAGTCGTGAGGACCGTGCATCCCAGAAAATTGGGATCGAGCGGCGCGGGATTTGTATCGTCAGGGTGCGCGTAACGTCCGGCCGCGTTCGCCTGCCATATTTCCATCCGCACGCCTGGAACGGGCGCTCCCGCGGTCGTTAGCACGCGCCCAGAAACACTTAGCAGTTGCCCGTTGGCGCGTCCGTTGCCTCCTGGCACGTGGGTAAGGTCTTCCACACCCTCGACCTCTTGCCTATTGGTAATTGGATAGAACGGGCCCAAGATCTGATCCGGGGTTCGCCGTCCGCCGCGACGGGGCGCCGTGGCGGCCTGTCCGGTCGATGGCCGCTACAACCCCAATCAACCGTTGCGGAATAGGAAACTGTACGCGTTGAGCGCGGGCACGCCGCCCAGGTGGGCGTAGAGCACGCGGGAACCGGCGGGGAACTCACCCTGGCGCACCATCTCGATCATGCCGTGTGCCGACTTGCCTTCGTACACTGGGTCCGTGAGCATCCCTTCCTGGCGCGCGCAAAGACGAATCGCTTCCAAGGTGCCGGCATTGGGCAGGCCGTACTCCGGGCCCCCGAAGCGCGTGTCAAGAACCACGTCCTTGTCGGTGATCGCGCGGCCCAACTCGACAACCTTGGCGGTGTTCTGTGCGATGCGCAGAATCTGCGCCTTGGTCTGTGCCGGCTTGGCGGATGCGTCAATACCAACAACGCGATCGGCTCGGCCGTCGGCGGCGAAACCGACGATCATGCCAGCCTGCGTGCTGCCAGTGACCGAGCACACCACGATGTAGTCGAACTTGAAGCCAAGTTCGGCTTCCTGCACGCGAACTTCCTCGGCAAAGCCGACGAAACCAAGGCCACCCAGTGGGTGCTCCGAACAGCCAGCAGGAATCGGGAACGGCTTGCCGCCCGCCCGACGAACGTCTTCCATAGCTCGCTCCCAGCTTGGGCGAATGCCGATATCGAAGCCCGCGGCGTCCAAGCGCACGTCGGCACCCATAATGCGCGACATCTCAATATTGCCAACGCGGTCGTAAACCGCGTCGGAGTAGTTGACCCAATTCTCCTGCACCAGCACGCATTTCATCCCCAGATGCGCGGCCACAGCGGCCACCTGACGCGTGTGGTTCGACTGGATCCCGCCGATGGACACCAGCGTGTCGCAGCCCTGGGCCAGCGCCTCGGGTATCACGTACTCAAGCTTGCGGATCTTGTTGCCGCCGAAGGCAAGACCGCTGTTGCAGTCCTCGCGCTTAGCATACAGCTCGACTTTGCCACCAAGGTGCGCGGTCAGGCGCTTCAAGGGCTGAATCGGCGCTGGGCCGAAAGTCAAGGAATACCGGGCGAAACGGTTCAGGTTCATGGATCTTCTCGCTATCTGCTCAGATGCTTCGTGATCATCTTCCGACGTTGCGCACACACTCGAGGAGTTGCTGAACGTATAGGTCTTCGATCTCTAGAGCCCTAAGTTGCCCAGCCAATTGCTCAAGATATTCGCGATTCGTGCCCATGACGCCCGAACCTCTTGCAATGAGATCCGCAGTCTCGTCGAGCGGCAGTTCTTCGGCGTAGCTGGAGTGCGCGATATTTGCTGTAAAGGCAAGTGCGGTGATTGTTCCTTGGGGAGTGCTCATTGGGAGCAGCAGTGGTCTGTATCCGCCCAGGAGCATCTCTCGCCTCCAAAGGACCGTGGATTCATACTCCACCGAGTCGGCGCCGATACGAAAAGCGAGTCCTCGGCAGGAACCAGGATGAGGTTGTAGCGAGAGCATTAAAGCGGGCCGCTCCGCCGAGCCTCGACCAATGGTTATCTTGTTGGTGAAGCGGCGTTGATACCCATCGACGTCCGCTAGTCTGACTTCTTCGAAGAGCAAGCCAGGATCCCACATCAGCGACCCATAGGCATACACCCAAAGGTCCGCGCTAGTGTCTCGGTCTCCGAGAGCAGCGCGGCGGGTCTCTTCGAGTCTCTCATCCGAGCGCCGCCAGTTGGGGGGAGGCCCGCCCTGCGGGCACGTTCGTCCCACGAGGTAAGAACTTCCCGCGTCGCACGGTACTCGGACTTCTCCGGAGGCGTAAGCCTGTCCCGAAGGTCCGGAAGATGTGCGAACGGGTCCGTTTTCAAGGGCCGCTCCTAGGATGAAGCGAAATCCACATGGGCCCTAACGAACGAAGGTAACCGGCCGCCAGGCGGGGCCGAAGGCCTGCCGGTGGCGGTCCGCGTTGACCGAGAGGTTAGAGCGCATGGGAGGGGGCACGCAGAGACTCCGGCGCGTGAACCAGCGTAGTTAGCTGCGGGGCGATGAAATCGGGAGGCACCTGCAACGGTGGGCGACTGGCCGGCATCCGGCTATCGTAGCTCGAACACCCCACGAGTCGTTAGCTAACCGGCGCGCGGCTGACCATCACGCATCGCAAATATGAAGGCCTGGAATTCCGCCGGAGGCAGCGGCGATACGCCGATTGCGATGCACTCAAGCACGTACTCGGGGCGCCATTGCATCCGCCCGGATCGAAGTCGAGAATACCCGTCTCGCGACCGCCATGCGGTCGCAGTCGGCAGTGTGCATCGCAAGAGCGTCGTTGCCCATGCGCCGGGTCTGAACCCTACGGAGGAATCATGTCGAAGCCTCATTGGCCTCATTTGCGATCGCATCGCTCCCTGATCCCGGCTGCGCTGTCGTTGATAGTGCATTCCGGCCTGGAGCCAGGATCTGCCGGACGGCAAGGGCAAGGAGCTCGTCGCGGCGCAATGCAACAGTTGCCACACCCTCGCCAGCCGCGTCGGCGCCGGCTACACGCCCGAAGGTTGGGCAACCGTGATGCGAATGATGGTCAACCAGGGCGTAAACATTCCGGCCGACCAGCTCCCGACATTTACGGAGTACTTGAGCAAGAACTTTCCGGAAAAGGGCAAGCCCGCCGCTGTGGTGGTGGAAGGGCCAATGAAGGTTTCGGTGCAGGCGTGGACGGTGCCCACGCCGGGGTCGCGGCCACACGATCCGTTGGCGGCTCGGGACGGCTCGCTCTGGTACACCGGCCAGATGGCCAACGTGCTCGGCAGGCTGGATCCGAAGACCGGCCAGTTCAAGGAATATCCGCTCAAGACGCCGCACTCCGGGCCGCACGGACTCACCGAGGACAAGGACGGCAACATCTGGTACACGGGGAACACCGGAGCGCTGGTCGGCAGGCTCGATCCGAAAACGGGCGCGGTCACCGAATATCCGATGCCCGATCCGGAGGCCAAGGACCCGCACACGCTGATTTTCGATTCCAGCGGCATCCTGTGGTTCACGGTGCAGAACGCCAACCGGATCGGGCGGCTCGACCCGAAGAGCGGCGAGATCAAGCTGCTTACGCCGCCCACCGCGAAATCGCGGCCGTACGGCATGGCAGTGAACTCGAAAGGCACCGTATTCTTCGTCGAGTTCGGCACCAACCAGGTCGGCAGCGTCGATCCGAAGACGCTGCAGATTCGCGAGTATCCGTTGCCCGATCCCGCCGCTCGGCCGCGTCGCGTCGCGATCACCAGCGACGACGTTGTGTGGTACGCGGATTTCTCGCGCGGCTACCTGGGGCGCCTCGATCCCGCGACCGGCAAGGTCACCGAATGGCCGTCGCCGAGCGGCCCCAAGTCCGAGCCTTACGGCATCTCGGCAATCAACGACGTCATCTGGTACAGCGAGTCCGGTTCGACGCCGAATACCGTCGTGCGCTTCGATCCCAAGACCGCGAAGTTCCAGAGCTGGGCGCTTCCCGGCGGCGGCAACATCGTGCGCAATACGTCGGTCACAAAGGACGGCAACTTCGTGCTGGCGAACAGTCTGGTCAACTCCGTGACGCTGGTCACGATCCCGAAGTGACATGACTACTGACGACCCGGCTGGCGCTGGCGGATCGCGCCGCGACTTCCTCGGGGCGGCTGCGCTCGTGCTTGCGGCGAGCGCGTTGCCGCACGAGGAGGCGCGGGCGCAACCGCAAGGCCAGACGGGCGGGCTCGCCCCGGTGTCAGGGACCGAGCATTGGACAGCCAAGCGCGCCGGAACGGACAACGTCAAGCTCTTCCTGTGGCGCAAGCGGTTGCAAGACCCCGCAGCGGCGAGCGGACCAGTGCGTAGCGGCACCATCCTGTTCGTGCACGGTTCCTCGGTATCCGCAACGCCGGTGTTCGACCTGCAGATCCCCGGCAAGCCCGAGGCGTCGACAATGGACGCGTTCGCACGGCTCGGTTACGACACCTGGTGCGTCGACTGCGAAGGCTACGGCCGCTCCGACAAATCGAGGCCGGTGAATGCGGACGTGTCCTGCGGTGCGGACGATCTGGTCGCGGCGTCCGAATACATCCTGCAGCAGAACGGTGGCGAGCGGCTGCTCCTGTATGGCGCTTCCTCCGGGGCATTGCGCGCAGGATTGTTCGCGCAGCGACATCCCGAGCGCGTACGGCGCCTGGCACTCGACGCGCTGGTCTGGACGGGGGAGGGGAGCCCGACGCTGGCGGAGCGCAAGAAGCGGCTCGCCGAGTACCGTGCGAGCAACCGCCGGCCGATCGACCGCGCATTCGTGCAGAGCATCTTCACGCGCGATCATCCCGGGACCAGCGACCTGACGGTCGTCGACGCGTTTGCCGACGCGGTGCTGGCGCTCGACACCTCGGTGCCCACCGGGACGTACATCGACATGTCGGCCAACCTGCCGGTCGTCGATCCGGAGAAGATCACCGCACCCACGCTGATCATGCGCGGGCAATGGGACGGGATCGCGTCGTACCAGGATCTCGCCAACTTCTTCGCGAAGCTTCCAAATCCCGACAAGCAGTTCGCAGTGATGCCCGGCATCGCTCACACGAGCACGCGCTCGAAGAACTGGGCACTCGTGTATCACTTGCTCGATGGCTGGTTCAGCCAGCCCGCGCCGGTGTATGTTGGCTGAGACCCTGGAAGCGAGACCGCATTCGCGCGGTTTACGCATCCGACCGCGCTATTGCCGCGGTGAAATCTGGATCAGTCCCGCGAGTTGTTCTTTGGTGATAGGCGCAGCCGTGTCCGAAGGGCACCGGCGTCCAGGACTGCGAATGTCCGCTCAATGGAAATTTGGGCCGCGACACTGACCGACCGGTTGTGGCCGATAGCAGTCCTTCCTCAGCGACCGCTTGCGACCCAAAGCGGAATTTCAGCGCGACGGGTTTCCCGACTCAAAGCAGACGTCGCCTAACGTTCGATATGAGTGGCGGCCGCAGGCAAGCGAAGCTTGCCGGAGGATGTCCGCTGGATGGATGGGTTACGCGACATGGGCGCGAGGCGAACCGCTTCCAGCCACACCATGAACGCGACGACCAAGGCGCCGATGGCGTAGGGGTTGGCGAGCTGCTCCGTGAGCGCGTGGAACGCGGGCGTTCGCACGATCAACAGGACGACGACGAACACGACCAGCCAGATCGCTACTGTTTTCATGGTCACCTCAGTCCTGCCCGGCGAGCACGCGCCTGAGATTCGCGGCCGCCGTGCCGATGAGATAGTTCATGTGGTTCGCCGGGTCGGTGCTGTCCCGCGGGATGACGCGAGGATCGACGCCGGACGGGATCGGGTCGCTCGGTAGGGGCGATCCAATGCACAGTCAAAAGGCTTAGATGAGCTACCCGTACATAGGCAAGCGAAAGTTGGAGTCGGTAAGCCGCCGTTCGGCATCGCAAAGCGAGGCTGCGCGGCCCTCCGCCGCACATGCTACGCAAACTACATTGATGAGTACGAAGGCCGCTAGGCTTGCGGCGTCCGTCACCGGCTCAACGGGGACGAGTGGCGAACGCGCATCAACCGAGATGCGGCCCGCGCGACCGCCGAAAAATGATTCGGGTAACAAACCGGGTAACAATGCCCGCCTTGTCGGGACCGTCTACATAAATACGCAATGTATTCAGTTGCTCGCGTAATTAGATCTGGCGGAGACGCAGGGATTCGAACCCTGGATACACCTTTTTGGGCGTATGCTCCCTTAGCAGGGGAGTGCCTTCGACCACTCGGCCACGTCTCCGTAGCCGCGATTGTACCGGGGAACCCTGGGCCGGTCAGTTGAACTTCACGAGCGCCCCGCTCTCCGCTGAGCGCCGCACCCCGTCGAGCACTTGCTGGCAGCGCCAGCCGTCGTCGAAGCTTGGGTGCGGCGAGGCGCCTTTCGCGATCCCGTCGCTAAACGCTCGCACCAGCATGCGGAACGCCATGAGCCGGTGGTCCCGCGGGTCTTTGGCGAGCTCGAATTGCGCGGGCGTCGGCAGGACCGCCAGCGGCGATCCCTTGCGGCTCGCGACCACGACGCCGTCGTCCATCGGATTGGGGCCGCCCTGTTCCGCCATGAGCGTCCCTTCGTCGCCCATCACCACGATGCGCGCACCGCGCGAGGGTGTCGCGGCGAACGACGCGATCATCGTCGCCATCCCGCCGTCGGCGAAGTTCAGTGTGAACGAGAAGGTGTCGTCAGTTTCGGCGCGCACGACCTTGCCGGTCTCGGCATCGCGCACGTCGGGCCGCAGCGCCGCGAGCTGACCGCTGACCGAGGCCACTTCGCCGAACCAGTCGCGCAGCCCGTCGATGTAGTGCGACCCGAGCGCGCCCAGGAGTCCGCCGCCGTCGGCATTGAACGCCTGCCAGGTGAGTGCGCGCGGCTCCGCGGTCACGTAGCGATCGAGAAAGAGCTCGATCGTGCACATCGTGAAACGTCCGACGTAACCTTCGCGCAGCAGCTGCTTGATGTAGCCGCGCTGTGGCGTGAAGCGAAATTCGTGCGCGACCATGGCCGTCAGGCCCCGCCGCACTGCGGAGTCGCGCATTTCAGCCGCTTGTGCAGCATCCATCGCAAACGGCTTTTCGCACAGCACGTGCTTGCCTGCGGCGAGGGCGGCCATCGCGATCGGATGGTGCGTCCGCGGCGGCGTGCTGATCGCGATCGCGGCGATATCGTCGCGCGCGACGAGCTCGAGCGGATCGGTGCAGACGTCGGCTACGCCGGCCGCAGCGGCGGCCGCGCGGGCTTTGTCCGCGTGGCGGCTGCATACCGCAGCGACTTCCCAACCCTCGGACTGGAACGCCGGCAGGTGCACTTGCGCCCCGAAGCCCAGACCAACGATCCCCACGCGCGGCTTGGCCATGGTGCGTCTCCTACGCGGGTGCCTTGTCCAGCTCGAAGACCTGGTGCAGTACGCGCACGGCGAGCTCCAGGTACTTCTCGTCGATGACGACCGAGATCTTGATCTCCGAGGTGGAGATCATCTGGATGTTGATCCCCTCGCCGGCAAGCGCCTTGAACATCTTCGAGGCGATGCCGACGTGCGACCGCATCCCGATGCCGATCACCGATACCTTGCAGATCCTGTTGTCGCCGATGATCTCGCGCGCCTTGAACACGCGGTCCTTCTCCCGCGCGAGCACGTCGAGCGCACGCTGGTATTCGGCGCGGTTCACGGTGAACGAGAAGTCGGTGTGGCCCGACGCACCGATGTTCTGCACGATCATGTCGACGTCGATGTTGGCGTCGGCTACCGGTCCCACGATCGCATACGCGATGCCAGGCCGGTCCTCGACGCCCATGAGCGAGATCTTCGCTTCGTCGCGGGCGAACGCGATACCGGAAATGATCGCCTGTTCCATGGTTTCATCTTCCTCGTAAGTGATCAGCGTGCCCTGCGATGTCGCCTCCGGATCCTCGAATGACGACAGCACCCTGAGCTTCACCTTGTACTTGCCGGCGAATTCGACGGAGCGGATCTGCAGCACCTTCGAACCCAGGCTCGCCATCTCCAGCATTTCCTCGAACGTCACCGTATCGAGCCGACGCGCCTCGGCGACAATCCGCGGGTCCGTCGTATAGACGCCGTCGACGTCGGTATAGATCTGGCACTCGGTCGCGCGCAGTGCCGCCGCGAGCGCCACCGCCGACGTATCGGAGCCGCCGCGTCCGAGTGTCGTGATATTGCCGTCCGCGTCGACGCCCTGGAAGCCCGCGACAATCACGATGTTGCCCGCATCGAGATCGGCGCGCATCGGCGCCTCGTCGATGGCCAGGATGCGCGCCTTGGTGTGCGCGTTGTCGGTGAGCACGCGGACCTGACCGCCGGTATAGCTGCGCGCCTTGAGGCCCATCTCCATCAGTGCGATCGCGAGAAGCCCGATCGTCACCTGCTCGCCGGTGGCAGCGACGACGTCGAGCTCGCGCGGGTCCGGGTTCGCGGCGAGGTCCTTCGCGAGCGCGAGCAACCGGTTCGTCTCGCCCGCCATCGCCGATACGACGATGACGAGCTGATGGCCTTCGCGATGGAAGCGCGCCACGCGCCGCGCGACGTTACGGATGCGGTCGACGCTGCCGACCGACGTGCCGCCGTATTTCTGGACGATCAGGGCCATCGCGAGCGCGGTGGGGACACGTTCCGCCGGCGGCTCACCGGAGCCGGCGGAAGGCGAGCGTCGCGTTGGTGCCGCCGAAGCCGAACGAGTTGGAGAGCGCGCTGCGGATGGTCATCGGCCGTGCCGTCAGCGGGACGAAATCGAGATCGCACTGCGGATCCTGGTCGACGAGGTTCGCGGTGGGGGGCGCAATCTGGTCGCGCACGGCCAGCGCCGTGAACACCGCCTCGATACCGCCGGCCGCGCCGAGCAGATGGCCCGTCATCGACTTGGTGGAGCTCACCGCGACCTTCTGCGCGTGGGCGCCGAACGCGCGCTTGACCGCGACGCACTCGGCGATGTCGCCGAGCGGAGTCGAGGTGCCGTGTGCGTTGATGTAGTCGATGTCGTCGGGATTGAGCTGCCCGTTACGCAGCGCATTGAGCATGCTCCGCGCCGCGCCCCGCCCGTCTTCCGGTGGCGCCGTGATGTGGTGCGCGTCGGCGCTCATGCCGTAGCTCGCGAGCTCGCAGTAGATCTTCGCGCCCCGTGCTTTCGCGTGCTCGAGTTCCTCGAGCACGAGGATGCCGGCGCCCTCGCCCAGCACGAACCCGTCGCGGCCGCGGTCCCACGGCCTGGACGCGGTGGCGGGATCGTCGTTGCGCGTCGAAAGCGCGCGCGCGGCGCAGAAGCCACCGATGCCGAGCGGGCTCACCGTCGACTCGGTCCCGCCTGCGAGCATGATGTCGGCGTCGCCGTATTCGATGAGACGCGCCGCCTCGCCGAGACTGTGGTTGGCCGTCGAGCACGCGCTCACGATCGCGAGGTTCGGCCCGTGGTAGCCGTAATGGATGGACACGAGCCCCGCGACCATGTTGATGATCGAGCCAGGGACGAAGAACGGCGAGATCTTGCGCGCGCCGCCCTCTCGGAACGCGTCCGCCGTGTGCTCGATCATCGGCAGGCCGCCGATGCCCGAGCCGATGCAGACGCCGACCCGTTCCTTGTCGCCGGACCAGTCCTCGAGGCCCGCGTCCTTCGCGGCTTCCATCGTCGCGACCAGCCCGTAGTGGACGAAGGTGTCGTACCGTCGCGCTTCCTTGGCGGAGAGATAGGCGCTGACGTCGAAGTCCTTGACCTCCGCTGCGATCCGCGCCGGAAACGACGACGCGTCGAAGCGCGTGATGGGACCGACGCCCGAACGCGCATGCAGGATCGCGTCCCAAGCGGCGGCGACGCCGACGCCGACCGGTGAGACGATGCCCAATCCGGTGACGGCGACACGGCGACGGGTCATAGCAGCGAGGACGGTGCGGAGCGGCGGGACTTCGCAGGATCGGCGCGGACTCTCGGTCCGGCCGCGGCACGCCGATGCGCGCCCGGAACGCGCCGCCGGCTAACGCCGCCGCGGCGCGGGCGAGGTCACTTCTTGACGTGCGATCCGATGTAATCGATGGCCTGCTGGACGGTCGTGATCTTCTCGGCTTCCTCGTCAGGAATCTCGGTCTCGAACTCCTCCTCGAGCGCCATCACGAGCTCAACGGTGTCAAGCGAGTCGGCGCCCAGGTCGTCGACGAACGACGATTCGCTCTTGATCTCGCCCTCGGCTACGCCGAGCTGCTCGGCGACGATCTTCTTGACCCGTTGTTCGATGTTTTCCATGCGTTTCCTCCCGAGAGGGTATCCGGTTCGGCTAAAAACGCGGGGGATTTTACCAGAACCGCCCGGCCGGCTCGGCCGCCGCGGGCGGGTGCGTCAGATCATGTACATCCCGCCGTTGACATGCAGTGTGGCGCCGGTGATGTAGCCCGCGGCCGGCGAGGCCAGGAACGCCACGGCCGCCGCAATGTCGTCTGGCGTGCCGAGGCGGCCCAGCGGAATGCGCGCGAGCAGCGCCTGCCGCTGCGCGTCCCCGAGCGCCCTGGTCATGTCCGTGTCGATGAAGCCCGGCGCCACGCAGTTGACCGTGATGTTGCGGCTTCCGACCTCCTGCGCAAGGGATTTCGTGAATCCCACCAGCGCCGCCTTCGCCGCCGCGTAGTTGACCTGGCCCGGATTGCCGCTCGCGCCGACCACGGAACCGATCTGAATGATGCGCCCGTGGCGCGCCTTCATCATCCCGCGCAGAACCGCCTTGGCGAGGCGATAGGCGGGCTTGAGATTGGTCGCCATGATCGCGTCCCATTCATCGTCCTTCATCCGCAGGAGCAGGTTGTCGCGCGTGATGCCCGCATTGTTGATCAGGATCGTGATCGCGCCGAAGCGCGCTTCAATGTCCGCGATTGCGGCGTCGACGGCCGCTGCGTCGGTCACGTCGAGACGAAGGCCGGTGCCGCGGCGGTCCTCCGCGGCGAGCGCGGCCGCGATCTTCGCCGCGCCTTCGTCGGTCGTCGCGGTGCCCACGACCGTCGCACCGCCGGCGGCGAGCGCTCGCGCAATCGCGGCGCCGATGCCACGGGTTGCACCGGTGACGAGCGCAACGTTCGGTACCGGGTCGGCCATGGCTTGTCTCCTCGGTGCGGGTGCTCAGCCGGCGAGCGCCGCACGCACCGTTTCGATATCCGCACCGGCATCCAGGGCATGTCCCCTGAGATTGCGATCAATGCGTTTGCACATGCCGGTGAGCACGCGGCCCGGACCACATTCGACGACCCGGGTGACGCCGCGCGCGGCAAAACCCTGGATCGTCTCGACCCAGCGGACGGGCGCCGCCGCCTGGCGCGCGAGCGCCACGCGGATCGCATCGGGTTCCGGATGCACTGCGACGTCGACGTTGTGAACCACGGGGATCGCAGGCGTCGCGATCACGACCGTCGCGAGCTTCGCCGCGAGACGCTCGGCCGCCGGCCGCATGAGGGAGCTGTGGAAGGGTGCCGACACCGGCAACAGCACGCCGCGCTTCGCGCCTTTCGCAGTCGCGGCCGCGATCGCCCGCTCGACCGCTTCGCGATGCCCGGCGATGACGATCTGCTCCGGCGTGTTGAAGTTGACGGGCTCGACGACCTTCCCCTGTGCGGATTCCTCGCACGCGGCCGCCACGCCGGCGGCGTCGAGACCCAGGATCGCGGCCATCGCCCCCACGCCCGGGGGCACCGCGTCCTGCATGGCCTGCGCACGATAACGAACGAGCGGGACGGCGTCCTTGAACGCGAGCGCGCCCGCGACCACCAGCGCCGTGTATTCGCCCAGGCTGTGGCCGGCGACGACCGACGGCATGGCTCCTCCCGCCGCTTGCCATGCGCGCCAGACCGCGACACCGGCCGTGAGCATCACGGGCTGGGTGTTCACCGTCTGGCTGAGCGCCTCTTCCGGGCCGTCGTTCACGAGGGTCCACAGGTCGTCACCCAGCGCGGTGGAGGCTTCGTCGAACGTCGCCCGCACCAGCGGATGCCCCTCGAACCCGGCCATCATCCCGACCGACTGCGAGCCCTGCCCTGGAAACACGAATGCGATCGCCATCGCGCTCACCAGTTGAGAAGGACCGATCCCCAGGTGAATCCGCCCCCTACACCCAGGAGCATCACGCGCTGGCCCGCCTGCAGGCGGCCGTCACGTGCTGCCAGGTCGAGCGCAAGCGGAATCGACGCCGCCGACGTGTTGGCATGGTGCTCTACGGTCAGGACGACCTTGTCGGCCGGGATGCCGAGCTTCTTCGCGACGGCATCGATGATCCGGATGTTGGCCTGGTGCGGCACGAGCCAGTCGATCGCCTCCGCCGTCAAGCCGTTGGCGGCAAGGGCCTCATGCGCCGCCTCGACCAGCACGCGCACGGCGAACTTGAAGACGATGCCGCCGTCCATGTGGACGTACGGCGATCCAACCACGGCGCCGTCGGCAATCGCTCCCGGCACGGTCAAAATGTCGCTCTGGTGGCCGTCGGCATGCAGATGCGACGATACGATTCCCGGCACGCGTGCGGGAACCAGCACCACGGCGCCCGCGCCGTCGCCGAAGAGCACGCAGGTTCCGCGATCGTTCCAGTCGAGAATCCGTGAATAGATCTCCGCGCCCACGACCAGAGCGTTCCGCGCGACGCCGCCGGCGACCATGCGATCGGCGACGGTCAGCGCGTAGATGAAGCCGCTGCAGACCGCCTGGATGTCGAAGGCGGGGCCGCCCGCCGTGCCGAGCTTCGCCTGCAGGACGCACGCGGTGGCCGGGAACAGGCGGTCGGGCGTCGTCGTCGCCACGACAATCAGGTCGACGTCGGAAGGCGCCACGCCGGCGGCCGACAGCGCGGCGCGCGCGGCATTGAGTGCGAGGTCGCTCGTCTGCTCGGCCGGCGCCGCGATGCGGCGCTCGCGGATCCCCGTGCGCGCGCGTATCCACTCGTCGCTCGTGTCGACGCGCTGGGAAAGCTCGTGATTGGTCAGGATACGCGCCGGCAGATAGCTGCCAGTCCCGACGATGCGGCTATGCATCGCGGGCGGGAGTCACCGTATCGACGGCCGGCTCGCGCACCGCCGCGATGTGTCCATGCGCCGGGATCACCGCGATCCGCTGCGCGATGCGGTCGATCATGTCGTGGGCGGTCTCGGCGTAGGCCCGGCGCAACGCGTAGCCGAACGCGAGCACGTCTGCGCCGCCGTGGCTCTTGACGACGATGCCCGTGAGCCCGATCAGCGAAGCGCCGTTGTAGCGCCGCGGATCGACCCTGCGCTTGAATGCCAGCAGCGCCGGGTACGCGAGGACGGCCGCCAGCTTCCGCAGCGGATTGCGCGTGAACTCGGTCTTGAGGAACTCGTAGAGCATCGTGACAAGCCCCTCGGACGTCTTGAGCGCAACATTGCCGACAAACCCGTCGCAGACGACCACGTCGGTCGTGCCGCTGTAGATATCGGTGCCTTCGACGTTGCCGTGGAAGTTGAGGCCGGACTCCCGCAGAAGCTCCGCGGTGGCCTTGACGACGTCGTTGCCCTTGATGTCCTCCTCCCCGATATTGAGGAGCCCGACCGTCGGCCGCTCGATACCCTCGACTGCCGAAGCGAGCGCGGCGCCCATCACCGCGAACTGGAGCATCTGGTCGGCCGTGCAATTCACGTTGGCGCCCAGATCCAGCACCGTGGTCACGCCGGTGCGCGTCGGGAGTTGCGAGGCGATCGCAGGCCGGTCGATTCCCGGCAGTGTTTTCAGGACGAACCGGGAGATCGCCATCAGCGCCCCGGTGTTGCCGGCGGAGACGCACGCCTGCGCGGTTCCATCCTTTACCAGGTTGACCGCGACGCGCAGCGAGGAGTCCTTTTTCCGGCGGAGCGCATCGGCCGGCGCTTCGTGCATCTCGACAATCTCGGTCGCCGGGTAGATCGTCAGCCGATCGCGGGCAGGCGATCGCTGCTTTGCGAGGATCGCCTTGAGCGGAGCTTCGAGACCGACGGCGATGACGCGCGCGTCCGGCGTTTCCTCGAGGAAGCGCAACGACGCCGGAAGGGTGACCGACGGACCGTGGTCGCCTCCCATCGCGTCGACGGCTACCGTGACCGGCATGGCGGTGTGGGGATTCCTGCGGTTGTTCGACACGCGCCCGGCTGGCGGGTGCCGCCGCGGCGTTGCCGACAGTTTACCTGCAGCCGGGCGAATCCCGGGGCGCGGTGCTGCGTGCAGCAGCCGCGCGCGAGTGTGCTACTCGTCGGCCTTGGTCTTGACGACCTTCTTGCCGCGGTAATAGCCCGTCGGGCTGATGTGGTGGCGCAGATGCGCCTCGCCCGTCACCGGCTCGACCGCGAGTGCGGGCGCGGTCAGGAAATCGTGGGCGCGGTGCATGCCCCGCTTCGACGGCGACTTCTTGTTCTGCTGGACAGCCATGATCTTCTCCTGTGCTTCGTTTGCAATGGGATCGCTTCGATCCGCGTTTCAATCCTTCGGCTTCCGCGTCGCATCACCCTTCAGCGCCGCGAGCTCTCCAAAAGGCGAGCGCGCCGCAAGCGCTTCGCGCGACGCATCGCCCGTCGCGCAGTCCGGCCGCTCGCAATGCGGCGCGAACGGCAGCGTCAGCAACAGCTCGTCCTCGACCAGCGTCATCGCCACGAGCGGCGCGCCGGCGAGCATGACCTCGTGCGCGTCATCCGCATCGAGGCGCGCGAGCTCGCGCTCGTCGCGGGCCAGCAGCAGCACCGTTGCTTGCGCGACCGGCCAGGTAAATGAGCGCAGGCAACGCTGGCATTCGAGTGGCACCTCGCCGTCGAGACGCACTTCGAGCGCGGGCCGACCCGACGCATCCATCATCCCGCCAATCCGCCACTGGATCGGAGCCGGACCGGGGGCCAAGCGATCCGCGACGCGCGCAAGCGTCGCCGCATCCACCTTGCCCGCGATTTCCTGACCGCGCACCGCCAAGCCGAACGCGTCGAACGCGCCTTCGCGGCGCGGCGCCGCGGTTGCTCGCCTGGTCATCGCGCTTCTCCGTCCAACGCCCGGGCCGGCTGCCATCACCGGACCGACGAAAACGTTGGATAATAGCGGGAATCGCCTAAAGTGTCAAAAATGCTCGAAAAAACAATAACCAACCTGGCCCCTGCCCCCTCCCCCGGCGCGGCCGTTCGGCCGCTGATTCTCGCCTCGACGTCGCTCTACCGCCGAGCGCTGCTCCAGCGGCTCGGCCTCCCCTTCAACGCCGTCGCGCCCGGCGTCGATGAAACGGCGCTTCCCGGCGAGCGACCGTCCGCGACGGCGCTGCGACTCGCCGAGGCGAAGGCGCGCAGCGTGGCGGCCGCGCACGCCGACGCGCTCATCATCGGATCGGATCAGGTCGCCGATTGCGAGGGGCAGCCGATTGGCAAGCCTGGCGATCATGAAGCCGCCGTCGCGATGCTCACGGCGCTTGCCGGCAAGACCGTCGTGTTTCACACCGGGCTCGCGCTGCTCGATGCGAAGTCGGGGTGCTGCGCCACGACGATGGTCGACGTCCGCAGCACCTTCCGGCGGCTGTCGGCCGCGGAGATCGGCCGCTATCTCGCGCGCGAGCAGCCGTACGACTGCGCAGGCGCCGTCAAATCCGAGGGCCTCGGCATCGCGCTGTTCGAATCGATCGCGAGCGACGATCCCACGGCGCTGATCGGACTCCCGCTGATCCGGCTCGTGTCGATGCTGCGCGAGGCCGGCGTCTCCGTCCTCGCGCCGACATGACCCGCCGCTCCGGGCGTCGACAATGACGGGCCGGCTGTTCCTTGTCCCGAACATGCTCGGCATAGCGCCCCCGCCAACGTGCTGCCGGCGAAGACGATCGCGATCGCGCGAAGTCTCGACCGCTTCATCGTCGAGAATGCGAAACCCGCGCGGGCGTTCCTGAAATCGCTTGCGCCCGAGCGGCCCCTTACCGAGATCGCCATCACCGAGCTCGGCCCCGATCCCGTCGAGGCGCGTGTCGCCGAGCTTCTTGCTCCCGCCCGTGCCGGTGCCGACGTGGGGCTCGTGTCCGACGCAGGGTGCCCTGGCATCGCCGACCCCGGAGCCGTCGTCGTCGCCGCCGCCCACGAGGGGGGCATCGCCGTCGTTCCGCTGGTCGGACCTTCGGCGGTCCTGCTCGCGCTGATGGCGTCGGGGATGAACGGCCAGGGCTTCACGTTCCATGGCTACCTCCCCGTTCCGCCTCCCGCTCGAGCCCAGGCCATTCGCGCGCTGGAAGCGGAATCGCAGCGCACCGGTTACGCGCAGCTCTTCATCGAGACGCCCTACCGCAACGCCGTGCTGCTCGCGGCGCTGTGCGAGGCATGCCGGCCGCAGACGCGGCTGTGCGTCGCGGCCGATCTGACGCTCGACTCGGAAACGGTGGAATCGCGTGCGATCCGCGCATGGCGCGGGCGCGACTTCGGCCGCTATGCCAAGCGGCCGGCGATGTTCGTCCTCCAGGCTTAGCGTCTCAAGCGAGACTGTCGCTGATGTAGCTCTTGAGCGCCTTGTTCTCGAGCGACTGCTCCTCGAGCACCGCCTTCGCGACATCGTGGAAGGACACGACGCCGAGCAGCGTAGAGCCTTCCATCACCGGCACGTAGCGCGCGTGCCTCTCGAGCATGGTCCGCCGGAGCTCCCAGACGTCGATATCCGGGGTCGCCGTCAGCGGATTGCGGTCGGTGATCTCGCTGATCGCCAACGGGCCGATCGTGCCTTCGCGATCCGATACCGCCCGCAGGACTTCGGCAAACGTCACGATGCCGGCCATCCGGCCGTGGTCCATCACGACCAGCGACCCGATGTCGTGCTGGGCCATCACCTTCACGGCGTCCAGCACCGGGGCATCGGGCGGCGTCGTGTAGAGCGCGCTGCCCTTGATGCGCAGGATCTCGCTGACGAGCATGGCGCCTCCTTGCCCGTACGCGCCGGGCCATTTTGAACGGACCCCCGTGCCGGCAGAGTACTCCTCCGCGGGTTTGGAGGCGCAATGGCTGCTCAGCCTCTAAGGCGGAATCCGCCTCGCGAATGTCATCGATAAATGTTATCGGGCAGCCACATCGCGATCTGCGGGAAGACGTAAATCAGGGCCATCGTCAGGAATACCATGAAGACGAACGGCAGCGCCCCCGCGAAGATCGAGTTCAGCGTCACGTGCTTCGGCGCCACGCCCTTGAGGTAGTAACACGCCATCGCCATCGGGGGTGTCAGGAACGAGGTCTGGATATTGAGCGCGACCATCACCCCGAAAAAGACGGGGTCGATGTTGAAGTGCTTCAGCAGCGGCAGGAAGATCGGAACGAAGATGATGATGATTTCGGTCCACTCGAGCGGCCAGCCGAGGAGGAAGATGATGAACTGGGTCAGCAGCATGAACGTGACCGGCGTCATGTTGAGACCGAGGATGAAGTTCTCGATGACCGCCTGGCCGCCCAGGTACGAGAAGACGGACGAGAACGACCACGAACCGACGAACAGCCAGCACACCATCGCCGCCGTGCGCGCGGTGAGGAAGACGGCCTCCTTCAGTCGCTGAAAATTGAACTGACGGTAGCCGATTGCCAGGAGAATCGAGCCGAGGGCACCGAACGCCGCAGCCTCGTTTGGCGTCGCAAGGCCGAACAGAATGGCGCCGAGCACCGACAGGATCAACGCGGCCAGCGGAAAGAACGACTTGAGAAGCAGCACAACGACTTCCCAGAAGGGAAAGTCGGTCTGCTCTTTCGGCAACTTCGGCGCAAGCTTCGGATTGAGCGTCGCGCGGCCGATGACGTAGACCATGTACAGGCCCGCGAGCAGGAACCCGGGCAGGAACGCGCCCGCGTACAGCCGCACGACCGACGTGCTGGCCATCGCGCCGTACAGGATCAGCATGATGGACGGCGGGATGAGGATGCCGAGGCAACCGCCGGCGGCAACCACCCCCGCAGACAACTTGGTGTCGTAGCCTGCCTTCAGCATGGCAGGGAACGCGAGCAGCCCCATCAGCGTCACAACCGCGCCGACAATCCCTGTTGCGGTAGCGAACAGGGCGCACGTGGCGAGCGTGGCCACCGCGAGCGAGGCCGGAATGCGCTTCGCCGACACCTGCAGGCTGTGGAATAGTCGATCGAGGATGTTTGATCTCTCGACCATGTAGCCCATGAACAGGAACAGCGGCACCGCGATCAGCACGTCGTTCGACATGACGCCGAACGCGCGCTGCACCAACAGCTGGAAGATGTTGTCGCCCATCGCGTAGTAGCCGAAGAAGACGGCGAGCGCGATGAGCGTGAAGGCGATCGGGAAACCGAGAAAGATGATGACGATGAACATGCACATCATCAGAATGCCGACCTGCGGATCGGTCATTTTTGCTCCCCATGGTGCTCGACGTCCTGGAGGATTTCGGCGGCGGTCTTGCCTGCCTGCGCCTCCTCCAGAATCACCTTTTCAAGCTCCTCGACGTCGCGCCGGCGCTGCGGCGGCTTTCCGGTACGGAGCGTGATTACGCAGCGAATGAGCTCGACCGTTCCCTGGATCAGCATGAAGATCGCCGCGAGCGGGATGATCGCTTTGAACGGGTAGATGGGCGGACCCGTCGGACTGGACGCGCTGTGCTCGTTTTGAAGCCATGAGATGTGGAAGAATTCCGAGCCGGAGTAGAGCAGCGCCAGCATCGCCGGGAAGTAGAAGAGGATCAGACATGCGAATTCGATGCCAGCTCGGGCCTTTGGCGAGAGAAGCCGCGCGACGAAATCGCCCCGGACGTGCGCATCCTGCGAGACCCCGTACGCTCCGGCCATCATGAACAGCGTGCCGTACAGGATGTACTCAGTGTCGTACGCCCAGCCGGTCGGTGCGCTGAACACGTATCGCAGCACGACGTCGTAGCAGGTCACGAGCGTCAGGATGATGATGCACCACGAGAAAGCCTTGCCGACCCAGGTGCTCAGGTCGTCGACGAGCAAGAGATATCGCTGCATGCGCTCTCCCTAAATGGCTCTGCACGTACCCGCCGGACAAGGATTCGCCGCAGTGGGCGATCGCCGGCCAGCGGCGATCGCCTCACGGCGGCGAATGCGTGCTGTGCGCCCGGAATCAGGCGCGGTTCAGCCCGAGGAAATGCTTGGCGGCAACCTCGCGCGGCGACTCGAACTGCGCCTTGTAGCCCACGACAGTCTTGGCCCAGGCCTTCTGCGATTCAATGACGCGGCCGAAGAACTTGTTCTCCTGCGAGATCCTCGCCAGAACCTTGTCCCAAGCCGCAAGCTGCGCATCGAGCACCGACCTAGGCGTCTCGTAGACCTTGACGCCGGCCTTCTCGATCTTGACCAGGTCCTCGGGGTAGCGCTTCTGCCACTTCCACGACATATCCGCCGACGCGGCTTCGGCCGAATAGCGCAGGATGGCCTGCAACTCCTTGGGGAGCGCGTTGTACTTGGCCTTGTTGAAGATGATCTCGAAGCACTCCATGTCCTGATGGAAGCTCTGGACCATGTAGACCTTCGACACGTCCGGGAAGCCAAGCGCCAGATCGGAAGACGGATTATTGAACTCAGCTGCGTCGAGCACGCCGCGATCCATCGATGGAACGATGTCGGCGCCACCAATGATGGTGACGGACGCACCCAGCTCGTTCATCAGGTCGGCCGCCAGCCCGACGGTACGGTACTTGAGCTTCTGAAACTGGGCGACGTCGGTGATCGGCTTCTTGAACCAGCCGAGAGGCTGCGTGGGCATCGGTCCGGTGAGCCACCCTACGACATTGACCTTCAGGATGTCGTTGATGAGCTCGTTGTACATCTTTTCGCCGTCGCCGTAATAGAACCAGCCGAGGAGATCGTTGGCGCTCCACCCGAACGACGGTGCCGTTCCGAACAGCGAGAAGGCCTTGTTCTTGCCATACCAGTAGGCACAGACGCCGTGTCCGCCATCGAGCACCCCCGTACTGACGGCATCCTGCATCCCGAACGCACCGACGACGGCACCCGCCGGCAGCACGTCGAGCCGCAGCTTTCCGGAAGCCATCTCGTTCACCCGGCGCGCGTAGTCCTGCGCGTACTCGTGAAAGATGTCCTTGGCGGGCCACGTGCTCTGGAAGCGCCAGACGATCGGCGCCTGCGACTTCGCGATCATCGGGAAGCCGAGCGCCGCGGCGGCCGCGGTGGTGCCTGTCGCTGCCTTCAGGAATTTACGACGGTTCCCGCTGGACGAGCGGGACGGGCCTTTCGCCGGGACAGGCAGTTTGCGAGTCATGATTCCTCCTAGTTGGATGGCGACATTAGGCTGCGCCGGAACGGCGTCTTTTGATAAACCACGAAAATCGCGCCACGGTCGATGCGCCTCGTACCCACCGCGACGCCCATGCTTGCAGTGAGTGTATACCCGCCCGTTCCGAAACGTCCACGCCTCCCGCCCGGTGGGGCCCGCGGCTGTCGCGCACAGGGTGCGGAACCGTCTGGGGGACCTCAGGACCCCAGCGTGCGGCGCTCGCGCAGCGCCTCGGCGAGCGTACCCGCATCGACGTATTCGAGCTCGCCCCCGACGGGCACGCCGCGGGCGAGCCGGGTCACCGCGAGTCCGCGCGCTTTGAGCAACTCGCCGATGTAGTGCGCTGTGGCCTCGCCTTCATTCGTGAAGTTGGTCGCGAGGATGACCTCGGTCACGACGCCGTCCGTGGCCCGCTTGAGCAGCCGTTCGAGGCGAAGCTCTTTCGGACCGATGCCGTCGAGCGGCGAAAGGTGCCCCATCAGCACGAAGTAAAGGCCCGAGTACGCCTGCGTGTTCTCGACCATCAGCAGATCGGCGGGCGTTTCAACGACGCACAGGAGCGCGGCATCGCGCTTGGCCGACCGGCACAGCGCGCAGAGCGTGTCCTCGGTGAACGTATTGCAGCGCTCGCAGTGGCGCACGCTTGTCGCCGCGTGCGATAGCGCGCTCGCGAGTCGCAGCGCTCCGTCGCGATCGTGCTGCAGGAGGTGCAGCGCCATCCGCTGCGCCGCCTTCGGCCCTACCCCGGGCAGGCAGCGCAGCGCCCGTGCAAGGGCATCGAGGCCGGTCGGGGATTCGGCCGGCGGAAGGCGATCGTTCATTGCCGCGCTAGAAGGGAAGCTTGAAGCCCGGCGGCATCGGCATGCCCATCGTGAGTCCCGCCATCTTCTCCTGCGTCGCGGTCTCGACCCGGCGCACGGCGTCGTTGATCGCGGCGGCCACCAGGTCCTCGAGCATGTCCTTGTCCTCGCCGACGAGCGAGGGATCGATGGTCACGCGCTTGACGTCGTGCTTGCCGGTCATCACCACCTTGACCAAGCCGGCGCCCGCGCTGCCCTCGACCTCCATCTGCGCGAGCTCGTCCTGCGCGCGCTTCAGGTTGTCCTGCATCTCCTGCGCCTGCTTCATGAGCCCGGCGAGCTGGTTCTTCATCATGGCGATGCACTCCTGCGGAATTCGCGGTATCGGGTCAGGACACCGGCTTGATCGAATCGGGTTTGATCTTCGCATCGAACCGCTCGAGCATGTCGCGCACGAACGGCTCGCTGCGGAACGTCTCTTCGGTCTTCGCCTGCTGCTCCACGCGCGCGCGCTTCTCCTGCGCCGCGAGCGAGGATTCGGCGGCCGCGCCGACCTCGAACGCGAGGAGCCATTTGCGGCCGGTCGCCTGGTCGAGCGCCGTCTTGAGCCGGTCGGAGTAGGTCTTGTCTGCCAGATGCTTGTGCGCGGCCGGCAGCGCGAGCGTGAGGACGTTGCCCTCGATGGACTTGAGCTCCGTCTGCGCCGCGAGTTGAGCGGCGATCGGCGGCAGCGTGAGCGAAGCGACGAAAGCCGGCCAGTCGGCGGGATTCGTTGGCATCGCCGCGGTCTGGCGCACTGTGGGCGCAGGAGCGGCCTCGCGCAAGGGCGCCGCCGTTGCGGCGGCGGCTTCCATCGTCGGGACGGTGCGCAGCGATGCCTTGGCCGAACCCGGCGGCGGCGGAAGCATCGGCGCGGCTTTTCCAGGCTCGAAGGCGAGCAAGCGCAGGAGCGTCATCGAGAAGCCGGTCGCTTCGTCGGGCGCCAACGGCAGGTCGGTCCGACCCTGCACGCAGATCTGGTAGGCGAGCTGCACGGCTTCCGGCACCAGCGACGCCGAGAGCGCCGATACGCGGTCGCCGTCGTCCATGGATGCCACCGCTTCGGGGACCGCTTGCGCCAGCGCGATCCGATGATAGAGCGACGCCAGCTCGTCCAGTGCAGCCTCGAATGCCACGCCGCGCGCGGCCATCGCGTCGGCCTCGGCGAGCAGCGCCGGGCCATCACCGGCCGCCACGGCACCGGCGATCCGATAAACGTAGTCGCGGTCGACCGCACCGAGCATCGTGCGTACGGCCGCGGTGCGAACCTCGCCGGCGCCATAGGCGACGGCCTGATCGAGCAGCGAGAGCGCGTCTCGCATCGAACCCCGAGCCGCCTTCGCGATCAGCGCATGCGCCTCCTTGTCGGAGACAACGCCCTCTGCTTCCAGGATGGCGGCAATCCGCTCGGCGATCACTGCTTGCGGCAGCGGCTTCAAGTTGAACTGCAGGCACCGTGACAGCACCGTCACCGGGATCTTCTGCGGATCCGTCGTCGCCAGCACGAACTTGACGTGCTCCGGCGGCTCCTCGAGCGTTTTCAGCATCGAGTTGAACGCGGGCTTCGACAACATGTGCACTTCGTCGATCAGGTAAACCTTGTAGCGGCCGACCGTTGGCGCATAGCGCGCGTTGTCGAGGATCTCGCGCATGTTGTCGATGCCGGTGTTCGATGCGGCGTCGAGCTCGAGCAGGTCGATGAAGCGTCCCGCGTCGATGTCGGTGCACGCGGCGCACGTGCCGCACGGCGTCGGCGAGACGCCGTTGACGAGGCAGTTCAGGCTCTTGGCCAGGATCCGCGCGATCGTCGTCTTGCCCACTCCGCGCGTGCCGGTGAGCAGGTACGCATGGTGGAGGCGGCCGCGGGAAAGGCCGTTGGCGAGCGCGGTGACGACATGTTCCTGCCCGGCCAGCTCGGCGAACGTCTTCGGCCGCCACTTGCGGGCGAGAACCTGGTAGGTCATCGAATCCTGTGCCGCGCGCGAGGGGACGGTACTGCGCCGGCCACGAGGCTATTGGCTATTTGCCGTCAGATCGGCCTGAGACGAGGCGCGAGCCGGCGAGAACGCGCAGTGTACATAGAGGTACACGAGCGTTCGAGCCGGCAAGCAACGAAGTATTCAGGTCGATCTGACGAGCAAAGAGCAAGAGGTGGCGAGCCGTTCCCCCGGCACTTGCGGTGAGTCACTGTGGCTGCTTCCTTCCGGACCTGACCAGATTCACGACGCCGCAATGCGGGGCGACCCGCCGTTGATCGGTGCGCGGCGAGCGCAAGATATTGATTATCCGCGATCGCGGCGCCCGCGGCAAGCGACGAACCGTCCCACGCCGCGTGGGTCGAAGGGTCTTGGGCGATCGCTATAATCGGGCATCGCGCCCGCCACGACCTTGCCGCTATCGATCTAGTACCGAACGTGCGACCGCCGAGCCGCGCCGTCCTCGTCGCCGCGGGCGTTGCCGCCGCGCTCGCGGCCGTGCTCGCGCTCACCGAACTTCCCCCCGAAGCACCGCGACGGCTGCCGCGGCCCCTCGCTGCGCCCGATCATTCGAAGGAACTCGTGGCGCTGGTTCGGCCAGGCCCCGTGGTCTACTTCCCCGGTGTCGACGGACGGATCGAGGGACTCGATGCCGATCTCCTGCGCCTCTACGCCGCCGAGCGCAAGCTCACGCTGCGCTTCGTCGCGATCGCCACGGCGGCCGAGCTCGAAACCGCGCTCGGCAGCGGCGTGGCCCATCTCGGCGTGGGCGGCCTGATCGAGCCGCGCGCACCCTCCGCCAGCGCGAGTCCGGACGCCGGAACCGCGCGCAGCGCGATCGATTGGACGACGGGCTACTACGACATCGAGCCGGTGTTGATCTACAACAGCGACGGCTTCAAGCCCGACGGATGGGACGACCTCGACGGCGAGACCGTCGCCCTCGCCGACACTCCCGACCAAGAGCACGAGGCCGAGCGCCTGCGCGCGGCGCATCCGGCCGTGGCGTGGGAGCGGGTCGCCGATCCTTCGCCCGTGGAGCTGATCGCGCGGGTGTCCGAGGGAACGCTGAGCTATGCGATGGTCGGCTCTCTTGCGGCGGCGATCGCGCGCAACATCTATCTCGACTTCGACGTCGCGTTCGTCGCCGGGGCTCGCCGCCCGTTCGCCTGGGCGGTCGCAGCCGCGTATCCGACCCTGCGCGAGGATCTCGACCGGTTCCTCGCCCGCGTGAAACGCGACGGCACGCTCGAGCGCCTCCTGGAGCGCTATGTGCCCGATGGACGCGCGTTCCTGCGGCTCGATGCGAGCGGAATCAAGGAGCGCCTGCGCACCGTGCTGCCGCAGTACCAGCCAATGTTTCGCGACGCGCAGGAAAAGACCGGCATCGAGTGGCGGCTGCTCGCGGCGCTGGCCTTCCAGGAGTCAAAATGGGATGCCGCCGCGACGAGCGAGACTGGCGTCCGCGGCTTCATGCAGCTCACCGAGGACACGGCAAAGCGGATGGGGGTGACGAACCTCCTCGACCCCGCTGAGAACATCCTCGCCGGCGCGCGCTACCTGAGCGACCTCAAGGGACGATTGCCGGAGCGAATCCAGGAACCCGATCGCACCTGGCTCGCGCTCGCCGCGTACAACATCGGGCTCGGCCACCTCGAGGACGCGCGCGTGCTGGCGCAGCGGCAGGGCCTCGATCCCGACCATTGGACGAGTGTGAAGAAGGTGCTGCCGCTGCTCGCGCTTCCCGAGCACTACGAGCGGGCGAAGCTCGGCTACGCGCGGGGCGGAATGCCCGTCGCCTTCGTCGACCGCGTCCGCGGCTACTACGATGTGCTGCTCGCGCACGCGTCGCCGCTCGCGCCGCGGCTGCGCTCGTTCTCGGACGCAGCGACGCCGGCGTTGCCCGCCGGCGAGGCGACGACGGCGCAACGCTGAAACCGACCCGCACGCGATTCTGCGCTGCACCGATCCCTTAGAATAGCGCGATGCTTGCGTGCATTCGCACCCTCGCCGCGCTCCTTGCGCTTGTGGCCTCCATCGCGGCAGCACAGGCGCCGCGCACCGTATGGCTCGAAGACCTCACATGGACGGAGCTCCGCGACCGGATCAAGGGCGGCGCGACGACGATCATCGTCCCGGTGGGCGGCACCGAGCAGAGTGGTCCTCACATGACGCTAGGCAAGCACAACGCGCGCGTCCGGTTTCTCGCCGAGCGTGTCGCGACCGAGCTCGGCAACGCGCTGGTCGCGCCTGTCGTCGCGTATGTCCCCGAGGGCGGCGTCGATCCGCCGGTCGCGCACATGCGTTTCCCTGGGACCATCACCGTGCCGTCGTCCACGTTCGAGGCCACGCTCGAGTCGGCCGGCCGCAGCTTCAGGTTGCATGGCTTTCGCGACATCGTCCTGCTTGGCGATCACGGCGGCTACCAGAAGGATCTGCGCGTGGTCGCCGACCGCCTGAACCGCGAATGGCGCGGCACCGGTGTCCGCGCGCATGCGATTGTCGAGTACGCCCGCGCGGCGGAGGTCGACTATGCGCGCGCGCTGCGGGAGCGCGGTTATCGTGACGACGAGATCGGCGTGCACGCAGGGCTCGCCGACACTTCGCTGGCGCTCGCCGTCAACCCCGATCTCGTGCGCATGGACCAACTGCGCGCCGATGCGAAGCCTGCCCCTGCCACCGGCGTCAACGGCGATCCGCGGCGGGCGAGCGCGGAGCTTGGTCGAGTCGGTGTCGACCTCATCGTCGCGGAGACCGTAGCCGCGATCCGCAAATCCATGGCGCGCCCGTGAGTCGACGCGAGCCGCGCTTTCAACAGGAATCACCGTGATTGCACTGCCCAGAATCCTGGCCATCGCATCGGCGCCGGCTCTTGCGCTCACCATCACGGTCGCTGCGCAGAATCCCGCAGTGCGCGCCCCGGCCGCCGTGGCTACCGTGCCCGGCATGCCCTCCGTCGTCGACGCCAACAACCTCTACAGCGAGACGACCGCGGACAAGGTGAGTTCCGAGCTTGCGGGCGATCTCCGCCGGATCTACGTCCCCAATCTGCAGTCGAACGACGTCTATGTGATCGATCCCGACACGCATGCCGTCGTCGACAAATTCCGCGTCGGCCTCAACCCGCAGCACGTCGTGCCGTCGTGGGACATGCGGACACTGTGGGTCGCGAACAACGCCGAGAACACGAGGGTCGGCAGCCTCACGCCGATCGATCCCCGCACGGGCAAGCCGGGCAAGGCGATCCCGGTCGACGATCCCTACAACATGTACTTCTCGCCGGATGGCCAGTCGGCGATCGTCGTCGCCGAGGCGTACAAGCGGCTCGATTTCCGCGACCCCGCGACGATGACGCTGCAGTCATCACTCCCGGTCCCGCGCTGCGGCGGCATCAACCACGCCGATTTCTCGATCGACGGCCGCTATGCGATCTTCACCTGCGAATTCAGCGGAACGGTCGCGAAGATCGACCTCGTCGACCGCAAGGTGCTGGGCTATATCCAGCTCATCAAGCCCGGGCTGCCGACGCAGATCGTCAAGGGGATCGACGGCCGCGACGAAGTGATCTGCACGACCTGGAAGGGCATGCCACAGGACATCCGGATCTCACCCGACGGCCGGACGTTCTACGTCGCCGACATGATGGCGGATGGCGTGCACGTCATCGACGCGGAATCGTTCCGGCAAACGGGCTTCATTCCCACCGGCATCGGCACGCATGGCCTCTACCCGAGCCGCGACGGCCGCAAGCTCTATGTCGCGAACCGCGGCTCCAACAAGATCCACGGACCCCCGAAGGGCAAGGGCAGCGTCTCCGTGATCGATTTCGCGACCGGTAAGGTCGACGTCACCTGGCCGATTCCAGGCGGCGGCAGCCCGGACATGGGCAACGTGAGCATCGACGGCCGCACGCTGTGGCTCTCCGGGCGTTACGACAACGTGGTCTACGCGATCGACACGACGTCGGGTGACGTCATCAAAATCCCGGTCGGCCGGGAGCCGCACGGCCTCGCCGTGTGGCCGCAGCCGGGGCGCTACTCGCTCGGACATACCGGCAACATGCGCTAGCGGCGGTTTTTGTGCGGCAGCGACGGCCGCGGCGCCCGCGGGCGGCAAATTCCTTCAGCAATCCGATTTACACGCGCGCGGGCCCGCAGGAGAATGGCCGGAGGGGCGGCCGTGCGCGCTGCTCCATGCGAGGAGGAAAGAAAAATGTGCAAACTGTGCGATGAAGGGATTCCGCAGGACCATGACGCCTCGTTGAACGTTTCCCGCCGCGACTTTCTGAAAGCTTCGACCGCGAGTGCGGCCGCTGCCGCAGGGGCGAGCCTGGTGATGGCGCCGTCCGCGGCGGCGGATCACGACGACGACGACCCTGCAGATACCGGCAAGCCGGGGCGCCGCTATCTCATCCGCGGTGGCGCCGTCATGTCGATGGATCCGGCCGTCGGCGACTTTCCGCAGGCCGACGTCCTGATCGAGGGCAAGAAGATCGTCGCTATCGGCCCGAATTTGAAGGCTGGCGGCGCTTCCGTGATCGACGCACGCGGCAAGATCGTCATGCCGGGTTTCATCGATACCCACCATCACCAGTTCGAGACGGTGCTCAGGAGCTTCCTCGCCGACGGGATCCTCATCAACGACGCGTCGAACACGCCGAGCGGCATCACGACCTACTACGAGTACATCCTGCAGAAGTTCGCCCCGGTGTACACCCCCCAGGACGTGTACATCAACGAGCTCTTCGGCGGCCTGAGCCAGCTCGACGCCGGCGTCACCACGGTGCACGACATTTCGCAGATCCATCACTCGCCGGAGCATTCCGACGCTGCTGTCCAGGCGCTGTTCAATACTGGGCGTCGCGCCGCGCTGGGCTACTTCGAGGGCGCCTTTACGACGAACCCGCACTACGCCTATCCGGGCGATGCAGTTCGCCTCAAGGGCCAGTACTTTTCGTCGACCGACCAGCTCGTCACGATGATCATGGGCGGCGAAGTCTACCTGGGCGCACCCACCTACTCGCAGTCGTGGAAGATCGGGCGCGAGCTCGGCCTGCAGGTCGCCGCGCACATCCTGTCGCCCTTCTTCATTCGCCCGATTCTGGATCAGCTCGCCGACAACATGGGCGGACTCCCGGGCGACAATCTCGGGATCAAGGACGACAACCTGTTCATCCACATGACCGGGATGTCGGACAAGGGCTGGCAGGCGGTCCACGACAACGGCGCCCAGGTGTCGATCGCGTTTCCGATCGAGATGAACATGCGGCATGGCATGCCGCCCATCCTGAGGTTACAGAAGCTCGGGATGGAGCCGTCGCTCAGCGTGGATGTCGAGTGCACGATGACCGCGGACTTCTTCACCCAGATGCGCACCTGCATGAACCTGCAGCGCATGCTCGTGAACCAGCAGGTCCTGAATCAGGAGTTCCCGCCGGACCTCGAGGCCGGGCCCGGCTTTGTACCGATCGACTGGGGGCTTCCGGCAGCGGCGGCCGGCAATGCCTATCCCATGGGGCCCTACCCGGGCGACACCCCTCCGCTGCTCACCACCCGCGACGTGCTCCGTTTCGCGACGATGAACGGTGCGAAGGCGCTGCGCCTCGACAAGAAAATCGGTTCGCTGACCCCGGGCAAGGAGGCCGACGTCATCCTCCTCGACGCCACCGCGATCAACGTGGCGCCGTTGAACCAAGTGCCCGGTGCCGTCGTTTCGCTGATGGACCGCACCAACGTCGACACGGTGATCGTCGCCGGCACGATCCGCAAGTGGAAAGGCAAGCTCAAGAACGTCAACCTTTCAAGTCTGAGCCGGGACCTCGAAAACTCGCGCGACCGCGTCTTTGCCGCCGCGGGTATCCCGCAGAACCTGTTCAGCACTCAGTAGCTCGCGAACGGTATCGGAGCGGTGCGGGCGGCAGCGACCGCCCGCATCGCACGACCCGAGGCGCTAGTCGAGCGGACCTACTTCGCGGGTCCAGAGCTCCCATACTCGACCCAGCTGCGTATCGTTGGCCGCCGCGGCTTTTGCGGCCTCCTCGGCATTCAGGTAGGTGATGGGTCCGAGCGGCAGCGCAGCCAGCTGCAGCCGCGCGTTGACCTCGGCGTAGATCGCGCGGTAGACGGCCTGCTCGATCGATGCGCCCACCGTCGTCGAGCCGTGGCCGCGCATCAGCACGGTCGACCGCGGACCGAGCGCCGCAGCGAGCGCAGTGCCCAGGCGTCCATCGCTGATCAGCATGTTGGTGTCGCCGGCGACCTCCCGGATCTCGAACAGCGCGGTGCCTTCACCCAGGAAGCCGCACATGTGGAAGATCGGCCGCAGCGGCTGTTGCGTGACCCCGAATGGAATCACGTTGGGGGAATGGCTGTGCACGATCGCCTGCACGTCGGGGCGCGCACGGTAGATCGCGGCGTGGATGAAGCGCTCGAGGTACACGCGGCGGCCGTCGGCGTCCAGAGCCGCGCCCTCCGCGTCGAACGTCAGGATGTCGTCGCGCGTCACCAGGCCCGGCGCCATGTTGCGCGCGAGCAGGAAATGATCAGGCGATCGATCGTGGCGAGCGCTTGCGTGGCCGAAGCCGTCCACGACGCCTTGCGCGTAGAGGATCCGGTTGGCCAGGACGAGCTTGTCGACTAGCGCGGGATCGGCAACGGGTGACATGGCGAGTGCGCAGGCGTCGGATCACCAAGCAATCGGCTCGCCCTCGAGCCACGCCGCGCCGGCGCGGTAGAGCCGCTCGACCTCGGGGCCTCGAAGGGTCGGCATGTTGCGCTTCACCGCGAAGCCTATCCGCGTCTGCAGATAGCCGAGGTGGCGATAACCCTCGGGAAACTCCGCGAGCAGTGCCGGATCGAGTCGGAGCGACGCGGCGGGATCGACGGGATCGAGGCGGTCCTTTTCGTAGATCGGCTGGCGCAGCACGATGCCCCACGTGCCGCGTTGCCGCTCGAAGAAATCGTAGAAGCGCCCGGTGCAGACGACGTCGCAGGCGATGCCGTCGAGCGCGGCGCGCTGCGAGATCGTCATCCGCGTCTGCGCGATCGCTCGTCCCCCGACGACATCGATCGAGGATCCTCCAAGGAAATGCAGGATGTTGACGCCCTTCTCAAAACCCTCGCGGGAGACTTCGACGAAGCGCTCGGCCGGGCCCTGGAACCAGGTCGCCATCATTCGCGCACCCGGGTGCCATACGCGACGGAAGCGCTCCCAGTCGCCCGCGTCGCGAAAGGTCGCCCAGTCGTGAACAACCTCGCGGATCGCGAGTCGGTCCGCGAGCGCCGCGTCCATGGCTACTTGCCCGGATCCTTGACGTCGGGGAACTTGTCGAACTCGATGTTATAGAGATGGCCGTCGACCTTCTCTACACGACGGATATAGACAGTCTGCACGATGTCGCGGGTCTCCGGATCGATCATGATCGGGCCCCGCGGGCTCGTGAAGCGCATTCCCTTGAGCGCCGCGACGAACTTGTCGGGGTCGACCGAGCCGCCTGTCTTCTTAAGCGCCTCGGCGATCGCCGCCATGCCGTCGTAGCCGGCACATGCCATGAAGTTCGGACGGAGCTTGGTGCCGTTGGTCTCCGCATAGGCCTTGATGAACGCCTTGTTCTCGGGCGAATCATGGGCGGCGGAATAATGAAAGCTGGTGATGAGTCCGAGGGTCGGCTCGCCCATCGCTTCGAGCACGCCGTCGTCGGTCAAATCCCCCGTCGCAATCAGCTTGATGCCCGCCTGCTTGAGCCCGCGCTCCTCGTAGCCCTTGATGAAGGCGATCGTCTGGCTTCCCGGCGGGATGAACACAAACAGCGCCTCGGGCTTCGCATCCTTGATCCGCTGCAGGTAGGGCGCAAAGTCGGGGTTCTGCAGCGGCGCGCGGATGCTGTCGATCACCTCGCCGCCGGCGGCCTTGAAGGCCTTGACGAACATCGCCTCCGCGTCGGTGCCTGGGCCATAGTCGGAAACCAGCGTGTACGCCCGCTTGATGCCGTTCTTGTACGCCCACTGCGCGATCGGCTGCGTGTCCTGCGGCAGCGTGTGCGACACGCGGACGATGTACGGCGACCGCGTCGTGATCACCGACGTGGCCGCATTCATGATCACCATCGGCTTCTTCGCCTCGGCCGACACCGGCGCCACCGCCAGCGCATTCGGCGTCAGTCCGAAGCCGGCCAGGATGTCGACGTTGTCACGCGTGACGAGCTCCTGCGCGAGGCGCTTGGCGAGCTCGGGAGACGGGCCGGTCGTATCCTTGACGATGAGCTCGACCTTCCGGCCGCCGAACACGTCGCCGTTCTGCTTGAGGTACGTCTTCATGCCGGCCAAGATCTGGCCCCCGTAGTCGGCGAAGGGCCCGGAGAACTCGGCGACGACACCGATCTTGACCGGTTCCTCCGCGGACGCGGCCCCACCATACGCAAGAAGACCGAGCGCGATCGGCAAAGCGGCGAACCGCATGAGACGCATGCGAGCTCCATTGAATGTCGGGATGCGAAATAGTACATTCGCGCCGTCCTCGCTCGCAAACTTCCTGTGAATCCTCTAGGCACGATCGACGAGCTGCCCCGTGACTACGTCGCGGCGCTCGCCGGGGCGAACCTCGTACCGCTCTGGCCCAGCCTGCGCGCGCTCCTGCCGCCGCATGCGCCGCGGACGAACACGGTTCCCGCGCACTGGCGATGGGAGGCGATCCGGCCGCTGCTCCTGCGCGCGGGCGATCTGACGCCGATGGAAAAAGCCGAGCGGCGCGTGCTCGTCCTCGCCAATCCCGGACGCGGGCTGGATAACCTGCAGGCCTCGGCCACGATCTATCTCGGCATGCAGCTTGTGCTGCCGGGCGAGACGGCACCCAGTCATCGGCATACGCCCAACGCCGCGCGCATTGTCGTCGAGGGCGAAGGTGCAGTGACGGTGGTCGACGGTGAGCCTTGCGCGATGGAGCCCGGCGACCTGATTCTCACGCCGACCGGTCAATGGCACGAGCACCGGCACGAAGGGCAGGTGCCCGTCATCTGGCTCGACGTGCTCGACCTGCCGCTCATGGTCTACCTCGACGTCTCGTATGCGATCGAAGGCACACCGCAGGCCGCCCATCCACCGCAGTTCGCCTATGGCGCGGGCGGGTTGGCGCCGCTCGCTCACGGTCGCCGCGCCGGCGGCGCGTATCCGCTCCTTCGCTACGAGTGGCGCCGCACGCGGGATGCGCTGCAGGCCTACGCTGCCGCCTGCGCCCCGGGTACCCCGGTCGAGCTCGCCTACGTCAACCCCGAGACCGGAGGCGACTGCCTCAACACGCTGGCGTTCCGGGCGCTGATGCTGCGCGCCGGCGAGGAGATTGGCCTGCCGCGCTCGTCCGCAGCGCGCGTCTTCCACGTCGTCGAGGGCAGTGGCGCGGCGCAAGTCAACGATACGGCTATCGCATTCGATCGCGCCGACACGTTCTGCGCTCCCGGGCGCGCGACGATTCGAGTGTCGAACGGGTCAAGTCGAGCACCGGCGTACGTCGTGCTTGCCGACGAATCGCCGTTGCAGCGCAAGCTCGGCATCTACGAGCAGCTCTGACCGGGCCCGGCGATGAGCCGCCCCCACCGGTCAGCCCCCGTGCTCGTCGTTGGCGGCGGTATCGGGGGCATGGCCGCCGCGCTCGCCCTGCATCAGCGCGGCTTTGCCGTCGACGTCTTCGAGCAATCGCCGGAGATCGGCGAGATCGGCGCCGGACTGCAGCTTGGTCCGAACGGCTTTGCGGCGCTCGATGCGCTAGGCGTCGGCGAACGCGCACGGCGCCGCGCCGTTTTCACCGACGAGCTCGTCATGATGGATGCGGTCGACGGCAGCGAGGTTGCCCGCATCCCGGTCGGTGACGCGTTCCGGCGCCGCTTTGGCAATCCCTACGCAGTCATACATCGCGCCGATATCCATCAGGCCATCTACGAGGAAGTGCAGCTTGCATCCGAAATCCATGTTCACACGTCAACGCGAATCGCCGGTGTGGAGGTTGGCGAAAACGACGTCCGCCTGGTCGACGCGGCCGGAGGCATCCACGACGGTGCAGCCGTCGTGGGCTGCGACGGCGTGCACTCCGCCGTCCGCCAAGTGCTCATTGGCGACGGACACCGCGTGTCTGGACACGTCGTCTACCGCGCCGTCGTGCCGAGCGCAGGCATGCCCGAGGATCTGCGGTGGAACGCGGCGGCGATCTGGGTCGGCCCGAATTGCCACCTCGTCCACTATCCGCTCCGCGGCGGCGAACAGTACAACATCGTGCTCACGTTTCACAGCCGCGAGCGCGAGGCATGGGGCGTGCGCGATGGCTCGCGCGAGGAACTCTTTTCATATTTCAACGAGATCTGCGACCGTCCACGGCAGCTCCTCGACAAGCCGACCGCGTGGAAGCGGTGGTCGACTGCCGACCGCGATCCCGTCGAACGTTGGGGCGAGGGCCGCGCGACCCTGCTGGGCGATGCCGCGCATCCCATGCTGCAGTACCTGGCGCAGGGCGCCTGCGTCGCGCTCGAGGATGCAGTGACACTGCGCGAGGCGCTTGGCGCGACCGACGACGAGTTCGCGCCCGCGTTCCGGCTCTACCAGTCCAAGCGCGTGGTTCGCGGCGCCCGACTCATCATCTCGGCCCGCGAGATGGGCCGGATCTACCATGCGAAAGGCGTGGAGCGACTCGTACGCAACTCGATGTTCGCGGGCCGTACGCCGGAGCGATTCTACGATTCGCTCGAATGGCTCTACGGCTGGACCGCCGAGAAGTGCCTCGCCTAAGCGGACTTCCGCGGCCGATCACGCAATCGGCAACCAGTAAGCAGTATCAAGCCCGCCAATACGACCAGAACGGGCGGCGTGAGCACCGGGACCGGCTCGGCGAGTGCACTCCACGTCCCGCCGGCAAAATTGTATGCGGAGTTTGCGCTGGACGCTGGAATGGATTCGCAAAGAGCCCCTAAGAGCGCTGTGCACGGTGCCGAAGCGCCGACCTGCTGTGCCTCGCTGGTGAAAAATATGAAGTCCATCGGCTGACCCACCGTGTTAGGAGGCAGCGGTGACATGAAACCAAGCCCAAACAGTGCGATCTGCCCATTTTCATCGGTCGAAACAAGAAAGTAGCCGTCTCCACCGTAGAGAAGTGTCGAATTGTTGTTTGTCAGGGTATTGACGCCATCTGTGAACGACCATCCGGTCACCAGGTTCAACCCACCAGGGCCGATCGGAGTAAGGGGCATGTTTGAGGGCAACGGGTCAGCAGTAGTAAACGTTCCCGTAATCCGCATCGACGATGTATAGACGCCACTCGCACCAGCGTACTGCAAGCCGGTGTACACGTAGAGTTTCGCAGCGACGGAACTCGCACTGAGCGCGAGCGCAAGAACAATGGCCATGCCAAGTGGGCCTCGCATGTCCCTCCCAACAACTCGCTTCGACCTAAGGCTGACCTACCATGACGTCAGCATCACCGAGAACGTGCGGCGTCGGGATCCCTCATTATGGTAGGCATTCCGACCATGTACGGCTGCAACGCCGGGGGCACGTCGATGCCGCCGTCGGCACGCTGGTAGTTCTCCATGACGGCAACCAGCGCCCGACCGACCGCGAGGCCCGAGCCATTCAGCGTGTGCACGAGCTCGGTTTTCCCTTGCTCGTTGCGAAACCGCGCCTGCATCCGCCGCGCCTGGAATGCCTCGCAGTTCGAGCAGGACGAGATTTCGCGGTATGTGTTCTGGCCGGGCAGCCACACCTCGAGGTCGTAGGTCTTGGCGCTGGCAAAACCGATGTCGCCGGTGCAGAGCGCGACGACGCGATACGGCAGTTCGAGCCGCTGGAGGATCGTCTCCGCGTGTTGCGTCATCTCCTCGAGCGCTTCGTAGGACTTGTCCGGGTGCACGACCTGCACCATCTCGACCTTGTCGAACTGATGCTGCCGGATCATCCCGCGTGTGTCCTTGCCGTAGCTGCCTGCCTCCGAGCGGAAGCAAGGTGTATGGGCGGCGAGCCGGATCGGCAGCGCGTCCGACGGCAGGATTTCGCCGCGAACGCTGTTCGTGAGGGTGATCTCGGAGGTCGAGATGAGATAGAGCGGACCGCCCTCGCCTTCGGCACCGCCCTTCGTCACCGAGAACATCTCGGCTTCGAACTTCGGCAGCTGCGTCGTGCCGATCAGCGTCTCGGCGTTGACGATATAAGGCGTGTAGCACTCGGTGTAGCCATGCTCGCGCGTTTGGACGTCGAGCATGAATTGCGCGAGCGCGCGATGGAGCCGCGCGAGGCCGCCGCGGAGATAGCTGAAGCGCGCACCGGAGAGCTTGGCCGCCGTCGCGAAGTCGAGCAACCCCAGGCGTTCGCCCAGGTCTGCATGGTCTTTCACCGGGAAGTCGAACACGCGCGGCGTGCCCCAGCGTCGGATCTCGACGTTATCGTCGGGGGTCTTTCCTACCGGCGTCGACGCGTGCGTGAGATTCGGCAAGTCGAGCAGGAAGTCGCGCAGCGAGGCCTGCACGCGGTCCAGCTCGCCCTCGAGACGCTTCGTCTCGTCGCCGATGCCCGCGACTTCCGCGAGGAGCGCGGAAGCGTCTTCGCCCTTGCCTTTCGCGGCGCCGATCCCCTTGGACAGCGCGTTGCGCTTGGCCTGCAGCTCCTGCGTGCGCGTCTGGATGTCCTTGCGTTCGCGCTCGAGCGATTCGAAGCGCGATGCATCGAGGGTTACGCCGCGCTTGGCGAGGCCCGCGATAGCCATCGGCAGATCGTTGCGCAAAAGATGAACGTCGAGCATGACTCGATTCTAGCAAACACTCACGAATCTTCGCCGCGCGCCTTGCGATCGGCGGCGCGCAGATTATCGAGGCGCTCGCGAATCCTGGCCTCGAGCCCGCGCTCGGTCGGCTCGTACCACGTGACGTCGGGCATGTTGTCGGGGAAGTAGCGTTCGCCCGCGGCGAACGCATCTTCCTCGTCATGTGCATAGCGGTAGCCCTTGCCGTAGTCGAGCTGCTTCATAAGCTTCGTCGGCGCATTGCGCAGGCGCAGAGGAACGGGACGCGAGCCGTCTTCCTTGATGAAGCCGCGCGCGGCGCCGAATGCGGCGTAGACCGCATTGCTTTTCGGCGCACACGCGAGGTAGATCACCGCCTGCGCCAATGCGAGCTCGCCTTCGGGCGACCCCAATCGCTCGTAGGTCTCCACCGCGGCGAGCACGAGCGAGAGCGCGCGCGGATCGGCAAGCCCAATGTCCTCGGTTGCCATCCTGATCATTCGTCGGCCGACGTAGAGCGGATCGGCACCGCCGTCGAGCATCCGGCACATCCAATAGAGCGCCGCGTCGGGATTCGAGCCGCGCACCGATTTGTGCAATGCCGAGATCTGGTCGTAGAACGCTTCGCCACCCTTGTCGAAGCGGCGAAGACTGCGCGCGATGGTCGCTTCGACGAAAGGCACGTCGAGCGGCGCCTTGCGGCCCTCGCCCGCGGCCGTGATCAGGTACTCGACCAGGTTGATCGCGCGGCGGCCGTCGCCGTCCGCGTAAGCGATCAACGCGTCGCGGGCCGCAGGCTCGAGCGTCACATGCGGCGCCGCGGTCGCGAGGGCGCGGTCGATGAGGTGTCCGAGCTCGTCTTGCGACAACGGCTCTAGGACGTAGACCGCCGCGCGCGACAGGAGCGCGCTGTTGACCTCGAACGACGGATTCTCGGTCGTCGCGCCAATGAACGTGACGAGGCCCTGCTCCACGTAGGGCAGGAACGCATCCTGTTGCGCCTTGTTGAAGCGGTGCACTTCGTCGACGAACAGGATCGTGTGCCGCCCCGACTGCGCGAGGATCGCCTCGGCGCGGGCGACGGCGTCGCGAATGTCCTTGACTCCCGACAGCACGGCCGACAGCGCGATGAATTCGGCGCTGAAAGCGTCGGCCATGAGGCGCGCGATCGTCGTCTTGCCCGATCCCGGCGGCCCCCACAGGATCATCGAGTGGGGCTTTCCGGATGCGAAGGCGACGGCGAGCGGCTTGCCTGGCGCGAGCAGATGGCGCTGACCGACGACTTCGTCCAGCGTCTTCGGCCGCAGCCGGTTGGCGAGCGGGGCGGCGCGGTTCTCCGGAGTGAAAAGGTCGGTCACGTCGATATCGATTGTCGGAGGCCGCGGGTCGCGTTGACCGGCCCGAAAGGCGCAGCGTACATTGACGGCGCTCCCCGATTATCCGGCATTTCCGAAATCCCCGATGGCCGCTTCGCCTCCTCTTCGCGACAACCCGGTCAAGACCGCGCTCGCGGCCGGCCGTCGCTCGGGCGGCGCCATGGCGTTCGAGTTCTTCACGCCAGGCCTGCCGCAGCTATGCGTCCACGCCGGTGCCGAGTTCCTGCTGCTCGACATGGAGCACACGGGCGCGACGCTCGAGACGCTCAAGGTCCAGTGCGCGCTGTGCCGCGGTCTCCCGCTGGTGCCCCTGATCCGGGTGCCGCGCGGCGAGTACCACTTCATCGCCCGCGCCCTCGACGTCGGCGCGCTGGGAGTGATGATTCCGATGGTCGGCAGCGCCGCCGAGGCCGCGCACATCGTGGCATGCACACGCTATCCGCCGCTCGGACGGCGCGGCGCGGCCTTTGGCTTCCCGCACGACGACTACTCGGACGGCGACGTCGGCGCGAAGATCGCCGTTATCCACGAACGTACGCTAGTAATGGCGCAGATCGAGACGACTGAGGGTCTTGCCGACGTCGAAGCCATTGCGGCCACGCCCGGCATCGACGTGCTGTTCCTCGGCCATTTCGATCTCACCAATTTCCTCGGCATCCCCGGCCAGTTCTCACATCCCGACTACCTGAGCGCCCTCGACCGGATCGTCTCCGCCTGCGCACGCCACGGCAAGGCGCCGGGCTTCCTCGCCACGGACGGCGCGTGGGCCCGCGACTATCTCGCGCGCGGGTTCCGCATGATGGCGTACGGCATCGACACCCTGATGCTGCGCGATGCGTTGCGCGAGGGCCTCGACGTGGTGCGCCAGGCTCCGACTCGATGAGCTCGACCTTTCGTGTCGGCATCACGCGCGACGTGCTCGATTCCCGCGGCGAGCCCGCGTTCGGCCGCGCGGCGCTCGCTGTCCTCGATGGGGCGTCCGGCGTCGAATGGGAGTACCTTCCGGAGAAAGTCCGCGAGCTGTCGGCGGACCACGCGGCGCGCTACGACGCGCTCTACGTCAACATGGCGCGGACGCCCGCAAGCGTGGTGGCGCGGCCGGATTGCCGCTTGCGCGTCGTCGCGCGCCACGGCGTCGGCTACGACTCGGTTGATGTCCCGGCGATGACGCGCGCCGGCGTGATCGTGACCAACACGCCGACGGCGATGCCCCGACCGGTCGCGACCACCGCGCTGACGTTCATCCTTGCGCTTGCCGGCAAGCTGCTGATCAAGGACCGCCTGACGCGCGAAGGACGATGGGACGAGCGGATGGACCACATGGGCATGGGGCTCACCGGCCGCACGCTGGGCGTCATTGGCGCCGGCGGGATCGGCAAGGAGATCCTGCGGATGGCGCGCGGTTTCGACCTGAAGCTCCTAGCGACCGACCCATTTGTCAATGCGATCGAGCTCGCGTACCTGGGCGCCCGCAAGGTCGAACTGAACACCCTCTTGCGCGAGGCCGATTTCGTCGTCGTGATCACGCTCCTGAACGAGCAGACGCGGCACCTGATCGGAGCACCGCAGCTAGCGTTGATGAAGCCAACCGCGTATTTCATCAACGTTTCACGTGGTCCGATCGTCGACGAGGCGGCGCTGGTCGACGCGTTGCACGCCGGCCGAATCGCCGGGGCCGGGCTCGACGTGTTCGAGCAGGAGCCCATCGATAGGGCGAACCCGCTCCTCGCGATGGACAACGTGATCGTGACACCGCACGCGCTCTGCTGGACCGACGAATGCTTTCACAACATGGCCTCCACAGGTCTCGCAAGCATCGTCGACGTGCTCGCCCAGCGGATCCCGGAGTTCATCGTCAACCGCGACGTGCTGTCCCATCCGCGCGTCGTCGACTGGATCAAGTGACGCGCGGACGCGTGCTGGCCGCGTTGTGGCTCGGCCTCATACCACTGGCCGCCGCGGCGTTCGACCTCCAGGGCCATCGCGGCGCTCGCGGGTTGCGGCCGGAGAATACGCTGGCCGCATTCTCCTTCGCGATGGCGACGGGCGTGACGACGCTGGAGACCGATCTCGCCGTGACGAAGGATGGCGTGCTGGTCATCTCGCACGACCCCTTCCTCAATCCGGACGTCGTCCGCGAGCCCGACGGCCACTGGCTCGCGACCCGAGGCCCGCCGATCCACAGCCTCACGCTGGCCGAGCTCGTGCGCTACGACATCGGCCGACTCGATCCTGCCAGCCGCGTACGCACGATCGTTCCCCGAGCAGCGGGCGGACGACGGCCAGCGATTCCCGACGCTCGAGCAGCTCTTCGCGCTCGTCAAGGCCGCGACGCCGACCCGGTGCGTCTCAACGTGGAGACGAAGATCGCGCCGGACGGGTCGTTTGCGACGGTTGACGCCGAAACGTTCGCGGCGCTGACGGTTGACGCGATCCGCAAGGCCGGCCTCGAGCGCGACGTGACGATCCAGTCCTTCGACTGGCGCACGCTCATCGCCGCGAAGAAACGCGCGCCCGAGATCGGAACGGTCTGCTTGACGATCGAAACGGAGCGCGACGACACGGTGAAGCGCCGCGCCGACACGCCCTCGCCATGGCTCGGCGGTCTCGACCTGCGTGCGGTCGACGGCTCGCTGCCGCGTCTCGTCAAGGCGGCCGGCTGCGCCACGTGGAGCCCGTTCTGGCGCAACCTCACGAAGGCCAACGTGGCGGAGTCACACGCACTGGGCCTCACCGTGCTGCCATGGACCGTCAACGACCCCCGCGACATGGCGCGGCTGATCGACGACGGCGTTGACGGCCTGATCACCGACTACCCGGACCGTGCCCGCCGGGTGATGGCGGACAAGGAAATCGCACTGCCCTAGCGCAAGAACGAACAACCCCGCCACGCGGCGGGGCTGTCGTCGACTCGCGCCAACGATCGATCCATCAGGGCACGAACAGATCCTTGCAGTGCCCCGGCTGGGCCGGGCTGGAGCTGATGGCGCCGCTGTGCGGAATGCACTGGTCCGGCGGCAGCGCGACGTTCTGCTCGACCTGTTGCACGAGCAACGTGAACGCCGGTTGGGCGTGCGGCATGATCAGCTCAAGCTGCGGGAACGTGTCGTGGTGCTTCTCGATGATCCGCGGTGCTATTCCCCTACGACGTCCGCGCCTTTCGGCGGAGTGAACGTGAACTGCGCGGCGTCCAGCTTCACGTTACGCTCGAACGCCTCGAACGCGAGCGTGGTGACATTGCCAAGCGTGTCGCGGAGCTCCATCGTCCGCGGCAGGTTGTCGCGGAAGCCGATTCGCACGCGCTCGATGCCGGACTCCGCGGCGCGCGGGCGCGCGTCGACCCACTCCATTCCGTCCGTTGTGCCTGCGTCCGCGAGCTCGAAGTTCCGCTCGAGCGCGTTGTCGCCCGCGAGGAGCGCTGCGGGGCTCGCGCCGAGCGTTGCCTCCTGACGCCTGACGATCACCTGGTTGAGATCGCGGTCGTAGATCCAGAGCTTGGCGCCGTCGCCGACGATCAGCTGCTCGTAGGGTTTCTCGTACGCCCAGCGGAAGCGCCCGGGCCGCTGGAACGTGAAGGTGCCCGAGCTTTGCTGGGGCTCACGCACGCCCTTCGCCACCACCGATTGCCGGAAGGTCGCGCGCCCGCTCTTGGCACCGTCGAGGAACGCCTTGAGCTCAGCAAGTCCCGTCGCGTCGACGCCCATCGGCGCCGCCGCAATGAGCGCGACCAGCAGTATCCGCGCGAGGCCGGCTTGCATCAGGTCCCGGGCATGTTGGCGAGGCAGTTGCCGACCGGATCGAGGACCACGTACGAGTGATCGCGCGGCTCGTACTGCTTCTTGCCGTCGACGAGCTTCCACTGCCGGACGTAGACCCGCCACGAGTCGAGCGCGAACTCGGGATCGTAGTCGCAGCCGTCGACCCACCAGTCGGGGCCGCAGAACGCCTTGGGCATGAGCGCCTTCGCGCGCTCGGCGGCCTGCTCGGCGGTGATTCTAGGCGTCGAGGGCGGACGGTCCTTCGGGCAAAAGGCCGCGCCGTCGCGATAGACAAGGACCGGGCCTGCGGCGAGTGTCGTGGCGACAAGCAGCGCCGAGGCGGCCGTCGCACGGGCGAGCGGCGTCTTCATCGAGCCTCGCTCTTGCCGGCAGGTACCAGCACGTCGCGATTGCCGTTCGACTGCATCGGCGAGACGAGCCCCGCTCGCTCCATTTGCTCGATCAGCCGCGCCGCCCGGTTGTAGCCGATGCGCAAATGTCGCTGCACGAGCGAGATCGACGGGCGCCGCGTCTGCAGCACGAGCGCGACCGCCTGGTCGTACATGGGATCGGATTCCGCATCGGCGCCTTCGACGGGCACGCCTTCCTCGCCGTTGCCGTTCGTGCCGCCCTCGAGAATGCCGTCGAGGTACTGGGGGCCGCCCTGCGCCTTCAGGTGCTCGACGACCTTGTGCACCTCGGCGTCGGACACGAATGCCCCGTGCACCCGCAGCGGATAGCCGACGCCAGGCGGCTGGAACAGCATGTCGCCCTGCCCGAGCAGCGCTTCCGCGCCCATGTGATCGAGGATCGTGCGCGAATCGACCTTGCTCGCGACCTGGAACGCGATCCGCGATGGAATGTTGGCCTTGATCAGGCCCGTAATCACGTCGACCGATGGCCGCTGCGTGGCGAGGATCAGATGGATACCCGCGGCACGCGCCTTCTGCGCCACGCGCGCGATCAACTCCTCGATCTTCTTGCCTGTCACCATCATCAGGTCTGCGAGCTCGTCGATCACGACGACGATATAGGGCATCTCCTCGAGCGGCTCGGGCGTGTCGGGCGTGAGCGAGAACGGATTCCCGAGCGGCTTGCCGGCTTTCCTGGCCTCGGCGACCTTGCCGTTGTAGCCCGAAAGGTTCCGCACGCCGAGCGACGACATGAGCCGATAGCGCCGCTCCATCTCGCCCACGCACCAGTTGAGCGCGTTGCCGGCAAGCTTCATGTCGGTAACGACCGGTGCGAGCAGGTGTGGAATGCCCTCGTACACCGAGAGCTCGAGCATCTTCGGATCGATGAAGAGAAGCCTTACCTGGCGCGGCTCCGCCTTGTACAGGAGCGAGAGCACCATCGCGTTGACCGCGACCGACTTGCCCGACCCCGTCGTCCCGGCGACCAGCAGGTGCGGCATTCGCGCGAGATCCGCGATCACGGGCTTGCCGGCGATATCCTTGCCGAGGGCGAGCGTCAGCGGACTTTGGGCATCGTTGTACGTCGTCGAGGACAGGATCTCGACCAGCTTGACGACCTGCCGTTTCGGATTCGGCAGCTCGAGCGCCATGCACGACTTTCCGGGAATGGTCTCGACCACGCGGATGCTGATGACCGAGAGCGCCCGCGCCAGGTCCTTCATCAGGTTGACGATCTGCGCCCCTTTGACGCCGACCGCGGGCTCGATCTCGAAGCGCGTGATCACCGGTCCCGGGTAGGCGGCCAGCACGCGCACGGCGACGCCGAAGTCGGCGAGCTTGCGCTCGATCAAGCGCGAGGTGAATTCGAGTGTCTCCGCGCCGATCGCCTCCTGCGGTGGCGGCGCCTCGTCGAGCAGCGCGAGCGGCGGCAGCGGCGAATCGGGCATGTCCTGGAACAAGGGGCGCTGCCGCTCCTTGACGGCCCGCTCCGACTTCGGGACTTCGGCGACCGCTGGCACGACGACGACCGGTTCGTGGACAACTTCCTCGTGTTTCGCCTGGAAGACCGCTTCGCGCTCGGCGACCGCCTGGGCGCCCCGCTCACGGTCGCGGCGCTCTTCCGCACGTTGCCTGAGCAGAGTCAGCGCGCGCTCGAAGGCAGCGCCGATGCGCTCCATGAGCTTGAGCCACGACATGCCCGAGAAGAGCGACCAACCGATGGCGAAGAACACGATCAGGAGCAACGTTGCGCCGTTGAATCCTAGAAGCCGCGCCACGGCGCCACCCAGCACGTCGCCGAAGACTCCACCCGCCCGCTGCGGCAGCGCGGCCGGCAACCGATAGAAGCGCAGCGCCTCCAGCGCCGAGCTCGACAGGAGCACGAGGCCGAAGCCGAGGATGCCGAGATGAAGTGGATGTTCGCGCGCGCGCTCCGGGTGCCCGATTCGCCGATAGCCCGCGACGACAAGCACGACTCCGGCAACGACCCACCACCACGCCGACAGACCGAACAGGTAGAACAGCAGGTCGGAGAGCCACGCGCCGGCGACGCCGCCCTTGTTTGCGATCGGCGCGCCGATGCCGGACGTCGACCACGCGGGATCGTTGCGCGTGTAAGTGAAGAGGACCAACGCGAGCCACGCGAACGCCGCGACCACGAGCAACCACCACGACTCGCGCACAAGCCGTGCGAAGCGCGGCGAAAGCGCAGGCTCGACCGGAGCACGACGCGCTGCGGCGGCTCCGCTCCGCCGTACTGATACCGATTCTTTTTTGTGCAAAAACATTACGTTATACGTAATATTTCATGTGGTGCATTATACACCGATCGGCGTTGTCTGAAAGGTCGGCGGCGTCAGGAACGACGTCGCGTTGGGGTTGCCGGGAGGCGCCCCCACATCACGCTAGAATCGGACCATTTGCAAAAGCGAGCCCCGCATGCCTGCCAAGCACGCCCGCCTTCTGATCCTGGGATCCGGTCCCGCTGGCTACTCCGCTGCAGTATACGCCGCACGCGCGAACCTTAAGCCCGTGCTGATCACCGGCCTCGCGCAGGGCGGCCAGCTGATGACGACGACGGACGTCGATAACTGGCCGGCCGATGCGACCGGGGTGCAAGGGCCGGAGCTGATGGCGCGCTTCCAGCAGCACGCCGAGCGCTTCGAGACCGAGCTCGTGTTCGACCACATCCACACGGCGCACCTGAACGAGCGCCCGCTGCGCCTGTCCGGTGACAGCAGCGACTACACGTGCGACGCGCTGATCATCGCGACGGGCGCGTCGGCGCGCTACCTGGGCATTCCCTCCGAGCAGCAGTTCGCGGGCAAGGGGGTTTCCGCGTGCGCCACCTGCGACGGGTTCTTCTACAAGGATCAGGACGTCGCGGTCGTCGGTGGCGGCAACACCGCGGTCGAGGAAGCGCTGTACCTGTCGAACATCGCCAAGAACGTGACCATCGTCCATCGGCGCGACAAGTTCCGCGCCGAGGCGATCCTGGTCGATCGGCTCGTCGCGAAGACGCGTAACGGCGGCAACGTGCGCATCGTCTGGAATCACACGCTCGACGAGATCCTGGGCGACGGCAAGGGCGTGACCGGCGCGCGGCTCAAGGACGTGAAGTCGGGCACCACGAAGGACTTGCCGGTCCACGGCGTGTTCATTGCGATCGGCCATACGCCGAACACGCAGATCTTCGAAGGCCAGCTCAACATGGCGGGCGGCTACATCAAGGTGAAGAGCGGCAGCGAGGGCAACGCGACGGCAACGTCGGTGCCCGGTGTATTCGCGGCGGGCGACGTCGCCGACCACGTCTACCGGCAGGCTGTCACGTCGGCGGGCACCGGCTGCATGGCGGCGCTCGACGCCGAGGCCTTCCTCGAAGGCGCGTAGAGCGCGCTGATCATGCCCAAGCTGTCGGAGTTGAAGCGGCTCGTCGACGAGGCGAAGTCCAAGGCTCCGGCGCGAGAGCCCGCCGCAAAGCCGCAGGAGGTCGCGGCGCCACGGCGCGCGATCGCCGCCTCCAAACACGCCGACGGGGATATCGACCTCGCGCAAGCCTTCGTCGATGTCGAGCGCCTCGCACCGTCGAAGCGTGTGGCGCACGCCAGGCCCCGTGCCGCACCGATCGCGCGGCAGCGACTGGCCGACGACGCCGATGCGCTCGCCGCATCGAAATTCGGCGCCGAGCCGACGCCGGACACCTGGGATGTGGGCCAGGAGCACGAGGCTGGTCAGACCTACGTGCGGCGCGGCCTCGGCACCGACGTGCTCGCCCGGCTGCGGCGCGGCCACTGGTCGGTCCAGGGCGAGATCGACCTGCACGGTCACACGACGGACCAGGCGCACGACGCGCTCGCCGACTTTCTCGACGACGCGCGCGCGCACGGCTACCGCTGCGTGCGCGTCGTGCACGGCAAGGGCCTGACCTCGCCCAACCGTGAGCCGGTGCTCAAAGGCAAGGTTCGCAAGTGGCTCACGCACTGGGACGACGTGCTGGCCTACTGCGAAGCGCCGCGCCATTCCGGCGGGGGCGGCGCGGTGCTGGTCCTATTACGCGGCGCGTGACCGCGGGAGTCAATAACGCGCGTTCCCTGGGGTGCGTGGGAACGGGATCACGTCGCGCACGTTCGCGAGCCCGGTGACATAAGCGACCGTTCGCTCGAAGCCCAGCCCAAAGCCCGCATGCGGCACCGTGCCGTAGCGGCGCAGGTCGCGATACCAATCGTAGTGCGACGGATCGAGGTCGGTCTCGGTCATCCGCGCGTCGAGCACGTCGAGACGCTCCTCCCGCTGGCTGCCTCCGATGATCTCGCCGATGCCGGGCGCGAGGACGTCCATCGCGGCGACCGTCCGTCCATCGTCGTTGACTCGCATGTAGAACGCCTTGATCGCCTTCGGATAGTTGACGACGATCACCGGCCGTCCGACGTGCTTCTCGGTCAGATAGCGCTCGTGCTCGGACTGGAGGTCGATGCCCCAGCTCACCGGGAACTCGAACTTCTGCTTGGCTCCTTCGAGGACGCGGATCGCTTCGGTGTAGTCCATGCGCGCGAACTCGGATTCGACAATGCCGGTGAGCTTGGCGATCACGCCCTTCTCGATCCGCTCCTCGAAGAACGCCATGTCGTCGCCGCGCTCGGCCAGCACCGTCGCGAAGATGTGCTTTACCAACGCCTCGGCCAGATCGGCGTTGTCGACGAGCGTCGCGAACGCGATCTCGGGCTCGATCATCCAGAATTCGGCGAGGTGCCGGCTCGTGTTCGAGTTCTCGGCGCGAAAAGTCGGCCCGAACGTGTAGACCTTCGACAGCGCAAGGCAATACGCCTCGACATTAAGCTGGCCCGATACCGTGAGGAAGGTCTCGCGGCCGAAGAAGTCCTGCGCGTAATCGATCTTCCCACCCGCGTCGCGCGGCAGGTTGGCGAGATCGAGCGTCGACACGCGGAACAACGCGCCCGCCCCTTCGGCATCCGACGACGTGATGATCGGCGTGTTGACCCAGCAGAACCCGCGATCGTGGAAGAAGCGGTGGATCGACTGGGCAATCGTGTGGCGCACGCGCGTCAGGGCACCGATTACGTTGGTACGCGGGCGCAGGTGAGCGACCTCGCGCAGGAACTCGAGCGTGTGCGGCTTGGGCTGGATGGGATACGTATCGGGATCGTCGACCCAGCCCAGCACCCGGATCGAGTCGGCCTGCATCTCGAACGGCTGTCCCTTCGCCGGCGACGGGACGATCTTGCCGGTCGCCTCGACCGCGCAGCCGGCGGTCAGATGCAGCACCTCCGTCGCATAGTTGCGGCAGTGTCCCGGGCGCCACGACCTGGACTGGATGGAAGCCGGATCCATCGGAGACGTGCACGAACGAGATGCCGGCCTTCGAATCGCGTCGGGTGCGGACCCAGCCCTTGACGGTGACCGGATCGGACGCGCTCGCGCGGCCCGCGAGGATATCGGCGCAGGAAGTTCGGGACATCGCAACACTCGGTGACGCCGGACCCGCCGGCGGGGGCGTATTGTAAACGGCGGAGCGCAAGCGACGCGCCCGCGGGGAACGCGCGACCGGCGAGCAGGGGCCCCGAGGTTTACCCGGGGATGCGAGCGATCGGGAGCGCGTTCGGAGGCCGACCTCTCCGCATCACGAGCCGCTTGCTGGAGCGGAGGCCGAACCGGCTCGCCACTCGCGTCGCTGTATGAAGTTCATCGCCCTCATCGACATCACGACCTCGCCGCGCTGATTGAGGGCCTCGATGAACGTCCGTACGAGGCCGCGATCGGGCTTCGATCGGGAAGGTGTCGCCTCGAGTACGGTGACGCGCACCGACAGCACGTCGCCGGGACGGACCGGCAGCGCCCATCTGAGCTCGTCGATCCCGGGCGACACGATGGCGGCGACATGCGAGAGATAGCGCTCGACCAGCACGCGCATCACGAGCGCGATCGTGTGCCATCCGCTCGCGATCAGGCCCCCGAAGGGTCCCCGCGTTGCGGCGTCGGGATCGGCGTGCATCGGCTGCGGATCGTAGCGCCGCGCGAACTCGACGATCGCCTCCGTCGTGATCGCGATCTCGCCGTAGACGCACACCGCGCCCGGAACGTAGTCCTCGAAGTGGCGCTGTCCGACGGGAACGGCGAGGTCGCTCGTCATCCCGCCTTGACGCCAAGCACGCGATGGGAGAGTGCGGGGAGCTGGGCACGAATCTCGGCGATCCGCCCGGGATCGACGTCACCCACGACGATGCCCGGGCCCTGTTCGCGCTCGGCGACGATCCGGCCCCACGGATCGATCAGCGCGGAATGGCCGTAGGTGCGGCGGCCGCCGGGGTGCGTCCCGCCTTGCGCAGCGGCGAGCACGTAGCACTGGTTCTCGACCGCGCGTGCGCGCAGCAGCAGGTGCCAGTGCGCCGCACCCGTCGTCGCCGTGAACGCGGAAGGAACGAGGATCAGCGCGAGATCGCCCAGACCGCGGTAGAGCTCCGGAAAGCGCAGGTCGTAGCACACGGAGAGTGCGGTCCGTCCGCACGGTAGCCCGATGGCGACCGGCTTCGTGCCGGGCTCGATCGTCCGGCCCTCGTCGTAGCGCTCCTCGCCGCGCGCGAATGCAAAGAGATGGATCTTGTCGTAGCGCGCGATACGCGTGCCGTCGGGGCCATACACCAGGCATGCGCTGCGTACCCGAGCCGGGTCCGGGCACGCGATGGGCACGGTCCCGCCGACAATCCAGATGCGATGGCGGCGCGCAAGCCCTGCGAGAAATGCCTGCTGCTCGCCGCGGCCCGCCACTTCGCGCACGGCGACCTTGTCGGTGGCGCGCGCGCCAAAGATCCCGAAGTACTCGGGCAGCACGACAAGCCGCGCGCCGGCGACGGCCGCCTCGGCGACGAGCGGCGCGGCCGCGTCGAGATTCGCCGCGACGTTGTCGCCTGACACCATCTGTACCGCCGCCACGCGGAACGGTTCCCGCGAAGGCGGGACGAGTGCTGGCCGCGCGCGGCGCGTCGTCATCGCGTCAATCCCTCTAGCGGCGTGTGTGGCATCGCGCTCGCCGTCGCGGTGCCCATGCGCGTGACCACCGGATCGGACCAGCTGCCCGTCACTGCGTACTGGTAGCTGAACAGCTGCTCGAGCGGGTCCTTGAGCACGCTTTGCGCGAGCAGCGAGCCCGCCCCCACGGCGGCGCCCACGAGCGGATTCGCGAGGAACAGGAGCGCGGCTCCCGCGGACACGCCGCCCGACAGCGCCGGCTGGACGTGCACCGTGAGGCGCTGGGTCTCCTTCGCCAGGTCGGCGTCGCCGGCAATCTCGATCTTCGCCGCGGGGCCGACCAGGCGCAGCTTGTCCGTCGACATCACGCCTCCGGCGATGCGAACGTCACCCGTGATCTCGTCGAACGCGAAGCCGTCGCTGAAGACGTCCTTGAAGTCGAGCGTGATGCGTCGCGGCAGCGACTGCAGCGACAGCACACCCAGGAGCTTGCCGAACCCGGGCTCGATCTTGGTGAAGCGGCCCTCACCGACCGTGACCTTGAGCTCGCCCGCGAGCGAGGGCACGTCGAATTCGGCGGGTGAGCCAGCCCAGGCGAGCTGACCCGCGATCTTCGTCGGTGCACCTTTGATGCTATCGGGAAAGCCGAATCGGGCAAGGAAAGCACCCGCATCCCTGGCATCGAGCGCGACGTCGATCTTGGTCTGCTGCTGCTTGCCCTGCCCGCGCCACGCCCCGCTCGCGTCGATCCGTCCGGCGTCGCTCGACAGCGCGAGCTTCTCGATCCGCCATTCCGCGCCGCGCGGCTTCGCGACGAGCTCGAGCTGCCCGAGATCGCGCCCCTTCGATACGAAGCTCTCGGCCACCACGTCGAGCTCCGGCCACGGGTCGACGTCCCCCGGCGAATTCGCGGCAGCCGCCTTGTCCGCGCCAGTCCACGACGGCAGCACGGCTGGGCCGGGCATGACGAGGCGCGACAGGCGGGCGACGATGCGGCCGTTCGGCGCCTCGGTGCGCGGCGCCGACCAGGCCGCGGTTCCCGCGACGTCGCGCCCCTTGAATTCGAGCTTCCAGTCCTCCTGCGTGCGGCGCGCCGCGATCTTGAAATCGTCGAAGCGGCGTCCGAACACCTCGAATGCGCCGACGTCGAGATCGATGCCCCCGAGCGAGGCGGCGTCCTCGGACCGGCTCGACGTCGACGTACGCGCGCGGAGCGCGAGCCAGTCGTCCATGTTGAGCGCAGGAAGCTCGCCGCGCACCCAGATGCCCGGGCGTTCCGGGTGCAGCGCTTCGCCGGGCGGTTTCCCCAGGACCACGAGAGCACGGTCGACCTGCATGTCGCGGCCGCGTTGCTGGCGATGGGCGGCGAGCTGCAACATCCGGCCATAGCTGACGCCGACGACATCCTCGTCCGGATGGGCGGCTTCCTCGCGGATCTCGACCTTGAGCGGAATGGTGTCGGCGGCCGCTTTGCCGAGCGGCGCCGGGAGATCGATGACCGCGCCCTTGAGCGGGCTCTCGAACGTCCACGTCGACAACTCCGGCCGCACGTTGACGACGAGGCTCCAATCGGTGGTGCCCGACATCCTCGCGGCGAACGGCGTCTCGACCTCGCGCCGCAGTGACGCGAGGTTGGCGTTACCGCTGCCCGACATCCGGACGCGGCCCTCGGAGCTCGTCACGGCGAACTTCGCCGGCCCACCCGCCATCTCGGCGGTGACGTCTCGCGCGTGCACATCGGCCTCGGTAAACGCGACCTTCCCGTTGAGCTGCGTGAGGCGCGGCATGCCGGGGAACCCGACCTGGGCGTTCGCGAACGTGAACTCGCCGGCGATACGGCTCCGATCCCACTTGCCGAGCGGCAGCTCGAGGCGAAGCACGAGGGCACCGTTGCCGGCGGCGTCGGCATCCTCGGTGAATTGCCCGGTCATCGCGTCGACCGGACTCTCGCGCACGAAGCGCACGAAGTCGGGCAACGGGCCGCTCGCCGTGCCGTCGATAGTGAGCTTCGGCGCGTCCGCGCGCACATCGGCGATGGCCGCGCGTGTCTTGCCGAATTGCGCGCCGAACACGCGCGCGCGAGCGGCATCGATCGTCATGCCCGCCCCTTCGAACCTGAGTTCGCCATCGATCCCTTCGATGGCGGGCCACTTCGGCGCATAGTCGAGCGTGATGCCGCGGCCCTTTGCCGTCACGATGAACTGGCCCGACTTGCCATCGACGAACGGAAACCTTGCGAGGTCGCCCGCAAGCTTCAGGCGCGCGTCGGTCACTCACGCCGGCGGTCAATGCGCGTTGCACCCAGTCGCGCGTAGAGTCGCCGACGGCATGCGGCAGGTAGCGGTAGACTTGCGCGGCGTCGCCGCGGACGAGCTGCGCGGTGATGTCGACTTCGCCAGGGCCTTTCGCCGCCGTCTTGTACGTCCCCGCGACCTGGCCCGCCGCATGCGCATTGGCGAACTCGATGCGCGAGAGTTCGACGCGCATGCGGTCGCCTGCCCGTTCCCAGCGCACAGCGCCCTGCAAGGAGTCGAATGGAATCGGCGCAGCAAACACCTTCGGCAGATCCAACGTGCCGTTGCGTGTCGCGAGCGTCAGCTGACCCCCTTTCTCTTTCGCCGTGAAGCTTCCGGTGAGCCCGTTGACGCCGGGGAATGCCTCCTGAGCGGCCCCGCCGAGTCCGGCAAACTCGGCCGCGGCGTCGAACGTCGTGGGCGCCTCGGCCGGCCCGTCCCATTGCAGCCGCCCCCGCGTCAGCGTCCCGCGCGGCGCAAAGCGCGCAAGGTCCGCGCGCCAGCGCTCCGAGAGCGGCAGATAGGCGGCCACGTCCCGGAGCGGCTCGAGCTGAACGCGATCGAACTCGAGGTTTCCGCCCGCCGCATGCCCGGGCGCAGCGTCGCGCAGCTTAAGCGTGAACGTCGTCGGCTCGAGGCGCGCGCCGCTCGGCGCGACGAAAGCGAGCTCGCGTCCGAACATGCTCATTTCCGGCCCGTCCCGACGCCACCCCGCGCGGCCCGAAAGCCGTGCGAGATCGAGCGCGGGCAGCTCCTCGTCGAGACGCACGCGGGCATCGGCGAGCTCGAGGTCGGCGGTGACCTCGCGCGCCTCACCCGCGGCGAAATCGAACCACACGCGCAGCGCGCCCTTGCCCTTCACGATCGCCGACGGGAGCGGCAGCCACTCGCGCCACGCCTCGACGTCGGCATAGTCGAGGCGTACGTACAAGCGGCCGCTCGCCTGCTGCCAGTCGCGCAAGCGAGCCGCCCTGGACGTCGCCTCGCAGGTCGAGCGGTGCGGCCAGCTCGGGCGGCGGCGTTCCTGATACGCCGAACCGATGATGGCCGAACCGGTTCTCGAGGCGGAACTGCACGCGATCGAGGACAAGCTGCGGCGCGTTGCGGAGGTCGTCGTTCCACGTGACGAGCGCATCGCGGACGACGATCTGTCGCTGCCGGAGGATCCAGTCCGTCAACGGCAAGTCCTCTTCCGCGTGCGCAGGGTCGAATTCGAGGCCACCCACGTGGATCGTGCCGGCGCGGTCGCGCCGGATTGCCAGGCGGGGTCGCTCGATCGCGAGCTCCTTCACCCTGAGCTCGAGCGCAGGCAGCGACGTCCACGCGACGACCAGATCGACCTCGGGCAGCTCGACCAGCGGCGTCTCGCCTATGCGCGCGCGGTCGAACACGCGCAAGCCCCCGACCACGAGCTTGGGATTCCAGCCGTCCCATCCCGTCGTCAGCGAGTCGATCTCGACCGGCTGGCCGAGTTGCGACGAGAGCGTCGCGATCAGCGCGTCGCGGTACGCCTCGATGCGCGGGAACGCGATGAAGCGCACGCCGAGCAGCAGCAGCGCGAACAGCGCGAATCCTCCGACGATCGCCGTCCCCGCAATGCGCGCAAAGCGGTGCAACCCGGGGCGGGCGGCGCGCCGGGCGCGAAGAGGAGCGCGCGCGGAAGGCATAATGGAGGGGTTGTCCTCATTGTAGCGGATACCCGAACCGCGTCCGGCTGCCGCCCCTGACGGCGACGGCGGCGCCATGCCCCGCTTGACTCGCGATTCCGAACTCGCCGCCGTGCTTGCGTACAGTCGGTTCGCGGCGCAGGCGCTCGTGGCCCACCCCGCCGATCGCGACTGGCTCGCGGCGAACGTCGACGCGCCGCTTGCCCATGACGCGCTCGCCTCACCGCTGGCCGAGGCCGTTGCCGCCACCGACGGCGCCGCTCTGGCGATCGCGCTGCGGACATTGCGGCGCCGCACCGTGCTGCATACGCTCGCGCGCGATCTCACGGGCCGCGCCGACCTGGCCGAGGTCTGTCGTGTGATGACGGCGCTCGCCGAGGACTCGCTGCGCGCCGCCGTCGCCGCGCATCACCGCGCGCTCGTTGGCGTGCATGGCGAGCCCCGCGACGCATCCGGCAACCCCCAGGAACTCGTCGTCATCGGCATGGGCAAACTGGGGGGCGAAGAGCTCAATGTCTCGTCCGACGTGGATCTCGTCTTCGTCTACCCGGACGACGGCGAGACCGACGGCGCGCGGGCGGTCTCGAACCGCGAGTTCTTCGACAAGCTCGGCCGCCGTGTGATCGGCGCGCTGGGTGAGGTGACGGCCGAGGGGTTCGTGTTCCGCGTTGACATGCGGCTGCGTCCGTACGGAGAAAGCGGCCCGCTGACCGTACCGTTCGCCGCGCTCGAGCAGTACCTCATCACGCAGGGCCGGGCATGGGAGCGCTACGCCTGGCTCAAGGCCCGGCCGCTGACCGGCGGCGACCACGACGAGCTGCTCGCGCTCGTGACGCCGTTCGTGTTCCGGAAATACCTCGACTACGACGCCTACGAAGGCCTGCGCGACATCCACCGCCAGATCCGCGAACAGGTCAAGCGCCGCGACTACGCTCCCGATCTCAAACTAGGGCCCGGCGGGATTCGCGAAATCGAGTTCATCGTCCAGGCGCTGCAAATCGTGCGCGGCGGGCGCGAGCCGCAGCTTCGCGCGCGTGGCACCCGGGCCGCGCTGACTGCGGTCGCTGCGCGGGGACTACTGCCGGCAGGCGCGGTGCGCGCGCTCTCGTCCGCCTATGAGTTCCTCCGCAACGTCGAGCACCGACTCCAGTATCGCGACGATCGCCAGACGCAGCTCTTGCCGTCGGATCCGCACGAGCGCGCGGCTCTCGCCGTCGCCGCCGGCTTCGCCGACGTACAAGCCTTCGAACGGGCGCTCGCCGGCCATCGCGATGCCGTGAGTACGCAGTTCGAGGCGGCATTCGGTGGCACCGTTCTGCCCACTCGCGCCGATATCGATCCCAAGGAGGCGACCGACCTGGCGCAGCTCTCGGCCGTCTGGCGCGGCGATGTCGGCGATGCACAGGCACGCGAGACACTCGCGCGCGGGGGGTACGACGACCCCGCAGGCCTCACGGCCGGGCTCGCGCGCCTCCGCGCGAGCCCGCGGTACCTCGCGCTGCCCGCGCTGTCGCAACAGCGCTTCGACGAGCTGATTCCGCGCCTGTTGCGCGTCGCAGCCGCGGAACGCGTCGACGCCGCGACACCGCAGACGGTGTTCCATCGCCTGTGCGACCTGATCGAAGCAATCAGTCGCCGCAGCGCCTATCTCGCGCTTCTCGCCGAGCACCCGCCGGTGCTGCCGCGGCTTGCGCAGTTCATGGGGGCCTCGAGCTGGGCTGCCGAGTACCTCACGCGTCACCCGGTTCTGCTCGATGAGCTTCTCGATGCGCGCGTGCTGCTGGCGCCTCCCGACTGGGACGCATGGCGCACCGAGCTCGCGCAACTCCTGCGCCATCACGAAGGTGATCCCGAGCGCCAGATGGATGCCCTTCGCCACTTTCGCCAGGCACACGCCTTCCGGCTCCTCGCGCAGGACCTGGCCGGGCTGCTCACCGTGGAGCGCCTCGCCGATCACCTGTCCGCGCTCGCGGACGTGATTCTTGGCGCGACGCTCTCTGCCGTCTGGTCGCAGCTGGGGGACGCCGCTGACGCGCCGCCCCGGTTCGCGATCGTGGGCTACGGCAAGCTCGGCGGGAAGGAATTGGGCTATGCGTCCGATCTCGACCTCGTGTTCCTGCACGGCGATCCGGTGGAAGAGGAGTCCGAGCGCTACGCGCGCCTCGCGCAACGGCTCATTACGTGGCTCACGGCGACCACCGCCGCGGGCACGCTCTACGACATTGACGTGCGCCTGCGGCCCGATGGCGCCGCGGGCCTGATGACATCCTCGCTCGCATCGTTCTGCCGCTACCAGCGCGAGCAGGCGTGGACGTGGGAGCACCAGGCGCTCACGCGTGCGCGCTTCGTCGCCGGCGATGCCGAGATCGGCGCCGCTTTTGAGGCCGAGCGCGAGGCGATTCTGCGCGCGCGGCGCGACCGTGCGAAGCTTGCGACCGACGTGGTCGAGATGCGCCGGAAGATGGCGGTGGGCCATCCGAACAGGAGCCCGCTCTTCGACATCAAGCATGATGCCGGCGGCATGGTCGACGTCGAGTTCGCCGTGCAGTTCCTCGTGCTCGCGCATGCGCACGAGCATGCCGCGCTCACGCAAAACCTCGGCAACATCGCGCTCCTGCGCATCGCGGGCGAGCTCGCGCTCGTGCCTCCGGCACTTGCGCTTGGTGCGGCGGACGCCTACCGCGAGTTCCGCAGGCTCCAGCACCAGGTGCGGCTCACCGGCGCACCGCACGCGCGTGTCGATCCCGATCCGCAGGCGCCGCGGCGCACCGCGGTCTCTGCGCTCTGGGCCCACGTGTTCGGCGCGCCGTGGCCTGCGGGGGGCGGCGCCGACATCGGGTAAAATGCTGATTTCGCGAGGGCGGAGGAACACACGATGTCGATGGCAGACCGCGACGGCTGGATCTGGTACGACGGCAAGATGGTGCCGTGGCGCGAAGCGTCGACGCATGTTCTCACGCATACGCTGCATTATGGCCTCGGCGTGTTCGAGGGCGTGCGCGCGTACAAGACGGTCGACGGCCCCGCGATCTTCCGGTTGCGCGACCACACCGACCGGCTGTTCCGTTCGGCGCAGATTTTCGGCATGAAGATTCCCTTCACGAAGGACGAGCTCGACGCCGCGCAGAAGGCCTGCGTGCGCGACAACAAGCTCGACTCCTGCTACCTGCGCCCGATCGTCTTCTATGGCTCGAACGCAATGGGCGTCGCGGCCAAATCGAATCCGGTGCGCGTGGCGATTGCCGCGTGGCCCTGGGGCGCGTACCTGGGCGCCGACGGGCTCGAGAAAGGGATTCGCGTCAAGACGTCGTCGTTCACGCATCACCACCCCAACATCACGATGTGCAACGCCAAGGCCGTCTGCAACTACGCGGTCTCGATCCTCTCGAACCAGGAGGCGACGCACGATGGCTACGACGAGGCCATGCTGCTCGATCCGCAGGGCTTCGTTTGCCAGGGCTCGGGCGAGAACGTCTTCATCGTCCGCGATGGCAAACTGCACACGCCCGACCTCTCCGGGGGCGCGCTCAACGGCATTACGCGAACCACGATCATGACGTTCGCCGAGGAGCTCGGCATTCCCGTCGTCGAGCGCCGCATCACCCGCGACGAGGTCTACGTCGCCGACGAGGCGTTCTTCACCGGCACCGCGGCCGAGGTGACGCCGATCCGCGAGTACGACAATCGCCCCATCGGCGAGGGTCATCGCGGGCCGATCACGACGAAGCTCCAGACGCTGTTCTTCGACACGGTCAACGGCCGCAATCCGGCGAAGAAGGCGTGGCTCGCGAAGGTCTGACGATGGCCGAGGCGCGCGAATCCGATGCCGTCCTCGTGGAGCCGCGGGAGCTTCCCGTGTTCTGCCCGAATCCGCGGATGCCGCTGTGGTCGAGCCATCCGCGCGTCTACCTCGACATCGCCGAGACAGGTCAGGCGATGTGTCCGTATTGCGGCACGCGCTACCGGCTCGAGGGTGGTCCGCGCGCGGGGCATTAGGCCGCGTCGGGCCGCCCGGCCGTCGATGCTGAACGGGCGATGGAACGAATCCTGATCGTCGCGCCGGCGTGGATCGGCGATGCGATCCTGTCCGAGCCATTGATCGCGCTCTGCCGCAATCCGTACGAAGCGCCGATCGTCGACGTGCTTGCGCCCGCGTGGTGCGCGCCGGTGTTCAAGCGCATGCGTGGAATCGGCCGCGTGATCGAGACCACGACCATACACGGCCGCTTCGGGTGGCGTACCCGCCAAGCGCTCGCGCGCGAGCTCCGCGGCTACGGCTACACCCGCGCGATCGTGCTGCCCAATTCGTGGAAATCCGCGCTCGTGCCGTGGCTCGCGCGAATTCCGCGCCGCACCGGGTATCGCGGCGAGGCGCGCTACGGCCTTCTCAACGACATCCGGCGCCTCGACGCCAAGGGAGTGCCCCGCCTCGTCGACCGCTTCGCCGCGCTGGCGGTGAAGCCGGGAGACCTTGTCCCGATGCCGCCGCGGCCGGTGCTGGTGCCCGATCTCGCGAACCGGGCAGCGGCCGTGCGCGCACTCCGGCTTCGCACGGATCGGAAGACGGCGATTCTCTGCCCTGGCGCCGAGTACGGTCCTGCCAAGCGCTGGCCGCCGACGCACTTCGCCGAGCTCGCTGCACGCCTGATGATGGACGGCCTGCAGGTGTGGCTCGTGGGGTCGCCCAACGATCGGCTCGCGGCCGATTCGGTACTGCGGGCGGCAGGCGAATCCGCGCAGCAGATGCGCGACCTCACCGGCCACACGGACCTCGGCACGGCGATCGACCTCCTGTCGCTCGCGACCATCGTCATCAGCAACGACTCCGGTCTCATGCACGCGGCGGCCGCCGTCGGCGTGCCGATGGTCGCGCTCTTTGGATCGTCGTCGCCCGTCTACACGCCTCCCCTGTCTACGGTGGCTCAGGTCGCGAAGATCGACATCGCGTGCAGCCCATGCTTTCAGCGCGAATGCCCGCTCGGTCACTTCCGCTGCATGCGCGATCTCGCGCCGCGCGCGGTGTATGATCTCGCGCAGCTCGTCCTGTCCTCCGAACCGGATGACGGGCCGCCCACCGTCCTGTCCTGACCATTCCTGCCGTCATGGCCAAGGCTCGCACGCTGCCGATCTACACGACTCCGGGCGACGCCGCGCTCGCGTTCTACCAGGCCTTCGAAGCGCGCGATCTCGACGCGATGATGGCGACATGGGCCGAGGACGAGGACATCGTCTGCGTCCACCCGGGTGGCGCGCGCATGGTCGGCTACGACGCGGTGCGCTCCGGCTGGGAGCAGCTGTTCTCGAGCGATACGCGCCTGTCGTTCCGGCTCGACCAGGTCGTCGTCATCGAGACGGTGGGCCTTGCGATGCAGAGCGCCGTCGAGCACATCACGCTCGGTAGCGACGGCAGCCCCCGCGGCGCGGCGATCTGCACGAACGTGTTCCTGCGCACACCTTCCGGCTGGCGGATCGTGATGCACCACGCATCACCGGCGCCGGCCACCCCCGAGCCCACCCCGCCGCACCCTCTGCACTAGAGGGAACAGACAGGGTTCGTGCCCGTGCCCGAATAGAGCGCGGTTTCGCGCGGCGCGAACACGTCCCTCCGAGCTTCCGACCAGGGGAGGGGCTTTTTTGTCTAACGGGCGGAATGCCGTTGCTCAAAGACCGACCGCTATAGGCCATCTCCGGCCGTTCGGCCGCCGCGGAAATTTCCCCAGACCGCGAATCGTGGAACGCGCTATCGGAATGTCGGTCTACACCGAACGCTATCCCGCAGTTGCCCGTGTTTGACTCCTTCCGATGCCCGTGCTCACTACGTCGTCAAGCGATCGGCGAGCGCTCGCCTCAAACTGGAACGCGAACGGTCCGCTGGTCGTAGTCTCGCTGTGCGCCGCATGGTGTCACATCTGTGGCGAATTCCGCGAAGTATTCGAGCGCATTTCCGCCAAACGCAGCGACTCGCACTTCGTATGGCTCGACATTGAGGATGATCATGAAATTTGCGGCGATATCGATGTAGAAAATTTCCCGACACTCGCTGTATTTCGCGGCGCCGTTCTCGTGCATTTCGGAGTCTCGTTACCACAGGAGGCGACGGTCGCGCGGTTAATCGACGAGCTCGCGGTGCGTACCTCCTCCGCGCTCGCTGTTCCTGACGAGGTTCGTGCGCTGGCTGACGCGCTGCGTGGGCGCTAAGTCCGACCCGCGAGTAGTCGATCGCACGATCGGTGGAAAGGTTACAGAACCAGGACTATCGAGGGCGCGCTGCGGGTCGGGCATGGGCAGAGTCCGTTTGCTAGCTTGCATGGAGAATCCCAGCACCGCATCACCGCGTGAGCCTCGTACCGTCAAACGGTGATAGTCTGGTCAATTGGCGCTTGGACGGAGGAAGGCCATGCCCAAGGTTCGAGCCGGCAATATCACGATGAACTACGACCAACAGGGAAACGGTGATCCCCTTGTGCTCATCCCATACCTCGCGGCAGATTGCGCGTGTTACGCGTTCCAGGTCGCGGACTATTCGAAGCATTTCACCTGCATCTCGGTCGATCTGCGAGGGACCGGAGAGTCGGATAAGCCCGCCGGAGTCTACTCGACGGAGATGTTTGCCGACGACGTCGCCGCGCTTATGCAGGTGATCGGAGTACCTAGCGCCCACATCTATGGGCTTTCATTAGGGGCGGCCGCAGGCATCTGGCTCGCCGCAAAGTATCCCGACCGGATCAAGTCGCTTTCGCTGCACAGTGGATGGCCCAAGAGCGACGCCTATATCAAGACCGTCGTGCAGGGCTGGCAGGTAATGGCGAAGGCAATGAACAGCGTGCCTGATATGGTGATTCAAGGGATTTTCCCGTGGTGCTTCACGCCCGAGCTGTATGCGCACAAACCGGACTACATCCAAGCCCTGTCCGACTTTGTGCGCGGCCGGCCCAAGCAGCCGGTCGATGCGTTCATTCAGGAGTCCGATGCGGCAATTGCTCACGACGCCGAGGCGCAGCTTGGCAAGATCCGCGCTCCGACGCAGATCACTTTCGGGCGCCACGACATGGTGACCTCAACCCGCTTCGCCGATCAACTGAGGTACGGCATCGCGGGTTCCGAGCTGTACATCTTCGAGGACTGTTCGCACGCGCCGCTCTACGAGAGCGTGGCCGCGTTTAACGAGAAAACGCTGGCATTCTTGACGAAGCACGCAGATTGAACGGCATCGAAGGCTTTGCGCATGGCGTAGCCGCCTGTGAATGGCCGCTCTTCAGAGCATCGAGCGGCGAGTCAGGGTCGATGGCGGTCGTTGGTGACAATCTGCTATCGGCCCACAAGGGGTCGGCCACGGATCGTCCAGTTGTTCGTGCCCAATTACGGAGGAAGAGATTCCATGAGACTTGATTCGGTTCGTGAACTCAAACGGTCTCTCCCGGCCGATCCTGAGCAGGACGTTCGCAACCCGGGCAGCGGCTGGGGAGACCTCCAATATTGCGGTCGCCAACGCCGCGTCGTTGAGACGCCAAAGTCCGAGCTACTTTCTGGGGATTTCGGCACGGGGGAAGAAGAACTTTCGTCTGGCGGTCCGCCTGCAGGACCGCGCGCTCGAGAGGAGCGAGCTGGTAGACAAGATTGCGGCCAAGGCCAAGGGAGACGTGGACGTGCGTTACGTCGGCCGCATCCGCGCTCGCGCCAAGGCGTGGTACCGATCGAAGCAGCGCCCTCTGCTGATCGGATCGTCCACGGGATTCCTTGCCAGCGGCTTCATCATGGCAGGCACTCTGGGGTGCTTTGTTCGGTCCGGGTCTTCGACTGCGCTGTACATCCTCTCGAACAATCACGTCCTGGCGGACGAGAATCGTTACCCCAAGGGCGGATCCATCGTGCAGCCCGGCGCGCTGGATGGTGGGAGCCCGACGGCGGACCGCGTGGCCAAACTCACCAAGTTCGTTCGTCTCGACCCCAGGCAGACGAACTTCGTCGATTGCGCTATCGCGCAGCTGAACTCGGCGATCCAGGCAGACGTGCACAAGCTGAAGGGGATTGGCACTCTCGCCGGCCAGCGCAGCGGCGATCTCCAAGTGGGCGACGTCGTCCACAAGGTAGGGCGTACGACGGGTGTCCGCCATGGACGAGTGACGGCATTTGAGCTCGACGGGGTGGCCGTCGAGTACGACATCGGCGTGATCTCTTTCGACAACCAGATCGAGATCGAGGGCGCGGGAAGCAGGTCTTTCAGCGATGCTGGAGATAGCGGCTCGCTCATTGTGGATGATCAAATGCAGGCGGCCGCGTTACTGTTTGCCGGTGGCGACCACGGCGGGTCCAACGGCAAGGGGTTGACCTACGCCAATCCGATCGACGCCGTGTTCGAAGCCCTCAACGTAAGGCTAGCGTAGAACGACATGCCCATCACCCTCGAGCAGGCACGGGCTGCCAAGGAATCCGCCAAGGCGCAGTTGGCGGCGCTGCCCGGCGTAGTGGGCGTGGGGATCACTAAGGCAGGCGAGGACTTTGCGCTTAAGGTGAACCTGCGCGCCCCACTGCCGGCGGGCGTGTCGGCACCGGAGCGCATTGGTGACGTTCCGGTATGTGTGGAAGTGGTTGGAAGAATCACGAAACGCGGCTAAAGCACTCCCCGTCAACCGCGGCGGCGCTCCGTGGCGCGAGCAGTGCCGACGAAGCGCTGAATGGCCCCTTGCAATAGCGGCGTGAGCGGCTCGCCGGTTCGGCCTCCGCCCACATTTCCGAGCTCGCTCAGGGCCCTGCTCGCCCGTCGCGCGTTCCCCGCGCCGCGCAACGAAGGGCGCGGAGGCCGCTAGGTGCCGGTGCCACCCACGGTAAGCCCGTCGATCTTGAGCGTGGGCTGTCCGACGCCGACGGGCACACTCTGGCCGTCCTTGCCGCACGTGCCGATCCCGGCGTCCATCTCGAGGTCGTGGCCGACCATTGAGACCTTGGTGAGCGCGTCGGGACCGTTGCCGATCAACGTCGCGCCCTTGACGGGATAGGCAAGCTTGCCCTTCTCGATCTTCCACGCCTCGGCAGCCGAGAACACGAACTTCCCGCTCGTGATGTCGACCTGGCCGCCACCGAAATTGACGGCGTAGAGGCCGTCGTCGACCGACGCCAGGATCTCGGCCGGATCGTGAGCGCCCGCGAGCATGATCGTGTTGGTCATCCGCGGCATAGGCAGGTACGCGAACGACTCGCGGCGACCGTTGCCGGTCGGCGCGACGCCCATCAGCGCCGCATTGAGGCGGTCCTGCATGTAACCGCGGAGGATGCCGTCTTCGATCAGCACCGTGCGTTGCGTCGGGTTGCCTTCGTCGTCGATGTTGAGCGACCCGCGGCGGCGCTCGATCGTGCCGTCATCGATGACGGTGATCCCCGGAGCGGCGACGCGCTGGCCGACGCGGCCTGAGAACGCGCTCGTGCCCTTGCGGTTGAAATCGCCCTCGAGGCCGTGCCCGATCGCCTCGTGCAGCAGGATGCCGGGCCATCCGTGGCCGAGCACGACAGTCATCGTTCCAGCCGGTGCATCGCGCGCACCCAGGTTCAGCAGGGCCTGATCGACCGCCTTGTTCGCATATGTCGCGAGCACGTCGTCGGTGAAGTACGCGTAGTCGAAGCGTCCGCCGCCGCCCATCGATCCCTGCTCGCGCCGCCCATTCTCCTCGACGATCACCGTGAGCGACACACGCACGAGCGGCCGCACGTCCGCGGCCACGAAACCGTCGCTTCGCGCGATCAGCACCGCCTCGAATTCACCGGCGAGCGATGCCATCACCTGCGTGACACGCGGATCGCGCGCTCTCGCCATCTGCTCGAGACGCTCGAGCAACGCCACCTTCGAATCCTCGGATAGGGAGCGGACGGGATCGTGCGGGCACGTAGAGCGCGCGCGAATCGCCGACGCGGGCGATCTGCGAGTGCGCCGATTGGCCCTGGCGGCCGATCGCCCGCGCCGCCGTGGCCGCCTCGTCGAGTGCGAGCAGGCTGATATCGTCCGAGTAGGCGAAGGCCTGCTTTTCTCCGCGCACGGCGCGGATGCCGACGCCGCGGTCGATGGCGAACGCCCCCGACTTGACGATGCCCTCCTCGAGGCTCCAGCTCTCGGTGCGCGAGTACTGGAAGTAGAGGTCGGCAAAATCGACTTCGTGGGTGTGGATCGATGCCAGCACGTGCGAGAGATGCGCGTCGTCCAGGCCGGCGGGTTCGAGCAGCAGGCGGCGCGCCTCGGTCACCGGCAGCAGGTCGCTGCCGGTGCGGGGAATGTCGTTCACGGGAGTCCTTTATGGGCCGCGCCTCGTGGACGCGCGCCGTTTGCGGAATTGCGTATTTTCCTCGCTTCGCCCAGGCTCGGGCAACCCCGATGCCCCTCCGTCACGAAGGGTCTCAGGCCCGTGTCGCAGCCTTGCCCAGATATGTGGCCGCAACACGAGGATTTACAGCGAGTTCCGCACTCGGGCCTTCGACCGCGAGCTCGCCGGTCTCGAGCACATAACCGTAATCCGACACCTGCAGGGCCGCGCGCGCGTTCTGCTCGACTAACAAGATCGAGACTCCCGTCGCGCGAAGCGCCGAGATGATGCTGAAGACTTCGCGGACTATGAGCGGCGCGAGGCCGAGGGAAGGCTCGTCGAGCAGGAGCACCTTGGGCCGCCCCATCAGCGCACGTCCCATGGCGAGCATCTGCCGCTCGCCACCCGACAGCGTGCCCGCGAGCTGGTCGCGCCGTTCCGCGAGTCGCGGAAAACGCTGGTAGACCTGCGCGAGTGTCTCTTTCGGATTGCCATCGCCGCTCCGCACGCGCTGGAACGCGCCGAGCTCGAGGTTGTCGGCGACACTCATCGCCGCGAAAAGCTCGCGCCGTTCGGGCACGAGGATCAACCCGCGTGCGACCCGCTGTTCGACCGACAGCATCGCCGCCGACTCGCCCAGGTAGATGACGTCCCCTCGCGCAGGCAGAAGGCCCATCACGGCGCCGAGAAGCGTTGTCTTGCCGGCGCCGTTCGGCCCGATCACGCTGACGATCGTTCCAGGCGCAACCGCAAGCGAGACGTCGTGCACGGCCTCGACCTTGCCGTACGCGACATGCAGGTGGCGGACAGCGAGGAGCGTGCTCACTGGACCACTTCCGTTCACGTGACGCCTCCGAGGTAGGCTTCGAGTACGAGCGGGTCGCGCTGGATCGTCGCCGGGACGCCTTCGGCGAGCTTCTCGCCGAAATCCATCACGACCAGCCGATCGGTCAGACCCATCACGAAATCCATGTCGTGCTCGACCAGGAGCAACGTCATCCCTTCTGCCTTGAGTTGCCGCAGGAGTACCGCGAGCTCCTGCTTTTCGAGAAAGCGCAGCCCGGCCGCAGGTTCGTCCAGAAGCAGAAGCAGTGAATCCGAGGCGAGCGCCCGCGCGATCTCGACCACCCGTTGCCGACCAAGGGCGAGACTTCCGGCCGCTGCGTGCATCTGCCCAGCGAGGCCCACACGCGCGATGGCCCTAGCCGCCTCGGCACGCGTCTGCCGCTCCTCGGCGCGATCGAGCCGGAGTGCGGCGCGCAGTTCGCCGGCGCTGCCACGCAGGTACGCGCCGAGTGCGACGTTGTCGAGCACGCTCATCCGCGGGACGAGCTTCACATGCTGGAACGTTCGGCCAATGCCGCGCCGCGCGATCTCGAACGGTGCGCGCCCTGCGATCGACTCGCCCCGGAACAGGATATCGCCGGACGTGAGCGGCAGCGCGCCCGAGATCAGATTGAACATCGTGCTCTTGCCTGCGCCGTTCGGACCGATCAAGCCCAGGATCTCCCCCTGATGAATCGAGAACGAGAGATCGTTCACGGCAACCAGTCCACCGAACTGCTTGCGCGCCTTGCGTACGTCGAGCAGAACGCCCGTTTCCGCGCTGCGGTCGCGCACGGGAAGGGGTGGTGCCTCCGGCACGGGCGACGGCGGCGCTTGCGGCAGCCAGCGCGCGATCCACGGCCACACACCCTCGCGCGCCCGCTGGAGCACGATCACCATCAACACTCCGAAGACCACCATCTCGAAATTGCCGCTGCGGCCCAGGATCACGGGCAGCCAGTCCTGGAGAAGCTGCTTCGCGAGCGTGATCAGCGTCGCGCCCACGACCGCCCCCCAGACGCTTCCGGCGCCACCGACGACGGCCATGAAGAGATATTCGATCCCCTGCGGCAGTCCGAACGGCGTCGGATTCACGAACCGTTGCAGATGCGCATAGAGCCAGCCCGACACGGATGCGAGAAGCGCCGCGTAGACGAAGACAACGATCTTGAGGCGGCCCGCGTCGACGCCGAAGGCCTCGCACATCTCGAGCTGGCCGCGGAGCGCGCGAATCGCTCGCCCGGGCCGCGAGTCGAGCAGATTGGCGGTGGCCCAGAGCGCGCCGAGCGCAATGGCCCAGATCAGGAAGTAGTAGTAGCGCTCGTCCTTGAGCTCGAAACCGAGCACGCCGAGAGCAGGCACGCCGGTGAGCCCGGTATGGCCTCCCAGGTACTCGACGTTGCCGAACAGGAAATAGAGACTCGTGCCCCACGCGATGGTCGCGAGCGGGAAATAGTGGCCGCGCATTCGCAACGTGATGAAGCCCAGGCACAGCGCGAGGGCGAACGTGAGCGCGAGTCCGGCAGCGAGATTCAGCCAAGGGGATACGCCGAAGCGGGTCGCCAGGATCGCCGTCGTGTAGGCGCCGATGCCCACGAATGCGGCCTGGCCGAACGACGTCTGCCCGGCGACGCCCGTCAGCAGCACGAGACCGAGCGCGACGATGCTGTAGAGGCCGATGTAGTTGCCGAGCGTGACCCAGAACGGGGGCGCGAGCAGGGCCACGCCGACGAGAACGCCGGCAAGCAGCGCCCTAGCCTGCCATGCTGAACGCCGCCGCCCGCTGTCGGTCACTGTGCATCCTCCCGACCGCCGGGCATGCTCGTCGCGCCGAAGCGCCGGCCACGGTCGCTCACTCGCGGCCTCCGCACTGCCGAGCATGTTCGTTGCGCCACCGTGTCGGCCGCCCTCGCTCGCTCGGCGACGCGCCCTTCGGGCGGCCTCCGTACCGCCCTGCATTCTTGTTGCGACTCTCGGGTCGGCCGCCACCCGCGCTCGCAGACGCGAGCTTCGCTCCTTGGCTCGCTCTGCTCGCGCGGCGTCCTGGCTCGCTCACTCGTCCTCCTCATGATGATGCGTGGTGAGGCTGCGCCACAGAAGCACGGGGATGATCAGCGTGAAGACGATCACCTCCTTGTACCCGCTCGCCCAGAACGACGAAAACGCCTCGAGCAGCCCGACCGTGAGCGCACCGCCCGCCGCTAGCGGGTAGCTCACGAGGCCGCCGATGATCGCGCCCACGAAGCCCTTGAGGCTCACGAGGAACCCCGAATCGTAGTAGATGGTGGTGATCGGTCCGACCAGCACACCCGAGAACGCACAGAGGAGCGCGGCGAGCGCGAACGTCAGCGCGCCGGCCAGGTCGGGCGGCACCCCGCATAAGCGAGCGCCGACGCGATTCAACGCGGTCGCCCGAAGCGCTTTCCCGTACAGCGTGCGGCCGAAGAACACGTAGAGTGCCGCGATCAGCGCAATCGATGTCGCCACGACGAGCAGGCTCTGCACGCTGATCGTGATCGCGCCCAGCTCGAGCGACGCCGACGAGAAGGGGGGCGTCCGCGACCCTTCGGCGCCAAAGAACCAAAGGCCGAGTCCCGTGAGCGCAAGATGCACGGCGACCGAGACGATCAGGAGCACGAGCACGCTCGCCTCGGCAAGCGGCTGATAGGCGATGCGATACAAGAGCGGTCCCATCGGGGTTATCAGCGCGAGCGTCAGCACGACCTGCACCCAGAATGGGAGCTCCGGTGCAGCGAGCCACCACGCAATCGCGGCAATCGCCACCGGAACGACGGTCCAGCGCAGCAGCGCTCCCGGGATACGGGCGGGCTCGCCGCGGCGAAGCCGCCGCCAAGTCTCCATCAGGCCGGCCACGACGGCCATGCCCGCCAAGAGCCAGATGGTTCCCGGCGCCTTGCCGAGTTGCAGGCCGGCGAGCGTCAGCGTCCCGTAAACGACGAACTCGCCGGACGGCACCCAGATCACGCGCGTGACCGCGAACACCAGCACGAGCGCCAATGCGAGCAGCGCATAGACGGCACCGTTGGTGATGCCGTCCTGCAGGAGCAACGCAAAGATCGTGAGGTCCATCCGCGACGCCCGTAAAAAAGCCGGCTGCGCGGTCTGCCCGCGAGCCGGCTCGGGTTCAGCCGGGTGCTACTTGGCCAGCACCCACTTGCCGTTCTCGATCTTGATCATCGTGCGCGCGCGGTTGTCGAGGCCGTTGTGGTCCTGTGGTGTCATCGTGAAAACGCCGTGGCTCGCGACGACCTCCTTCTCGCTCTCGAGCGCATCACGCAACGCGGCCCGGAACTCCTTCGTTCCGGGCTGCGCGCGCTTGAGCGCCTGCGGAATGGCGTTGTTAAGCAGCAGGTAGACATCCCAGGCATGGCCGCCGAACGTCGAGCGCGAGTCCTTGCCGTTCTTCGCCTCGTACTTCGTGATGTACTCGGCAGCCGCCTTCTTGAGCGGATTGGAATCGGGCAATTGCTCGTAGACCAGCATCGGGCCGATCGGCAGCAGGGTGCCATCGCCGTCCTTGCCGACCACGCGCAGGAAGTCCGGATTCGCGACGCCGTGCGTCTGATAGATCTTGCCCTTGTAGCCACGCGCGACGAGCTCCTTCTGCGGCGTCGCGCCCGGAGTGCCGGCTGCGGCAATCAGGATCGCGTCGGGCTTCGCGGCGACGAGCTTCAGCACCTGGCCCGTCACCGACGAATCGGTACGGTTGTACTTCTCCTCGGCGACGATCTGGATGCCTGCCGTCTTCGCGGAATTGCGGGTCTCGGCCAGCCAGCCGTCGCCATAGCCGTCGGCGAAGCCGATGAAACCCAGCGTCTTCACGCCGTTGGCTTTCATGTGCACGGCGATCGCATCGGCCATCAGCGCGTCGCTCTGCGGCGTCTTGAACACCCACTTGGTCTTCGGGTTCGTGGGATCGACGATCCGGGACGAGGCGGCCATCGAGATCATCGGCGTTTCGGCCGCGGAGACGACATCGACCATCGCGAGCGAGTTCGGCGTGATCGTCGAGCCGACGATGACGTCGACCTTGTCTTCGGTGATCAACTTCTTCGTGTTCGTCACCGCCTTGGTCGTGTCGGACGCATCGTCGAGCACGATCCAGTTGATCTTCTGCCCGGCGATCGACGTCGGCAGCAGCTCGAAGGTCTTCTGCTCGGGGATGCCGAGCGAAGCCGCCGGACCTGTCGCCGACAGCGTCACGCCGACGTTGATGTCAGCTTGTGCGGGTCCAGCGACAGCCAGGGCAACAGCCAGCATGGCGAGCGCTGGCGACAGCTTGCGGACAAACATGGAACTCCTCCCTCGGTGGCCGGAATGAATGACGATCCCGCCGGCTCGGTGTGGGTATCTAGCGCTTGAGCAGGTCCCGGATCTCGCGCAACAGCACGACGTCCTCGGGCGGGGCCGGCGGCGCTTTCGGCTCTTCGCGGCGCATCCGATTGACGGCCCGCACCATCATGAAGATCACGAACGCGAGGATCACGAAGTTGATCACGACGGTGATGAAATTGCCGTAGGCGAACAGCGGAACCCCCGCCTTGGTCAGCGCGTCGTAGGTCATCGGTCCCGCGTACCCGGCGGGCGGGCTTGCCAGTGGAATGAACATGTTGGAGAAGTCGAGCCCGCCCGTCACGCGGCCGATCAGCGGCATGATGATGTCCTTGACCAGCGAATCGACGATCTTCCCGAAGGCGCCGCCGATGATGATGCCGACCGCGAGGTCGACGACGCTGCCCTTGACTGCAAATTCGCGGAACTCGCTCGCAAACGACATCGCTGGCCCCCTGCCGAGAGACGCCGCGGCTAGATCGCCGCTTCGCCGCTTTCGCCAGTGCGGATGCGCACCACTTGCTCGATCGCGGTGACGAAAATCTTGCCGTCGCCGATCTTGCCCGTGCGCGCAGCCTTGACGATCGCCTCGATCGCGCGCTCGACCAGGGCGTCAGCGACGATGAGCTCGACCTTCACTTTGGGCAGGAAATCGACGACGTATTCGGCGCCGCGGTAGAGCTCCGTATGCCCCTTCTGGCGGCCGAAGCCCTTGACCTCGGTCACCGTGAGGCCGCTCACTCCGATCTCGGAGAGCGCCTCGCGCACCTCATCCAGCTTGAACGGCTTGACGATCGCTTCGATCTTTTTCATGGCATCTGCAGGAAGAGGCTCGAGCGGGACAGCCGCTAGCTTACACCACGACTATGCGCGCGGTGCGGTCAGGTCGTTCCACTCCGTCCACGCCGACGTGATCGGATAACGCCAGTCCTTGCCGAACCCGCGTGGGGTGACGCGAATGCCGACGGCCGCCTGGCGCCGCTTGTATTCGTTCACCTTGATCAACCGTACGACCTTTGCCACGTCGGCCGGCGCGAAGCCTTGCGCAACGATGTCGGCCGGGCTCCGGTCATGCTCGACGTAGGCTTCGAGGATCCCGTCGAGTGCATCGTATGGGGGCAGCGAGTCCTGGTCGACCTGGTCGGCGCGCAATTCCGCCGAGGGCGCGCGCGTGATGATCCGCTCGGGTATCACCCGGCCGAGCGCGTTGCGGTAGCGGCACAGACGATAGACCAGCGTCTTGCTGATGTCCTTCAAGACGGCGAAGCCGCCTGCCATGTCGCCGTAGAGCGTGGCATAGCCCACGGCCATTTCGGATTTGTTGCCTGTCGTGAGCACGATCGAGCCGAACTTGTTCGAGAGCGCCATGAGCAGCGTGCCGCGGATGCGCGCCTGGATATTCTCCTCGGCGGCGTCGGCCGGAAGACCGCGAAACTCCGCGGCAAGCGCCTCCCGAAACGCGCCGAACACGGGTTCGATCGGGATCTCGTCGTAGCGCACGCCGAGCGTCCCGGCCATCGTCCGCGCATCCTCGAGGCTCATGGGCCTCGTGTACGGTGACGGTAGCATCACCGCACGGACGGCGTCGCGGCCGAGTGCGTCGACAGCGACGGCCAGCACGAGTGCGGAGTCGACGCCGCCCGACAGCCCGAGCAGCACGCCGGGGAAGCGATTCTTCCGCACGTAGTCGCGGACGCCCATCACAAGGGCTGCGTACACATGCGCCTCGAGAGCCGGGTCGAGCGAGCCACGGACAGGCTTCGGTTCGCCATCCTCGAGCGCGACCATCACCACGGCCTCGTGCCATGCCGGCAGCTGCTGAATGACGTTGCCTTTTGCATTGGCCACGAACGATGCACCGTCGAACACGAGCTCGTCCTGGCCGCCCACGCGATTCACGTAGACAATCGGTAGTCCGGTTTCGCGCGCGCGGGCGCCTACGTGCTCGCGACGGAGCGCCTGCTGCTTCGTGTGATAAGGCGACCCGTTCGCGACCACGAGAAGTCGCGCGCCCGCTTCGCGCGCCTGCTGCGCCGGCGCCGGAAACCAGACGTCCTCGCAGATGATGAGGCCGCACGAAACGCCATCGACGTCGATGACGCAGGGCGCGCTGCCCGGCTCGAAATAGCGCTCCTCGTCGAAGACGGTGTAGTTGGGCAGGCACTGCTTGCGATAGGTCCGCGTCACGCGTCCATCGGCGACGACCGCGAGCGCGTTGTGGCACTTGCCGTCTGCGCGCTCGGGGAAGCCCACGAGCAACGTCGTTCCGGTCACCATGGCCGCAAGCGCGCTGAGCTCGCGCGCACATGCGTCGATAAAGGCCGGGCGCAGGAGCAGGTCTTCCGGCGGGTAGCCGGGCAGCGAGAGCTCGGGGGTCACGACGAGGCGCGCGCCGGCGCGCTTGGCCTCGCCCACCGCGCGCAGAATCCCGGCGGCGTTGCCGGAGAGATCGCCGATGACCTGGTCGAGCTGCGCCACCGCGATGTACATGTTGACAATTTTACCATCGCGTTCGCGTGCGGCTTGCCGAGCGAGCTCCGCGCACGCGAGAATCGGGCGCATGGAGCTCGTCGTTCGCGACGATATCGACATCGCGGCGATCCCAGCGCCGCAATGGGACGCGCTCGCCCCGGGCCAGCCCTTCCTGTCGCACGCCTTCCTCGACGCATTGCATGCGACCGGATGCGCGTCGCCCGCGACCGGCTGGCGACCTTGCTACTTCACGGCGTGGCGGAGGGACCGACTGGTCGGCGCGCTACCGCTCTATGCCAAGGCGCACTCGTATGGCGAATACGTGTTCGACTGGGCTTGGGCCGATGCTTTCCGCCGCCACGGTCGACGCTACTACCCGAAGCTCATCGCGGCGATTCCGTTTACGCCGGCATCGGGACCGCGGCTCCTCGCGCACGACGACGCGACGCGGAGGGCCCTGCTTGCCCGCGCGCTCGCGCAACTAGGCGCAACCGGAGAGCGCGGCGCGCGCCGCGCGTCGTCGCTGCACGTCCTTTTTCCCGGTGCCGACGAAGCCCGCCTTTGTGCCAACGCAGGCATGATCATCCGCCACGGGGTGCAATTCCGCTGGGAGAATCCCGGCTATCGCGACTTCGCCGACTACCTCGCGGCATTCAATCACGAGAAGCGCAAGAAGGTGAAACAGGAGCGGCGCAAGCTCTACGAGGCCGGCGTTGCGTTCCGGCGCGTTGTGGGCCGGGAAATCAGCTCTTCGCAGTGGGCGTTCTTCGCAGCCTGCTACGAGCGGACCTACCACGAGCATGGCTCGATGCCCTACCTCACGCCGGCGTTCTTCGCGCGGATCGCGCAGACGATGCCTGATCACCTGCTGCTGGTCATCGGCGCGCGCGACGGCCGGCCTTTGTGCGCGGCACTCGATGTGTTCGACGGCGCGACGCTTTGGGGTCGCTATTGGGGAACGACCGACTACGTGCCAGGCCTGCACTTCGAAGCGTGCTATTACCAGGCGATCGAATTCTGCATCGAGCACCGGATCGGTCGTTTCGAGGGCGGGGCGCAGGGCGTACACAAGCTCGCGCGGGGCCTGCTGCCGGTGACGACGTACTCGGCGCACGCGATCGAGGACACCGACTTCGCGGCGGCGATCGCCGCGTTTTGCGCGCGCGAGCGCCGCGAGATCGCGCACGCCGTGAACGAACTCGACGCGGCAAGCCCGTTCAAGGACGGCGCCGATCCGCGCACGTGCTAGACTCGGGCCGCTCGACCCGGCCGCATCCCGCACCGATGAACGATACCGTACTCCTCGCCCGGCAGGGGCCGGTAGCGACGCTGACGCTCAACCGCCCTGACGTGCTCAACGTCCTCGACGTGGCGATGATCGAAGCGCTCGCCGCACATGCGCTCGCATTGGCCGCCGATCGCGAAGTGCGCGTGGTCGTCGTGGCCGGCGCCGGCCCGCACTTCATGGCGGGCGGCGACATCCGGATGTTCGCGTCGCTCGCGAGCCTGCCGCCGCCCGAGCGCAGCGCGCGCTTCGAAAGTTTCATCGTCCCGCTCCACGGCGTTCTGGAACAGCTGGTGCGCCTGCCGCAGCCGGTCATTGCGCGCGTCCACGGCGCCTGCGCCGGGTTCGGGTTGTCGCTCATGGCTGCCTGCGATCTGGCTATCGCGGCCGACGACGCCTATTTCACCTCCGCGTACCGCCACATCGGACTCACGCCGGACGGCAGCGGCACGTGGTTCCTGCCGCGGATCGTCGGACCGCGGAAGGCGATGGAGTTGGTGCTGCTTTCGCCGCGGCTGACAGCGGCCGAAGCGCTCGCGATCGGCCTCGTGAACAAGGTCGTGCCGCGCGACGAGCTCGATGCGGCCGTCGCGAGCGCGACGAATTCGCTCGCCACGGGGGCCACGCTCGCTGTCGCCAACGCGAAGCGCCTCGTCCGTGATTCGCTCGACCGCACGCTCCCCGAGCAGCTTGCAGCCGAAGCGAGAAGCATCGCACAATGCGCCGGCACTGCCGATTTCGTCGAAGGCGTGACCGCGTTCGTGGCCAAGCGCCCTCCGAAGTTCGGTGGCGGTTGACGACGGCGCAGCGACGATGACGACCCTCGCCGGCAAGACCTTGTTCATCTCCGGCGGTTCGCGCGGCATCGGCCTCGCGATCGCGGTACGTGCCGCGCGCGACGGCGCCAACGTCGCGATCGCGGCCAAGACCAGCGAGCCCAATCCAAAGCTGCCCGGAACGATTCATACGGCGGCGGCCGAAATCGAGCGCGCGGGTGGCAAAGCGCTGCCGATCGCGTGCGACATCCGCGAGGAGAGCGCGGTTCAGGCGGCGGTCGCCGCGACGGTCAAGGCGTTCGGCGGCATCGACATCCTCGTCAACAACGCGAGTGCGATCAGCCTCACCGGAACGGCCGCGACGCCGATGAAGCGCTTCGACCTCATGTTCGCCATCAATGTGCGCGGCACCTACCTGTGCTCGCAGGCATGCCTGCCCCACCTCGAGGCAGCGGCGGCTGCGGGCCGCAATCCGCACATCCTGACCCTCTCCCCGCCGCTCAACCTCGAGGCGCGATGGTTCAAGGATCACGTCGCCTACACGATGGCCAAGTACGGCATGAGCATGTGCGTGCTCGGGATGGCCGAAGAATTCAAGAGCAAGGGCATCGCGGTGAACGCACTGTGGCCACGCTCGGTGATCGCGACGGCAGCCATTGCGATGATCCCGGGCGCGGCGGCCGCTACCCCGCGGATGCGCAAGCCCGAGATCGTCGCCGATGCGGCACACGCGATTCTCGTGCGCGATGCGCGCACGACCACGGGACGCTTCTTCATCGACGAAGAGGCGCTGGCCGAGACCGGCGTCACCGACCTCGCGCGCTATGCGATGAAGCCGGGCGAGCCGCTCTTGCCCGACCTTTTTCTGTAGCGGCTCGGAGGCCGCGAGGCCTTAGCGGTTGCCCGCGTCGTCGTCGGTCGCCGGGGTGACGGCGCGCGGTGCTTCGTTGCCACGCGTATCTTCGGTGGCCGGCCCGCCTGGTGCGCCGCGCCCCCGGCGGCGCCGGCCGCGTCCACGCTTGCCCGACCCGGTACCCGGCGGCCCCTTCGGACGCGGCTGGCCGTGATGTTCCGGCGGTCCCCCACGCGGGCGACCGTTGCCCGTGCCGGGCAGCGCCTCGGGCAACCCGCCAGGGATGGTCAGGGTCGTCGACGTTGCATACGGCGAGCCCTGACCCTGAACGCGCTGACCCGGCGGACCGCCGCGCCCCGGTTTGCCACCGTGCGGACGCACGTTGTTGTTGCCGTGGGGCCGCGGCGGCTGGCCATGGCCATGACCGCCCGGCCCGCGCTTGCCCTGCGGCCGGCCGTGCCGGCCGCCTTCCTGCTTGAAGAAGCTCTTGACCGAACGGTTCGCGTGCGTCGGCGCGCCGGCCGCGCTGTTGCCCGGCTCGATGACGTGCGGCTCGATCTCGTCGCCGTTCTCGTCGGTGACATCCGCGACGCGATCCCCTGCATTGGTTTGTGGCGCGCGGTTCGCCCGGCCGAGGGAACGGCGGACGCGGCCCCTTGCCGTGAGGCAGGCGGTCGCGCTGTTTGCCCTGCTTCTGCGCCGAACCGTTCCCCGCGCGCATGCCGGCGGCCGCGAGCACGGCATTGCACTCGTCGGATGAGAGTTCCTGCGTCTGACCGCGCAGGAGGCGCGGCGGCATCGCGATGCTCCCGAAGCGCGTGCGGATCAATCGGCTCACGGCGAGGCCCAGCGCTTCGAAGAGGCGGCGCACTTCCCGGTTGCGGCCTTCCTTGACGACGACGCGATACCAGTGATTGGTGCCCTCGCCGCCGCCGTCCTCGATCTTTTCGACGTTAGCCGGCCCGTCCTCCAGGGTGATCCCGGCGAGCAGCGCCTGCTGCTGCTCCGGCGAGAGGAGCCCGATCACGCGGACCGCGTATTCGCGCTCGACCTCGTAGCGCGGATGCATCATCCGGTTCGCAAGTTCGCCGGAGTTGGTGAAGAGCAGGAGCCCCTCGGTGTTGAAATCGAGGCGACCGATCGCGATCCACTTGCCGTTGCCGATATTGGGCAGCTTCTCGAACACCGTCGGCCGCCCTTCGGGATCGTCGCGCGTGACGATCTCGCCGGTGGGCTTGTGATACAGGAGGACACGCGCGCGCGGCTCGGCGAAACGTACCTTCACGAGTTCGCCATTAATCCGCACTTCGTCACCCGGCGACACTTTCTGCCCCACGTCTGCGGGCTCGCGGTTCACGGTGATGCGGCCGGCGAGGATCATTTCTTCCATCGCGCGGCGCGAGCCGAAGCCGCACGACGCCAGCACCTTGTGCAGGCGCTGCGGCTCGGTGAAGACCTCGTCAGTGGAGGACTTGTGACGCGGCGGCGGCAGGCCCTCGTGGATCCGTTGCATCGCTAGGCTCGACTGGTGCTGCACCGGGCCCGTCGGGGGACGGTGCCAGGAGCGGGCTCGCGAGCGCGAGTTGCGCTTCGGTGGCTTGGGTGGGTGCATCGGGCATCTCCAGCAGGTGGGAAGCGTCGAGCTCGGCCAGCGGAGGAAGCTCGGAGAGCGAGCGCAGGCCGAGATCGTCGAGGAAGGCCTTGGTGGTCGCGTAGAGCGCCGGACGTCCGGGCGTCTCCTTGTGGCCGACCACTTCGACCCATTGGCGGTCCAGGAGCGCGGTGATGACACTCGTGGACACAGCGACGCCGCGGATGGCTTCGATTTCGCCGCGGGTCACGGGTTGCTGATAAGCGATGATTGCGAGGGTTTCCATGACGGCGCGCGAGTACCGCGGCGGCCGTTCGGGCGAGAGACGCTCCACGAACGGCTGGATCGAAGCCTTGCCCTGGAAGCGCCAGCCGGAGGCGACCTGAACCAGCTCGACCATCTTGCCGGACCATTCGTCCCGGAGCTCGTCCAGCACCGTGCGCACGACGTCGGCGTCGAGCGGCGGGTCGAACAGCTTCGCGAGCTGCCCGACCGCAACCGGCTCGCCAGCGGTGAGCAAGGCGGCCTCGAGGATTCCCTTGATTTCCTTCAAATCGTCCATTGCCACATCGTGTCCGGATTGCGGGTGCAGGCCAGCGCCGCTACACGCCCTCTCCGGCGTCGGACTCGAGCGCGAAGCCCGGTCCTCCCGTGAGTTGCACATAGATCGGAGCGTAGGGCTCCGCCTGCGCGATCGCGACCAGTTGCTCGCGCGCGAGCTCGAGCAGCGCAAGAAACGTGACCACGAGGTGCGACACGTCGGCGTGCGCCGCGAACAGCGACGTGAACTCGGCGTAGCGCGTCGGGGTGAGCACCCTTAGGAGCCGGGTCATCTCGGCGCGCACGGACAGCTGCTCGCGCGTGACGAGATGATGCCGGTTGATGCGCGCGCGCGCAATCAGGCCGGCCCAGGCGGCCCGGAGATCGTCCGGCGCCACGTCCGGCAGCCGGGCCGAGGCGACGCGCTCGAACCAGATCCGGACCGTCGCGAAGTCGCGCCCCGCGAGCGGCAGCGCGTCGAGGCCGCGGGCAGCCTCCTTCATCCGCTCGTACTCGAGCAGCCGGCGCACGAGCTCTGCGCGCGGGTCCTCGGGCTCGGCACCCGGCGGCGCCGGCGGCTTGGGGAGGAGCAGCCGCGATTTGATCTCGATCAGCACGGCCGCCATCAGCAGGTACTCGGCCGCGAGCTCGAGCTGCGTCCGCCGCATCATCTCGACGTAGCCAAGGTATTGGCGCGTGAGTTCGGCCATCGGGATCTCGAGCACATTGATGTTCTGCTTGCGGATCAGGTAGAGCAGGAGGTCGAGGGGTCCCTCGAACGCGTCCAAGAACACCTCGAGCGCTTCGGGCGGGATGTAGAGGTCCTGCGGCAGCTCGAGCAGCGGCTCGCCGTGGATCCGGGCGACGGGGGCGCCCGCCTGCCGCGCGAGATTCGTCGAAGCGGTTTCGGTCGTCATCGCCCGTCCATGCGCGTCCTCCGGGACGCCAAGTCGTGAGTGGTGACGGAGGGGTCGGCCGCCACAATCGCTCGCGGACGCGCCCTTCGGGCCTTGGCTCCGCCCCGCTCGCTCATGTGTAGTTGAGACCCATCGCGTCGCGGACGTCGCGCATCGTCTCGTCGGCCAGCTTGCGCGCCCGCTCGCAACCGTCGGCGACGATGTTGCGCACGAGCTGCGGGTCGTCGAGGTAGCGCTGCGCGCGCTCGCGGATGAGCGCCTGCTCGACGATGATCGCATCGATCACCGGCTGCTTGCAGTCGAGGCAGCCGATCCCGGCTGTGGTGCAGCCCTTCCATACCCAGTCGCGCCGCGCCTGGTCCGAGTAGATCTGGTGCAGGCCCCAGACGGGACAGCGCTCGGGATTGCCCTTGTCCGAGCGGCGCACGCGCGCGGGGTCCGTCTGCATCGTCCGGACCTTCTGGGTCACCTCCGCCGGCTCCTCGCGCATGAGGATCGTATTGTTGAGCGACTTCGACATCTTCTGGCCGTCGAGCCCCGGCACTTTCGGCGTCTCCGTGAGCAGCGGCCCGGGCTCGGGCAGGATCACGCGGCGCGATCCCTCGAGATAGCCGAACAGTCGCTCGCGGTCGCCGAGCGAGAGATTCTGCGTGTCGTTCAGCATCGCGCGGGCCGCCTCGAGGGCTTCGGCATCGCCGCGCTCCTGGAACGCGGTACGCAGATCCGCATAGCGGCGGGCCTTCTTCGCGCCGAGCTTCTTGACCGCGGCCTGCGCATTTTCCTCGAACCCGGGCTCCGTGCCGTAGATGTGGTTGAAACGGCGCGCGATCTCGCGCACGAGCTCGATGTGCGAGACCTGGTCTTCGCCCACCGGGACCATATTCGCGCGGTAGATCAGGATGTCGGCGGCCTGCATGACGGGATAGCCGAGGAAGCCGAAGTTCGACAGGTCGCGGTCGGCGAGCTTCTGTTGCTGGTCCTTGTAGGTCGGCACCCGCTCGAGCCACCCGACGGGCGTGACCATCCCGAGCAGGAGCGCGAGCTCGGCGTGCTCCGGGACCCGCGACTGAATGAACATCGTCGCGCGCGTCGGATTGACGCCGGCGGCGAGCCAGTCGACGAACATCTCCCACACCGATTCCGAGATGACGCCCGTGTCATCGTGATGCGTCGTCAGCACGTGCCAGTCGGCGGCGAAGTAGAAGCACTCGTACTCCTCCTGCAGCTTCACCCAGTTCTTGAGCGCGCCGTGGTAGTGGCCGATGTGCAATCGCCCGGTCGGGCGCATCCCGGACAGGACGCGGTCGATGAACATGTCGGTAGGAGAGCGAGCGAACCCGTCAGCCGCCGGCCAGCGCGCCGAAGAACGACAGGAAGAAATTCACGAAGGGCGACATGAGCACGTTGAGCGCGCCGGTCGCGAGCAGCAGGATCACAAGCATGAATCCATAGGGCTCGAGGCGCGCGTAGCTCATCGCGAGCCGGTGGGGCAGGAGGCTCACTGCGATGCGGCCGCCGTCGAGCGGAAGTATGGGCAACAGGTTCAGCACCATCAGTACCACGTTGGTAATCACGCCGGCGCTCGCCATCAGGTCGAGGCCGTCGCTCGTCGAGAATTTCGCGACGAAGGCCCATGCGAGCGCCATCACGAAGTTCGCTGCCGGCCCGGCCGCCGCCACCCACAGCATGTCGCGCTTGGGATGGCGCAGATTGCCGAAATTCACCGGTACGGGCTTCGCCCAGCCGAACAGGAATCCGCCGCCCCCCATCAGCTTCGATATGAGCAGCAGGCTGATCGGAACCAGCACCGTGCCCACCGGATCGATGTGCTTCAACGGATTCAGCGTCACGCGGCCCAGCATCCAGGCCGTCTGGTCGCCGAAGATCCGGGCGACGTAGCCGTGGGCGGCCTCGTGCAGCGTGATCGCGAAGACCACCGGCACCGCATACAGCGCGATGGTCGCGAGCAGCGAAAAATCCATTGACCCCCCATTCTACCCGACTCCAGGATCCCCCGCCGCGACCCTCCCAACCGGCGTCCTACGGCCGCGCATCCGCATCGAGCCCTAGCGTCGCGGGGTCGCCCGCCCCGCGCCGGACGACCATGGGCGGCGACACCGCGAGGTCCACGACGGTCGTCGGTTCCGCCGGGCACGGCCCGGCATCGATGACCAGGTCGAGCGCGGGCCCGATCGTCTCGACGATCATCGCCGCATCGTTCAACGGCTCGTGCGCGGCGGGCAGGATCAGCGTCGAGGAGAGAATCGGCTCCCCGAGCTCGGACAGGAGCGCCTGGACAACCCGATGGCGCGGAACACGCACCCCGATCGTGCTGCGCTTGGGATGCTGGACGCGCCTCGGCACCTCCCGCGTTGCCGGGAGGACGAACGTGAAGCATCCCGGCGTCCCCTTGCGGACAATCCGGAATTGCCAATTGTCGAGGCGGGCGAAGTGGCCGATGGCCGAAAGGTCGCGTAGGACCAGCGTCAGCGGATGTCGCTCGCCCAGCCCCCGGATCTGTCGAATCCGCTGCGCCGCGGCGGCGTCGTCGAGGCGGCAGCCCAACGCGTAGCTCGAGTCGGTCGGATACGCGATGACACCGCCATCGCGGAGGATCGCCGCCGCCTGCCGGATCAGGCGCGGCTGCGGATCCATCGGGTGGACCGGCAGGGTGACAACCATCGGGGGCAACTCGATCGCCCCGCCGGTCGAGCCGGCCGGGATAGAAAGAGCGGGTTATAATTCCTGCCGATTCTAACAGACCCTCGGCAGAGGGCCCTTTCGGCATTAAGGGAATCGCTTGAACCTGCAGCAGCTCCGATACCTGTGCGCGATCGTCGACCACGGGCTCAACGTGTCCGACGCCGCGGAGGCGCTGCACACGTCGCAGCCGGGCATCAGCAAGCAGATCCGGCAGCTCGAGGAAGAGTTGGGCGTCCGCGTCTTCGTCAGGCAGGGCAAGCGGCTCGCCTCGCTGACGCCGGCGGGCGATGCCGTCGTCGCCACCGCCCGCCGCGCGCTGCGCGAGCTTGGCAACCTGAAGCGCGTCGGCGAGGAGTTCCAGAGCGAAGCCCAGGGCACCCTTGCGGTTGCGACCACGCACCTCCAGGCGCGATACGTGCTGCCGCCGGTGCTGCGCGACTTCGTCGCACGCTATCCCAAGGTCAAGCTCGAGCTCCATCAGGGCAACCCGACACAAGTGGCCGAGCACACGGTTCGCGGCGACGCCGATGTGGGCATCGCCACGGAGGCGCTCGCGACCTACGGCGATCTCGTCACCCTCCCCTGCTATCAGTGGAACCGATGCGTGCTCGTCCCGCGTGGGCATCCGCTCGCGAAGGCGCAGCCGCTCACGCTCGACGCGCTCGCGCGCCATCCGATCGTCACCTACGATCAGAGCTTCACCGGCCGCTCGCAGATCAACGCCGCGTTCGACGCGGCCGGGCTGGTGCCCAACGTCGTCCTGTCGGCGCTCGATTCCGACGTGATCAAGACCTACGTCGAGATGGGCCTCGGCGTAGGCATCATCGCGAAGATAGCGTGGGATCCCACGCGCGACGCCGGAGTGTTCGAGCAGCTCGACGCCGCGCATCTGTTCGCGCCGTCGATCACGAAGCTCGCGCTGCGCCGCGGCACGTTCCTGCGCGGCTACGTCTACGACTTCATCGAACGCTTCGCGCCGACGCTGAACCGGGCCGCGGTCGACGCCGCCCTCGCGGGGAACGCACCCGCCGAACCGCGGTGAACGAGCTCCGCGATTCACCGCCCGTCGCGGCGACCCCGCGCGCCATGAGCGAGCCGCGCCGGACCTGGTCGTTCGCGGCGCTGCTCGCCTCGCTGTCGATGCTGGCGCCGTTCGCGATCGACGCCTACCTGCCGGCGTTCCCGGCGATCGCGCAGGAATTCAACGCCGCACCGCTCGCCGTCCAGCAGACGCTTTCGGCGTATCTGGGTTCGTATGCGTTCATGATGCTCTGGCACGGCGCACTGTCCGACGCGCTGGGGCGGCGGCCCGTCGTGCTGGCGAACCTCGCCATCTACGCGTTCGCGACACTCGGCTGCGCGATTGCCGGCAACATCGAGTCGCTGTGGTTGTTTCGCGTCGTCCAGGGCCTGTGCGCCGGCGCCGGCCTCGTCATCGGCCGCGCGATCGTCCGCGACCGCTTCCAGGGCCACGAGGCGCAGCGGCTCATGTCGCAGATGACGCTGGTGTTCGGGATCGCGCCCGCGGTGGCTCCGGTGCTCGGGGGCCTGATGCTGAATGTGTTCGGCTGGCGCGCGATCTTCTGGATGCTGCTCGCGCTCGTCGCCGCCGTGTTCGCGTGGGCAGCGCTCCGGCTGCCAGAGACGCTGCCGCGCGCGGCGCGCCAGCCGCTGCATCCGCGCGCGCTGTGGCGCAACTACCGGACGGTGCTCTTCACCGTCGACTTTGCGCTGCTCGCCTCGATGCTCGCGCTCAACTTCGCCGGATTCTTCATCTACATCGCGGGCGCGCCGGGCTTCCTGATCGACCTTCTGGGCATCACGACGTGGGGCTTCGCCTGGCTGTTCGTCCCGATGATCGGCGGCATCATGCTTGGCGCAATCCTCTCCGGACGCTTTGCCGGTCGCCGCTCGCCGCAGTGGACGGTGCGCGCCGGCTACGCCCTGATCTTCGCCGGCGTCGCGCTCAATCTCCTGATTTGCTTGGCGCTGCCGCCGGGCGTCGCGTGGAACGTGCTGCCGATCTTCGTCTTCGGCATCGGTTCCGCCCTGGTCACGCCATCGGCGACGCTGCTGATGCTCGACCTTTTCCCGACGATGCGCGGAATGGCCTCCTCGCTGCAGGGCTTCGTCCACTTCGCGCTGTCCGCCGTCGTCGCCGGCACGATCGCGCCGTTTCTCGTGCGCTCGCTGTCGGCGCTGGCGCTTGGAATGGCCGTCGCCGCCGTGGCAAGCTTCAGCCTGTGGCTCGTCTACCAGCGCCGTGCGCGCGCGCAACTCGCCTCCTGGAAACCATGAAACGCTCTTTCACCTTAGCGATCTTCGCGGCGACGCTGGCCGGAGCCGCGGCCGCCGCGCCTGCCGTCATCGAGCTGCCGGCAACAACGCTCTCGATCGGCAAGCAGAAACTCGTCGCCGAGGTTGCCGCAACGCCGGAGCAGCGGATGACCGGTCTCATGAACCGGTTCAGCCTGAAGCCCGACCACGGGATGATCTTCGTGTTCGAGCAAGCAGAGCCCCAGGCGTTCTGGATGAAGAACACGTTCATTCCGCTGTCGATCGCCTTCATCGGCAGCGACGGCCGCATCGTGAATATCGAGGACATGGCACCGCAGGACGAGAGCCGGCACTGGTCGGCCGCCCCTGCGCAGTACGCGCTCGAGATGCGCAAGGGCTGGTTCGCCGAGCATGGCATCGGTCCGGGCGATCGCGTCGAAGGACTCCCGGCACCGCGCCGCTAGGCGTCGCCGATTTCCGTGGCAATCGTCTTCGCCGACCGGCGGGACTTGACGCTTGCCCGATCGGCTGTAGCATACTTTTAGTCCGCTACGCGGCATCGGCGCAAAGACCGATGCCGTCGCGGGGCGCGCTCCTGGGAGAACACCGTGCTGCAGACACTCCGCCTGGGTCCGGTCATCGTCGACCGGTCGAGATATCTGCCGCCCATTGTTCGTCCACTGGTGCAGGCGGCCGAGCGCGGAGACGACATCGTTGCGCCGCTGCTGGCGATCGTCAGGCGCTTCGGCTTCGACGATTTCACCTACGCGACGGCGAACTATCACCTGCGCCCCGACAACGACGAGCGCATGTACGTCTTCACGACGCTGCCGAAGGAATGGGTGGTTCGCTACGACCAGAGCGCGTACGTCGAATGCGATCCGCGTATCGCGTTCGTGTTCGACAACGCGCTGCCGCTCGTCTGGGACCAGGCGAGCGAGCGTGGCCGGGGCGTCAGGACCGATGAGTTCCTCGACAACGCCGCGCGCTTCAATCTGAGGAGCGGCGTCGCGTTCTCCGTTTATTCGATCTATCCGTCCCGCAACATGGTCGCGCTCAACTCCGCGCGACCGTTGCTCGACCGGCGCCGACGCGAGGAGATCGCGAACAATCTGGGCGAGATCGTCCTCTTCGGCCAGTACTTCAACGATCTCTTCGTCAAGGGCGTCATCGAGAAGGGACGCGCGCCGGCGACCGAGGGGATCCCGCTGAGCCCGCGCGAACGGCAATGCCTGGAGCTGGCCGCGTGCGGCATGAGCAGCGTCGAGATCGGCGGCAAGCTGGGCGTGGCGCCGCGCACCGTCGACTTCCACTTCAGCAACATGATCAGCAAGCTCGGAGTCCACAATCGCCAGGAAGCGATCGCCAAGGCCGCCCGGCAGGGCATGCTGATGGCGAGGTCGTAGCGACGCCGTTCAGCCGTTCGCGCGTAGCCACGCGCGGAGCTGCGCGATCGAACCGAGCGTCGCGAGCGGCGCGCACCGGGCGAGCTCGTCCGCCCGATGTGCCCCGTGGGTGAGCGCAAGCGCGGCCGCTCCCGCGTTCTGCGCGAGCTCCATGTCGTGCGTCGTGTCGCCGATCATCAAGGTGTCGCCGGCGCCGACACCGGTGCAATCCATGAGCGCCAGAAGCATGTCCGGATGCGGCTTCGGAAAACCCTCGTCGGCGCAGCGCGTCGCAACGAAGTGTCCGGCGATGCCCTGGTGTTCGAGCGCGCGCGCAAGCCCCGCACGACTCTTGCCCGTCGCGACCGCAAGCAGGTGCCCGGCGCGCTCGAGCTCGCCCAGCATCTCGCGGACACCCTCGAACAGCACGATCTCGTCGTCCTGCGCGAGATAACGGGCGCGGTAGGCCGCCGAGAGCTCGGCATAACGCTCGCGCGAAAGCAACGGCGCGACGTGGCGCACGGCATCGATGAGACCGAGCCCGATCACGTGGCGCGCGACGGCGTCGTCCGGGATGGGCAGTCCGAGATCGGCGCACGCGGCTTTGAGCGAGCTCACGATCAGCGCGGTCGAATCGGCGATCGTTCCGTCCCAGTCGAAGACGAGGAGCCGGAAACGGCGAGTGCTCATCACCGGATCAGGCATCGGCTTCATCCTCGTCGCTCGCGTCCTGGCGCGCGACGAACGCCGCGAGGTCCCGCGGCAGCGGCGATTCGATCACGATTTCGCGGCCGTCCAGCGGGTGGGCGAACCGAAGACGGTGCGCATGAAGGAACATCCGCTTGAGCCCGTCCTTCGCGAGCGCGCGATTCCACGCGAAGTCGCCGTACTTGTCGTCGCCGGCGAGCGGGAAGCCCAGGTGCGTCAGGTGCACGCGGATCTGGTGCGTGCGGCCGGTTTTCAACTCCGCGTCGAGGAGCGCCAGCGGAGGCACTCGGTTCGGCCACGTGCGGATCCGCCGGAACACGGTGCGCGCGGCACGGCCGCCGGCCGCCACGCGCACGCGGCGGTCGCCCTCGCCCACGACGCGCGTTTCCAGCGCCAGGTCGACGTTGCGGATGGCATCGCGCCACCTGCCCCGCACCAGGACCAGATAACGCTTCTCGACCGCGCCTTCGCGCAGCGCAGTGTGCAGCGCCGTCAGGGCCGCGCGCTTCTTGGCGACCAGCAGCACGCCCGACGTATCGCGGTCGAGCCGGTGCACGAGCTCCAGGAACTTCGCGTCGGGCCGCGCGTGCCGCAGCCGCTCGATGAGGCCGAACACGATCCCGCTGCCACCGTGGACTGCCAGTCCGGGGGGCTTGTCGAGCGCCATCAGCACGTCGTCTTCGTGGAGGATCGGCGGAATTGCGATTCCCGCGACCGATCGTGGCACGCCACGATGTGCCGGCGCCGTCCGGATCGGAGGAATTCGCAGGACGTCCCCGGCGACGAGGCGCGTGTCGGGCTTGGCCCGCCCTGCGTTGAGCCTGACCTCGCCGCTGCGCAGGATCCGGTAGATGTGGCTCTTGGGGACGCCTTTCAGCGTCTTGTGAAGGAAATTGTCGATCCGCTGGCCGTCACCACCCTCCTCGACAACCAGCCGATTCGCAGCATCCTTGCTTAAATCTTTCATTTCCTTATAATTTCGGCTGCAGAGCGCTCGGGCCCACCCTCCAGCGATGGAGGCAGCCCTGGGCGGATCGGGTCGTCATAGACGATCCGGCCGCTCCTGGTCCGGGCGTCGGCCCCGCACTTCAGGGGCAAAGTCGGCCGTGGCATGTTGCGTAAATCGGCCGCCGGTTAAATCCGCTCACCGCGCGGGCGTTGCGCCCCGTGAGAGCAGCGATGGTAAAGGAAGAGCGCAGTCTCCGCACCCGGCCTGAAGCCGGTTCGAAGCGGCGCATTGCGCGGCGCACTTAGCGACGAATTCCGCCCTCGGCTCCGCCTGCCGCGCGAACGCAGCAGCCGCCAACCCGTGGGCGACACCGCTTGAACGCGACCCCGAGAACACCCGACACGACGAGAACGCGAAGCCTCGACCCGATCGAGACCCACGTTATGCGAAACGCCCCGCGTTTCCCCGCCTCTCGCGTAGGCCCGCAGACCTTGCGGCCGCCCCGGCTGTCCCCGCTCGCGTCCGCCGCCCGATAGCGTTACCGCCGCGCGAGGATGCGCGGCTCGCTTCGCCCCGCCCCAGGCCCGGCCGGATCCGCGCCGGGACAATTACATGAAACGCATGCTGTTCAATGCCACGCAGGCGGAGGAACTCCGCGTGGCGATCGTCGACGGCCAACGGCTGATCGACCTCGACATCGAATCCGCGAGCAAGGAGCAACGCAAGAGCAACATCTACAAGGCCACGATCACCCGCGTCGAGCAGAGTCTCGAAGCCTGCTTCGTCGACTACGGCGCGGAACGCCACGGCTTCCTGCCGTTCAAGGAGATCTCGCGCCAGTTCCTCAAGGGCGGCCGCAGCGGCAACGGCGAGGACCACGACGCCGACGGCGGTGGCCGCGGCCGGATCCAGGATCAGCTCCGCGAGGGCATGGAGCTCATCGTCCAGGTCGACAAGGACGAGCGCGGCAACAAGGGCGCGGCGCTGACCACCTACATCTCGCTCGCCGGCCGCTACCTCGTACTGATGCCGAACAACCCCCGCGGCGGTGGCGTCTCCCGCCGCGTCGAAGGCGAGGAGCGCAACGACCTGCGCGACGCGATCTCCGAGCTCGACGTCCCACAGGGGATGAGCGTCATCGCGCGCACCGCGGGCATCGGCCGGAGCACTGAAGAGCTCCAGTGGGACCTGAACTACCTGCTCCAGCTCTGGCACGCGGTCGAGGACGCCGCCAAGATGCAGTCGGGCGCGTATCTGATCTACCAGGAGTCGAGCCTCGTCATCCGCGCGATCCGCGACTACTTCCACCCCGACATCGGCGAGCTCCTGATCGACACCGAGGCGATCTACGAGCAGGCGCAGCAGTTCATGGCGCACGTGATGCCGGCCAACGTCAACCGCGTGAAGCTCTACAAGGACGACGTCCCGCTCTTCTCGCGCTTCCAGATCGAGCACCAGATCGAGACCGCCTATGCGCGGCAGGTCGCGCTGCCCTCGGGCGGCGCGATCGTCATCGATCATACCGAGGCGCTGGTCTCGATCGACGTCAATTCGGCGCGCGCGACCAAGGCCGGCGACATCGAGACGACCGCGTTCAACACGAACCTCGAGGCCGCCGACGAAATCGCCCGGCAGCTTCGCTTGCGCGACCTGGGCGGCCTGATCGTCATCGACTTCATCGACATGGAAAGCGCGCGCAACCAGCGCGAGGTCGAGGTGCGGATGAAGGACGCGCTGCGCTACGATCGCGCGCGCGTCCAGTTGGGCAAGATCTCCCGTTTCGGCTTGCTCGAGCTGTCGCGCCAGCGGCTGCGACCGGCGCTCGCCGAGACGATGCACATCGCCTGCCCGCGCTGCCACGGCATTGGCCACATCCGCGGTACCGAATCGTCGGCGCTTCACATCCTGCGCATCCTGCAGGAAGAGGCGATGAAGGAGAACAGTGCGCAGGTGATCGCGCAGGTTCCGGTCGACGTGGCGACGTTCCTGCTGAACGAAAAGCGCACCGAGGTCCTGACGGTCGAGACGCGCTTCCGCGTCAACGTGCTGATCGTGCCCAACCGCCACCTCGAGACGCCGAACTACACGGTCCAGCGACTGCGCCACGACGATCTCAACCAGTCGGAGCCGCTGCCGCCGTCCTTCGAGCTGGCGCAGAAGCCCGAGGAGCCGGACGTCGCGCAGCAGATCAAGGAAGAAGCGAAGGAGCCCAAGCAGGAAGCGATGGTTAAGGGAATTACGCCCGCGCAGCCGGCGCCGATCGTGCCCGAGACGCCCGCAACGGCGCCTGCCCCGGTCGCTGCAGCAGCACCGCCCGCAGGCGAGGGGCTGTTCGCGCGCATCGCCGGCTGGTTCCGAGGGCCGGAACCCGCGATTCCCGCGCCCCCCGTGCGCGTGGAACCGCCGCGCGAGGTGCGCGAACCACGCCGCGAGCGCGAAGGACGCGGCGAGCGCGACCGCCATCGCGGCACCGACCGGCGCGAGGGTCGCGAACGCGACAGCCGGCGTGGCGAGGGCCGCGGCCGCGGCGGCGAGCGACCGCAAGGCGCGCCGCGCGAGCAAGGCGCTGCGCGCGACAACGCGTCACGCGGTGGCTCGCAGCAGGGCCAGGGCGGCCAGCAACGCCGCGAAGGTGGACGCGAGCAGGCGCGCGGCGAGCAGGCGCGCGGTCAGCGCGAAGGACAATCGCAGCGCGAGCCGCGCGCACCGGAGAAACAGCGCGAACCGCGTCCGCCGCGTGAGCCTCGCGAGCCGCGTGAGCCTCGCGAATCGCGGCCGCAGCAGCACGCGACCGGCGATGCCGCTTTGCCCGCGATTGAAGCTGCCGGTCCCGGCATGGCGCGCGAAGGCGACGTGCATCCACAAGGCGCGCCGCGCGAAGGTCGCGGCAAACGCGACCGGCGCCGTCGCGGCAATCGCGGTGAGCGGCACGATCATCCGCAGACCGAGCCCGCTGCAACCGATGTATTGACGACGGGGGCGCACCACGAAGCGTCGCAACCGACGCGACACGACACAGCGGCGCCAACGGCATCACACGCGTCAGAGCAGCGCACTCCCCTGGCCGCCGAGCATCCGCAGCCCGTTGTTGCTGCAGTCACAGCGCCCGAGCCTTCGCCGGCGCCGCACGTCGAGCCGCAGGCGCCGCCTGCGCATGTCGAGCCGCAGGCGCCGCCCGCGCACGTCGAGCGCGTTGTTCCTCCGACGCGCCCGATTCCCGAGTTGCCGCCGGTCGCGCTGACGCTGCCGCCGGAATCGGGGCTCGAGCTCGTGGAGACCAAGCTCAAGGGTCGCGCCGAAGCGGAGCCCGAGACGCCTGCGGGTCCACGGCGCGTGCGCCCGCCGAAGGCCGCGATCGCCGAAGAGCCGCTCCAGATGGTGGAGACGACGCACAAGGACGCGCCGCCTCCGGCTGGCTGAAGCTGGCGTTCGACAGGTAAAGTGTGCGTCAGTGAAGGCGGGCCGCGGGCCCGCCTTCGTCTTTAGGGCGTTCGCGAGCGGCCGAGTTGCGCCTGCAAGCGCCGAACAAGCTCCGCGCTCGCAACCTCGACCAGATCGAGCACGCGCTCGAACCCGTCAGTGCCGCCGTAGTACGGGTCGGGCACTTCGCGCACTCCGATCTGCGGGACGAGATCGAGCAGCAGCCCGAGGTGCCCGTCATACGACGCCGGCCGAAATAATTGCAGCGCATCGAGGTTCGCGTGATCCATCGCGAGAATCCAACCAAAGCGGCTGAAGTCGGCGGCGGTGACTTGTCGCGCGCGCAGCTTGCTCAAATCGTAGCCCCGCCGGGTCGCGGCCTGGATCGCACGCCGATCCGGAGGCTGGCCGACGTGCCAGTCGCCGAGGCCCGCCGAATCGATCCGAATCGGGTGATCGAGCCTCGCCTGCGCGAGCACTGCGCGGAAGACGCCCTCGGCCGTCGGCGAGCGACAGATGTTGCCCATGCAGACGAACAGCACATTGGAGGCGCACCCAGGAGCCATTATTTCCCGAAGAGACGAGCCACAGATAGGCACCGGTAGGCAGTCTTGTTATGACGCCCACAGAGACACCCTATGGGGCACGGCGCGGCGCGCGTCAGCATGGCCGAGGCAATAGAGCGGTACGTGACCTTGCGCATCAGACCCAGGTACGAGCGGGTGAACTCTGTCGAAATCTACTGCCGTACCGTCAGCATCGCACCAGGCGGTCTCGCGATCGACGCCGTCCGTCCGCTCGACGTGTTGCGGACGATTGCAGACTACAAGCGCATCGCGCCGGTCGCGTCGGAGCGGCCAATGCGAACGGCGCGGTCAACATGCGCGTCACCGTCATCGGCTCGCAGATCACGCGGATGGGGTTCGCGGCGATCGCAACGGACGCTACCCCGGGAGGCTCCATTCACGTCAACGTCCTGAACTCGACGATCAGCAACAACGCCAATGCGCTCCTGCATGGGCGCGGCATTGCGACCTTTACTTCGAACGTGATCCCCAACAATACGAACGCATTTGTCAACTGCGGCTCCGGGAACGTGCAGTCCTTCGGCTACGACGTCGGCGTCGGCAGCAATTCGGTCTACAATTTCAGCAATTCGGTGCTGCCCGCCGGGTGCACCGCGTTCATCACGACCCCCACGATTTTCAAGGGGTTGTGAGGTCGTGCCGGCGGCGCTATCGCACCGTGTGCGGTGGCGCCGGGCTGGCCGCTCGGCGGAAGGGACCGGGGCTGTCCGCGACCCCGCGGATCACGTCTCCACCGGCAGCGCGGGCAAACGGCACGATCGCCGTCAACCTTCCGGGAAAATTCGATGTGGTCGTCCTGGAAGGGTTGTACATCTCAAATACGGGTACGGGCGTCAACATTACGGGGTCCGGGCGAACGGAATTACGCAGGTTGCGGCTCGAAGGAAACGGCACCGGGATCAACGTCAACTCAGCCACCGGCGCGGTAGTGCGTGCGAGCGACGTGGACATCTACGGTCCCGGTTCCAACGGGGTCAACCTGACCGCAGCCGCCAATTCCAACGTGGTGACATTCGACCGACTTCGGATCGATGGCACGTATTTCGGCATCTGGGTTGCGGACCGTACGAACCTGACGGTTCGCGACTGCGTGATCACGGGTCGTTCAACAGATTCGAACGAGAACTATGGTGCCATCCTGAACCAGCCGACCGTGGCGGCGAGCACATCCACCGTCATCGTCGAGGGCTGCCTGATTTCCAATTGGTACGCGGCATTTGGTATGCCGCTTAACAGCGGCGGCGGGGACCGACCTCTATTCGACGCGGGTGACGAGCCACATCTTCGAGGCGCTGTACCAGTTCGACTATTTCGCCGTTCCTGCGAAGGTGATACCCGAACACCGCCGAGGCGATGCCGGTCGTCACCGACGGCGGCAAGACGTGGACGATCCGGCTGCAGAAGGGCATTCATTTCGCCGACGATCCCGTATTCAAGGGCAAGCCGCGCGAGCTCGTCGCCGGCGATTACGTCTACGCGATCAAGCGCCATCTCGATCCCAATCTGCGCACCGGCGGCAACCCGGCGCTCACCGAGCTCATCGTCGGCGCGCGCCCCGTCGTCGACGCCGCGCGCAAGCCCGGAGCGAAGCTCGACTACGACGCGCCGATCGAAGGACTGAAGCGCGCTCGACCGCTATACGCTGCAGATCCGGCTCGAACGCGGCGGACTACACGCTGCTCGAGCGGCTGGCGGGCATGCCGATGATGGCGGTCGCCCGCGAGGCCATCGAGGCGGCGGGCGCCGACGTGATGACCCGGCCGGTCGGCACGGGTCCCTATCGGCTCAAGGAGTGGCGCAAGGCGTCGAAAGTCGATACTCGTCGCGAACCCGGGCTATCGAACGATCGCGCTATCCGCCGAAAGCGCCGATCCGCAGCACAAGGCGCTGGTCGACGCGATGCGCGGCAAGGCGCTGCCGCAGATCGGTACGATCGACATCAGCATCATCGAAGAATCGCAGCCGGAGCTTCTCGCGTTCATGCAAGGGCGACCTCGATCTGATGCTGCTCGGCGGGCGACGACGTCGAAGCGCGTGCTCGAAAACGGCAAGGTCAAGCCCGAGTTCGCGAAGAAGGGCATCCAGCACCTGCGCTTCGGCGCGCCGTCGGTAACGTTCACGTACTTCAACATGGACGATCCGGTCGTCGGCGGTTACTCGAACGCGCAGGTCGCGCTGCGCCGCGCGATCGGGATGGGCTTCGACATCGGCGAATTCATCCGCGTCCTCTTCGCACGGCAACGCGCTGCCCGCGAACCAGCTGTTGCCGCCCGGGGTCAACGGTCACGACCCGAGCGGTGCCGCCGAAGTCGCTTTACGATCCCGCAGCGGCGCGCGCGCTCCTCGATCGCTTCGGGTTCAAGGACGTCGACGGCGACGGCTATCGCGAGAGGACCCGACGGCAAGCCGCTGACGGTCGTGCGCGGCACGCTGCCCGAATCGTGGTACCGCGACGCCGATACGCTGTGGAAGAAGAACATGGACGCGATCGGCATCCGGATGCAGATCAACCAGCAGACGTTCGCCGAGCTCCTCAACCTGTCCCGCGCCGGCAAGCTGCCGATGTTCAACCTGGGCTACCGCTCGCTCGAGCCCTCCGGCTACCAGATCCTGCAGACGCTCTGGAGCAAGGAGAAGCGCGATACCAACCCGTCGGGCTTCAACCGTCCCGAGTACGACGCCGCGTACGAAGAGTTCGTGCGCACGCCTGCGCGGCCCTGAACGGACGGCGCTCGCGCGCAAGATGTCGGAGCTGTCGCAGGCATGGATGCCGTGCACGCCGAACATCGCCTCCTTGAGCTGGAACAGCTTGTCGCGGAGCTGCGCGGCCTTCTCGAACTCGAGGTTCTTCGCGGCGTCGAGCATTTCCTTCTCGAGACGCTTCAGCTCGCGCTCGAGATCCTTCTCGGGCATCGACTCGTACTTCGCCTTGGTCTGCGCGGCGCGGAGCTGCTTCTTGCCCTCGTCGGCGTCGTACATCCCGTCGATCATGTCCTTGATCCGCTTCTGGACGCCCTGCGGCGTGATGCTCATCTTCTGGTTCCAGGCCACCTGCTTCGCGCGGCGGCGCTCGGTCTCGCCGATCGCCGCCTTCATCGAGTCGGTCATCTTGTCGGCGTACAGGATCGCCATCCCATTGATGTGACGCGCCGCTCGGCCGATCGTCTGAATCAGCGAGCGCTCGGCGCGGAGGAAGCCCTCTTTGTCGGCGTCGAGGATTGCGACCAGCGACACTTCGGGGATATCGAGCCCTTCGCGCAGCAGGTTGATGCCGACCAACACGTCGAATTCGCCCAGCCGCAGGTCGCGGATGATCTCGACGCGCTCGACGGTGTCGATGTCCGAGTGCAGATAGCGGACCTTGACGCCATGCTCGTTCAGGTAGTCGGTCAGGTCCTCCGCCATCCGTTTGGTCAGCGTGGTCACCAGCACCCGCTCGTTGCGTTCGACGCGGATGCCGATCTCGGACAGGAGATCGTCGACCTGAGTTTGCGCCGGCCGGACCTCGAGCATCGGGTCGACCAGGCCGGTCGGCCGCACCACCTGCTCCACCACCTGCCCCGCATGCTTCTGCTCGTAGTCGGCCGGCGTGGCCGAAACGAAGACCGTCTGCGGCAGGAGCCGCTCGAACTCGTCGAAGCGGAGCGGCCGGTTGTCGAGTGCCGACGGCAAACGAAAACCGTAGTTGACGAGGTTTTCCTTCCGCGCGCGATCGCCACGGTACATGCCGCCCGTTTGTGGAATCGTCACGTGTGACTCGTCGATGAACATCAGGGATCGGCCCGGCAGGTAGTCGATCAGCGTCGGCGGCGGCTCACCAGCGTTGCGGCCCGACAAATGCCGTGAATAGTTCTCGATGCCCTTGCAGAATCCGATCTCGGTCATCATCTCGAGGTCGAAACGCGTCCGCTGCTCGATCCGCTGCGCCTCGATCAGCTTCACCTGCGAGACGAAGAATTCCTTCTGCTGGGCGAGCTCGACCTTGATCGCCTCGATCGCGTTGAGCACCTTATGCCGCCCTGTCACATAGTGGCTGGACGGGAACACGGTGAACCGGCCGATCCGCTGCTTGATGTGGCCCGTCAACGGATCGAAGAGCTGCAGCGACTCGACCTCGTCGTCGAACAGGGACAGTCGCAGCGCGTTCTCCGCATGCTCGGCGGGGAAGATGTCGAGAACCTCACCGCGCACCCTGAACGTGCCGCGCCGGAAATCGGCCTCGTTGCGCGTGTACTGCATCTCGGTCAGCCGCTTGATCGCATCGCGCTGGGTGAGCTTGTCGCCCTCCTTCACGTGCAGGATCATGCTGTGGTACTCGGAGGGGTCGCCGATACCGTAGATCGCCGACACCGTCGCGACGATCACGCAATCGGGACGCTCGAGGATCGCCTTGGTCGCGGACAGACGCATCTGCTCGATGTGCTCATTGATCGTCGAGTCTTTCTCGATATAGAGGTCGCGCGAGGGAACGTACGCCTCGGGCTGGTAGTAGTCGTAGTAGCTGACAAAGTACTCGACCGAGTTGTTCGGGAAGAACTCGCGGAACTCCGCGTAGAGCTGCGCCGCCAGCGTCTTGTTCGGCGCAAGGACGAGGGCGGGACGCCCCGTGCGGGCGATGACGTTCGCCATCGTGTACGTCTTCCCCGATCCCGTGACGCCCAATAGCGTCTGGAACGAGAGCCCGTCGCTCAAGCCCGAGATGAGCTTGTCGATCGCCTCGGGCTGGTCGCCCGACGGCTCGAAAGGCTTGTGCAGCTCGTAAGGACTGCCAGGAAACGTAGAGACGATCATGAGATTCCGGATAAATGCCGGAGCGCGGCCGAACCGGTCATTGTACTGCCAACCCTACGTCCGGCGCGACGGCAGTCGCAGCCGCGCCGCCGCCGGCGCCAAACTGCAGGGTGGCAAGGCGGGCATAGAGCGCGTTGCCGGCCACGAGGTCGTTGTGCGTGCCCGCGGCGACGATCCGGCCGCGATCCATCACGACGATCCGGTCGGCGTGCCGCACGGTAGCGAGACGGTGCGCGATGATCAGCACGGTCCGTCCCGCCATCAACCGTTCGAGCGCGAGCTGCACGACGCGCTCGCTCTCGGCGTCGAGTGAGCTCGTCGCCTCGTCGAGGAGCAGGATCGGCCGGTCGGCGAGGATGGCGCGGGCAATCGCGAGGCGCTGGCGCTGGCCCCCGGACAGGCGCACGCCGCGCTCGCCCAGCTCGCTCTCATACTGCTGCGGCAGCTCGGCAATGAACTCGGCGGCGTACGCGGCCTCGCATGCGGCCCGGACTTCCGCCACCGTGGCGTCCGGTCTTCCGTAGCGGACATTCTCGAGCACGCTCGTCGCAAAGATGACCGGATCCTGCGGCACGACCGCGAGGCGAGCGCGGACATCGGCCGGGTCGGCGGCGCGGAGGTCGACGCCGTCGATTCGCACGGCGCCGCTCTGCGGGTCGTAGAACCGGAGCAGGAGCTGGAATACCGTCGTCTTGCCCGCGCCCGACGGCCCTACCAGTGCGACGTTCTCGCCCGGGCTCACGTCGAGCGTGAATCCGTCGAGCGCCGGCGTATCCGGCCGCGACGGATAGCGAAACGTGACAGCGTCGAACGCGAGCGTGCCGCGCGCGGGCGACGGCAGCGGTACCGGGTTCGCCGGCGCGGCGATTCCCGGCTCGATCGCGAGCAACTCGAACACCCGCTCGGTCGCTCCGGCGGCTCGCTGGAGATCGCCCACGACCTCGCTGATCGTCGCGACCGCGCCGGCGACGATGACCGCGTAGAAAACGAACGCTGACAGCTGACCCGCACTGATCCGCCCCGCGACCACGTCGTGGCCACCAATCCAGAGGATGATCCCAATCGCGCCGAAGACGAGCACGATCACGGCGGCGACCAGCGTGGCGCGCTGGCGGATCCGGGCGCGGGCGGTCTCGAACGCCGCCTCGACGCGCTTGCCGAAATCGCGCCGATCGACCGGTTCGTGTCCGTAGGCTTGAACGGTGCGGATCTCGTGCAACGCTTCGTCGACGTAGGCGCCGACGTCGCCCACCCGATCCTGGCTCGCGCGCGCGAGCTTTCGCACCCGCCGCCCGAAGAGCACGATCGGCGCGACCACGACCGGCACGCCAGCAAGCACGAGCAGCGTCAGTTTCGCGCTCGTGATCGCGAGCATCACGATCCCGCCGATCAAGAGCAGCAGGTTGCGCACCGCCATCGACACGCTCGAGCCGATCACGGTTTCGAGCAGAGACGTATCGTTGGTCACGCGGGAGATAGCGTCGCCGGTACGCGCGAGCTCGAACCAGCCCGGCGGCAGCCGCAGCAGATGGTCGAAGACTGCACGCCGCAGGTCCGCCGTCACGCGTTCGCCGAGCCATGAAACGAAGTAGTAGCGGGTGAACGTCGCGGCGGCCATCACGACGATGATGGCGAGCAGCAGCGCGAGCATCCGATCAAGCTCCGCGGCGTTGCCCGCCGCAAAGCCGCGATCGATCACGCTCTTGAGCCCCTGCCCGACGGCGAGCACGGCACCGGCCGCGAACAGGAGCGCGACCGCGGCGGCCAACACCTGCCGTCGGTAGGGGCGCAGAAACACGCCGATGCGGGCGAGCGTCCGGAGCGCCGTGACCGGAGGCAGCTTGGGGGCGGTGTCGGAGACGGATGCCAAGGGTGAGACGTGCGGCCAGGCGGTTTACCCCCGGGTTGGCAGGGGCGTCCGCTGACGTTAGCCTTCGGGGCGCGAATTGTCGAGAACGTGGGGCCGCACCGCGTTCCACACAAGCGCCCCGCGTTCCTTGTCTTGCTTCGCACCCCGGAGGCCCTGATGGCCGAGTTTCTCTCGATGTTCCAGTTGGATTCGGGCCACCCGTGGTGGCATTTCGTCGTCCGCGCCGCGATCGTCTACCTTTTCCTGCTCTTCGCCCTCCGGCTGCTCGGGAGCCGCCCGCTCGCGCAGTTGAGCAAGTTCGATGTGATCCTGCTCATGGTCCTGGCCAACGCGGTCCAGAATGCGATGAACGCCGGCGACAATTCCGTGCTCGCTGGCGTGTTGCTCGCCGTAACGCTGATGGTGATGAACCACGTCCTGCACCGGTTCGTGTTCCGTCATCATCGGCTCGAGGCCCTGATCGAAGGCTCCCCGCAGGTGCTGATCCACAACGGTCAGGTCGTGCCCGCCGTCGCCGCGTCCGCCAATCTCACCGAGGAGGACATCCGGGCCGAGCTGCGCAAGGCGGGCGTCGCCGATCCCGCCGCCGTGCGCTGGGCGATCCTCGAGGCGGACGGTCACATCAGTGTCATCCCCCATCACACCGTCGCGGAGGCCGGCGGCGGACGGCTCACGAAGGTATAATGCGCTGTTGTTAACTGCTCGGTCCCCGCATGAACGCCCCGCTGCCGAACTCGCTGCTCGCGACCGTCGAGCTGGCGCCCAAGGATCCGATTCTCGGCGTTTCCGAGGCCTACCTCGCGGACACGAATCCACGCAAGGTCAACCTCGGTGTCGGCGTCTACACCGACGAGACCGGAAAAATCCCGTTGCTCGAGTGCGTCAAGCGCGCGGAGCGCGAACTGACCGATCGGGCGTCGCCGCGCGGCTACCTTCCCATCGACGGCATCGCCGACTACGACAGTGCGGTGCGTTCCATGGTGCTGGGAGCAAACAGCGATGCGATCGCCTCGCGCCGCGCCGTGACGGTACAGGCGTTGGGCGGCACCGGCGGCCTCAAGATCGGCGCCGACTTCCTCCGCAAGTTCGCGCCTGCCGCAAAGGTCTGGATCAGCGACCCCAGCTGGGAAAACCACCGCGCACTGTTCGAGGGCGCAGGCTTCACCGTCGAGACTTATCCTTACTACGACACGAAGACGCGCGGCCTCGATTTCGACGGGATGATGGCCACGCTTGGCGGGCTCCCGCCCGGCGCCATCGTCGTGTTGCACGCTTGCTGCCACAACCCGACCGGCGCCGATCCGACGCCCGAGCAATGGGCCAAGATCCTGGAGGTTGTTCGCTCTCGCGGTCTCGTGCCGTTCCTCGACATCGCCTACCAGGGCTTCGCCGACGGCATCGACGCCGACGGCGCGGTAGTCCGCAGCTTCGCGGCGACGCCGGGACCGTTGTTCGTGTCGACGTCGTTCTCCAAATCATTCTCACTCTACGGCGAGCGGATCGGTGCGCTGACGGTCATCACCGGCGACGACGGCGAGGCGGCGCGCGTGCTCTCGCAGCTCAAGCGCGCCATCCGCGCCAATTACTCGACGCCGCCGACGCACGGCGGCCAGATCGTGACGGCCGTGCTCAAGTCACCGGAGCTCCGCGCGTTATGGGAGGCCGAGCTTGCGTCCATGCGCGACCGCATCAAGCTGATGCGCGCGATGCTGGTCGAGCGCTTGCACGAGCGCATGCCCGATGCGGATTTCCGGTTCATGCTGCGGCAGCGAGGGATGTTCTCGTATTCGGGATTGACCAAGGAGCAGGTCGGCCGCCTGCGCTCGGAATTCTCCGTCTACGCAATCGATACGGGACGCATCTGCGTGGCCGCGCTCAACGCGAAGAACGTCGACCACGTGGCAACCGCGATCGCCGCGGTCGCGAAGTGATCGGCCCCCGCTTTGACAGGAAGGCGAAATCCGATATAATTCAACGCTGTTCAATGCGGGAATAGCTCAGTTGGTAGAGCGCAACCTTGCCAAGGTTGAGGTCGCGAGTTCGAGACTCGTTTCCCGCTCCAATATCCTCCCGGGAGAGCCCGTAAGACCGTAGTGGCTCTCCCGTTTCGTTTGGTCCGCGCGCCCTGCACGCGGCGCTGCCCGGCGGGGTGGCAGAGTGGTCATGCAGCGGCCTGCAAAGCCGTCTACGCCGGTTCGATTCCGACCCCCGCCTCCACTGCCTTCTATGTCGGCCTGAGCCGCCCGCGTTCGCCCTTCCGTTACAAGAGTCTCGGCGGCCCGCGTCCGCTTGGCCCGGTTGGTCTACGTGCGGCGCCCTCGCGATCCCGACCCTTCGCTACTCGATCCGTCGCTCGTAGCGATGAGCCCGTTGGCGTTCTTGCTTTCGGGCTTTGAGCCGTATTGACGAGCGCGAATACGCACAAAGCTGGTTGGTGCGAGCGACTAGCAACCGCGCCGTACCCGTGCGGCGCCGAAAGGAGTACGCTTCCCCGAGACCCGAACTCAGATTTCGGGCGAGGGAGGAGACATGATCTCCGAATTGAGGGAGCGTCTTGCCTCGGCCCCCGACACCGACGGCGAGCACGCGCTAGTGAGACTCTCCATCATCGCGGTCGTTCTCTACACGCTGTTTGTAGCGCCGGAGAATGGCTGGTCCCAGGACGAAATTCTTGTGGCGTCCGGCGTGTCCGGATTCTTCGGCATCGCCATAGGGATCTTTATCTCGATCTGCGTTCGACCCCATAAAGCGACTAGCGGCCGCCGCGAGACACGAGAGTTGCTGCGCGTCATAGGGAACTGACTGGAAAGACGTAGCGACGATGCGCGATCACGTCGTCATTTGCGGATTAGGTCGGATCGGACGGCGGGTCCTTGACCTCCTGCGCTCCGCAGGCGTCCTCGCGGTCGCCATAGATCTCAAACTCGATCCCGGCGATGTGAGCGACGCTTGCGTCCAATTCATTTCCGGCGATTTCCGCAGGCGCGAAGTGCTGGAATCCGCAATGCTCGCAGAAGCTCGTGCCGCTCTCGTGCTGACTTCTGACGACCTTGTCAATCTCTCGGCTCTAATGACCGTACTGCAAGCCAGGCCCGAGCTGCGCGTTGTGGTCCGCATGTTCAACCCCAGCCTCATATCCCGCCTCGGGGCTGTTACAAGCAACGTCTTCGCCCTCTCCGACTCGGCGTTGGCCGCGCCGATGCTCGCCTTGATCGCCCACAGCGGCGGCGCCCTCGCGGGTTTTACCGTCAATGCTCAGCAGCCCATGGTCCTAACCGAATGGACGGCGCGCCGGGGCAAAGCCGGTGTCGGCAAACCCCTGATCGATTGGCAACAACAATACGGCGTTCATGTCGTGGCGCGGCAACAGGCCGATGGTCGGTGGCAATTCTTCGCAGATCTCGACCTTGCCGTTCCTCTGAAAATGGGCGATCGCCTGATCGTATGTGGAACAACGAACAAGATGAATGCGCTGACCGACCACGGCGAAGGTGAACCGCATCGGCAAAGCTCAGGCGAGCTGTGGCGCCGCCTGGGACGAATGCTCCGCCGCGTGTGGAGTGAGATCGATTTTCCCATGAAACTCGGCGCAGCGATCTTCTCCGCCGTCATCATTGTCAGCGCGATCGTCTTTCGTTTCGGCATGAAGAACGACACGCTAGTCGATGCCTTTTATCGCGCTATTAGCCTGGTGGCGACCGGAGCCGACATGCACGGCAACGAAACCGACCCCGGCTCCTGGCAGCGGGGTTTCATCAGTGTCCTGCGGCTCATGGGCGTTGCGCTGACCGCGGCCTTCACCGCCGTCTTGACTAACTACCTCGTGCGCGCTCACTTGGGCGGAGCACTCGAGGTACGGCGCATTCCCGAGAAAGGCCACATCATCCTGGTAGGACTGGGAAACGTCGGATTTCGCGTCGTCGAGCAATTGACCCGCTTGGGCGAACGTGTCGTGGCTATCGAACGGCAACGCGACAACCGGTTCGTAACCACGGCCCGCCGCCTCGGAGCAGCCGTCATCGTCGGCGATGGAACCGTAACCGAGGTTCTGCGTCAGGCACACGCTGCCAAGGCCAAGTCTCTCCTCGCAACGACGCGCAGCGACCTGACCAATCTCGAAATCGGTCTCTTGGCTCGGGAGGTCGACCCGAAAAAGCGCGTCGTCGTCCGCTTGAGTGACTCGCGCTTGGCCCAATTGCTTCGCGACGAAGCAGATATTCGACTAGCCATGTCGATCCCGGACCTGGCCGCTCCCGCCTTCGTCGCGGGCCTCTGGGGCGATCGCGTCCGCGCCATTTTGCTCGTCGAGGGGCAACTGCTAGCGGTGGTCGATCTTGCGGCGCACTCCGACCATTTGTTGGCGGGCCGGACGATCGCCGACCTTGCCCAAACGTACCGCATCCTCCCCATAGCCCTGACAGTCGATGGCCAGATACGGTTGGACAACTTGCCTAGCGCGACGCTGGAACCTGATTCCAGCCTAACCGCTCTTGTCAGCTTCCGCGACCTGGAACTCCTCTTCCAACGCGAATCCGGGGCCTACCTGCGGCCATCCGCGGCAAACATCGCCCGCTACCCTCTTCCGGTAGTTGGCGACGGTTTGGAAGACCAGAGTAACGTCCGCTTCGACGCGAACTAATTGCCGCTATCCGGAATGCCGAACCTACGGTCCTCACCGCTGAGCACGAAACGCGCGCTACCGCCACCTATTGCGCGCTACTGAGACCGTCCGTGCTGCTATTCTCGCTGCCGAGGCGAATTGCGCCGTCGTAGCCTGCCGCTCGGCCCTGTCGAGCTCGTTGAGTATGGCAATGCTCTGAAAATGTAGAAGCGCTTTACTCGTCATCACAGTAGCGCCGACTCGTCGGGTTGGAGCGTGTTCGTTCATGTTGGGGGCCCTGCCGATAACATTTGCCGGGGACCTGCGCTTCCCTCAGCGGCCGTCGTTCCGAGGTGCCGGCAAAGGCGGAGGCGGTGCGGATGGCGCGAGCAAGCGTTCCTCGAGCTGATGTCGCAACTGTTCCGCGATCTCGATTTCGGCACTGGTAGTGAAGCAAGGCACCGGATCCGCGTTGGTGCCATGATTGTGCAGTTCAATCTTGAGCATATCGGGCTGCTTCGCTTGGGAGAAATGACCTCAAAGACTCGCCGCCCGGGTACGTGCATGTCGCGTGCCAGCGATGGAATGTCCTGTAAAAACAAACTACGGGGCCCGGTATGCAGCATCTACCGCTTGCTGTGGAGTACTCCGTGTAAACATTCGCGACACCTTGGCCGTGGGGTTGGGCTCCGCCACTGTGCACGGCAAATGGGACCATTGGAACGCCAAATCGACCTGGCTGCTCCCCCTCCGTGGTGCTGGAGAAGCATCGCGCTTGAATGTCCGCTTCTTGTCCCGCCCAAGGGCCGGGAAGGGTCGAAAGCCATGCGCGACCGCACATCAACGCCTCGTCCCATGCACCTCTGTTGGACTGGCAACGGTCGCGGCGCGTCACTTCGACCGTTGACCGATGGCGCCCGGCCGATTGTGGCGCGAAGGAATCCTTACCTCGGTCTCGCCGCCAAGGCTGGCGAACCAAATCCGCTATTTCCTTCGCCGAGCGCGATGTGATTGCGGAACGCTATCGCGAGTGGGAGATCACCGGATCGCCAGAATTGCGTCAGTCGATCGGTGCGGCGTTCACCCCGTGGATTTAGGTGCCCGCAGGATGGCTGCTTGCGGCCCTGGTATCCATCTTGATTATTTCTTCTTCGCCCTCCTCCGTCTTCCGTTGGTAGTCGTCGTAGGACATGCTGGTGGTTGCCGAGAGATCGCTCCCCTCGCGCGAGCGCTAGCTGCACCGGGAGATTTCCGACTGCGCTGATCAATCGGTAGTTGTCTCGAAGGAATTGGGGGCATATGCTTTCTTAGGCTAGCTGTCTTACTGGCGTTCCCTGGAAAAGGCGAAATGCTGGGTTGTAGCTAACAACACGGGGCGAAGAATCCAAATTCTGTATTGATGAGGCGACTCCGTACGCTTGGCGAGCTCCAAGCACGGATAGAAACAAAGCCCAAGAACGTAAGAAGAGTGGGCTACAAAACGGGGGGAAACGCAATGCGACGCACGCTCCTGGTTGGCTTCCTGGCCACCGCTGTTGGTGGTGCCCTCGTTTCTGGCAGTGCAAGCGCTCAGACATGTGCCCCGAATGTCCCGCACATCACCGGCACATGGACCACGCTTCCCTATCAGATGCCGATCAACCCGATCTCAGCCAACGTCCTCCCTAATGGGAATGTCTTGATCGTCGCGGGATCGGAGAATGACGCGAGGAACAACTCAAAAGGCGCGGAGAGCTACCGCGCTGCGATCTGGGATCCGACCGGCACAGACGAGAGCAGCATTGCCGTTCAGAACCTGACCTACGATGTGTTTTGCAGCGGCACGGCCGCCTTGCCCGACGGGCGCTCGCTCGTCGTTGGGGGCACGTCCGATTACTCGTTCAAGGGCGAGAGCCGGGCTTCCATCTTCGATCCCAGGACTGGGAAGTTCGCGCAGTCGCAAAGCATGGCGGACGGCCGCTGGTACGCCACGGCCACGACACTCGGTGACGGCCGCGTGATGGCGATGTCTGGACTGACTCTGAGCGGCGGCACAAGCACGACCGTCGAGATCTACGATCTTGCGAACGCAGGAGCGGGATGGAGATCTCCAACGAGCGTCCCGTTTGGTCCGCCGCTTTACCCGCGCGTCTTTCTGCTGCCGAATGGGACGGTCTTTTATACGGGACAGGGAAGCGGCTCAGGGAACGCGAACGCCTGGATTTTCGACCCTGCGAGCGGGACCTAGACAGTTTCGGCCGCAAGGACGAGAACCGGTCCTATGGATCGTCAGTCATCCTGCCGCTGCTGCCCCCTAACTACACTCCGCGGGTCATGAACTTCGGAGGCGGCAGTCCCGCCAGCCCGACGACGGACATCATCGACCTCTCCGTGGCCTCTCCGACCTATGCGGCGGGGCCTAACATGTCCACGGGCCGCATCCAAATGAATGCGGTCATCCTCCCCAACGGTAAAGTGCTTGCAGAGGGCGGCTCGGTCAATAACGAGGCCCCCGACACTCCAGGGAAGACCGCTGATCTATACGATCCGGTCACCAACACATTCAGTTCGGCGGGTGCTGCAGCCTATTCGCGCCTCTATCACTCTGTAGCGTTGCTCCTCCCTGATGCGACGGTTGTGAGCATGGGCAGCAACCCAGGGTCGCGGGGAAGCTATGAGGCAGCGATCGAGATCTACACTCCGCCTTATCTGTTCGATGCGAACGATCACTTGATCACCACGAATCGTCCGAGCATCACTGCGATCTCGCCAGCTTCCGGAGTCATCGGATACAACGCACCCTTCTCCGTCGGTTACACGAGCACATCGGTGATCGCCTCGGCGGTGCTCGTACGCCCCGGCTCGGCTACCCACGCCGAGGACATGGACCAGCGGCTGATTGGTCTGTGCGGTCCTTCACCGCAGCCGCCCTGCAGCGTTGCGAACAACACTCTCAATCTGACAACTCCACTGAACGGTAACGTAGCCCCTCCTGGCTACTACATGTTGTTCCTTCTCGACAGTGCCGGCGTTCCTTCGACGGCGCAATTCATCCAGCTCACGCAGTACTCAACGGTGCCGCCAGTGGGTGCGATCGCCGCGCCCTCTTCCGACGTAAACATATCTGCCGGGGGCACTGTCGCATTCGGCACGAGCACCGTCGCTTCCAAGTACTCGTGGGTCTTCCCCGGTGGATCGCCCGCCACGTCGACGGCGCAAAATCCAGGAAACGTGACGTTCCCCAATGCTGGTACCTATCAAGTCTCGTTAACCGTCATCGACTCGAGCAATCACGCGGATCCGAGTCCGCCCACCCGAACGATCACGGTGCTGCCTACCACACCCGACTTCTTGATCACCATCGGTCAGGCTGCGCAGGAAGTCGTCCCGGGAGGATCTGCTGCTTTCACAGTTACGGTCACGCCACAAAGCGGCTTTACGGGTACGGTGAGCTTGAGTGTCGGCAGCGAAAGCGGGTTCCCTGCGGGCATCACAAGTGGTGGATTCAGCCCAACCGGCATAAGCGGCTCCGGCTCCTCGACGCTGACCATGAATACCGCAACCAGCACGGTTCCCTGGGCGCTGTCGCTGACTGTCACGGGCACCAGTGGGACGATCAGCCATACCGCATCGACCACGTTGCTGGTAAATCTGGCGCCCCCCGCCAGCCTGACAGCCGCTCCGGGTGACACTCTAGTCAGCTTGTCGTGGCCGGCCTCAGTCGGCGCAACCAGTTACCACGCGAAGAGGGCGACGGCGAGCGGTGGACCGTACCAGACCCTTGCCTGCCCCATCGGGACGAGTTACACCGACACCGGCCTAACCAACGGTGTCAGTTATTTCTATGTCGTGTCTGCAGCATTCAGTGGCAGTCCTAACGCAGGCGGAGAGAGCGCTGACTCGGACGAGGCAAGCGCGATACCTCGGCCGCCGCCGCCGTCGCCACCTACGGGTCTCGCAGCGACGCCCAGCAGCGGTCAAATTGCTCTCGCCTGGAATCCATCCTCAGGTGCCACCAGCTACCGAGTGAAGCGCGCGACGGTCAGTGGCGGACCCTACGGGGTCATCAAGACTCTGACTTCGACCAGCTATACCGATACCGGCGTCGCGAATGGTACGACTTATTATTACGTAGTATCGGCCGTCAACTCCGGCGGAGAAAGTAGCAATTCGTCCGAGGTTAACGCTACGCCTCCGGTGCCTCCGCCCTCGCCACCCGCGGGTCTCGCAGCGACGCCCAGCAGCGTCCAAATTGCCCTCGCTTGGAATCCATCCTCAGGTGCGACGAGCTACCGTGTGAAGCGCGCGACGGTCAGTGGCGGACCCTATGGGGTCATCGCGACTCCGACTTCGACCAGTTATACCGATACCAGCGTGACGAGTGGTACGACCTATTACTACGTAGTATCGGCCGTCAACTCCGCCGGAGAAAGTAACAACTCGTCCGAGGTTAACGCTACGCCTCAGGTGTTGGTGCCCGCTGCGCCTACGAGTCTCACCGCCAAGTCAAACAAGCCAAAGACCATCGACCTACGTTGGATTCAGTCCATTACTTCGGGAGTCACGAAGAACAACATTTACCGACGGACGAGCAGTGGCTCGTACCCCTCAACCCCGATGGCCACCATTAACGCGACCACCGTTTATCGGGACGCAGGTGTTTCGAGCGGAGCAACCTATTGCTATGTCGTCACCGCAACAGGCAGCGGTGGCGAGAGCGGTCGCTCAAATGAGGCGTGCACCGGCGTGAAATAGTTTCCGATGTCCGCTTTGGGTTGCGGATTTAAGCGGACGGCGCGCTTGGCGGCCCGCTTCCTTCGGCGGTCGGTCGACCGGCGGAAGCGGTGGAACCCGTGTCGGTGATGGCAACGACAGGTCTCAGCGCGCGACGCCGGGGGTAACGCGGGAGGTAACGGCTGACGTTGTCGCCAATCCGCTCCACCCTCCCCCCATGACCATTTGGTCGGTTCGATTCCGACCTCCGCCTCCAAACCCTACTACGGGCACGTTGCGAACAGATCGCAGCAGCGTGTTCAGCGGCAATGGCGTGACGGTGAACACGCCGGACGCTACCGTGGTGCTGCGCGGCCTGTCGATCAACGGCCAGGACGGCAGCAATGGCATCGTCCTCGGAACCCCTTGCGCCAGCCACGTTCTAAACGACTCAGCCTGTTCCCGCCTATTCTAATAATTCGAGGAGCGTCCGATGTCTGCGAGACGGGTTGTTTCTTCGCTGTGCTCCCTGCTACTCGTGGCTGCGGGCGCGGTGTTTGCCGCCGCCCCGGCACAATCGCTCGGGATTAAGTTGCAGGATTCCTCGACCGATCCATCGATTGTGCACATGCGCATCGTGCTCGACCAAGGGACGATCAAACCCGGGCGCGTCACTCTCCATGCCGAGAACCAGTCGAGGAGCTCGGTGCACGAGGTCATCATCGCGCGCGGTGACGGCGCCCAGGAACTTCCGATGGACGCGAAGCGCGTCCGCGTGATCGAAAGCCGCGTACGGCGCCTTGGAGAAATTGCCGACCTCGCGCCGGGAAAGTCGGGCAAGCTGACCCTGGACCTCAAGCCTGGTAGCTACGTGCTGTTCTGTAACCAGCCCGGGCACTACCAAGACGGCATGTTTGCCACGTTGACCGTCGCCCCATGACGCAGGTGCGCGACGCGTCTTGTCCTTCGGCTGAGATCAACTAGGGCCGAATATCCCGGCAGGTCGCCGTGCCAAAGGCGCCTGTCTTGCGCCAGATGGCGAAAGGTGATGAGGAGCGTAGTACCGTCGGGCCGCCGAAGTCCGCGGATACGCTGTCATCGCCGGAAATCGAGGAAATCGAACCCGAGAATTCCACACCGGGGGTTCGTAATGGTCGCGTTTGCCAGAGCAACGACCGGTGGTGAGAGAAACCAGTTTTGCGTGCAGCTGACGGAGTTGCCCAGGCACCCCGCGATGCTGTCGCCGATCAAGGTCGCTGCCGCTTGCTGAGGCGCGCATGTCACTCCCGGCACAAGTGCACCCGCGACCAACACCGATCTCGTTAAGCTATTGCGCCGGGCATCGGCGAGCATTGACCTGCGTCAAGGCCGCCTTCGCCAATACGGTGAAAATGCCACCGATGGCGAAGTCGATTCGCCTGAAACGGATGACTGGGCTAGACGGCCCGCGATCACTCTAGCGCGCTCCACAGATGTTCCAGATCAGGATTCACGGCCGCGGAGGTCAGGGCGTCGTGTCGGGCGCCGAGATGCTCTCGGTCGCCGCGTTTCTCGAAGGTCGTTACGCGCAGGCGTTTCCGAGCTTCGGCTCGGAACGCATGGGTGCGCCCGTGATGGCGTTCTGCCGCATCGACGACAAGGAGATCCGCCTGCGCGAGCCGGTCCTGGCGCCCGACGCGCTGATCATCCAGGACCAGACGCTGCTGCATCAGGTCGATCTGTTCAGCGGCCTGCCGGTGCGCGGGTACATCCTGCTCAACTCGGTCGAAGACGCTCGACGAGCTCGGCCTCGGCGGATTCGCGCGCGGCGTCCAGCACTACCGGATGTGCACGTTGCCGGCGAGCGAGCTCGCGCTGAAGCACGTCGGGCGTGCGGTTCCGAACGCGGCGCTGCTGGGCGGCTTCGCCGCGATCACGGGCGTGATCAAGCTGCCGTCGGTGCTCGCCGCGATTCGCGAGAAGTTCCCCTCGGCTATCGCCGAAAAGAACGTGGCGGCGGCCACCGAAGCGTTCGACCTCGCGAGCAGCACAACGGAGACAATCGATGCTCAAGCAGACTGAAGGCTCGCACGCGGTCGCCGAAGCGATCGCGCTCTGCCGGCCGCAGGTGATCTGCGCGTATCCGATCACGCCGCAGACGCACATCGTCGAAGGCCTCGGCGAGATGGTCAAATCCGGCGATCTCGCGGGTTGCGAGTTCATCAACGTCGAGTCGGAGTTCGCGGCGCTGTCGGTCGCGATCGGCGCATCGGCCGCCGGCGTGCGCACGTACACGGCGACGAGCAGCCAGGGGCTGCTGTTCATGGCGGAGGCCGTGTACAACGCCGCGGGGCTCGGGCTGCCGATCGTGATGACGATCGGCAATCGCGCGATCGGCGCGCCGATCAACATCTGGAACGATCACTCGGACAGCATGTCGATGCGCGACGCAGGCTGGATCCAGCTCTACGCGGAGACCAACCAGGAAGCGCTCGACCTGCACATCCAGGCGTTCCGCCTCGCCGAGGAGCTGTCCTGCCCGGTCATGGTGTGCATGGACGGCTTCATCCTCACCCATGCGTACGATCGCGTCGACGTGCCGACGCAGGAGGAGGTCGACGCGTATCTGCCGCGCTACGAGCCCCGGCAGATCCTCGATCCGGCCGACCCCGTCAGCATCGGCGCGATGGTCGGGCCGGAAGCCTTCATGGAGGTCCGCTATCTGTCGCACCACAAGCAGCTGCGCGCGCTGACGCTGATTCCGCAGCTCGCGGCGGAGTTCGAGAAGCGATTCGGCCGCAGTTCGGGCGGGCTCATCCGCAGCTACCGCACCGAGGACGCGGAAACCATCGTCGTCGCGCTCGGCTCGGTGAACGGCACGATTCAGGAAGTGGTCGACGAGATGCGCGGCGAGGGCTCGCGCATCGGCTCGGTATCGATCTGTTCGTTCCGGCCGTTCCCGCTCGCGCCGCTGCGCGAGGCGTTGCACAGCGCGAAGCGCGTCGTCGTGCTGGAAAAATGTCTGGCGGTCGGGCTGGGCGGCATCGTCTCCGACGGCGTGCGCAAGTCGCTGTCGGGCATCGTGCTCAACGGCTACACGGTCATCGCGGGACTCGGCGGGCGCGCGATCACGCGCGGGTCGCTCAAGCGGCTGTTCGAGGACGCCGAGCGCGACGAACTCGAGCAGGTGACCTTCCTCGACCTCAACGCCGACGTGATCAGCCACGAGCTCGAGCGCGAGAGCGAGACACGGCGGACCGGGCCGACGGCCGAGGCGATCCTGCGCCGGATCGGCACCGTTGCGTCGACCATCGGCTGACCCTCGAGGAGGATGTCATGGACTCCCAGGAACAGCCGGTCAAGTTCTATCAGACCGGGACCTTCACCGTCGGCAATCGTCTGCTTGCCGAGAATCAGCGCTCGGTGCAGGCCGACATGCACCGGACGAACTCGCTCAATTCCGGACATCGCGCGTGCCAGGGCTGCGGCGAAGCGCTCGGCGCGCGCTACGCGATCGACGCGGCGATGGTGGCTACCAACAACCAGCTGATCGCAGTCAACGCGACGGGCTGCCTCGAGGTGTTCTCCACCCCCTACCCGGAAACGTCGTGGCAGATTCCGTGGATCCATTCGTTGTTCGGCAACGCGGCCGCGGTTGCGTCGGGCGTCGCCGCGGCGCAAAGGGCGCTCGGTCGCAGCGACGTCCGTGTAATTGCGCAGGGAGGCGACGGCGGCACGACCGATATCGGGTTCGGCTGCCTGTCGGGCATGTTCGAACGCAACGACGACGTGCTCTACATCTGCTACGACAACGAGGCGTACATGAACACCGGCGTCCAGCGTTCAAGCGCGACGCCGCCGGCGGCCCGGACGGCGACCACCCCAGCCGTCGGGGCCTCGCCCGGCAACGTCTTCGGGACCGGGAAGAACGTTCCGCGGATCGCGATGGCGCACCGCATTCCGTACGTCGCGACCGCGAGCGTTTCCAATCTTCGCGACCTGGAGCGCAAAGTCAAATTCGCGATGGGAATTCACGGTGCACGATACATCCATATCTTCGTGCCCTGTCCGCTCGGCTGGGGCTCGGCGTCCGAAGACACGATCAGGATCGCGCGCCTCGCCGTCGAAACCGGCCTCTTCCCGCTGTTCGAGGCGCGCGACGGTAAGGTCGTCTCGAGCACGCCCATACGGCGCAAGGTCCCCGTGACCGACTATCTTGCGCTGCAGAAACGCTACGCCCACCTGTTCGGCAAGACACCCGATCTGGCACGCATCGAGCAAATCCAGATGATGGCCGATTCCAACATTGAAGAGTTCGGCTTGCTGCAGTAGGAGGAGCCATGGACAAGCCGTACGCCATCACGCTCGACGTCGGCTCGAGCCTTGCCAACAAGACCGGGGCGTGGCGCACCAAGCGGCCTCTCTACGTGGATCGCCTGCCCCCGTGCAACCATGCGTGCCCGGCCGGCGAGAACATCCAGGGCTGGCTCTATCACGCCGAGTCGGGCGATTACGAAGCCGCGTGGCGCACGCTGACCGAGGAAAATCCGTTCGCCGCAATCATGGGGCGCGTCTGCTACCACCCCTGCGAGACCTCGTGCAATCGCGCGAAGCTCGATGAAGCCGTCGGCATCAACTCGGTCGAGCGTTTCCTCGGCGACGAGGCGATCAAGCGCGGCTGGAAGTTCGCCCCGCCCGAACGCGAGAGCGGCAAGCGCGTGCTGATCGTCGGTGCCGGGCCGTCGGGATTGTCAGCGGCGTATCACCTCCGGCGCTTCGGGCACGGCGTGAAGATCGTCGACGCTGGCCCGCGCGCGGGCGGCATGATGCGCTTCGGCATCCCGAAATATCGGCTTCCCCGCGACGTGCTCGACGCCGAGATCCAGCGAATCCTCGACCTGGGCGTCGAGCTGGAGCTCAACTGCAAGGTCTCCAATGTCCTCGATACGATGAAGGCAGGTGGCTTCGACGCCGCATTCCTTGCGGTCGGTGCTCACATTGCCAAGCGCGCATACATTCCCGCAGGCGAGGCCGCGCACATGCTCGACGCGGTATCGGTGCTGCGAAGCATGGAGGGCGAGGACAAGCCGATGCTCGGCCGGCGGGTCGTCGTCTACGGCGGCGGCAACACGGCGCTCGACGTCGCGCGCACGGCGAAGCGACTCGGCGCGACCGAATCGATCATCGTCTACCGCCGCACCCGCGAAAAGATGCCCGCGCACGACTTCGAGGTCGAGGAAGCGCTGCAGGAAGGTGTCCTGATCAAATGGCTGTCGACGATCAAGAACATGGCTGACGAGGGCACGCTGACCGTCGAAAAGATGGCGCTCGATGCCAAAGGCTTTCCACAGCCGACCGGTGAGCTCGAGACGCTCGAGGCCGATTCGCTGGTCCTTGCGCTCGGACAGGACGTCGACCTGTCGTTGCTGGACGGGGATACCGGGGCTCGCGATCAAGGACGGTGCGGTCCAGGTCGGCCCGAACATGATGACCGGCTACGCGGGCATCTTCGCCGGCGGCGACATGGTTCCGTCGGAGCGAACCGTGACGGTGGGCGTGGGCCATGGCAAGAAAGCCGCGCGCCACATCGACGCGTGGCTTTCGCGGCACCGTGTACGCGCCCCCGCCGAAGCACGAAGTGGCGACGTTCGACACGTTGAACCCCTGGTACTACAGCGACGCGCCGAAAACCGTGCGCCCCGATCCTCGAGCTCGCGCGGCGCACGTCGACCTTCGAAGAGGTCGTGAGCGGGCTTGACGAGACCAACGCGTTGTTCGAAGCGCGACGCTGCCTTTCCTGTGGCAACTGCTTCGAGTGCGACAACTGCTACGGCGTGTGCCCGGACAACGCCGTGATCAAGCTCGGACCGGGGAAGCGGTTCGAGTTCAATTTCGACTACTGCAAGGGCTGCGGCATCTGCGTGTCGGAATGCCCGTGCGGCGCGATCAAGATGGTGCCGGAGACGACTTGATGACGAAACCCTGTCCTCCGTCGGGCACTCGCCCGTGCAACAACGAGCAGCGAGGTACGCACGATGCTCCAGAAACGTCGTGACGAAGCGATGACCGCGATGCCGACCGGCATCGCGCTGCTTCAGGATCCGTCGCTCAACAAGGGGACGGCGTTCACCGAGGCCGAGCGGGACCAGCTGCACCTGCGCGGACTGCTGCCGCCGCATGTTTCCACGCAGGAGCAGCAGCTCGCACGTGTCCTCGAGAATTTTCGGCGCAGGTCGAGCGACCTCGAGAAGTACGTCAACCTGAGAGCGCTGCACGACCGTAACGAGGCGTTGTTCTTCCGGCTGCTCATCGAGAACCCCGACGAGATGACACCGATCGTATATACGCCGACAGTCGGTCTCGCGTGCCAGCGTTACACGCACATTTTCCAGCGCCCGCGCGGGATCTTCGTGAGCGCCGCCGATCGCGGCCGGGTCGCGCAGGTGTTGGCCAACTGGCCGCGACGGGACGTCGCGATCATCGTCGTCAGCGACGGTGAACGCATACTCGGCTTGGGCGATCTCGGTGCCAACGGCATGGGCATTCCTGTCGGCAAGCTCTCGCTCTACACCGCATGCGCTGGCGTGCACCCCAACGCCTGCCTGCCTGTGCTCCTCGACGCGGGAACGAACAACTCCGAGCTGCTCGACGATCCGCTCTACATAGGGCTTCATCAGCCGCGGGTTCGCGGCGCGGCTTATGACGAGCTCGTCGAGGAGTTCATCGTCGCGGCAAGTGAGCTCTTTCCCGGCGTGGTGATCCAGTTCGAGGACTTCGCAAGCCACAATGCGTTCCGGTTGTTGCGCAAGTATCGCGATCGGATTCCTACGTTCAATGACGACATTCAGGGGACCGCCGCCGTCACGCTGGCGGGGATTCTTTCTGCGCAGCGGATCACCGGCGGCGCGCTCAGCGAACAGACGCTGCTGTTCCAGGGCGCCGGTGAAGCCGCGACGGGCATCGCCGATCTCGCGGTTGAGGCGATGGTCGCGAAAGGTCTGACCAGGGCGCAAGCACAAGGTCGATGCTGGCTGTTCGACTCGCATGGCCTGGTCGTCAGCCAGCGGTCCGATCTCGCCGAACACAAGCGGCCTTATGCGCAAGACCATGCGCCGGTCGGTACGCTGCTCGACGCGGTGAAGGCGGTGCGTCCGACGGCAATCATCGGTGTCGCGGCGGTGGGCGGAGCCTTTACCGAAGACGTCGTGCGCACGATGGCGTCGCTCAACAAGCGGCCGATCGTGTTCGCGCTGTCCAATCCGACGTCGAAATCGGAGTGCACGGCGAAGCAGGCCTACCGCTGGTCGGAGGGCCGGGCGCTATTTGCCTGCGGCTCGCCATTCGATCCGGTTACGCTCGACGGGCGGACCCATGTTCCCCGGCAGGGCAACAACTCGTACATCTTCCCCGGCGTCGGCCTTGGCGTCATCGCATCGGGTGCGAGCCGCGTCACCGACGAAATGTTCATGGCGGCCGCGTACGAGCTGGCGGCCCAAGTGAACGAGCAGGACCTGCGGCAGGGCAGCCTGTACCCCCCCCTTTCGAGCATTCGCGAGGTCTCGGCACACATCGCGGCCGCCACGGCTGCCGTTGCCTACCAGAGGGGACTCGCGCGGGGCGTTGCTCCTGCCAACCTGTTGGAAGCCGTCAGATCACAAATGTACGAACCCCGCTACGCAGATTACACGACGGAATGACGACGATGCGCTGCGGCCGAGGCGGACGCAACGCGCGAGAAAGGCATCACCGATGAGGGACTCCATTGTGGACATGCTCCGCCACCACCCGTTCGTGGCGGAATTCGAACCGAGGCATGTCGAGAAACTCGCGACACTGGCAACGGCAATACGGTTTGATCGTGATCAGATTCTCTTCCGAGAGGGCGACGATTGCTCGGAGTTCTACCTGATCGTCACGGGTCTCGTAGCCCTCGAGATCGCGGCGCCGGGGCAGACATTTCGCGTGCAAACACTGTTCGCTGGCGACGAGCTCGGCTGGTCGGCGTTGCTGCTGGGCAGGGGCAAGCACTTCCAGGCGCGGACACTGGAACGCGTGGATGCGTTGTCGTTCGAAGGGGCGGAGCTCCTGACGGCATGCCGGGAGGACACGCTCTTCGGCTTCACGTTGATGCAACGTCTGCTGGCCGTTGTCGCCGAGCGCCTACAGGCAACGCGACTGCAGCTGCTCGACGCACACTCTCCGATAGCCGCCCGCGCAGGAGCGTGAGCGGCGTGCGCGAACGGCGCAGTGCGTCCGGCATCCGAGGTGCGACACTCTCCTAGCGGACGCGCACCACCGAGGGCGCCGTGAACCCGGTGGCGATCACGCTGTTGCTCGCGGCTGCGCTGGCCGCGTTCTGCGCGCTCGCCTGGCGCAAGCTCGCGATCGTCGTGAAGCTGGCGCCGGAGGTGCGCTGGGACCATCCGCCGCGTGCGATCCTCGCGGAGCTCACGCGCGACGCGCCGCTCGAATTCCCGCTCCGCCGCAAAAGGGCCATGTGCTCCGGCGTCGGTGGCGCGCGGATGTGGATGGACGAGAAGATCGGACGCCGGATCAACCTCGTTCGCTTCGAGGGGGCTCTGCCGCAGCAGCAGCGGGTCATCGCGACGGCCTGCCCTTGCTGCACGACGATGATGAGCGATGCCGTCAAAGCACAGACATACGAGTCGGACATCGAGACGCGCGACATCGTCGAGCTCGTCGCGAGCGCGCTCGCTGAACCGTAATCGAAAACCTGCCGGTCGAATGGCCGGCCCATCCATCCATTCGGTTCCGCGGCAGCATCACGCGATTGTTCTGGAAGTACGATCAGAACATGATCCGGGCAAGGAGCGAGCCCGGTGATGACGGCCACGGCCGTCGCGACGACGCCCGGGATCATGAACGAGTGGTTGAGCACGTACTTGCCGATCTTCGTCGTGCCCGACAGGTCGAAGTTGATCGCCGCGATCAGCGAGCCGTAGGTCGGGATGAAGAAGTAGCCGTTGACCGACGGGAACATCGCGATCAGGAACTGCGGCGGGATGCCGAGCGCGATGCCGAGCGGCATCAGCGCGCGGGTCGTCGCCGCCTGGCTGTAGAGCAGCACCGACGCGAAGAAGAGCCCGAACGCGAACGTCCACGGGTGCGCGTCGGCCTGCGCGCCGATCGCCGGGACGATCACGTCCTTGTTCGCGGCGATGAAGCTGTCGCCGAGCCAGGCGAGGCCGAAGATGCCGATGACGGCGACCACGCCGGCGCGCAGCGTCGACGTCTTCGGCACCTCGTTCGACGTTGACCTTCGGTGACGAGCAGCATGACCGCCGCGACCGACATCATCACGATCTCGATCACGATCGGCATCTGCGAGCGCGCTCTTCGCGCCCGGCAGCGTGCGCAGCGCGGGGAAGAAGCCGAACAGCACGACCAGCGCCACGCCGACGAGGAACAGGAACGCCGACGCCTTCGCCGCGGGCTTGAGCGGCGGCCGCTCGGCGGCGGCTTTCGGCGCCGGGATCGCGCCGGCCTTGAGCCGCGCCTGGTATTCCGGATCGTCCTTCAGGTCCTTGCCGATGAACATCGAGACGATCGCGGCCGCGACGACGCCGGTCGAGCGTCGCCGGCACGCAGACCATCAGGATCTGCGGCAGGCCCCACTGCGTGATGCCCTTTTCGGCGAAGAGGCCGATCATCGCCGCCGTCGCCGCGGCGACCGGGCTCGCGGTGATCGCCTGCTGCGAGGCGATCGTCGCCACCGCCATCGGCCGCTCGGGCCGGATGCCGTTCTGGTGCGCCGTCTCGTAGATCACCGGCAGCAGCGGATAGACGATGTGCCCGGTGCCGGCGAGGAACGTGAAGCTCCAGGTGGTGAGCGGCGCGACGATCGTCACGTACTTCGGGTTGGCGCGGATGATGCGCTCGGCGATGCGCACCAGGAAGTCGATGCCGCCCGCGGCGTCCATCACCGAGGCGGCCATGATCACCGCCAGGATGATCAGCATCACGTCGATCGGCGGCGACGTCGGATTGACGCCGAACGCGACGACCAGCACCAGCAGGCCGACCGCGCCCCACAGGCCGAGGCCGACGCCGCGAGTAGCGCGCGCCCATCCAGATCGCGGCCAGCACGACCACGAACTGCAGAACGATCGAGATTGTCATGATGGCCCTCCTTCGGGCTCGGGACGATCAGTCCGTCGGCTCATTGCTCGAACTTCGGGCTGATCAGGTTCTCGAACGAGAACACCTCGTCCCACTTCTCCTGCGTGAGGAGCTTGCGCTCCTTCACCACGATGTCGTGCAGCGACTTGCCGGTCTCGTAGCCCTCGCGCGCGATCTCCGCGCACTGCTTGTAGCCGAGCGACGGCTTCAGCACGGTGACGATGCCGAGCGAGTTGAGCACCATGTCGCGCGTGCGCTCGGCGTTGGCGGTGATGCCGTCGATGCAGTTGACGCGCAGGCTGTCGACCGCGTGCTCCATCGTCGCGATCGACGTGAACAGCGCGAAGGTGATCACCGGCTCCATCACGTTGAGCTGCAGCTGGCCGGCGGAGGCGGCGAGCGTCACCGTGAGGTCGAGCCCGATCACGAGGAAGCCGACCTGGTTGACGACCTCCGGAATCACCGGATTGACCTTGCCCGGCATGATCGAGCTGCCCGGCTGCATCTGCGGCAGGTTGATCTCGTTGAAGCCGCAGCGCGGCCCCGAGGCGAGCAGCCGGATGTCGTTGCAGATCTTGGTGAGCTTCGACGACGTGCGCTTCAGCACGCCGGACAGCAGCACGTAGGCGCCGGTGTCCGACGTCGCCTCGATCAGGTCGCCGGCGAGGATGAACTTGATGCCGGTGAGCTCGGACAGGTACTTGGTCGCGAGCTCCGGATAGCCCGGCGCCGCGGTCACCGTGGTGCCGATCGCGGTCGCGCCGAGGTTGATCTCGTGCAGGAACTGGCGGACTTCGGCGATGCGCTGCACTTCCTCGCCGATCGTCGTGCCCCAGCCGTGGAACTCCTGGCCGAGCGACATCGGCACCGCGTCCTGCAGGTGCGTGCGGCCCATCTTCAGCACCCGGTCGAACTCCTTGGCCTTGGCGAAGAACGCCTCCTGCAGCCGCGTCAGCGCCTCCATGTAGCTCGCGAGCCGCAGGATCAGCGCCAGCCGGAACGCGGTCGGATAGATGTCGTTGGTCGACTGCCCGAAGTTCACGTGGTCGTTCGGGTTGACGTACTGGTACTCGCCCTTCTTGTGGCCGAGCTACTCGAGCGCGAGGTTGGCGATCACCTCGTTCGCGTTCATGTTGGTCGAGGTGCCGGCGCCGCCCTGGATGAAGTCGGTGACGAACTGGTCGCGCATCTCGCCGGCGATCAGCCGGTCGCAGGCGCTGGCGATCGCGTCGGCGATCTTCGCGTCGAGCACGCCGAGGTCGCGGTTCGCGAGCGCGGCGGCCTTCTTCACGTAGCCGAACGCCTTGACGAAGTTCGGCTCGAGCGACATCGGGATGCCGGTGATGTGGAAGTTCTCCTTGCCGCGCAGCGTCTGCACGCCGTAGTACGCGTCGTCGGGAATCTGCTTCTCGCCCAGGAAGTCCTTCTCGATGCGGTAGGCCATGATGTCTCGCTCCGTCGTTGGTCGCCACGTTCCGCCTTAGCCGAAACCGACCCTGACCATCTTGCGCCGGATGAAGGCGATCTGGGTCTGCGAGCGGAAGGTCCTTCGGGCAGACGTCGTGGCAGGCGAGCAGCGACATGCAGCCGAACACGCCGTCGTCGTCGCCGATCAGCTCGTAGTAGTCGTCGTCGGTGCGCGTGTCGCGCGGGTCGAGGCGGAAGCGCGCGATCTTGGCGATGCCGACCGCGCCGACGAAATTCGGGCGCATGCGCGCGGTGCCGCAGGCGGCCACGCAGCAGCCGCATTCGATGCAGCGGTCGAGCTCGTTGAACTTCTCGGCGAGGTCGGGATCCATCGGCTCCTCGATGCGACTGCAGGTCGACGTCCTGGCGCTTCACGTGCAGCCAGGCCTCGAGCCGCTCGCTCGTGCCGCGCATCCACTTGCCGGTGTTCACCGACAGGTCGCCGATCAGCTCGAACACCGGCAGCGGCGCGAGCGTGATCTCGGGGCCGACGTCGCGCGTCAGCGTGCGGCAGGCGAGCGTCGGCCGGCCGTTGACCATCATCGCGCAGCTGCCGCAGATGCCGGCGCGGCAGACGAAGTCGAACTGCAGCGATGGATCCAGCTTCTCGCGGATCTCGGTCAGCGCGATGAACAGCGTCATGCCCTCGGTCTGCTCGAGCTCGTAGGTCTGCATGTGCGGCACGCTCGCGGGATCCTGCGGGTTGTAGCGCAGGATGTGCAGCCGGATCTTCGGGGCGCTCGTCGACTCGTTTTGGGAGGTGGTCATCGATTCGCTCCTGGATGCGCCTACTCGCTTTCCCAGGCGAAGGCGGATTCGGGGGTCTCTTTCGCCCCGGAATCCCGTTCCACGGGTAAGCGCTCGTCGATCCGCTCGTTTCGTCCTCGATAGCGCTCGGGCAGCAGGTGCTCGTACGGCATCAGCGCGCGCTGCAGCTCGAAGCGGTCGCCGATCCGCGCCTTCGCCGCGTCGACTTCGGCCTGACGCGCGTCGGTGTCCGGATGGTCGGTGTAGTCCTTCGCGCCGTAGCCGCGCCAGCCCGGCGGCAGCTCCATGCGCTTGACGTCGAGCGCCTCGTAATTGAGCGTCGGCAGGCGTCCGTCTCGTTCCTCCAGGTCGCGAGCGTGCGCTTCAGCCACGCGGCGTCGTTGCGCCGCGGAAAGTCCTCGCGGAAGTGCGCGCCGCGGCTTTCGGTGCGTGTCAGCGCGCCGTAGGCGACGCACAGTGCGAGCTTCAGCATCATCTGCACGCGATAGGCCGTGACGAGCTCCGGATTGGCGCCCGGCGACCGCGACTCGACGCCGATGTCGCGGCTCCTGACGAGCAGCTTCGGTAGCTCGTCGACCGCCCGCTCGAGGTCCTTGCCGGTGCGGAAGATGCCGACCTTCGCGGTCATGATCTCCTGCATGCGCGCCTTGATCGCGCTCGCGCTCTCGGTGCCGCCCGACATCAGGCGCGTCGAGCTTCGCCTGCTCGCGCTGCAGGAAGTCGCGCACGACGCCGGTGGGAATGTCGACGTCGTTTTCGCTGCGGTCGCAGAAGTCGGCGATGAATTCGCCGACGATCATGCCGGCCACCACGGTCTCGGCCACCGAGTTGCCGCCGAGGCGGTTGAAGCCGTGCATGTCCCAGCAGGCCGCCTCGCCGGCCGCGAACAGGCCCTTGAGCGTCGGGCTCTCGCCGGTCGGAGTCGGTGCGCACGCCGCCCATCGTGTAGTGCTGCGCCGGCCGCACCGGGATCAGGTCCTTGGTCGGATCGACGCCGAGGAAGTAGTGGCAGATCTCGAAGACCTCGCGCAGGTTGTGCTTGATGTGGTGCTCGCCCAGCAGCGTGATGTCGAGCCAGCAGGTGGTCGCCGAAGCGCGACTTGACGCCCTTGCCCTTGGGGATGTGCTCTTCCATCCGCCGCGAGACGACGTCGCGCGAGGCGAGCTCCTTCTTCTCGGGCTCGTAGTCGGGCATGAAGCGGTGCCCGTCGACGTCCTTGAGCAGGCCGCCGTCGCCGCGGCAGCCCTCGGTCACCAGGATGCCCGGCCGGGAAGATGCCCGTCGGGTGGAACTGCACCGCCTCCATGTTGCCGAGCGCGGCCACGCCGGTCTCGAGCGCGATCGCGTGGCCGATGCCCTCGCAGATCACCGCGTTGGTCGTGACGCGATAGAGGCGTCCGGCGCCGCCGGTGGCGATCGCGGTGGCCTTGGCCACGTAGGCGGCGAGCTCGCCGGTGATCAGGTCGCGCACGACGGCGCCGTAGCAGCGGCCGCCATCGTGGATCAGCGCGAGGGCCTCGGTGCGCTCGAGCACCGGGATCGACGCCGCGATCGCCTGGTCGCCAACCGCCTGCAGCATCGCGTGGCCGGTGCCGTCGGAGACGTAGCAGGTGCGCCACTTCTTGGTGCCGCCGAAGTCGCGCTGCGCGACCAGGCCGTGCGCCTCGTCGCGCTCGGTGATCGTCACCTTCTGGCCGTTGATGACGACCTGCGCGGTCGCCCTTGCGCACGCGGCTCCACGGCACGCCCCAGGCGGCGAGTTCGCGCACGGCCTTGGGCGCGGTGTTGACGAACATGCGCACGACCTCCTGGTCGGCGCCCCAGTCGGAGCCGCGCACCGTGTCCTCGAAGTGCACGTCCTCGTTGTCGCCCTGACCCTTGATCACGTTGCCGAGCGAGGCCTGCATGCCGCCCTGCGCGGCCTTCGAGTGCGAGCGCTTGGGCGGCACCAGCGACAGGATGATCGCGTCGTGGCCGCGGCGCTTCGCGGCGATCGCCGATCCGCAGTCCGGCGAGGCCGCCGCCGATCACCAGGACGTCGGTGTAGACGATCTTCATGGGCGCACCCCCTGCGCCGGCGCGGCGTTCTGCAGCCACGCGGGCGACGTAGCGTTCACCCGCCTTGTCCGCGTGCAGATAGCCGATCTTCATGTAGGCCGCGAGCGTCAGCGAGGCCGAGCACGACGAAGAACACCGTCAGCGCCCACTTGAGCTTCTTCAGCGCAGCGCGCGTGCGCTTCGGGTCGTCACCCTCGAACCAGCCCCACTTGACGGCGAGCCGGTAGAGGCCGATGCCGCCGTGCAGCTCGACCACGAACAGCAGGAAGAGGTACAGCGGCCACCAGCGCCCGCTCCAGACGCGGTCGGCGGACTCGTACGGGACCGATGTCGCCCGGGTGCATCAGCATCTGGTAGAGGTGCACGGCGACGAGGAAGAACAGCGCGAAGCCGGTCACGACCTGCACACCACCACAGCGTCGTGTCCTCGTGGTGCATCATCGTTCATGTGGCCGCGATACACGCGGTACTGCCGATAGTTGATCGGGAACTTGCGCACGGCGAGGAACGCGTGGGCGACGAACAGGACGAGGACCCCGAACGACGACGACCGAGACGATTACCGGGTAGGACCGGCCGAAGAAGAAGTAGCCCTCGAACAACTTGGTGATCGTCCACATCGCGTCGTTGCTGATGAGGATCGACGACACGAAGAACATGTGGCCCCACATGAAGAGCGCGAGGACAAGGCCGGTCGCGCTCTGCATCCAGGTCGAGGCGCGCCGGCCAGCGGCTCTTGCGGGGCGCGTCGGCGAGGCCGACACCGGCGATGATCGAGTTGCTGTTGGCCATCGGACTCCTCCTGCAAGGAGAGTGCGGAGATCCGGCGCTCGCGGGCGCCACCGCGCTCTGGTCACTATAGTCGGCGCCGTGCGATCGTCCCTTTGACCTGAGTCAACCGTGCGCGCAGTGGAGGCTGGGATCATTCGCAACGGGAGTCGAAGGAGAGCGCCATCGCCATTCTCGCGAGCGCGATGCCCCGTAGGCAGCAGCTCCGGCACGGGGCGCGGACGACCATTCTCATCGGGCTGTTGGCCTTGGTCGCGTGCGGGCCCGCACCGCAAGCGCCGGACTCGCTCAGCCGCGAGGGGGCGTGGCGCGAGTTTGAGGGGACCTGGACCGCCGCCGGCAGTCGCCACACGATCGACATTCGGCTCCGATCGACGCGCCTCCATTGCGGATCTCGACGGCTCGTTGCTGCTTGCCGGAGCTGATCGGCCGGCCTCGGTTTTCGCGCCGAGGCGATCATGCTCAACGACACTGCCACCGGCATGGTGGGACGCGCGGTCTGGACCGATGAGCACGGCGATCAGGCGTTCAGCGAGCTGCGAGGAGAAGGAACGGCGACAGGCAACAGGATTGTCGGAACGTTCATCGGCGGTACGGGACGCTACTCGGGCGCCACCGGCACCTACGAGTTCTCGTGGCGATTCGTTCTCGAAACCGAGGACGGGACCGTGCAGGGCCAATCCATCGGTCTCAAGGGCCGCGTGCAAGTCGCCCGACCGCCCGCTAGTCCGGGCGCAACAGGAGCACGGCCATGATCAGCCCCGCGCTCCTCGCCAGACGTGCCGTGCCCTTTGCGCTGGCGATCGGCATCTGGCTCACGCCGGTGCCTGCCGGCCTGACGGCGCCCGCGTGGCATCTCTTCGCGGTGTTCGTCGCCGCGATCGCCTCGGTGCTGGTGGGCGCGTTCCCACTCCTCACGTCGACGATGTTGGCGGTGGCGGCGGTTGTCCTGACGGATACGATCTCTCCTGCGAAGGCGTTCGCAGGCTTTGCCAACGCGAGCGTGCTTCTCGTTGTCATCGCGTTCCTCGTCGCGCAGGCGGTCGTGAAGTCCGGCCTGGGACGGCGCATCAGCCTCTTCATGGTCAGCAGGTTTGGCCGATCGTCGCTCGGGCTCGCCTACAGCATCGTTCTCACGGATGCGGCCATCGCGCCGGCGTTTCCCAGCAACACGGCGCGCGGCGGCGTCCTGTTCCCGATCGTGCTGTCGGTGGCGCAGGGATCGGGCTCGCGACCCGACGACCCCGAGGGCCGTCGGCTCGGCGGCTACCTGATGTTCTGCGCGATGGCGAGCCTTGCGGTTTCCTCCGCACTCTGGATGACGGCAACGTCGGCCAACCCGATCGGCATCCAGGTGGCGCGCGAGTTCGGGCTGCAGATCGGCTTCGGCAGCTGGCTCGTCGCGGCGTCCGTGCCGGCGCTGACTGCGATCGTGCTGCTGCCATGGGTCGTCGCACGGCTGTTTCCGCCCGGTGTGGGCGAGACCCCGGAAGCGCCGGTCGCGGCGCGGGCAGCGCTCGCCGAATTGGGACCGCTGTCGCGCGAGGAGCGAATCACGGCGATCGCCTTCGTGCTGATGGTCTCGGGCTGGATCTTCGCCGATGCGCTCAAGCTCAACGTGACCAGCATCGCGTTCGCCGGGCTCGGCCTGCTGTTGATGACCAATGTATTGACGCTCGACGACATCGCGGCGCAGGGCGACACGCTCGCGACGTTCCTCTGGCTCGCGGTGCTGTTCGCCTTGAGCGGCCAGCTGAACGAGCTCGGGTTCATGGGCTACGTGGGCCAGCGGCTGGCCTCGCACATGGGCGGCCTGTCGTGGCCTGTGACGTATGTGACGCTGGTCGCGCTCTACGTCGCGATCCACTACATGTTCGTGAGCCAGTCGTCGCAGGTCCTCGCCCTCATGGGCGTCTTCCTCGACGTGGGCATCCGCGGCGGCGTCCCGGCGCCGTTGATGGGTTTCGCGCTGCTCTTCGCGAGCAGCTACTTTTCCGTGATCACGCCGCAAGGCGGCAGCCAGAACGTGATCTTCGTCGGCAGCGGCTACCTCACGCAGCGTGAGCTCTACCGGCTCGGGTTGCTGATGACGCTCTTCTTCTTCGCCGTGTTCCTGGTGATCGGAACGCCGTGGATTCTTCTGATCACCCGGTGAACACGGGGGTCCGGACTGAGAGCGGTGCCGCCGCTTAGCACGCCCCTCGCTTCGGCAGGTTTCACGACGCGAATGCTGCGCCGCGCCACAGAACCTGCTCGGCCTCGCGCTTCGAGCGCGTAGCGCCTACGGCAAGCCGATCGCCCAACCCGGAAACACCGCCAGCAGGATCGACGCCACAAGACAGACAAAGCTTGTGCCGAGCGCCAGGCCCCCGGGCGCCCGCGTGACGACGGTTCGCTCCGTCGGTGCTCATGAAGAGGAACTGGATCACGCGCAGATAGAAGTAGATGCCCAGGTAGCTGCCGATCGAGCCCCAGGACCGCGTACAGTGTAAGCCCGGCGGCAATCACGTTCTTGAAGATCAGGAACTTCGCGATGAAGCCGGGGAACGGCGGAATGCCGGCCAGCGACAGCATGGCCACGCCGATCATCAGCGCGGCAAATGGATCGCGGTGGAACAATCCCTTCAGGTTGTCGAGCCGATCGCGCGCCGCATCATCGGAGTCCGGCGGAAGCGCTGCGAACGCGAGCACGTTCATCAGTCCGTAGACCAGTACGTAGAACGCCACGGCCTGGAACCGACCAGGGCCGTCGCCGAGGAATGCGTAGAAGAGATAGCCGGCGTGCGCAATCGACGAATAGGCGATCATGCGGCGCAAGCTCCGCTGCCGCATCGCCGCGAGGTTGCCCCAGACGATTGACAGCAGTGGCAGGATCGCGAGGAGATCGGCGATCGGCGGCGACAAGGTGGCGCCACCGAACAGTCGTACCGCGGCGAGCAGCACGCCGGCCTTGATGATCGTCGCCATGTACGCGGTTACCGGCACTGCGGCGGCTTCGTACGCATCCGGCGCCCAGGTATGGAACGGAACGATCGCGGCCTTCAGGAAGAAGGCGACGACGATGAGCGCGACGCCGATGCTCGCCATCGCGCTCGGCGAATCGATCGCGTCGGCGAACACCGAGAGTGCCAGCGATCCCGTCGCGCCATAGAGCAGCGAGACGCCCATCAACAGGGTCGCCGATGCGGTTCCGCCAAGCACCAGGTACTTGAGCGCCGCCTCGGCACTCTCGGGTCGACGGAAAGCGAGCAGCACCAGCACGTAGACCGGCAGCGACATCAGCTCGAGTCCGAGGAAAAGCGTGAGGAAGCTGTCCGCCGACAACAACAGGCAAACGCCGTACAGCGAGGACAGCAGCAGGACGGGAAATGCGCGGCTGCGCCAACTCGCTGCGCGAAATGAGCAACACGAGAACCGCGAGCGCGAGGACGATCGCCTTGCCGAGCGACGGCAACCGGGTCCACCGAGTATTGTCCGGCGAACGGCGCTGCGGCATACCCGATGTGGAAAAGCCAGACGGCCGCCGCCGTCGCCGCAGTCACCGCGAGCAGCGACACGGTGAATGCGCCGCGAAGCCGGCCCGGCGCGATCTCGAGCCCCATCAGCACGACGATCCCGATGAGCAGCAGATGCTCCGGAAGCATCGCGACGAAGATCGCTTCGGCATTCATCGCGAAGCGCTCGGTCAACGCTGGCGCCTGCGCGGCGGATTGGGTCTCGAGCGGAGCGGGAGAGACGGCGCCCGAGCGAGATGCGAGCTGGCCGCCGCTATGCTCGGCGCGCACGAGCTGCTGGTATTGCCGCGCCGCAAGCTCGGTCTTGCGCATCGGCTCATCGGGGAACAGGCCGAGCGCGAACACTGCGACGACGATCGCGGCGAGTATGGACTTCTCGCGCCAGATTGAGGTCCACGAGCGGAAGATGAGGTGCTTTCGCCGCGCCGAACAGGAAGCGCTGCGCAAACCACAACATGTAGAGCGCGCCGAGGACAACGCCGGCGACCGCGCTAACGCTCAGGAGCAGCGGGTAGTCGGCTCCCTGCAGGTGGAGCGGCCATGCGGCGCGGAACGTCCCGAGCAGCACGAGGAATTCGCCGGTGAATCCGCTGGTGGTCGGCAGGCCGATCGCCGCAAGCGTGAGCACGGCGAGGAACACCGAGTACACCGGCAGCAGCTTGGCGATCCCGCCGTACGCCGCGAGCTCACGGGTGTGACAGCGCTCGTAGATCATCCCGACCATCAGGAACAGCCCGCCGGCGACGAGCCCGTGGCTCACCATCTGCACGATTGCTCCCTGAATCGCGAGGATATCGAGGCTGACGAGTCCGAGCATCACGTAGCCCAGGTGGCTGATCGACGAATAGGCGATGATCTTCTTGATGTCGGTTTGCACGAGCGCGAGGCAGGCGCCGTAGATGATGCTCACGACCGCGAGCGTGCCGAACAGCGGCGCGTACAGGCGCGCGGCGTCGGGGAACAGCGGGAAGGCGAGCTTCATGAAGCCGTACGTCCCCATCTTCAGCAGTACGCCGGCAAGGATGACCGACCCTGCTGTCGGCGCCTCGACGTGCGCGTCCGGCAGCCACGTGTGCAGCGGCACGATCGGCACCTTGATCGCGAACGACAGGGCGAACGCCGCGAGCAGGATCGTCTGCACCGACAGCGGCAGCTCGGCGCGATAGAGATCGGCAAAGGCGAAGCTCGTCACCCCGGTCGTCGCGTTCAGCGAATAGACGAGGTAAATGACCGCCGCCAGCATCAGGATGCTGCCGAAGGCCGTGTACAGCACGAACTTGAGCGTCGCGTAGATGCGTCGCTCGCCGCCCCAGATGCCAATGATCAGGAACAGCGGAATCAGCATCGCCTCCCAAAACAGATAGAACAGGAACAGGTCCTGGGCGACGAACGTACCGAGCATCGCGAACTGCAGCGCGAACACCATCGAGTAAAAGAGCTTCACGTCCCGGTCGATCGCGCTGAAGGCGCCCGCGACCACCAGCGGGCCGAGGAACGTCGTCAATAGCACGAGCAGCACGTTGTAGCCGTCGAGGCCGATCTGGTAGTAGACGCCCCACGCGGCGATCCACGGCAGCCGCGTCTCGAACTGCAAGCCTTCGGTCGCCGGGTCGAACCGGCAGGTACAGCAATGCCGTCACGGCAAACTGCAGCAGCATCACCGCGAGCGAAAGCCCGCGCACGAGGCCGTCTCTGCGGCGCGGCAGCGCGATCAGCGCCGCAATGCCCGCAAGCGGGAGATAAAGGACTGCGTTCAGCAGGCCGGCGTCAGACATGACGCCACCCCCACGCAATCGAGGCGATGATGCCGAAGAGCACGAGCAGCGCGTACAGGTGCAGGTTGCCGTTCTGCACGCGCGACAAGCCCGCCGCGGTGCGCCTCCCCAAGGCCGCGAGGCCGTGCAGCGAGCCGTCGAAGAGGGTCTGGTCGCCGAGCCTCAGGAAGACACGATCCGAAATCCAGAGCAGCGGCCGCCCGAGCAGCGTGTCGTAGGCCTCGTCGACGTAGTACTTGCCGGAAAGCACGCGATGCAGCGTCGGAAACCGACGGCGCAGCCGCTTGGCACGCTCTCGCGGCGCCGCCGAATATGTACGCCGCGGCGAGCAACCCGGCGAAAGCCAGCCCGATCGAGACGACGACGAGCGGCGTCTCGTAGTGCTCGAGCGCCGGGACGACGTCGGGCAGCGGCAGCAGCGGCTCGAGGAAATGCGGGATCGCCAGGAAGCCTCCGATCGCCGACAGGATCGCCAGCACGATCAGCACCGAGGTCATCGACAACGGCGATTCGTGAACGTGGTGGTCGACCTCCGCCGCCAGCCGTGAGCGGCCGAAGAACGTGAGCCACAGCAGCCGGAACATGTAGAACGACGTGAGGAGCGCCGTCGTCGCCGCGGTGGCGAACAGCAGCGTCGAGCCGCCGCGGCTGCTCGCGAAGGCGAACCACAGGATCTCGTCCTTCGAGAAGAATCCGGCGAGCGGCGGGATGCCGGCGATCGCCGCGGTTGCCACAGCGAATGTTGCGAACGTCACCGGGATCCGGCGCGCAAGCCCGCCCATCTTGCGGATGTCCTGCTCGCCGCCGAGCGCGTGGATCACGCTCCCGGCGCCGAGGAAGAGGCACGCCTTGAAGAACGCGTGCGTATACAGATGGAAGATCGCAACGCCGTACGCGCCGACGCCGAGCGCGACGAACATGAAGCCCAGCTGCGAGATCGTCGAATAGGCGAGCACTTTCTTGATGTCGGTCTGCACGACAGCGACCGTGGCGGCGAAGAAAGCGGTGAGCGCGCCGATCGCGGCGATCACGGCACTCGCCTCCGGCGCGTGCAGATAGATCCCCGACAGCCGAGCGACGAGATAGACGCCTGCGGTCACCATTGTCGCCGCGTGGATCAGCGCCGAAACAGGCGTCGGACCGGCCATCGCGTCGGGCAGCCAGACGTGCAGCGGGATCTGCGCCGACTTGCCCGAGGCACCGATGAACAGAAGGATGCCGACGAGGCTGGCCGGTACCGCAGGGGCGCCCGTCGCGAACGCCGCGTTGATGCGATCCATGTCGAGCGTACCGAGGCTCTGGTAGAGCACGAACATTCCGAGCAGGAACCCGGCGTCGCCGATGCGATTGGTGATGAACGCCTTCTTGCCGGCACGGGCCTTGTCCGGATCCTCGAACCAGAAACCGATCAGCAGGTACGAGGCGAGCCCAACGCCCTCCCAGCCGACGAAGAGCACGAGCAGCGAGCGGCCGAGCACCAGCAGCAGCATGAAGAACAGGAAGAGGTTGAGGTACGAAAAGTACCGCGCGTAGCTCGAGTCGCCCTTCATGTAGCCGATCGAGTAGAGGTGGATCAGCGATCCGACGCCCGTCACGATCAACGCCATCACGGCGCTCAGGCGGTCGAAATAGAAGGCGATCTCGAACGTGTTGTTGCCGGTGGCGAGCCACGTGTAGACAAGATCGATCCGCGGCGCGCCTCCTCCCGCCTGCAGATCGACGAAACACTTGGCCGTCACCGCAAACGCCGCGATCGGCAGGCCGCAGCCAATCGTCGAGACGAACCGCGGTCCTAGCCGATTGCCAAAGAGCCCGTTTCAGCAGGAAACCTGCCAGCGGCAGGAGGACGATGGCAGTCAGCAGTTGGCTCACCGTCTACCCCCTCAGGTCCGTATAGGCGTCCAGGTCGAGCACTTTCTTGCGCCGGACGAGCAGCAGGACGATGGGGATCGCGATGGCGATCTCGGCGGTGGCGACGACGAAGACCAGGAATACGAGCGCAGCCCCGGCCGTGGAACCGGTCTGCCGCGCGAAGGTCACGAGGCTCAGATTGACCCCATTGAGCATCAGCTCCATACACATCAGCATGACGAGCACGTTGCGCCGCGCGATGACCCCCAGCAGCCCCAGCGCAAAGAGCGCGGCCGACACGGCGATCAGCATTTGAACGTCATCCACGATGGCGTCTTCCCACTTCGAGCACGGCGAGCGCCGCGACGACCGCGGCAACCAGCAGCACCGAAACCAGCTCGAAATGCAGCCAGTACTCGTTCAGGAATTCGATCGAGAAGCGCTGGATCCCGAATAGCGGGCCGGCAGCCGCTGCGGTCGCCTCGGGCAGCGCCCGCCACAAACCATCCGCGAGAATCGCGAGAACACCAGCACCGCGACTCCTCCCGGCACCAGTAACCATGAGAACCGGCGGGTGAACGAAAGATCGCGGACATCGAGCAGCATGATCGCGTAGACCATGAACACCATGACGGCGCCGACGTAGATCAGCACCTGGAAGATCGCGATCACGTGCACGCCGAGGAGCGCGTAGACGCCAGCGAGCGACAGCATCGTCGCCGCGAGTGCGAGCGCAACGCGCATCGGGTGCCGCAGCACGAGCATCATGGCGGCGGCGGCGAGCGCGGTGCCCGCGAACAACCACAGCAGCACGGTCTCGATCACGTGAGCCCCTTCGCTGCGCTGGTTTCGCCCTTCGCCGGATACGGCTTCGCGACATCGCTCCGGGGGCTCCAGCTGAGAAGCTCGGGGAGCTTCAGCCACAGGTCATGGCGATCGAAGGTCGGCAGATCCGGAATCTCCTTGACCATGCGGATAGCGTCTTCCGGGCACGCCTCGACGCACAGTCCGCAGAAGATGCAGCGCGAGTAGTCGATCTCGAAACGCACCGGGTATTTCGGGTGCGCCGGATCATCGGGGTCGAACGCCGCCTCGATCTCGATGACCTTCGCCGGGCACACCGTCGCGCAGAGGTTGCAGGCGATGCACTGCGGGCGCCCATCGGGACGCTGGGTCAGTACGTGCTTGCCGCGGTTGCCGGCCGCATAGTCGTCGCGCGTCTGCTCGGGATAATAGGTGGTGAGCGCTCCTTTGCGAAATGTCATCCAGTGCCACATGTTCGTGAGGAACACACCGCCGGTGATCGAGAGGCCGCGCAGGATCTCCGGCAAGTAGGCCCGTTCCCACCACGACATCGTGGCCCGGTTCCAGTATTGCTTGCGCGCGTACGGTTTCATGCTCGAAGTCCCGAGCTAGGCGCGCAAGGCCCAGACGACGACGGCAGTCACCAGCAGATTGGCGAGCGCGAGCGGGAACATGAACTTCCATGCGAAACGGAGCAGCTGATCGAAACGAAAGCGCGGAAGCGTCCAGCGGATAAGGATTTGGAAGCTCGCGATCAGCATCACCTTGACCAGGAACACGACCAACTGGATGACGACGATCGCCCCATGCGCGACCGGAACGACGCGATCTCCCGGCAGCACGAACCCCTCGTCGCTCATGAAAGGCAGGTTGTAGCCGCCGAGGAAGAGCGTGGTGAAGAGCGCGCCCACGATCGCGATCTCGATGAACTCGGCGAACATGAAGAGCCCCATCTTCATCGCGCTGTATTCGGTGTAATAGCCGGCGATCAGCTCCGATTCTGCCTCGGGCAGATCGAACGGGATGCGCTTGTTCTCGGCGATCGCCGCGGTCAGGAAGAGAGTCGCCGCGAACGGCTGGACGAACACGCCCCATGCCGGCAGCACGCCGAAGAGCATTCCCGACTGCCGGCGCGCGATCGCGTTCAAGTCGACCGAGCCGTAAATGAGGATCAGCCCCAGCACGGTGAGCCCCATGATCAGCTCGTAGGAGATCATCTGCGAGCCCGCGCGCAGCGCGCCGAGCAGCGAGAACTTGTTCGACGACGACCAGCCGGCGAGCATCGTGCCGATGATCGTGAAGCCGCCGAAGGCGAAGACGACCAGCAAGCCGGCGTCGACGCGCGCGATCTGCATCGGATACGCGCGATCCCCGAACCAGGCCGCGACGGAAGGGAGGCTCCGCAGCAGCGTCGACGGCACCAGCATCCCGCCGAAGGGAATGACGGCGAACACCAGAAGCACCGGCGTGAACACCACCCACGGCGCGAGAGCGAAGGCAAAGCGGTCGAAGGAATTCGGTGTGAAGTCTTCCTTCAGCATCATCTTGATGCCGTCGGCTAGTCCGTGAAACAGCCCGAGCCAAACGAGCTTCACCTGCGTGAACGGAATGCGAACGTACGCCCGGTTCGCGCCGATGCGGTCCGACATGATCGCCGCCTGCTTGCGCTCGACCCACGTCAACACGGTGCCGAAGAGCAACAGGACGGCGACCGCGTAGCCGATGAAGACGGCAGTGACGACGAGATCCTGCATCATGCGGCGGCGCTTTCGGTCGCCGTGATCGCCGCGAACAGGGCCTCGGCATCGGCGACCGACGGCGGCTTAGGAAAGCAGGCGGAGAACGCGCTCACGGCGCCCTGGAAGTTCGTATAGTGCCCGCTGCGCTCCGTTTGGATGCTCACCGGAATGAACACGTCGGCGTGTCCGTTCTCGGGCTGCAAATACGCGTTGAGGAAGACGATCTTCGCCCCAGCCGGAACGCGAGCGAAGTCGAAGCCCTCACCCCAGATCAGGACGAGATCCGTGTCCTCGGCAAAGGCGCGGACGCCGTCGTCCCGCTGCGGGAACAGCACCTGGGCTGCAGCAGTGTTCGGGTTCTTGTCCGCACGAATCAGCAGATCGTCGTCGAGCCGCTCGCCGGGCTGCGCCAGCCAGTCGGCCTTGACGAATGCGGTGAAGCGCTCGGGAAGCGCGCGCTTGAGCGCCGCGAGCTCCTCGTTCGACCCCCAGCTCGAGACCAGCGCGACCGGGCGCTTCGCGCTTTCGATCAGGCGTCGAGCGGCATCGACCGCCACCGGCAGATCGACGGGCCTGCCCTTCTCCATCGGCTGCAAAGCGCGCGGACGCTCGAAAATCTGCGCGAGGTCGCGCCCCTTGTTGCAGATCCACGGGCCATTGACCTCGCGGTTTTCGCGCGGCGTCACGCGCTCGATGCGGACGTTCTTCCCGGGGTCGAGCGCGTTCAGCTTCCATTCCGACTTGCGATGCCAGATCTCGACCGTGCAGCCTCGCGCGCAACCTGGACAGATGGAAGGCGTGGGTTCCAGGTACCAGACGCGCGACTTGTACAGGAACGAGCGCGACAGCAGCGCGCCCACTGGGCAGAGGTCGACGATGTTGTCCGAGTAGGGGTCGAGGTCGAGCGCCCCATCCTCGGCGGCACGGACGAGCGAGTTGTCGCCGCGCTGCGTGATGCCGAGCGCGTTCGACTTCGAGACCTCCCGCGTGAAGCGCACGCAGCGGGAGCAGAGGATGCAGCGCTCGTTGTCGAGCACGATGCGCTCGGAGAGCGGATGGAACTTGGTCGAGCGCACCTTGGCATCGTGCGACATGGACCGCGCGCCGTTGTAGGCGTAGTGGTAGTCCTGCAGCTTGCACTCGCCGGCCTTGTCGCAGATGCCGCAGTCGACCGGATGGTTGAGGGTCAACAGTTGCAGGATCGACTTCCGGTACGCCCTCACCGGTTCAGAATCGGTCAGAACACGCAACCCTTCGCTCACCGGCATGTTGCAGGCAATCTCGACCCAGCTCCGTCCTTCGACCTGCACGCAGCAGATGCGGCAGTTGCCCGCGACGGAGAGCTCCGGATGCCAGCAGAAGTACGGGATGTAGAAGCCGTTGGCGAGCGCCGCTTCCAGGACGCTCTGGTCGCGCTCGGCCTGGACGGGTTGCCCGTTTATGAAAATCTCGGGCATTCCAGCGCTCCGTCGTGTCGCGACCGCTTGTGCTCGATGAAGTACTCGAACTCGTCGCGGAACTTGTTGAGGATGCCGCTCGTCGCGTAGCCTGCGGCATCGCCCATCCCGCAGATCGTCGTGCCGTCGTTCCACGCCGAGATCTGGTAGAGCCGCTCGATATCCTCGGGCCGTCCGTCGCCCGCAACGATGCGGTCGATGATCCGGTGCAACCAGCCCATGCCTTCGCGGCACGGCGTGCACTGCCCGCAGGACTCGTGATGGTAGAAGCGCAGCAGCACCTGCAGCAGGCGCACCATGCACGTGCCTTCGGCGATCGCGACCATGCCGCCTGAGCCCATCGACGAGCCCGCAGCTGTAAGCGATGGGTTGTCGAGCGTCAGGTTCGCGATCTCCTTCCCGGTCAGCACCTTCGTCGAGATCCCGCCCGGGATGATCGCCTTCAGCGGCCGTCCGCCGATGCCGCCGCCGCAATCATCAAAGATGAACTTGGCGAACGGATAGCCGCATTCGATCTCATAGACGCCGGGGCGTTCGATATGGCCGGAGATCGAAATCAACCGTGTTCCGGGATCCTTCTCGTGACCGATCTTCTTGAATGCTTCGCCGCCGTTCGCGATGATCCAGGCGATGTTCGACAGCGTCTCGACGTTGTTGATGACAGTGGGCTTCTGATACAGCCCGCGCACGGTGAGTCGCGGCGGCCGGTTGCGCGGGTAGCCGCGCTTGCCTTCGATCGAGGTGATGAGCGCCGAGGCCTCGCCGCAGACGTAGGAACCGGCGCCGCGATAGACGACGAGATCGCAGGCGAAGTCAGTGCCGAGAATACCCGTGCCGAAATAGCCGGCTTCGTACGCTTCTTCCAGCGCCCCGGCGAGCCGACGATAGGGTCCATCGAACTCCCCGCGGATGTAGACGAACGCATTGCGCACCTGCAGCGCATAGGCGGCGATCAGCATCGACTCCAGCAGCAGGTGCGGTGCGAATTCGAGGATCCAGCGGTCCTTGAACGTTCCCGGCTCGCCTTCATCGGCGTTTGCACACAGGTAGTGCGGCTGGCCGTCGTTGGGATGCACGACCGCCCATTTGCGGCCCATCGGAAACGCCGCGCCGCCGCGGCCCTGAATGCCGGATGCTGTTACCTCGGCGGCCACCTTTTGCGGCGTCATCTGTTTGAGCGCCTTGTCAAACGCCGCGTAGCCGCCGCGCGCGCGGTATTCCGCCAGCGTGTGCGACGTGGTGGTGACCGGAAACGTCATCAGGAGACGCCTGCCCACCATCTCAGGACACCGCCTTCAGCAGCGCGTCGACCTTCTCCGGCGTCATGTTCTCGTGATACGTTTCGTCCACCATCAGCACCGGCGCCGTCCCGCACGCAGCGAGACATTCGACGGTGGTCAGCGTGAAGCGTCCGTCAGCCGTCGTTTGCCCCGGCGCGATGCCGAGTTTCTTCGTCAAATGGTTGAGAATCCGCTCGGCACCGAGCAGCGAGCACGACAGGTTGCGGCAGACCTGGAGGTGGCAGCGTCCGATCGGCCTGCGGCGGAACTGCCCGTAGAAGCTCAACACCTCCTCGACCTGGATGCGCGGGACGCCCAGGTACGCGACGACGCCCTCGATGTCTTCATCGGCGACGAAGCCGCGGTCCTCCTGGATGCGGCGCAGGCACGGCAGAACGAGCGAGGACTCGAACCCCTGCGGGTAGCGCGCGCGCAACTTCTCGAATTCCGGAATCAGATGCTTCATCGCACGCTCAGCGGTCGCACTCGCCGCCGATCATGTTGACGGACCCGAACGTCGGGATGATGTCGGCGAGCTGATAACCTTCGAGCAGCCGTTGCACACCGCCCATGTGGACGAAGCTCGGCGAGCGCACGTGTACCTTGTACGGCATTCCGCCGCCGGTGCTCACGAGGTAAAACCCGAGTTCACCGTTGGGCGCTTCCTGCGCCGTGTAGACTTCCCCGGCGGGAACCACGGGGCCGTCCATGATCACCTTGAAGTGGTTGATCAGCGACTCGATCTCGGTGTAGACGAGCGCCTTGTCGGGCAGCGTGCAGCGGCGATCGTCGACGTTGATCGGCCCTTCGGGAAGCATGTCCATCAGCTGCCGGATCATGTACACCGACTCGTCCATCTCGCGCATCCGGACGTAGTAGCGGTCGTAGTTGTCGCCGTTGATTCCGACGGGGACGTCGAAGTCGAGCTCGGCGTAGGCGAGATAAGGCGTGTCCTTGCGCAGGTCGCGCGGCGCGCCGGTCGAGCGTAGGATCGGGCCGGTGAAGCCCCAGTTGATCGCGTCGGCCGTCGAGATCACGCCGACGTTGCGGGTGCGGTCGATGAAGATGCGGTTGCGGTCCATGAGCCCATGGATCCGTCCGACGAATACTTCGTACTTGTCGAGGATCTCGGCGAGCCGGCCGAGCCAGCCCTCCGGCAGGTCGCGCGCGAGTCCGCCGATTCGGCCGTACGAATAGGTGACGCGCGCACCGGTGAGATCTGCGAGGTGCTCGTAGATGTAATCGCGGATCATCACCAGGTAGAGGAACGCCGTCATCGCGCCGAGCTCCATCAGCGACGCCGCGATGCAGGTGAGGTGATCGGCGATCCGCGAATACTCCGAGAGAAGCGTTCGCAGATAGCGGCAGCGTGGCGTGATCTCGACGCCCATCAGCGTCTCGACGGCCTCGCAGTAAGCGAAGTCGTTGATCAGGCCGGAGCAGTAGTTGAGCCGGTCGACGTACGGGATCAGGTTGTGCCACGTATGATCCTCGCACTCCTTCTCGAACCCGCGGTGCAGATAGCCGCAGTGCACGTCGACGCGCTGCACCTTCTCGCCGTCGAGCATCGCGATCACCTGGATCGTGCCGTGCGTGGCCGGGTGCGATGGGCCGATGTTGACGATCACCGCGTCGTCGCGTTCGCCCCGCTCGAACGCGGGCCGCACCGGGTTGGGCAACGTCATCATGAGCGATAGGGCACGAGCGGCTGTTCGCGAAGCTTCGGATAGTCCTTGCGCAGCGGATGCCCGGCAAAGCCTTCGTAGAGCAGGATCGGCCGCAGGTCGGGATTGCCGCGAAATACGATGCCGTACATGTCGTGGCACTCGCGCTCCATGAAACCCGCCGAACCGTAGAGCGCACACAAGCGAGTCGACGACCGGCTCCGCCTCGGTAACGGCCGTCTTCAGGCGGATGCGAGTGTGATGCGACGTCGAGTAGAAGTGATAGACGACGTCGAATCGTGGCGTGCGCTGCGGCCAGTCGACCGCCGTCACGTCGAGCAGCAGATCGAAGCGGAGCTCTAGACTTCAACCGGCGCACCACTTCGAGGAGCTTGTCCGGGGGCAGCGTGATCGACCGACATGCCGTGCGACGTCGCTACCGTGCCGCCCAGCGGATGCGGCTTCCGCTTCGATGCGCTCGGCGATCTGGTGCGGCATCACACCGTTAGAAGTCGTTGGTGAGGATCGGATGATGCGATCGGCCGATCCGGTCCTGCAGCTTCATGATCGCGTCGATCACCGTCTCCGGGCGCGGTGGGCAGCCGGGAACGTAAACATCAACAGGGATGATCTTGTCGATCCCGGGAACGGCGGCGTAGTTCTGATAGAAGCCGCCGCTGGTCGCGCAGGCGCCAAACGCCATCACCCACTTGGGCTCGCACATCTGCTCGTAGACCTTGAGCAGGATGGGCGCTTGCTTGTGCGTGAGCGTGCCGACGACCATCAGGAGGTCCGACTGACGCGGCGAGAATCGCGGCAGCGCGGCCCCGAAGCGGTCGGTGTCGTACGGCGTCGAGGAGACCGCCATGAACTCCATCGCGCAGCACGCGGTCACGAACGGGTACGGAAACAGCGAGAACTTGCGCGCCCATCCGACGAATTCGTCCTTCTTCGTCGAGAAGTATTCGAATGCAGGTGTCGGCGCATTCGCCGGCCGGATCGGGATGGTCGCACGCGCCATCGTTATTCAGTCACCGCTTCAATGAGCCGCATCCGATAGACGTATAGCAGGATCAACACGAGCAGGAACGCGAAGAGGAACAACGTGAAGAGCATGAAGCCGGTCAATGGCTGTGCGCCGAGCGCCCAGACGAAGAGAAACACGGTCTCGATATCGAACAGCAAGAAGGCGATCGCGACGCCGTAATACTTGATCGGCACGGCCCTCGTGTTGCGGGGATCCACCGGCACCGCGCCGCACTCGAAAGGCTCCATCTTCAACGCCGTGGCCACCGGCTTGGGGCCCAGGAAGCGATTCATCACGAGCGTGATGAAGACGAACCCCAGGATAGCGAGCAGGTAGAGGAGGAACGCGACGTACGGATTCATCGATGATCCCTGTCGGGAGCTACAGTAAAGGTCTGGCCCCCTTCCCCGTTTGACATAGGTCAACGTTAGGCACGGACGGCTCACCTCGTGGCCGGTGGCGTCGACACCTCTCTTCGCGGTGACGCTGCACGAGCTAAGTCGCCCCCCGGCCGGCCAGGGGCGTAAGTTGCGCCGACGTAGCGCCCGTGAGGCAGCCGCCGGGAAGCGGAAGGTCGCGATGACTTGGTCGCAGGTCTACGATCCGTTTGCGCGGGCGCGCGCTCTTCCGTAAGTCGCGAGCTAGTATTTTCCGTGCTGCTTGTAGATGTAGTTCGTCAGCTCCGCCGATTGCATCGATATCCGCCGCTGAATTTCGTGGACGGTGCGCAAGATCGCGCGCATCACGCGATAGACGATCTGCGGATGCGTGACGAGCAAGGACTCGAGCCGTTCGCGCTCCAGACCGAACACTCGGGTGGGACCGGTAGCGACCAGCGACGCATAGTGTGGAGTCTCGTCGATGAAGCTCAACTCGCCGACGAGATCACCGGCGGTGAGCGTAAGCAGCGTCACGCGCTCGGGAGTTCCGACGTTGCGGACCACTCCCAACGCACCGTGGACGATGACGTAAAGATGGTTGTCGGACGTTCCCTCCCCGACCAGGACTTCATCGGGCTGGAGGTCGCGGAACCGGAGATTGTCGGCGAGCGTCTGCGTTTGTTGGTCCGAGAGCTCCGCGCCAAGGCGCGAATGCCGCAATGCTTCAATGAGAGCTTGATCGGTCATGATGGCCCCCCCGATGCTGATCCGGATTCCGGGTTCATGCATTCGCCCGTTCGCCCGAGGTCAGCGGCTGTTCATCCGGCGGAACCAACCCCGATGGGGGCGGCGCCAGATTCACGATACGCCGACAGAGCTTGCGGTAGTCCTCGGTGGGTGCCTCCCCAAGAAGCGGATCCGTGTGTCCGCTGAACGCCGCGTCGATCTCTTTCCAATCACCGACTGTCAGGTACTTCTCGGCGAGCGGCAGCAATTCCTTCTCCTCGCGCCCCATGTGCTGCCAGTGGAAAGCCGCGTAATCCTTTACCGCGGCAATGAACGCCGCTACCTCGGTATCGCCGCTCGGGTCAGCACATCGACCCGAATCAACACGGCGACGAACCTGTCCTGTCGGTGCTATGGCAGGACCGTGACTGACGCGGATGGGGAGGCGACAAGCCGGCGCGCTAGCTCGGTCCACGCGCGCGGTGCGCGGGATGCCTCGAGCGGCGCCTCGGCGTCGTAGACGACGACGTACGCCGCTTCTTCGGCCGTCAGCGGTTCTCGTGTCGCGATCTGGTGAGCGAGCACGGCGACGTCGGCGTCCGACGCGATCGCCACCTCCGACCCGACGCCGGACGATGCGCTCGCGCAGCGTCGCCTCGCTTCGCTTCGAATGCGAGAATCACGAACGGAACCCCGAGCTCCTCGGCCAGCGCGCGGAACGACTCCCGCTGCGAGCGCCGGAGAAAGGTCGCGTCGACGATGGCAATGCGTCCGGCATCGAGGATGTCGCGCGCAAGCGTGCGGAGGCGATCGTAGGTCGCGTCGGTCGCACGCCTACGCATACAGCCCTTGCGCGATGCCCGCGTCGCACCCGCTCGAGCGGAAGCGATGCCGTGCATTCGCTTGCGCTCGACATCGCTGCGGATGCGCACCGCTCCGATCTCTCGAGCAGTGCCTGGGATATCGTCGTCTTGCCGCACCCCGAGAGCCCGCAGGTGATGATGAGCGCCGGCCGGCGGCCGCTCCGCGTAGCTTCGACGCGAGCCGCAGGTAGCCGCGCGACTCGGCGATCGCCGCGTTCGTCGCTCGCGCCGCGCCCGACCTGCGCCGCTCGCAGCCGGCGCGATCTTGGCGCGAACGAGCGCACGGTACGCGAGATAGAAAGGCAGCACCGCGAGCCCCGCATAGTCGCCCGTCCGCTCGAGATACGCGTTCAGAAAGCGGTGCGCGAGATCGGCACGACCGCGATCCTGCAGATCCATCACGGTGAAGGCGACTTCGCTCATCACGTCGATCCAGCGCATCTCCTCGTTGAATTCGATGCCATCGAAGATGACGAGCTCGCCGTCGATGCGCGCGATGTTGCCCAGATGGAGGTCGCCATGGCACTCGCGCACGAAGCCCCGCTGCGGCGGCGCAGAAAAGCGTCGCGGCGCGCGGCGTGCTCGCGCTCGGTCCAGCGCGCGGAGGTCGCTCGAGCTCGCCGCGCTCCGGTTCCGTGGCCAGCAACGGGCCGATCTCGCAAAAGTTCCGCTGCGCAAGACGCAGAATTCCATCCGGCGTGCCGAACGCCGCATCGGCGCGGCGATGCCGATCGCAGCCGTGAAAGGCGGCGACCTTGGCCGCGAGCGTGTCGATGTCGACGGCGCCGAGCTCGCCACGCTCGAGCAATCGGCTCGCCAGCGCGTCCTGCGGAAATTCGCGCATCTTCACCGCGTACTCGAGTAGCCGGTCCCGCACCACCGATCACCGGAGCGTCGACGCTGCCGGTGATCGGCACGACATCGAGATAGAGCGCGGGTGCGAGTCGGCGATTGAGCCGCAACTCCTCTTCGCAGAAGAATCGCCTCGCCGCAAGCGTCTTGAAATCGAGGAAGCCGAAATCGACCGCCTTCTTGATCTTGTACGCGTGAGTTCCCGTCAGCAGTACGTACGAAATGTGCGTTTCGAGCACCTTCGTCGAGGCGGTCCACGTCGATGCCGTCGAGCGCGCGAGCGCCTCGACGAGTCTTGCCTGGTCGGCCGCGAGTTCGCGCGCCTGTCCCTGGCGCCCCGTGCGCAGGCGCTCGGTTCAATGCCGGGACGATGACGTCGCAGCGCGGTCGCGCTAGTCGGAACCTTCGAGCAGTCGCTTGAGCGACGATCGATCGAGCAACTTTACGACGCGGCCCTGCACTTGCACGAGGCCCTCGCGCTGAAAGCGCGAGAACAATCTGCTAATGGTCTCGAGCTTCAGTCCCAGATAGCTGCCGATCTCTTCGCGGGTCATCCGCAGCACGAATTCGCACGGCGAGTAGCCGCGCGCGCGGTACCGGTCCGACAGATCGAGCAGGAACACGGCCAGCCGCCGCTCCGCAACCATCGTCCCGAGCAGCACCATTACCGCGCGTTCGCGGGTGATTTCCCGCGACAGAAGCCGGTGCACATTGTGCTGAAAGCTGACGTTCTGTCGGCCAAGGGCTTCCAATCGGTCGAACGGCAACGCGCACACCTCGGTGTCCTCGAGCGCCACCGCCTCGCAGCCGTGAAGATCGGTGCCGATGCCGTCGGTGCCGATGATCTCGCCGGACATGTGGTAGCCGGCGACCTGGTCATGTCCGTCCTCCGACAGAGACACGGTCTTGCACGAGCCCGACCGGATCGCGTACAGCGACGTGAAGCGGTCGCCGGCGCGAAACAGCGTGTCGCCCTTCCGCATTCGGATTCGCGCAGTCACAAGGTCGTTGAGCTGGCGCGCGCAGTCGGCATCGAGCCCCTCGGCAAGACAGAAGTCGTGGAGCCTGCACGTCGGGCATGCTGCCTGGCCCCAGCTGATGTCGTGCAGCACCGGCCGCGTACCGGTTCAGCACAACGTCTCGACACGTTCCCGACTGCAATACGCGGCCGCTTGCATTTCCTTCTCCTCGTCCGTGGTGGCGTTCATTGCCGGTCAGCGAACGGGTCGTCACGCATTCGGCAATCACTTCCTTCAATTTGCCGAATTCAGTGCTCTTGTCCAGGAACCAGGACGCCCCGGCATCCACGCAGACGCGGCGATATTGCGCCGTCGGATGGTTGGTCAGCACGACGAACGCGATTTCAGGCGATCCCGGATGCACGGCCCGCAGGACGTCGACGGCGGTGCCGCCGATCAGCCGGTAGTCCAGGACAACGCAGTCAGGCTGCGTTCGTCGGATTCCGCGACCGCCGCGGCCGGGGATTCTGCTTCACCGACCACGCGCATTCCGTCGATGGCTCCGACCAACTCGACCAGCCGACTGCGGACCGAGGGGGAATCCTCGACGATGAATACCTTGCCGGCGCGATGCGTTTCCATGGCACGCACTATTGCGGCCCGCCGCGCGCGCCACCATCGGCAGTCGCTGATTGCGCCCATCGGAACGCGCCCGAACACCCGGCTAGGACGCGGCCCGGGGTGGGGTAGGATTCGACCTACACGCCGCCCGGCTCAGTCAGGAAGGGCCGAGTCGTCGACGAGCCGGTGCCTGATTGCGTAGTGGACCAGCTCGGTCTGGTTCGCGACGCCCATTTTCTCCATCAGGCGCGCCTTGTGCGTGCTGACTGTCTTGACCGACAGGTTCAGTTGCAGGGCGATGTCGGACACGGATTTCCCCGCGACCAGCAACTGAAATATCTGGTACTCGCGGTTGGAAAGGGACGCATGCGGTGGTCCCTCGGCGTGCGGCATCGCAGAGAGCGCGAGTTGCTCGGCAACTTCGGCGCTTATGAATGCTCCTCCCCCGGCGACCTTGCGGATCGCGGCCACCAATTGTGTCGTAGCGCTGTCCTTGGTCAAATAACCGGAGGCGCCGGTTTTGATGGCGCGAACCGCATATTGATGCTCCGCGTGCATGCTCAGCACGACGATGCGCACCTTGGGCTTCTCGTCCCTGACCTGCCTGATGAGCTCCATGCCGCTCTTGCCTGGCATCGACAGATCGAGCAAGAGCACGTCGAACTCGATGTCGCGCACGATCTTCAACGCTTCATGGCCGTCACGTGCTTCGCCCACCACGTCAAGGTCAGTGGCGGCGCCGAGAAGCTGCTTGAGCCCCTCGCGCACGATGGTGTGATCGTCGGCGATGACGACGCGGATCATGACGGCTCTGGCGGGGACGCCAGCGGCAGCCGGACTTGGACGTGGGTGCCTTCGCCCGGCGCGCTCGTGATCGTGACCTCGCCGCCAAGCAGCGACGCGCGTTCGCGCAGACCGAGCAGTCCGTACGAGTTGGGCTTGCGCGCATCCCGCGGCGAGAATCCGATGCCATCGTCGAGTATCGCGAACGTCACATCCGCGCCATTGCGATCGAGGGAGACCTTCACGTGCGAAGCCCGCGCGTGCTTGGCGACGTTCGTGAGCGATTCCTGGATGGTCCGAAAGACCACGGTCGCATGCGCGCTCGGCAGCTCCAGCTTCGCGCTCCCCACCGCCAGCTCGCATGGGACCCCGTTGCGCTGGGTGAAGCCTTCCACCAGCCATTCCACCGCCGGGACGAGACCTAGATCGTCGAGGATCAGAGGGCGCAGGTCCGCTGCGATTCGGCGCGTGGCGGCTACCGTTTCTTTTAGCATCTCCTGCATTTTGACGTGTCTCAAGAGCGTCGCCGGCTGGTCTTCGGGGACCATAGCTTTGCACCACGCGACGTCCATCTGCAGCGCGGTCAGCGTCTGGCCCAGCTCGTCGTGAAGTTCGCGGGCGATGCGGCTCTGCTCCTGCTCCCTGGCGAGATTCGCCGCGGCGCCGAGCTCACGCAGCTCTTCCTTCGAGCGTCGCAGCGCTTCTTCGGCGCGGACGCGTTCGGAGACGTCGCGCAGGATGACGGTGAACAGCTGGCGCCCTTCTTCGCTGTGTTTGGAGATCGACGCTTCAATCGGAAATTCTTCGCCGTTGGCGCGAAGTGCGGTCAGCACGGTCTGGTCGCCCATCCGTCGTGCCGTCGTCCCCGCTCGGCCAAAGCGCTTGATATGGTCGTGGTGCCTTTCGCGAAGCCGTGCCGGGAGAAGCTTGTCGATCGGCTGGCCCAGGACTGCGTCGCGCGGCCAGCCGAAGGCCCTCTCGGCCGCTGCGTTGAATAGCACAATCCGCTGGCTTTCGTCTGTCGCGATGATCGGGTCCATTGCGGATTCGACGACGTCGCCGACACGGGCCGTGACGCTTTGCAGCGCCAGATTCGCCGCCTGTCGCTGGCGAATCTGGCGATAGAGCAGGATCGTCGCGAGCGCGCCGGCGGCGCCTGCGAAAATTTCCGCCGCGGTCAGCAAGTCGGCGCGATACCAGCCGAGCGTCCACGCGGTGATCGCCAGTACCGCGGCCGATGCGAACAACGCCAGGACGGGGGCGAAAATGATGAACGTCCGCCCCGCAGCCAGGCTCGGGCCTGGCGGAGTACCCCTCGCCGAGGGGTCGGGGTGCAGGCGCACGTCGGAGCGCGGGTCCATCCTCGATGGCGTCGCGAGTCGCGGGACGGAGTCGTGGAACGGGCATTATAGGCGTCAAACGGCACCGTCCACGGTTCGGAATGTGGGAGGACGACAGGCTTCAATGGCTCGATTCAGCGCTTGAACCGTACGTTGCACCTGCGAGACCGCTAAAGCCGGAGAGTATCGGAAAAGGTCGGTTCTTGGCGCCGGAGACGCCCTTCCGACGCCTCGGGGCTATCCGTCGAGCTCATCGTAGCCGCGGCGCTTCGCGTCCCCCGCCATGTCGAGCGTGCAGCGGTAGGTTCCGGACGGCAGAACGTCGAAGCCCTCGATCGGGAGATGCGCACGCACGCTCGCCAGCGCAGGATCGGTGAAGGTGCATCGCAGCGCTGCCACGAGCCGGTCGTGCGTTGCAAGGGTCGACGTCGATCCCAGTCACATACGGCAGCCCGGGCGCGCACGGCGTGCGTCCCACGACGCGCGTTGGCGCAAATGGCGGCGGGGTCGCACGCGACGGAGGAGTTCGTACGAGACGCAGTCGATCGCGGTCCCGTCCGCTTTCCCCCACACAATCTCGTCGACGCTCTCCGCATGTTTGCCACTCAGGTAGACTGCGCCAAAGAAACTGCCGTCGCGCGCGAGCGGCGCCACGTACGCGCGCAGCCTGCGACGTCTTCGGCTTGCATGTTTCAATGCGCAGCGCAATTCCACGCAACCGCGCAATTGGGATGCTCGGCGACGCGCTCGGCGGATGCGGAGATGCGCGGAGCGAAATGCGTTTCATTCCTGATTCGCGCAACGCGCGACCCCGTCGGTAATGAATCACCTGACGACAACCTGACAGGCAGCTGACAACAACCGCGCGTGTGCCGCGTATTGAGACGCACTTTCCGTTCCGTCGACTCAATGTTGACTCAGATCATGGCCGCAGCAGCTTCACTTGCTGACAATGCAAGTCGACATGCGACGCGACTACGGGAGCGATCAAATGAGCGGAAGAATAGGCGGCGAGTTGGGACGCAGCGCCGCGCTCGCTGTCCTGCTGTGGGTCATAGCGACACACGCGAGCGCCGTACCCTCGTTCGCGCGCCAGACCGGACAGGAGTGCGCTGCCTGTCACGTGAGTTGGCCGGAGCTCACCCCTTACGGCCGGTTCTTCAAGGCGACCGGGTACACGATCGGCAAGACGTTCTGGTCGTCGGACAAGCCCGGCGTCAACTACGTCCCCGCCGCCGTGATGGCGCAGGCCTCGATCAGCAGCGTCCGCAACAACAGCGCCACGGATCCCGATACCGGGGACACGACGTCGGTGATGCCACGCCAGAATCTTCCGGTCTTTTCCGGAGCGAGCCTGTTCGTCGCCACCAAGCTCAACGATTACATGGGGATCTTTTATCAGTGGACGTACGACAATCTGGCCTACGACGACGCGGGCGTCCGCAAGGGGCACAGCAGCATCGACAACACCGACCTCCGCGCGGCCTACAAGTACGCGCCGGAGAATGCGGACATTCCGGATTGGATCTTCGGCCTGACGGTTAACAATAACCCGACGGTTTCGGACCTGTGGAACAGCTCTCCCGCGTGGGGCTTCCCGTTCGCGACATCGCCACTCGCGCCGACGCCCGCGGCGGCAACGATCGTCGACGGCGGCCTCGCGCAGCAGGTGGCCGGACTGGGCGCCTATGCGTGGTGGAAGAAGACGATCTACGCGGAGATCGCGGACTATCGCACCGCGAATGTCATGGCAAATGCGCTGCGACGAGGGCTGCCGTACAACGATCCCGGCGGCGTGTTCGCGGTGACCCGCAGCAATCCGTACTGGCGGGTCGCCTACGCTTACGACTGGGACGTCCACTCGATCATGCTCGGTTCGTACGGCCTGGTCGCAAACGTGTACCCGGACAACCTCAACACGACGACCCCGACGGACCGCTTCAGCGACGTCGCCGTCGACGCGCAGTACCAGTACATTACAGACGTCCACACGGTGACCGCGCAGGCGACGTACATCTGGGAGAAGCAGTCGTACAACGCGAGCTACCCGATCACGCAGGAGACGGGTAGCGGCTACGGCGCGGGCCCGACGCCCGCGAACCCCACGGATCGCCTGCGTACCTTCAGGATCAAGGGCAGTTACTACTACGAGCGCGTCTACGGCGCGACGCTCGCCTATTTCCAGACGACCGGGAGCGCCGACGAGGGGCTGTACGGGACGACGGCGAACGGCGACCCGAACACGCCCAACAGCAACGGTTACATCCTGCAGCTCGACTACCTGCCCGTCCAGAACGTGCGCCTGCTGCTGCAATACACGGGCTACGGCAAGTTTAACGGCGCCCGCAGCAACTACGACGGAACGGGGCGCAACGCAAGTGACAACAACACGCTGTTCTTCGACGTGTGGGTGGCCTTTTGACGCTGGCGGCGCGGCGAGATCGCGCATCAGGAGCGAAGCCATGACAACACCGACTACGGCGCTGCTGGCGGCGGCGCTGGCGCTCGCGGGTGCGGTGAGCGTCGCGAGCGCACAGACCGCGACTCTCGCCGGCGGCACGCGGACACCCGGCGAGGAGCGAGCCATCAACTTGTGCTCCACGTGCCACGGACCGCGCGGGATCAGCACGTCGCCTGAATTCCCGATCCTCGCGGCCCAGCGCGAGGGCTATCTCGTCGCTCAGCTCGAGGCCTTCCAGGCCAAAACGCGCGAGGAGAAGGCAGCGCACGACTTCATGTGGGGCATCGCCGGAAACCTCGATGCCGCGATGATCCGCAGCATCGCACAGTACTACGCGTCGCAGCCGCCTGCTGCCGGACGTCCGGGCGATCCGGCGCTGGTGGCAAAGGGGCGGGAGCTATGGGAGAAAGGCGTACCGGACCGGAGCATTCCGCCGTGCGCGTCGTGTCATGGCGCGAAGGCGGAAGGCGTCGCCGATTTTCCGCGCCTCGCAGGGCAGCACACCAAATACGTGACCCGACAAATCGAGTTCATCCAGACGCTCACGCGCAAGGCGCCCGTGATGCACGGCATCGTCAAGGACCTGACGCCCGACGAGATGCAGGCGATCGCCGTATACGTGCAGTCGCTGTAGCGCGAGGGCCGCGCCCGTGCGTCCGCGCGGAACCCCCGCAAGCGCCGGTCCCCTAGGTCGTCAGCACAAGGATCTCGGGTAGGTTGCGGAGCGGCTCGTCCTCCTGGTATGGCTTGCCGGAGGCAGAGGGCGACGCCGAGCTCCCTGACGCGGTTGCGCTGTTTCTCGGACGGTACGCGAGGTGATCGCGTGAGCGGCTCCAATCCGGCCGATGGCACTACTTTGCTGCACCGTTTCAAAAAATCCGGTAGACGAAATTCCGGCCGCGCGGTGCGCCTTTAGACCATTACCGCGGAGCAAGGCGTCGAGAGCACGACGAGTCCTCGGCGCCCCGCCGCACTACTCAATTATCGCCATCGTCCTCACCGTTCTCCTTCGGTGCCTTTGACTCGAGGACCTTCAGCGTGTTGTCCCCGTCATCCACGAAGTACACGCCCTGTCCGCCGAGTGCAATGGCGAGGCCGAACAATGACCCCGCGCCTGTTACCGTATCCAGCGTCTTCACCGCGACCTGCGCGCCTCCAGGCGTCGTCTCCACGATGTTCCCGTCACCACCGTTTGTGGTCAGGATGTCGCCGTTGGGTGCGATCGCCAGTCCCAACGGGTCGTTCAACGCGCCATTGAAACTCACGGTTATGCCCGTAAAGGCCGTGGTCTCCCGCGTAAGCGCGTTTGGAATGGCGACGATCTGATTGTTGAGGCTATCGGCGACGTAGAGCGTGCCATCCTTGGCAAGCCCGACGCCCGTCGGACCAATTACGAGCGATGCCGGATCGGCTGTCTCAGGGAATCCTGATCCGATCACCGTCATCGGCCCCGCCGTTGGCATCCCGTCACCCTGCTTCGGAACCATCAACGGGATTCGCAGCACGGTACCTTGGTCGACTGCAGGCGGGCTGCCGGTGGCCACATTGCCGTTCAGCACGTTGGTGACGAACAGCCACGCGCGATTCTCTTTGTCCAAAGCCGTCATATCCCACGGACCGTTGATGCCGCCGCCCTGGAAGGATTCCACGACTTTGCCTTCGCTATCGAGCACAATCAAACAGCCGGCGCTCATCGTTGCCGAAGTGCCGTCGGTCGTTGGCAGGTTGCCGACAATCACCCAGCCGCGACGCAACACGACAAGTGCGGTGGTGAGCCCCACGCCTCCCGGACATTCGGCCGCTATCGACGCTGGGTCGATCTCTGCGAACAGACTCACGTCTCCGTCGGGGCTAATTTGCACAATGGTCGTTCCGGTCCCCTGCTGGCCCGACGGAGGATTCATGTCATTGTTGAAGTTGCTAACGAGAATCTGGCCACGCTTGAGCCTGCCGACCGAACGACGGACCACGGCGACACCATAAGGGTTGACGTCGCCGTTCGCAGGAACCGTCGACGCAACTTGATTGACCATGTCGAAGCGGTCCAGGAACGGGCGTCCATCAGCCAGGGAAGTGCTAGGCAACGTGAGAGCGGCCACGGCCAGGAGAGCGAGTTTAAGACGTGCCGAGACGTGCGAGCGATGTCGACACATGGCTTCCTCCTATCAGCGGAACAGTTCGGGCAAGCTGCATTCATTGACAGCGAGGCCGGCAGAAACCCAGAGATGGCCGCGCGGCCCCGCACCTCTCTCGCGCTTAAGCGCTGGCGCTTCGAGAACCCCACGAGGCAGTGGCTAAGCGGAATGCATCCCTCGAGAGGGCCTCAAGGAAACACCGCGACACCGAGCGCTATTCCCACCGCGCCGACTAACGACTAACGGTTGACGGGCGACAGCGGGACGCACATCGCTATTTCTTAAGCAAAGTGCAAGTTCGACGTAATCGAATTGTAAGGATGGATGTCGGCGCAACAGCATCACCCAAATGGTGGAGAATCCGCAAATGCCTCTGATCAACTCCGGCTCCATCCTGCCCTCGCGCGGCAGATCGAGTGAGCGCCCGACCGTTTCGTTTCCACCTTTGGGGCGGAACCTGAAGGTTCTGCTGGTCTGGCCGAAGTTCCCGCCATCTTTCTGGGGGTTCGAAGGCGCATTGAAGATTATGTCGGAGTCTGCGATGACGCCGCCGCTGGGGCTGATCACGGTAGCGGCGCTTTGTCCCGCCACGTGGACGCTCAAGCTGCTCGATCACGCTTTCGATGAAATTGCGGACGAAGACTTGAAATGCGCCGACTTGGTGATGGTCAGTGCCATGCACGCACAGAGGATCGATGCGCTGGCGATTCTCCGCCGCGCGCGAACACTAGGAACTCGTACGTTCATAGGCGGGCCGTGGGCGTCAAGCGAGCCCGATGTCGCCCGTTTGGAAGCTGACCACGTGATGGTAGGCGAGGCAGAGGAGGTTTTCGCCGATATCGCCCGGGCGCTTGAGAACGGCACCGCGCAGAGCATGTATCAGGGTGACAGACAAGCCGGACATATCCGGTAGCCCGATTCCGCGGTTCGAACTGCTGCGCATGGACAAATACACCTCCATGCCCGTGCAGTTTTCGCGCGGCTGCCCGTTTCAGTGCGATTTCTGCGACATCATCACGATCTATGGCCGCAAGGTGCGCACTAAATCGTCGACTCAGCTCATCGCCGAGCTGGATCGCCTGCGGGAGCTGGGCTGGCGCGGCGACGTGTTCATCGTGGATGACAACTTCATCGGGAATCGAAAGAACGCACTTCAGCTCGTCAAGGAACTCGCCATCTGGGGAGACGTTCACGGACGGCCATTCTCCTACTTCACCCAAGCCTCGGTCGATTTGGCAGATCGCCCGGAGCTGATGGAAGCGATGGTTGCCGCGAACTTCGTATTCGTCTTCCTTGGCATCGAATCGCCATCTGCCGAGGCTTTAAGAGAATCAAAGAAGTTCCAGAACCTGCGCAAGGACACTCTGGAGCAAGTGCGCGTCATTCAGGAGAAAGGTCTTTGGGTACTCGCCGGATTCATCGTCGGCTTCGACTCCGACGATGAGGCAATCTTTGATCGGCAACGCGAGTTCATCGAGCAGGCCGCGATCGCGTGGGCAATGGCCGGGATGCTGCAGGCGCCCCCGACCACTCCGCTGTACGATCGCATGAAAGCCGAAGGGCGGCTGCTTGAAGACGGCGATTTAATCTCGAATTTCAGCGCGCCTAACTTCCGCACCATCATGCCGCTGCCGGTGCTGTTGCACGGGTTGAGCAGGTTGCTGGCGGACTTATACGAGCCGAGCGCCTACTTCCAGCGTGCGTTGCGCTCGCTGGAGGTGTGGAAAACGAAGCCGAGTCAGACGGTACCGGACACACCGGTGACGCAAGACCTGCGGCTGCTAGCGTCCTCAATGTGGATCCAAGGCGTGAGGTCGTCCTATCGGCGCGCGTACTGGGGCTTTCTCTGGACCGTTGTTCACCGTTACCGGAACGACCCCGTGAAGCTCGGGATAGGACTGGGTTTGCTGGTTGCGGCGCACCATTTTCTGATCTACGCGCGGCAGGTCGCCGACGAGCTTGAGCGCGCCTGCGCAAAGGGCCCACGAGGTAGGGGATGCTGCGCTAACTCAGGAGCTCGCCGGCGTCTGATGTCACGCCTCCCGTGGCATGCGAACAACTCTCCGCGTGCTAAAGCGTGCATTCGTTTGCCTGATCGACCGATTGGGTAGTCGGGGCCACGTATCGGTCATCGTGCATCGATCGCCGAGCACAATCCCCAGCACGGCGGCTGGTGAGCGAACGCCCCCAATGGCCGCTACGATCCGCCGACTGTGGTAACGCTACAAGTTGGGTATCCCCCGCTCACCGCGTTGTTTGCGAACGTATAGATAGCGACGGGCCCCGCAAAGCAGTTCATGCTGTAGAAGGTGTTGGCGCTGGCGTACACGCTAACCCCCGCTCCCGACGCGTCGACGTTCCCAGGGTACTGTAAGACATTCTCGGACATGACGGCGGTGACCCGCCCCGTCGGCGGCGCCACGAGTTCGATGGCGTCGTATCCGTTGGTACCGATCGCGTTGCGGGCGAGCGTGACGTACGCGTATCCGGCGCCGGACGTGGCCGTCAAGCCGTCATGTCCGTTGTCGTTCATGACGCTGCGCTCCACTTGCGTGGACGTGGTTGCTCCACCGACTGTGTCGACCCAGATCCCGTTTACCCCGTTGTACGAGAAGACGCTGTCCGTGATCGTTGCACTTGCCCTCATGCTTCCAGGCGTCGGTGCGATGTAGAAACCACCGTTCTGGTTGTGCTCACTGCGCACGTGATCGAGCTGGATCGAGGCGTCCTTCGCGACTAGGCCCACGCCATCGGTATTGTCGTGCACGATCGTGTCGAGCACGATCATTGCTCCGTTCGGCATCGTGTGATAGATGCCAACCCCGTTCATGTGCGATATGACGCAGCTCTCCACGCGAACCCGCGATGCATTCACTGCCAGGATGCCGTGCGTGCCCCCCTGCCCGTTGATCGACAGTCCCCGCAGCACCACGGTCGCGCCGGGCGCATTGATGGTCACGCCGTTGCCCGAAGAGACGCTGATGCCGCCATAGATGCCGGGCGGGGCGACGATCGAGACCGATTGTGTGATCGTCACCGGTCCGTAACCGGCGGAATCGAGCACGATCACCTCGCCGCCCGGGTTCGTGTGGGTGATCGCGTAGCCGAAGGACCGACAGGGCGCGGTCGGCGCACAGGTGCCCACGTCGGCGCCAGTTCCGGAGACGAACGAACGCTGGCCGGCCGTGACGTCCGTGGCGGCGAGCATCAACAAGGCAAACGCGCGTGGCGCCACCGCTAGGGTGCGACGGAACATCTGAGCCTCCCTGGGCAGAGCCGCTACGGAAGCGGAGGCTAATAGCATATTCCCGCCTGCCAACGAGAGGGAACCGGCCAGGGACTTTAGGTGCGTTCGGTCTGGCGCCCGCGATGGCCGCTCACGGCCAAGAGCGGCCGTACAGCGAAGTCACGGACAGCGGTCGCTCGATGGCGCTCGAGACCCATCTAACCGCGATATGCCAAGGCTCGCTGCCGGATGCGCGGCAGAAGGCCGGGCATAGGCCGACGCATGGACGTTACACGAAGGCGGCGATTGCCGAGCGGCGCGAGTTCCGAGCGATGCTCCGCTTACTGCGTGTGTTAATTGACGGCGCGGTATGAGCCACAAATAGCAAGCCCCGCCGAATCGGGCCCGTGCCATGTTGACGCGGAATCGGTCACTGCTTATTTCGTCTTTGACCTCGCCTGTGGCCAGAGTTGAACCGGCGGCCTACCGCCTAGGAGGAGCGACCCTATCCGCTGGCCGGCGACCGACGCCGAGCGGCCCAGGTGGCGCATCGCCCGGCTTCTGGTAACGCGGCAGGTCGGTCAAAGCGGTGGTGGGTGTCCCGTCCTTCGTGCAACTATAGAGGTACGCTTGCTGGCTACGTTTGACGTTGATGCCGACGTGGTCCGTGTTCTTGTAGCTGTCCCCGCCGACGGCCTGCACTATCCAAACCATGTCCCCGCCACGAATAAGACGTACAACATCAGAGCACAGAGTTCGCTCGCCATGCTGGAGAACAAACGTACCTTGGCGCTCGTTCCGCACGAATTTGTGCAACAGCATTTCATCGACCTCGCCGAGGTTCGCGTTCCAGTGGATCGCGCTGATGCCATAGTG
>CAVZAE010000009.1:0-210245 GCA_963773195.1 uncultured beta proteobacterium
GATGGCGAGGTTGCGCGGACGCCTTAAGCAGTTGATGATGCAATGAAATTACGTGTGCTCCCTACGGACTGTTAATCCGCAGGTCCCTGGTTCGAGCCCAGGTCGGGGAGCCAAACAATCAATAGTGTTGCGCTGTTTCGTCCAATGTTGCAGTTGCGGAACACGACGCAAACTTGGCAAAATCAATCTGCGATTCCGCTGCGTGCGAAGGCTGATTGCTTCGCTGCACCACCATTCCGGCTGCTGGTGCGCATCGTCAAATATGTGGCGCCGCGAACAGACTACGAGCGCGGACGCAAAGACTGCCGTAACGGGCCCGCCCCACGAGCGCCAGTCGGTGCCGACTCAATGCATCGCCGACGGGGCAATGACCTATCGAGCGCTTTGCGCGATTCGCTGCTTCCAGTAATACTAATTGCCGACGATCATCCGGATATCGATGGCGTTGCCCATCGCCGCGTACCCGGCCCGGTTCGGATGGATCTTGTCGCCGGGGCCTCCGACGGTGGAGTTGGGCTGATGGATGGCTTTCAGCTCGCCGGTTGCCGGGTCGAACGTGACGGCATCGAAGTCGATCACGCCGTCGAAGATGCCGGCGCTCCGGATGAACTGGTTGTATTCCTTGCGCTTGGCGTCGACCTCCGGCGTGCCGTGCGCGGGCGTGCTGTTCAATGCGCCGGTCGCCGTCGCCATGTAGATGCGGACACCGGGAATGGCCGCGCGCAGGCGCTTCACGCCCTCGCGCACGCCGTCGGACACGTCCTGCGCGGAGGCGCCGCCGGGGCCGAAATCGTTGATCCCTTCGAGCCAGATGACGGTCGACACACCGGGCAGGCTGATCACGTCGCGCTGCAGCCGATCGAGCGCTGAAGGTCCGCCCGCGACCGCCTTGGCCGCATAGTCGCGTGGACCAATGACCTCGTTGCCACCGATGCCCTCGTTCACGACGACGAATCGATTGCCGGCCGCTGCGTGCAGCCGGCGCGCAAGGACATCGGGCCAGCGGTCGTCGCCGTTCATCGTCGACGCCGTGCCGTCGGTGATCGAATCGCCGAACGCGACGATCACGCGGGTGTCGGGGGGCGCCGTCATCTGGACCTCGTTCAGGAAATACCAGGAGGCAGTCGACATCGGGAACGCGGACTCGCCGTCGTCGTCGCCATGCGAACCTCCGCCCGGCGCCGTGATGTACGATGTGGTGACCGCCTTGGCGTGCCACGTCATCGGTCCACTTTCACCCGCGACGTGAAAGCTCACGGCGAGGCGGCGGCCCGTCAGCATTGGATCCGCAGGATTCTTCACGAATGGCAACGACACGGTGTCGGAAAGGACATCCTTGCCTGGGGCGATCGTGACGGTCTTGCTGCCGCCGAATGTAATGGGGCGGCTGGTGCCACTCAGCACTGCGCTCCCGCTGTTCTGCAACGCGACGAACACGCCGTCGAAAGTGACGGGCTGGGTGCCGAATGCATTCGATAGGCGAATGCGCGCTTGCTTGCCCCAGATATCCGGCCGCACGATCAAGCGGAAGGACTGATCGACCGCGCCGCGCGCGGCGTCGGGAAATGCGAATTTCAGCTCGGGCTGGGCGGTTGGGTTGCCGACGGGGTAGGGTCCCTGCGCAGATGCGGCCCACGCCGCGACCCAATGTGGCGATTGCGGGGGCGCCGCCAGGACCTCCGCAAACTGAATGCCCGCAGCAAAGGCGATAGTAAGCCCGAAGACGAAACGCGCGACTCGGCGCACCAAATGCCGACTTACGATAGCTTGCATGTTGTCCTCCCTGTGTTGGCGGTACACCGTTCTCCGAGGTCGGGACGAACGGGCCAGACACTGCTTGTGGCCACAGTTTATCGCCATGAACTCATCCGGCAAACGAAGCTCGAATGAATCGACGGGATTGCATGGTCACAACGCCCGCGAACTCTGTTCCACAATTTCGAGCGAAACCAGGGCAAATGGGCTTTACAGACAGCAATTTCGCCGTATTTGCGGAACGGATTTCGGTGTAAGTATTTGAATAAGCAAAAATCTGCGACAGTCTGTTAATCCGCAGGTCCCAGGTTCGAGCCCTGGTCGGGGAGCCAGAACATCAAGGGGCTAGCCTTTTTGCTTTGCTGCTGGGACAAAAATGTGCCATTTCCAGCACATTGCCCGCCTGCGAAGACGAATTCATGACGGTCAATCGCCGCTACGGTTTATCCGTTCACCGTCAATCGTTTCACTGCGCGTCGAATGCCTGCACGACATGACCGGGGCCAACCTCGCGATAGAGCCGTGGCGGGCACACGTAGTGGGGCTCATGCACCGGGCTTGGCACCTCGGTCGTCGAAAGCCCGCGCCGAAGGGTGCGACGCCCCGCTTCCGGGACGGGTACCGCCGCCATGAGCCGCTTGGTGTATGGGTGCTGCGGATTTTCGATTATCGCGGCACGTGGCCCGATCTCGACGATTTCGCCCAGATACATCACGGCAACACGGTGGCTCACGCGCTCGACCACGGCGATGTCGTGCGAGATGAACAGATAAGCGAGGCCCATCTCCGCCTGCAGGTCCATCATCAGATTGATGACCTGGGCCTTGATCGACACGTCGAGCGCCGAGACCGCCTCGTCAGCCACCAGCAGTCTCGGTTGTAACGCAAGGGCGCGCGCGATGCACAGGCGCTGACGTTGGCCGCCGGAGAATTCGTGTGGAAACCGGCTTGCCATGTCCGGCGGGAGTCCGACTTTCTCAAGGAGCTCATGAACCCGGTCGCGCGCGTCGTGGCGATTGACAAGTCCGTGCACGACCATCGGCTCCGCAATCGCCCCGCCAACTGTCTTGCGCGGGTTGAGGCTCGCGAATGGATCCTGGAAGATCATCTGCATGCGGCAGCGTGCGGCGCGCAAGCCTTCCCGGTCGAGCGCGCGCACATCCTGCCCCTCGAACAGGACCGTTCCCGAATTCGGTTCGACGAGACGCAGGATCGAGCGCCCCGTCGTCGACTTGCCGCAACCGCTTTCGCCGACCAGCGCCAGCGTTTCGCCCGCACAGAGCGAGAACGAGACATCCTCGACCGCATGCACGCGAGCGCGGACGCGACTCAGCACGCCGGAGCGAATGTCGAAGCGCGTCACGAGGTTGGCCACTTCGAGCACGGGCCGCTGGGTAACAGCCGCGGTCGACGGCGTGTCGGGCACGGAATCGCGTTCACCGGTGACCGGATCGACGGTGGCGAAGCGTTGCGGGTGGGGTCGCCCCTTCATGGAACCCAGGCGCGGAACTGCGGCAAGCAGCGCACGCGTGTACGGCTCACGCGGCGATGCAAAGAGCTGCACCGTCGGCGCCTGCTCCACGGCATTGCCATTCAGCATCACGATCGTGCGGTCGGCAATCTCAGCCACCACACCCATGTCATGCGTGATGAACGCTACCGACATCCCTTCTTCGTCCTGCAACAGTTTGATCAGCTCGAGGATCTCGGCCTGGATGGTGACGTCGAGCGCGGTGGTGGGCTCGTCCGCGATCAAGAGCTTCGGCTTGCACGCGAGCGCCATGGCGATCATCACGCGTTGGCGCATGCCGCCTGATAGGCGATGCGGATACTCGTGCAACCGCGATGCCGCGGAAGGAATGCGTACGCGCTCGAGAATGCGCAGGGTCTCGGCCTGCGCCCGCGCGCGATCGAGCGCGCGGTGGTACATGAGGGCTTCGGTGACCTGGAACCCGAGCGTCAAGACCGGATTGAGGCTCGTCATCGGCTCCTGAAAGATCATCGAAATCTGATTGCCGCGCACCTTGCGCATCTGGTTTTCCGGCAACTTGAGGAGGTCGCGTCCCTCGAGCAAGACCTCGCCGGAGACGCGACTGTTCGCGGCGGGCAGGAGCCCCATGATCGACAACGCGGTCACGCTCTTGCCGGAGCCGGATTCCCCGACGATCGCCAGCGTTTCGCGCGGCGCGACCTCGAACGAAATGCCGTTCACGACGGTGTTCCACACGCCGTCGACCCGGAACGCCGTCGTGAGGTTGCGGACCGCGAGTACCGGTCCCGCTGCGGTCATGTCTCGCCCTTGAGCTTCGGGTCGATCGCGTCGCGCAGACCATCGCCGAGCAGGTTCAGCGCGAAGATCACGAGCAGAATGGCGATGCTGGGCACGAGCGCAAGCGTATAGCTATCGAGAATGTTCTCGAAGCCTTCGCGGATCATGCCGCCCCACGTCGCCGTGGGCGGCTTGACGCCAAGTCCGACAAAGGCGAGCGACGCTTCGGTGCGAATGGCATTGGCAAGCCAGAGCGAGCCCATCACCAGGATTTCCGGAAGGATATTCGGCAGGATGTGACCGGCGACGATGCGTGTGTCGGAGTAACCGAGCGCGCGGCCCGCCATCACGAACTCGCGCTCCTTGATGGCGATCGTCGGCGCTCGCGCGATGCGCGCAAAGGGCGGGATGGACGTCAAGGCAATGGCGATGATGATGTTGTGCATGGACGGACCGAGCATCGCCACCAGAATCAATCCGAGGATCAGCGACGGGAACGCCAGCAGTACGTCCATCGCCTGCATGGTGATCGTATCGAGGCGGCCGCCGTGCCAGCCGGCGAGCATGCCGATCGCCGACCCGATCACCATGGCCGCCAGGGTCGAGACGACGCCGATGACGAGCGAAACCCGCGCGCCATAGAGGAGGCGCGACAACGTATCGCGGCCGAAACTGTCGGTGCCCAGCCAGTGCTCGACGCTCGGCGGCCGGAGCTTATCCATGATGTTTTGGTCGTTCGGATCGAACGGCGACAGCACCGGCGCTGCGATCGCCAGCACGACCACGATGACAAAGAAGAGCAGTCCGATCCATGAGGTCTTGTTGGTGTTGAACGCCTTGAACGTCTGTGTGGCGAAATAAGCCAACGGCGTCGGAGCTGCGGACCTGCCTTGAATTTGCGCCGTCATTTGAGTTTCACCCTCGGGTCGACGACGCCGTACGCGAGGTCCGTCAGGAGATTCACCAGCACTACGATCAGCGTGTAGATGACCATCATGCCCTGAAGCATCGGATAGTCGCGCTGGTTGAGCGCGCCGATGAGGAGCTTGCCCAAGCCGGGTCGGCTGAAGACGATCTCGGTCAGCACCGAGTTGCCGATGAGGATGCCGAGATAGAGTCCGACCACGGTGATGATGGGGATCAGTGCGTTGCGCAGTGCGTGACGCCAGACCACGGCCTTCCACGGCACGCCCTTCGCGCGCGCTGTGCGCACGTAATCTTCGGAGAGTACTTCGAGCATCGCCGAGCGCGTGACGCGTGTGATGTACGCAGCGGTAATGAGCCCGAGACTGACGGCCGGCAGCGTGATCGACTGGTACCAGGCCGTCAGGCTTCCCGATCGCGCGCTGATGACCGGAAACCACGGCAGCGCGATCGCGAACGCAAGAAGCAGGACAATGGCAGCGACGAACGGCGGAAACGACAGCCCGAGCAGCGAAGAGATCCGCACTGCGTAGTCGATGAAGCGGTTGCGGTGGATCGCCGCATAGACGCCGCCAGGAACGCCGATCGCGATGCCGAGGACGAGCGAGACGACCGTGAGCTGAATCGTCCACGGCAGAACGCGCAGCACCTCGCTGATGACGGGCTGGCCGGTCACCATCGAAACGCCCCAATCGCCGCGCAGCGCGCCCGAGAGGAATACGAGGTACTGTTCGCCGATTGGCAGATCGAGCCCGAGCCGATGCCGGAGCGTTTCGATCGCTTCGCGGCTTGCCTGGTCTCCGAGGATGAGCTGAGCAGGATCGCCGGGGACGATACGCACCAGCACGAAGACCAGTGTCAGGACCGCGAACAGCGTCACGCAAGCAAACGCCAGTCGACGGACGACGAACGCGGTCATGGGGTCTTACGCGGCACGTGGAAGCGGTGCGCCGACCGACCCCGGTCGATCACGTTCCCGATCCCGCGCTCACTTCGTGAAGTGAGTTTTCTCAGTGATCGGCGGCGACAGATTGAGCGATCCCTGCAGGTCGTAGCCGAGATCCAGGGTGTCCTTCCACGCCCACAACTGCAGCTGCTCGTAGACGGGAACGGCACAGACCGCCTTGATGATCTTCTCCTGCGCCGTCTTCCACAACGCCTTTTGCTTGACGGGATCCGTCGCGACCCGCGCCGCGCGGATCTCGTCGTCGGCGACACTGCAGTGGCTGAAGTTGGTCACCGCAGTAGGCGAACCGACGATCGACTTCGAGTCGAAGAATTGGGTCAGGTAGACGTCCGCCACGGGAAAGCGTGCCGCCTGGTAGTGCACGATCGGCGACAGATCCTTGCGAATCTGCGCGTGAAACGTCGCATGCTCGACGAGCTCGATGTCGAGATTGATGCCGACCTTCTTGAGCTGCGCCTGCACCGCCTCGATCAGCGTTTGCATGCCGGTGAGCGTAGTGTGAATGGTCTTGATGGTGATGCCGTTGGGATAGCCCGCCTCCGTGAGCAACGCCTTCGCCTTGGCCGGATCGTACGGGTAAAGGGGCGCCTTCTCGTCCGTGCCGAGATAGCCCGAGGGCACGACGGAAACCGCTTCGCGCGACGAGCCCGCGCCCTTGAAGACGACGATGGCCTTGCGATCGATCGCATAGGCGATCGCTTGTCGCACCCGGATATCGTCGAGCGGCTTCACCGTGATGTTGAGCGAGAGGACCGACAGCTCGCCGGGTTCCATCGCCTTCACTTTCACGCCCGGAAGCTTGGCCGTGCGATCCATCCACGTCTGGTCCTGCTTGCCGTAGATCATGTCGAGCTCGCCCGACTGGAACGCGAGGTCACGCGCCGAATCCGCCGGTACGTAGCGATACGTGATTTCCTCGAGCAGCGGTGCGCCGCGGAAGTACTGCTTGTTGGCGACTAGCTTCACGTACTGCTGCGGCTGATACTCCGCGAACATGAACGGTCCGGTGCCAATCGGTTTCTTGGCGAAGTTCTCGCCCATCTCCTCGGCCGCCTTCTTGCAGACCTGGTTGCCGCCGTTGACGTTGGCGACATAGCCCAGAAATCCGGCCACCGGATTCTTGAGGGTGATCCTGAGCGTGTACTTGTCGATGACGTCGACCTTGTCGATCGCGGAGAAGTCGTTCGAATAGGACGATGTCGCCTTGTTGCTGGCGCGCGCTATCGAGTACGCCGCGTCTTCCGCCGTGAACTCGCCATAGCCATGGTGGCATTGCACGCCTCGGCGAATCTTGAACGTCCATTCGGTGCCCGCCGGGTTCGACGTCCAGCTTTCGGCGAGATCGGGCTCGATGAATTCCGGGTTGATCGTGCCGGGCTTGAGACGGACGAGCCCGTTGAACATCCAGCTCAGCAGGCCCTTGTCCGGCGTGGTCGAAGCGATGTGCGGGTCGAGCTTGCCGGCATCGGCCGATCCCATGCCGACAACCAGGCTCTTCTTCTGCGCGAAGGCGAGCGGCGCGGAGAGCAGCGCAGCCGCTGCGATGGCGATAACGAGCGTCTTCATTGTCGACCTCCCGTAGGTTGACGCATTGTTACGGCGGACGCGGGGATATGCAACCCATCCGTGCGGGGCGGGTCCCGTTCCGGGACGGAGCCCGGCCTTGAAACGGTCAAGCCGGAACACGGTCAGATCGCGCTGTGGCGTGCGTCCGATCCCCCGCGATCTTACAATGGCCAGACCACGAGGGGGAGCCAGAACATGTTGTCCGAATCGGCGCCCGTTTCCCATGAGCCTTATTGGTGGGATGCGGCGCCACGCGAAGGGCCGATCGATGTCGCGCTGCCGAAGCATTGCGACGTCGCGATCATCGGCGCTGGCTATGCGGGGCTAGCGGCGGCATTGACGCTCGCCCGCGCGGGCAGGTCCGTTGTCGTGCTCGAATCCGGAGCGCCGGGCTACGGTGCATCGAGCCGATCGGGCGGCATGATCGGTCATGGTCACCGCCTGTCGTACACGAAGCTCATCGAGCGCTACGGCGCGGAAAAGGCGAAGGACCTCGTCCGCGAGGGCATGGCATCGCTTCAATTCCTCAAGGATTTGATCACCGACGAAAAGATCGATGCCCGCCTGGAATTGTGCGGGCGAGTGCGCGGCGCCTGGACGCAGACAGACCATGCAGCCATGGCGCGCGACGCCGAGGCAATGCGCCGCGATCTGCAAATGCCCATCGACGTTCTCACCAAGGCAGAAGTTCGCAACGAAGTGGCGACCGACTTCTATCAGGGCGGACTGCTGTTTCGAGCGCACGGCGCGGTACAACCCGCGCTGTTCCAGCGGGGCCTTCTTGAAAGGACGCGCGCGGCTGGAGCGATGGTAGCGGGCTACACGCCGGTAACCGCGCTTCGGCGCGAGACCATCGGGTTCGTCCTCGAAACCGCGCGCGGCCGTGTCGATGCCGCCGAAGTCATTGCCACGACCAACGGCTATACGGGCCGCACGACGCCCGCTCTGGCACGCCGTCTCGTGGCGATACCGAGCTTTCTCATTGCCACGGAGCCCTTGGGCGAGAGCCGTGTCCGCGGGCTGATTCCACATGGCCGGATGATCGTCGAGACTCGCGACAAGCATCTTTACTACCGGCCTTCACCAGACGGCGCGCGAATTGTGATTGGAGGACGGGCGGCGCTGCATCCCATCGCGCTCGATCAAGCCGCTGGCTGGCTGATGAAGGAGTTGTGCGAAATCTTCCCGTCGCTCACCGACCCGCGTGTGAGCCACGTCTGGAGCGGCAATGTCGCGATGACGCGCAGCGACTTGCCCGGCATCGGACAGGGTGACGGTATCTGGTACGCACTGGGTTGCAACGGATCCGGCGTAGCACTCATGCCGTATCTCGGTCACAAGCTGGCATTGAAAGTTCTCGGTCAGCGAGAAGGGCGAACGGCCTTTGATGACATACCCTTTCGTGCGGTGCCCTTCTACAACGGCACCGCGTGGTTCCGGCCGCTCATGACATGGTGGTTTCGCGCGCGCGACAAGCTGCGCGGAAGCTGAGCCTCGCGGCACGCGTGCAACGCCGAAAGGCGGTGAACGATGGCGCAACCGCCTGCATAACGCACGACGTCGCGACGCCGCGCGTCCGCACGCGACGTGGAATCTCCGCTAACCGCTGCGACACGCGCATGGAAAGGCTCGCATCGAAGCTCGCGGCAATCGCACGTGACACGCCTTGACACCTCGGGACGTTGCGTATAGCGTTCGGCGCTTGTAGCGGGTGAAATGGAAGCGCGCGCTCGATGCCCGCACTTTGTCGCGCGATCGACGTAGTCTGTAACGGGACGAGGGTCATGAACGACGTTCACTCGATCGCCGCGCTGCTCGGACTGCGCGCCGACAGTGACACGTCGAAGCACGAGCTCGATCGCGCGCTTTCCGATCTGCATGCTAGCGTTGCTGCCGGACAGTCGGTCGCCTCCGCGATCGGCGGCCCGCAGGCGACCGCGCTTGGTACGCAGAGCGTCGCGCAGACGCTCGCGGCCACGGGACGAACGGACCTCGCTGCGCGTCTCGGTGTCCTCGCACACGGGGCGGATGAGGTTCTCGCGCCGAACGCGACGACGCGCATGTTGGTCAACGTGCGCACGACGCCGATCGCGGCAGCCGATCCGCTTGCGCCCGCGTGGCGACGCGCGATGCAACCCGGCGCGAGCCGCGGGCCGTTCGTGAACGCGGCGGGCGTGCGCTTCTGGATCGACACGTTCCCGCTGCCGCAGCTGGTGACGATCGTCGCGCGGATCGGCATCGCGCCGACACCACGCGTGATCGCACGCGTCGCGCTGAGACGGTCCGTGCGTCCGGGTGGGCGCCGGTCGATCGCGGCAGGCAGCGTGTGGATCGCGTCCAACGCGCTCGTCAAAGGACGCCCGGACAACGAGTTCGTCGGCGTGCGCGTGCGCGGCGGCACGCTGGACCTTACGGGCGTCGGCAGCGCGACCGCGAACGTGATCACGCTCGTCGGCGCATGGCAGGCGAAGCTTCATTGAAGCTCGATCCGCCACCGAAGCCCGCGCCGGGATCGAATCCGGGGGCGGACGCCGTCACGCCAGCGTCACGCTCCCGCAATGGCGACGTTCCGTTCGTCGTCGGGCGCGCCCGCGATCGACGTCGCCGACGCGAGCGCACGGCGTTCGATACCGCCGTCGCGTTCATGCGCTCGAACGACGCGCCGCTGTTTACGACGAGGCGTCGCGCTCGATCGTCGTTCCTTATGCGGCATCGCGATCGCTTCGTTCGCGAAGGTACGCTCGACCTACGATGACCCTCGACGGCAGTCCGCCAATGGATCGAAGCGGCTGGGCTTGTTCACCGTGGTAACTAATCCGAAGGCGCTAGGCGAAGCGGCGAGCGCAGGCATTCTGTGGCTCGCTCTCACCGGCGCGTTGCGCGTGCAATGGAAGGGACTGGGCAAAGCGCGCGCTGGTGCCGCATGCCGTCCTCGGCATCGCTCCTGGCTCGATTGCGCTCTGGGCCACGGTCTTGGCGTCCGAAGTCGTCCAGCAACTGCGCCTGTGGGACGAAACCGGCTCGGTTCCGTTCGCCAGTCGAGCGTCGCCGTGACGAGCATTGCCGGCTCCACGGTGTTCTACCTGGACCAGCCCGGCAGCGAGTCCGTCGTGTTCATGGGCAGGACGTGGGCCATTTCGACCGGCCCGTCGTCGCCGATGGCGGTCGTGTTCCCACTCGCGTTGCCGATCGGCTGGTTCGTGCGAACCGAGTTGCCCGCGAACACGACCACGGGATGGTCGCGCTCGATCCGGCGCTTGTCGCGCACCGCACATCGCTTCGCGCTCGAGAATGCGTTGATCAAGTGCGCCCGCCGGTGTGGCTGATCGTTGGCGGCACGCTGGAGGCGACCAATGTGAAAAACGGTGGCGCTACGATGTTCGCGCCGTACCGTGCGTGGTTCCGACTCTGCCTGACCCCTACGCGGCGAACTTCGACTTACGAACGTCGCCAGGACGTCGACGCCGGTTGGCCACGCCGCCGTGACGTGGTCTGCTCCGCCGGACGCAGATGCTCGGCTTCTGCGTTCGGGGCGCAGATGCTACGATATTCGCGCGCCGATCCGGGCAGGCAGCGGCCGCTTGATGGCCAACGCAGCAGGCGCGCGAACGGGGGCGAACATTGTGCTGCTCGATGTGTCGAGTAATGCCGACCAGTTCGGCGTCGCGATTCCGGTCGCTTCGCAGTGCCGTCGCGCTGCAGGGTCTATCGGTTGTTCGCCCGCGAGCGATGTCGCGGTCGTTACGCTGCCGCCGATTTCGTGGGAGCCGATGTTTACGAGCGGACCGAGCGGCGGCGATCCACCGCTGCCGCCACCTCCGCACGACGGCGGCATCGCGACTCTGTCCGCCGTCTCGACCGATCGTCGGGCCGATCGAGCCGATGCCGCTGATCTGCGACGTACAACGACGAGGTCCACCGCGTCGCCATTTCACCGCGACGCTTCCGCTGCCCTTCGGTCTGATCGCCCATCTCGACTCGCGCGGCAGCATCGGACGAGCCGCAAGTCGACGTTCATCGGCGACGGCAACGCGATGTTCTTCAATCAGCCGGAATTCTGCGCACGGCGTCGCTGGCGGCACGCAGCTCACCATCGCGGGCCCACCGAACACGATTCCGGACAGCCGCGACCGGCCGTTGCCCGGCTGGGTCGAGCTCGTCGCCGAAACCGACTACGCGAAGGGCGTGCTGAGCGAGAACATCCACACGGCGTTCGGAGAGGACTTTGGCAGCTTCGGATCGAGTGTTCCGGTCCGTCGCTACGAGCTTTCGGGATACGGCGCGAGCATGCGTTCCGACTGGCGCGACCCGAGGCCGTCGGTCCGGCGATCATCGAGGCACGCTTCGATGTGTACGTCGGCCGCACCGCACACGAAGTGATCCAGATGCAGAGCGTGCTGCATCCATGGTGGATTCAGGTCGTGCGCACGATCACGATGGATCGCCAGCGCGGCGGCTGGATCCTGCGCGAGGACAGCGGTTGGGTCGCCAGCAGCGACGGGCGCTTCGCGTATGCCGGCGATCCGAGTGCGCTGCTGCCTCAGTTCCAGCAGGCTGCGTTCGCGGCCGCCGACCGTCACCCAGGCGCGATCGAGGCGCTCGTCAACGTGCGCAACATCCGCTCGACGGCGCGCAGTTTCCGCTGCCGCCCGCCGGCGGCGCCGAACGCCGTCATCTGGCAGGCCGTGCACTTCGACGCCGACGTCGTGTTCGTCGCACCCGCACAATCCGGAGCCGCGCCTCAATGTCGAAGGCGGCTCGTCAGCGGGCCGCGTGCCGAGCCGAGGCATCACCGGGCTGGATACAGATCGACGGGCCCAAGTACGATTCCAAGACGAAGGAATATCCGAAGGATGGCTCGATCGTTCACGCGAGTCGCGTCGGCGAGCGCGACGATGTGTTCGGACTGCTTGCCGTGACGCGGGTCCCGCGCGGGCGCCGATCGATTGCAGCGTTTCGCTCGGCGGCACGCGACGCCAAGCCGGCGCTCGTGGTCGCGCGCGATCGAGCGTGGACGTGACGCTGCGCCGACGACGCCGCGTGCCGCGTCTCGTCGCCGCCGTCCTGCGGCTCGCCGGTCGCTGCCGCGCGACGGCGCGTGGAGTCTGTCGCGCATCGGTGCCGCGCGAGCCCGCGCCGACCGCGCTCGCTCCGTCGTTTCCGGTACCGGTCGTGCGCCCCACTGCGCCGACACCGGGATCCGATCGCTGGCACCTGGCCGATCAGGCAGACATCCTGAGGCTCGACGACGCGGCCAACCCCGCGACGCGCTACGGCCTGGTGCAATCGCTCGGCGCGCAGAAGGTGTACTTCGAGCGGCCGCGCGTGAACAACAGCGGCCGATCCGATCACGCTGCCCAAGCCGCCCAAGCTCGCCGACATGGGTGCGCTGCTCAGTGCGCCGCCGGAATTTTTCCGGGATTGAGCAATGCCTTCGATTTCAAGAACTCTGAAGGCGCTCTCGGCGAGTGGCGGCGACTCGGGCTTCACCGAGACGTTTCCGATCGGCGGCGGTACCGACAAGGAAGTCGCTGCTGGCCGACCTCGGCGCCATCCAGGTGGTGATCGAGTATCACGACGAGCACGAGACCAATGTCCTGCCGGACGAAGACCGGCCCGAGCGCCACGATGGCCACCGTCACCGTCGATCCCGCGGCAGCGGTCCGCTGGACGCTGCTGCTGACGCGCGTCTGCTTCGCGGTTCGCTACAACAAGTCGCCGCTGATCAGCATCTTCGCCGACGTCAAGGCGGATGCGCACAGCGCACCGACGGTGGCCAATGTCAACGTTCGCTACGAAGGCATCCTCGGCGCGCTGCAGTCGATCTTCACCAACATCCAGCAGGTCGCGCGCTTTCTGCCGGGCGGCGCGGCGCCGGTCTCAAGGTCGGTTTCTCGCAGGGACATCTGACGGTTCGCAATGCGTTCGCGTTGCCGACGCCTGCCGCTCGGGACCGGGCAGATCACCGACATCGCCGTCGACATGGGATTCGACGTCGCGCTTTCGCCGTTCGACGTGCGCTTCGTCGCCGGTCTGGGCAGCCCGCAAAATCCGTTCCGCTGGATCGTCTCGCCGCTCGCCGGAACGGGCTGCGTGCAGGTCGCGATCGGCAAGCAAGGGCCTCGACGTCCTGGTGCAGGGCGGGCTTGGGCGTCGGGCTTGCATCGACCTCGGCATCGCATCGGGCAGCGCGAGCATCGCACTTGCGGTCCAGCTCAACACGGATCCCGATCCGTTCGAAATCATGGGCATCCTTTCGGGCCGCGCCAGCGTCGACGTGCTTCAAGGTCTGGCCAGCGCGACGATCACGCTCGCGGCGGGCTGGGCATCATTCCGCCGCCGCAGCTGTTCACGCTGCCATCGCCGTTCCTGCCGCCGTCCATTCCCGCCGACGGAGATTCCGTCGCTGACGATCAGACTTGATCGCGTCGGTCTCGGCGGGCATCCATCTGAGCGTGTGCTGGGTGGTCGATGTCGACTGGGAAGGTTATTGGCAGTTCCGGCAGGACATCTCGACTCCCCGCGATTCCGATTCCGCTGTAGGAGAGCCCGTCATGGCCCTCGCCGACACTCGACTTTCGCTTCTCGCGTTCCCGCAACGCTGGACCGGCGCCGCGATCGAAGCGCGCGTGCTGATGTTGCCGACCGGTGATCCGACGATCGCTCCGGTGCCTGGCGGTCGGTTTGCCCGCGTTCGCCGGAACGTCGTGGCCGCTACGTGCGATGGTGTTGCCCGGCCTCGACTCGTTGCTCGGACCCAGATCCGGCATCGACGCCGGGGGCGGTACCGTTTTCCGTTCACGGCGACGCCACCGGCGAACGCGCTCGCGCTGTTCAACGCGATCGGCGCTAGGTTTCCGATCGCGCCACCGAAGACCAACGCCGAGCGGCGCGCGCACGACTCGCGAAGATCGGCATTCGAAAGCAATTGCCGAAGAGCTACACCGATGCGTTCGCGTTCGAGCGCCCGGCGCCGGGAACGACGACCGACAATTCGTTCGGCTGCTCGCTTCGCAACGTCATTGGCGGCGCGAGCGAAGATGAAAAGCCGCCGGAGACGATTACCTGGGGCGCCGTGCTGAGCTTCGCGCTTCGCCAGCCGCTGCTCGCGCGGGCGCTCGGATTGCTGTACGACGTGACGATTCCGGTCGTCGACGCCACGCTGCTTGCAGCAGGCGGTTGGGTCTACGTCGAGCTCGATCCCGCCGGCGCCATCGTGCCGACGCTGCCCGACACCGTTCGGCGCTACGGAGCACGCATTCCGTCGCTTGACGGCGTTCCGTCGCGGAGGCTGTTTGGCGCCGTGTTGCTGCCGGTCGGATTGACCGCCGCGGGCGATTACGGCACCGCGCTGTCCGAGGCCGCGCGGCTACGACGACGGCTTCGCAAGATCGTGCACGCGGCGCAGGCGCTCACCGTCGACGCAGCGACGAGCAGCCACGACATGCTGCCGCCGGCGACCGACGCCGGGGTTGACCTCGGATGGGACGACGAGCAGGTCACGACATGGTTCAACCGGCAGATCGATGCGCTTCGCACCCGCATCGATCCGACGGTGAAGGCGGTCGAAGCGCCGCTTGGCGTGTCAGGTTATCGCGTCGACGTGCGCATGCCGGACGATCCGGCGCATGCCGACTGGGAATCGCTTTGCCGCGCCTTCTCGACCGACGCGGCGGGTGCGAAGGCGCCGATCGTGTTTCCGCCGCCGCCCGATGCCGCGCTCTTCACCGGCAACTTCGACGACGAGCTCGCCGTCGAGCCGTCGCCTGCGATGAGCCAGCACGCGACCGACGGCGCCGCGTGGCTGCCGCAGCATTTCACGCGCTGGCAGGACCGCTCGCTCGTCGTGAACGACACGACGCTGTTTCAGCTTGCGGGTACGAAGCCGAACGACGCGAAAGGAAACCCGCTTTCCGTCGGCGCCGCCGCTCTACGGTGCGCCGCCGACCGGCATCCGTTTGCGTTACGGCGGTCGATACGAATTCCGTTGCCGCTTCGCCGATCTTACCGGCGGCGGTCCGACGATCGACGATGATCCGATCAACCCGGCGCCGCATCCGAGCGCCACCACGCGCTTCGTGCGCCACGTGCAGCCGAAAGCCCTGCGACTTGCAACGAACATCCCGCGGCCCGAACCCGGCAAGGGCAATCCCGCCGTGCAGACCGTGACGTCGATCGATGTCTGGCGGCCGTTGATCGGCTATCCCGAAATGGTGTTCGCCGGCATCGACGATCCTGCGGTCATCGCACAGGTGATCGCGAATGCCGATGCGGCGCGCGCTGCCGGCGATGCGGTCGGCGTGAACGACCCCGACGTCACGCACGTCCGCGTGACGGTCGAGGTGCGCGCGCCGGCGCACGATCCGGGCCCCGATCCAGCGACGCTTCGCGACGGCGAATTCCGCAAGCTCTACACAGTCGACATCGCATTGCCGGTCTTCGACCCGAACAACGTGCTCGTTCCCGGCACGCCCTTAACGCTAACCTTGGACTACGCCGACGTCGCGGACATTGCGGCGCTCGCACCGCCAGCGGCGGGCGCGACTGACCTTCCGGTGCCGCGAGCACGCGACGTCCGCATCCGCCTCGCCGCGCACTGCGCCGACAAGCCGGACTATTTCGGCAGCGCCGCCGTGCGCGAGGGACTCGTCGTCGATGTCGCGACACGCGCGAGCGCGCAAAGCGAAGCGAATTTCTTCGTCCCCCAAGCCGATCAGATCGCATTGAATGCGATCATGCTGCAACCGGCGGCGGACATCGCGAACCGGCTTGCCGATCAGCTCGATCTCGCGTGCGACGGGCTGAGGTTGACGGCAGAAGCCCGGACAGCGCGTCGTGTTCGGCGCATCGGCTGCGCTGCGGCACTCGCTGGCCAGCGATTCGAGCTCGATCACGTTCGCATCGAGCAACGAGCTGCTGGGACACTGGATCGCGTGCATCCGTCTCGATGTCGCGCGCGACTGGACATGGGATGGCGTGAGCGACGTCGGCCTCGTCGTCAGCAGGCGCGATGCGCCCGTAGGTGCGTTCGCCAACGTCGGCACGATCGCGCTTCCGTTCACCGTATCGGGCATCGCGCTGCAGGGACCCGACGTACCGGGCATCGATCGTCGCGCGACCACGCGGATCGTGTTCTTCGACGCCGTCGATCCGCAGCCCGACAAGGGCAAGTTGCCCACGCTGAAAACACCGGAGTGGCGGATCGAGCCGCAGCTTCGCGATCTTGCGCAAGCGGCGAACGACGCGGTCGCCCGGGATCTGGCGATCCGGCTGCCGGTCGCGGTGGCGCCTCGACAGACCCCAAAGCTCGTGTCAGCCGGCATCGCGCTGTCTCCGTATCAGCGCGACGATGCGTATGCTTCGACTACTGCGCGACAAAGGGTGCTGTGGTTCGAATTCGAGGAGCCGATCGAAGATGACAACGATCTGCTGTTTGCGCGCATCGTTGGCTACGGTCCCGATCCGTTGCTGTCGGGCGCCATCACGCATCTGCTCGTGCCTGCGCCCGCGATTCCGATCGGTCCGACGACGTGGTTCGACATCGTCGAGTCGATGCTGCCCAATCCACCCGCAGCCCCGCCGCTTGCGATCGATCCGGAGCCGATGCGGGTGATTGTGCCGGGACAAGCGGAAGACAGCTCGGGACTCGACGCGATGATCGAGATGGAAGCGTCGCTGGCGCCGCCAGCGCCCGCGAAATCGCGGCACTTCATTGCGCCGTTGCCGCCGGGAGTCGACCCCGACGCGCCGGAGCTGTTCGGCTTTTGGACGTACGAACTGCGCATTGGACACAAGCTGATCTGGTCGACGGCGCAGGCGCGCTATGGACGGCCGCTGATCGTCAACGGTGTCCAGCATCCGGCGCCGGGCATGGCGTGCAATCCGTTCCGCTTTCGTGCGGCGGAGACGGCGCCGCGGACCATCGTCGTCACCGCGCCGCATGCGACCGCGGTGTTCGGCGACAAGCGTCTCACCGATCCGGCGGGCGCGAACGACCCGCGCACGCGCATTTGGGCACTTCTCTATGCGCAGGTGACGCAGGCCGACGGCGTCACGCGGCGCAACGTGCTGATCGCGCGCGCGCCGGCGGTTCCTCAAATCCGGATCGACGCCGATGGCAAGCCCACGGTTCCGCAGACGCGCGACGTCGTCGGCGTCGCCCAGTTCGACGAGATCGATATCGAGTCGAAGCTCGCCGATCTCGCGTTGCCGGCCGACGCGTCGCTGTCGGTGATCGCGGTCGAGCTCTTTCCGAGCGATCACTTGTCGCTGCAGTCGTTCTCGCTCGGCGACGCGAAGGTGTTCTATACGGTCGACACGCCGGATCCGTTCGCCGGCGCGCCGCCGCCGACGGCGATCTTCGGCAACTTCGGCACGGCGAGCGATCCGCTCGGGCGCGATCTCGGCACGCGTGCGAGCCGCCGGATCCTGCGTTGCTCGCCGTTGACGCCGGTGAAAGCTGCCTGCTGAACCGAGTGGTCAGCGCTTAGGCCGGGCACTCGACGACGTCCCCGACGCAGGCGTCGTTTTCCCACGTTTCCAGCCGTACGGCGAAGCCCCACAATCGGCGCAAATGCGCGACGACCTCGCCCGTTGCCTCGGTCAGGGGCCGACCGCGACGGCGCAGATGACGCAACGTCAGCGAACGATCGCCATCGCGGTCGAAGCGCACGACCTGCACGTCGGGAACACGAATCTCCTGGGCGTGCTGCTGCGCGAGCAGCTTGCGCACGCGCCGGTAGCCGTGCTCGTCGTGGATGCTGTCGACCAGGAGCGCATCCTCGCTGGCGTGATCCGCCACGGCAAACAGGTGGAACTGGCGCATGAGCCGTGGCGACAAGTACTGGGCAATGAAGGATTCGTCCTTGAAGTTGCGCATCGCGAAGTCGAGCGCAACGCGCCAGTCGCTGCCGGCTAGCTGCGGAAACCATTCGCGGTCCTCGGCGTCGGGCGTCTCGCAGATGCGCCGCAAATCAGTGTACATCGCGAAACCCAGCGCATAGGGATTGAGCCCGCTGTAGGCATTCGAATCAAATGCCGGCTGACCGATGACGTTGGTGTGGCTCTTCAGGAATTCGACCATGAATCCATCATCGACCAGGCCTTGCTCGTGCAGGCGGTTCAGGATCGTGTAGTGCCAGAATGTCGCCCAGCCCTCGTTCATCACCTTGGTCTGCGCCTGGGGGTAGAAATATTGCGCGAGCTTGCGCACGATGCGCACCAGTTCGCGCTGCCAAGGCTCGAGCTTGGGCGAGTGCTTCTCGACAAAATAGAGGATGTTCTCCTGCGGTTCAGCCGGAAAGCGCTTGTCCGACCCCGCCTCCAATTCGGTCGGGGCTTCGGGCACCGTGCGCCACAGGTCGTTGAATTGCCGCTCGCGGTGGGCCTCGCGCTCGGCCAGCCGAGCGGTCTCGGCCTTCAGCGTGAGCGCCGCCGGGCGCCGATAGCGATCTACACCGTGCGACATCAGCGCATGGCAGGCGTCGAGCACTTCTTCGACCGCCGCCGCACCGTGTCGCTCCTCGCATTCCATCACGTAGCCTCGGGCGAAGACCAGGTAGTCGAGGATCCCGTCCGCCGCGGTCCACTGCCGGAACAGATGATTGCCCTTGAAGAAGGAGTTGTGGCCGTAGCACGCGTGCGCAATCACCAGCGCCTGCATCGCCATCGTGTTCTCTTCCATCAGGTACGCGATGCAGGGGTTGGCGTTGATGACGATTTCGTACGCGAGCGCCTGCATCCCGCGCCGGTAGCCCTGCTCGTTACGGATGAACTCCTTGCCGTAGGACCAATGCGGATAGCCGACGGGCAGACCACTGGTCGCGTAGGCGTCCAGCATCTGCTCCGACGTGATGATTTCGATCTGATTCGGATATGTGTCGAGCCCGTACTCGGCGGCCACTTGCGCGATCGCGGCGTCGTACCGCTCGAGCAGGTCGATGTCCCAGTCGGCGCCACGCGAAATCGGGCTCATTGTGACTCCTTGCGGAACAAGTCGCGCAGCACCGGATAGATCTGCTCGCGCTCGGTGGCGCGGCGCAACGCGAAGTTGCCCGTCGCTTCGGCGACTCGCTCGTATTCGGCCCACAGCGTCGACGTCTGGTCCTGCTCCTGCGCGGCGGCCAACTCGAGGTAGGTGTAGTAGCGGGTAGCCGGCAGGAGGCGCTCGCGGAGAAACCGCGCACTGCGCGCCGGATCTGCGCCGAAGGCGTCGCCGTCGGAGGCCTGCGCCGCATAGACGTTCCAGCCGTTCGCGTAGCGCTCGCCGCGTATCTTGTCCGCGAGCTCCAGCGCGGAGTAGACCACCGTGCCGCCCGAACGCGTGTCGTGGAAGAAGGTGTCCTCGTCGACTTCCTCTGCGTCCTCCGTATGGCGAATGAAGATCAAGTCCACCTCGCCGTACTTGCGGGTGAGAAAGAGATACAGCAAGGTGAAAAAGCGTTTGGCGAGGTCCTTCTTGTCCTCGTCCATCGACGCCGAGACGTCCATCAGGCAGAACATCGCGGCCCGCGCGATCGGCTCTGGTCGCCAGACGCGATTGCGATAGCGCAGGTCAAGGTCATCCAGAAACGGCAGTCCCTGACGCCGCCGGTCGAGGCGCTCGAGCTCGGCGTGCAACAGCGCGGCTTGGTCGGCTTGTCCGACCGCGAGCGCCATCGTGAAAGCCGCCTCGATCGCCTGCGTCTCGCGCCTCAGACCACCGCTGAGCGCGATCCGGCGCGCGAGCGACTGCGTCAATGTGCGGATTATCGCGAGGTTGGCGGGCACGCCTGTCTTCGTGAAGCCGGCGCGTACGCTCGTGCGCCGGTCGGTGCGGCCCAACACCGTGCGCTCCAGATGGGGCAGCTCGAGGTCGTCGAAGAATATCTGCATGAATTCTTCGCGCGACAGCGAGAATACGAACTCATCCTCGCTGTCGCCCCCGCCGCTGCCGTTGCCGTCACCGCCAGAACCGCTCGAGCCATCGGGCCGTGGGATACGATCCCCGGCGACATAGTCGCGGTTGCCCGGCAACACGAATTCGCGGTCGCCACCCCGACCGAACCCGAACGACGGCTCGGAGATATCCTTCCTCGGCACGCGAACTTCGCCGCCGCGCTCCATGTCGGCGAGATGCCGCTCGCCGACCATCTTCTTCACCGCCTCCTGGATCTGCGTCTTGTAGCGGCGCAGGAAGCGCTCGCGATTGACCGCACTCTTGCCGCGGCCGTTCGGACGACGGTCGATCAGGTGGAGCATCGCTTGGTCTCGATCGTCGTCTAAGGTCCGGTCACGACGACTTGTGCACGCGCAGGTACCACTCCGCCAGCAGGCGCACCTGCTTCTCGGTGTAGCCCTTGGCCACCATGCGGGCGACGAAGTTCTGGTGTTTCTCGCGGTCGTCGGCCGAGGCCTTCGCGTTGAACGAGATCACCGGCAGCAGATCCTCGGTGTTGGAGAACATCTTCTTCTCGATCACCTCGCGCAGCTTCTCGTAGCTGCTCCAGGCCGGATTGCGGCCATTGTTGTTGGCCCGCGCCCGGAGCACGAAGTTGACGATCTCGTTGCGGAAGTCCTTGGGATTAGCTATGCCCGCCGGCTTTTCGATTTTCTCCAGTTCCGCGTTGAGGGCGGCCCGGTCGAAGCTTTCTCCGGTTTCGCGATCGCGGTAGTCCTCTTCCTGGATCCAGCAGTCAGCGAAGGTGACATAGCGGTCGAAGATGTTCTGTCCGTACTCGGCGTACGACTCGAGATAGGCGGTCTGGATCTCCTTGCCGATCAACTCGGCGTAGCGCGGCGCCAGATAGCCCTTGACGTGTTCGATGCAGCGACGCCGCGTCTCGTCGGGCAGATCCTCGCGCGCCAGCCGCTGCTCGAGCACGTACATCAGATGCACCGGGTTGGCGGCGATCTCGGTCTGGTCGTGGTTGAACACCGCCGACAGGATCTTGTAGGCGAAGCGCGTCGACAGTCCCGTCATGCCCTCGTCCGGGCCGCCGTAGTCGCGATACTCCTGCAATGTCTTGGCCTTCGGATCGACGTCCTTCAGCGTCTCGCCGTCGTACACCCGCATCTTCGAATGGATGCTCGAGTTCTCGGGCTCCTTGAGGCGCGTCAGCACCGAGAACTGGGCCATCATCTCCAGCGTACCCGGCGCGCAAGGCGCTTTGGCCAGTGACGAGTTCGCCAGCAGCTTGGCGTAGATCTTAACTTCCTCGGATACCCGGATGCAGTACGGCACCTTGACGATGTAGATCCGGTCGAGGAACGCCTCGTTATTCTTGTTGTTGCGGAAGCTGTGCCACTCGGATTCGTTCGAGTGCGCCACGATGAGGCCGTTGAACGGGATCGCGGAAAAGCCTTCGGTACCCTTGAAGTTGCCTTCCTGCGTCGCGGTCAGCAACGGGTGCAGCATCTTGATCGGCGCCTTGAACATCTCGACGAATTCGAGCAGCCCCTGGTTCGCCAGGCACAGGCCGCCCGAATAGCTGTAGGCGTCCGGATCATTCTGCGGAAGATGCTCGAGCTGGCGGATGTCGACCTTGCCGACCAGTGACGAGATGTCCTGGTTGTTTTCGTCGCCGGGCTCGGTCTTGGTGATCGCGACCTGGCGCAGTACCGATGGGTTGATACGCACGACCCGGAACTGCGACAGATCACCGCCGAATTCCTGCAGGCGCTTGATCGCCCACGGCGACATGATGCCGCTGAGATACCGCCGCGGGATGCCGTAATCGGCCTCGAGAACGGCGCCGAAGCGCTCCGTGGAGAACAGGCCCAGCGGCGATTCGTTGACCGGCGACCCCTTGATCGCGTAGATGGGGCAAGCTTCCATCACCGCTTTGAGCCGCTCGGCGATCGATGACTTGCCGCCGCCAACGGGTCCCAGCAGATACAGGATCTGTTTCTTCTCCTCGAGCCCCTGCGCCGCGTGCTTGAAGAACGCGACGATCTGGTCGATCGCGTCCTCCATTCCGTAAAACTCGCTGAACGCCGGGTAGCGACGGATGACGCGGTTCCCGAAAATCCGGCCAAGGCGGGGATCGTTGCGGGTGTCAACGAGCTCCGGCTCGCCGATTCCGGCGAGCATGCGCTCGGCCGGCGAGGCATACGCCGCCGGTTCCCGCTTGCACAGCTCGAGGTACTCCTCGAGACCCAGTTCCTCGTCTTGCCTGGCCGAATAATTCGATCGGAACTCTTCCAGTAGCGTCGTCATCGTCTTCCTTCCATGAGGCGGTGCAACCCAATGCCGAAAGTAAGGGCCATTCGATTCCGCTCCCGGCATACGGAGCGGCTTGCCTTCTTTCGACTTTTGCGAAGCACGCGACGCTCGCCGGCCACTGAAAAAGGGCGTGGCCATGGCGGTCGGATCCGGCCTTCGGGCACAAACGAACCTTTGCCCGCATCGCTCGCCGGACTGCCGATCCTCTGACGCTCGACATGCTTCCTGCATAAGGCGTGCCAATCGCCGGACCGGCGGGCTACGTGCGTCGACACCGAAGGCCCCCGATCGCTGCAATACGCGGGCAGGAACGGTTCGATCGTCGCAACACCGATCGGGGGAGATAGAGCGTTGAGGGCGCCAGTACGGCGCTCTCCGGAGCGGTGCCGGGCTCCGGCGGATCCGTTCAAGTCGATCGCGATGGCGGGCGCCGGTCGGGAGGGGGCGCCTTCGCTGCCTCGCTGATGCGCTGCAATATTTCGGGCGATGCGCCGGTTAGAAACAAGGGCAGGGCTGCCCATCTACGTAACTGTGGACCATGGACGCGAATTCCATCGCACTCTCTGGTGGCATCCAACGCGCTATTCGGTGCAACGGTTGACCGGTTGGAATCTCCGACCAGCTGCTTTTCAACAGCGGATAGGAGAACGGTCCCATTCTCGGCCCAGCCAACCACCTGGCCGCGGTTATTCGCCGCGGTGCCAAAGCTGTGGTAGCCGCCCGGGAAGGACCTGAACCCCAGTCAGCGTCGCTGAACGGCTTGGCCTTCACGAAGGAGCAGGGCGCCAAGCTTGTCGCGATGTTGCAAAAGCGGCACAAGCGGATGTCTTGATCGCGGTCCGCAATCGCGTTCCCGCATCGTGACGAATCAGGTTACCGCGCAGGTCCGCCGCCGAATTGCGAACCATGTTCCACGGTAAGTGATTGATTGCGCGGCGATCGCGTGAGACTGTTAATCCGCAGGTCCCGGGTTCGAGCCCTGGTCGGGGAGCCAATCTACATTGGCTTGCGGCGATAGCATGCACTAACGTGGGTATATTGTGGTCCGCGCTCTGCCGTGGGCGAATCGTCTTCTGCATCAGTTGCTTCGAAGCAAATTGCGCTTGGCCCCGCTCCCTTAGGGATTCATCGCGGGCCGTCGCTCGTAGTCGTTGCGATACTCTCTTGAGATCGTCCTTGCAATCATCCTAGGTAATAAAAACGCTGACTTCAAGGTCATGGGTGAAGGTATGCCTCAAAATGTCTACGACGCGTTCGACCGAACCGCGCCATTCGCCGTGCCGATGAATCGGAAGCAGCGGCGCTAGCAGCGTTGGCACTGACCGCGAAGCAGCATTGGGGATACGCGCCGAAGGACATCGAACGCTGGCGGCCTGACCTTCGCGTCACGGGCCCCGACATTGCATCGAAGCCGACGTTTGTGGTCGACGTCGTAAATGGGTGTCGCGGCCCACGCGAAGTGAGACGGACCGCCGCTAGCGCACCCTCTCCGAATACGAGCGGGCGATCCCACCGCGCAGAATGCGTGCCTTTGCTCGCCCAATGTGCCGCTCTGCGCAAGCGGGTCGGCGACCTCGCGGAATGCGCACTGGGTCGGGCAGCGTAGCAGCGGCTGCCATCGAGGGTGGCCATCGATTCAGCGGCCGTGGCCGGCGGAATCGAGGCCGGCAGCGCATCGGCGAGCGTAGACCGATACGGGGCCTCCCCAGGCTGCCGAAACCTGCGATGCCGAGCGCGCCGGTCGACCAGGGTCAGCAGTGCGAAGCTCAGCGCCGACAGCACGAGTCCCCATACCAGGATCGAGACCGGAGACCAGCGGCGCGTGAGGCGCGGCGTAACGAGCGAACCCACCGCGAAAGCGACAGCCCACGGCAGCGTCGCAACGCTGGCGTGCAGCGGGGTCAATCGCAACACCAACTGCAGGTATTGCATCTGCTATCGTCGCGTCCAATGCAGCCGACCATCTCCGTATCGAACCTGTCGAAGACCTATGCGTCCGGATTCGAGGCGTTGAAGAACGTCAATCTGAGCGTCCGGCGCGGAGAAATCTTCGGCCTGCTCGGGCCGAACGGCGCGGGGAAGACGACGCTCATCAGCATCATCTGCGGCATCGTCAATCCCACCGCCGGTAGCGTTCTCGTCGAGGGTCACGATATCCGCGCCAAGTATCGGCTTGTCCGCTCGATGATCGGTCTCGTGCCGCAGGAGCTTACGACCGACGCCTTCGAATCTGTGTGGGCGACCGTGTCCTACAGCCGCGGGCTTTTCGGTAAACCGCCCGATTCGGCGTACATCAAAAAGGTGCTGAAGGACCTGTCGCTGTGGGACAAGAAGGACAACCGGATCATGACGCTGTCAGGCGGCATGAAGCGTCGGCTGCTGATCGCCAAGGCGTTATCGCACGAGCCGCAAATCCTTTTTCTCGACGAGCCCACTGCGGGGGTCGACGTCGAGTTGCGGCGCGACATGTGGAACCTGGTGCGATCGCTGAAAGAAGCCGGCGTGACAATCATCCTCACGACGCATTACATCGACGAGGCCGAGGAAATGGCCGATCGCGTCGGCGTCATCAGCAAGGGCGAGATCATCCTGGTCGAGGACAAGATCGAGCTAATGCGCAAGCTCGGCAAGAAACAGCTGATGCTCCAGCTTCAGGCCGCGCTCGAGCGTATTCCGTCGCGCCTCGACGGCTATCAGCTCGAGCTCACGGGCAACGGGAGCGAACTGATCTACACGTACGACGCGCGGGGCCAGCGTGCCGGCATTGACGCGCTCCTCAGGGACCTGGGCGAGGAAGGGATCGGCTTCAAGGACCTGCAGACGACGCAAAGCTCGCTCGAGGACATCTTCGTGAGTCTGGTGAGGGAAGGCCAATGAATCTGTACGCGGTGCGGGCGATCTACACGTTCGAAATGGCACGGACCCGGCGGACGCTGATGCAGAGCATCATTTCGCCGGTGATCTCGACGTCGCTGTATTTCGTCGTCTTCGGCGCGGCTATCGGTGGGCGCATCCAGGAGATCGGTGGAATCAGCTACGGCGCTTTCATCGTGCCTGGACTGATCATGCTGTCGCTGCTGACGCAGAGCATCGCCAACGCGTCGTTCGGCATCTACTTTCCGCGGTTCACGGGAACGATCTACGAGCTCCTGTCGGCGCCCATTTCGTATCTCGAAATCGTCGTGAGCTACGTTGGGGCGGCGGCGACGAAGTCGATCATCCTCGGCGTCATCATTCTCGCGACGGCGGGACTGTTCGTGCCGTTGCAGGTGACCCATCCCGCTTGGATGCTCCTGTTCCTGCTGCTGACCGCAGTCACGTTCAGCCTGCTGGGATTCATCATCGGCATCTGGGCCGACGGCTTCGAGAAGCTGCAGCTCGTGCCGCTGCTCATCGTCACGCCACTCGCGTTTTTGGGCGGCAGCTTCTATTCGATCGACATGCTGCCGCCATTCTGGCAGAAGGTAACGTTGTTCAACCCGGTCGTCTACTTGATCAGCGGTTTTCGCTGGAGCTTTTACGGAATCGCTGACGTGAGCGTGGCGGTCAGCCTGGCAATGACCGTGCTGTTCATGGCGGTGTCGCTCGCGACCGTCGCCTGGATGTTCAAAACCGGCTACCGGCTCAAGACCTGAACTAAAGAGCGATCTCAAAATCTCCGCGAGCGCCGAGACGGCGCCGCCGCCATGGCCCGTGGCGCCGGTCACGAGGATTATGCCGGCCGCTTGATGTCAACCACCGGGATGCCGTCCACCGCCTCGATCGGACCCACGCGCAGGCGCGTCCCGGAAATCTCGCGCAGGCTCACGCGATGCAACCTCAGCGGATTCGGCGGGTCCTGAGAGCGCGTCGCGAAGACGCCGGTCGGCGTATTGCGGATCGTCGTGTGGATGGACCTCGAGCGTGTTGCGTCCGGCGAGATGCAGCCACGTGATCACGACGATCTCATCGCCGGCTTTCAATCCGGCGAGTGCGCGCGAACGTCGCGTCGACTTCGAGCCACGCGTCCGGCGCGCCCTCGGAGCCTTGCTTCGGCGCGGCGGCGACGTCGCGTAGCGTCGATCGAATCCAGCCGATCGATTGGAGCTTCATGGCAGCGCGGCGAGGTCGAGCGGGGGGAGGGCGGGGGATCACCGTGGCGTTCACGATTCCACGCCGACCATCCAGCCGACGCCGTACTTGTCCGCGAGCATGCCGAACTTCGGCGACCAGAACGTCTTGCCGAGCGGCATCTGCACCGAGCCGCCCTTGGCTAGCGTGGCAAAGATGCGGTCGACGTCGGCTTCCTTCTTCACCGAGATCGACAGCGAAAAGCCCTTGAAGTCGACCTTGCCGTCGGCCATGCCGTCGGAAATCATGACCACTGTCTCGCCAATCTTAAGGCTCGAGTGCATCACCTTGTTCTCGGAGCCGGGCGCGACCGCGCCGGGCGGCGGTGGCTCCGGGCTGTCCTTGAAGCGCGTGAGCATCTGTACTTCGGCGCCGAGCGCCTTCTTGTAGAACTCGATCGCCTCTTCGGCGCGGCCGTTGAAGAACAGGTACGGTTCGATTCTCATGACAGTTCCTTCGCAATCGGATTGGTTACTTGCGCGCTTCGACCTTGGCACGCACGCGCTCTTCCTGCTGGCGAAGCTCTGGGGTGAAGTCAGCACCGAAGTCCTCGGCTTCGAAGATCTGCCGGATCTCGATCACGGACTCGCCGCCCTCGAACGGGTTCGGGCACTTCTTCACCCAATCGATCGCTTCTTCCTTCGACTTGGCCTTCCAGAGCCAGAAGCCGGCCACCAGTTCCTTGGTCTCCGCGAACGGTCCGTCGACCACGGTGCGTTTCGCACCATTGAACACCACGCGCGCGCCCTTGCTGCTCGGCTGCAGCCCTTCGCCGGCGAGCATGATTCCCGCGTTCGCGAGCTCCTCATTGAACTTGCCCATGTCGGCCAGAAGCTTCTGCGAGGGCATGACACCCGCCTCGGAATCCTTGGTCGCCTTCACGATCACCATGAATCGCATCGTTGTCTCCTTCAGTTAGTTGAGTGTCGCCATGAATCCAGTCGTACTTCTCGCGCGTTTGACCGCAGTAGCAGCCAAAAAATGAGGCCATGCAACACGAGTAGCGGCGGGACAACAACTGTCGGGATGAAGAACGCAGCTCCCAGCGAGCCAGGGTCTATGCCCACGCCGATCTGCCCTTCGTAGACTGCTCGCAAGAGGTCGAGTGTTCCCCACACGTTGAACACCCACACCATCGGGATGGCCCAGGATGCGCGAGCGGCAAGCGCCAATGTCGCGACGCCTGCAAGAATGGCGGCAACCAGGTCACCATACGCTGCTGGAATTGCGAATGCGGGCGAAAGCGAGGGGGACACCACCCCGGGGACAAGAAAGCTGAGCCCAAGAAACCGAAACGTGTGGGGAATGACCAATGCGATAAGGGCTTCCGTCCGCGGCATGACGCGAAGTCGCGGCCACAGGTATACCTTTGTGACGATGGCCAAAGCAAGAAAGTTCATCAGGATGACGAGTCCAAATATCGCGTTGGTATTCATGCATCACCTCGTTGCAGATGTTGAGTCGCATATGCCGGCCACGCGAGGCGGGCCAAGACGGGGGCGACAGGCCCTTCGAGCATCACGGGCAGATTCATTGCTTGGCCTCCTTGAGAAGGAGACGATTGACGGCAACACCGATCGATCGCGGCGACAACCGACCGGCGAACACGAGGAGCTTCGTGAGCAAGCCGGGAATCACGCTGGCCGCTCCAGCTTTCATCCCTTCGATTCCCGCGCGGGCGACCCTGCTCGGATCCGCCTTGGGAAGGTAGTGATAGATATTCGAGCGGGCGGCGCCCGAGCGTTCTTCGAACGACGACTCGGTGGGACCGGGCGAGAGGGTCGTCACGGTGACTCCGCTTTCGTTCAGCTCGGCGGCGAGGCCCCGGGAAAAGGATTCGACGAACGCCTTGCTACCGTAATACGCCGCCATCCGAGGCCCGGCGGGCTGGTGTCCGACCAGCGACCCCACGTTGAGGATGCGACCGCGGCGCCGCGATACCATTCCCGGCAGCGCCAGGCGTGTGAGCGTGGCGAGTGCGACGACGTTGAGCTGCAGCATGCGCTCGAGCGCGGCCGGATCCTGGTCGTGAACGTTTCCATAAAAGCCCGAGCCGGCGTTGTTCACCAGGATGTCGACCTCGATCGAGGCCGAGGCGATGCGCGACCACAACGTTTCGACGGCGCCAGGGATCGACAGATCGATCGCCTCGCACCGAACCGTCACTCCGTGCTGCGCACCTAGCGCTTGGGCAAGCTCGTAGAGCTCGGTGCTGTCGCGGCCGACGAGCACCAGGTTGCATCCCTCCGCGGCAAGCTGCCGCGCGAGCTCGCGCCCTATTCCTCGAGATGCCCCTGTCACCAGGGCGGTGCCGCGTTCGAGTTCCATGGTCACTCTCCTGTCCTATGGCGCATCACCGAAGAAGCCGGTACCATGGAGTACCATGATGCAAAGCATATGGTACTAATGGGTACCATGTCAAGAGGTGGGTGATGGCGACCAAAACGAAGCCTCGACTTGAGAAGGGTCAGGACGCAGTCCGTGACCGGATCCTGAGGGCCGCCATGCGGACCTTCATGGAACATGGGTTCGCCGCAGCGACGACCTTGGAGATCGCCACGCGGGCGAAGGTGTCCAAGCGCGAGCTCTATGCGCTCGTGGGAAACAAGGAACAGATGCTGGCCGCGTGCGTGGCGGGGCGCGGGCAGCGCATGCGCCTTCGTGAGGGATTCCCAGCGCCGGACGACCTGGCGAGCCTGGAATCGGCGCTGCGCCAGTACGGGAAAATCCTATTGAAGGAGCTCATGGATCCCGACGTCCTAGCGGTATTCCGGCTCGGCATCTCGGAATCCAAGCGATCGCCCGGCATCGCGGCTTCGATCAACGAGCAAGGTCACAAGCCCGCGAACGCTGCGCTGGAGTCGTTGCTGCGCTCGGCCCACACGACGAAGGTGCTTGCGAGCGACGATTTTCATTCGATGGTCGCGCACTATCGAGGGCTGCTGCTGGCAGACCGGATGGTCTATGTCCTGCTCGGAACGGTGCCGCCTCCGACCGCCAGGGAAATCGACCGTCGGGCAGAGGAGGCGACGCGCCTCTTCCTCAGGCTTTATGGATAGGAACAAACCGATTCCTGGCTCGTCCGATGAGTGACGCCTACGTGCACGGCTACCAAGCGCGGGAGCGGGAGCGCCTGAAGGACCAGGCGAACGCCCTGGTGGACTTGCTTCACTCGGACACTTCATACCCGCCTGGCAGCACCGTGCTCGAGGCGGGATGTGGAACGGGCGCTCAGACGATTACTCTCGCCCGCAACAGTCCGGATGCCTGCATCACGTCGGTCGACATCTCCGCCGATTCGATCGAGGAAGCGAAGGCGCGACTGGATGCCGCACGCATCGGAACCGTCGAATTCCGGCAGGCGGACGTCTTCGCATTGCCTTTCGACCCCGAATCCTTCGACCATGTCTTCGTCTGTTTCCTCCTCGAGCATCTCTCCCGTCCATCCGACGCGCTGTTGCGGCTCAAGGAGCTTCTCAGGCCCGGCGGCACGATCACGGTGATCGAGGGAGACCACGGGTCGGCGTATTTCCACCCCGAGAGTGCTGCCGCCCAACGGGCGATCGACTGTCTGGTGGAATTGCAGCGCCGTAACGGCGGTGACGCGATGATCGGACGGCGCCTCTACCCCCTCCTGTCCGCTGCGGGCTTTGAAGCAGTCCGCGTGTCGCCGCGGATGGTTTATGTGGATGCGAGTCGGCCCGAACTCGTCGACGGATTCACCAGGAAGACGTTCACCGCCATGGTTGAAGGCGTTCGCGAGTCGGCGATCGAGGCCCGCATCGTCGACGCTGAAGCGTTCGATGCAGGAATCCGCGCTTTATACCGAACTGCGGAGGCAGATGGCGTCTTCTGTTATACATTCTTCAAGGCTTTCGGGGCAAAGGCGCGGCGAGACTAACGCGTCGGGATACGGTCACGATTGCACGCCCTACGCCCGTGAGAGTATCGTCATCAATTCGCCGACCCGCCGCTTAACACGATGCCTGTCACGCTAAAGCACGCTCGTATCGTGGTCGCGTTCGACTTGTGCTCGTCATCGCAGATCATGGAGGACCTGCTGCTGAGCGACAAGTTTGACCGTTACGAGTCGTTCCTCACGTGTGTCAAGCGATGGCTGATGAACTGGTCCGAGCAGCATGCGCCTCCGAAAGGCCGCTGCGAGCTCTACAAATTCACCGGCGACGGTTGGATCTTGCTGTTTCCCGGACACGATCAGCGGTGCCGCCCTCATGCAGTTCATGTACAGCCTGTGCGAAATGATCAACGCGGAACTGGAGCGACACATCATGCCAAGTCTGAGCAGCGTGCCGCCCGTTCTCGGCGCCACGCTGGGCGTCGAAGGCGGAAGCCTGATCAGGATGACGATGAACGAACGCGAGGAATACGTTGGGCGAGCCTTGAACATTGCGTGCAGGCTGCAGAACGCCGTCAAGGACAAGGAGCCTCATCCGGGCTGCTACAAGGCGCTTGTCTCTTCCCGACTCTACAATGAGCGTTTCGCGCAGGCGAGGGCGCCGTATAACATCGAAGCGACGACCTGTTCGTTGAGGAACATCCTGAGCGGCAGCGGCTTTGCGTGCCGGAGAATCGATTTCACTGTGGACAGCTCCGGACAAGCGTTGCCGTGGCCCGCGCGAGAGACACCCGGCTGGACTTGTGCGCGCTCGAACTGGGAGAGCGCGCCCTGACGGGCCCAACGCGAACGGGGCCGTCACGCGTCAAGGCCGGAACCAGGCATTGCCGATCACAAAATAAACGGCGGTCGTCCCCGGGCTGTGCGCCACATCGATGCCGGCGTGCAACCCGAACTTGCTTGCCAACTCGTAGCGAAACCCCAGCCCTCCGCTGCCGACGTTCTGCGTGGCGACAAACGTGTCCCGATTGGTTCGAGTCGTGCCGGCACCGCCAAAGGCAACGATGCTCCAGCGGCCGAAGAACTGCCAGCGCGCTTCGACTTCGAGCGAAGCTGCCTGGTCACCCTGATAGCGTGCTGCCGGCACTCCACGCAGCTGCACGAAGGGCCTGAGGAAAAAGGGCGTGCCGTCGGATGACCACGCATAGTTCCCCCGCGCACCTAGCGTCACGCTGTCGGCAAGCGGGTGCCAGCCGATGAGCACCTGCTGGAACCGCTCGAAATTGTCGCTGGCGCCGAAGGCGTCGCGCGACGCGAGCCAGGAAGATTCGGCATAAATTCCGCGGGTGGGCGTGAACACGTTGTCGCGCGTATCGAACTCGAGAATAGCCGTGGGCGCAGAGATCGTCACCCGGACCTGATCGGCGAGGCTCTGAGAGATTGCGGACTCGCGTGGCTTGGGGTCGACGTTGGCGTAGACGTAGCGGATGCCCGCCGCCCACGGGGACTGGGGCGCCAATTGCCAGTTCGCCTGCGTGACGGCCCCCGCAAATTGCAGCGAGTAGCGTACGCCCTCGTTGAGCGAGGCTGTATCACGCCCCACTCCGAAGAAATCGAGATTGAACTGCCCCGCTGCGGCACCGACGAGCGTGCGCAAGCGCCCGTCGAACCACCTGCTCGCATCGCCGCCGAATGCGCCCCACGTACCATTCGCCGTCGCAAACGCACCTACGCCCGATATGTCAGGCCGTGCCCAGCCTTCGTCGCCCGCTTCCGTGCGCGGGCGCAGAAACATGCCGGCCATACCGCCGCCGTAGCCGACCGCCGGCTCGGTCACTACGATAGGGATTGGCAGGAAGCCGCGGGGGTTCTCGAGAAAGTAGCTCAAGTCGAACTGACCATCTTGCGGATCGAAGAACCGCGCACTGCCCGTGCGTTTGGCGTCGAGCTCCATCGCCTCGGAGACGATCTCGGCACCCCGCAGTGGTTCGGAGATGGGTTGGGCGATTGCTCCGGATGTACCGAGGACAAGCAGGAGCAGCGGACAGAGCTGTCTCATCGGCTTTCCGGTCCTGGCAGCAGGCGAGGTACTATCGGGTGGAAATAATTGGCCGCGACGTCGTTCACGGTTGAAATCCTGATGGCTACAGCGGCGTCTGTAGTGATCAATTGGAGGATGACAATGTCCGGGTCCGTATCGCCATTGCGAGCCCTTTCACGCGGCCTGATGGCGCTTTCTCTGGTTTCCGGCGGCGCTCTGGCCGACGACGCTTCGACTCCCGCGCCGCACTGGTCGGGGCTGCCGATATGGGGTGCGGAAGCGGAGGCCATGGGCTATCAAATTCCACTCCCGTTCGGAATCGGCGTCACTGGATACGCAGCTCGACAGCCGGTCAACATTCAGGACCTGCGATTGGGATTCCGCGGAAAGGACCCGGTATCAGTCAAGAATTTCCTGCAAATCAATACGGTGGACACGTCCCAGCAGAACGTGTCAGCGAAGCTCGACGTCCTGATCTTCCCGTTTCTCGACGTCTACGCCCTCCTTGGCTATACCACGGGAACCACCGCAGGTCTCATCCAGGTTCCCGGCGATCCTATCCTCGGCATCGTCGAGCCGAGGGTACTTCAACTCAATGCCTCGTTCCATGGCCCAACCTACGGCGGAGGTTTTACGCTGCAAGGGGGGATCAAAGTCAGCGAATGGCGGGACCTGACCGCCATCGCGGTGGCCGACTGGAACCGCACGCAGACGGATCTTTCGTTCAAAAACGAAACGTTGATCGCCGACACCAAGCCGATTGCGACGGTCTTTTCGGCCAGAGTGGGTTTGCACGGCACAGTCGGTCCCTCGAACGGCGCAGCGATCTGGATCGGTGCGATGCATCAGAAGATTCAGCAAACGGTCGCCGGCAGCGTTGCCGACACGGACCTCCAATTCGTCGTGGTCCAATCGCCGGTGCAACCGTGGAACACGCTGCTCGGCGGCCTTTTCGAGTTCGGCAAGGCCGGCTATGTTCTCCTCGAAGGAGGGGTTGGCGAGCGCAAGTCGATCCTCGCGGCAGCCGTGTACCGGTTCTGATCGATCGACCTCACGAACGACGCGGCCGACCTCGTCAACACACCTCGATCAATCTGAAGGAGCGCCCGCCGTGGAACAGGATATGTACCCCGACGTTTCGAAGGATCTGGCACGAAAGCGGCGTGAGCTGGCACCGGAAATCTACGCCGCGTTCCGCGCGTTTGGCGAGCGCGTCTTTGCCGACGGGGCGCTGCCGTCAAAGACGAAGCAGCTTATCGCGGTCGCAGTGGCGCATGTGACCCAGTGCCCTTATTGCATCCGAGGCCACACGACACTCGCGCGGCAAAAGGGCGCGTCCGAGCAGGAAATCATGGAGGCGATCTGGGTCGCCGCCGAAATGAGGGCGGGCGCAGCGTATGCGCATTCCACGCTCGCCATCGACACGATGACTCACACCGATGTCAAATCCGGTGCATGAAGCGTGGCAGGCTCCTACAAGGACTTGAGATACTCGACCAGATCGGCCATGTCGGCACGGCTCAGTCCCAGCGCTTTTCTCGTGTTGTAGGTCTGGACTACGGCTTCGAGCGTTGGCGCACTGCCGTTGTGGAAATACGGAGCGTGCTGCCACAGCCCGTGCAGCGGCGCGGTTCGGTACTGCTTGGTCGCGCTGCGCGACGCGTAGCTGGGAACGCCAGGGAGCTCCGGTTCGCTGACCACGTCGCTGGCGGGATGCAGGCGGTCGTTCGCGTCGGTCATCTCGGGTCCGCTGTGGCAGGTGCTGCATCCCGCCGGCGCCGTTGAACACGAGCCTGACCTCGCGCGGCTGCGGCAGCGTCGAAACTACCGGCGGGCGGTGGCGGTGCATGCAGGCTGAGTTGATACGCCTGCAGTGCCGGCAGCTTCGAGGTGATCAGGTCATCCGTGCCATTGGTGACATTGACGCCGGTGCGCGGATCCGAAAAGGAGCCGTGTCCACCCATCTGCGTGACGCCGACGTAGCGGTTCCAATAGGCGACGTCTTCGCCATCTCCGGTCGACGTGATGCGATGGATGCCGCGCAGGCCGTAGGCGGGCGGGATCACCTGCGGGCCATTCAATGCCGTCCTGATTGAAGCGCGGATCGTATTTGCCCTTTCCCCAGGAGTTGTAGACCGCCTTCGTTGCGACGCTCAGCGCAGGCGACAGCGCAATGATCGCGCCGGGATTGAGGTCACGATTGGCCCAGCCATCCAGCCGCTTGCCGATGCCCGGCGCAAACGAATTGTCGACGGTCGAATGGCACAAGGCGCAGGTGATTCCCACGCGCGTCAGCGTGTCCTTGCCGCCGATGCTCTCGACCGTGCCCTGGACGCCGACGACGGCGTTGAGCTTCAGCAGCGCTATCGTCGTGTCGGGGCTCTTCAGATCGACAGTGCCGTTCTGGATCCCCGCCACGACCGCCGGCGGCAAAGCTTCCGCATCCACTTTGAGACCCACCGACAATGCGGTCGTGGGGTCGACGGCGGTGGCGATCACTTCGTGCATGCGCAACGTGTCGGTCCACTGCGACTCGTCGCCGAACGTATCGAAGCGGAAGATCTGCTTGCCTTGTTCGACCAGGGCGCTTTCGTCCGTAGCGTTCTGCGCGGACCCACCACCGCAACCCGACAGTGCTGCAACTACGACGCCCGTGGCGCAGAACGCCAGCAGCTTGCATAGCACTCGAGCTGCTAGGGTGATGCTCCGCGAGTGCCCTCTTGGCAATGGATCGACAACGGGCTTAGCGCGAGAGGCATAGAGGCGTGTCATGACTGCATCTTCCTTTGTCTGAACTCCAGGCGTCGTCCGAAGCGCGGCACTGCGTCCCGTGACACACTCAATTTCGTATTCGGAGTCGGACCGCACATAGACTTAGATGACGCCAGCGATTGCCGCGTTCCGGCTAAGCCCAATACAGCACGATCGGCACCCGCGCGAGCGAGATGCCGCGCTCGAGGTCCACACCAATGGGTTGCGCGCGCTCGGGCGCGCGCTAGGACCATCCGAAACCGGTGGTCACTGCTCGTTGATTCCGCTCACCGGGGCCGGGCCGGCCATGTCAATCGCGGGAGCGATTCGCGATCCGTGCGAAAGCGGAATGGTTGTGGATCGATTCGAAGTTTTCGGCTTCAACCACGTAGGCACCGACCCGCCGCTCTTGCTGCAGCGCGAGCGCCACATCCCGCACGAGATCCTCGACAAACTTTGGGTTGTCGTACGCGCGCTCCGTCACGTATTTATCATCGGGGCGCTTCAGGAGGCCGTACACCTCGCACGATGCACTGCGTTCGGCGATGGCGATCAATTCTTCGATCGTGACTTCACCCGCAATCTCGGCCTCGATGCGGATATGCGAGCGCTGATTGTGTGCTCCGTAGGCCGAGATTTCCTTCGAGCAGGGACAAAGGCTCGTCGCCGGGACTGTTACATCCATCCAGAACGAGTAGCGCCCCTCATCCGACATGTCGGCTCGCCAGCACACGTCATAGTCGAGTTGGCTTTGCACCCCGGAAACGGGAGCGGATTTCCTCACGAAATAGGGGAACCGCAGCTCGATCGACCCGCTGCGCGCTTCCAGCCTTCCCAGCATGTCGAGCAGAAGCGACCTTGAGTCCCTCCGGATCGAGCGCTGACGCCTGCGCCTCGAGCACCTCGATAAAGCGCGACATGTGCGTGCCCTTGGTTGCGGCGGCCAGGCCCACGGTCATCGCCAGAGTCACGATCGTAGGCTGTAGCCGCCTGCCCGAACGGATTGTCATGGGATAGCGGACGCCCTTGAGGCCGACGGCATCGATCCGGAGGTCACGATCATCGACGCGCGACTGGATGTCGGGGAGTGTGAAAAACCGGTCAGGTGCGTTCACATTGGTTCCGTTTGTGCGATGGGACTACGCGCTTTCCGCCATTCCGTCGATAAGCTATTGAATTGGGCGCCGTTTGGCATTAGATGTCGTGGAGTCGCTGCCCGTTCCAGCGATTGCATCGCGCTGGTAGCCCTTGATACCCACCTAGCCACGTCCGGCGCGGTTGCACAAGGTGCGCAGCCCTACCACACCCTCGCGACAAGGGGGATGCGCAGCAGCAATCCGCATGTCAAGTAAAGCGTCACGCAGGATAAGGTTCCAACCGCCAGGAACTTGAGGGCTTCGGGCGCTGCCCACGTTCGAAGCGCGAGACTGAATCCAACCACGATGGGTGGATGGAAGCAGTAGATGGCGTAGGCACGCCGGCCCAGATGGCGGAACCGCTCTGGATTGACCTGGGTGCGAAAGTACCAGAGAAGCGCGAGCAGGGTTCCCCACGCAACGAACGGCTCCCACATGGCGTACAGCAGCGATCCACCCGTGAGACCACCCAGTACCTGCAGGCCCGCGCCGGTCAAAACGCGGTAACCGCGCGCAATAATCGGCAGGATCGGCAATGCAATCAGTGTGACCCGCCACCAGATGCGCGCGTACGCGGCGTCGATGCGAGCAAGCCAGTGATGCCGTACGGCAATGCAGCCGGCCATGAACAGGACGATGTACGATGGAAAATAACCCAGCTGCATGTGCCCGTACTCCTGACCGACGGGCACGAACAGACGCACGACGAAGGCCGCTGCACCTGTGCCCATCGCGGCGAGCAGCAATGCCCGATGTGACGGCAGCGGCGCGTCGTCCTCCGGCCGCGTGGCTGGGCGCAACCACCGCCATCCCGCGTAGCCCATCGAGAGCAGCAACAAGACCTGCACGAACCACAAAGGGCCAGGGGCATACCGAAACACGGAGAGTCGACTAGCAAGGATCGCGAAGAACTTGCCATCACTTTGCAGATCGGCGATCGAATTGGTCAGCGCGTCCAGGAAAAAGCCGAACAGAAGCAGCGGAATACCGAGGCGAATCGCGCGGTCGACAAGATACCGCGACGCGCCCTTGCGCTCGTAGGAACCGGGTGTGACGTAGCCCGCGAATAAAAAGAATGCGCCCATGAACCAGGTTTGGTTGATTGCACAAAAGAGCGTGAGAAGCGTAGCCGTAGGGCCGTGACCGAGACTGTCGGATGCTTCTTTGTAGTACCAGCTCCCAGCGCCTCCGTATGTGATGGCTGTGTGGTGGAAGACCACTAAGAGCGTGATGACCCCACGCAACTGGTCGATAAAGGCGAGGCGCCGGGTTGGCAATGCAGCGGGCAACACGGCCGGCATCGTACTCGAAACGATCGGCATCTTCACTTGCGCCAACCGATCAGCCGGCACTGAGTGGCTAGGGCAGTGGGTATTACAAAGATGCATTTGATGAATTGCACCCGCAACCAGAAGACGGGATTCAACGCCGCGGCTCGGTTGCCCAATTCTTGATCGACCGTGCAACGTCCAGTTTTGCCCCGACGTTCGACCCTCTTCCACCGAGATATCCACAGAAATTGTGGACAACTTTGAGTACCAATTTCAAGGCGCGACCGGACGATTGTCATTCGCGCGACGCCAGTCGCGGCGTACGTCCGACCTCATCCCCACGTTCGAGTTATCAATAGATTTCGGGCAAATCCTGCCCCTGGTCCAGCCAGGCCAACTGACCTCGCGCCGCGCTCGGAGAATTTTTCTGTAGCAATCGACGCGAGCATTTCGCTAAGATGTCACCCTCTTGTCACAAAAGGGGCGCGCAAGGATGGGAGAGGCATGGAAGAAGAAGTTTGACCTCGGCAGAGACGGAACGATCACGATCTACATTTCCGACAACGCCAAACGACTGCTGATCGGATTCGAGGTCGACAAGGCGGGGCTATCAAAAGCGGGTGTCAATGGCCTGATCGATGCGCTCAAGAAGGCCAGGGACAAGATGGAGCGCTGAAGCGCCGATTGAGCGCTGTCGCTGGAACTCGGCCTACCGCCTACGGGTGCCGAGTGGGCAGGGAGGGGGCAAGTTGGACTGGGTACTCTTGGGTATTGTCGGCTGGGTGCTTTGCGTCTTGTTCACGCTGATCTTGCTTCGGATGGCCGGCGACCAGGATCGTGCCGCACGGCGCGCACAGCGGGATATCGACCCGTATGCGGATGTCACGATCACCCGGGCCGGTCGGTAGCAGGGCGTCTCGAAGGCGCGTTCAATCAAGGCGCAGCGCCCCGCGCGCGGGAGCAATCTCCGGCCGCTGCGCGCGGGACGTCCGCCGACGACTACGGCAACGGCTGGATCATGCGCTGCCAATTGAACGGGCCGAAGGCACTTTTGCCTTCGCGACCCTCGCTTTCCCCTGGCTTCACATTGAGCTTGAGCCACTCCATGTTCGGCGTGCTGCCGTGGACCACGATGCGGTGGAAGTTTTTCACGTTGTAACCGTTGGGCTGATTGGCATACGCGTCGTCGGCGCATCGGCCGCATTGCGGAGTCGCTTCGAAGGATCGCGATCTTCTCAGGGGCGGTCCTCTTCATGTATGCGCTGGTAGCCCGTGCAGGATGAGGCCGGAGCGCAATCCGGGCATGTGGTCTAACCCCTTGGGTGGCTCGTAACGGCGGCCGCATCGGGCTCGCGAACTGGACGCCCGAGGGCTTCATCGGCCAGCTCTTCAAGGTGATCGGCGCGTACATCCCTCCACCGGCGGGATTCGAGTCGCCTGCACTGTGGGGACCGAGCCGCACATCGTGACGCTTTGGTCACAGGCGGCGACATCCGCTGCGCGCGCAAGCATTTCAACCGCCGCTATCACGCGCGACATCGAAACAAACGAAACAACACCGGCCTATCGATGAAATCGTCCTGTTGCACGTGCGCCCTAGACTCACAAAGCAACTCCGCCTTCGCGCCGGTTGCAGACCTTCATGCCACGCCAACCTTCCGCCATGACGAATTTCGGCCGCCGCTTCTGGGTGCTTGCGGCGCTTTCCCTCGGCCCCGCTGTTGCCACGTCGTTCGCACGATTCGCCTATGCGCTGATCCTGCCTGCGATGCGCGCCGAGCTTGATCTCAGCTACTCGCAGGCGGGCTCGCTCAACACCGCCAACGCGCTCGGCTACCTCGTCGGAGCGCTGCTTTGCACGCACTACGTTCCGCGCCTGGGCAATCGGCGGCTGTTCTCGTTCGGACTGGTGGTGACCGTTCTGGCCCTTCTCGGCGCAGGCTTCGCCGAAAGCTTTGGCGGGCAGATGGCCCTGCGCGCGGTCGCTGGCATGAGCTCCGCAATGGTCTATATCTCCGGCGCCGTTCTTGTAAGCAATCTCTATCCCGATCGGCCGGAGGTCTCGAAGAGCGCGATTGCCATCTACTTCGGCGGAGCCGGTGCCGGCATCGTCATGTCGGGTGTGGGCATCCCGTGGCTGCTCGCGACGCTCGGTGACGTCGCGTGGCGCAGCGCGTGGCTTGCAATCGGCGGCATTTCGGTGGTCTTCGCGATCGCGAGCATCTGGGCTTCACGCCGGATGAGGGAGCCGGCGGCAGGCACCACGGCCAGGCCGTGGTCAATGAGCGCATTCCAGGGCGCGCTCGCGAGCTATTTCCTTTTCGGGCTGGGCTACATCGCCTACATGACGTTCGTGATCGCATGGATGGTCTCGCGCGGCGCCTCGGCCGTGAGCGTCGCGCTCACTTGGGGCACGCTCGGTGTTGCTACGATGCTTGCTCCGATCGTCTGGCGCGTGCCGCGCTCACGGTGGTCGCCCGCGAAGATGCTCGCCGCGGTGGGCTTAGTGATCAGCATCGGCGCAGCGATACCGCTCTACAGCACGACGCTGCCCGCGATGATCCTTTCCGCGTTCTTCTTCGGGATGGCGATGTTCTCGGTCCCCACCAGCATCACCGATCTGATCAAGACATCGCTCCCGACGACCGCATGGGGACCCGCGATGGCGGTGTTCACCGTCGTGTTCGCGATCGGTCAGTCGATCGGGCCGGTACTCACCGGATGGATCGCCGATGCCGCGCACTCGCTCAACGCGAGCCTGGCGACGTCCGTCGTCATCCTGCTGGGAGCAAGCGTCGCAGCTATGTGCCAGAGGGAAAACACGATCGTACCGGTGTCTCCGATCAGCTCGAAGGTTGCCACTCGATGATGCGCGCGAATCGGCGTCGGGCTCCATCCGTTGCACGGGTTGTCGAGCTGCGGGCAGTTCGAGATGACGGCGAGGACGTCCTTGTCGGCGCGACGCCATGGTTTCGCGAGCCAACAATATTTGTTGAGCGCCTCGGATGGGCGTCATCAAGGCGCGCCCGCTGAGAGGACCTCAACGACTACGTCGAAAGGAGTGCGACATGATCGGTGTATTCGTTACATTCCGCTATGGTGACAACTTCGATGAGCGAGCCGTGCGGAAGATCGCCGAGACCGCGCGCGTAAGGTTCGAAGGAATGCCGGGGCTTCGGTCAAAGGCTTTCACGCTCAATTCCGGGAAGCGTGAGGCCGCGAACTTCTATGTTTGGGATTCAGAGGAGGTCGCCAAAGCGTTCTTCACTGATGAGCTACGCGAGCGGGTGGCCGGTCTCTACGGTGTGCGCCCCAGCATCGAGTTCGTGCAGATTGCCACACTCGTGGAAAATATCCGGCCGTGACATGGTCCTTAGATGACGCGCAGCCCGTCGATGCACCGGACCCGCCACGGCGAGCCTCGCCCGCTTTCGCGGGCCGGTGGTCTCTAGCGTCAGACGCGGTCGAGCATCGTCAATGGTGCGTGATGGCAGTCCAGTCAGTGCAGAACCCGATGCACGTTCATCACCTCAACGGCGACGTTCCCGCGTTGTTTATCACGTAGCTTGAAGACGCCGCACAAATTCATCGTGGGATCGACTTCGCGAAGATTCCCGTCGGGGCGCCCATTGCGAAACCGCGGCGGCCGCTAGATGCCGGCCCACCATTCGTAGCCTTGATCTTCCCAATATCCACCTTTGCCGCCGCGGATCTTCTCGAAGCTTTCGACGAGCTCGACGCGCATGACATACTTCGCGTGCTTGTAGCCAAGCTGTCGTTCCACGCGAAGACGCACCGGGGCGCCGTTCGGTATCGGCAGCGTGCGGTCGTTGAGCTCGTAGGCGAGGATCGTCTGTGGGTGAAACGCATCCTCCAGGTCGATGCTCTCGTAGTACGGGCTCGTGCGGTCTGCGCAGTGAAAGACGACGAATCGCGCCTCCGGCTTTGGCTGCACGGCCTCGAGCAGCGCCGAGAGCCGCGCGCCTTTCCACTTGCCGATCGCGCTCCAACCCTCGACGCAATCGTGACGGGTGATCTGCGTCCGGCTGGGTAGCGCACGCAGCTCAGCCAGCGACAGGCTCGCCGGCTTCTCGACAAGTCCGTCCACCGCGAGGCGGTAATCGGCGAATCCGCCGGTGGCGAGCGCCAGATATTGCGGGTTCGCCGGCATCGAGGTGCCGTTGCTGCGAAAGCGCGGCGACAAATCCGCCTCGCTGAACTCCTGCGCCATCGCACGGCGCGGTGCGATGAGATGCTGCGTGACTTTGGAGAGCTTCTCTCCGGCCTCCAGTATCTTGGGAGCCCATTCCGTCTGCGACAGGGCATCACACCCCCCAAGCGCGAGAGCACCGGTAGCGCCGAAGGCACTGGCGAGAAAGCGCCGGCGTGAAAGTTCAGCGCGCCTTTTCATTGGAAACCTCCAGATTGATGCGATAACGTCCGGTGATCATCGAGCGCAGGTGATTCCAGAAACCGCCGATGGTCACCGCGAGGACATGAATGAGGACGAAGGCGACCAGAAGCCACGCGGCGATGAAGTGGATGGTCCTCGCCGACTGGCGACCGCCGAAAAGGTCGACCCAACCCGGAATGATCGAGTCCAGCCATGGCGACATCGCGAAGCCCATGAGCACGACCAGCGGCAGCAGAACGAAGATCACGGAAAGGTACGCCAGCTTCTGCAGCACGTTGTAACGCTTCACAGCTTCCCCGGTCGGATGTCGAAAGCGCAGATGGTCCACGACCGAGCGCCCGATGGAGCGCCAATCGATGGCAGTCGGGGCGAGATCGCGGCCGAGATGGCCACTCGCGATCGAATACGCCAGATAACATAGGCCGTTGATCACGAACACCCAGGCGAAGAAGAAGTGCCAGCGCCGCCCCATCGACAGCCAGCGATTGCTGGGTATTGTCAGCCAGCTCGGGAAGGTGCGCGCGACGACATCTCCGTCGGGAGCCGCGCTGGCGCCCAGCACACCGGTGGTCACCCATTCGCGACCGAAAAGCCGCGTGAGACCGATCACGCTATCGTCGCTTTCCTGCGCCGTGACCTCGAGTACCGGCCCCCTCCCGGTATACGAAGACTTGCCCCAGTACAGCGCCGGGTGGGCGCTGAAGATGTTAAGCCCGCTCATGAACAGGACCGTCAGCGCGACTACGTTGATCCAGTGCATGATCCGAACCGCAAGCGTATGCCGGTAATACAGATAGCTGCGGATGTGGACGGCAGTGCCTGCGCTTGAAGCGGAACTGATGGAAGACATCGTCAACCTCTCAAATGCTTTGGAAGTTGCGGCCGTACATCACGATTGTTCAGAGCGCTGGCGCCATCGCCGGGCCTACGCCGCGTGCGAGACTGGTCAGGAACTGATTCGCAGGCTCGAAGCCGATCACGCGCGCGCCGCGCACTTCGACTCCTTGGCCATCGAAGAAAATCGTGCCCGGTGGCCCGAACAGGCCGAACCGCTTCAGGAGCGCCTTGTCCTCAGGGTCGTTCGCCGTCACATCGGCCCGGAGCAAATGCACGCCCGCGAGCTTGGCGGCGACGCGGGGATCGCTGAAGGTGGAGCGGTCCATCTCCTTGCAAGAGATGCACCAATCTGCATAGAAGTCGAGCAATACAGGCTTGCCGCTCGCGCCCGCGAGCGCCGCATCAAGCTGGTCGATGCTCTGGACGCGGCGCCAAGCCGGCGAGCTGGTCTCCGAGGCGCCGGCTCCCGAGGCCAAGCGGTCCAACGGCCGTAGTACATCCCGCCCCCCGCTCGCGGCGCCGACTATCTGGACCGCGCCCAAGAGCACCAGCATCACGCCGATGCCTTTCCAGATCCGCGTCCAACCACCGGCTTGGTCCGGCAACGCATCGAAGACGCGCAGGTACGCCGCGCTGATAATGAGCAACGCAGCCCACGCAAGCATCTGAGCCCAGGCTGGAATCACGGGCGAAATCGTCCACAGCGCAACCGCAATCAGCAGCACGCCGAACAGGTGCTTGACCGCCTCCATCCAGGCACCCGCTCGTGGCAGAAGCGCTCCGGCGCTGACTCCGACGAGGAGCAGGGGAACGCTCGTGCCGACAGCCATGGCGAAGAGCGCGCCGCCACCGATCACGACATCGCGCGTTTGCGAGATGTACAACAACGCGCCTGCCAGCGGTGCGGCGACGCAGGGCCCGACAATCAGGGCGCTGAGCGCGCCCATAGCGAACACGCCGCCCAGCTTGCCGCCCGTCATGCGCCCCGAGGCTTGCGCGACGCGCGTCTGCCAGAACGACGGGAGTTGCAGTTCGTACAGTCCGAACAACGACAGCGCCAGCACGACGAGCAAGGCAGCGAAAAGCGTGAGTACCCACGGCCGTTGCAGCGTAGCCGCCAGCCCTTCGCCTGCAAGACCGGCGGCGATGCCGAAAGCGGTGTAAATGATCGTCATGCCGAGCGCGTAGGCAAGCGCGAGCACAAAGCCCCGCAGCTTGGTGAGCCGTTGGTCGCCGCCGTCGCGCTCACCACCCTGCCCGACGATGATCGACGACAGAATCGGGACCATCGGCAGCACGCAGGGCGTAAAGCTCAAGAGCAGGCCGAGCACGAAAAAAATCGGCAGCACCATGAGCAGCGATTGGGATCTCAACGCGCTTTCGATACGCCCCGCGTCCGTTGGTGTCGTCGACTGGCCACTGCCCGACGGCACGCCAGCGCTCGGCGGCGGTTCCCCATTCGAAGCAGCGCCGAGGACCAATCGCGCGGTACGCGCATCGGGCGGATAGCACAAGCCCTGATCCGCGCAGCCCTGCAGCTTGGCAGTCAGCGTGAACGGACCACTGCCGGCCTGCACGGGAAGCTTCACGACTGCGTCGCCGCGGTAGATCTCGAGCTGCCTGTTGAAGGTTTCGTCGAACTTGATCTTGCCGGGCGGATACTGCGGGGCACCAAGTTGAGCGCCGTCGCTCGCGGCGAAGCCGAAGCGCTCGCGGTACAGGTAATAGCCGTCGGCGATGCGGAAGCGTGCCTCGACCGTCTTACCGCCATCGCTCAGGGCGGCGGAGAACTTGAACGCATCCTCCGGGTCGAGAAAGTCGGCCGCGTGCGCGGCAGGCAGGAGCAGAGACACGAGCAACGCGCCCGCGAGGAGGACGGCCCTGCTGATCCATTGTCGAATGTTCATGCTTTGCACCGTCGGCTCCGAGCGCGACCCGCAATTCACAGCAGATTGGCCGGGAACGATGTCAGATTGCAGCGGCGCGAGGCGTGATGACGCCCCGCGCTGCTCGATCTACTTCGCCACCGCGTCCTTGGACATCGCGTCGTGGGACATAGCGTCGTGGGACATAGCGTCGTGGGACATAGCGTCGTGGGACATAGCGTCGTGGGACATCGCATCCTTCTTCGTTGCGTCCTTGGACGACTTGCCTTTCTTGGCATCCTTGGCCTTCGCGTTCTTGGCAGTGGCGTCCTTGGTCATCGCATCGGCGGACATGGCATCCTTGGACATCGCGTCGTGTGACATCGCATCCTTGGACATTGCATCCTGTGCATACACGGCTGAGCCGGCACACATCAGAAACGCGGCTATGAGACCTGCAGCGAGTTTGTTCATTCAAGGCTCCAAAAGAAAGTTAGGGATTGCGCGGCACAATGCCGCATTTTCAGCGAAGCTGATCGATCAGCTTCGACCGAACCGGTACCGGCGATGCAACCGAGAGTGGACGCCGCCGTTCATCTTCATGAGCGCAGGCATTGCGATACGCCGACCGCTTGCAGCACCTGGCCCGTTCGTAGGTCCTGTACAAAACCGGCAACGCCCAACTGCGCGGCATTCCAACCCGAGCCAGTCGTGACTGCCTGCTTGAAATCGACCTGACCCGCATTCAGTGCAATGGGTCCGATCCATTTCCGCACGACGTGATCGTGCGACAAGGTGGCGCCGCGATTCTCGCCTGCCGAAACGGTCGACGTGAGCCTGTCTTCGGTGAGTACAACAAACAGAGCCAATGGATCGCCGGAGCGAGGCGCGGCGGCGGATACTGCCACGGAAACTGCGCCAGGGCCGGTGGCTTCAGCGTGGACGCTAATGCTCGCGCGTGCCGGCTCGGCCGTGATTCGCTTGAGCCGATCACCGAGGTCGCCGCGCCAGTCGCGAACTTCCGTCCCCGAGACAAAGAAATGCGGGGTGAACGAGGTCTTATGCCCGTTGGCGTGAACGAGCCAGCTCTGGCGCTCCGAGAACTGCGGTTGAGCAAAAGGCTCCTTCCAACCGAGGTCATCCCAATAGTCCACATGAAGGGAGATCGGGACGACCTGTTCCAAGCTGTAGTCGTGCGCGGGGAACTGGCTTAGCCGCTTGTCGGCCGGCGGACAGCTCGAGCAGCCTTCCGACGTGTAGAGCTCGACCAGTGCAGTTGTCTTCGGTCCACTCTTTACGTCGCACGCTGCCCAGGTCAATGTCGGTGACAGAAGTGCCATTGCAAGGATCGCATTCATTCGTCGGTTCATGCCTGCTCCTCAACCCATCGCCGGTTCCCATTCGTCTGCCAAGACAACGCTTCCTTACACGCGACGACCTCAGCTCTTGTTTCAATTGTGTCAACTCGGAACGTTTGCCAGCTGCCGCGGTCAACGTTCGCAATCGAGTACGTGCCGCCGGTCCCTCACCTGCGGCTGATCGGTGGAATTCAGGCTGAGACAGCGAGCTGCCCGAATCGCTTGGCACATGGAAAATCGCGATATTCAAACTTGCATTACTGCCCGGACAGCACGAACGCGGCTAGATCGTGCAAGTTGGTACCGATTCCGTCTGGGGCAACGCCCAGCTCTTCGGCTGGCGCGTTAGCGCGGTTGACCCAGAATGTCGGGTAGCCAAAGGCCTTAGCACCTGCTGCGTCCCAACCTCCGAAGGCCGCAAACGCGATGTCATTGCGCGGCAAGCGGAAGGCGTCGAGCCCCATCTGATAGGCGCGAGAATCAGGCTTGAACGCCTGGACTTGGTCGGTGCTCAAGTGTGGCTCGAAGATTCCTTGGAGCCCCGAGTTTGTCACCCCGGCGTCCATCATCTGCACGGTCAAGTTGGCCAATAATGCGAGCCGGAGATTGGCGCCTCGGAGCAACGTCAGTGCCGGCAGCACGTCGGGCCATGCCTTGATCTCGAGAAACGCCTGCATGAGTTGGCTCCGCTTGTCTGCGCTGAGCTCGAGCTTTAGTGTGCGAGCTGCAAATACCAATGCCTCCTCGGTCACTTGCCAGAAATCCACGTAGCGTCGGATCAGCGTGCGCAGCCACGTGTATTCGAACTGCCGGGTGCGCCATGCATTGCCGAGCTCTCCTCCTTTCCCCGGAAAGAGCTGCTCCGCGAGCACAACGATCGGACGTGGGTCGAAGATCGCGAAGCCGTCGAATGCGACGGCTTTGATCCCCGCTCGCGGGGCGGCCCGCGCCAACTGGCTAGACGCGAGAACCGTCGAAGCCATCCCTGCGGCCGACAACTTGACAAAATCTCTCCGACTCAATGACATGATGCCCTCGCCACAAAGTGTCCCGCCGCTTCGAGTTGCGATGCGAGCGTGGTCATGTCGTTCCTTGTCGGGCGACGCCTGGAAATGGGCGTCTTGAAGGGCGCAAGCATATTGCTGCAGAATATGCGGGTAAATATCCAAATACGCATTACACTCGTGCAACTTCGACATGACCGCACGTGCTAGCCCGCATGGACACTACCGACCTCGAAACGCTGATGCTCGTGATTCGCCTGGGCAGCTTCGCCGCCGCGGCGCGCGAACTGCAGGTCGATCCGTCCTCGGTATCGCGCAGCGTCGCAGCGCTCGAATCCGAGCTGGGCACGCGTCTGTTCCAGCGCAGCACGCGCCGGCTTGCCGTGACCGAAGCCGGGGCCGTGTTCGGCCAGCGGCTCGAGTCTTTGCTGGAGGAATTGCAGCAGGCGCGCCAGGCGGCTGTCGACTCGACCGGGGAGGCGCGCGGCATGCTGCGCGTCAGCGTATCGAACACCTTTGGCCAGCGGCGCATCGTGCCCTTGCTGCCCGCGTTCTGCCGTGCACATCCCGCACTCGAGTTGGACCTCATGCTCACGGACTCGGTCGTCGACCTGGTGGCCGAGCGCGTCGACATCGCAGTGCGCCAGGGCGTCCTGCAGGATTCGACCCTGGTCGCGTTGCCCCTGCTTCGAACGCGGTACCGAGTCGTGGCCAGTCCCAGGTGGCTGCGCGAACGCGGCGGGCCGCCGCGCACTCCGCAGGATCTCGAGCATTGCGAGTGCCTGTTGTTTTCGCTACCGGGCATTCGGGATCGATGGCTTTTCAGCAAGACCGTGGACGGCCCCAAGTCCGTGGTAACAGTGAAGCCACGCGCTCTAATGACCAACGGCCTCGCGCTGCGCGAGTGCGCGCTGGCAGGCATGGGCGCCGCGCTGCTGCCCGACTGGCTGATCGACGAAGATCTGGCCGCGGGGCGGCTCGTCGATCTTTTCCCGCGTCAGCACGTGGGTTTCGTCGATGCGCCCACCGGCATATGGCTGGTGTATCCCAGCCGCAGCTATGTGCCGGCCAAGGTGCGCGCCTTCATTGACTTTATCCGCGAGGCCGTGCGTGCGCTCGATCCACCGCGAGCTCGCCGTTGATGGCGAACGTGCACGCACGCCGCACGCAATTGGTGATACGAAAGTAACAGTGCCCCCGACGGACTGCTAGTCCGCAGGTCGTACCAGAAGCGTTGAACCACGCGTGGCCCCCCAACACGGAGTTCTACTGACTTTCATCGCGGCCCCGCCGATTCATGCGGTAGCCCACACGGACTACGATTGCAACGCTAAAGTCTTGTTCCGTGGCTGTTGCCAGGACCGATTGCGCACCCCCGCAACCAAACAAATCAACGGCCTGCAGCGATGCAGGCCGTTTTTCGTTTCCGTTTGGGGTTACCCCAAGGTTATGCAAACCGAAATTTCGGCCCGGCTGCTTCCAGGAGCACGGGGCCGATGTCCATCTGAGCCCGCGGTCTCTGCGCCGCGCGAAATGCCAGTCCGCGAGTCAGTGCCCGGTTGGATCGCCCTGCCTGCTGGCCTCAAAGAGGAACCAGGTGCGACGTTCAGTTTCATCGATCCACACCTCGATCAAACTAGCCGTGGCAATGTCCTCGTGCTTGTCGCATACATCGTGAGCTTCGCGTAGTCTTTTCGCGAGCATCTTGTTGTCGTCACGCAGCTCAGCGAGCATGTCAAGCGGTTGGACATACTCGGCATCGTTGTCCGAAATGCGTTGGGTACGCGCGATGTGTCCAATGGACCGGAGCGTTGTTCCACCAACCTTGCGAATCCGTTCGGCGATGGGATCCGTCATTGCATAAAGCTGATCCGCCTGTTCGTCCAGCAACAGGTGATAGTCCCGAAAATGCGGGCCACTCATGTGCCAGTGAAAGTTCTTGGTCTTCAGGTACAGCGCGAAAACGTCGGCCAAGATCCCATTCATTGCTCCCGCGATGTCCTTTGCTGCTTTCGGCCGAAGATCGGAAGGCGTGACCAATGGAGCCATTTGCCGTGCCTTCAGGTCCTGCCGGCGGCTTGCGCTGATCTTTTTCATGATTTGCGATCCTCGAGGTGGTTAAAGTGACGGCCGCGATCAGAACCGTCGGCCACTGCTTTCTCCATCGCACCTTGGGCGTTGTGACCCGCTTCTTTGACGGGCGGCGCTGCGGGCTCATGCTTTTGACCGCGACAACGCTCGACTGGCCGCGATGGCGTTGAGAGCGAGTAGAGCGAGCGTTAGCGCGAGCACAGCACTCACTCCCGTATGAAGGACGATCCTAACCCTTGAGGAAGGCAAGCAAGTCAGCGTTAATCGTATCGGCCTGGGTGGTGGGCATGCCGTGCGGAAAGCCTTTATACGTTTTCAAGGTGCCTTTTTTCAGCAGCTTCGCCGATAGGGGGGCGGAATCGCCGTAAGGCACGATCTGGTCGTCGTCGCCGTGCATCACCAGCACGGGCACCGTGATCTTCTTCAGGTCTTCGGTAAAGTCCGTCTGGGAGAAGGCCACAACGCCGTCGTAGTGCGCCTTGGCGCCGCCCATCATTCCCTGGCGCCACCAGTTCCAGATCACCGCCGGCGAGGGCTTCGCGCCGGGCCGGTTGTAGCCGTAGAACGGTCCGGCGGGTAGATCGTAGTAGAACTGGGTGCGGCTGGCGGCGAGCTGCGCCTGAAGGCCATCAAAGACTTCCTTGGGCAGCCCGCCCGGATTGGCCGGTGTCTTGACCATCAGCGGCGGCACCGCGCTCATGATTGCGGCCTTTGCAACCCGGCTTTCGCCGTGGCGAGCGAGGTAGTGCACCACTTCGCCGCCGCCGGTGGAGTGTCCGACGTGCACGGCATCCTTGAGATCGAGGTGCTCGGTTAGGGCCGCCAGATCGTCGGCATAGTGGTCCATGTCATGGCCGTCACCGACCTGCGTGGAGCGGCCGTGGCCGCGCCGATCATGCGCGATGACCCGATAACCGTGTTTGAGGAAGAACAGCATTTGCGTGTCCCAGTCATCGGCCGACAGCGGCCAGCCGTGGCTGAAGACGATGGGCTGGCCTTTACCCCAGTCCTTGTAGAAGATCTCGACGCCGTCTCTGGTGGTGATCGTAGCCATGCGATGCTCTCCTTTGCGTGGTAGTGACTGCCTGAGGCCAGGTCCTTTGGTTCCTCCATGAGCGCACTCTGTCGCGCGACCTTCCTGGGCGACCCTGGGCGAAATCATACCTCCGCATCCAACCGACGTTGGCTTATAGTGTCAAGACAGCGCGGCCAAGACTGTGCCAACGTCGGGACTGACGGCCAACGTTGCCAAAGTGGCGCAGGACGCAGAGGAGAATGGGTTTCGCGCACCGGTCAGAGGCTAGCTTTGATGGATCTGCTTAGCGCACTTTTCGGAGACTATGGCCTGTCCATCGTATTCGGAGCCGTGTTTCTGGAACAGGTGGGCCCGCCAATTCCCTCGGGCCCGCTTTTGGTGGTCGCAGGCGCGCTCTCGGCCGAGGGAAGACTGTCCGCATTGTTGGTCGGGGGTACGGCTTGGGCCGCATCGATGATTGCCAAGGTTGCCCTCTACTTCGTGGGGGGGCGATATGGCAGGCAGGCAATGAGTGCGTTGTGCCGCCTCGCAGTGACGCCGGACTCGAACATCGGTAAAGCGGACAAGCATTTTGAGAAGTGGGGAGCGGCTTTGTTGGTGCTCGCAGAATTCATACCTGGAGTCCGAACGATTGCGCCCTCTTTAGCGGGTGCGGAGAAGGTCCGCCCGGCACCATTCTTGGCCTACAGCGCACTCGGGGCGCTGCTTTGGACGGCACTTTACCTAGGGATTGGTGTTGCTTTCGACAAGCAGATTGATCGAATTTTGAATCTGGTAGAGCAATCCGGGATAGTCGCAATCGGTGTCGTGGGTGCCGCAATTGCCGCATACGGCGTCGTCAGATGGTGGAGAAGACGAAGGTCGGTCAAGCCGTCTGGATAGCAAGGCTCTCTCAAATCCAACTTCGCGACGTCACGCGCATCGCGCGTCCGTGAATCGCGTCGGTGACGCCGTCGGCGAAGGGAGAGACGCAGTTGCCGTGGCCCGCCAGCATCTCGCAATTTTGCGCACAACTCGAGGAACCTCATGACGCCGAGACCTTCTCGTTTCAGCACAGCCGTCGCGATACTTGCTTTCTCTCTGGCTGGTTTAACCGCACATGTAAATGCGCAGTCAGGGCCGGCAATCAAGTCGCACTATGCCAACGTGAACGGCGTGAGGCTGCACTACCTCGCCGCCGGAAGTGGCGCGCCGGTCATACTGCTGCACGGCTATGCGCAGAACAGTCATATGTGGCGGCCACTGATGAAGGAGCTCGCGAAGACCCATCTGGTAGTCGCACCCGACCTCCGTGGGTTCGGCGATTCCACGAAGGCCGAGTCGGGCTACGACAAGAAGACCATGGCGCAGGACGTGCATGCGCTCGCGCAGTCGCTCGGCATTCAAAAGGCGGGGGTTGCCGGGCACGATATTGGCCTCATGGTCGCCTATGCGTACGCGGCCCAGTATCCGGCGGAGGTCGATCGTCTCGCGCTCATGGACGCTTTCATTCCCGGCGTGGGCGACACCACAGGCCTTTTTCTGCTGAAGGATTTGTGGCACTTTCACTTCTATGGGAAGACGCCCCTTGCGCTCGTGACGGGCCGCGAGCGTATCTACTTCGAGCACTTCTGGAACGACTTCGCGGCGGACAGCACGAAGTCCGTTTCGGAGGTCGATCGGCGCTTTTACACACAAAAGTACGCGCAGCCGGGCGCGATGAAGGCGGGTATGGAGGTGTTCCGAAACTTCGATCAGGACGCCAAGGACAACGCTGTCTTCGCTGCGACTAAGCTCACGATGCCGGTGCTGGTGCTGGGCGGGGAGAAGTCAGGCGGCGAGTTTCTCATCTCCCAAGGCAAGCTCGTAGCTGTTGATGTCGAAGGCGTCATCATCCTCGGTTCGGGCCATTGGCTCATCGACGAAGCCCCCGGACAGGTGATCCCAAGGTTGGTGCAATTCTTCACGCCGTGAAGCGACAATCCGTTGTCGCCGTGCTTACGGGCGGGACGATGCCCAAGCCGCCACGAGTGACCTCGTCGGTCACGTTCAAGGTCCGGAACACCTTGCCGCCGAAGAGCGACTGACTAAACCGCAGCCGCAGCGAGGGGTGGTCAATGGGACGATGGTATTGGGAGCACCTCGTACCACGTTCTGCGTCCCTGATGAGTGCGCCCTCGCGCCCTCGAATGGTTTCGTGAACAACGCAATGGCCGAACCGGGCTAACGTTCAGCGCTTATGGTCTCGAGCGATACCTTCGTGTAATGGACTTCATGCCCTCTGAGGTGCCATAAACGCCTGATCCGGAGCAGTCCGGGCAGCGTTGGGCCCAGGTGAGGCAACGAACGGTGTAACACGGCCCAAGTCAGGAGGACGCATGTCCACGATCCATCTCCACCAGACAACCACCTTGACGCCTGAGCAGTACGTCGCCGGGCTCACCGACTTCGGGCCGGGGCGCGCGAAGCTGTTTGGCAACAGCGCCGACGAGTACCTCAAGGTGCATCACCGGGGCCCCTCGGAGGCCGACGTCACGGAAGGTTCCAGTGGCATCTGGGAACGCCTGCACTACGACTGGTCCGATCCCAACCGTGTCGTCCTTACGACGACCGACTCCAACTTGTGGGGAGGCGCGTCGGGCCACACCTACACCTTTACACGGCATCCCAACGGCACGACCGACATTGATGTGGTCGTTGTACGCGACGGCAAGAACCTCAAGGGGCGGCTGCTCGGCTTGGTGGTCGGGACCATCGGCCGCGGCGTCCTGGAAAGGGCGTTTGAGAACTCTGTCAAGGCCATCGAAGCCCGGAACAGCGCGGCTAGTCGAGCGCACTGATCGATGTCACCCACTGGGTGAAGGTACTACATTCCACCTTCATGCGCGTGCTTTCGCGTTGCACGCTTCGCGCACGTCGCTTGCGGCTGCGGCCTCATCAGCCTTGACCGTGATCGCACGCGCTTGCTTTACCGCACGGCGGGTCGGACGATTCGTGACGTTTGCGCGTTGCTCGGGACGGAAATGGGCCATAGCGAGGATCAGTGCCCGGCTCCGCCGGTGCTCGCCCTGGCTGCCATTTCGGCCGTGATGATGAACTGGAAGCGTGCGCGAATTCTGGTGTGGATCTTCAGTGTCGAAATGAATGACCGGCGGTATCCTGTGGCGAGCGCTTGCCTTCTTTCAAGCTCCCGAGTAGGGCTCGTCACTGAATCTTCAAAGAGACGATCCTCCGGTCATGGCCGCGTCCTGCTCATGGCCGTTGCAGTTGAACAGGTGTGCCGGGCTTGCCGTCGTTCATTGGGGCGATCATGAGATAACGGCGCTGCAAGCGCGCGTCGGGCGCTACGACCTGGCGGATAGGACCGACGGCAATGACGACCGCTGCGCCGGCTGGATTCGTTGAAAAGGCGGCCAGCTCCTCAAGCGGAGGATTACCCTGTGGATTGTCGGCGAGCGCGAGTACGTAAGCTGCCTTGGGCGCGAGGCCTGTCGCGGCGGCTTGCAGGATCTGCGTCAATCCCTGATCGAACAAGGCGACGGTGGTTGCGTCGCTCGTCGCGCCGGGTGCAGAAAGTCTCAGGTGTGTCGCCATGGTGGCCAGGCCGAGCGGCTGAAGATTGGCGCGTCCCTCGCCTTGTGGCACCGCATTCGGGACATAGACCACCGCTTGCGCGGCCTGGCCGGTGGGGATCGTTGCCACAACTTGCTGGAGCTTGGTGTCGATTTCGCTGACTGCATCGCCGTTCTCGATGCCGACGTACATTCGCGTCCCGTCGCCGGAGGGCCAGATCCCGTGGGGAAGGGGGCCGGTGGGGATGGTCGCGATGCGCTCGAACGTATCGGTGCGGAATACGTGAACCTGGTTCAATCCGCCGACAGTCACGTAGGCCAGCTGCCCCTGATCGGTGAGCGCGAAATTCACATGATTGGTGAGAGGCCCCGTGTCGATCTCGCGCAGCACATTGAAGGGCGCATGCGCGTTAAAGACGACCACCTTGCCTACATCCTTGAGCGTGAACCACACCTGGTCCCCCCGCGGCGCAGCGGCGATGTTGGGACAGAACGGGGAAGGCTGCGTCACGCGACCGGCGACGCGCCGGGTGCGGACCTCCAAGATCACTGTCTCGGGAGTGAAGCTCGAGCACACGTAGCCATAACGACCGTCAGGCGAAAAGATGACCATGCCGGGGCCATTGGGGACCGGAACGCGGGCGATCTCGCCGTAGCGTTTCGCGTCGAGTATCGAAACGTAGTCCTCGCCGCGGACGCTGACCCATACCTCGCGACCATCGGGCGTGAAAAATGCCTCATGCGGTGCGCGACCGACGTACGTGATGTGCTTCACTGCGTTGGTCGCTGTGTCGATGAAGCTCACCGAGTTCGACCCGATCGATACCGCGACGAGCGTGCGGTGATCGGGTGAAAAGCCGAGCCCGTGGACCAGCAACTGGCCGCGATACAACGGACTCAAGTTGCCGGGCTGCGGGTCGCCGAGATGAATTGTGCCGACCAGGGTGTTGCTCGCCGGGTCGACCACCGAAATAGTGTTCGAGTATTGCTCGCCGAGATAGACCCGGTCGCGCGAGCCGACCGGTTCGTCCCGCGCAGCGGCGGCGACGGGCGCCTGACCGGCCTGCGCCGGTGCCGTGGCGGCAAGCAACGCGATTGCCAATGCGAGGATAGGGGTGGCCATGCGGTCCTCCCGCGTTAGGGATTGAAATTCATGCCAGGCACGGTTGACGGGTTGGCCAGAATGCTGCGCATCAGCGCGATCTCTTGCGACTGCTCGACCATGATTCCTTGCGCAAGCCGGTGCAGGCGCGGATCGCTGCCGTACAGGAGCTCCAGTTTCGCCATCTCGACCGCGCCCTGATGGTGAGGAATCATTGCCCGCGCGAAATCGCGGTCCGCGTCGGCACTGGGTGTGATGCACATCCCAGCGTCCATCTGGACCATGACGGTCTGCAGCGCCCGGTCGAACTCGCTCGTGGGGCTGGGGCGAGGAGGGGCGAGCAACGGGCTCTTGAACTGCATTGGGCCCGAGGCGAATGCCATCGTCAGCGCCATGCCGGCGACAAGTGCAGCGGTGTGCGACAGGCCGCTGCGCCACCACCGCAACCAGTGAATGGATGTCATGGGCACCTCATTGTGCAAGGCCAAATCTAGCGAGAGTAAGTGCCAAAACGGGCCCGTGCCCGCTCCGACGCATCGAAAAGCGCATATCGGCGCTAGCCGCGTCTTTCCTGGGGACGCCGCTGCACGATCAGATTACCCACGAACACCTGCACCGGCTCCCCGTTCTGATTCAACGTGGTCGTCCGGACCTTGATCGTGCCTTGGTCGGGACGCGATCTTGAGGCACGTACCTCGAGTATCTCGCTCTCCACCCGCAGCTCGTCGCCCGGCCGCACCGGCCTGGGCCAACCCATTTCGTCGAAGCCCGCGCCAATGATGCCGCCCGCAGGCCTGAGTTCGCCATCCACGAGCAATCGCATCGTCATCGCCGCGGTATGCCAGCCGCTCGCGGCAAGGCCTTTGAAGAGCGTGTCCTGTGCAGCACTCTCGTCGAGATGAAACGGCTGTGGATCAAACTCGGCCGCGAACGACTTGATGCGCGCGGCTTCGACAGAAAGCCGGTTTGATCCGAATTTCTGGCCGGGTTCGAAGTCCTCGAGATATCGCTTCATTGTGTCTCCGGTCGCATCTCTCGCATCACCCGAAAGTAAAGACATACGCCTCTACGCCGGGGTCGAGGAATTCGATCTCGAACAGCCGGTCCGCGATGGGCCCGGACTGCCGGATGAGCTGATAGAGGCGGGGCTCCGTGACGGTGCCTGCGCCCTGCTCGTCAACGTCGGCGCCATGCGCGTTGGCGGGCGGTTGACCGTCGAGGAGCACCCGGAAGCGCACCGCCGATCCGCGAGCTCCCATGACAAGGTGCAGGTCGCGCGCGTGAAACCGGTAAACGATGCGTCCGTTCGGCTTGTCGAGCGCGACGGCGCCGGCGCTCACCGTCCAGTCGCCGCCGAGCGCCCAGAGGTTGAGCGTCAGCATTCGCGGGACATCGTAGGAGTGACTCTTGCCAACGACCGCGCCGCCGGGGGACACGAAGCCCATCGCTTGGTCGCGACCAAGGTAGCTCTCCGGCGATCGCAGATTCTCCCAGTCCGCGGCAACTTCGGAGCCGCGCGCGTCGACCTGGACGCCATCGTTGCCGCTGCCGGAATATCCGGCGTCGCGCAGAAGTTGCTGGATGACCGCTTCCGTGCGCTCGTACTCGCCTTCGCCGAACTGGTGATGTCGGATCTTGCCGTTCGCGTCGACGACATACACGGCGGGCCAAAAGCGATTGCCAACGGCATCCCATATCGCGTAGTTGCTGTCGACGGCGACCGGATACTGGATACCGAACCTCTTGAGCGCAGGGCGAATGTTGTCGATGTTCTTCTCGAATCCGAACTCGGGGGTGTGCACCCCGATCACCACGAGTCCCTTGTCTTTGTACCTTTCGGCCCACGCGCGAACGTAGGGTTGCGTGCGCTGCCAGTTGATGCAGGTGTAGGTCCAGAAGTCGACGAGTACCACCTTGCCGCGCAAGGCCTCGGGTGTCAGCGCCGGCGAGTTGAGCCAGGCCGTGGCGCCGGCGAAAGGGGGCAGCGTCCCTTCGATGGGGAGCGAGGCCGATCGAGCCGGCATTGTGTGCATCGTGCGGCCCTGTGCGAGCGATTCGATCGGCGTGGAGACTAAGCCAGCGATGAGCGCGGCGGCCAGGAGCGGATGCGATTTCATGAGGGCTGTCTCGAAGGTGGAAGGCGAGAGCTGGTTGGGTCAAAAGCGATCGACGTCGATCACCGCCTGGGCGAAGGCCCGCGGCGCTTCCTGCGGGAGATTGTGGCCAATGCCTCCGGTGATGGTCCGATGCTCGTACTTGCCCGAGAACTTATTGGCATAAGCGCTGGGTTCCAGGTGTGGCGCGCCATTGGCGTCACCTTCGAGGGTAATGGTGGGAACGGTGATAACCGGCGCCAGGGCCAACCGCTTGTCCAGATCGTCGTACCTGGGCTCGCCTTCAGCCAGCGCGAGACGCCAGCGATAGTTGTGGATCACGATGGCGACGTGATCCGGATTGTTGAAGGCCGCGGCGCTGCGATCGAACGTCGCATCGTCGAACTTCCATTGCGGCGAGGCAATTTGCCAGATCAGCTTCGCAAAGTCGTGCCGGTACTTGTCGTAGCCGGCCCGGCCGCGCTCGGTGGCGAAATAGAACTGGTACCACCATTCGAGCTCATTCTTGGGCGGCAGGGGCATCTTGCCCGCTTCCTGGCTGCCGATCAGATAGCCGCTTACGGACACCATGGCCTTGCAGCGCTCCGGCCAAAGCGCCGCGACAATGTTGGCCGAGCGCGCTCCCCAATCAAAGCCGGCGAGGATGGCCTTGTCGATCTTGAGAGCATCCATGTGATCGACCAGATCCGACGGCCACCGCGGACGGTTGACCGTTGCGGAACGTCGCCGGGAAAGAAAGCGTGTCGTTCCGTATCCGCGCACGTACGGGACGATCACCCGATACCCGGCCGCGGCGATCAGAGGCGCGACATCGACGAAGCTGTAAATGTCGTACGGCCAGCCGTGGAGGAGGATGACCGGCTTTCCGTCGGCGGGCCCTATTTCGACGTATCCCACGTTCAACAAACCGGCATTGACTTGCTTGAGCGGGCCGAACGAAGTCGCCGTGCCGGAAGCGTCGGCGGCTAGAGCGTTGGAGAAACGTGCGGCGGCGATGGTGATGGCCGTCGCGATGAGCATGCGACGGCGATTCGGGTTGACGGATTCAAGCATTGAAGTCTCTCCGAGTCAGGGAGCCAGTTCACGAGTGCTATTGCCGACGCCGTGCGAACGACAGCGCGTAGACGGTGGTTCGGAGGGACGGAAAGGGATCGTCGGACAGCTCGATGCCGTCCGTCAAAGTGGTCGGAAAGAAGACGAGCTCTTTCTGGGCGCTGCCGCTGTCGGGAACTACGGAGCTGATGCTGACAGTGCCGACCTCTATGGTTTTGCGGTCATCAGGCCAAACCAGCGAGGGATCGTTTGTTGGATCTCCGGCGTTTGCGAGCTGGACAATCATGCGGTATCGAATGGGGCCGCTCGCCAAACGTGCTTTCAGCTCCTCTTCGAGAAAATTGGGGGCCTTCGCCTTGGCATCCGCCTCGGTCAGGTTTTGCTGGCCGGCGACGGGCAGAAATTGATAGCGGCCGGCGCGTTTCACTCCTTGCTTGTCGACGAAGATGAAGGCGTTATTGGAAAAAAAGGCCTGGGTGCCGTAGCTGGCGGGTACTGCCTGCGTCTCCTGCACGAACTTCGAGGCGACGGGATGTGAGGCAAGGAACGCCTCGACCGGCCACGGGTGAGGCTTGCTGGGGTCCGTCGCCACGATCGCCTTTTGAAGAGCCAGGAAATCTTCACCAGTACCAACGACAAACCCGTGATGCGAGAGCGACACGATGTCGGTGTCGCGGCCACCGGGAAGACGGAAGCGAATGGCCATTCCGCGCGGGTTTGACGAGTTGTCGGGGATGAAGGGATCCGGCGACGCGATCGAGAAGCGAACGATGACCGGGATCGAGCCGCCCTGGAAATGAGCCGCCTTAGAAAGTCCTGCCGCGTCCTTGGAGGCCGTGAATGTCCCTTCGCACACGACCCCTTTTGCGTGCGCAGCTCGAAAGGCGGGATTGCTTCCCGGCAACTGAATCATCGTTTCGAAGATTTGCTGCGGCAGGCTCTTGTCGCCCTGGGTATCCGCGCCGCACGTCGTGCCGGCCCAGAGTGCAACGATGGCGATCAACCCGCCCCTGGAGATATCCCGCATCTTGGTGAGTGAAGAAGAGTTCATGGTCGTAGGCTGTCCCGATAGTTAGTTGCACGAGAGAGAGGAGATTGCGTCGACGACTTCGCTGGCGGTCACGATGGTGGTGGCGTAGTTCGGGAGGTTGACGTCAAGGGCGGCGTGCATCTCGTCGTCCGAGTAGCTCGCGGTTGCATCCTTGACCACGGTGACGTCGTAGCCCAGCTCTGCGGCGAAGCGCACCGTCGCCTCGACGCAGGTATGCGCGATGAGTCCGATGACGATCAGCTGGTGGATGCCGTGCCTCTTGAGCTGCACATCCAGGTCGGTATTGGCAAAACCGCTCGAGCACCAATGCTCCTGGGCGACGATTTCGCCCGGCTGAGGCGCGAATTCGCTGCGAAACTCTCCGCCCCATGTCCCGTATTCGAAGACTTTGGTCGACCAAGCGCGCTTCTGGACGGGCGCGATGGACTTCCAGGTCTCGTAGTCGCCCGGGCGATAGCGGCGATGCGGCGCGTAAAAAACACGAAGCCCCGCCTTCCGCGCCGCATTCAGGACCTGCAGCATATGAGGAACGCAGCCGTTGGTTTCCGCGACGGCCTTCAGACGATTCCATACCTTGCCACCCTCGGAAATGAAGTCGTTGTAGGGATCGATCACCAGAAGCGCGGTGAGCTGCTTGTCATAGGCCACTCTCGGCATGGTCTGTCCCCAACCTTGAACCACTCGCCCTAGGATGGTTTCGCGGCTTTTGCAGCCGCCCAGAGCGACCCCGGATTAACCCGGTTCGGATGCAATGAAAGCATGCTCTCGTAGAGTTCAGGCGCCGTCGATGTAGTTGCCACGCAAGCGTTGAAGTCGCGGAGGTAACGCCGAGTTTCCTCGATGTGACGCGGCGAGCTGTCGGGATCGAGCACCCCATGGCCGGCCACAACGACTTTCGGATGGAGGGACTCGATCCGATCCAGCGCTCGAAGCCACTCGTCCCTGGCTTTTTGGTCGCACTCCGCGAGATAGAGATGGGTGTTGTTGTAAACGCAGTCTCCCGATACTACCAAACCGATGGAAGGCACATGCAGCGCGGTGGAGTGCGAAGTGTCCGTATGGCCCAGATGGACGACGTTTAACGCTTCTCCCTCGAGATAGAAAGCTTCTCCATCGAGAACTTCCGGCGCTGTTAATTGCGTGGGAAGTTGTCCGGGAAAGCGCGGCTCCCAGAAGGATTTCATGAAATCGGGTTTAATCTGGTTTTGGATGCCGGCAACTACCGGTGCCGTGGCGATGGCCTTGGCGTTGGGGAATCCATCGAGCAGGAGCTTTAGACCGAAGAAGTGATCGCCATGGGCGTGGGTGACGTAGATGGTGATGAGATTCTTGCCACTCTGGACGACCCAATCCACCAGCTCCCTCGACTGCTGCGCCGACAGAAACGTATCAACGAGCACGGCATCACCCTCGCCATGAATGAGCGTCACCGTATTGGTTACCCACGCAAGATGCTCCTTGCCGGCCGGGATTCCCTGGGTCGAGCTACCACGCGTCTTGGTGAGAAGGTCCCAGTTCAGCTCAGACGTGGACATGCATCCTCTTTTCTCAGCAAATGACGTTGGCACCAATGGCAGGTGGGTTCCGGTCTTCGCGACATCGCCGATCAACGGTGGTTCAGATCGCCCAGCAGCCGACCCAGCGACATTTCCGCCTCTCGAGTCTGAAACCCCCGCTCGATTGCGGCTTGGATGCGCTTTTGGGCCTCGGGATTGCGCACGCCTTCCCCGAAGAGATCGGAATCGCGCCGGAAGTCTTCGACCGGCCCGAGCGCGATCGCATTGACACGCTCCTTGACCAGGACGCGGCCGGCGGGCGGAAATCCGGCGATCCGATGCGCGAGCGTTCGGACGAAATCGCCGAGCACGTTCGCCGGCAACGCTCGATTGATCCAGCCGTACCGTTCGGCCAGCTCCGCGTCGTAATCGTCCGCGCTCAACAGGACTTCCAGCGCTCGGGCGCGGCCCATGAGGCGCGTGAGGTGCTGGACGGCGCCCCCGCCGGGGATCGTCCCGAGCGCCGGTTCCGGCTGACCGAAAATCGCCGACTCGCGCGCGGCAAATCGCATGTCGCACGCCAGAACGAACTCGCTGCCGGCGGCGCGCACCCGACCCTCGATCTGCGCGATGGTGACGAGACGGCTCGCGCTCAGGTGGCGAAACAGCAGCGCGATCGACGCTTCGCCTGTCAGCTTCGCGGCCTCCTCTCGGTACTCCTTGATCTTGGTCACGTCGACGTGGGAGATGAAATAGTCGGGGTCGGCACTGTTGAACACGAGCACTTGGATGGCATCGTCGGCCTCGGCACGCTGAATGAGGGCGACGAGATCGCGTACCAGTTCGGGTCCCAGAAGATTCATGGGGGGCACCGAGATTTCCACGAACAGAACACCTCCGTCCCGGCGTATCCTGAGCGTCTCGAAAGCCATGGGGCGGTCGTCGGCTCGGACGGCGGGCGTGGGCGATGTCTGCGCGACGACGGAGTTGCCGGTTTGGTTCATATCCGTTCCTTGTCACCGAGAGGAATGGAGGTTATGCGTAGCGTGCCTCACGCTTCGACGAGCTGCTGCCCGCCGTCGATGTCGAAAGTCGCGCCCGTGACTGCCGTGTTCGCCATGAGATGGACGGCCAGCGCGGCGATGTCAGCCGGACCGACGACGCGCCGGATCGGCAGCCTTGCGCGGAGCTCTTGGCGGCGCGTGTCCAGCTGATCGCCCAGGATCGCCGCCGACAGCGGTGTGTCGACGAATCCGGCCGCAATCAGGTTCACGCGGACAGGCGCGAGCTCGAGCGCGAGGTTCTTCGTCAGGGCCGGAAGCGCGGCCGTGAGGGCCGAGATGAACGCGAGCCCTACCGCCGTGCGGCGGCCACCGGTGCCGCCCATGAAGATCAGCGTGCCTCCAGGGCGCGCCTTCTTTGCGGCGTTCCGGGCGACCTGCAGCGGCAGCAGGAGGTGAGCTTCCACGTCGTGGCGCGCCTTTTCGAGGTCGAACTCCGAAAGCGGCGCGTAGTAGGGGCCCGGGCCGGTGACCAGCACATGGTCGATCGGCGAGCGCAGCTCGTCGAAAAACTTGTCGAGCCGTTCGAAGTCGGTGGCGTCGAAGGCGGCGGTCGCGGCCTCGAGCTCGGCGGCGACGCGACCCAGGCGCTCGGGATCGCGCGCGATCAGGATCACGTTCGCTCCTTCGCCGCGAGCGCGCCGGGCCGTTTCGAGCCCGATACCCGAGCTGCCGCCGATTACGACGACGGTCTGTCCGGCGAGCTGCGTCACGGGTTGATCCATGTTGGGAAGAGGGGTCCGTCACGCGCGCGATACGATTTCATTGATACACAGTGCGAGGGAGGGAATCGGTGGATGACGTGCACGTTGGGCGTGCCATCCACCGCATGACCCTTGAGCTATCGTAACGATCTGAACCCCGCGCGAACCTCCTCTGAGAAGAGTTTCGGCTGTTCCCAGGCCGCGAAGTGGCCGCCTTTGTCCAGCTTGTTGTAATGGATGAGTTTGGGATACGCCCGCTCTGCCCAGCTCCGCGGGGCTGGATAGAGTTCGTCAGGGAAGACGCTCACGGCAACCGGGATGGAGACGCCTTTGGCATTGAAATACCCTTTGCCCCAATACTCCCAATAGAGACGGGCGCCAGAAAGCGCCGTGTTCGTCAACCAGGTGATCGTGATGTTGTCGAGGATGTCGTCGCGCGTGAGGCCCTCGGACTGTCCGTCAAAGACGCGCGCGATCAGCTCGTAGCTGCGCGCGTCGTGATCAAGGAAATAAGCCGCCAGGCCGACGGGTGAGTCCGCGATTCCGTATAATGTCTGCGGTCGCAGCCCCATCTGGAACCCGTAGGCGATTCCCTTTTGATAAACGAACTGCAGACGGTCGTAAGCGAGTTTCTCATCGGCTGAGAGACCCGATGGCGCCGGCGCGCCGGAAAAGGCCGCCCCGTCAATGTCGGCTGGAAAGATGCCGGGCATGTTGGTGTGAATGCCGAGCAACTCCGGCGGCGCCTGCACGCCCATCAGTTCGACGATGACCGCACCCCAATCGCCGCCTTGCGCCACAAATTTCGTGTATCCGAGGCGCTTCATCAGCACGACCCAGGCGCGTGCGATGTGGGCGGGGTCCCAGCCGGTCGTGGTCGGCTTGCCTGAGTATCCGTAGCCCGGCATTGACGGGATCACCAGGTGGAACGCATCGGATGCACTTGCCGCCGTGTGCGGTGGGATTGGTCAGCGGATCGATGATCTTCATCTGCTCGATGACCGAGCCGGGCCATCCGTGCGTGACGATCAGCGGCAACGCATTTTCGTGTTTCGAACGGACGTGAATGAAATGAATGTCGAGCCCATCGATCTCGGTGATGAACTGCGGCAGGGCGTTCAGTTTTGCCTCGACCTTGCGCCAGTCGTAATCTGTCGCCCAATAGCGCGCGAGCGCCTGAATCGTCGCGAGCTGCACGCCTTGCGATGCATCCGTGACGGTTTCCCGTTCGGGCCATCTTGTCGCGTTTATGCGCCTGCGCAATTCGGTGAGCTCCGCTTCCGGAACATTCACATGAAACGGACGAATCGCATTTTTGTCGGCTACCGGGGCACTACGCTCTGTAGCAACGGCCTGGGTCATGGTGTTTCCTTCAGAGGTTTGTCATGGGCTGGACGTAGCTTGGGGACGCGGACGCGAATAGACGTGCAGAAAGCGCGGCCACCGAACCGGCAAGCAAACCGCGCCGAATCGGCGACGGGCACACAGCTGTCGGGATCGTTCGACACCCCATAGGGCCAATCCTGTCGGATCTCGGCGTGCACCTTGGTTTCCCGAGCGTCATGCGACAGATCCCTTTCTGGAAGTGAGTTCTCTCGCGCATGCCGAATGCGCGGAGATAATCACACCACACGATGTAGCATTGGGTCGATTGGACGATGGTGTTGCCCAACACCTTGGTATGTGCCCCGAAAGGGTCGTACGTGAGCGATGGCGCGCAGGATGGCGACGTCGAGCGGCCCCGACGAGGAGATATCCGTCTCGTAGCCGTCGGCGGACGTGGATGACCAGCTGATCAGTCCTCTTGGGCGAGCACCTGCGCCTGCGTCTTTCCGTAAGGGTAGAACGCCGACTTCTCGCCCTTCGCCCAGGCGGCTCGCTTCTCCGCGCCGTTGATGTCCCAATCGGGGCGGCAGCGCTGCAGCACGGCGCGCAGGTCGAGGCGCAGCTCCTCCACCGTCGGCCGAGCGAAGAACCAGTAACCCATGTAGATCTTGTACACGCGCAGGCCGGGCTCCAGCACCAGCGTGTGCGGGATCATCGGATTGTGGGTCGGATCGGTGTATTCCGCGATGTCGAGATCCTTCTGCACCTTGCGCCCGGGATCCGAGAGAAACGTCCAGAGCGCACCGACGCCAGTGCGAAACTCGTTCGTCTCGAGCAGGTTATCCGTGGAGACGGTGACGAGACGGCAGTACCCCACCTGCATCTCGCGATGAAGTTGCAGGAGCCCCTCGTGCTGCCTTCTTTCCTTGGGACAGAAACCGCCGCGAGAGAGCACCAGCACGAGCGGGTCGCCATGCTGCAATTCCGACAGCCTCCGATGCACGCCACGGTGATCGGAAAGCTCGTAGTCGGGGAAGACTGCGCCGGGGACGATGTCGGGACGCATGTCACCCCTCCTATTGGCCGGCGCCTTTCATGTGCAGCGCGGCGTCTTTGGCTGCTTCGTCGGGAGTCCTGCCGCGCTCGCGCGCGACGATGTAGGCGGCGTACCACGCCGACCAGTGGTGCTTCGGAGCGGTCGCTTCGTACTCGCCATGGCGCTCCTCTGTCTCGCGCAGAAGCGCTGTCAGCGTCGCGACGTCCAGGCTGCTGAGCCCGCGTCCGGGAAGCCGCGTCTTGATCTCCTGGAGCACCCAGCCGTTGCCGTCGGGATCGTCGAATGACGCAAACGTCAAATAGGAGCGACGCTCCGGATCCGGCCCCGGCACGCGACCCTGCGTCCCGGTGAAATGGAGGCCGCCCTCGAAATGGAACACCTCACTCACGTCGACCCCGTAGCCGAGGAGCTCGGCGCGAGCGGCCTCGACGTCATCGACCATCAGCAGCAGTCCCTGAACGGAACCCGGCGTTGCCTTCGTGAGTCCCTTGCCGATGAAGAACGAGCACGCCGAGCCCGGAGGGGTCAGCTGCACGACCCGCCAGGTGTCACCGCTGGCGAAATCGGCGTCCAGCCGCCACCCCATGCTCAGGTAAAAGCGCTTGGCGCGGTCGACGTCCGATACCGGAAGGACGACGACCTCGAGCTTTAGATCAACCTTCGCGCCGCTCATATGGATCTCCATGGGTTCATGTTGACTGCCTTTGCAGGAGTGCCACGCTTCCCTGTCCGCCGTCGGTGCAGATGCTGACAATGCAGCGCTGGCCGGTCGGGCGAGCCGCTAACTCCTTCACCGCCTGGCTCAGGATTCTGGCGCCCGTCGCGCCGAATGGATGGCCGAGCGCAACGCTGCCGCCATTCGGATTGACCCGCTCGCGTGGGAAGGCGCCCAGCTCTGCCTCGACGCCGACCTTGCCGCGCACGAATGCCGGACTTTCGAGCGCTTTGATGTGGAACAGGACCTGGGCGGCAAAGGCCTCGTGAATCTCCCATAAGTCGATATCCGCATAGGTGAGCGCATTCCTCGCGAGCAGTCGTGGAATCGCAAATGCCGGCGCCATCAACAACCCCTCGGTCCGGAAATCGATCGCGGCGATCTCCCAATCGATGAGCCTGACTGCGGCCACCCCGGGGGGCAACCGCGCGAGACCCTCGCGCGACGCGACCCACAGGCCGGCCGCGCCATCCGTCAGGGGCGACGAGTTGCCCGCAGTCAAAGTGCCTTGGCCACTTCGATCGAACGATGGCCTGAGCCGCGACAACTTTTCCAGCGAAGTGTCCTTGCGCGGAATCGTGTCGCGGCGCAGGTCCCCGACGGGAATGACGAGATCGTCGAAGAACCCCCGATCCCACGCTGCAACGGCACGCTGGTGACTCTCGAGCGCGACTGTGTCCTGGTCCGTCCGCGCGATCCGCCATTCCTTCGCCGTGATCTCGGTGTGCTCCCCCATGCTCTTGCCGGTCGTGCGATTGGTGATGGACGGTATGTAGAGCTTGACGTCACCAAGCTTGAGGTCCGCGAAGCGCGAAACCCGCTCCGCGAGGGATGGAGCCTGTTGAAACTTGCGAATCCAGTCCGAGAGACGCTGGCCAAGTCCCAGCTGGACGCGGCTCATGCTCTCCGTCCCGCCGACGAGCGCGAGCGTGCGATCGACGCCGTTGATCATCCCGGCGGCCTCGATGGCTCCGATCATGCTGGTGGCGCAAGCCATGACCGTGGAGAAGGCGGGCGTGGTCGGCGGGACGCCGGCGTCCATCAGCACTTCGCGCGCGATGTTGCTCCAGGTCAGGCTGGGAACGACCGTGCCCCACACCGCGAAGTCCGGGGCGCCCCCGCGCAGTTGGCCGACCATATGGCGCACGACAGGGAGCGAAAGCTCAATGGCGTCGAACTCGCCGAGCGGGCCGTCCACTTTGGCGAACGGCGTTCGCACGCCCGACGCAAGCCAGATCTCGGGGCGGAATTTCGCCGGCTCGGTCATGGCGAGTTCCCTTGCTTCGATCCTGTCCCTTCGGCGTTGCGAGGTGCTGCCGGCGAGTTGCTCTGCCTCTTCTACCCAGCCGCCGCCCATGGCCTTGTAGAGATTCGAGTACGCCTGGAAGAGCTGGGACTGGATCGTGACGTAGGCAAGCTCGGCGTTGAACAGCGCCTGCTCGGCGGTGGCGACCTCGAGGTAGATGGTCGCTCCCTCACGATAGCGCAGCGCGGCCAGATCGCGGAATCGCTGCAGCGCCTCCACGTTCTTGGCCTGTTCCTCGCGTACCTGCGCGAATTTCGTCCGGTCGATCAGGGCGTTGTCCACATCCTGAAACGCGCTGATGATCGATTTCTCGTATGTGTAGAGCGCTTCCCGCTGCAACGCTTCAGCTCGCGCGACCTGGCTCTCGATCCGCCCGGCGTTGAAGATCGGTTGCAACACATTGCCGCCGAATGACCAGACCTTGGACGGGCCTTTGAACAAATCCGAGAGATCGGCGCTTTGCAGCCCGAGGAGTCCGGTGAGGCTGATATCGGGGTAGTAGGCCGCCTTCGCGACGCCAATGTCAGCGTTAGCGGCGACCAGGTTTTCCTCGGCTTGACGGATGTCGGGGCGGCGCTCGAGCAGTGACGACGGTAGGCCTCCGGGCACCGCAGGGAAGAACAAGGCGTCGATCGTGCGGCCCCGCGCGATCGGGCCCGGATTCCTTCCGAGCAGGACGCTGATGAAGTTTTCCTGCTGCGCGATCTGCCGCTCCAGCTCGGGCACTCGGGACAGCGCCTCGCGGTATTGCGACTCGGCTTGCTGGTAGTCGCTTTCAGGGACAGCCCCTTCTTCGAAGCGCACCTTCTGGAGACGCGCCGCTTCACCCAGACTGCCCGAAGTGTATTGGGCAATTTCGAGTTGCCTGTCGAGCGCCCGGAGCTGGATGTAGGCGTTGGCAACCGTCGCGACCAGCGTCAGCACGACCGTGCCCTTACCCTGTTCGCTGGCCAGCAGGCTCGCCTGCGCCGATTCGGTCGCGCGCCGGAGCCTGCCCCAAACGTCCAGCTCGAAGCTGGCCGAAAGATTCACGGCATAGTTGTTGAAGATCTGCTTTCCCGCAGGAATTGCGACCGCAGCGTTTTGACTTACGCGTTGACGCTCGCCCAATGCGGTGGCGTCCACCTGTGGAAACTGCGCGGAGCGCACGATGCCGTATTGCGCTGCGGCCTGCTCGACATTGGCCGTCGCGATCTTCAGATCCTTGTTGTTCGCTAACGCGGTTCGTACCAACGTCGACAGAGCGGGGTCCGCGAATTGGTCCCACCACGCGATATTGGAGACTCTGGTCGCTTCGGTGGTACCGAGACGCCACGCGGTGGGCACATCGATGTCCGGCCGCCGATAGTCGGGACCGACCGTGCAGCCGCTCAACGATCCAGTGAGCAACAGCGCAACGACCGCACTGCGCATGCTGACGACGTTCAGGGATGCATCAGACATGTTGACTCTGCCAGTGTTAGTCACCGTGTGGCGCCGCTGGCGACGAAGCTGCGGTTCCACCGGCGGGGGCCGGACGCACGGGCGGACTCGCGACGCCGGGCCGCCTGAACGGCCACTGGCGCTCGCTCACTCGTTGCACTAGCACATAGAAAACGGGGATGAAAAAGACGCCCACCAGGGTTGCTACCAGCATGCCGGACACGACCGCCGTTCCGAGCGCCTGTCGCGCCCCCGCTCCGGCGCCCAACGCTATAGCGAGCGGGACAGAGCCCAGGATGAAAGCGAAGGAGGTCATTAGGATGGGCCGAAGCCGAAGCTTGGCGCCGTCCAATGCGGCCTGTTCGATCGCTTCCCCTTGCTCACGCTTGATCTTGGCGAATTCGACGATGAGGATGGCATTCTTGGCCGCCAGCCCGATCAACATGATCAGCCCGATCTGGGTATAGACGTTGTTGTCCAGGTTTCGCAACAGGAGTCCCAGAAACGCGCCGAACATGCCGAACGGAATCACCAGCAGGATGGCGATCGGCATCGCCCAGCTCTCGTAGAGCGCCGCCAGCACGAGGATCACGAACAAGAGTGACACCGCGAAGATATAGCCCGTCTGACCTCCAGTCTTCTTTTCCTGGTACGTCGCCTCGCTCCACTCGTAGGCGAAGCCCGGAGGCAGCGAGCGTGCGATTTCCTCCATCGCCGCGATGGCCTGGCCGGAACTGTAGCCGGCCGCGTTGCTCCCATTGATGGTCGCGGAGCTGTATACGTTGTAGCGCTCGAAGTATTGCGGACCGTTGATCGGCCGGCTGCTCACGAGCGTCGAGAGCGGCACCATCGTCCCATTGTCGGCGCGCACGTAGAAGCGGTTGACGTCGTCGGGTTGGCTGCGCTGCGCACCTTCGGCCTGGGCCTGGACGCGATACGTGCGACCGAAGAGATTGAAGTCGTTGATGTAGAAGCTGCCAAGGAAAGTCTGCAGCGCAAAGAACACGTCGTTCAGCGGTATACCCAGTGACTTGACCTTGTCGCGGTCGACCTGGAACTCGACCTGCGGGATGCGTGGGTCGAAGCCGCTGTAGACGAACCCGATCTCCGGACGCTTGCGCGCTTCAGCCAGGAGCCCCTCCAGGACCTGCGACAGCTGCAGGGGGTCCGAGCTGACCCGGTTCTGCAGCACGAAGGTGAAGCCTCCGGCCGTGCTTAGTCCGCGTATGGGGGGCGGGTTAAGCACGAGGACGTTGGCGTCCTTGATCTGTGCATTCAGGCGGCCCATCAAGGTGCCCACCAGACTGCCTACCGACTCCGACGGTGCTTTGCGTTGGTCCCAGGGCTTGAGCCGGATGAAGGCGGTGCCGTTGTAGGAAACCGCCTGGCCGGTCAAGAGGTTGAAGCCGCTGATATAGACGACGCCATCGACTCCGGGGACGTCGCGCGCGATTCGCGTCAGCTCGGACATAGCGACATTGGTGCGCTCCAGCGCGGCCCCGGCTGGAAGGTTTACCAATGCGAGGACGTAGCCCTGGTCCTCAGGCGGCACCAGACCGGTTGGGCGGGTGGAGATCAATCCCCAAGCGGCCGCCAGCAGAACGACGAACGTGAGCATCACGATCACCGCGTACCGCTGCATGAGCGCAACGCTCCTGACGTAACCGTTGCGCGAGCGCTCGAACAGAGCGTTGAACCTGGCGAAGAACCAGCCGAGTGGCCCATGCCGCGGATGGGCTTGTTCGACCGGTAGGAGCAACAACGCGCACATCGCCGGCGTGAAGGTGAGCGCGCATATGGCCGACAGAATGACGGAGATGGCAAGGGTGAGCGCGAATTGCTTGTAGAGTTGACCGGTGAGCCCGCCCAGAAAGGCCACTGGCACGAACACGGCGGCGAGCACCAGCGCGATCGCGATCACCGGGCCACCCACGTCGGCGATCGCGGACTTAGTGGCCTCCATCGGGGTCAACCCGCCCGCGTCGAGGCGCTGCTGTACGGCCTCCACCACGACGATCGCATCGTCCACGACAATGCCGATTGCCAGTATCAGCCCGAACAGGGTGAGCGTGTTGATGGAAAATCCCAGCGCAGCAAAAGCGCCGAAGGTGCCGATCAGCGAAATCGGTACGACCAGGATCGGAATCAACGTTGCGCGCCAACTCTGCAGAAACAGATAGACGACGAAAATCACCAGTACGAATGCGATGCCGAGAGTCTTGACGACTTCCTTGAGCGACTCGGTGACGAACGGCACCGTGCTATAGGGGATCGTGTAGACCATGCCCGGCGGGAATCGCGGTGCCTGGTCCTCCAGCACCTGCCTTATCTTCTTGGCGGTGTCGAGCGCGTTGGCATCCGGCTGCAGGAAGATCCCGATCAGCGCGGCGGGAATGTCGTCGTTGGCCCCACTGATCGAATAGTCGGCGGCGGCGAGCTCGACGCGAGCGACGTCCTTGAGTCGAACGACCTGGCCGTTTCCCGCTTCCCTGAGGACGATGTTCTCGAACTCCGCGGCGCTGCCGAGGCGCCCCTTGACGAACACCGTATATTGCACTTGCTGCCCTTGCGGAATCGGAGGTAGCCCGAGGCCGCCGGCGGGTGCCACAACGTTCTGCTCGCGCACGACGTTCGCAATGTCGGAGGCGGTCACACCCAGCCGCGCCATGCGCTCCGGGTTGAGCCAGATGCGCATGCTGTAATCGCGGGCTCCGAAGATGCGTACCTGGCCGACACCGGGAACCCGGCCCAAGGCGTCATACAGATTGAGCAACGCATAGTTGCTCAGGAAAACGCCGTCGTAGCGGCGCTCAGGCGACGTGAGCGCGATGACCTCCAGGAAGTCCGTGGTCGATTTGCGCACCGTGATGCCGCTACGAATCACGTCGGCAGGAAGCTGGCTCTGCGCGATCGCGACGCGGTTCTGGACTTCCACCGCATCGATGTTCTTGTCGGTACCGATATCGAAGGTGACCGTCAGGTTGTAGGATCCGTCGTTGCCGCTCTTCGAGCTCATGTAGAGCATGTCCTGCGAGCCGTTCACCTGCTGCTCGATTGGAGCGGCGACCGACTGCGCGACGACCTCGGCGTTGGCGCCGGCGAAGCTCGTGCTGACCGTGACCTGCGGCGGCACCACTTGCGGGTACTGCGCGATGGGGAGCTCCAGTGCCGTCAGGGCACCGACCAGAATCATGACGAGCGCGATGACCGTCGAGAAAACCGGACGCTCGATAAAAAAGTTGAGCATCGCTCGGCTCGGAAGCGCTTACGCGATCGGATCGCCAGGCATATTGGACGCCGCCTTCACTTCTTCGGCGCCGCAGCCGGAGGGCCCGAAGGGGTGGCGCTCGCAGCGTTCACCGGAACTGGCTTTACCGGCGCCCCAGCCTTGACCTTGCCGATGCCCTCCACCACGACTCGATCGCCGGCCTTGAGACCGCTGTCGACCACCCAGTCGTTGGCGATGCGGTAAGTGGCGACGATGGGCCGGGACTCCGCCTTGTCTTCGGCGTTGACCACGTAAACCGATTTGAGGCCTTGGAGCTCCTGCACGGCCCGCTGCGGAATGCGGATCGCGCTCGGATTCTCGAACGCTGCGACGACGACTCGCACAAAGAGTCCAGGGCGCAAGGCCCGATCGGGATTGGGCACGGAGACGCGCAGCTGCAACGTGCCGCTCTTGGGGTCGATCGTTGCGTCGACGAAGTTGAGCTTTCCAGGGAGCGCATACTCGGTGCCATCGGCGAGCCGAAGGTGGAAGGCGGGCGCCGTATCGGGCCGTTCGCCCAGCGGCTTGAGGCTCTTTTGCAGTTCCGGTAGCTTATCCTCGCTGATGCTGAAGTTGACCCACATCGGGTCGCTCGAATACAGCGTGGTGAGGAGTGTCTGCTGTGCGGTGATCAACGAGCCAGGCTTGACCAACGAGCTGCTCATGAACCCTTCGCGGGGGGCGCGCAGCGTGGCGAACTCCAGGTTGAGCTCAGCGTTGCGAAGAAGCGCCCTCTGCGCCTCCACCAGTGCGGTGCCGGCGTGGTCCTGCGCCACCGCGGTGTCGTAGTCCTGCTGGCTCACTGCTTTCTGCGCAATCAACCGCGAGTTGCGCGCCAGATTCTGCTTGGCGTTGAGCAGATTCGCCTCGGATTGCGCGAGACCTGCCTTGGCCTGTGCGAGCTGCGCTTCGAATGGCCGTTGATCGATGACGTACAGCACGTCTCCCTTCTTGACTCGCGCGCCGTCGGTAAAGGCCTGACGCTCGAGGAGCCCGGTCACCTGGCTGCGGATCTCGATGGTGTCCGGCGCCTGCGTCTGCGCGACGTACTCGTCGTAGACGGTCACCGGCGCGGGTCGAAGCTCGATGACGGAGACCTCCGGCGGGGGAGCGTCCTGCGGTTGCGCGTTGCCTTTGCAGCCGCCCAAGAAGCAAACGCCGAGCGCGAGCCCCAATCCGGCGACGAGTCCGAGGCGGTATGTGCTTTCCATGGCCGTGCGGACCCCTACTTGACCACGGTGAGAAGCGGCTTCCCTTTTTCCACGATATAGGTGGCGAGCTCCGCCCCTTTGACGCTGCCGACATTCTTCGCCGCGTGGATCGTGCCGGCCGGGATGAACAGGACATCGCCGGCCTTGAGCGTCACCGGCGGCTTGCCTTCGACCTCGTACTGCAGCGAGCCTTCGAGGACATAGATGATCTCTTCGCCGGGATGCGTGTGTCTGGGCGATACGACGCCTGGATCGAACTCGACGCGCACCTGGATCGCCTCGCGCCCGGGGACGCTGAGATCGTGTCGCTGGAGATCGATGCGGTTGAATCCCTGCTGTGCCTGCGCCAGGTGCAGCGCCAAGCCAATCCCGACGATCAGTGCCGCCATCAAGCTTCCCGTTGCTCTCATTCGGACCTCCTCGCGGATTCTCCCCGGGGTGGAGTCATGGCTGGCGCAGCGGCCTGAACGCCGCGCGTAGTTCCGCGCTGAACAGCTCGGGCTGCTCCCACGCGGCGAAGTGTCCGCCCTTGTCGACCTCGTGGAAGTAGATGAGATTGCGATAGGCGCGGCGGGACCACGTCTCCGGCGCGCGATAGACGTCGTCCGGAAATACCGTGATGGCGACCGGGAGCGAGATCTCGCCGGTCTTCTGAGCGGCCGCAACGATGACGCTGCCGCGTGCGCCGTTTTCCCAGTACAGCCGCCCCGACGAGGTTGCCGTGTTCGTCAGCCAATACAGCGTGATGTCGTCGAGCACGTCGTCTTTCGTCGGCGACTTGTCGGGATCGGCGCCGTAGGCCCATCGCGCAAAGCCTGGGTGCACCAAGATCCAAGCCGCGAGGCCGGCCGGAGAGTCGGTGGCGCCGTAGCCGACGGTCTGCGGCCTCGCGGTCAGCATCGTGAAGTACGCCGCGTTGCCGCCTTTCGCGTACGCCATGAGCGCTTCGACTACCGCACGTTCCTGGTCCGAGAGTCCCGCGGGCAGAGAGCCACCGGCGAGCGCCGCCGCCACCTCGGGCGGAACGGTCGCCGGCAAATTGATGTGGATGCCTAGCAACCCCGGAGCCCCCTGGCGCGCCATCGCGCTAGTGATGGGGGCGCCCCAGTCGCCGCCCTGGGCAACGTATCGCGTGTAGCCAAGACGCTTCATGAGCTCCGCCCAGGCTCGCGCAATGTGATCGGGGTCCCAACCGGTGCCGGTCGGCTTCCCGGAAAAGCCGTAGCCCGGCAACGAGGGGATGACGACGTCGAAAGCGTCCTCGGCGCTGCCGCCGTACGCGGTGGGGTCCGTGAGCGGACCGATGAGTTTGAGTTGCTCGATGACGGACCCGGGCCAGCCGTGCGTGATGATCAGCGGAAGGGCGTTCTTGTGACGAGAGCGAACGTGGATGAAGTGGATGTCGACGCCGTCGATCGTCGTGACGAATTGCGGAAGGCCATTGAGCCTGGCCTCCACCTTTCGCCAGTCGTAGCCGCTGCCCCAATATCGAACCAGCTCCTGGAACTGGGCCAACTGCGCGCCTTGCGACCCATCGGCGACCGTTTCCTTATCGGGCCATCGGGTGGCGGCAATGCGTCGACGAAGGTCGTCGAGCGCCGCCTGGGGTATCTGGACCTTGAAAGGGCGGATCGAGGCGCCTTCGACCGCTTGACCTGCGGCAGGAAGGGGCGTTTGGGCCTCGGCGCAGTCGGCTCTTGCGAACGCGCACAGGCACACGGCAAGCGCGGCCAAGCCGAAGACTTTCTTGCGTAGCATGGTGATCTGCTTACCGCTTCGGGAACTCCGTAAATACGTAATCCCTTGTCTTCACTATGGTGTGGCACGCGAATCCGCACTTGGCGTCGTTCCCCTGCGGCGGCTTGTCGTCCATGGTACCTGGCGAGAAGGTGTCAGCCTTGGCGTCATAGTCGAACACGGCATATCCCCATCCGCCGCTGTCCGCGAATCTCTTGCTGTCCTTCACCATGAAGTCGATGTCATGCAGAGTGCCCGGGACCGTCGCTGCCGGGAACGTCTCCAATTTCTTCGGGCTCCAGTGGATCTTCGCCATCTTCGATCCTTCCGGGAACGGCTTGCCATTGGCGGGAACGCCGGCCCGGTAAGCGTCGATCATCACGGGATTGGCGAGGATCGAAGCAAACAGGTCTCCGTCCATACTGACGGAAACAAGCTGCCAGCCTTCGTATCCCTTGAATTCGGAGAACGCGAGGCCACCCGGCACTTTCACGGTGTACTTGTCCTGCGCGGATACGGCGGTTCCGCCCAGGACCGCGAGCGTTGCCGAAGCAATCCCCAGCGCCAGCATTCTTTTTTTTCCGTTCATGACTGATCCTTTCGGGTGGAGTTGGAGCCGAGTCCCATCGCTGGAGGGGTGGGCGTACGATTCTGAATGGGCGCGTCGTTTGCGGTATCTCCTTTGCGACGTCAGGGAGATTCGCGCTCGCCGATAGGCGGAGTCTCGGCTCTTCGGGGTCGAGCAGTCCATTGCACCTTGGTATCGCTGGGCGACGACGGCGATTCGCGCCGGTGAGTCGGGATTCGCCTCCACCGGCGGCGATCGACACCATCGTCCAATGGACTGCGCCCCCACCTTGCGGTGTGATGGCGCGTCGATTCCCTCGAGGAGGGGCCATGGTCAGGCTCAATGTCAACGGCAAGCCGCGCGAGCTCGATGTGCCCGGCGACATGCCGTTGCTGTGGACGCTGCGCGACGTGCTGAACATGACCGGCACCAAGTTCGGCTGCGGCATGGGGCTGTGCGGCGCGTGCACGATTCACATCGACGGCCAGCCGACGCGCTCTTGCATCACGCCGGTTTCCGCAGCGGTCGGTAAGCGAATCACGACCATCGAAGCGATCGGCGCGACGCCTGCGGGCAAGACGGATTCAGGTGGCCTGGCTTGCGCTGGACGTGCCGCAGTGCGGCTATTGCCAGTCGGGCCAGATCATGTCGGCAAGCGCGCTGCTTGCCGCGAAGCCGAAACCGAGCGACGCCGACATCGACGACGCCATGGCCGGCAACATCTGCCGCTGCGGAACCTATCCGCGCATTCGCGCCGCCATCAAGAAGGCCGCCGGCGTTCCCGATGCGGAGGCGTGAGATGGATCCTCGAGATCTCGCTTCGCCCGGCGCGACGCAACTTTCTCACGGCCGTCGACGGCGCGATCGGTGGCGGCTTGCTGCTCGGCTTCGGCCGTGCCCGCGCGCGCTGAGGTCCGCGACACCCTCACGACCGACGCGCCGTTCGCGCCGAACGCCTTTCTGCGCATCGATCGCGCCGGCAAGGTGACGTTCGTGATGCCGATGATCGAGATGGGGCAGGGGACTTACACGTCGCTGCCGATGCTGATCGCCGAAGAGCTCGAGGTCGATGTCGACAAGGTCGCGATCGAGCATTCGCCGGCGGACGACAAGGTCTATGTGAATCCGCTCATCGGCCTGCAGATGACGGGCGCCTCGACGGCCATTCGCGCGATGTATGTCCCACTGCGTCGCGCGGGCGCGACGGCGCGCGTCATGCTGGTGACGGCCGCAGCGCAGCGCTGGAACGTCGATCCCTCCACCTGCCGCGCGGAGAACGGGGTGGTCGTGCACGCGTCCAGCGGCCGCAAGCTCGGCTACGGCGCGCTGGTGGACGCCGCGGCGAAGCTGCCGGTGCCGGAGAAGGTCGCGCTCAAGGACCCCGCGGAATTCAAGCTCGTCGGAAAGCCGCACCGCCGCCTCGACATTGCCGGCAAGGTCAACGGCAGCGCGAGGTTCGGTATCGATACCCGGCTTCCCGGAATGAAGTTCGCCGTGGTGGCGGCCTCGCCGACCTTCGGTGGAAAGCTCGTCGCCGTGGACGAAGCGAAGGCGAAGGCCGTCCCCGGCGTGATCGCAGGTCGTCCGCCTCGAGGATGCGGTCGCGGTCGTTGCCGTCCACACATGGGCGGCGAAGCAGGGTCTCGCTGCCGCTGCTCCGCAGTGGGACGCGGGACCCAACGCCAAGGTCTCCATGACCGACATCGTCGGCCAGCTTGCGTCGGCCTCGGAAAAGCCGGGCATCGTCGCGCGCCACGACGGCGATGCCGCTGCGGTCATTGCCGCGCGCCGCGCGCAAGATCGACGCGGTCTACGAGCAGCCCTTTCTTGCGCACGCGACGATGGAGCCGATGAACTGCACCGTGAACATCAGCAAGGACGGTTGCGACATCTGGGTCGGCACGCAGATTCCGGGCATGCACGCAAGCCGCGGTCATGAAGCTCACCGGCCTGACGCGCGAGCAGGTGCGTATCCACAACCATCTGCTCGGCGGCGGGTTCGGGCGGCGCCTCGAATACGACGGGACCGTGCGCGCGGTGCAGATCGCGCAGCAGGTGCGCGGGCCCGTGCAGGTGATCTGGACGCGTGAGGAAGACATCCAGCACGACATGTATCGGCCGTACTACTACGACCGCATCAGCGCGGGGGTGGACGCGCAGGGCAAGCCGCTTGCCTGGTCGCATCGGATTGCCGGCTCGTCCATCGTCGCGCGTTACTAACCCGGCGTGGATCAAGAACGGCGTCGACGGAGACGCGGTGGAGGCGTCGGCGAACCTGCCCTACGAGTTCGGCGACGATTCACGTCGACTGGGTCCGACAGGAGCCGCCGGGAATTCCGACCACATGGTGGCGCGGCGTGGGCGTGACGCGCGGAACCTTCGTGGTCGAGAGTTTCATCGACGAGCTCGCGGCCGACGCAAAGCACGATCCGCTGGCCTATCGCATCGCCTTGCTCGACAAGAACCCGCGGGCGAAGGCCGTCCTGCAGATGGCGGCGGAGCGTTCCGGATGGGGCAAGCCGTTGGCGGCCGGCCAGGGACGGGGGATCGCGCTCTGTACCGGTTTCGGCAGTTTCATCGCGCAGGTCGTGCAGGTCAGCATCGACAAGGACGGCGCGGTCAACCCGACGCGCGTGTGGTGCGCCGTCGACTGCGGCGCGCAAGTCAATCCCGACACGATTCGCGCGCAAATGCAAAGCGGTATCATTTTCGGGTTGTCGGCTGCTCTTTATGGCGAGATCACGCTCAAGGACGGTCGCGTCGAGCAGACCAACTTCGGCGACTACCGGGTGCTGCGCATCAACGAGGCACCGCGAATCGACGTCGCCCTGGTCAAGAGCCTGGAGGCGCCCGGCGGGATCGGCGAGCCGGGAACCTCGTGCGTGATGCCGGCGCTGACCAACGCGATCTTCGCGGCGACAGGGAAGCGGATTCGCAAGCTGCCGGTCGCCAGTCAGGGACGGGCGGCGGCGTAGACGTCGAGGCAGACGGAAATGGTTCGAAGCCCGGGGCCAACCGGTTTCAGGGCAATCCTGCCCGAGGACATCGATTGGAAGCCGTTTCCAGCCTTCCCCCCTTCGGTCCGCCTCGCAGTCGTTGCGGGTGAACCGTCAGCGCGCGGCCTTTATGTAATCAGAGTCAAAGTCCCCGCAGGCGTGAAGCTGATGCCCCATCGACACCCGGAGGACAGGATCTACACCGTCATCTCCGGCGTGTTCTACATCGGGCTAGGCGACGAATTCGACGAGGACAAGATGCAGGACTTTCCGCCGGGCAGCGTCATCGTCTTGCCCGGTAGCACGTCCCACTTCCACTGGGCGAGATCCGGCGAGTACGTGACGCAGGTGACAGCGTTGGGTCCGCTCGGCCTGGAATACCTGGATCGCCGCAACGATCCACGAGTCCAGGAAACCGTGAGACGATAGCTCCGATGATTCCTGAACAGCTCGCGGTGGAGTCGCACGACCACATCGTATTCGTTCTCGACGACGATCGTCGTATCCGCGAATCCTTATCCGATCTTCTCTCGAGCTTCGATATGGCCGCGGTGACGTTCGGTACAGCCGCCGAGTACCTTGCCTATCCGAAGCCCGACGTTCCTGCCTGCCTCGTTCTCGATGTGGAGCTTCCGGATATCAACGGGCTCGATCTCCAAAGCCAGCTCGTGCAAGCCGATCACCCGCAGATCGTTTTCATCACCGGGCACGGCGACATTCCCTCTTCCGTGCGTGCGATCAAATCAGGAGCGGTCGATTTCCTGACCAAACCGTTCAAGGAAGCAGACCTGATGCGGGCGATCAATGCCGCGCTTGAGCAGAATCGCGACGTCAGGCGCAAGAGTGCAGAGCTGGCCGATTTGCATCGACGCCATTTGTCGCTGACCCCGCGCGAGCGGGAGGTGCTGCCTCTGGTCGCAAGCGGCCTTCTCAACAAGCAGGCCGCGGCGGAGCTGGGCATCAGCGAGATCACGCTCCAGATTCATCGCGGCAATGTCATGAAAAAGATGGGAGCCGGATCGTTGGCCGAGCTGGTGCGTATGGCCGGAACGCTGGAGATACCGATGACCCGCTCCCGGCAATCACCAAGATAAGGCGCTAACCGCGGTAAGGGATCAACCCGTGGTGGGCGCCGGGCCGGCCGTCCGCAGAGTGAATTGGAATACGACGCCGTGCGGCGTGTTGGGAACGAACCACAACCGGCCATCGTGGGCCTCGACGATCGCTCTGCAGATCGACAGGCCCATCCCCATGCCCTCGGATTTGGTCGTGAAGAGCGGATTGAATATTCGGTCGGCGTCCTGAGCGCTGATTCCCGGGCCGGTGTCTGCAACCGATACCGTGACGCGGTTGCCTCCGTTGACCTCGGACCGGACGCTCAGGATCCTCGGCTCGTTCTTTGCTGCCATCGAGTCAATGGCGTTGGTGATCAGATTCAATAGAACCTGCTGCACCTGACCCCGGTTTCCAGTCACCTCCCGCAGCTGCCCATTCGGCTCGGCTTCGACCACGATCCCGTGCCTCTCCAGGTCGCCGCGCGCGAGCGCAAGGGCTTCCTGGATGAGCTCGTTCAGGTCGAACGAGGTCCGTTCGCGCACGTCGCGCTTGAAGTTGGCGCGAATGTCGCCCACCAGGTCGCCCGCGCGATGGCCGTCGCCGGCGATTCGCCTGAAGGCTTCCTTGGCCTTGTCGAGATTCGGAAGCGGACGGTCGAGAAAGCGCAAGCCGGCATCGGCTGTCGTGACCATCGCTGTCAAGGGCTGCCGGAGCTCGTGAGCGATCGACGCCGCGACGGCATCGCCGGTCATCAAGCGTGCCTGCCGTTCGCGGCGTTGGCCACGCAACGCGCCGAGGAGCCCCGCGTACAGCGTCGTTATCTCGTACAACAGGACCGTCAGCACCACACTGCTGGACAGAAAACCGAGGACACGGACGGTGTACCAGCCCGTGCTGAAACGAACGGGAGCCGGATAGTAGCTCAGAGGAACTTCTATCAAGTACAGGCACATCACTACCATCAACCAGAGATCGAGAATCGACCGTCGGCGAAGCCACAACACGATAAGCGCGGAGGCGGCCGTCACGGCGATCGGCGCACCGACAAGATACGGCCACTCCGGGCCGAAACGCTTCGGGTCGAGCATGATGGGAGGCAGAACCGGCTCGTCGCGTATGCACAGGTAAGCTCCTGCCGCCGCGAGGGCGGTTGTCCAGGCGATACTCTTAAGGATCGCCGATCGGACCGTGCCTTGCCCAAGACGCTTTCCGGGATCCTCGTTCTTCGACAACGCGTAGCCGATAACAAATATCGCGAACCCGCAGTGCCATAGGACGTACAACCATGCCGACGTCTGCAGGCCGCCAACCAGGCCCGTGGGCGCCATGACCCCTGGGAACGCCAGTACATAAGGGATGATGATCAGCGCGGTGAACAGATAGCCGCTCGCGATCACGAGAATGGCGCGCGAGCGCAGAATGGAGAACTGGGAGTACAGGAGGATCGCAGTAATCGAATCGGTCACGAACATCGCCGTTGCGTAGACGGCGATGAAGCCGTTGACGGCTCCCAGGTGGATGCCGGCGAGCGGCCCGGTAATGAGAAAAAGCACGACCAGCAGGCCGAGCACGATGCCGACAGCCAGTCGCTTCTGCGCCGGGCCAGGCGATATCGCCGTCAGGACGAAGTGCCGCTCTTCCGGGAGCGTGGCGTCTGCTTTGTTCAGCATTGCGGCTGCTCTTCGGGCGCCGGCGAGGGGGCTCGCAGGTGGGACGGCTGGCTCTTCAGTGCCGGCTCGCCGTGGACGAATGGTACGCCCTACGGTCGTGCTTCGAACGAGCTCCGACGCCTGCGGCTCGATTCGCACCCAAAGGGTGCGCCATTCATGCCGGGGAATTCCGTAAAGCGTCGCCGACGGCTGCGAGCAATTCCGGCCCTCGGAAAGGCTTCGTGAAGCACCGGGGATTGACCGCATTCAGCGATGGCAATCGCTGCAGCGTTTCGGGGTACCCGGTGATGAGGATGAGCGGCAGCCCGGGGCGTGCCGCCTGAACCCGCCGTATCAGTTCAAGTCCATCGATGCCGGGCATGTCGATGTCGGAGATCAGGCAGTCGATCTCCGAAAGACAACCGCTGTCCAGCAGTGCGGTGCCGGAGGTAAACAGACGCACCGCGTGGTCCGCCGATTCCAGAAGGTATTCGAGCGATCGCAGAACGCTTTCGTCATCGTCCACCACTGCAACGATGGAGCCGGAGGAGTGATCGGTCATCGCGTTCTCATGGCCGGTCGCCGAGTTCTCTGCATCCGAATTCGACCGGATGTCACGCGTAGTAACGATGAACCGGCGAAGCTCTCCAGTTCCCAAGCATGCAAATGTCTCTACGCCGCGACTCGGGGGCGAGCCTTGCGGCCATGTCGACCAGATGCGGCAGCGAGGGGGAACCCATCTTCCGCATCACGTGACCGCGGTGCGCCTTCACCGTGATCTCGCTGATGCCGAGGTCTGCAGCAACCTGCTTGTTCAACCGTCCGGCGACCACTAACGCCATGACTTCACGTTCGCGAAGGCTGAGCGAGGCGTGCCGCTCGCGAAGCTCCTGCATCTCCGCTTCGTAGCCGAGCACGGCTCGGCTTCGCTCGAGCGCCTGCGCGATGGCCTCCAACAGCACGTCGTCGCGGAACGGCTTGGTCAGGAAGTCGATCGCTCCGCCTTTCATGGCTCGCACGGTCATCGGCACGTCGCCACGGCCCGTTACGAAGATGATCGGCATCTCGACACGATCCGCGCTGATGCGATCCTGCAACTCGAGACCATTGAGCCCGGGAAGCCAGACATCGAGCACCAGGCAACTTGGGGCGACCGGCCGTGGGCTGGCGAGGAACTCCAGTGCGGACGCGAACGTCTCCGCCTGCCACCCCGCGGCGTCGATCAGCAGTTCGAGCGACCGACGCACCGAGACATCGTCATCGACCACGAACACGATGGGCGGTGCATCCGGGGCCGACGAGGGAGTAGCTTCGTGGGTGTGCAGGGCTGGCGGGGCGGCGTATGGCATGGCGAGGTCCTCGTTTCGTGGTGGTGCGGCACGCTACAAACCTGCGCCGAGGCATCCTCACGCATCGATAACTCAGGCGCCATCACACCTTTCCATTAGATTCGGCCGCGGAATCCGTCTGGCAGAATGGGGCGGTATGGAATCATCGACCGTAAGGAGGGGGTCCCGTGACGATGCCTGACACCCGACCTTTGCTGTTCATCGCCGCCTTCGGCCTGGCGGCGTGCGGGATGCTGCCACCGAAGGAGGAACAACCCTTCTCGCCGGCACTGTCGTCGCCCCCCGATAGCCCACTCGCCCGCGTCGCCCGGGAATCCGCTCCCGACCCGACCCTGAGCGCATTCAGGCTCATGCCGCTCGGTCCCTATGCACTGGACGCGCGAATCGAGCTGATCCGCCGGGCGCAGTCCTCGCTCGACGTTCAGTACTATCTGATCCAGGACGATCGTACCGGCCGGCTGTTCATGCGGAGCCTTCGCGACGCTGCGCAGCGCGGCGTCCGGGTGCGGCTCCTGGTCGACGATCTCTACACCGCGGGCGCGGATCCGATGTTTCAGGGCCTGGCGTCGTTTCCCAACGTCGAGGTGCGCCTGTTCAACCCGTTCTGTTGCGCGCGGCAGAGTATTGCGAGCCGATATGCTGCATCCCTGGCCGATGTTCGGCGCCTCAACCACCGGATGCACAACAAGCTGTTCATCGCAGATGGCGCGTTCGTCGTGATGGGAGGCCGTAACATCGCCGATGAATACTTTGCGCGAGGCATGGCCAGTAACTTTGTGGACATGGATGTGCTCCTGGTCGGCAACATCGTGCAGCAGCTTGCCGGGATCTTCGACATCTACTGGAACAGTCCCCAGGCGTATCCCATCCAGACCATCCTCGGCGAGCCTACCGACGTCGACGAGGCGCAAAGTCGCTTCAACCAGCTGGTCGACGAGGGCGAGCAAATGCGCTCGGTCGCGGTGCCGCCTATGGACATGCTCGCCCAGCGGCCGCTCCACGTCGAGCTCGACTCAGGGCGGTTGTCGCTTGCTTCGGGAAGGGCGGTAGCCTTTGCCGACCAGCCGGCCAAGGTGATGGCGACGTCCGACGAGATGGCGCGGTCGATGAGCGTGCAGATGAACATCATGGATCGAGTCGTCCATTCGCAACGGCAGGTCATCATGTCGTCGCCCTATTTCATTCCTGGTTCGACCGGGGTGGAGCAGTTCTCCGACTTGACCCAACGTGGCGTGGAGGTCGTGATCCTCACGAACTCTCTCGCGGCGAACGACGTGCCTCTGGCGCACATAGGGTATGCGCGCTACCGTGCCAGCCTTGTTCGCGCCGGCATCGAGCTCTACGAGCTCAGTCCTGCGCGCGTTCACGGCGAAACCTGGGACGCCGTACCCGGGGTGTCTCAGGGCCGCCTGCACGCCAAGGTGGCGGTCATCGACGACTCCATGGTGTACATCGGCTCGATGAATCTCGATCCGCGGTCGGAGAGCACGAACACCGAATTGGGGATCGTCGCCCAGTGTCCGGAGCTTGCGAACGACGTAGTCCGAGTCATCGATGCCGCCAGGCGGCTTAGTTCGTACCGGTTGCGCTTTGGCCCCGACGGACAGAGCCTCGAGTGGCAAGTGATGGGCGATCCGCACGAATTGGCGTTGACGAGCGAGCCCGACGCCAGTCCCTCAGTGCGTTTTCGCAATATGCTGCTCGGGCCGTTCGTGCCCGAGCAGTTGCTGTGACACGTCGGCAGTGCGCCACGGGTGCAGAAAGCTCGAGACAAGGAGAGGGCGATGAATCAAGATTTGGGATCGGCGATGCTGGCGGTGCCCGTGAGTCACCTCGATCACATCCTGGGTGCGACGACAGCCCGAGTGACCCTCGTCGAGTATGGAGACTTCGAATGCCCTAACTGCGGTCAGGCATTCCCAGCGGTGCAAATGCTGCGCAAGCATTTTGGCCAGAATATGCGTTTCGTGTTCCGGCATTTCCCGCTGCGCGAAGTGCACCCTCACGCGGAACTCGCGGCGGAAGCGGCGGAAGCCGCGAGCGTGCAGGGAAAATTCTGGCCCATGCACGACTTGCTGTTCGAGAACCAATTACATTTGAAGACAGGGAACCTACGAAGGTACGCGGAAGACGCACAGCTTGATCTGGAGCGCTACGACTACGAGATGGGAGATCATGTCTATCTGCAGCGCGTGCACGAGCATATCGACGGTGGCGTCAGGAGCAGGGTGCGAGCGACCCCCACTTTCTTCGTCAATGGCGTTCTTTGCGACGTGTCGTTCGGACTGGAGCACTTGCGGCAGGCCATAGAAGCGGAGCTTGCGCGCCGACGTTGAGGTAGGCCGCAAACGCCGCCGGAATCCGATCTAATCCACCGGCATCGCATTGCGCTTGTCGAACGTGAGGCTCGCCTCTGCGCCTTTCACGTCGACCGGTTGAAGCCACATCAGGTGCTTGTTGTCGATCTTCGCGTCGCTGAGCACCCAATAACGACCTGCAGGGAGTGGCGGCGTGCGCGCATGGCCCGTGGCGTCTGCCGCGACGAAGCCCACGCTGTAGGGCTGGAGCGCCTGCATGCCGGAAACGCACGTCTTGTCTCGCTTTTCGCAGGCTCGCATCCAGTTCTGCAGCACAGTGCCGCTGGGCGTGGACGTGACGCCGGCCTTGATCAGCGCAAATTGCGGATCGGTCTTCAGCACCCAGAGCTTGCGCCCGGCGACTTTGTCGGTGGACGAGGTCGCGCCGACCGCAAGGGTGAGCACGCCGCCGGAGGTCGACTGCGAAGCCGCCGCCGCTGCGGGGGCTGCATTGGCCACTTTCGGGGGCGTCGATTCGGAGGAAGCGGCGGGCGCGGCGCCCGCTCGAACCAATACACATTTCGCGGCCTTCCAGTTGATTCGATCTGCCCCTTCGAAGTCGAACTCGATCAGCTTTACGGTCGTCTTGGGCAAAACGACGACGTGCTTCGCGTCGCCGCGGTATTCGACGCGATCTAGCTCCTGCGGTGGCGTGCGCTCGTCCATCCCCATCATGCGATCGGCGCGGAATTCGAACATCCCGCCGCCGAACAGCACTTCGCAAAGCCCGCCCTTGGCGAGCGCCTGGATCTGGCCGAACGGGTCGTTGGGATTGGGACGGGTCGAGGCCGGACGCGTCCATTTGCCACCGATCAGCGGGTTGCGGTCGGGAGGGAGCGGCGGCTGCTTGAGCCAGTCGCGCCGCGCGGCGTCCGCCGCCGCCCCGGCCGCGCCGCCGCCGCCTCCTCCGCCGGGGGCCATCGCGCCGCCGTTTTGCGGGCTCTGCTGCTGGATTTGCTGATTGCGTTGCTGCTCCTGCTCCTGGAGTTTCTTGCTGCCTTCATAGGTCCAGGGCTGCGGGATCTGCCCCGGCGTTTCCGCCGCGGCGAACGACGGAACGAAGGCGCCGACGAATGCCGAGAACAGCGCACCCACCTGAGCCGCGCGATATGACCGCTTCATGAGGGTCTCCCTTCGAGGCAGGACGCGCAATGTTGCTCCGGGCGACGGCAACTGCCAAGTGCCGAGGCGCGTATCATTCGCGCGCATGAACGTCCGCACCGCCGTCCTGGACCTGTTGCGGGCCTTCGGGATCACGACGATCTTCGGCAATCCGGGATCGACGGAGCTCGGGCTGTTCCGCGACTTTCCGAAGGACTTCCGCTACGTGCTCGGTTTGCAGGAGGGCGTCGTGGTGGGAATGGCGGACGGCTACGCTCAAGCCGCTCGCAACGCGGCTTTTGTGAACCTCCATTCCGCGGCCGGCGTGGGACACGCGATGGGGAATATCTTCACCGCCTATCGGAATCGCACGCCGCTCGTCATCGCGGCCGGCCAGCAGGCGCGTTCCATTCTTCCCTACGATCCGTTCCTGTTTTCCCTGCAAGCCACCGAGCTGCCCAAGCCGTACGTCAAATGGAGCTGCGAGCCGGCGCGCGGCGAAGACGTGCCGCTCGCGATCGCGCGCGGCTATTACCTCGCGATGCAGCCGCCGCGCGGCCCGGTGCTCGTCTCGATTCCCGCGGACGACTGGGTGAAGAACTGCGACCCCGTGGAAGCGCGCATGGTGAGCACGGAGATCCGACCCGATCCGCGCGTACTGGGCGAAATCGGCGTCGCGCTCGACGCGTCCAAGCGTCCCGCATTTGTCGTGGGCGCGGCGGTCGATCGCGACGGCGCCTGGGACGACGTCGTACGTCTCGCGGAGCGGCACAGTGCAGCGGTGTGGGTCGCGCCGATGTCGGGCCGCTCGAGCTTTCCCGAAGATCATCCGCTCTTTGCCGGATTCCTGCCGCCGATGCGCGAGAAGATCGTGTCGCTTCTGGCAGGGCACGATCTCGTCTTCGCCTTGGGTGCTGCCGCGTTCACCTATCACGTCGAAGGTTCGGGCCCGCATCTTCCGCCGAACGCGAGACTTGTGCAGCTCACGGAAGATCCGAGCATCGCCGCGTGGGCGCCGAAGGGGACGTCGGTCGTCGGGAGCATTCGCCTCGGCGTCGAGGATCTCCTGGCGCGAGAAGGCCCGCCTCCGCGCGAGCGGCCCGCGCCGCGCCGTAAGCCGCCGCGCGCCGAGCCTTCGACGCCGATGACGACCGCTTTCGTTTTGCAGACGCTGGCCGAGTTGCGCGCGCCCGATTCCATCGTGGTCGAAGAGGCGCCAAGCGCCCGCGTGCCCATGCAGGCGCATCTGCCGATCCTGCGCAGCGAGACCTTCTATACGATGTGCAGCGGCGGCCTGGGCTACTCGATGCCGGCCGCGGTAGGGATCGCGCTGGCGAAGCCGGGCGCGAAAGTGATTGCATTGATCGGCGACGGTTCGAGCATGTATTCGATCCAGGCGCTGTGGAGCGCCGCGCAGCTCGAACTGCCCGTCGCCTTCGTCGTGCTCAAAAACCGCCGCTATGCGGTTCTGCAGGAGTTCGCGCCGGCATTCGGCTTCGCGCACGACGAGCCGCTGCCCGGGACCGAGCTGCCCGGTATCGACTTCGTGGCGCTGGCACGCGGAATGGGATGCAAGGGCGTCAACGTCGGCCGCGCAGAGGCTCTGCGCGATACGCTCGAGGCGGCGCTCCAGGAGAAGACGCCCGTGCTCGTCGAAGTCGACGTGGCTTGACCGCGCGTCGCTTCTGCGCGACCGTTCGGAACCACAACAACGAGGAGAACCATGCGAACGGCCTCAGTCTTCGGTCGCGGCCTCTTGGCGTTGGTCGCGCTGTGCACGTTGTGCGTTCAAGCGGCCGCGCAGACTTGGCCCGACAAGCCTATCAAGCTGATCGTCAACTTTCCGCCCGGCGGCGTCGCGGATACGCTCGCGCGCAATATTGCGCCGACCCTCTCGGAGGCCATCAAACAGACGGTTGTGGTCGAGAATCGTGCTGGCGCGAACGGCTCGATTGGCGCCGATGTCGTGGCGAAGGCTGCCCCGGACGGGTACACCTTTCTCGTGACGTCCGGCGGCGCGATGACGGTCGATCCGTTCATCTATTCGAACCTGCCGTACGACACGCAAAAGGACCTCAAGCCCGTTGCGTCGCTGGCGATCGTGCGTGTGTTCCTGATGATCCATCCGTCGGTGCCAGCGAAGAACTTTAACGAGTTCGTCGCCTACGCGCGTGCCAATCCGGGCAAGCTCTCCTACGGGTCGGCGGGCAGCGGCAGCTCGCCGCACCTTGCGGGAGAGATGTTCACGCGCGCGGCGAAGATCCAGGCCACGCACGTGCCGTACAAGGGCGCGGCGCCAGCGCTCAACGATCTTCTGGGCGGGCAAGTCCAATTCATGTTCGATCCGGGCCCGGGCCTGCAGCATGCGGTTACGGGCAAGCTCACGGTGCTGGCGGTCGCCAGCGGCAAGCGTGCCTCGCGCTATCCCGACATCCCGACGCTCGAAGAGCTTGGCATGAAGGTCGACGCCGACACGACGTTCGGCGTCTATGCGCCGGCAGGCGTGAACGCTGCGATCCTCGAGCGGATGAACAAGGAGATCAATCGCGCGTTGGCATCGCCAGAGCTGGTCGACAACATCGCCAAGCTCGGCGGCGACGTCGCGCCGATGACGACTCCGGAATTCGTCGCCCGCCAGGAGGCGGATCGCGCGCGCTACGGCGCGTTCATCAAGGCGGCCGGCATCAAGGTGGATTGACGAACAAAGGCAAACGGAAAAAGCGCACACGTTCATCTTGCGCTGCATGTAGTACCGATTCCCAGCAGCGCGTAGCGACATGGCTCGACTGCTATCGGTAAACGTCGGACTTCCACGCGACATCGAGTGGAAGGGTCGTACCGTGCACACCGGAATCTGGAAGGATCCGGTGCCTAGCCGATGTCGGGTCGGACGGTTGAATCTGGAGGGAGATGGTCAAGGCGACCTGGCCGGCCACGGCGGCGAGCAGCGCGCCGTCTTTGTCTACCAGATCGAGTCGTATCGTCATTGGCAGGAGCAACTCGAGAGAACCGATTTCGTCCACGGACAATTCGGCGAGAACTTCACGATCGAGGGACTGCCGGACGACGCCGTCTGCATCGGCGACCGCTATCAGATCGGCAGCGCGTTGTTCGAGGTCACTCAGCCTCGTGTCACCTGCTATCGCGTCGGCATTCGGATGAACGAGCCGCGGATGCCGGCGCTGCTGACATCCAGCGGACGGACCGGCTTCTACTTCCGCGTCCTGCAGGAAGGCGAGGTCGGCGTCGGCGACGAAATTCGGAAGGTGGGACAGGCGGACGTGCGCATGACCGTGGCGGAGATCAACGCACTTCTCTATTCGCCCGATCATGCGCACGATCGACTGGAGCGCGCGTTGCGGATCGAGGCGCTTTCACCCGGATGGCGCTGGTCGTTCGAGGCGTTGCTCAAGAGTCAAACCGATGCTGCCGGCAGCGGAAACGCGGGGCTGATGCCGGCGGCAGCTGCGCATCCGGCTCGATCCGGATTTCGGCCTCTCACGGTGACCGAGATGGATCGGGAGTCCGAGGACGTCCTCTCGCTGACAATGCAGAGCGCCGATGGTCAGCCGCTCCAGGCAGCCATGGCGGGCCAGTACGTGGTCGTGCGTCTCCTAACAACGGTCGGCGGCCCACCGGTTTCTCGCAGCTACTCGCTTTCCGGTCCTCTCTCGACCGAGCGCTACCGCATCAGCGTGAAGGTCGAGCCGAATGGGATGGCTGGAACCTACCTGCACGAGCATGTGGCGATAGGAGATGCTCTCGACGTCAGCTCGCCACGCGGAAGCTTTGTTCTGCAGTCCGGAGAGCGACCGGTAGTGCTGCTCAGCGCGGGAATCGGGGCGACGCCCGTTCTGGCGATGCTATACGCGCTGGCGGCGGCTCCCTCATCGCGCCAGGTCCTGTGGCTGCACGCGGCTCGCGATCGACAGCATCATCCGTTCGCGGCGGACGTTCGCCGCCTCGTAAGCGCACTCGCGCACGGGCGCAGCTATGTTTGCTACAGCAGGCCGGGCGAGGGCGACAAGGCGGGCGAGGATTTTGACGGTGTCGGTCATCTTTCGAGGTCGGTTTTTGAAAACCTGGACATCTCGCGCGAAGCGGATGTCTACCTGTGCGGGCCGACTCGCTTCATGTCAGACATGAAAGAGACGCTCGCAAGCCTGGGTGTGGCGCCGCAGCGGATCCACGCCGAAATCTTCAACGGCAGCGAGTCGATGACTCCCGGTGTCACTGGCGCGGCGACGCGAGCTCCCCATCCTCCCGCCGACGATGCCGACACCGGTCCGCGGGTGTCGTTTGCGCGGAGCGGCGTCACCGCCCACTGGAAACCCTCGGCCTACCAAAGCATTCTCGACCTGGCCGAGGCCTGCGACGTTCCGGTTCGTTGGTCGTGTCGGAGCGGTGTTTGCCACAACTGCGAGACCGGCCTGGTTTCGGGGGCCGTCGTGTACGGACCGGAGCCTCTCGACATGCCCGCCGACGGCAACCTTCTCGTTTGCTGCTCGCGGCCGGTTCGCGACCTTGTCGTCGATCTGTGAAGCTGCGGGACTTGGAAGAGGACGGCCCGTTTAGGACAACGCTCCCGCCAGCGCGTCGTCGACCCGCTGCATCCACACGAACTTGAGTTTTTCGCGGGCGTCGGCCGGAATCTCCTCGAGGTCGCGGCGATTGCGCGCCGGCAGCATCACCGTCGTGATGCCGGCGCGCAGCGCGGCCAGCACCTTCTCCTTGACGCCGCCGATCGGCAGCACGAGGCCGCGCAGGCTGATCTCGCCGGTCATCGCGACGTCGCTGCGCACCGGCTCGCGCGGTCAGCAGCGACGCGAGCGCGACGAACATCGCGACGCCCGCGCTCGGACCGTCCTTCGGCGTCGCGCCGGCCGGCACGTGGACGTGAATGTCGGACTTCTCGAGCACCTCCGCGGCGATGCCGAGATCGCTCGCGCGCGCCTTGACCAGCGACAGCGCCGCCTGCGCGCTTTCCTTCATCACGTCGCCCAGCTGGCCGGTCAGGATCAGCTTGCCGGCGCCGGGCATGCGCGCGGCTTCGACGAACAGGATGTCGCCGCCCACGGGCGTCCACGCGAGGCCGGTCGCGACGCCCGGGACGCCGCTGCGCATCGCGACCTCGGCCTCGAACTTGCGCGGGCCCGAGGATGTCCGCGAGATCGTCGGGGCCGATCGTCGCCCGCTGCGCGCTGCCTTCGGCGATGCGCACCGCGACGTTGCGGAACACGTTGCCGATTTCGCGCTCGAGGTTGCGCACGCCCGCCTCGCGCGTGTAGTCGTCGATGATCGCGGTGCAGCGCATCGTCGCTGATCTCGCACTGTTCGGGCTTGAGCCCCGTCGCTGCGAGCTGGCGCGGGACGAGATAGCGGCGCGCGATCTGCAGCTTCTCCTGCGCGGTGTAGCCCGGCAGCTGGATGATCTCCATGCGGTCGCGCAGCGGCCCCGGGATCGTGTCGAGCACGTTCGCGGTGCAGATGAACATCACGCTCGACAGGTCGAACGGCACCGCGAGATAGTTGTCGCGGAAGGTCGAGTTCTGCTCGGGGTCGAGCACTTCGAGCAGCGCCGACGACGGATCGCCGTGGAAGCCGCCCGCGCCGAGCTTGTCGACTTCGTCCAGCATCATCACGCAGTTGCGCGTTTCCGACCTTGCGCAGGCTCTGGATGATGTTGCCCGGCAGCGCGCCGATGTAGGTGCGCCGGTGGCCGCGGATCTCGGCCTCGTCGTGCACGCCGCCCAGGCTCACGCGCACGAACTTGCGCCCGGTCGCCTTGGCGATGCTCTGGCCGAGCGACGTCTTGCCCACGCCGGGCGGGCCGACGAAGCACAGGATCGGGCTCTTGCCCGACGGGTTCAGCTTGCGCACCGCGAGGTACTCGAGGATGCGCTTCTTGATCTTCTCGAGCCCGTAGTGGTCCGCGTCGAGGATGCGCCGCGCTTCGGCGATGTCGATCGGCGCGCCCGGATCCGCCGCCCACGGCAACTCGATCAGCCAGTCGAGATAGGTGCGGATCATCGAGTACTCGCCGGCGCCCTCGGGCATGCGCTCGAGGCGCTTCAATTCCTTGCGCGCCTGCTTCTCGACGTCCTCCGGCATCTTCGCGTCGGTGATCGCCTTGTCGAGCTCGGCGATCTCCGCGGCGCCCTCGTCGCCTTCGCCCAGCTCCTTCTGGATCGTGCGCATCTGCTCGCGCAGCAGGTGCTTGCGATTGGTGTCGTCGATCGATTCGCGCGTCTGCGCGTCGATCTCGCGCGAGACCTTCAGCACCTCGATCCGGTGCGACAGGAGCTCGAGCAGCTTGTCGAGGCGCGACTTGAGGTCGAACGTCTCGAGCAGCGCCTGCTTCTCGTCGGCGCCGATGTCCATCAGGCCGGCGATGAAGTCGGCGAGCCGCGCGGGTCCCTCGACTGCCTGCAGCGCGGCGACCATCTCCTCCGGCACCTGCGGCAGGAGCTGGAGAATCTCGAGCGCGCGCTGCTTGAGACTGTGGGCGCGCCCCTCGATGTCGGCATCGACGTGCTCGGGCTCGTCGATCATCTGGACGCGCGCGGCGATGAACGGATAGCCGTCGAGGAACTGGAGCACGCGAAAGCGCTTCTCGCCCTGCAGATCGCGTGATGCGTACCGTCGGGCGCCGTGATGTAACGCAGCACGGTGGCCGTGGTGCCGACCCAGTGCAGGTCGTCGGGACCCGGCTCGTCGACGTCGGGCTTGCTTTGCAGCAGCACGCCGAGCGGGCGTTGCAGGCGCGCGGCCTCCTGCGCCGCGGCGCGCGAGCGTTCGCGCCCGACGGTCAGGGGAATGACCGTACCGGGAAACAGCACGACGTTGCGCACCGGCACGAGGATGATCGCATCGTCGGGCAGCGGGCGCGTCGCGCCCTCCCGCCGCAGGCGTTCGCCGGCAGGTGGCATGTCGATCCGTGCGCCTGCTTCGGCGGAGACGGGATCTGGAGTCGGAATCGCGTTCTCTGGCATATCGGTCTTACCCAGCGCGGCGGAGTCTCAAGATCAGGCAGCCATCGACGAGCTCGCGCGTCGCGCCATCGAGATGGACGTGCGCCAGCGGGATGCGCCGCTCGAAGTAGCCGTACGGGATCTCGAGCTGACGCACCGCGCACCCCGTTCCGGCAAACGCCAGGGGCCGCTCGGCCCGCACGACGAGCGTGCCCTGTTCATAGGTCACATCGACGCGGTCAGCCGGAACGCCGGGAAGGGCGACGAGGACGACGATGCCCTCGTCGTCCTCGAACATGTCGACGGGAGGCTCCCACGTCGGGCGCGGCTGCCCAGCGGCGGTGAGCCGGAAGAACTGCCGGTGCATGCGCTCGGCCTGTTCGAGCAACTCGACCGCCGACGTCCACATCCAGTCGGTCGGATCGCGCGATGCCATAGCGACTCTCCGGTCAGCCGCGCGACTGGACGCGCGAACCGATCCAGTCGAGCAGACGAGCAAGATCAAGCGCGCCGGACTGCCGGGCGACTTCGCGTCCGTGCTTGAACGCGATCAGCGTCGGGATGCTGCGGATGCCATAGCGAGCAGCGATGTCCGGCGAAGCCTCGGTGTCGAGCTTGGCGAGCCGCACGCGCGGCGCCAGGCGCGCGGCGGCCTGCTCGAACGCAGGCGCCATCATCCGGCAGGGGCCGCACCACGGCGCCCAGAAGTCGACGACGAGCGGGAGATCGGTCGTTGCGACCTGGCGGTCGAACGTGGCGCGGGTCAGCTCCAGCGGCACGCCAGGCAGGAGCGGCTCTTTGCATTGGCCGCACTTCGCCGCGTCAGCGAGGCGCGCGACGGGCACGCGATTGGTGGTGCCGCAATGCGCGCAGGCGACGCGCACCGCCTCACCGCCAAGGGAGCCTGGCCGTGACGCGGTATCGGACAGATCGCCTGCGGTGGGTCCGGAATCCATGCGAAGGCAGTATGAGGCCTTCGCATGGGGATTCAAGGCTTAGGGTCTTTCGGCACGCCGCTACCTCTTGTCGCAGTGCTTCTCCTGCCCGAGCTGCATCAGGCGCCTGAGGCGGGCGTCGGACTGCATCTCCTTACCCTGCGCGACAAGCTGTTCGGACTGCGCCCGGTTCTGCTGCGCCAGCGGCGAGCTGGCCAAGGCTTCGCTTTCAGCCTTCTCCTTCGCCGCCTGGGCGGCGGCCGCCATCGCGTAGGCCCTTTTGGACGCGCCGGTTGGGTCGAGCGCCCCGGCCGTTGCCATTGGCGCGAGCATCGCATGCTCGGCCTGGCGCTGTTGGGACATTGCGCGAGCCTGTTCGTAGAGTTGCTGCTGGCTCGCGCCGAGCGCCTGGAGGTTCGGGATCATCTGCTGCGCGTAGGGGGCGAGCTCGGCAGCGATCTGCTCGCACGTCATGGCGGCATCGCCGGGCCTTGCTCCGTCGTCAGCGCGCGCGTGCGGAATCGAAAGCGCGGCGCCGATGGCCAGCGCGACGAGCGTCGCGCCGCACGGTTTTGCTGCCGCGGGGTTGCTCATCGTCGCGACCTCACTTCTTGACGCATTGCTTTTGCGCCCACAGTTGCTTGAGACGCTCCAGTCTGAGATTGGCCGGCTGCGGTGTGCCGAGCATCGCGATCGTCCGATCGGCGTCGGCCTCGGCCGCCTTCTGCGCCAGCGGCGCGGTCGCACCGCCGGTCGCCATCGCGCTCGCGAGCAGCGCGGCGGTGCCCATCTGCTGCGCCTTCATCTGCTGTCGCGTCTTTTCCCGCTCCTGCTGCTCGCGCTGGGACTCCGCCATCCCCTGCGCGTAGATCTCGTCGCAGGTCAACGCGTCGTCGCCCGGCCTGGCCCCGGGCGCCGTGGACGGATCGGCGGCAAGCGCGGCGCCTGCCATCCAGATAGTGACGATGATCGCGGCGGTCGTGCGCGTCCTGATGGTCGACATGGCGTTCCCCCGGAAGGACGAGGGCAGCCTAGCAGCGGGGCGGTAACGTATTGGGTACCGATTGGTGAAATCGTCAGCGCTCATGAGCGACCGCTGATCCGCGCAGCCAGCGCTTCGGTCCGGGCGGAGGGCCTTACGCCGAGCACGACGGACAGGAGCTCGCGACAACGGCGGTAGGCATTGAGCGCCTGTGCGTTTTCTCCCCGCGCGAGATGGCACGCGATCAACCGTTGATAGAGCTCCTCGGCCAGGTTGTCCTGCTCCAGCGCCGCGCGATAGAGCGCGATCGCGTGCTCGAGTCGACCGATGTGCTCGAGGCGCTGTCCCAGCGCGTCGATCGAGCGGATGAAGCGCGCCGCCAGGCGGTCGCGGAGGGCGAGGGTCCAAGGGGGCAGCTCCGCTTCGCCCAGGAAATGCCCGCGGTAGAGCGACAGCAGCTGCAGGCGTCGCCGCTCGAGCTCGCCGTCGTCGACCCGATGCCCCGCGGGTCCCGCAGCCAGCAATGACTCGATCCGTCCGCACACATGGTCGAACGCCCAGGTATCGACCCACGTCACCTGGTCGTCGAACGAGATCTGTCCATCGCGGACGACGAGCAGGTCCGCACCGAGCAGCGTGCGCGTCCGGTGAAGCATGGTCTTGAGGGCGTCGCGCGCTTCGTCGCCGTCGGCATCCGGCCAGAGCGTCGCCGCGGCGCGTGCGGCATCGACGTGGCGCGCCCCGAGGGCGGTGATGAGGCGAAGCAGATCGAGAAGCCGCTTCGGCGCCTTCCGGGCGAACCTCACGGGTACACCGTCGCGCTCGATCGAGAATCCGCCGAGCCCGCGCACCTTCAGCGGCCACGGCCAGTCGGCGATACCGCCGTCAGGTGAAGAGAGCGCGCGCGCAGCGATCGTCTTGCGCACGAATACGGTGTCGGCGTCGAGCTCCAGCGCGGCGCCGCAGAGCTCGGACGCCACCTTCGGCAGAGCGCGGAAAAAGTGCGTGAGATCGATACTGCGCGCTTGTACGAAAGCCGCGGTGAGCTCGGCGCGCGCTTCGTCATGCGCGCCGTCGCGCCACGTTTGCAGCGCCCGCGTGAGATGCACGTGCGCGAGGCAGGGCGTCGCCTGCGCGCCATGCGAAAGCTCGCCTGCTTGCGCGAATGCCGCGGCCGCTTCGTCGAGGCGCCCGAGCGCGACGAGCACGAATCCCTGCTGCATGAGGGCTGGCGTGGTGCGCGCGTCGCTCACGTGTGCGTCGACGAGCTTGCGATGGCTGAGCTTCGCATGCTCCCAGGCCTCTTCGGCGCTGCCCGCCATCAGCGCATGCCGCGACGCGTAGTAATGGAAAGCCCAATAGTCGGGCGGATGCGCCGGATCGAGCAGCGGATGGGCCGCTTCGAGGCTCGCGTGCCCCGCGGCGACGTCGCCGTCGCCAAGCGCGAGCGCAGCGCGGAGGATGTGCGCCCGCGCGAGCATAAGCCGCAAGTCGTGTGCACGCGCGAGCTTCTCGACGGCGTCGAGTTCGACGTGGAGCCGCGACGACCAGGTGGGATCGTAGGAACGCGCTTCAACGACGAACAGGTGCCACAGCGCGCGGCTGTAGGGCCCGACCGCACGCGACGCCGCGACGCTTGCGCCGGCCTGAAAGAAATCCTCACCGCCCACGCGATCGAGCCTGAGTCCGAGCAGCGGCAGTGCTGCCGTGGCGACCCGTAGCGCGATCTCGCGATCGAGGTCGGCGCCGAGCGCCGAGAACGCGCGCTCGACATCGTCGGTGACGCGATCGATCTCGTCGCGGCGCTCCGCGGTCAGCAAGAGGCGCGCGGCCAGCCGAAACCACCCGAGCGCTGTCGCCTGGAGGTCGGAGGGGCGCAACTGTGCGACTCGCGTGGCGCGGGCGTCGAAATCGGCGTAGGACTGATTGTCGAAGAGCGTGCTCTGCACGAGCCCGCACGCGGCGAGCTCGAGCCCCACGGCGTCGCCTTCGTGCTGGAATCGGGCTTCTGCCAACAGCCATTCGACGCGCGCTTGCGCGAGATCGTCGAACTGGAGGACATAGCCTCGCCAAAAGTGCTGCCAGCCGGTGCTTGCGTCCTCGCCGTCCGGCGGCGCGAGCGCAGCGCGCAATCCCTTGAGGCCTTGGTGCTGCAATAGACGCTCGCCCTCTGCGCGGTCGCGTATGCGAGACCGCGCACCCTCGCTCTTCGCTCCTGGCGCGGCGGCGATGCGCAAGTGCGGCTGGCGCGACCTCATCGGCGGGTTCATCGAACGCGGCGATCATAGACCCGTTCGCAGGCGCGAGCAGGGCGCACCGCCAATCCGTTCCCTATCGGTTACGGCGACAACGATGCGCGCTGTCGGGACGGCCCTACACGACAATCGGCGCTTCGCGGATGGCGTGCCGCTACGACAGAACTAGGATGGCTAAGTCGCTAGAAACCGGAGATTTCTATGATTGGAGACCCTGTGAGAGTTGCGAGCGCGTCGGTGCTCGCCGGACTGACCTTGGCGCTCGCGGCTTGCGACCGTCCCAGTGACAATCGCGTCCCTTCGGTCGCCCCCGAGGCGATCAAAGCGGCGCCGAGCGCCGCCGCCCAGCCTCCGCTTCCGGTCAAGACCGATGTCAACGCCGCGGTCGCCGAGGCGGACATGAAAAACATCGCGCCATCGCTGCCATCTCAACCCGACAAGGACGGCGCGAATCAGGAGGCAAACGTCGCCGCCCAAGACGCGGCGGCAAGATCGCCCGATACGGCTTCGGCTGACGAGGCGAAGAAACGCACCGTCGAAAGCGGCACGACCGGAAGCAAGTCCGACAAGGGTGGCCCCGGCGATGAGCTCACGCGCTCGGAGGAATCCACGGCCATGCCGAAGCCCGGCCAAGCCAACGATCACTCCGTCATCAAGACCCCCGAGAAGTAAGCCGCGGTAAGCCTCCCGCGCAGGGCCCGCCGGATGTGTCGGCGGGCCAATCCCGGCGTTTTAGCGCAACCGGGGCGCGGTGAGGTGTGCCTTTGCCGCTACAGTGCGCAGGCCTGCGCACGCGCGAACGCATATAAATCTATGAAAATCTTACGATTCATGCTAGGATCATCTCTAGGGTCCTGGTTCGCAGTGCGAATTGGGATATTGTTTTGGATCAATGACTTGCGACATCGCAGGTCATCCGGACGCCAGCCCGCGCAAGATTGCGGGCTTTGCCGATCCGGCTCTCGGTCCGCCGAGGCGGGAACCGCACGCCGCCGCGCGGGTCAGACGCCGGGTCGTTCGGCTTCCGGACGCATGGGACAAGTCCGATTGCGCGCGTTGGCTGCGTGGTCGGGCCGCATGGGAGCTCCACGAACGTGCAGTATCGATTCCACTTCGGGCGCCCCGCGCGCGCCCTCTGCCTCGCAGTCGCCATGGCGGGCCTCTCCGTCGCCATTTCGGCGCCAGCCCACGCCACCAGGTTCAGCTACGATTTCGGCGCTGCTTGCACTGCCATCACTGTCTCGGGACGCACGATCACGTGCAGCGATGGGCAGCGGATCGCGATCGATTCGACCGTCACGCCCAGCTGCTCGCAATTTGCCTTGGCGCGTGCGGGCACGAGCTTCGCCCTCGTTTGCGCGACGCCGAATGTCACCGGCCTGTGGTGGCGGCCGGCGGAAGACGGGCGCGGTACGTGGCTCTCGCACCAGGGGGATACGATCTTCGTGGTCGACTACGCCTACGACAGCAACAACCTCCCGCGCTGGCGAACGATGATCGGGGTCAAGGACGACAGCGGTGCCTTCGCCGGCGACGTCTACGAGACGAACGGGCCGTCGTTCGCCGCTCCGAGCTTCGATGCGCAATCGGTGCACACGAACAGGGTCGGTACCGGGTGGGTCGCGCTCGATGACGGCGATCACGTGCGCGTCAACATGGCGGAGTATGTCGGGCGCGCATTGACGCGGCAGTCCTTCGGCACGGTGCCGAAGTGCTCGTTCGGACTCGCGTCCGATGCCGCGACGGACGTCAACTTCACCGACCTCTGGTGGAACTCCGCCGAGTCGGGCTGGGGCATCAACCTCGCGCACCAGGGCGACACGATCTTCGCCGCGTGGTACACCTACAGCACCAACGGCGCGCCGCTGTTCCTCGTCGCGACGCTGCACGAAACTGCGCTGGCTACCTTCGAAGGGGACCTCTATCGCGCCACCGGCCCGGCCGGCGCGATCCAGGCGACGCAGGTCGGCACGGCGAAGCTGATCTTCACGAACGGCAACAATGCGACACTGACGACCACCGCGCAGATCGAGGGCATGACCGCCCCGATGACGCGCACGTCGGACATCGCGCGGCAGATCTTCGCCTCACCCGGTTCCGCCTGCCAGTAGCCGTCTGCGCGTCGAACGCGATCGCCGGCGCAATCGCGCCGGCGCGATCTTGAGGGCGTGTCCGGGGTCCGATATGATCCCCGGGCCGCGCGCGGGCTTTCACCCGCGCCGATTCCCTTCCGCCCCGAGGTCCCCATGACGAAACGCTTCATCATTGGATGGCTTGTCGTCGCAAGCTCGCTCGCGACCGGTGCCGTCGCCCAGCAGCCGTCCGACGCCCTCGGCCGGATCAAGGCTGCCAAGGCGATCAACGTCGCGTATTCCGCCGAGTCGCTGCCGTTTTCGTTCAAGGGTAGCGACAATCAGCCCGCCGGCTATTCGATCGATCTGTGCAAGCGCGTGATCGCGCAGATCGGCCGTGCGGTCGGCGAACCCAACCTCAAGGTCAACTGGATCGCGGGAACCACGCCCGAGCGCCTCGACATGGTCGCCAAGGGCAAGGCGGACCTCGAGTGCGCGAACACGAGCCAAACGTTGTCGCGCCTCGCGAACGTCGATTTCTCGGGGCTGATCTTCCTCGACGCGGGCGGGTTCCTCGTGCGCGGCGACTCGAATCTCGCGAAGCTCGCTGACCTGAGCGGCAAGAAGATCGCCGTCCTCAAAGGTACGACCACCGAGTCGCGCCTTCGCCTCGCGCTCGAGCGCCAGCTCGTGAACGCCACGGTGGTCCCGATCAACGACGCCGGAGAGGGCATCGCGCTCCTGGAGTCGGGCGGTGCCGATGCGTATGCTGGCGACAAGGTCAAGCTCGTGGGCCTGGTCGCGCAGGCCAAGGATCCCACCAAGTTTCGGATGCCGGTCGAGGACCTGTCGTTCGAGCCCTATGCCATGGCGCTGCCGCGCAACGATTCGGCCTTGCGGCTCGAGGTCAATCGTGCGCTCACGCAGGTCTATCTGAGCGGCGAGATCGGGAAGATCTTCGACCAATGGTTCGGCAAGCTCGGCAGCCCGACGGGCCTGCTCGCGGCGATGTACCTGCTCTACGCGATCCCGCAGTGATAGGGAAGATGCGCTGCGCGTCGGCGCGGACGCCTACGTGACCGCGCGGGCGACGCCGACTGCCATGGCCGCGAATTCGCGCCGGATCGGCTGGCTGGTCGCCTTTACGGTGCTGTGCGTGGTGGCGGCGCTGGTCGCACCGTCGTTCCCACAGCCGACCGGATACCACGGGTTCGCCGACACGCGCGCTGCGTTCGGAATTCCGAACTTCGCCAACGTCGCATCGAATCTTCCCTTTCTGCTCGCCGGTCTCTGGGGGCTCGCGCTCGTGCGCGGTGGTGGCGCGCGTTTCCAGGAGCCGCAGGAGAGCTGGCCGTGGATCGCGTTCTTCGCGGGCCTCGTGCTCACGGCGTTCGGCTCCGCCTACTACCACCTCGCGCCGGACAACGAGACGCTGTTCTGGGACCGCCTTCCCATCACCATCGCGCTAATGGCGCTGGTGTCGGCGCAGATCGTAGACCGCATCAGCATCCGCGTGGGTGTCCTGCTGCTCGTGCCGTTGCTCATCATCGGCGCCGCTTCGGTCGTCTATTGGCGGGTGACGGAACGTGCGGGTGCGGGCAATTTCGTGCCGTATGTCGTGCTGCAGGGATACGCCGTGGTGATTCTCCTTTGGCTAGCGCTTGCGCTGCCGTCGCGGTACACCCGCAGTCGTGACCTGCTGTGGATCTTCGCCTGGTACGTGCTCGCGAAGATCTTCGAGGCACTGGACGAGCCCGTGTTCCGCCTGGGCGGAATCATCAGCGGCCACACTCTCAAGCACCTCGCGGCAGCGATGTCGGGCTTCGTCGCGTGCGTGATGCTCGCGCGCCGGACGCTCGTTGCTCGCGTGTCCCCACGCGCCAGCACCTCGCGGCCGCCTCGCTAGTCGCCGCCGACGAAGGTCAGCGTGCCGGAAACGTCGGCCGTGTTGTCCTGAACGATGTTGTTCGCGCGGGTCTTGAGCGTGGCAGGAACGTGCCCGGGCGTGAGAAAATCGGTCGCGTGAGTCCCTCCAACATCCCCCGCGCGTGCGTCATCGGACATCCGATCGCACACTCGCGCTCACCTTTGATCCACGGACACTGGCTGGCCGCGCTCGGCATCGCGGGCGAGTACGACAGGCAGGACGTTCCGCCCGATCGCTTCGCCAGCTTTCTCTTGCATCTCCGCGAGCACGGCTACGTCGGCGGCAACGTGACGGTACCGCACAAGGAGGCGGCATATCGGCTTGTCGGCAAGCGCGATCCTGCTGCCGCGGCGATCGGCGCGGTCAATACGATCTGGTACGACGGCGAGTCGCTCTGCGGCGGCAACTCGGATGCGCACGGCTACGTCGCGAGCCTCGACGAATGTGCACCCGGCTGGGACGTGGAGAATGCCCGCGCCGTCGTACTGGGCGCGGGTGGCGCGGCGCACGCGGCCGCCTTTGCGCTGCAAGCTCGCGGCGTGGCGGTGGCCGTCGTGAATCGCACGATGGACCGCGCGCGCGACCTCGCGACGCGCTTCGGCCGCGGCGTTTCCGCCCATCCGCTCGCGCATCTTACCGAGCTTCTCGCCACGGCGGACGTGTTGTCCAACTGTACGTCGCTCGGAATGGTGGGGCAGCCGCCGCTCGAGATCGACTTGACCTCACTCAAGCCATCGGCAGTCGTGTCCGATGCCGTGTACGTGCCGCTCGAGACGGGGCTGCTCACCGCGGCCGTCGCGCGCGGCCATCGCGTCGTCGACGGTCTATGGATGCTGCTGCACCAGGCGGGCTACGGGTTCTCGAAGTGGTTCGGAGTGACGCCCGAGGTGACGTCCGAGCTCCGCGCGCGGGTCGAAGCCGACATCCACGAGAAGACGCGCAAGACCTGATCCGCAGTTCCGGATCGGCGCTGGACGAGCGGGTGGGTGACGTGCGCGGTCAGTGCGTCGCGCGCGACGGCTGCGCGTCCAGCCAGGCGCAAAGGGCGTCCTTCAATGCCACCCCGGCGCGCCAAAAAGCCGGATCGTCGGGATCGAGGAGGGCGGCGTGCTGGATGATTCTGCCCCAGGCATGCTCTTTCTCGGCGAAGTCGACGGACGGGTCGGCGATGGCTGCCCGAAACGCCTCGACTTCCGCGACGAAGCCCACGGCCAGCACGCTGGCGGTGTCGCCTCGATTCAAGGTTGCCATCGCTCGTCTCCCTTCCGCGTTCCGCGGTGCAGTACAGCGTGTTGGGCTGCTTGTTCCCTGACTACGGTGTGGATACGCAAGGACCGTACCAATGGGACCCGCGTCCGGCCTTGTCACGCTCAGTCGCTGCCGATACGCTCGGCCGGATGCTGTCCCTCCGCGGCCTCGCCAAGTCGTATCCCGGGCCGCGGGCGCGCACGGTGTTCCGCGACGTCGACCTCGCGCTCGCGTCGGGCGAATATGTAGCGGTGATGGGCGAGTCGGGCGTCGGCAAATCGACGCTGCTCAATCTCGTTGCCGGGCTCGATCGCCCCGATCAGGGCGACATCGTCGTCGACGGCATCGCGCTCGGGACGCTCGACGACGATGCGCTCACGGCGCTGCGGCGGACCCGAATGGGGTTCGTATTCCAGGCGTTCCACGTACTGCCGTATCTGTCCCTGGCGCAGAACGTGGCGCTGCCACTGTCGCTCACGGGAACGACCGGCGCCGCCGCGGAGAAGCGGGTCGAGGCCCTGCTCGGAGCGGTCGGTCTTGCCGACCGCGCTGCGAGCATGCCGCGCGAGCTGTCGGGTGGAGAACTGCAGCGCGTCGCCATCGCGCGTGCGCTCGTTCACGATCCCGCGCTCGTGCTCGCGGATGAGCCGACCGGGAATCTCGATCCGGATACTGCGCTGCAGGTGCTCGCGCTGCTGCGGGACCAGGTCAAGGCGCGGCACGCGGCGGGCATCCTGGTCACGCATTCGCGCATCGCAGCGGCGACCGCCGACCGCGTGCTCGTGCTGACGCGCGAGGGACTGCGCGCGCAACCCGATGGCTGATGCCGGCGCAATTCCGTCGGCTGCGGGTGCCCTGCTGCGCGGCTCGCTCGCCCAGAATCGGCTGCGGGTCGCGCTCGCCGTGTTCGCCATCGCGCTCGGCGTCGCGCTCGGATTCGCGGTGCAGCTCATCAACGCGAGCGCCGTGGACGAGCTCGCACAGGGCATCCAGACGTTGTCGGGAGCGGCCGATCTCGAGGTGCGTGGTCCGCGCTCCGGCTTCAGCGAGACGCTGTATCCCGTATTGGCGAGACGGCGCGGCGTCGTTGCCGCAAGCCCGGTGGTCGAGGTCGATGCGAAGCTGGCGGGCCGCGAGGAGACGCTGCGCATCGTCGGCATCGACGTCTTTCGGGCGAGCGTCGTCGAACCTGCCTTGGTGCCCCCGCTCGGTGATCGCCTGGACGCGCTGCGATCCGACACGATCTTCCTCACGCCAGCGGCGTCGCGCTGGCTCGGCGCGAGCGAAGGAGCAACGATTCACGCACAGTCCGGCCTCACCGATGTGCCGCTGCGCGTCGGCGGCACGCTGAGCGCGGGGGAGGCGCAACGATTTGCGGTGATGGACATTGCGGGCGCGCAGGCGGCGTTCGGGCGCGTCGGGCGCCTCTCGCGCATCGATCTCCGCGTCGAGCCTGGCGTCGAGGTTGCGACGCTCATTGCCGATCTACATGACCGGCTGCCGCCGGGCGTCGTCGCCGCGCGACCCGCGACCAACGCGGCCGCAACCGCGAGCCTGTCTCGTTCCTATCGCGTCAACCTGCAGGTGTTGGCCCTGGTCGCGCTGTTCACCGGCAGCCTGCTCGTGTTCTCGACCCAGGCCCTTGCGGTCGTGCGCCGCCGCACGCAGTTTGCGCTGCTGCGCGTGCTGGGCATGACGCGCCGGCGACTCGTCGCGCTGATCGTCATTGAAGGCGCCATCCTGGGCGCTTTGGGCAGCGTTCTGGGCATCGTCCTCGGCTTCGTGCTCGCCGGACTCGCGGTCCGCGCGTTCGGCGTCGACCTGGGATCCGGCTACTTCCGTGGCGTCGTGCCGATGTTGCACGCCGATACGCAGGCGCTCATTGTGTTTCTCGCGCTGGGAATCGCGGCGGCGGTGCTGGGCAGCATCGTTCCGGCCATCGAAGCCGCGCAAGCGCCGCCGGCACTGGCGCTCAAGGCGGGCGATGAAGAGCGCGCATTCGTCCGGATGCGCACACCGTTGCCCGGTCTTGTCGCGCTTGCACTGGGTGCTGCGGCCACCGCGTTGCCGCCGATCAACGGACTGCCGCTTGCCGGCTACGGCGCCATTGCGCTGCTGCTCCTCGGCACGTTGATGCTGCTGCCGCGGCTCGCTGCGATCGCGCTCGAGCGGTTGCCGCTGCCGAGGGCGCCCGCGCCGCGCCTGGCGCTTGCTCAGCTCGCTGCCGCGCCGGGCCAGTTGACGGTGAGCCTCGCCGCGGTCGTCGCGAGCGTGTCGCTGATGGTGTCGATGGCGATCATGGTTGCGTCGTTCCGGCATTCGTTCGAAGGCTGGCTCGACCGGATCCTGCCGGCCGACGCCTATCTGCGCGCGGCGACCGGGGGCGACACGGCGTTTCTGCCGCCCGACACGCAGGCGCGCATCGCCGCGTTGCCCGGCGTCGTGCGCGCCGACTTCCTGCGGGAACAGCAGCTCGCGCTCGATCCGGCGCGACCGCGGATCGTGTTGATCGCGCGAACTGTCGATCTCCGGGATCCTGCGCGCAGCCTCCCGCTTCTCGGCGCGCCGGCCCAAGTCGGGGCGGGAGCGCCGCCCCCCGTGTGGGTCAACGAGGCGGCGGCCGATCTCTATGGCTTTACGCCGGGGCAGGAAGTGAAGCTGCCGCTCGAGGGACGCGCGGTGCCGGTGACGGTCGCCGGCGTGTGGCGCGACTACGCACGACCGCAGGGCGCGATCGTGATGGAGCGGAGCGAATACACGGCGCTTACCGGGGATACGACGGTCACGAACGGCGCGCTATGGTTCGCCGCGGGCGCGGACCGCAGCCGCGTGTTCGCGGCCCTGCGCGATCTCCCCGGCGGCGACAAGTTGGATCTCTATCTACCCGGCGACATCCGCGCGCTGTCGCTGCGCGCCTTCGACCGCACGTTCGCCGTCACCTACGCGCTGGAGCTCGCCGCCGTCGCGATCGGCCTCGTCGGGCTGTCGTCGTCGTTCGGTGCCCTCGTGCTCGCGCGGCGACGGGAGTTCGGTGTACTGCGGCACCTGGGGATGACGCGAGCTCAGGTGGGGGCAATGCTCGCGACGGAAGGAGCTGTCGCGAGCGGCATCGGTCTTGCCGTCGGCCTTACGCTTGGATTCGCGATGAGCCTGATCCTGATCCACGTCGTCAACCGGCAGTCGTTCCACTGGGGGATGGAACTGTTCCTGCCGTGGGACACGCTGGTCTTGTTCGCCGTCACGGTGCTCGTGCTGTCGACCTTGACGGCGCTCGCGAGCGGCCGCCGGGCAATGAGTCCGGACGTCGCCGCTGTGGTGAAGGATGATTGGTGACCCGATGAGGCGCCGGCGATTCCTCGCATTGCCGTTGGCGCTGGTGGCTGCGCGTGCCATCGCTGACGAAGGCTATCCGCCCGTCGAGCTGGGGCCTCCGCTCTCGTTCCCGCGCGACCACGGCAGCCATCCGGACTTCCGGACCGAGTGGTGGTACATCACCGGATGGCTCAAGGATGCAACAGGGCGTGACTACGGTGTGCAGGTGACGTTCTTCCGCCATCGGCCGCGTATCGCAGAGGTCAGTCCCAGCGCATTCGCGCCGCGACAGCTTCTCTTCGCGCATGCGGCTATCGCGGATCCGGCGCTCGGTCGGCTCCGTCACGACCAGCGGGCCGCGCGTGCGGGCTTCGGTCTCGCGGAAGCGGCCGCCGAGACGACGCACGTCGTCATCGACGACTGGTCGCTCGTGCTCGATGGCGGCGTCTACCATGCGCGCATCGCGTCGCGCGCGTTTGCATTCGACCTTCGTTTTACCGCGAGGCAGCCGATCCTGCTCAATGGCGAGGCGGGCTTGTCGCGGAAAGGTCCGCGACCGGAGCAGGCGAGCTTCTACTACAGCCGGCCACAGCTCGCCGTCACCGGAACGATCGCCATCGACAGCAAGGAAATGACCGTTACCGGCGTGGCCTGGCTCGATCACGAATGGTCGAGCGAATACATGGCGGCGGGCGCGAGTGGCTGGGATTGGATCGGAATCAACTTTGCGGATGGCGGCGCACTGATGACGTTCCGGATGCGTGACCGCGCAGGGGGGGTGCTGTGGGCGGGCGGGACGCAGCGCGCCGCCGATGGCCGCGTCCGTGTGTTCACTCCGGAGGAGATTCGCTTCGCGCCGCGCCGCGCTTGGCGTTCGCCGCGCACCGGTGCCGACTATCCCGTCGCGATGACGGTCCGCGCAGGGGACGTCGACTATGCGCTCGATCCGCTCATCGACGATCAGGAGCTCGACTCGCGCGCGAGCACGGGCACGGTCTACTGGGAGGGCGCGGTACGCGCGACGGGGTCGGACGGAAGCGTGGGGCGCGGCTACCTGGAGCTGACGGGTTACGGATCGCCGCTGCGCTGGTAGGTGCGCTGGCCGTTGACCTCCTTGCGGCAGGGGAGTATCAACTCGAGCCTGATATGACTACGGCGCGCATCGTCGTCCTCGCAATCGCGTTCACCTTTGCATCGCTGCCTGCGTTCGCGGAGGAGAGCAGTTCCGTTGGCACCCCCAGGCAGCGCGCGAAAGACACCTCGAGGGACCTTATCGACGGCTCGGGGCAGAGCAGTTGGGGAGGCGAGGATCTCGGAAGCCGCGGTCCCACGCGGCCCGCAAAAAAATGGGGTGACATGACGGAGCAGGAAAAGGACGCGGCCAGCGGGGCATGGATGCTCAATTCCGGCGATTTCGGCAAACCGGGGAGAGCCAATAAGGCCCCGTCCAGGCCGGTGCCGACAATAAAAGACAGGAAGCCAGCAGCCGACTCTGCTGAGAAGGCGGGCGCACAGAAGGCGAACGTACCGTAGAGCTAGCGGCCGTCCTATAGCCTGACGATCCGCCCTTCCTTCCACGACGTAGTCGCGGCGTCGGCGAGCTCAAGCGCCTTCACCCCATCGTCGATCGTCGTGCGCAGTTTCTCTCGGCCGCCGAGCACGGCGAAGAAATGCGCCATTTCGTTCGCGTACGCGGCGCGGTAGCGCTCGAGGAAGAAATGCTCGGGCAGGTCGCGGCTCACCGCAGTGGCCGTACTCGCGACGACCTCGGTCGGCGCGTGATTGCCGGCCTGCAGCATGCCCTCGCTGCCCAGCACTTCGAAGCGTTGATCGTAGCCGTAGGCCGCGCGTCGCGTCGTGTTGATCTGGCAAAGACGACCGCGCTTGGTGCGGATCGTCACTGCCGTGCAATCGGCGTCGCCGGCATCGGCAATGGCAGGGTCCACGAGACACGAAGCATTCGCATGGACAGTCTCGGCTTCATCGTCGAGAATCCAGCGAAAGATGTCGAAATCGTGGATCAGCATGTCTTTGAAGATGCCGCCGGAGCTCCGGATATAGGGGATCGGCGGCGCGCCGGGATCGCGGCTGGTCACCACGAGCATCTCGGGGGTGCCGATTTCGCCTTTCACGATCCGCGCCTTGAGTGCCGAGAAGGTCGGATCGTAGCGGCGCTGGAAGCCGATGAGGCACGCGACGCCGGCCTTCTTGACGGCCTCCGCGCAGGTGCGCGCCCGGGCGAGGTCGAGGTCGACCGGCTTCTCGCAGAAGATCTGCTTCCCCGCGCCCGCCGCCGCCAGCATCAGGTCCGCGTGCGTGTCGGTGAACGAGCAGATCAGCACGACGCCCACGTCCTTGTCGGCGAAGACCTGTTCCACCGTCGCGACCTTCGCGCGATGGCGCTCGGCCAGGGCCCGTGCCGCCTTGGCGTTCGGGTCGACGACGTACTTGAGGCGCGCACCGGCCTCGTTCGCGAGATTGCCGGCGTGAATGGTGCCGATGCGGCCGGCGCCGAAGAGTGCAACGTCGATCATGGGGGTCTCGCGGGGCGCGCGGGTTGCGCCGGTCTCGAACTCGTTCTAATGTTACCGGAATTCCGCGGCGATGATCCGCGCCGGCGCCGCGTCCTGTGTTTCCATCCATGAAGAACAACACCCGTTTTGCCGCCGGGCGCCCGCTGGACATCGTCTGCCTGGGACGATTTGCCGTCGACTTCTACGCGCAGCAGATCGGCGCGAGGCTTGAAGACGTTGCCAGTTTTTCGAAGTACCTCGGGGGCTCGTCCGCCAACACGGCGTTCGGCTGCGCGCGCCTGGGTCTCAAGGCGGCCATGGCGTCGCGTGTCGGCGACGATGCGTTGGGGCGTTTTCTCGTCGAGACGCTCGCAAAGGAGGGTTGCGACGTCTCGCACGTGAGCGTCGATCCGACGCGACTCACCGGCGCCGTCGTACTCGGGATCAAGGATCGGGACACCTTTCCGTTGATCTTCCTGCGCGAGAACTGTGCCGACATGGCGGTCACCGACGAGGACGTCGCGGCGGACTTCCTTGCGCGCTCGAAGGGGCTGCTCATCACGGGCACGCACTTTTCGACACCGCATGTCCACCACGTGAGCAGCCTCGCACTGGAGCGGGCACGCGCGCATGACGTGCGCACGGTTCTGGATATCGACTATCGCCCCGTGCTGTGGGGACTGACCGCGCGTGGCGACGGTGCTACACGGTTCATCGCGAGCCAGACGGTGACTGCCCACCTGCAAGCGCTCTTACCATCATTCGACCTCGTGATCGGTACCGAGGAGGAGTTCGCAATCGCCGGCGGGAGCACGGACATCATTTCGGCATTGCGCGCGATCCGGCGCGTGACGGGGGCGACGCTCATCGTCAAGCGCGGCCCGTTGGGTTGCGCCGTCATCGACGGCAAGATTCCGCCGACGCTCGACGAGGCGTTCAACGGGCGAGGCGTCAAGGTCGAGGTGCTCAACGTGCTGGGCGCCGGCGATGCCTTCAACTCGGGGTTCCTCTCAGGGTGGCTGCGTGGCGAGGACTACGACGCGTGCTGCCGTTACGCCAACGCATGCGGCGCGCTCGTGGTTTCTCGGCACGGGTGCGCCCCCGCGATGCCGACGCGGATCGAGCTCGATTACTACCTCGCCAACGCCGACACGATTCCGCAGCCGGACCAGGATGTCGAGTTGACACGCCTCCACCGGGTTACCGCGCCGCGAGTACCACGGCCCGAGCTCTTCGTCTTTGCGTTCGACCATCGCGATCCGCTCTTCGAGCTCGCTCGGGCGGCCGGCGCCGAAGAGCGCCGCATTCCGGCATTGAAGCAGCTTCTGGTCCGTGCCGTGGCGGAGACAGAAGCGGCGCGCGGGCTCGCGGGTCGGGTCGGTCTCCTCTGCGACGATCGCTATGGGCAGGCTGCCCTCAATGCCGCGACTGGGCGCGGCTTCTGGATTGGCCGCCCGGTCGAGCTCCCGGGCTCGAATCCTGTCGTGTTCGAACACGGCCGCTCGATCGGCACGACCCTCACCGCATGGCCGATCGAGCATGTCGTGAAGTGCCTGCTGCCGCTGCATCCTGACGACGATATCGCAAACCGCCTCGAGAACGAGGCGCAGGCGCGGGCGCTCTATGATGCGGTGCAGACGAGCGGTCACGAGCTGCTGCTCGAGATCGTACCGCCGAAGCATCTTCCGGCCGGGCCGGACACGCTGCTGCGGGCCGTGAAGCGACTCTACAACCTCGGCATTCGCCCGGAATGGTGGAAGCTGCCACCGCTCCCGCGCGAGGTGTGGCCCGCGCTCGATGCGCTGATCGCCGAGCGCGACCCGTATTGTCGCGGTGTGGTATTGCTCGGCCTCAATGCTCCGATCGACGAGCTCGCGCGCGGCTTCAGGGACGCCGCCGGCAGCCGCACGTGCCGCGGGTTCGCCGTCGGACGCACGATCTTCGGCGAGCCGGCCAAGGCGTGGCTTGCGAATGCGATCGACGACACCGGTCTCGTGGCGGGCGTGCGTCGACACTTCGAGTCGTTGATCGACGCCTGGCAGGCGGCAAGGAAGGGAGTCGTTCGATGACCATGGTCCGCCTCACGATGGCGCAGGCGCTGATCCGCTATCTCGCCGCGCAGCGCACGACCGAGCTCGGCGGGCGCGAGGTGCCGCTCTTCGCAGGCGTGTGGGCGATCTTCGGCCACGGCAACGTCGCAGGCGTGGGAGAGGCCCTCTACGCGGCGCGGAGGGAACTGCCAACCTATCGCGCACACAACGAGCAGGCGATGGCGCATGCTGCGATCGCCTACGCGAAGGCGAACTTCCGGCGCCGGATGATGGCCTGCACAACGTCGATCGGGCCGGGGGCGACGAATCTCGTGACCGCGGCTGCGACCGCGCACGTCAATCGGCTGCCGGTGCTGTTCCTGCCGGGCGATATTTTCGTCTCGCGCGCGCCCGATCCGGTGCTCCAGCAGATCGAGGATTTCGATGACGGCCGCATCTCGGCCAACGACTGCTTCCGGCCGGTATCGCGCTACTTCGACCGGATCGTCCATCCGGCGCAGCTCTTATCGTCGCTCCCGCGCGCGATCGCCGTGCTGACCGATCCCGCGCTCTGCGGGCCGGTGACGCTCGCGCTGCCCCAGGATATCCAGGCGACGGCCTACGACTATCCCGTTGAGTTCTTTGCGCCGCGAATGGCAAGAAGCGCGGCAGCAGCTGCGCAGGACGCGGAGGTCGACGCCGCGGCGGTGGCGCTGCGTGCAGCGAAGCGACCGGTCGTGATCTGCGGCGGCGGCGTGCTCTACAGCGACGGCGGCGTGAAGGCACTCGCGCGGTTCGTCGAGAATCACGGCACGCCGGTCACCGAGACTCAGGCAGGGAAGGGCGCGCTCCCGTGGGACCACCCGTTGCAGGCGGGCGCGATCGGCGTCACCGGGGGCACCGCGGCGAATGCGCTCGCGCATGACGCGGATCTCGTGCTCGCCGTCGGCACGCGCCTCCAGGATTTCACGACCGGCTCGCACTCGCTGTTCGCCCAGGCGCGCCTCGTCGCGATCAACGTCAGCGCGTTCGACGCCGCGAAGTGGCGCGCGCTTCCCATGACCGGCGATGCGGCGGCGACTCTCGATGCCTTGAGTGCGCGACTGCCCGGCTGGGCGGCGAGCGCCGAATGGACGGCTCGGGCGGAGCGTGAAGCGCGCGCGTGGCGCGACATCGTCTCCGGGATCGTCGGGGTGCGCGATATCGTGCCGCCCGCGCTGCCTTACGACGGCGAGGTGATCGGCGCAGTGCAGCGATACGCGCGATCGCCGGAGGACGACATCGTCGTCTGCGCCGCGGGATCGCTGCCGGGCGAGCTGCATAAACTCTGGCGCGCGGCGCGGCCCGGCGCCTATCACGTCGAGTACGGTTATTCATGCATGGGCTACGAGATCGCCGGCGGGATCGGCGTCAAGATGGCGCGTCCGGACCGCGAAGTCGTCGTGCTCGTCGGCGACGGCAGCTATCTCATGCTCAATTCGGAGATCGCGACGTCGGTGCTGCTCGGCACGAAACTCCTGGTGGTCGTGCTCGATAACCGCGGCTACGGTTGCATCCACCGGCTGCAGCAGGCGTGCGGCGGCGAGAGCTTCAACAATCTGTTTGCCGACTGCGTCCAGGCGCCGACGGGCCCGCCGGCCATCGATTTCGCGGCGCATGCGAAATCGCTCGGAGCGCACGCCGAGCACGTCGGCTCCATCCGCGAGCTCGAAGCGGCGCTCGCACGCGGACGCGCTGCGGACCGCACGTACGTCGTCGTCATCGATACTGACCCGCTGCGCGCGACCGAGGCCGGCGGCTGGTGGTGGGAGGTGGGAGTTCCCGAGGTGTCGGCCTCGCCGAAGGTCCGCGCCGCGCGCGCCGCCTATGACGAGGCCAGGAAGGCCCAGAGGCCCTGATGGCGTTTTCCGCGCGCATCGGCATCAATCCGATTTCCTGGACCAATGACGACCTGCCGTCGCTGGGCGGCGAGACGCCGCTCGAGACGGCGCTCACGGAAGGCAAAGCGATCGGCTACGAAGGCTTCGAACTCGGCAACAAGTTTCCGCGCGAGTCGCAAGCGTTGGCCGCCGTGCTCGCGCGGTACGGCCTCGCGTGCGTGTCCGGCTGGTATTCGGGGCACCTCGCGCGTAGTAGCGTGGAAGACGAGATTGCCCGCGTCGAATCGCACCTCGCGCTCCTTACCGCCAATGGTTCCCAGGTGATGGTCTACGGCGAGGTCGCCGATTCGATCCAGGGCCGACCGGAGGCGCTTTCGCGTCGCCCACGCTTTCGCAGCGATGCCGAGTGGACGGCGTACGGCGAGCGTGTCACCGCGTTCGCCCGCCATACGGCATCGGTCGGCGTCCGACTCGCCTATCATCATCACATGGGCGCTTACGTCGAGACCGCTGACGATGTGGACCGGCTGATGGCATTGACGGGGCCCGAGGTGGGGTTGCTGCACGATACGGGCCACGTCACGTTCGCCGGAGGCGATGCGCCGACCGAGCTCGCGAAGCACGTTGCACGCGTCGTCCACGTCCATTGCAAGGATGTGCGACCCGAGGTGGCGCGGATGGCGCGCAACCGCGGCTGGAGCTTCCTGCAAGCCGTGATGAACGGCGCGTTCAGCACGCCCGGCGAAGGCTGCGTCGACTTCGCTCGCGTCATTTCGATCCTCCGCGAAGGCGGCTATCGCGGCTGGCTCGTCGTCGAGGGCGAGCAGGATCCCGCGGTCGCCCCGGCGTATCGTTATGCCGACATGGCCTACCGGCTGTTGCGCGCACTCGTCGATGGCAAGGATGACGCCGTCGCACGTGCCGCAGCGGCCGCCGGAAGGCGAGGAGTGACCGCATGATTTCGCCGCTCATCGTCAAGGCTGCGCGCGAAGGAACGACAATCGCGCGCGTGACGCCGGAATCCGCCGGCTGGAAGCACGTAGGGTTCGAGGCCGTTCGCCTCGCGCCGGATGGGACGTGCACGGGCACGACGGGCACCCGCGAGCTCTGCATCGTTGTCGTCGCCGGTACCGTCGACATCGACAGCAGCGGGCTTGCCTGGCACGGCCTCGGCAAGCGCACGAGCCCGTTCGAGGATGTCGCGCCGCACGCGGTCTACCTGCCCCCAGGGCGCGACTACCGGGTGGTAGCGAAGACGGCTGCGGAAATCGCGCTTTGCTTTGCGCCCGCAACGCGTGGCGCCGCGCCCCGGGTCATCGAACCCGAAACGATGCGGCGCATGGTGCGAGGGCAGGGCTCCAATACGCGCTACGTGCGCGACATCTTGCCGCAGGACCAGCCGGCCGAGGCGTTGCTCGTGGTCGAAGTGATCACGCCGCCCGGCCACTCGTCGAGCTATCCGCCGCACAAGCACGACACGGATGCGGTGCCGGCCGAGAGCTCGCTCGAGGAGACGTACTACCACCGGCTCGATCCACCGCAGGGATTTGCGTTCCAGCGCGTGTACACCGACGATCGCGCGCTGGACGAGGCGCTGACGGTCGAGGACCGCGACGTCGTCCTCGTCCCCCGCGGTTACCATCCGGTCGTCGTCCCGCACGGTTATACGTCATACTACCTGAACGTGATGGCGGGCCCGCGACGCGTGTGGCATTTCAAGAACGACCCGGCGCACGAATGGATGCTGATGCGCAGCGGGTGAAAGCCGCACGGCGCTAGAGATGGTCGAAACGCGCCATATCGGCAGGGTGATCGAGCCGCACACGGTGGCCGTGGAAGCGGGGCGCCTGCGGCTGTTCGCGAAGGCGACGGGAGAGACGCGCGCCGAGTACCTGGACGAAGAGGCGGCACGGGTGGCGGGCCATCCAGGGCTGCCGGCGCCGCCGACGTTCGTGCTTTGCCTCGATCTCGAGCAGCCCGATCCGTTCAAGTGGATGACCGACATCGGGATCGACGTGAAGCGCGTTCTGCACGGCAGCGAGCGGTTCCGCTATTTCGGTCCGATCTACGCCGGTGATCGGCTGACCTTCCGCTCGCGCGTTGCCGACATTCTGATGAAGAAGAGCAGCGCGAAGGCGTTCGTCGTCAAAGAGACCGAAGTCGTCAACCAGCATGGAGCGAAGGTTGCCGAATCGCGCGCGACACTCGTCGTGCGCGGGGATTGCTGATGCTCCCCCTGTTCGACTCGGTCAACGTGGGCGATGTGCTGTCGCCGCTCGCGCTACCCCCGCTCACGCGCGCGACGCTCGCGCTGTTTGCCGGCGCATCGGGCGATCACAATCCCATTCACATCGACAGCGACGCCGCGCGCGAGGTGGGTCTGGCGGACGTCATCGGCCATGGGATGCTGACGATGTCATGGCTCGGCCGGCTCCTGACCTCGTGGGCACCGCAGCGCGATCTGCGGGAGTTCGGCGTGCGCTTCACGGCGATCACGCGCGTCGGCGAACGGATCACCTGCACCGGCCGCGTGACCAAGAAGCTCGAGCGCGACGGTGAGAAGCTCGTGCAGATCGAAGTGAAGGCGGCCAACGATGCTGGTGAAGTCAAGGTCGCCGGCGACGCCTTTATCGCGCTCCATTAGCGATCGCGCGAGACCTCTCGTCCGACAAGCCACGCGCGATTGCATGGCTTCGCCCTATCCGCACCTGCTCGCACCGCTCGACCTGGGGTTCACGACCCTGCCGAACCGCGTGCTGATGGGATCGATGCACACGGGGCTCGAAGAGGCACCCGACGGTTACGAACGGATGGCCGCGTTCTATGCCGAGCGCGCGCGTGGCGGCGCCGGCTTGATCGTCACGGGCGGCATCGCGCCGAATCTGGTCGGCCGGCTCGAGCCCCGGGCGGCGCAGCTTTCGTTCCCTTGGCAGGTCGCGAAGCATCGACTGATCACCACTGCCGTCCATGCCGCGGGCGGCAGGATCGCGCTCCAGATCCTGCACGCCGGCCGCTACGCGTACCACCCGCTGGCGGTCGCGCCATCGGCGGTCCGCTCGCCGATCACGCCGTTCCGGCCGCGTGCGCTGACACGCTGGGGTGTCGAAAGGACGATCGCCGCGTACGTCCGCTGCGCGCGCCTCGTGCAGCGCGCGGGCTACGACGGCGTCGAGATCATGGGCTCCGAAGGCTATCTGATCAACCAGTTCGTCGCTCCACGCACCAACCACCGCGACGACGCGTGGGGCGGCTCGTTCGAGAACCGCATCCGCTTCCCGGTCGAAATCGTCCGCCGGACGCGCGTAGCGGTGGGCCGCGAGTTCATCATCATTTACAGGCTGTCGATGCTCGACCTCGTCGACGGCGGCAGCGCATGGGATGAAGTCGTGGCGCTCGGCAAGGCGGTGGAGGCCGCCGGGGCGACGCTCATCAACACCGGGATCGGCTGGCACGAGGCGCGCGTGCCGACGATCGCGACGATGGTGCCGCGTGCGGCGTATGCATGGGTGACGCGGCGCCTGATGGGCCAGGTGCGGATTCCGCTGATCGCGACCAACCGGATCAACGACCCGGCCGTCGCCGAAGCGGTGATCGCGCGCGGCGACGGCGACATGGTCTCGATGGCGCGACCGTTCCTCGCCGACGCGGATTTCGTCGTCAAGGCCGCCGCCGGGCGCGCCGACGAGATCAATACGTGCATCGCCTGCAACCAGGCATGTCTCGACCAGATCTTCGAACGCAAGATCGCGTCGTGCCTCGTCAATCCGCGTGCCTGCCGCGAGACCGAGCTGGTCGTCGTCCGCGCCCGAGTGCGCAAGCGCGTCGCCGTCGTGGGCGCGGGGCCGGCCGGACTCGCATGCGCGACGACGGCCGCCGAGGCCGGCCACGGCGTCACGCTGTTCGAGGCCGCGAACGAGGTCGGCGGCCAGTTCAATCTCGCGAAGCGGATCCCCGGCAAGGAGGAGTTCGCCGAGACGCTGCGTTACTACCGGCGCCAGCTCGAGCGCACCGGGGTTGCCGTCCGGCTGGGTACGCGGGCGCAGGCCGCGGACCTGTCCGGATTCGACCACGTCGTGCTGGCGACGGGGGTCGTGCCGCGGCGCCCCGACATTCCCGGCATCGATCATCTCAAGGTCGCGGGCTATGTCGACATCGTCCTGGGGCGCCGCGTGGCGGGGGCGCGGGTCGCGATCATCGGCGCCGGCGGCATCGGCTTCGATGTCGGCGAGTTCCTCACGCACAGTGGCGCCGAGAACGATGCGTTCTTTCCCCGCGAGTGGGGGATCGATGTCGCGTACGCGAATCGCGGCGGTGTCATGCCGCCGGAGGAGCCGCGCTCGCCGCGGGAAGTCTGGCTCCTGCAGCGCAAGCCGGGGAAGGTGGGCGAGAATCTCGCAAAGACGACCGGCTGGATCCGGCGGACGCTGCTCAAGCGGCGCGGCGTGACGATGATTCCCGGCGTCGTCTACGAGCGCATCGACGACGAGGGGCTCCACATTCGCGTCGGCGGCGAGCCGAAGCTGATCGCCGCGGACACGATCGTCGTCTGCGCGGGCCAGGAATCGCGGCGCGACCTCGAATCGCCGCTGCGCGCAGCCGGGGTCGCGATGACGTTGATCGGAGGCGCCGACGTCGCCGTCGAGCTCGATGCCCGCCGCGCGATCGCGCAGGGGACCGAGGTCGCGCTGGCGCTGTAGCGCTTAGGGTCGGGCCATGCCCAGCACCCGCCCAAGCCGCGGGGGTGCGGGTAAGGCGGCGTGCGCCGCCTTCATGGCGGTGATGCGCGCCATCGTGGCGTCGGGAAAGGGCGCGCTGCGGCGCGTCGCCATGCTGACGTGCAGCGCGACGATTTCGTTGGTTGCCGCAAGTGCGCCATCGCGGTCGCGCGTCATCCGATGGTAGTAGTGGAGACGCTTTGCGTCGCCGTCGAGGAGTCGGCTCTCGATGATCACGGTCTCGCCGACGAACACCTCGTTCAGGTAGTCGACGTTCATCGCGAGCGTGAAGATCGATCGGCCTTCTGCCAGGACCGGCCATCCAAGGCCGAGGCGTTGCAGGAACGTATCGGTCGCTCTGTCGAATGCGAGCACGTAGTATGCGACGTTCATGTGCCGGTTCTGGTCCGTCCACTCGGGGAGGACCACGAGGCGGGTTTGCGCCGGGGACAGATCCGTCTCGATGGGCAGCGATGACATGGGGCAGCAGGAGCGCGATGCGCGCGGAGATTCGGATGACATGCATATTATAGTCGGCGTCATGGTTTCATCACGGGACGCCGGCGGTGTATGCTCGGTTGGCACGTCGCCGGCTTTCGCTGTCGTTCGGCGCGTGCTAGGTACAACACGTGAGGAACCTGCCATGAGCTTGATCGATTTCGTGAAGGATGCCGGCGAAAAACTGTTCGGCAGCGGCAAGGCGAAGGCGGCGATGACACAGGCGGCGGCCGCGCCCACCGACCCCGCCGCGGTCAAGGCGGCCAACGATGCCGCTGGCGACGCGATCCTCGAGTACATCAAGGCCCAAGGGCTGTCTGCGACAGGACTCACCGTCACCTACGATGGCGCGACGACGACCGCATCCGTGTTCGGCGTTGCGCCCGATCAGGCGACGAAGGAGAAGATCGTGCTCTGCGCCGGCAACGTTTCGGGCGTGTCCAAGGTTAACGACAACATGAGCGTCGATCAGAGCCAGCCCGAAGCGACTTACTACACGGTCGTCTCCGGCGATACGCTGTCGAAGATCTCGAAGACGAACTACGGCGATCCGAACAAGTACATGAAGATCTTCGAGGCGAACAAGCCGATGCTGTCGGACCCCAACAAAATCTATCCGGGACAGGTGCTGCGCATCCCGCCCGCGTGACGGTTTACCGCGACCGCGCGGAGGCGGCCCGGCTGCTCGCGCAGGCGCTCTCGTCGTGGCGGGGCCAGCATCCGCTTGTGCTCGCCATCCCGCGTGGCGCCGTGCCGATGGGGCGGGTGATTGCCGATGCGCTTGGCGGGGAGCTCGATGTCGTGCTCGTGCGCAAGGTACCGGCGCCCGGGAATCCCGAGTTTGCGATCGGTGCGGTGGCCGAAAACGGCTGGTTGCACCTCGCCGATTACGCGACATCCGCGGGCGCCACGCCGGAATACCTCGAGCGGGCCGTAGCCGGCGAGCGCGAAACAATGCAACGCCGCCGTGCGCAGTACACGCCGGTGCGGCCGCCGCTCGAACCGCAGGATCGGATCGCGATCGTGGTCGACGACGGACTCGCGACCGGCGAGACGATGCTTGCTGCCCTGCATGCCGTGCGCGCGGGAAAGCCGCGGCGCCTGATCTGCGCCGTTCCGGTCGCCACGTCCGACGCAGTGGCGAAGATTCGTCCGTACGCGGACGAGGTTGTATGTCTGCAAACGCCAGGCTTCTTCTATGCGGTGGGCCAGTTTTACGGCGACTTCCGGCAGGTCGACGACCGCGAGGTCGTCGCTCTGCTCCGTTACGCGGCGACGTCTCACGCGCCGCCGGCCTGAGCGAGGATGGGCTGGACGCACTTCCGGCACGGCGCCGACATCGGCGTGCGCGGCACCGGCCATACCGCCGCGGAGGCCTTCGAGCAGGCCGCGCTGGCGTTGACCGCTGTGATTGCGGACCTTGCGGACGTCACATCGGCGACGGCGGTGGCGCTTCGCTGTGACGCTCCCGACAAGGAACAATTGCTCTACGACTGGCTCAACGCGATCGTCTATGAAATGGCGACGCGGCGCATGCTGTTTGGTCGATTCGCGGTGACCCTCGACGAACATCGGCTCGCAGGGGAAGCGTGGGGCGAGCCGGTCGACCGCGAGCGTCATCGCCCGGCGGTCGAGATCAAGGGCGCGACCTACACTGCGCTTGCCGTCACCTGCGACGCCGATGGCACCTGGACGGCGCAATGCGTCGTCGACGTCTGAACGGGCGCCAGGGTTTCGTATGGATCTCGCTCGACTCATCTTGCGCGCCGAATGCGAATGGGAATTGCCGCGCCAGGGAGCGATGCGCGTGCCCGGCATCCTCTATGCCGACGAAGCGCTCGTCCGCGAGCTCGACGACAAGGTTAGCGTCCAGCTCGCGAACGTCGCGGCATTGCCAGGCATTGTCCGCGCCGCCTACGCGATGCCGGATGCCCACTGGGGCTACGGATTCCCGATCGGCGGCGTCGCCGCATTCGATCCGGACGACGGCGTGATCTCGGCGGGCGGTGTCGGCTTCGACATCTCGTGCGGTGTGCGGACGCTGACGACCGCCCTCAAGACCACCGACATCGCTCCGATCAAGAAGGCGCTGGCGCAGGCCCTGTTCGACGCCATTCCCGCCGGCGTTGGCAGCACCGGCGCGCTGTCGCTCGATACGGCGAGCATGGACGCGATGCTGGAAGGGGGCGCGGGCTGGGCGGTGGCCGAGGGCTACGGAACCGCCGCCGATCTCGAGCGCACCGAGGAACACGGGCGCATGGCCGGCGCCGACCCGTCGTGCGTGTCGAACGCCGCCAAACGGCGGCAGCAGGATCAGATGGGAACGCTCGGATCGGGCAATCACTATCTCGAGGTACAACATGTCGCGGCGGTCTACGATACGGACGCAGCGCGCGCGTTCGGCGTGGCGACCGGCGACGTCGTCGTGAGTCTCCATTGCGGCTCGCGTGGGCTGGGTCACCAGATCGGCACCGAATTCCTGCGCGAGATGGCGCTGAGCGCGGCCGGCGAGGGCATTGTGCTTCCCGATCGCGAGCTCGCTTGTGCGCCGCTGCGCTCGAAGCTCGGCAAGCGCTACCTCGGGGCAATGCGTGCCGCGATCAACTGCGCGCTTGCGAACCGGCAGATCCTGACGCATCTCGCGCGCGAAGTCTTTAGGACGATCCTGCCGCACGCGCGCCTCGACGTGCTCTACGACGTCTCGCACAACACGTGCAAGGAGGAAGAGCACGACGTCGACGGCTCGCGACGGCGCCTGTTCGTTCACCGCAAGGGCGCAACGCGGGCGTTCGGACCCGCGCATGGCGAACTTCCGCCGGAGCTGCGCGCGATTGGCCAGCCCGTGCTCATTGGCGGCACGATGGGGACGGCATCGCACATTCTTGCCGGGACCAATGAAGGCATGGCGCTCGCGTTCGGCTCGGCGTGCCATGGCGCGGGCCGCAGCATGAGTCGCAGCGAGGCGACCCGGCGCTACCAGGGACGGCGCGTCGTCGACGAGCTCGCGGGGCGCGGGGTGCTCGTCAGGAGCCCCTCGCTCCGCGGCGTCGCCGAGGAGGCGCCCGGCGCCTACAAGGACGTCGATGCTGTCGTCGACGCCGCGGCGCGCGCGGGCCTCGCGCGTAAGGTCGCGCGGCTCGAGCCGATGATCTGTATCAAGGGCTGAGGCGAGGCCGGCGAAGTACCGTCCGCGGACAGGCAGATTGACCCTGCCGGGTCCCTAGCCGAGAATGGCTGCGCCAACACGGGCAGTTCAATGCAGGTCGGACGCGAGATGAATCTCTCCGACGCAACGGTGGGGCAGCTCCTCATTCCGGTCGACGACTTCGAGCGAGGCGTCGCGTTCTATCGAGACACGCTTGGACTGCCCCTTCTGTTCGCAGCGCCGCCGCAGATGGCGTTCTTCATGTGCGGTCCAGTACGCCTGCTGGTGGGGGTCGTGCCAGCAGGTCAGAAAGCGCAGCGCGGTTCGGCGATCTACTTTCGCGTAAAGGATATCAATGGCGTTTTCGCTACGCTCAGTGCGTCCGGGGTGACGTTTGTCGCGAATCCGCACGTCGTCCATCGCACGCCCCAGTCGGAGCTTTGGCTGGCGGAATTCACCGACCCCGATGGCAACCAGCTCGCGCTCATGAGTGAGGTTGCGGTTGCCGGCGCCTGACCTCTTGCCACCATCGACGGAGATTCAACATGGGGTTGCCAGGAATTGTGGCGCGGATAGCGAGCAGTTTTGCGCTTGCGCTGGCCGTCCTACCCGGATGGGCTGCGGACTACCCGCCGCCGAAGGAAGGCGATTGGATCGTGCGAGACTTTCGCTTTCACACCGGCGAGATCCTGCCCGACCTGCGTATCCACTATACGACCATCGGAGCGCCGACGGGTGAGCCGGTGCTGGTCCTGCATGGCACGGGCCAGTCGGGGACGAACCTGCTCGCCCCAGCTTTCGCAGCAGAACTCTTCGGACCGGGACAGGCGCTGGATGCCAACCGCTACTACATCATCCTGCCGGATTCCATCGGCCACGGCAAATCCAGCAAGCCGTCCGACGGATTGCGGACGAAGTTTCCGAAATACAACTACGACGACCTCGTCCTGGGCCACTACCGGCTGGTCACCGAGCACCTGGGCGTGCGCCGCCTTCGGCTCGTTCTAGGGAATTCGATGGGCGGCATGGAAATCTGGATACTCGCTCAGAAATATCCGGATTTCATGGATGTTGCCGTGCCCATGGCGTCACTCCCGATAGAGATGTCGAGCCGCAACTGGATGCTTCGTCGCCTCATCACGGATTCCATTCGCAACGATCCCGAGTGGTTGAACGGCAACTACGCGAAGCAGCCGCGGAGTGCGCAATTCGCCACTGTGTTCTTCGGAATCGCTACCAGCGGCGGCAGCCAGGCTCTCTACAAGGCGGCACCGACGCGCGAGAAGGCCGATCAAATGCTGGACCAACGCCTCGGCGCGCCCTGGAGCGCGGATGCCAACGACGTCCTGTATCAATGGGATTCATCCCGCGACTACAATCCTTCAGCGGGGCTGGAGCGTATCCAGGCGGTCCTGCTCGCGATCAACTCGGCAGACGACGAGCGCAACCCGCCGGAGCTTGGCGTTTTGGACCGCGAGATCAAGCGCGTGAAGAACGGCCGCGTGCTCCTGATTCCCGCCAGCGACCAGACCGCGGGCCACGGTACGACGTTCCAGGCAAAGTTCTGGCAGAGCGAACTCGCTGCCTTGCTGCAGACGGTGCCGCACGGAGGACAATAGGCGGTCGGCGTCTCTGCGCCCACCGGTACGGCGTTAGCTCGGACCACGAAGCGCTTCCGCAAAGGCCTCGTCGAAGCTCCAGAAGGCTGGCCTGAACACGGTCCCCTGCTCCGCAGCACGATAAAGTGCTATCGCGCGCTCTGGCCGACGATGGCCGGACACGATATAGGAGGGCCAACCCATGACCACGAAGCATGCGCCCTATCACGCCCACGTCTATTACGAAATCGGCGATCGCGCCACCGCCGAGCGTCTTCATCGGATGTTTTCGGACGCGAAAGGAATCGGCAACCTGACCAGCGTGCTGTTCGTCGGCGAGATGCGGGACAGAAGCGTCGGCCCCCATCCGAAGCCGCAATTCGAGATTCACTTCATCGAGGACGCGCTGCCCGCCGTTCTTCCGCCGATCAAGGCGTCCGGCCTTCGGGCGCTCGTCCATCCGCTGACCGACGACGACCTTGCGGATCACACTTCGCTGGCGATCTGGATCGGGGAACCGCTGCCGTTGGATCATTCGGTCCTCGATCCGCCCGGGGCCAACCAGGGCATCCCTCGTTTCGGCAAGTCCGACGTCTGAGTTGGCGATCGCTGCTCACGGTCACGAAAGCCGATATCAGCTCGAAGCCCGTATTCGTCGCGTCCGCCCGCAACTATCGCTTAACATCTTCAATTGCGCCACTTGAACTCGCCCGGACTCCAGGCCGCTGATGCGAACCCAACATTCCGGCTGAAGCCGATGCTCAACCCCCTTCTCATCGACGTTCCCGTTCGCATCGAGACCGGCCGCCTCGTGCTGCGCCCGCCGGGCATGGGTGACGGCGCTCTTCTGCATGAGGCCCTCGTCGAATCGATCACCGAGCTGCGCCGGTTCCTGTGGTTCTTGCCCTGGGTTGCCGAGGAACAGACCCCTGATTCGGCCGAGATCCGCTGCCGCACGTGCGAAGCGAACTTCGCGGCCCGGACCGATCTCCCGTTTCTGGCCTTCGACAAGTCGTCCCGCAGGCTCGTGGGATCCGTTGGCTTGCACCGCACGGACTGGCAAGTTCCCAGGACGGAAGTCGGCTACTGGATTCGACCGTCGGCGACAGGCAACGGCTACGCTACCGAGGGCGTCAAGGCGTTGGTAAGCTGGGCGTTCGACGGGCTCGGTGCGCATCGGGTCGAGCTCGTGACCGATGAACAGAATCTCGCGTCGCGGAAAGTCGCCGAGCGCTGCGGATTCGAGCTCGAAGGAATTCACCGCAACGTGCAGCGCGCGCCCGATGGCAGCCTGCGTAACAGCTGCATCTACGCGCGGCTGCCCATGGGCGGCCAGGTCACATAAGCGCCACCATGTCAGCCGAGCAGCGCAAACTGACCGTCATCGTCTCGGCCGACGTCGTTGGCTACAGCACGCTGATGGAGCGCGACGAAGCGGGCACTCTCGCCCGCCTCAAGGCCAACCGTGCGACCATCTTCGATCCGCGCGTCGCCGCGCACGGAGGCCGGATCGTCAAGCTGATGGGTGACGGCGCGCTGATCGAGTTCGCGAGCGTCGTCGCCGCGATCAACTGCATGCGCGAGATTCAGGACGAGACCGAGGCGGAGCGGTCGGTGCCTGAAGCCCAGCGCATTCACTATCGCGTCGGCATAACACTTGGCGAAGTCATCGTCGAGGGCGACGACATCTACGGCGATGGTGTCAACGCGGCGGCGCGCCTGCAGAAGCTGGCCCAGCCGGGGCAGGTCGCCGTCTCCGGGCCCGTCCACGATCAGGCCATCGGCCGCGTCCCGGTCGAGTTCGAGGACCTGGGCCGGCACATGGTCCCGGGTCTGGAGCGCCCCATCCACGTGTTTGGACTGGGGGCAAACCTCGGCGCGGCGCCTCCGACGTCCGGCGCGCGAGCCAGCACTCGCGTTTCGATCTGCGTTCTGCCGTTCGCCAACATGAGCGGCGATCCGGAACAGGAATACTTCTCCGATGGCATGACCGAGGACATCATCACCGATCTCTCCAAGGTTTCGGCGCTATGGGTCGCGGCGCGCAACACGGCCTTCACGTTCAAGGGCAAGGCTGTGGAAGCGACACATGTCGCCCGCAAGCTGAAGGTGAGCCACCTGCTCGAGGGCAGCGTGCGCAGGGCCGGGGGCCGCGTCCGAGTGACCGCGCAGTTGATCGAGGGCGAGACGGGCGGCCACGTCTGGGCCGAGCGCTACGACCGCGATCTCAGCGACATATTCGCACTCCAGGACGAGATCTCGCAGGCGATCGTCGCGGCGCTGAAATTGCGGCTATTGCCCGAAGAGAAGAAGGCGATCGAGCAGCGCGGAACGACCAATCCCGAAGCGTACAAGCTTTATCTGATGGCGCGGCGCTACAGCGTCAGCGGCAACCTCGGGTCCGCCCGGCGCAGCGAGGCGATCATTCGCCTGTGCAAGCGGGCCACGGATATCGACCCCCATTATGCCCGGCCATGGGCGCTGATGGCGGTTGCGCAGATGAACCTGCGCTTCCATATGGGCACCGGGGGAGATGACGGCCTGGACGCCGCGGAACGAGCGCTCGCGCTCGACGAGGACCTGGCCGAAGCGCATGCAGCCAAGGCGCGAGTGCTGACGCAGAACTTCCGCTTGGACGAGGCGCAGCCCGAGGTCGATACTGCGCTCCGCCTCGACCCGGAATCCTACGAAGCCAACAGCGCCGCGGGCCGCCTGAACTACTACGCGCGCCGCTTCGCGGAGGCCATTCCATACTACGAGAAGGCGAACGCGCTGATGGAATCGGACTATCTGGCGGCCGGCATCCTCATCAGCTGCTACAAGGCCGTGGGAGACGTCGAGGGTGTCCGGCGCTCAGCGCAGCGGGCGCTCGCCCGCGCCGAGCACATCGCGGCGCTCGAACCGGACAATGGGTCGGCCGCCGGCTTCGCCGTGCTGGCGTTGGCCGCGCTGGGCGAGGCCGAGCGCGCGAAAGAGTGGGCCGAACGTGCGCTGCTGCTCGACCCGGACAACCTCAACCTGCGCTACAACCTCGCGTGCTCGCTGGTCGTCGAATTGCGCGAGTTCGATGCTGCGCTCGACCTGCTCGAGCCTGCTTTCGAGAAGCTGCGGCTCGAAGCAGTGAACTCCGCGAAAACCGACCCGGATCTCGATCTCGTCCGCGAGCATCCACGCTTCAAGGCGATGGTCGCGGCGGCCGAAGCGCGCCTCGGTCAGCGATGACGGTTCATCTCGACGCCGACCGGCTCCGTATTCGCACGGCCGTTGTCGACGAGCACATTCGCTGCGAGAATCGGCACGACGTCGACGCGCTGATGACGACCTTCGGCGCGGAGGCGCGCTACGATGACGAGCCCTGGGACGATCACCGTTCGGGTCGCGATGGCGTGCGGTCGTACTACGTCGAGCTGATGCGTGCGGTGCCGGATCTGGCGATCGACGTGACGCAACGGCATGTCGCGCCCGAGGCGATCGTCGTCGAGGTCACCATCCGCGGCACTCATCTCGGCGCCTGGCGAGGCCTTCCTGCTACCGGACGGCCGATCGAGTTCCCGCTTTGCGGGATCTATGCCTTCGGCCCGGACGACAAGCTCACGCGCGAACGCATCTACTACGATCGTGCTTCAGTGCTGGCCCAGCTCGGCCTGTTTCACGAGCCGACTCGATTGCCCGGTCGCCTCGCTACGGCCGTCACACACCCGTTCACCATCGCGCGCGCGTATTTGCGTCGGCTATCAACACCCACCGATCATGAGTGACCGCCGAGCGCCGGCCGGTGGTGACGACAGTGTGTCCCGGGTGCGGCGTCGAGCTGCCGGCGCACGACGGACCGCTGCACCGCCACCTCGAATCGTCGCCGGCCTGCCGGGCGAAGTACGGCGAGCTCCTGGCGCGCGAATACCACAACCCGGAGCTTATGGCGGCCCACCGGCTGACCGTGGACAGTTACGCGGTCCAGCATCCCGGCCGCCCCTCGCCCCAATCGATCCAGTCAGTAGCGGTTCACCTGATTTCGCTGCACGCCGTCCTCGAGCTCGGAATGGATTTGCGCCGCGCGAGCGAGCTCGTTCGGGGCTGCGTCGATCGCGGCGGCTTCGCATGGATCGAGCCGCCGGTTCCGCCGGCCTGCCTCACGGTGATGTATCCGCTGGCCGCGTCGTCCGCGGACAGTCACGTCAACGCAGTTCGAGAATGGGCTCTGGCCGCGTGGCAATCCTGGCATGCACATCACGAGCAAGTGCGCGCCTGGGCCGCACAACGTGCCCGACGGCAGGTCTAAGATGCGGGTGTCACCCGCTGACTTCGGCGGTGATGACGACACCGTCTTCCTCGACTGAACGGAGCACAACGTGGCCGATCGCCGCAGCGTTTCGACAGGCAGCCCCTACGAGCCGATCATCGGCATTTCGCGAGCGGTTCGGATCGACGACGTCATTGCGGTTGCGGGCACGGCGCCACTCGGCCCCGACGGCAAGACCGTGGGCGTCGGCGATCCGGCGGCTCAGGCGCGACGATGCTTCGAGATTGCGCGGCTCGCCCTGGAGCAGTTGGGTGCGGGGCTGGCCGACGTGATCCGCACTCGCATCATGCTGACCCGGATCGAGGACTGGAAGGCCGTGGCGCAGGTACACGGCGAAATCTTCCGCGACATCCGGCCGGTCAACACGCTCGTTCAGGTCGAGCGCTTCATCGACCCGGAGTGGCTGCTCGAAACCGAGGTCGACGCCGTGGTGTCGAGGCGGCCGTGATCCTTGAAGTGGCCGTCCTGAACGTGCGCCCCGGACGCGAGCAGGCATTCGAGGCGGCGTTCGCGCAGGCGTCGCGGATCATCTCCTCCATGCCAGGCTACATCTCGCACCAGCTCCAGCGTTGCCTCGAGACATCACATCAGTACCTGCTGCTGGTCGAGTGGACGTCGCTCGAGGCGCATACGAAGGGGTTCCGCGGGTCGCCCGACTACCAACAGTGGAAGGCGCTGCTGCATCACTTCTACGATCCCTTCCCGACCGTCGAGCACTATGCGCTGGTCGAGCGCGGTGCGGCCTCTCGGGAGGAGGGCCGTTGAGCCTCCGGCCCGAGGTGCGGTACCGTTCGCCTTCGATGTCGCATCCCGTAGACTTTCCCGAGCCCGCGCTGAGCCTCGTTCCTGGCCCCCGTAACGGAATCGTGCCCGATGGTCTTGCCCTGGCGGTCGCGCTGCCCACGGTGAATCCGGGCGACGACGACGAGGACGACGAGGACACGGGAAATATCGAGCCGGATGACGACGAGGGTTCGGACGACGACGAAGAGGACGACGAGGACGACCCGCTGTGGGCGCGGGCGCCGTTGCCGCCGGAAACCGGGTCCTCGACCTCGCTGCTGCGCCGCAAAAACCCGCGGATTCGCCCGGCGTCGCGTTGGCGTCATACTGCGCGGCCAGCCTGCCGCGCCGCGTTCTAGCTGCTTCCCCATGCCTGCCTACCTGTCGATCGAGAACCTGTGTGTCGCCTACGGCGGTACCCGCGTGCTCGACCGCGTGAGCCTCGACGTCGAGCGCGGCGAGATGATCGCGCTCCTCGGCAGCTCGGGCTGCGGAAAGACGACGCTGTTGCGGTCCATCGCCGGCTTCATTCGTCCCGAGTCAGGCTCGATCCGCGTCGACGGCCGCGACATCGCGCCGCTGCCCCCCGAGAAGCGCAACACGGCGATGATGTTCCAGTCGTATGCGCTGTGGCCGCACATGACGGTCGCCGCCAACATCGGCTACGGACTCGTGATGCGTGGGTGGAAGAAGGACGCGATCGCGGCGCGCGTCGCCGAGATGCTCAAGCTGCTCCAGCTCGAGGGTTTCGGGCCGCGACCGGTGACGCAGCTGTCGGGCGGGCAGCGGCAGCGCGTCGCGCTGGGCCGCGCGCTCGCCGTCGACCCGTCACTTCTGCTGCTCGACGAGCCGATGTCGAACCTCGACTACAAGGTCCGGCTCGAACTCCGCCACGAGCTCCGCGCGCTGCAGCAGCGCGTCGGCATCACTTCCGTCTACGTCACGCACGATCGCGAGGAGGCGCTGACGCTCGCCGACCGGATCGCGGTCATCGATGCGGGCCGCGTCGAGCAGGTCGGCACGCCCGAGGAGATCTTCGTGCGGCCGTCGAGTCCGTTCGTCGCCGGGTTCATGGGCGCCGACAACGCGCTCGACGTCGTCGGTACCGTTTCGGGTGGGTACGCAGCCGCGAACGGCGGGACCGGTCCCCGGCTGCGCGCGCACTTCCGGAGCGACGCCGCGCGGCTTGCGCCGCCGGCGGAGGTCGGCGACGGGCTTCTCATCGCCGGGGTGATCGCGCAGTCGATCTACGTCGGGCAAGGCTGGCGCTACCGCGTGCGCGCGGGCGGCGCCGACATCTGGGTTCACGCGCCGGAGCGCGTGGCGGAGGGGACCGCGGCATCGGTCGTCGTCCCGCGCGAGGCGCTCCTGCTTTTTCCCCCTAAGTCATCCACCCACGATCGGGAGGTCGCATGAAGCACCGCATCCTGCTTGCGCTCGCAGCCGCCGGCACGTTCGCCGCGCTGGCGCCGGCTTACGCGCAGACACTCAACGTCGTCACGGCCGGCGATCAGAACATGGTCGACTACGTGAACAACTACCTCGGACCGAAGTTCGAAGCGATGAACCCGGGCGTGAAGGTGCGCGCCGTCGGTACCGGCCCGGGCGACGCCGGCTCGCAGAAGATCTACGAAAAGCTCTCGGCGCAGCAGAAGGCAGGCTCTGCGACATGGGACACCGACGTCGCGGTCGTCCACCAGCGCGGCGCCGCGACGATGGTCAACGAGAAGCTGCTGATGCCGTACCGCAACGACGTCGCGGCCGGCAAGCTCGTCTCGCGCGACACGGCGAAGAATGCGCTCGGCGCCAACGTCGACGGCTACGTGCTGCCGATGTTCCACAGCCAGATCGCCTTCGCGTACAACCCCGACGTTGTGAAAACGCCGCCGAAGTCGTATGCCGAGCTCGCCGAGTGGGTCAAGAAGAACCCGAAGCAGTTCGGCTACAACGGCGTCAAGGGCGGCATGTCGGGCGTCGGCTTCGTGATGGGGTGGGTCTCGGCCAACAGCGGCCTCGGCGACAAGCTGGAAAAGGGGCCGTACTCGGCGGCGGACAAAGCGACGATCGACAAGTCACTCGCGGGCCTCAAGGAATTCAACCAGAACGTCGTGATGACCCCCGGCAACGCCGGGACGCTCGACATGCTGAACCGCGGCGAAATTGCGATGGGTCCCGTGTGGGTCGACATGTTCTACACGTGGCAGTCCGACGGCAAGATGAGCCCCAAGATCAAGCTCGCCCTGCCATCGCCCGGCCTGCCGGGCCAGCCGATGTACTACGTGATCCCCGCGAAGGCCGCGAACGCCGCGCTCGCGAAGAAATTCATCGACTTCGCCGAGAGCCCCGAGGTGCAGGCGGACGGGATCGTCAAGCAGTTCAACTGGTATCCGGGCATCGACCCGCAGTACGTGCAGTCGAAGATGTCGCCGGCCGACTGGAACAAGCTCTTCACCGACATCAAGCCGCAGGATCTCGCGCAGTACGGCCGGCCGTTCCCGCTGTCGGATTACTTCACCGACATCGTCGAAGGTTACGAGCGCGTCGTCCTGAAGTGATGGCTTCGTCGTTCCCGCGCGGGCGGGAACCCGGCGTCTTGGCGGGAACTTCGCGGAATCCCCGCCTGCGCGGGGACGACGGCGTCGGCGCGACGTGACCGACGCGCGGACCGAGTCCGCGGGCTGGCGGGCGTACGCGCTCGTCGTCCCCGCGCTCGCGGTCATCGCGCTGTTCTTCGCCCTGCCGCTCGTGCTGTCCGCCGTCCTGGCCTTTCGCGGCAAGGATGGCGGGCTCACGTTCGAGCATTTCGCCAAGGCCTGGGATCTCTACCAGACCGATCTCCTGTTCACCGTCGGCATCGTGCTTCTCTCGACGGTGCTGATCGGCGCCGTCGCGGTCGCGATCGCCGGCTATCTCACTCTCGGCGAGAACCCGCGTGCCGTCGCCATCCTGCGCTGGCTATACCGGTGGCCGCTGTTCATCCCGTTCATCGTGACGGGCCAGATCATGCGGACGTTTCTCGCGAAGAACGGGATGCTGAACCACGTGCTGATCGGGACGGGCCTGATCGAGCCGTTGTCGGCGCAGAGCCTGCTCGACTGGCGCGGCATCGTCGTCGCGTTCGTGTGGAAGCAGGCGCCGTTCGTCACGCTGCTCGTCGCCGGCGCGATGGCCGCGCTCGAGCCGCAGCACATCGAGGCCGCCCGCAACCTCGGCGCCCGGCGCCTGCGCGTGCTCGTCGACATCGTGCTGCCGCAGGTGCGCGGGACGCTGCTCGTGGGCCTCGTCCTGTCGTTCGTGACGATGCTGTCGGTGCTGTCGGTGCCGCTGATGATCAACCCGAACTCGCCGACGATGATCACGGTCGACGTCGCCTACCGAATCAGCACGCTGTCTGACTACGCGGTGGCCAACGCGCTGTGCCTCATGTGTCTCATCGTCGCGGCGGCGGCCGCGTGGTTCTACCTGAAGCACGCGGCCGCCGAGAGGCCGCGCGCGTGAATTCGCTCCCTCTCGCCCGGGGGTCGCAGCTGCTGGCCACTGCGGTGGTGCTCGGACTGGTCGCGTTCGCGATCTTCGGGCCGCTCGCGAACCTGTTCCTGTGGGCCTTCGCCGAGAAATGGTACTTCCCGAACAAGATTCCGCAGGAGTTCGGCTTCTCGTTCTGGGGGCGCGTCTTCAACCCGCGCGGGAACGCGCTGGGGTCGCTCGGGCTCTCGGTCTGGATTGCGATCCTCACCGTGATCGTGAGCCTGATCGTCGCGATTCCCGCAGGCTATGCGCTCGCGCGGCTGCGGCTGCGCTGGCGCGGGCTGATCCTGCTCGCGTTCCTGCTGCCGCAGGCGATCCCCAACTTGCCGGTGTACGTGAATATCGCGCGCGTGTTCTACGAGATCGGGCTCAACGGCACGGTCCTGGGCGTCGTCCTCGTGCACGCGTCGCACGGCCTGGTGCTCGCCGTGTGGATCGCGTCGGCAGCGTTCGCGTCGGTCGACGCGTCGCTCGAGGAAGCGGCGCGCAATATGGGAGCCGCGCCGTTGACCTGCTTCCGCACGGTGACGCTGCCGCTCGCGGCGCCGGGACTCATCGCCAGTGCGATCTTCGTCTTTCTCGAATCGCTCGACGAGTTCACCGGCACCTATTTCGTCGGCGTGCCTGACGTGACGACGCTGCCGCTCCTCATGTTCAACGCGAGCATGGGCGGCAACTACCAGATTGCGTCGATCACGGCACTGCTGTTGCTCGTGCCCTCGATCGCGTTCATGCTCGTCGTCGAGCGCTTCCTCAAGGCCGACGTGCTGGCGATGGTGGGGCGCTGAGCGTCTGCCGCGCGGCGGCGAGCGTCGCCAGCGTCACCGGACCCGCGGGCAGGTCGAACGTCGCCGCCAGCGCCGGGAGATCGCGCACGCGGACGTCCGGCCACAGGTGATGCGACCGGTGCCGCGCCAGGATCAGCATCGGCTCCTCGCCGAACAACGCCTGGCCCGCGCGCGCGATCCGCGCGGACACCGGCAGCGCGTAGGTTCCGAGCGCGCCGCGCCGATTGTGCAGCACGTGGTGGAACACGTAGCCCGAGGCGCCGATGCTCGCGCGAAGCACGAGGCAGTAGACGACGAATACCGCCGGATTCGCCGCCAGGAGCGCGCAGAAGACGACGAGCCGCAGACCCGCCTGGCGCACGAGAGCGGCGTCGAGACCGCGAGTGTGAAGCCGATGGACGAGCGCGCGCTCCGGCGTCGACAGCGCCATCAAGAGGGCGCGCAGGTGGCTACCCTCGATTTGCGCGCGCTCGGGGTCGCGGCGGTCGACGCCGTAGCGATGATGGTCGAGGTGGATCTCGCGGTGCTCGCGGAAGCCCAGGCCGAGGGGTGTGTCGAAGATCATGGCGAGCCGGTGGAACGCCGGCACGTCGTCCGGGGCACGCGCGTGCAGGAGCTCGTGCAGCGCGAGCGCGAGGCGCACGTAGAGCCAAGGCACGGCGACGAGGAGCGTCCACCATGGCAGAGGGCCCCACAGCGCGGCAGCGAGCACGGCGTAGAGTGAGATCGTGAGGACGAACGTCCGCCGCACGTAGCTCCGCGCGTCGAGCTCGTTGCGAAACGCGCCGGCATGCGGCAGCGACTCGGGGCCGAGCCAGGGACGGGCGGCGGTGCTCATGGATCCTCGCGGACCATCGTAGACCGCACGTTCCCGCACCGTCAACGCGTGTTCTCCCGAATGCCGTACCATCAACCGGGACCGTTCGCCACCACCATGCGTTCCGGCTCGAAGCTCCGCATCGCCGTCATCGGCGCAGGACCGGCCGGCGCGGCGGCCGGCTGGCATCTCGCGACGCTCGGCTGCGCGGTCGCACTGGTCGATGCCGCGCTTTTCCCGCGCGACAAGACGTGCGGCGACTGGCTCACGCCGCTGGCATTGGCCGAGCTTGCAGTGCTGGGCCTCGACCGCACGACGCTCGCCCAGGCGGCGCCTGGCCACGCGACGATCACCGCGACGCGGCTCAGCGCACCGAGTTGCCGCACGAGCACTCATGCGAGCGATGCGGCGGGCGCCTGCATTCCGCGGCGGGTTCTCGATGCGCTCGTCCGTGATCGCGCGCTCGCGGCGGGGTGCGAGCCGGTCCAGCGGACGATCCGCACGTTCGCGGCCGACGCATCGTTTCTCGCGTCCTTCGATCTCGTCATCGACGCGCGGGGCGCGACCGCCGGACTCGCCAACGCCATCGGGCTTCGCGGCTACTTCGACGTTCCGCGCGGTGCCGTCGATCCCGACGCCGCGACGCGCGTCGACCTGCGGACGGATGCCGCGTTTCGTCGTGGCTACGGTTGGGTGTTCCCGGTCCACGCCGATGCGGCCGCCGTCCGCTTCAATGTCGGCGTGGGAGTCTGGAGGGCCGACAGCGGAACGGGGCACACGGTCGCCGACTACCTGGATCGGTTCCTGACCCGCGATCCCGTCGCGCGCGCGATCGCGGACGCGGCGACCCAGGCCGCTCGCCCCGTCGGCTATCCGGTCGCGCTCGGGCTTCCCCGCCACCGCGTTGCCGATGGCCGTGTCCTCCGCATCGGCGATGCCGCGAATCTCGCCGATCCGCTGACGGGTGATGGCATCGGCAATGCGCTCGCGAGCGGGCGGATCGTCGCCGCAGCGATCGCCGCCGTCGCGGGGCCGGCCGCGGCGGCGGCCGAGTGGCAACGCCGCTACGAGCAAATCTTCGGGCCCGAGCTCCGGACCTCGCTCATGCTAAGAAGATTCCTGATTGCAACGGCCGCAAAGAACGTTGCGGCGCGCCTGCTGGTCCGCATGCCGTCGCTTGGCGCACGCCTGCATCGCGCGGTGTTCGGCGAGACGCGCTATCGGACGGATCGCGCGCCGCTGGCTCGCACTTCCCAACCTGGCTAACTTGTTGCACGCCTTGTTCGCTACGAGATGTTCGTCACGTCGAAGCTCCGTCTGCTGTCGTATAACGAGCGGCCGTCTGCTGTCGCTTGACGCGTCGCATCCGCTGCGCGAATCTCTGTTTATCGCGCATGCGTATCTGCTTGTGCCAACAGCCTCAACAAGGAGATGAAGCCCCTTACCCTCGTGTCGAGCCAGTTGTACTTCGGATTGGAACCCGTTGTGTTCGTTCGCGGGGCCGCGTGCACGCTCGCGCGCATCGCCGAGCTGCCCCTGGGGAAGGCTTTCGTCAGTGTCGAGACGCTGGCGCAGGATTTCCAGCTCGACGGCGCCAAGGCGGCCAAACTGCTGCGCGCGTTCGTCGCGCAGCAGGTGGTCGAACCCGAGCCCGGCGGCAGCGACCATCGTGTGACAGCGCGCCTGCGCGAATTCGCGCAGGCGCGCATCGTGCCGCCGCTGACGCGTGCCGAGGCGAAAGAGATCGTCGACCGGGCGTGCTCGCTCGCTGAAAGTCACAACGCCGAGGCGGTCCGCAATCCGCTCTTCATCGACCGAATGGCGGTGTCGGGCATCTACATGGATGTGGCGATCAACCAAGTCGGCAAGCTCGCCTTGTGGACCGTGGTGCGGGTCCGCACTTGGGGCGCGGCGCGGCCCGCGTTCACGGAGGACCAGGGCGCCCACGAGATTCGCGCGGCTTTGCGCGAGCTCGCGCCGCATGTCGTCGTGCAGGTCGTCACCGACATTGCGTCGGTCGAGCGTCCTTTCGGGGTGCCGTTCCAGGCCGGGAATGAGCTGCCACCTGAGCCGCCGACGACGGCGGCGCCGCTCTTGGATTGGGCGGCGCAGCTCCGCCGCAAGCTCGGCCGCCGCTAGACGTCGAGCCCGCCGAACCGATCGTAGAACCAGGCGGCGGCCGGTGGCAGTGAGCCACGCGGGCCCTCGAGCACAGCCGACAGATACTGCTCCGCGCTCCGCTGGGTGAGCCGATAGAAGTCGCGGCAGAGCGCGAACGCTGCGGTCCCGGGCCAATCGAGTGGGAGCAGCTCGCCAGGCAGTCGCGGATCGCGAAGCAGCACGCGGCGATACGCGTGGATCAGGAGCGTCCGCACGAGGAAGCATTGCTCGGGATCGTGCGCCTCTTCGGGGGCGGTTCGGAAGCGCTCGATGACGCCGCCGAAGCGGCGGAGGAAGCGGCGATAGTCGGTGGCGATCGCGGTCAGGTCCCACGCCTGCGCGATGGTCGAGGCGAGCGACGCCCCACCCAACGAAGGGTCGTCGTGCGCGCGGACTGCGAGCAGTCGGGCGCCGGCGCCGGCTGCAGCCGTTGCCGTCGTCGGCAACGCCCCTGCGGGCTGCGCCGGCCGCGCGTAGACCCCTGGCGCAAACACGCCGTAGCCTTCCCAGGCAAGCACGTCGCGCAGCGCCTGTTTGCGGCGGGTGCGCACGCCCGCGGCGGCGACCAGCTCCCAGGTGTCATCGCAGCGCTCGACGGGCGGTGCGTAGATGCGGCGGTAGGCCTGCTCGAAGCGGCGCGCGCCGTCGAGGGTCAGCCGGTACAGGCTGCGACGGCCGATGCGACGGCCCGCCAGCCAGCCCTCGCGCGACAGCCGGAATATGCTGGTCCGGGCCTGCCGCTCATTGATCCCGAACGCCGCGAGGAGGCGGAAGAATCCGGGCAGCATGACCGCACCGCCGTGGGGGGCAATCGCGTCGCCCCAGATCGTGATGATCAGCGATGGCGCGCGCAGCGGCGCCTGGGCGAGCTCCCGCACAATCCAGCGGGCGACCTGCGGGTCGGGTCGGGCGGCGGCGAGCGGAGCACGCATGACGGCGTTGGGGCAGCGGCAATATGATACATACTTTACACATATCGTCGAAAAAGTGTATCGTTTCAATTCGACTGACGGCCCGCCAAGAAGGAGGCGCGGATGTACGCACAGATGGTCGACACGGGGGTCAAGAAGCTCTCGACCGCCGCCGAGATGTCCGCCGACGAGCGCGCGTTCCAGGCGCGCATCGACGCCGACGTCAAGATCGAGCCGAAGGACGCGATGCCGGAGGCGTACCGCAAGACGCTGGTCAGGCAGATCTCGCAGCACGCGCACTCCGAGATCGTCGGCATGCTGCCCGAGGGCAACTGGATCACCCGCGCACCGTCGCTCAAGCGCAAGGCGATCCTGATGGCCAAGGTGCAGGACGAAGCCGGCCATGGCCTCTACCTCTATGCCGCCGCCGAAACGCTTGGCGTGTCACGCGACAGGATGGTCGAGGACCTCCACGCGGGCCGCGCCAAGTATTCGAGCATCTTCAACTACCCGACGCTCACCTGGGCTGACGTCGGCGCGATCGGCTGGCTCGTCGACGGCGCGGCGATCATGAACCAGATCCCGCTCTGCCGCTGCTCGTACGGGCCCTATGCGCGCGCGATGGTCCGCGTCTGCAAGGAGGAGAGCTTCCACCAGCGCCAGGGCTTCGACATCATGATGACGCTCGCGCGCGGGACCGCGGAACAGAAGGCGATGGCGCAGGACGCGCTCAATCGCTGGTGGTGGCCGTCGGTGATGATGTTCGGCCCGCCCGATGCCGAGAGCGTGCACAGCGCGCAGTCGGCGGCGTGGAAGATCAAGATCCTGTCGAACGACGAGCTCCGCCAGCGCTTCATCGATCAGACGGTACCGCAGGCAGACTACCTCGGACTCAAGGTCCCGGACGACGACTTGAAGTGGAACGCCGAGCGCGGCCACTACGACTTCGGCGCGATCGACTGGGCCGAGTTCTACGAGGTGATCAAAGGCAACGGCCCGTGCAACCGCGATCGACTCGCGACGCGCGTGAAAGCATGGGAAGACGGCGCCTGGGTACGCGACGCGGCGCTCGCGCACGCCGAGAAGCACGCGCAGCGGGCCAAGGCAGCCTGACGTCCATGCACCCGGAGAGACGCATTGCCTGGTCGTCATTCCCGCGAAGGCGGGAATCCAGTGTCGTTCGTCGAAAGTCGCTGGGTCCCCGCGTTCGCGGGGACGACACACAACCCAATGGAAATGAGCGATGAGCAGCGAATGGCCGTTGTGGGAGATCTTCATCCGCTCGCAGCACGGGCTCGCGCACAAGCATGTGGGCAGCCTGCACGCGGCCGATCCAGCGATGGCGATCAAGAACGCGCGCGATGTCTACACGCGCCGCAACGAGGGCGTGTCGATCTGGGCGGTGCGTTCGTCGGACATCACGGCCTCGTCGCCCGGCGACAAGGAAGCGCTGTTCGAGCCCGCCAATAGCAAGGTCTACCGGCATCCGACGTTCTTCCCGATGCCCGATGAAGTGAAGCACCTGTGAGTCCCATCTCCGATCGCGCGCTCTTCGACGCGCTCCTGCGCCTCGCCGATTCGCCCCTTGTGCTCGCGCAGCGCCTGGGCGCGTGGGTGGGCAAGGGCCCCATTCTCGAGGAGGATCTCGCGCTGACCAACGTCGGGCTCGACCTTCTCGGCCAGGCGCGGCTATGGTTCGCGTATGCGGGCGAGGTCGAGGCGCGCTACGCCGGCGAAGGCCGCGACGAGGATCAGCTCGCATACTTGCGCGACAGCAACGCATTTCGCAACCTGCTCCTGGTCGAGCAGCCGAACGGGAACTTCGCCGATACGATGGCGCGGCAGTTCCTGTTCGACGCATGGCACGAGCTGGCGCTCTTCGAGCTCGCGCGCTCGCGCGACGCCCGTATTGCCGAGATCGCGGCCAAGTCGGCGAAGGAAGTCGCCTACCACGTCGAGCGTTCGGCCGACTGGGTGATCCGGCTGGGCGACGGCACCCCCGAATCGCACGCGAAGATGCAGGCGGCGATCGACGCCCTCTGGATGTACACGGGCGAGATGTTCGTTGCCGGTGCCGACGAGAGCGCGCTCGCCGAAGCGGGCATCGTCGCCGACGTTCGGGCGCTGGCGACGCCCTGGCGCAAGCACGTCGGTGCGGTGCTCGCCGAAGCTACGCTCGCGGTGCCCGCCGACGTGCATATGCAGAACGGCGGCAAGGAGGGCGTCCACACCGAGCATCTCGGCTATGTCCTGGCCGAGATGCAGTTCCTGCAGCGTGCGTATCCGAACGCGCGCTGGTGAGCCGGCGATGACCACGGCCGAGCAGCGCGCGTGGGCGGAAGCGGTCGCCGCAGCCGCCGGTCGCGCGCCACCGCCCGAGCTCGACGCGCTTTGGCGTGCGCTCGACGGAGTGCCGGATCCCGAAGTGCCTGCGGTCTCCGTAGTCGAGCTCGGCATCGTGCGCGCGATCGAATGGGAAAACGGCGAGTCGCCGACGCTGGTCGTCCGGGTGACGCCGACCTATTCCGGCTGCCCGGCGCACGAGGTCATCATCGCCGCCATTCGCGACGCGCTTACGGCGGCGGGCGTGGCGCGAGTTCGCGTCGAAACGCAACTCTCGCCACCGTGGACCACCGACTGGCTCGGACCGGGGGCGCGCGAGAAGCTGCGCGGCTACGGCATTGCACCGCCGGCAACCGGCGCCGCCGTGCCGGTCGATGTCTCGGCGTTGCGCCGCCCGCGCCCCGCGGCAGCGGTACGGTGTCCGCGCTGCGGCTCGGAGCGTACGCGCGTGCTCTCACAGTTCGGCTCGACGGCGTGCAAGGCGCAGTACCGCTGCGACGCATGTCTCGAGCCCTTCGACTATTTCAAGCCGCACTGATGCTGGCGACGCCCAAGGCAAACGTCATTCCCGCGAAGCCTGTCCCCGCATGTCCTAAGCGGGGAGCGGGAATCCAGCGGCTCTCGACGTCACTGGGTCCCCGCCCCCGATCAAGTCGAGGGCAGGCTCTGCGCGGGGACGACGCCCTTTCGCGATGAGCAAATTCCATCCGCTCAAACTCGCGCATGTCGAGCGCGAGACGCGCGATGCCATCGCGCTGACCTTCAGCGTGCCCGCCGAGCTGGCGCCTCAGTTCCGGTTCGAGGCCGGCCAGCATCTGACGCTGCGCGCGGCGATCGACGGTCAGGACATCCGGCGCTCGTATTCGATTTGCTCGCCGGTGCACGACGGCGCGCTGCGCATCGCCGTCAAACGGAGTCCCGGCGGCGTGTTCTCGACGTGGGCCAACGAGAAGCTCGCTGCCGGCGCGACCCTCGAGGTGATGCCGCCGATGGGTCATTTCGGCGTGACGCCCGATCCCGGACGCGCGCGCCACTACGTCGGCTTCGCGGCGGGCAGCGGCATCACGCCGCTCGTGTCGATCATCGCGACGGTGCTGGCCGCCGAGCCGCAATCCGATTTCACGCTGTTCTATGGCAATCGCGCGTCAGGCACGGTGATGTTCCGCGAAACGCTCGCCGCGCTCAAGGATACCCACCTCGCCCGCTTCAACCTGGTCCACGTGCTGTCGCGCGAAGCGCACGACATTCCGCTCCTGCATGGCCGCATCGATCGCGAGAAGGCCGATGCGCTCCTCGCGCACTGGGTCGACCTCGACCACGTCGATGCCGTCTACCTCTGTGGGCCCGACGGGATGATGCAGGCGGTGGCGGAGGCATTGCGCGGCCGCGGCGTTCCGGAGCCCAAGATCCGGATCGAGCGCTTCGCCGCGAGCATCCCCAAGCATGAACACAAGCCAGGCCCGACGCCCGCGCCCGGGCATTCCGATTGCGAGGTCACGGTGATCCTCGATGGCGCGACGCGGAGCTTCACGCTGGAGAAGGGCAAGGAGAGCATCCTCGAGGCCGGGCTCAACGCGGGGATCGAGCTGCCGTACTCGTGCAAGGGCGGTGTGTGCTCGACGTGCCGGGCCAAGCTCGTCGAGGGTGAGGCGGACATGGACGTCAACTTCGCGCTCGAAGACTACGAGGTCGCGCGCGGCTTTATCCTCACATGCCAGAGCTATCCCGCATCCGACAAGGTCACCGTCGACTACGATCAAGCGGCGTGAGGTAGCGCCCGCGCTGCCCACGACGACGGAGGCCGGTGTTAGAGTAACCGCTGCAGTTGCAGAAGGAGTTCCTCGTGTCGCATCCCTTCTTCGAACGTCATCGTGAAACGCTCGACCGCGCCGTGAAGGCGATCGCCGAACGCGGCTACTGGAGCGCATATCCCGAATCGGCAAGCCCGAAGGTCTATGGCGAGGGCTCGGCCGAGGCTGGCAAGGCGGCGTTCGACGCGCTCCTGAACAAGCCGTTTCCACTCGAGCAGCCCGGTATCGTGGGCACGGTGGGCGGTGAGCGTTCGCCGTATGGCATGCCACTCGGCATCACGTATCCGAAGACCGATCTGACGACGCTGTTTGCGGCGATCGCGAAGGCGCAGGCCGCATGGCGCGCGGCCGGCCCGGAGGCATGGGTCGGCGTTTGCCTCGAGATCCTCGCCCGCATCAACAAGCAAAGCTTTCTGTTCGCGAACGCCGTGATGCACACGACAGGCCAGGCGTTCATGATGGCGTTCCAGGCCGGTGGCCCGCACGCGCAGGATCGCGGGCTCGAAGCCGTCGCCTACGCGTGGGACGAGATGCGCCGCATTCCGGTCCAGGCGACGTGGGAGAAACCGCAGGGGAAGAACGAGCCGCTGCGAATGGAGAAGCGCTTTCGTGTCGTGCCCCGCGGCATCGGGCTCGTCATCGGCTGCACGACGTTTCCCACGTGGAACGGCTTCCCCGGGTTCTTCGCAGACCTGGCCACCGGCAACGCGGTGGTCGTAAAGCCGCATCCGGCCGCCATTCTGCCGCTGGCGCTCACCGTCAGGATCGCCCGCGAAGTGCTGATCGAGGCAGGCTTCGATCCGAACGTCGTCACGCTCGTCGCCCATGCGGCGGGCGACGATGTCGCGCAAAAGCTCGCGCTGCACCCCGACGTCAAGGTCATCGATTTCACGGGCAGCACCGCGAACGGCGACTGGCTCGAGGCGAATGCGCGGCAGGCGCAGGTGTTCACCGAGAAATCGGGCGTGAACCAGATCGTCATCGATTCGACGTCGGACTGGAAAGGGCTGGTACGCAACGTCGCGTTCTCGCTGTCGCTCTATACGGGACAGATGTGCACGGCGCCGCAGAACCTCTACATTCCCAGGGACGGCATCGACACGCCGGAAGGTCATCTCACGTTCGACCAGGTCGCGGCCGGTCTTGCCGAAGGCGTGCAAAAGCTCCTCGCGGATCCGGCGCGCGCGGTCGAGTTCCTGGGGGCCGTGGTCAACGACGGTGTGATGAAACGGCTCGAGGCGGCGCGCGGCCTCGGTACGATCGTGCTCGACACGCAGACCATCGCGCACCCGCAGTTCCCGCAGGCGACGATCCGCACGCCGCTGCTCGTGCGCCTGTCCGCTGCCGACCGCGACAAATACCTCGAGGAATGGTTCGGTCCGGTCGCGTTCGCGATCGCGACCAAGGATACCGCCGAGAGCCTCGGCATCGCGCAAGACGCGATCGCAAAGAAGGGCGCGCTCACGCTCGCGGTGTATTCGACGAGCGAGGACGTGATCGAACGTGCCGTCGCCGTAGCGGAGGAGGCCGGCGTCGCGCTGTCGATCAACTTGACGGGTGGCGTCTACGTGAACCAATCGGCCGCGTTTTCCGACTTCCACGGCACCGGCGCCAATCCTGCGGCGAATGCGGCGTTGACCGATGCCGCGTACGTCGCCTCGCGCTTCCGCGTGGTCCAGCACCGCCGCCACGTCTGACGACGACGCTTCGCGCGCCGCGATGAGCTACGAGCACATCCTGTTCGGGGTCGACGGGGGGATCGCGCGGCTGACGCTCAACCGGCCCGATCGGCTCAACAGCTTCAACGACGCGATGCACGCGGAGGTGCGCGACGCGCTCGGGCGCACCCGCGGCGACGGCGGAGCGCGCGTGCTGCTGCTGACCGGCGCGGGACGCGGCTTCTGCGCCGGCCAGGACCTCTCGGACCGCGCCGTCGCCGCCGGCGATGCGCCGGTGGATCTTGGCGCGTCGATCGAGCGGAACTACAAGCCGCTGGTGCTGGGCTTGCGCTCGCTGCCGATGCCCGTGATCTGCGCGGTGAACGGTGTCGCCGCCGGCGCCGGCGCCAACATCGCGTTCGCGTGCGATCTCGTCATCGCGGCCAGGTCCGCAATCTTCATCGAAGCGTTCTCGAAGCTCGGGTTGATTCCGGATACGGGCGGCACGTACTTCCTGCCGCGCCTCGTAGGGACGGCGCGCGCGATGGGGATGGCACTCCTGGGCGAGAAGATCACGGCCGAGCAGGCGGCGGCTTGGGGCCTTATCTGGCAGTGCGTCGACGACGCGGAGCTCGCGCCCACGGCGGAGCGGCTCGCCACGCACTTTGCGCAGGCGCCCACGCGCGGGCTCGCGCGGACGAAGCAGGCGCTCTACGCGAGCGGCGGCAATACGCTCGAAGCCCAGCTCGACATCGAACGCGACTATATGCGCGAGCTCGGCGCCTCCGACGACTATCGCGAAGGCGTCGCTGCGTTCATGGCGAAACGCCCCCCGAAGTTCAGCGGCCGCTAGATCCTCCGATGGCCACCGCGCTGCCCGCCGACGCGACCGTCGCCGTGATCGGCGCCGGCGCAATGGGTGCAGGGATCGCGCAGATCGCCGCTGTCGCGGGCCACAAGGTGCAACTGCATGACGCGCGTTTCGGCGCGGCAGATGCGGGCCGGAATACGATCGCCGACGCACTCGGCAAGCTCGTGGCCAAGGGGCGGCTCAAGCAAGGCGACGCCGACGCCGCGGTCGCGCGAATCACGAGCGTCGTCACACTGCCCGACGCGTGCGTCGCGCAGCTCGTTGTCGAGGCGATCGTCGAGGATATCACGGCGAAGCGCGAGCTCCTCGCGCGCCTCGAGAATGTCGTGACACCCGAATGCATCCTGGCGACGAACACGTCGTCGCTGTCGATCACCGAGCTCGCCGCGGGACTCGCCCATCCGGGCCGGGTCGTGGGAATGCACTTCTTCAATCCGGCACCGATGATGCCACTGGTCGAGGTGGTGAGCGGTCTCGCGACCGCGCCCGACGTCGCAGACGCGGTGTTTGCCACCGCGATCGCGTGGGGCAAGGCCCCGGTGCGCGCGAGATCGACTCCAGGCTTCATCGTCAATCGCTGTGCGCGGCCGTTCTATGCCGAGGGACTCCGCCTGCTCCACGAGGGCGCGGCCGACCCGGCCACGCTCGACGCGGTGGTGCGCGAGGCGGGCGGGTTCCGGATGGGTCCCTTCGAGCTCATGGACCTGATCGGCCTCGACGTCAACTTCGCGGTGACGAAGAGCATCTGGGAAGCGTATTTCCACGATCCCCGCTACGCGCCGTCGATCCGGCAGCAGGAACTTGTGGCAGCCGGCTGGCTCGGCCGCAAGACGGGCCGCGGGTTCTACGACTACGCGCCGGGCGCCGTCAAGGCGGAAGCGCGCACGGAGACCGCACCGGCGCCCCCCCAGAGCATCACCGCGCATGGCGATCTCGGGATCGCGTCGCCGCTGGCGGAGCGACTTGCGGGCGCGGGCATTTCGATTGTGCGGAAGCCTGCCGATCCGCGTTTCCCGGGCGGCGCCCTGCACGTCGACGGGAAAGGCGATAGCGCGTGGCTCGCGCTGACCGACGGCCGCACGGCGACCACGCGTGCCGTCGCGATCGCCGTACCCGATCTCGTTCTGTTCGACCTCGCGCTCGACTACACCAAAACATCGAGGCTGGCCATCGCGCGCGCGGATACGGCGGGCGACGACGCCGTGACGGCCGTCGTCGGCGCGCTCGGTGCCGCCGGGATCGCCGTCAGTCGACTCGACGATGTCGCCGGGCTGGCCGTGATGCGGATCGTCGCCGCGCTCGCGAACGAGGCCGCCGACGCCGTCGTGCAGCGTGTCGCATCGACGAGCGCCATCGACCTCGCGATGAAGCAGGGCGTCAATTATCCGCAAGGGCCGCTTGCCTGGGGCGATGCGATCGGCGCGGCAACAGTCCGCGACGTCATCATCAATCTCGCTGCTCACTACGGCGAGGATCGCTACCGAGTCTCGCCATTCGTCACCCGACGGGCCGCGACGGGAGGCAAGCTCGGTGGGTGAGCACCACCCGGCACTTTCGCACGAAGACGCCCAGGCCCTGGCCGAGCGCGTTGCCGAGGCCATGTGGGCTCGCGACGATGCTTCGCGGCGCCTCGGCATGCGCATCGTCGAGGTGGCGCCCGGGAGGGCGACGCTCACCATGACCGTTCGCGCCGACATGCTGAACGGCCACGCCATCTGCCATGGCGGTTTCATCTTCACGCTGGCGGACAGCGCGTTCGCGTTCGCATGCAACAGCTACAACCTGTCGACTGTCGCTTCGGGCTGCGCGATCGAGTTCCTCGCGCCCGCGCGCGACGGCGACATGCTTACGGCCACGGCCCAGGAGCGCAGCGTGGCCGGCCGGACAGGTGTCTACGACATCGACGTCGCGAATCAGCGCGGCGAGACGATCGCGCTGTTCCGTGGCAAGAGTTACCGGATCAAGGGGCACGTCGTCGACGAGGAGGCCACATGACGATCCGACTTGCTGTATTGGGGGCGCTGCTGCTGGTGCTCCTCACCCCTGTCACCGTGTCCGCCACGACCGCGCAGCGCACGTTCGTCGCGTCGAATGGAAGCGATGTTCATCCCTGCACGTTGTCCCAGCCGTGTCGATCGTTCGCGGCCGCAATTGCGAAGACGAGCGATGGGGGAGAAGCGGTCGTCCTCGATTCGGCCGGCTACGGCCCTGTCACTATCACCCAATCGGTCTCCATCATCGCGCCGGAGGGGATCTATGCGGGCATCACGGTGACGTCAGGTGTCGGCATCATCGTGAACGGCGCCGGGATCGAGGTGGCGCTGCGCGGGCTTTCGATCAACGGTCAGGGCGGAGTCACCTATGCTATCGATTTCCTACAAGGCGCCTTCCTGTCGATCGAAGGCTGCCAGATCACGAAGCTCGGGGTCGGCGTGAGGCTGGAAGCGCCCAACAGTCGAGTGTCCATACAGAACGCGCATATCCGCAACAACTCGATGGCGGGCGTCTTCATGTTAGGCGCTACGGGCGGCTTGCAGGTCTCGATCGCCGACAGCGAGATCGCCAATAATTTCGCTGGCGTGGAGGCGAGGGCGGGGGCACTGGTTCAGGCGACGGTCGCCCACTCGACCCTGACAAACAACGAGCAGGCTTTGGTGGTGATCGCAGACCCGGGCGGAAACGCAAGCATTCTGGCCGACGGTAACACGATCACGTATTCGGATATGGTCTTCTTTCTTGGGGGTGCCGGTACCCACGCGATCTTCACGGCCGGCAACAACACCATCGGGTACTACGGCACTTTAATCCAGGGCGGCGTGCCTACGCCTTGCTGCAACACCTGACGCCGGGCAACAATAATCCCATTGCGACAGGGGAGCGAGAGGTGTCCGTGAAGAAGCCGGCCCCAGGCGATCTCGAGCCGATCGAAACTGCGAGTCGCGACGAGCTCGCCGCGCTGCAGCTCGAGCGACTCAAGTGGACGCTCCAGCACACCTACGACAACGTCCCGCACTACAAGCGAACCTTCGACGCTGCCGGCGTCAAACCGGCCGACCTGAAGTCACTCGCTGATCTCGCGAAGTTCCCTTTCACCGTCAAGAACGACCTTCGCGATAACTACCCGTTCGGCATGTTCGCCGTGCCGCGCGAGCAGGTCGTGCGCGTCCACGCGTCGTCCGGCACGACCGGCAAGCCGACGGTGGTTGGCTACACGGCGAAGGACATCGATACCTGGGCGACAGTGATGGCGCGCTCGATCCGTGCGGCCGGCGGCCGTGCCGGCGATATCGTCCACGTCGCCTACGGCTACGGCCTCTTCACTGGCGGCCTCGGCGCGCACTACGGCGCCGAGAAGCTCGGCGCGACGGTCATCCCGATGTCGGGCGGGCAGACGGAGAAGCAGGTCCAGCTGATCATGGACTTCAAGCCGTCGGTGATCATGGTGACGCCGTCGTACATGCTGGCGATCGCCGAGGAGATGGAGCGGCAGGGAATCGATCCGCGCAAGACCTCGCTCAGAATCGGCATCTTCGGCGCCGAGCCGTGGACGCCGGCGATGCGCGCGGCGATCGAGGGGAAGCTCGACATCGATGCGATCGACATCTACGGACTCTCAGAGATCATCGGCCCCGGCGTGGCGCAGGAGTGCATCGAGACCAAGGATGGGCTCACGATCTGGGAGGATCACTTCTATCCCGAGATCATCGACCCCGAGACCGGCAAAGTACTGCCCGAGGGCGAGAAGGGCGAGCTGGTGTTCACCTCGCTCACCAAGGAAGCGCTGCCGATGATCCGCTACCGGACGCGCGACTTGACGCGCCTGCTGCCGCCGACCGCACGGTCGATGCGGCGGATGGAAAAGATCACCGGCCGGTCCGACGACATGCTGATCATTCGCGGCGTCAACGTGTTCCCGACGCAGGTCGAGGAGTTGATCCTGCAGGAGCGCGCGCTCGAGCCGCACTACCAGCTCGAGATCACACGGCCCGGCAATCTCGACGAACTGGCAGTCGTTGTCGAGCGCTCGGCTGCCGCGGGCTCCGTCGACGGCGAGGCTGCCGGGAAGAAGCTTGCGCACTTGATCAAGAACCTGATCGGCGTGACGGCCGGCGTGCGCGTCGTCGCGCCGGGTGGCATCGAACGCTCACTGGGCAAGGCAAAGCGCGTGCTCGACAAGCGGCCGAAGGGCTGAGGCGGCAACCTCAGAGATTGCCGGCGAGCGGAGTCAACGTTCCGCCGCCGATCACGTAATTTCCGTTGTACGCCATGTATGTCGTCCCACCGGTGAAGACCGTCGAACCGGCGTCCACGAAGATCGCCGTGTCGTTATGGGTGAACCTCGAATCGGCGATCGCGGCGGTGGCGCTGCCGGTTACGTACATGCCGAATCCGGTGTGTGATACCGCGGTGTGCACGAGACTGATGCTGACGTACGAAGCGGCATCGACTCGTGCATCGATACCGCGCGCGGCACCGTCGATCACCGATTCATCGACATGCAGCTCGACCGGCCCGGCAACAGGCGAGAGAATCCGGATGCCGGCGTTGGGAATGTCCTTGGTCGTCTGCATTGCCGACGCATGGACCGTCACGCGCGCGGAGGCGAACACGCCGAGCGCCAGGAAGTGACCGGTGAACCGGGTGCCTTCGATCGATATGTACGGGGTGCCCGAAGGCGACTCTATGCTCACACCGAACCAGTTGTCGGACAGCGTGGAGTAGGCCACCCTTAGCTGGGCCGGATCGACACTCGTCCTGACGACGATCCCGGAGCCATTAAGGGCGCTGAACCCGGCGATGAGGCAGCGCTCGACATCGAGTTCCGCCGCTGCGACGTCTTTGATAGCAATGCCACTCGAGCTCAGACCATTCATCGACAGGCCGCGCAGCCGCACGATGCCGCCCGGAGCATCCACGGTGACACCATTCCCGCTCGATACGGATATGCCGGCGTACACACCGTCGGGCGCGATGATCGAAACCGATTTGTTGATGGCGACAGGGCCGTAGCCGGCGGAATCGAGGACGATCACTTCGCCACCCGCGGACGTGTGCGTGATTGCGACGCCGAAGCTGCGGCACGGCGCGGCGAGCGAACAGGCATTGGCGTCATTGCCGATCGAGGCCACGAACGTGCGCTGGGCCGTGGCGGCCTGCGCCACGTTGCATATGAGCGCAAGGATGGATGCGACGGCAGCGAAAGCAGGGGGGAACGTTCGGCGCATGGGATCCTCCGTTGGACGAGCTGCGACATGCGCAGTCGCTCGATGATGCGCCGCTGGTTGTATCGTCGCAAGGCTCAGAGCGGAAGGAGGGCAACATCCGCCGTGCGTTCGACAAACCACAGCGCTCCGACGAGAATCGCAGCGGCGGAGCCGCCACGTATCACCCACGCCGGATAACGCGGATTCGCGCGCACCAGGTAAAGCAGGGTGCAGGCCACGATGACAATCATCAACTGGCCGAGCTCGAGCCCGACGTTGAATTGCAAGAGCGCCCAGGCGAAGGCGGAAGTCGGAAGGTCGAGCTCGGCCAACGCGCCCGCAAATCCGAAGCCGTGGATCAGGCCGAATGCAAAGGCGACGACCGCGCGCCGGCCACGGAAGAGCGGGACGATGTTGTCGAGCGCGGCGAGGATGATCGTGACGGCGATGGCCGGCTCGATGAGCGACGAGGGGAGCGACACGCGCCCCGAGGCCGCGAGGCCGAGCGTGATCGAATGCGCGAGCGTGAACGCGGTCACGATGCCGAAGACGGGCAGTACCGCTTCCTTGAGACCGGAAACCGGCTGCCAGCCCTTCGGCGTGCGCCGCATCGCCGCCGGCAGGAGCAGGCACAACAGGAACAGCACGTGGTCGTAGCCCGTCAGGATGTGCAGTACGCCTTCGCGCAGCGCCGTGGCGCTTGGCGCTGGGGTCTTACCCGAATCCGCGCTCGTACGATCGATCGTCGGGGTAAAAGAGGTCGGCCCGGATGCGCGGCCCGGATCCAGCACGCGGACGACCGGGGGCTGTCCCGCAAGCTCGATCTTCGCGATTCCGCGGTGGGTCGCATCGATGCCGCGCATCAATCCGTAGCGGATTGCCGGCTCCGCCCGGGGCTGGCAATCGGATGCAAGGTTGACGACAGCGTACGTGCCGTCGTTGCGGCGCTCGAGGCCCCGCCCGGTCGGATGCAGCGGGCACTGCGCCACTTCGACCCCCTGCGTTACGTACGCCTCGATCGCGGGCCACCGCGCCTTGACTTCGCCCCAGGTCAGCCGGCCATCGGTGTTGGCGTCGAGGTCGAGCGCGACGTCGAGATCGCGCAACGCGACGTCGACGCGGACGGCGAGCCCGGCCGGCGATGAGGAGAGTTGCAGGTAGGCGTCGCTCGATTTGTGGGCGACCGCGGGCCGCGACGCGAGTGCCGAGAGCAGCAGGATCGCAAGCCGCACGATCGTCATGCTCATGGCGAGCCCTCGAGCCGGCGATCGGCAAGGCCCACCTCGTGCCGCAGCCGGTTCGCCTCCAGCAGCGCATCGCCGTCACCGGCCATGCGGGCCGCCCGGGCAAGGAGCAGCAGGTCGATGGGCTCGCGTTGCTGCCCGACGTTGATTTGCCCGAGCTCGAGTGCGCGCCGCGCGTCGGATTCGACCTCGAGCGCGAACATCGCCTGCTCGCGCGCGTGCAGGACGCGGACATCGGGACGCTCGTTGGCGAGTGCGATGCGCTCGCGCATCTCGCTTGCATCGCGCGCGCCCGCGGGAGTCCGGGCGCGCGTGCCGGCGATCGCGAGCCGCAGGAGCACGGCGTCGCTGCGCGGCTGGCCGTGCAGCAGGGCGATGACGTCGGCGTCGCGGCCCTGCTCGAGCAGGAAGTCCGCAAACGAGATGAGTGTGTACGGATCGCGGTGCAGCGCCAACGCGGCGCGATAGTCGGATTCCGCGGCGGCGGCATTCCCGGCGCGGGCCTCGAGCTCGGCGAGCGTCGTCAAGAGCCAGTTGCCGGTTTCCGGAGCGAGACCCGGTGCCGCGACCAGCCGCGCCAGTATCGATCGCGCCGCGTCAAAGCGACCCTCGAGCCCCTCGTTTTCGGCGAGGCACGCGGCCGCGTAGGTGCCGTTGATCGCGGCTGCAAGGGCGCGGCACGCGGCAGTCGATTCGCGATATCGCCCCTGCACGCGGCGGATCGTCGCGAGCGTGAGCCACGCTTGTGCTTGCCGCGGCGCGCGCTGCACGAGGCGCTCGAGCTTGGCTGCCGCGGCGTCGAATTCGTGCAGATACTGCTCGACGGTGGCCTGCATCAGAAGTACGTCATCGGGCGCCGTCGCCGGATCCGGCCACGGCTCAATCGCGGCCAGCGCCTGGCCCGCGAAACGCGGGTCGCCCAGCTCGCGTGCATTCCCGAGCCATCGCCGCGCGGCCGCCGCGGCGGCCGCGGCATCCTTCGGGCGCGCCGCCAGTTCGCGGCGCCACTGTCGCTCCTCGCGGCTCGTCGCGGTCGCCGGAAGCACCTCGACGACCTCGGCATCGTCACGGGGAACGACCGGAACTGCGATGGCGGGCGCCACGACGAGCACGCCTGCGAACAATGCGACGAGCGCTAACGATCTGTTCATGTCGTCACTTCACCGGCTCGGGCTCGGTGTCGTCCGGTTGCGGACGGCGCAGCGCACTGACGTCCATCGGCTCCTCGTCATCGTCCCCCGCCGCACGGGATGCCTGCGCCAGGGGAACGGTGGCGCGCGCGGGGTGGGCCGCGACGGGGGAGCTTGTCGTCGCGGCCCTCGGGTGCGGCAGCCCGGGGTCGCCGCTGCTGCACGCAGCGACGATCCCCGCAACGCACGCGAGCGAGAGCAGCGCCGCACGCATGGAAGGCTCCTCATTGCGCGCCCGGAATCGGCGTATTGAGGTACGGGAACACCGACATGAGCGGCACCACCGACTGGTCCACTGCGTCGTGCAGCTTGAGCGATGTCGCGCCGAGCGGCACGGCAGCCGGCTTGCACGCCGTGCCCAGCGCGAGGGCGTTGGTGTCACCGTTGGCCATGCAGAGGCCACCCATCATCGCGACAAGCGAGATGTCGACGACGTCGTCCTTCGGTCGGCGGCCGTTGGGATAGCCGGCGAGGTCACCGTCCCCGGAGAGGATGGCGCCGACGACGCCGAGCCGGTTTTGCTTCGCCTCGGGCGTCGGCGGAATCGACGTATTGAGACGGAGCATCTCGGCCGGGCGCACGTGCGCCGGCTGGTTGAGTCCCTTGATGCCGGTCAGGAACGTGGTGACCAGATCCGTGCGCGGAATGTTAGTCGGCGCGATGCCGCTCAGGCTGAACGCCACCTCGATCAGCGCTGGCAGCGTCGGGTTCGTCACGTAGTCGAGGAACTGTGCGTCGTCGCGCGGTTTGGAGGCGTTGAAGCGGTCCTTGTCGGGAAGGCCGATCACCACCTCGTTGACGAGTGGCATGCCGAGGCGCGACACCTGCGTCCATGCGCCGTTCGGCAGCCGCGAGTTGTCGAGCCCGGCCGGCGGGTTGGGGTTGAGGACGGCGAACTGGCGCAGGCTCGCCGTGGTCCATGCGCCAATGACCGGGTCCGTCGAGCCCGCTGCGACGAGACAATTCTTGTGTATCTCGAGCGCGAGTGTCGTGATGTTCTTGTCGCCGATCGTGTTTGGCACGGCGTTGATCAGCGCCGGATCGGTGATCACCGACAGCGGCGCGTGGACCAGGTCGAAGATCACGCCCAGGTTGACGGCAAACGGATCCTGGCGCTGGCCGACGAAGAGCTTGCCGGGGGTCGAGCAACCGGGAATGTTGACGTTGTAGATGTGCTTCGCGGCGTAGGTCGCGTAGTCGGGGAGGGTCTTGGTTCCGATGTTGTCGACCGGCTTCTCGAACACCTCGCTGCCGTCGGCGGCGTTGGTCACCGGCGACCGCCGGCCGCGGCGATCGCCCCGGACGATGTCGACGGTATAGCTCTCCGCGACGTTCAGCGCCGGCGAATTGACGTCGGTCACCGGGCCCGACTGGATCAAGGGGATCGCGACGTTCTTGCCGCCGATGGATAGCGTCGTGCCAGCGAGCTTGTTCTTGAACCGGAACTGGAACGTGATGTCCTCCCTCGCATCCCCGTTGTTGTCGACGTGGATTTCATACAGCGCGTTGGGGTCCAACTGGAAATAGTTCGGGCCGCCATAGGCGTCCTGCAGCGGCAGGTAGTTTGCGATCAGCGTGATGAACCCTTCGCGCCCCGGCTCGTAGCTCGCGAACATATAGAGATCGGTGCCGTCGACCTTGGGCTGGGTTGTGATGAACGGGGCCTCGCGGTGGCTCGAGGCGTGCACGGGCGGGACGGCGGTCCCCGCGGCCAGTACGCACAGGGCGGCAGCGAGGGGCAGCAAACGGCTGGGGAACGGTCGGTCGATGGTCATGATGGGTCTCCTCGAAACGAAGTGCGCGCGACCCCGACGGGCCGCCCGCGGGAGGGGCGCCGCCGGGGCAAACGAGCCGGCGCGCCCACCGGCCGATATACGCGCGAGGCGCGCAGCTGGATGCGGGGCGGCGCCTGACCGGGGCGTTTGGAGCGGCGGGCCGTTGCGGTATGCTTCGCGTCCTGCCGCGGGAAGGTGTGTGTGGAGGAGGAGACCGGATGAAACGGGTTGTCGCTATATCACTTGCATGGATTCTCGGCGCGGGCCTCGCGGCGCTCGGTACTGGCGCGGGCGCCGCGGGGGCGGCGGGAGAGCCGGAGTGGTCGTACTCCGGCGCGAATGGCCCCCCCAAGTGGGGCAAGCTCGGCAAAGAGAATGCGGTGTGCGGTACGGGAAGCCTCCAGTCGCCGATCGACATCTCGGATGCAGACGTTCGCAAGGGCGACATCCCGCCGCTGCTCTTCAACTACAAGCCGGCCCCGCTCCGGATCATCGACAACGGTCACACGATCGAGGTCATCTACCCGCCGGGCAGCTTTGTCTTTGTTGACGGCAAGCGCTACGAGCTCGTGCAGTTCCACTTCCACAAGCCGAGCGAGGAAAAGGTCAACGGCAAGGGGCACGACATGGTCGCCCACCTCGTGCACAAGGGGGACAACGGCAAGCTTGCCGTCGTGGCGGTCTTCCTCGACCAGGGCAGCGACAACGAGGTGATCAAGACCCTGTGGAAGAACCTGCCGGTGACGAAGGGCAAGGAGGTCGTCGTCGACTCGGCGCAGATCAATGCGCTCCAGCTGCTCCCGAAGAACAAGGACTACTACCGGTACGAGGGGTCGCTGACGACGCCGCCGTGCACGGAAAACGTCACCTGGCTGGTGCTCAAGACGCCGACGCAGATCTCGGGCGATGAGATCGCCCGCTTCGGTCGGATCTATCCCAACAATGCGCGGCCTATCCAGCCGCGCAACGACCGCGATATCGTCGGCAGCGCCTCGCGCTAGGTGCGGCCGCGACGTTCGCAATGAGCCCCTAAGCTCGATCCGGGCCTGCTGTAGGATGGGCGGACACGCCGCCGTCGGTGACGGCGCGCCCGCCGTACGGTCGGAGGCGTCAGTCGTTGGCGTCGTCGCCCCGATCATCGTCCTCGTCGCCGTGACCGCCGCCACCCCCGGCCACCGATACCGGCGTAATCGAACCGTAGAGGCCCTGCGACTCTTCGGCGGGGCCGGCGGTGAAATATAGAGTGCTGGTCTTCTGTCCGACCACACCGTTGCCGAAGGCGAGGCCCCAAAGCCCGTCGATCTTGAGCACCTTGCCGCTGGCATCCTTGAGCTGGCCCTTGGGCGTTCCGTTGTGGGCGTCGAAGACGTTGATGGTGCCGTCACCGAAATTACCCACGAGGAGCCGGTTCGCGAAACGGCCGAACGTCGCTGGCGCCAGCGCGACTCCCCACGGCGCATTGAGCTTGCCACCGCTCGCGACTCGGCGGATCAGGTTGCCGTTGGCGTCGAAGACGTCGACGACGCCGAGCCCCTTGCCGGCGGTTTCATCGTGTTCGCCCGCCTTGTGGAACGCGTACGTGACGTAAAGATCGCCCTGAATCGCCGTGATGTTGAACGGTGCGAACCCCTTGGGAAGATTCGGGTCGACGAACCGTCCGGTCGTGTCGACCGGCTTGAAGTTACTGTCAAACATGTCGATCTTGCCGTTGAAGAGGTCGGCGGCGTAGAGAAAATTGCCGTCGCCGTTGCCCGTCAGCGCCAGCCCCTTGTAGACGGCGCCTGGCGTCTGGAGGATGAACAGCGCGTGCGTGCCATCAACCGCGGGGGCCCATGCGGCGAGAATGCCTTCCTCGGTCACGAAGATGAAACGGGCCGGGCCGCTGGCCGTGGGCGACTTCACGGTGAAATCCGTCGCCGAACCGCTGAATACGATGCCCGTCGGCGCGCCCGGCGGGTCGTAGACATTGTCACCCGACGGGATCTGCACGACGAGTGATTGGGGAACGCCAGCACCATTGTAAAGCGTCGAGCGGCCGGTGCCGTTGTCGACGATCCAGACAAACGCGGTGGGATTGAAGACGATGCCCCATGCGTTGACGAGGTTCGGATCGGTGTGGGCCGCCGCGATGTGCCCGTCCGAGACCAGATTCGTCTGCTGATAGCGGTTGGGTGGCGCCGCCGAGGCCTGCGCGATACCGAGGGCCAGCGCGGCGGCGGCCGTAGTGGGCAGTAGGAACGTGCGAAGTCGATCCATGACGTGCTCCTGCGGATTGAATAGATCGCGCCCGTGGGCGCATATGCCCTGCGCGCGCCGGTGCCTTCGCGACGCGCGACGGACCTCATGAGAAAGCCGCGGCACCGACGCGGATAGTTGGTCGGCTCGCTCGCAGTGCCGGAACGGCAGCGCTCGATGCGGCGCCGGATCGCCGCTTGCGCTACTCCCGCAAACAAACGACGCGCTGCCTTTAATCCGGGGACGCGTGCAGTCCGTGGTGAATCGGGGTCGTCTCGAAAACGATTTGTAAGAATTACCCGTCGGTGATTCTCCGGCGAAGGAATAGGACGCCGCCGACAGCCTTCATCGTGCGCCGCTCGTTAGTGTCGCTATCAAACGCAACCACCCGGGAGGGGAAGGTTGCGCATGGAGGAAAGGAGACGAGATGAACGAGAGCCGAATTGGATTACGTGCCGCGCGCGTAGTCGCGGCGATGGTCGCGCTTGTGCTGGCCGCCGGCGTTGCTTGGGCGGATCCGCCAACCCGGGCCGTGCGGCTCGGTTATGAAAGCGGCGAAGTGAGCCTTCTGCCGGCGGGCGCGACGGACTGGGTTCAGGCAGACCGGAACCGGCCGTTGTGGACCGGCGACCGGGTATGGACCGGCGCCGACGCGCGCGCCGAGCTCCAGACCGGCGACGCGGTGCTGCGGCTTGCGCCGGGGACTGATGTGTCAGTCACGGCCTTCGACGATAGCACCCAGCAATACCAGGTCACGCAGGGATCGCTTCGAATGAGCGTGCGATCACTGGATCAAAACAACACGGTCGAGGTCGACACCCCGAATCTCGCGTTCTCGATCCGCGAAGCGGGCGACTACCGGATCGACGTCGACGCGAACGCCACGACAGTCGCGGTCTATCGAGGCGGAGCGGAGGTGTTCGGCACACAGAACGCATACACGATTGCCGCCGGGCAGCGCGTCCGGTTCGAAGGCACCGATCTGGGCGGCTCGCAGCCGGTAGCGCTTGCGAGTAGCGACGCATTCGACACGTGGGTGGGCGAGCGCGCGAATCTCGAGACGCGCTCGACCAGCGCGCGCTACGTCGCCCCCGACGTGATCGGGTATCAGGATCTCGACTCGAACGGTTCATGGAGCCAGGTTCCGACCTACGGAACGGTGTGGGTGCCGAACAATGTCGCACCGGACTGGGCGCCTTATCGCTACGGGCGTTGGCTCTGGCAGGATCCGTTCGGATGGACGTGGGTCGACGACGCCCCCTGGGGCTTTGCGCCGTTCCACTATGGGCGTTGGGCGTACGCCCAGAATCGCTGGTGCTGGGTGCCGGGGCCGCGTACGGTGCGCTCGGTCTACGCACCGGCGCTCGTCGCGTTCGTCGGCGCGCCGAATCTCGGCGTGTCGGTCGCAGTGGGAGCCGCCGCTGGGGTGGCGTGGTTCCCGCTCGGGCCGGGCGAAGTCTATCGGCCAGCTTACGCGTCGAGCCGCGACTATTTCACGCGCGTCAACGTCTCCAACACCGTTGTCAACGTGACGCAGGTGACGAACATCTACAACAACCCGGCACGCACGGACGTGCGATATGCCAACGTGCAGAGACCGAACGCCGTCACGGCGGTGCCGACACAGGCGTTCGTCGAAGCGCGACCGGTCCAGCGTGCCGCCGTCAAGGTCAACGCGCAGGCGCTTGAGCAGGCACCGGTGATGGCAGCGCCCGCTCGGGTGGCGCCCGAACGCGCGAGCATCGTGGGCTCTGCCACGCCAGCGCAGGCCCGTCCGGCTGCGGCGGTGAACCAGCGCCAGGTGATCGCGAAGCACGAGCCACCGCCGGCGCCGCCTTCGATCGAGCAACGGGAACAGGCGCTCAAGCGTGAGCCAGGAAAGCCTCTCGAACAGGCCGAGTTGCAGCGGCTCGCGCCGCCTGCGACGGCGGCGAAGCAGAACGTGAGAGTGGTTCAGCCGACGACGGCACCGAAGCCACTGCCGGTCGCGGCCGCGCAGCAGCCGGCGGAAAAGAATGCCTCGGAAATGAATCGGAACGAGGCGAAGGCGCCTGAAAAGAATCCGCCGGAAACGGCACGCGCCAAGGCGGAGCCCGCAGCGCCGGCGCCGCAAGCGCGACCCGGCACTCCGCCGCCTGCGATGGCCAATCCCAATCCGCCGACTGCGAACGCGCGCCCCGAGCCGACCGCTCGTCCGCCAACCCCACAAGCCGAAACCACGCAGCGAGCGGAACAAGCGCAGCGAATAGAAAAGGCGCAGCAAGCGCAACAGGCGCAGCGAGCCGAACCAGGCGCAGCGAGCGCAGCAGCGCAACAGGCGCAGCGGGCGAACAGGCTCAGCGAGCGAGCAGGCGCAGCGCGCGCAAGCGCAGCAAGCACAACGAGCAGAGCAAACGCGACAGGCGCAGCAGGCGCAACAGGCGCAGGCGCCACGAGCGCAGCGAGCGGAGCAAGCGCAACAGGCGCAACAGGCGCAACAGGCTCAGCGAGCGGAGCAAGCTCGACAGGCGCAGCAGGCGCAACAAGCTCAGCAGGCCCAGCAGGCTCAGCGAGCGCAACAGGCTGCGAGCAAGCGCAGCAGGCGCAGCGCGCGCAGGCGCAGCAAGCACAACGGGCAGAGCAAGCGCGACAGGGGCAGCAGGCGGAGCAGGCGCAACAAGCTCAGCAGGCCCAACAGGCTCAGCGAGCGGAGCAAGCGCAGCAGGCGCAGCGCGCCGGCGCAGCAAGCACAACGGGCAGAGCAAGCGCGACAGGGGCAGCAGCCGCAACAGGCCAGCAGGCTCAGCAGGCTCAGCAGGCTCAGCGAGCACAGGCGCAACAAGCGCGGCCGGCGCCGCAGGAACAGCCCAAACAGCAGGCTGCCGCTCCGCGCGCGCCAGAGGCTCCCCATCAGCAGCAGGCTGGCCCGCCGCCGCGCCAGGCCGAACGCGCCGCGCCGCCGGAAAAGGCGCCGCAACGCCCGGACGAGGCGAAGGGCAAGGGCAACGAGGAGAAGGACAAATCGGGACGCGAAGGCTAGAACCGCCAGCTGTAGGGCGGACCCCGACAGCGGATCACGACATCGCCTCGTTCCCCGGAGCGAGGCGGAGTGCTCCAATGCTCGGGAGTCTTCCGTTAACCGAACAACGTGAGGCACGATCCATGGAAACCGTTGAAGTCGGCACGACCCGCAAACTCGCGAAGGTATCGAAGTGTGCCCATGACGAATGCACGTGTACGGTGACATCCGGCGAACAGTTCTGCAGCGACTACTGCGCGTCGCAAGCCGGCGCTGATGAGTCCGCCGCTGGAAAGGGTGACTGTGGCTGTGGGCACAGCGAATGCTCCGCAGCCGCGGAGAGCGGGATGCCGCCGATCATTGGGACGGCCTGACGGGCTCGCTACACCCGCGGGATTCCTCGCGGTCCGCCGATCATAAGTCGGCGTCCTACGTCTCAATCAGAGACCGCTGATGAAACTGTTTGCGCCGGCGATCGATGATGGCGGCACTTCGCGTCGCGCAGATCGAAATCGGGTTGTGACCGAAGCGGCAGTGCCTCAACACGTGTTCATGCGCTCGTTTGCATCGACGCGAACGTAGGGCATTTCAATCATCGAGGGATTTGGATTGCAGGAGATTTCCATGGTCGAACGCACTACCCCCACTACCAACCCGCGCACGTCCGGCGGAGCCGCTATCGTCGGGACCGAGCACGGCGACGGGCCGGGCCCGGAAGTCATGGACGCCAATACGCTGATCGGCGACTCGGTTGTCAACGACAGCGGGGAGAATCTGGGCAAGATCGAGGCGATCATGCTTGACGTGTCTGCCGGGAAGATCGCCTATGCAGTGCTGTCGTTCGGTGGCTTCCTCGGTATGGGCAACAAGCTCTTTGCTATTCCATGGTCGGCCTTCACGCTCGACACCGACCAGGAGTGTTTCGTCCTCAACGTCGCCAAGGAGCGCCTCGAAGGCGCGCCGGGCTTCGACAAGGACCATTGGCCGGCGATGGCGGACCCCACTTGGGCGTCCGAGCTTCATACGTACTACAACACGCGGCCCTACTGGGACGACGACTACACGACGACGCGCGACGTGCGTTCGACCGCGGGTCGCGACATCGTTTGAGTTCCGCTTGATCGAAGTGCTGCCGGCGGCCGGGGCGCAGTTGCGTCGCCGGCCGCTGCGCTTCTGGCGAGATATCAGGCGCGCTTGCGCCTGGCAGCAGGCTTCGTGGTGGAAGGGGCGCGCTTCGCGGCACGATGGCCGCCGCCCGCGCCCTTGGCAAGGCTCTGCTGCAGCAGGGCGGCCAGGTCGATGACTTGTGCCGATCGCGGCTCCGCCTCACCCTGATCGGGCTCGGTGATCTCGGTGGTCCGTCCCTCCTTGATCTTTTTCTTGATCTGCGCCATCAGGTCGTCGTGGTAGGTGTTGTGATATTTCGCCGCTTCCCAGTGCTCCGTCATATCGTCGACGAGCCGTTTGGCGAGCTCGATCTCTTTCGGTGCGACCTTTGCGCTCTTGACGCCCTCCGGCGGGAGCTCGAGATCCTTCGGCTCGCGCAGCTCGTCGCGGAAGCGTAGCGTGTCGAGCATCAGCGCACGACCGTTCGGCACGACGATGGCGAGGTGCGGCGTCGTTCGCAGCACGAACTCGGCCACCGCAGCGCGATTCGACGCCTTGAGGGTCTCGCGCAACAGCGCGTACGCCTTCTCACCCCGCTTGCCGGGAGCCAGGAAGTACGGTGTCTCGTAGAACTCGACCGGGATCTCGTCGGCCCCCACGAACGTCCGGATCTCGATTGTCTGTGTCGCCTTGACATTGGCCCGGCGGAAATCCTCGTCGGACAGTACGACGTAGCGGTTCTTCTCGTACTCGTAGCCCTTGACGATGTTTTCCCACGGCACGTCCTTGCCGGATTTCTTGCTGTAGCGCTTGTAGCCGACCGGCGAGAGATCGCGCTTGTCGAGCATCGAGAACTCGAACGACTTGCGGTTCTCCGCGGGATACAGCTCGACCGGGATGTTGACGAGGCCAAACGACAGAGCACCTTTCCATAACGGGCGCGGCATTGTTACTCCTGGCGATTGCGCGGCGCCGGCGCGGCGGATGCCACGCAGGCGACGCAGATGCCGGCAACGACGCCCTCCGACTCGACAGCGCCGCAACTCCAGCAAATGGTGAGCGCCGCATCGTCCGCGCGTTCGCATACACCGCTGCGGCATTCCGGGCGGTCGCAGGCCGCGAGGTCGACCGGGCAGAGCACCGCGTTATCCTCCCGTGCCTTCGCCGCCCATGACCTGCAGCACCGTGCCCGTGACGTACGACGAGTCGGCATTGGAGGCGAGGAAGACGTAGGCGGGGGCGAGCTCCTCCGGTTGCGCGGGCCGACCCATCGGATTGTCCTTGCCGAACTTGGCCACGCCTTCCGGCGGCAGGCCCGAATCGGACGGGTTCAGCGGCGTCCACACCGGGCCAGGCGCTACGGCGTTGACGCGTATGCCCTGCTCGACAAGGTCCTGCGCCAGCGACTTGGTGAACGCGTTGATCGCGCCTTTGGTGGCCGAATAGTCAGGCAGCTTGGGGGAGCCGAGAAGGCCCGTTTCCGAGCTGGTGACGATGATGACGCTGCCGCGCTCCATATGGTCGAGCGCGGCGCGAGCGAGGCGCACGTACGCGTACACGTTCGTCGCAAACGTCTTTTCGAGCTCCGCATCGGTGAGATCCGCGAGCTTGTCCTTGCGCGCCTGGTGCGCCGCATTGGAGACGAGAATGTCGAGCTTCCCGAGCTCGCGGACAGTGCGCGCCACCACGTCCTGGCAGAATTGGGCATCGGTCAGGTCGCCGGGCAGCAGCACGCAGCGGCGGCCGATTTCGGCAATAACGTTGCGTATCTCCTCCGCGTCGCTTTGCTCCTGTGGCAGATAGCTGATGGCGACGTCCGCGCCTTCGCGCGCGAAGATCACGGCGACGGCGCGCCCGATCCCGGAGTCGCCGCCGGTGACGAGCGCGACCTTCCCGCGGAGCTTGTCGGCAGCGCGATAGTGCTGAGCCTCGTAGCGCGGCGGCGGGTCAAGCTCCGGTTCGAGCCCGGGGCTCTCCTGGTGCTGCTTCGGAAAGGGGCGGCGCGGTTCAGCGCCCGCATCGGGGCGTGCGGTTTTCATTGGTGTTTCCTCCGAAAGCTACCGTACCGTAGCGCGCCGCGGGCCGAATCGCAGGGTAATGGCGTCCGAAAATGATGTAGGCGGGTGTGACCAGGGCGCGGCGGCCGCATGGCCGACAGGGTTTTGGGCAGCGCCCTCTTGCGGAGAACTCGCTAGAATGTTCCACGTCAAAAGATGTTCCACGCCCAAAAAAGCGCCACCCGAGGAGACCCCCATGGCTACCCTGAACGTCAACGGCAAGGCGCGCGACTTCGAGGCCGAGCCGGACACGCCGCTGCTGTGGGTCCTGCGCGAGCAGCTCGGCCTGACGGGCACCAAGTACGGCTGCGGCGTCGCGCAGTGCGGCGCTTGCACCGTGCATATCGACGGCGTGGCGACGCGCACCTGCGTGATGCCCGTCTCATCGGTCGCCGCGGGCGCCAAGATCGTGACGATCGAGGGCCTGTCGAGCGATGGCTCGCATCCGGTGCAGAAGGCCTGGGTCGCGCTCGACGTGCCGCAGTGCGGCTTCTGCCAGTCGGGAATGATCATGGCCGCGGCGGCGCTGCTCAAGACGACGCCGCGGCCGACCGACGCCGACATCGAGGCGCAGATGACCAACATCTGCCGCTGCGGCACCTACAACCGGGTCCGCGCCGCGATCAAGGCCGCTGCGTCCGGCGATGTGAAGGCCGCCGGACTTGCCATCGAGCACGTCGAGGGGAGGTCCGCATGAACGCCGCTGACGATGTCGCGGCGGCAGTTCCTTGGCGCCGCAGCTGCGGTGGGTGGCGGGCTCGTCGTCGGATTCCACGTCCCATTCGCGGGTGAAGCCACTGCACAGGACGCAGGGACGGCCGAGATCAATGCCTGGGTCGTCGTCAAGCCCGACGACACGGTCGTGATCCGCATCGCCCGCTCCGAGATGGGGCAGGGCACGCTGACCGGTCTGGCGCAACTCGTGGCCGAGGAGCTCGACTGCGACTGGGCGAAGGTGCAGACCGAGTACCCGACACCGGGCGCAGAATCTCGCGCGCAACCGCGTCTGGGGCAACTTCTCGACCGGCGGCAGCCGCGGCATCCGCGAGTCGCACGACTACGTGCGCAAGGGCGGCGCGGCGGCGCGCGTGATGCTGGTGCAGGCGGCGGCCGACGGTTGGAAGGTTCCCGCCTCCGAGTGCGTCGCTTCGAAGAGCGTCATCACGCACACGCCGTCGGGCCGCACGACGAGCTACGGCAAGGTCGCGGCTGCGGCCGCCAAGCTCACGCCGCCGGACGAACGTGTCGCTCAAGGATCCGAAGGACTGGAAGATCGCCGGCAAGCGCGTCGCACGCCTCGACACCGCGGACAAGACGACCGGCGCGCAGGTCTACGGCATGGACCTCAAGATGCCCGGCATGCTGAACGCGGCGATCAAGGACTGCCCGGTGTTCGGCGGCAAGGTGAAGAGCGTCGACGACAGGCGGCGCTCGCGACGGCCCGGGCGTGAAGAAGGTCGTGCGCGTCGGCGACAGCGCGGTCGCCGTCGTCGCCGACACCTGGTGGCACGCGAAGAGCGCGCTCGACGCGCTGCCGATCGAATGGGACGACGGCCCGAACGCGAAGGCGTCGAGCGCGAGCGTTCGCCGCAGGTGCTGAAGGCCGGGCTCGACGCGACGGACGCGGTCGTCGGCAACGAGACCGGCGACGTGCGCCGCAGCGCTGGCCGCCGCGCCGAAGAAGATCGAGGCGGTCTATTCGTACCCGCACCAGAACCACGCGACGATGGAGCCGATGAACGCGACGGCGCGCTGGACGCCCGAGCGCTGCGAGGTCTGGACGCCGACGCAGAACGGCGAGGCGGCGCTCGCCGCCACGTCCGAGGCGGCGGGCCTGCCGGTCGCCAAGTGCGAGGTCTACAAGCTGCTCCTCGGCGGCGGCTTCGGCCGGCGCGGCGCCGTGCACGACTGGGTGCGCCAGGCGGTGCTGATCGCCAAGGAGATGCCGGGCACGCCGGTCAAGCTGATCTGGTCGCGCGAGGAGGACATGACGCACGGCCGCTACCACCCGGTCACGCAGTGCAAGCTGACGGCCGGCCTCGACGCGCAGGGCAACGTGACCGCGCTGCACATGCGCATCTCGGGCCAGTCGATCGTCGCCGGCATCTTTCCGCAGAACATCAAGGACGGCAAGGATCCGGTCGTGTTCCAGGGCCTGAATCCGCCGGGCCCAGAGGCGTCGATCGGCTACACGTTCCCGAATCTGCTGATCGACCACGCGATGCGCAACCCGCACGTCCCGCCCGGCTTCTGGCGCGGCGTGAACCTGAACCAGAACACGATCTACCTCGAGTGCTTCATCGACGAGATCGCGCATGCCACCGGGCAGGATCCGCTCGCGCTGCGCCGCAAGCTGCATGGCGAATCACCCGAAGCACCTCGCGGTGCTCAACGCGGTGGCCGAGCGCGTCGGCTGGGACAAGCCGCGCGCCCAAGGGCACGCTATCGCGGCCTTGCGCAGACGATGGGCTTCGGCAGCTATGTGGCGGCGTGCGCCGAGGTGTCGGTCAGCGACGGCGGCGACGCTGAAGATCCATCGCATCGTCGCCGCCACCGACCGCGGCCATGCGGTGAACCCGCAGCAGATCGAGGCGCAGGTCGAAGGCTCGTTCGCCTACGGCCTGTCGGCGGCGCTGTACGGCGAATGCACGGTGAAGGACGGCCGCATCGAGCAGACGAACTTCGACACCTACCGGGTGCTGCGGATGGACGAGATGCCCGCGGTCGAGACGATCGTGATGCCATCGGGCGGCTTCTGGGGCGGCGTCGGCGAGCCGACGATCGCGGTGGCGGCGCCGGCGGTGCTGAACGCGATCTTCGCCGCCACCGGCAAGCGCATCCGCGACCTGCCGCTCAAGAACCACAGCCTGAAGAAGGCGTAAACGGACCCGCCGGCATTGCGCCGCATCGGGCTCGAAGTCGTGGTCGCAATCGCCGCGTGCGCCGGAGCGTCGCTTGCGCCGGCCGGTCCCGACAACGCGCCGGCAGGATACAAGGTCGTCGGCGACGCGATTCCGGCTTCGCTCACGAACGAACCGGGCGATGCGGCGCGCGGCCGCGCCATCGTCGTCGAACCGGCAGTTCGGGCCTGTGCCTGCTGTGCCACAGCGGGCCGTTTCCCGAGGAGCGCTTCCAGGGCACGCTCGCGCCCGATCTGGCCGGCGCGGGCACGCGCTGGCGGCGGGGCAGTTGCGCCTGCGCCTGGTCGATTCGCGTCGGCTGAACCCGGCGACGATCATGCCGTCGTACTACCGCATCGACGGCCTGACGCGCGTCGGAGGGCCTGGCGCGGCAAGCCGGTGCTGACGGCGCAGCAGATCGAGGATGTGGTGGCCTACCTGGTCACGCTGCGGCCATGAGCGAGCGTCACCAAGGCAACGGATTGCCACGATCGCGCGCACGCCGCGACGTGCTGGCCACGGCGCGGGCCTCGCACTCTCGCTGATCGTGCGGCCGACGGCACGCCGAGGACCTCGCCGCAGCGATCGCGGCGTTCACCGGCGGCGCTCCGGTGCGACCGGGCAAGGTGAAGCTCGACATCGCCGCCGCTGGTCGAGAACGGCAACACCGTGCCGATCACGGTCAGCGTCGACAGCCCGATGACGGCGACGGATCACGTCGCGACGATCGCCGTCTTCAACGAAAGCAACCCGCAGCGCGACGTCGCGGTGTTCTCGCTCGGGTCCGCGCGCCGGACGCGCGACCGTCTCGCACGCGCATCCGGCTGGCGACCTCGCAGAAGCTCGTCGCGGTGGCGCGCATGAGCGACGGCACCTACTGGTCGCACACGGTCGATGTGATCGTCACGCTCGCCGCGTGCATCGACGGCGACAATCCGGTCTGAGCGGCGAATCCATGGCGCGCACGCTGATCAAGGTGCCGCCACTCGCCGAAGCGCGGCGAGATCGATCGAGATCCGCGCGCTGATCGCGCACCCGATGGAAACCGGCTATCGGCCGATGCAGCGGGACAGAAGCTGCCGCGCGACATCCTCCGGCGCTTCACCTGCCGCTACAACGGGGAGCTCGGTGTTCAGCGCCGAGCTGTATCCGGCGATCGCCGCCAACCCGTACTTCGCGTTCTCGACGGTCGCTGCGGAGAGCGGCACGCTCACCTTCACGTGGGAAGGGCGACAACGGCTTCGCGCAGACGGAGACCGTCCTGCTCGCCGTGACATGAAGCCTGCGGCGTGTCTCGTCGCAGTCTCGTTGCTGCGGCGGCCGGCGCCGCCGACCGCGGGCCGATGCGCGCCACTCGGGCTTCGACGACCATGAGCCCGGCGACGCAGGCGATGCAGCGCGACGACGCGCAGAACCCGGGGATGCTGTGGGTGGGCGAGGGCGAGGCGCTGTGGAGCGGCAGGGTCGGGTCACGGAACCAATCGTGCGCGAGTTGCCACGGCGATGCCGCGAAGTCGATGCGCGGCGTCGCCGCGCGCTACCCGGCGTTCGACGATCATCTCGGGCGACCCGTCGATCTTGGCCAGCGCATCAACCTGTGCCGCACCGAGCAGCAGGGGGCGCCGCCGCTCGCGGCCGAGAGCCACGACCTGCTGGCGCTCGAGGCGTTCGTCGCGCATCAGTCGCGCGGCCTGCCGATCGCGCCGCCCCAGGATCCGCGGCTTGCCCCGTCCTCGAACGCGGTCGCACGCTGTGGCAAACGCGCATCGGTCAGCTCGATCTCTCCTGCGCGCAGTGCCACGACGACAACCCGGGTCGCCGCGTCGGCGGCAGCGTGATCCCGCAGGCCCACCCTACGGGCTACCCGATCTACCGGCTCGAGTGGCAGCGGCCGGGTCGCTGCAGCGCCGCCTGCGCAGGTGCATGATCGGCGTGCGCGCCGAGCCGTACCCGTATGGCGCGCCGGAGCTGGTCGATCTCGAGCTCTACCTGGCGCAGCGCGCGGCGGGGCTTCCCATCGATACGCCGGGCGTCCGGCCGTAGAAACCGGGTCGGGTGAGCGGCGCGACCCTACTTCTGTCCGTACGTCCCCGTGGCCGTCCCGTCGGCGCCATTCGCTTCGATCGTGTTCGACAACGGTGTCAGGATCGATCCATTGGCACCGGTCTGGATCCCGGTCGCGTTGCGCGAGATGAGGTTCCCGGTAAGGCGGGCGGTGGCTGCGCTGCCGCCACCCTGGACGTAGACGCCGGTCGCGTTGCGAACGACGGTCGACCCCGCCATGGCGAGCGTGATCGCGCCGCCGCGGGCATCGACGCCATTGCCCGCGTTGTTCGACACCATCACGTTGTCGACCGACGCGTCGAGCGCCTGGCCGGCTCCGGTCTGCAGGCTTATCGCATGGCCAAGGTTGTCGACGAACACGGAGTTGCGCAGCGTGACCGATCCCGCGAACGTGCCCGCGGAAAGCCCGATACCGTTCCCTTCAATCCGCGTGTTGTCGATCATGACGGCAGCGACTGTCGTGGCGTTCGAGACCAGCACGCCGGCCGTTCCGCCACGGATGAAGCTGTCCTTGAGCGAGAGCCTGCTCGCCCCGGCGGGTGCAAAGCGAATGTTGGCGTTCGATGGCCCGTTGAATCCGCGGACCGTGCAGTTCTCAATATAGAGGGCGGCGCCGGAATTGAAGACAATGCCGTTGTTGCCGCCCTGCGCATTCACAGTCAATCCGCGCAGGACGACCTCGTCGGAAGCGCCGGCGCTCACGACGATGCCATCGCCGCTCAAGACCGAGACGCCTGCATACGTACCTGGGGGCGCAACCAACGAGACGGCCTTGTTGATCGTAACCGGCCCGTAGCCGGCGGAGTCAAGTACGACGATCTCGCCGCCTGGGTTGGTCTGGGCCAACGCCACCGATAACGATCGGCACGGCAGCGTGAGCGAGCACGGATTCGCATCGTTACCATCGCTCGCGACGAACGTGCGTTGTGCCGTTGCGGACGCGGGGGCGATCGAAGCGATCCAAACCGCTGCGGTCAGAAGGGCAGTCACAAGGATCCGATTCATCGCGTTCTCCACTCTGGCATCGTGTCATTTGGCGCTGTAGGTTGCGGTCGGCGCGCCGTCCACGCCGTTGGCCTCGATCGTGTTGTTGCCGCGCGAGTTGACGGCGCCGGCGAAGATCTCGATGCCGACGCCATTGCGCGTGATGCGGTTGCCGTCGATCCATATCGCCGATGCTGGCGCGCAGCAGCCGACGAGCAGACCTTGGGAGGTACTGCTTGCGAACGATGAATTGCGCACGAAGGCCATTGCCGGCTCGCTGCCGCCAACGATGAACCCTTGCGCGACCCCCGAGATCGTCACGCGGTCGAGCGTCGCCGTGAGCGGCACGCCCCCGGCGCCGGCGACCTGGATACCGATGTCGCCCGGACCTGCGACCAAAGCGTTGCGCACCGCAACGGTGCCGGCCGCGCTTACAGACAGGCTCCACCTGTTGCCCTCGAGGCGGACGTTGTCGAGCAGCACGCCGACGTCGGCGAAACTCGCGGCCACAATGCCGCGGTCATAGGATTGGATCGTGCTGTCCTTGATCGAAAGTCGCGCGGGCGTCGCCGGCTGAAACCAGACCCCGGCGGCGCCTGTGAGCGGGTTCCCGCGAACGGTCAGGTTCTCGAGGTGGAGGCTCCCGCCGCTGTTGAAGACAATTCCATCAGAGTCGCCCGCTACCGCCAGGCCGCGCAGGACGATCGTGTCGGACGGCGTCGCCGATACCGTCAGCGCGTCGACGAGTGGAGTCCCTGTGATGGCGGGGCGCGCATTCTGTGGCGCAACGATGGACACCGATGTCAGGATCGTCGCCGCGCCGAAGTCGGCCGAATCGAGCAGCAAGACCTCGCCGCCGCGTGCCGTGGTTTTAAGCGCCTGTGCCAAGGTGCGGCACGGCGCGACGACCAAGCATGCGGCCGTGTCGTTGCCGTAGGAGGCGACGAACGAGCGTTGCGGCAGCGATGGAGGCGTCGAGGCGATCGTGTACGCCTTTACCAACGCACGCTCATCGAAGCCGGGGGAATGCGTCGTCACTCCCGCGATGGCGACGCGGCCGCCACGCGTCGCGAGGCGCAGTGCATCCGTTACCGGCACGGTGGAGAGCAGCTCGAGCCCGAACGTCGGATCGGGACTGCCACCATTCAGCAGGCGCAGAGCAAGCCAGTTGCCGCTCGCGTCCCGCGCCGCGACGACCGTGTCCCCGGCATCGGTCACCGCGATCGATATCGCCTCGGAGCCGGACTGGAACAGCGGCTGCAGGCCGGCCGTGCCGAACGTCGGATCCAGTTGCCCCGCCGGTGTCACGCGCGCGAGGGTTGCGGCGCCATTGATCCTGCCGCCGAGGACTACGCTGCCGTCGGGCTGCATTGCCGCGGAGACCGTCTGGTCGGGTGGGGTGCTCGGAGTGACGTAGACGATGCCGCCGGTGCCATACGACGGATCGGGTACCCCGCTCGCGAGCAACCGCAGCACGAACCACTTGTGGAACGATCCGAGATCGGCGCCACCCGCGATGAGCATCTTGCCGCCGGCCGGGAACATCACCGCCGCGACGGATGTAAAGGGGAACGGTCCCGTGACGTCGGATTCGCCACCGACGCCGAATCCAGCATCCAGCGCTCCGAGTGACGAAAAGCGTTGTATCGCCACCGTAGTTGAGTAGTCGTGGACCGCCGTGACGATCTTCCCGTCCGGCTGCACGGCAACAGCGGCGGAACGAGTGGTCCCCCCGGCCGACGGGTACTCGACAATGCCGGTGCCGCCGAAGGTCGGGTCGAGGGCCCCGTTGGCATCCAGTCGGACGAGAGAGTTGGCGGCGCCGTGGTATCCGGCGACGACCAGTTTTCCGTCGTCTTGGAAGGCGCCGTCGGTCCAGACGGTTCCGAGCATTCCAAGGTCGGCCGCCAACACGTGACCGCTTTGCCCGAAAGCGGGCGACGGGCGTCCGTTCGCCTCGAGCATTGCGATGCCGCCGTCGCCCGGAGCGCCCAAGGCGCTGCCTATCAGCGCCACCTTGCCTCCGGTGGAGACCGCAGCCCTGACGACGGTCGCCAGCGATGCGGCAACGTCAATTAGAGGCGCCGCCACAGCGCGCCACTGAGAAGTCGCTAAACCACCCGAGTCGATGTGGAGCGTCACCGCAGACGCATTGGCGTTGCCGATCGCAAGGACTTCTCCGCCGATGCCCGTTGCAACGGCCATCGAATTCATTTGTGAGCCTGTGGTCAGGCCAGCCGCTACGATCCCCGCCGTGCCGAAGCTCGGATCGGGCGACCCGTCGGCATTTAGGCGGGCCAGCGCAAGGTCTCCGGAGAGCGCGCCTGGAACCAGGTATTCGATCGGAGCGGGCGAAGCGGGGCGAAGGTCGAGCGAAGAGTGGAACGCCGTGCACGCCGGCGTCGGCCTTGCCTCCAACGCCGAAGCTTGGATCGAGCGTCCCCGTCATGTCGAACTGGTAAAGAAAGTGGTTGCCGCTTGCGCCGGCACCCGTATTGAACGTTCCCAATCCCACGAACTTGCCGCCGGGCAGTTCTTCGATTTGACCGAAGCTCGTAGCGTCGACGGCGAGCGCGAGGGTTCCGCCCGCGCCGAACGTCGGATCGGGATGGCCATTCGCGTCCAGCCGATGCAGATCCGGTTGCCGAAGATACGGGAACGCGTCTGGGTAGTTCGCGGTCGCCAGATAGAGTCCTCCGCTGCTTGCGAAGCGCAGGCTTGTCGGGACCGATGTCGGAGAGCCGAAGGGCAATACGGGACGCGCGGGAAGCACGGTGATCCCGTTGACTCCGAAGGTGGCGTCGACCGTGCCGTCCGCGGCGAGCCGCAGCACGCCGGTGCCGCCGGTGGTTTGCCCTGCGACCAGCATCCCGCCGCCGGGTAGCGCAAGGATGCTGCTCGCCTTCGCGCCGGGATTTCCGGGCGGCAATCCCGCGACGCCTCCGTTTGCAAACGTCCCGTCGAGCGTTCCGTCCGCAAGCAGCCGATACACGCACGGGTCCGAGGCGCAAGGCGCGCCGCTCGCTCCGATCAGCCAGCGTCCCGCTGCGTCGATCTCGAAGGTGCTCGCGCCGACTTGCGGTGGAAGTGCATTGAGTTGCAGTACGCCGCCAGTACCAAACGACGAGTCGAGGCTGCCTGACGCGAGGTAATGCGCAATGACGATGTGCCCCCCGACGCTGCCCAGGGCTAGCCACCCTCCTGCCGGTAGCGGTCTCACGTGGTCAAGGCCAGAATCCGGCACAAGCCCTACCCGCTGCGACCCATTTGGTACCGAACGAAGGATCGAGCGTGAGCAGGCTGCCCGTCGCGCTGGTCGCGAGCACGAGCAGGAGTGACGCGATTCCCGCGCGCAAGACAGTTGCGCGCGAGTGCGCCGACGTCGAAGGACAACAAGAATGCTCCCCTTGGAGGCGCCCGAAATAGTCCGAGCGGCAGAGTCCCTTGTTGCATTTACCCGCAATTCCGGGCAAAACGCAAATCCGCTAGAATCTTCGACCCCTCGGGCGCGCAACCCTCGGGAAACGTTCCCATGAGCGAGAAGAAATTCGCGTCGCAAGCCGACCTGGTCGAGAAGAAGGTCAGCTTCGACAAGCTGTCCGATCACGCGTACGCGTACACCGCCGAAGGCGATCCCAACACCGGCGTCGTCGTCGGCGACGACGCCGTGATGGTGATCGATACCCAGGCGACGCCGGTGATGGCGCAGGACGTCATCCGGCGCATCCGCCAGGTCACCGACAAGCCGATCAAGTACGTCACGCTGTCGCACTACCATGCGGTGCGCGTGCTGGGCGCATCCGGCTACAAGCCGGAGCACGTCATCGCGAGCCGCGACACGTACGATCTCATCGTCGAGCGCGGCGAAGCCGACATGAAGAGCGAAATCGAGCGTTTCCCGCGCCTCTTCCAGGCGGTCGAGTCGGTGCCCGGCCTCACCTGGCCGACGCTCGTGTTCGAGCGACATCTCACGCTATGGATGGGCAAGCTGCAGGTCGAACTCATGCAGCTTGGACGGGGCCACACCAAGGGCGATACGGTGGTCTGGCTACCGCAGGAAAAGATCCTGTTCTCGGGCGATCTGGTTGAATACGACGCGACGCCGTACACGGGCGACGCCTATCTCGCTGATTGGCCTGCCACGCTCGATGCCATTGCCGAGCTCGGACCGCAAAAGCTCGTACCGGGGCGTGGCGCGTCGCTGCAGTCGCCCGCGGCGGTGAAGGCGGGCCTCGACGGCACGCGCGCGTTCGTTACCCAGATGTTCGACGCCGTGAAGCATGGTGCACGAGCGGGCAGGGACCTGCGGAGCGTCTACCGCGAGACCTACGACCTGCTGAAGCCCCAGTTCGGTCATTGGGTGATCTTCGACCACTGCCTGCCTTTCGACGTCTCGCGTGCGTTCGACGAGGCGACACAGTACAAGGATCCGCGGATCTGGACGGCGCAGCGCGACAAGGCGATGTGGGAAGCGCTCGAAGGGTGAAGGACGGCCGGGCGAACGATTCGACAATCATTGCCGCTCTCGACGCGGCGCCAAGGGAGACCGCAATGACGCTTCGAGTTTCAGCGTTCGCCGCTGTGACTATGGTCGCATCGTTGTTCGCTGCGCACGCCCACGCCGCGGCCCAGCGGACATTTGTGTCGACGACCGGTGTCGCGAACCCGGCGTGCTCGCTCGCCGCACCGTGCCGCGCCTTATCCGAGGCTCTGGCGGCAACCTTGCCAGCGGGCGAGATCGTCGTGCTCGATTCCGGAGGCTATGGCGGCGGGACGATTACGCAGGCGGTGTCGATCGTCGCGCCCCCCGGGATCTACGCCGGAATCGCGGTATTCAGCGGCGACGGGATCACGATCAACGCAGGCACGAGCGATATCGTGAAGCTTCGCGGACTGACGCTCAATGGTCTGGGCGGCGTCAATGGGATCGTCGTGAATACCGTGGGCCTGCTCGAAATCGATGACGTTCGCGTCTCCGGCTTCTCATTCAGGGGTCTCAACTTTGCCGCCAGTGGCCGCCTGACCGTCACGAATTCCGTTTTCGAGAACAGCGGCGAGAGCGGTTTGCATGCGCAGCCGGCGAGCGGTACAGCGACGGTGACGCTCGACCAGTCGCGTTTCGATCGCAACGCCGCCAATGGCGCCGTCTTCGCGACCGGTGTGTCCGGGAGCATCCTGCGCAGCACAGCCTCGCACAATGCCAGCGTCGGGTTCCTGATCGACGCCGGGGGCAATGCCTCGTTGTCGGATTGCAAGGTTTCCGACAGGTACGACATCGCTGAGAACTATGGGATCCTCGTGCGTGGCGGGTCAACGCAGGCAACGATAAGCCGCTGCGACGTCTTCGGCGCGTTCTACGGCTACACGGCACAGAGCGGCGCGCATGTTCAGGTCGCAGACAGCTCAGCGCAGACGGGCGGCGCAGGATTCAGCGCGCAAGACAATGGAACCGAAATGTTTGCGGAGCGCTCGACGGCATCCAACAATCAGGTCGGCTTCCAAACGTTCGATGGAGGTACGGCGCATCTGCACATGTCGAACTGCGCGTCGACGAACAATAATTTCGGCGTGTACGTCGGATCGGGCGCGGTGGTCGAAACGCGGCAGAACAACACGATTCGCGGAAACCCTTCAGGCGATGTGTTCCACGGGGCGTTGACCGCCTTCGGTCCGCTGTAGGAGTGCTTTGGTGAGGCTGCTCGGGAGGATATGAGAAAGTCGAAGAGCGCGTCGGCCCTATGAAGACGTACTCGAATCCGGTCTACGCGTACGAGCGCTCGCCCGATCAGGACAGCCCGCTCCAGCGACACCCGGTAATCGTCGTCGGTGCCGGGCCGGTCGGTCTTGTGGCGGCGATCGACCTTGCGCTGCACAACGTGCCCGTCGTCGTGCTGGACGACGACGACACGGTGAGCGTCGGCTCGCGCGCCATCTGCTACGCGAAGCGCGCGCTCGAGATCCTCGATCGGCTGGGCTGTGGCGAGCGCATCGTACGGAAGGGCGTCGAGTGGAAGGTCGGTCGCACGTTCTTTCGCCACGAGCTTGTCTATGCGTTCGACCTGCTGCCCGAGAGCGGGCATCGTCGCCCCGCATTCGTCAACCTGCAGCAATACCATCTCGAGGAATGCCTGGTCGACCGCGTGGCCGAGCTGCCGGCGGCCGAGATCCGCTGGCGGAACAAGGTCGTCGGGGTGACGCCGCGAGAGAACGAAGTGCTGCTGCACATCGACACGCCGGACGGCGACTACGCGCTCGCCTGCGCGTGGCTGATCGTCTGCGACGGCTCGCGCAGCCCGGTCCGGACGATGCTCGGTCTCGAATCCGAAGGGCAGGTGTTTCACGACCGCTTCCTGATTACCGACGTCCATATGAAGTCTGAATTTCCCGCCGAGCGCTGGTTCTGGTTCGACCCGGCGTTTCACCCAGGCCAGTCCGCTCTCCTGCACCGCCAGGCTGACGACGTCTGGCGAATCGACTTCCAGTTGGGTTGGGACGCAGATCCCGAGCAGGAGCGCAAGCCGGAGCGTATCCTGCCGCGCCTGCGGGCCATGCTCGGCGAGAACGCCGAGTTCGAGATCGAGTGGGCGAGCGTCTACACCTTCGAGTGCCGGCGGATGCAGCGATTCCGTCACGGCCGCGTGCTCTTCGCCGGCGATGCCGCACACGTCGTGTCGCCCTTCGGCGCGCGCGGCGCCAACAGCGGTTTCCAGGACGCCGACAATCTCGTATGGAAGCTCAGGCTCGTGCTGGAGGATCGCGCGCCGGAGCGGCTACTGGACAGCTACGACGCCGAGCGAACCGCCGCGGCCGACGAGAACATCCTGCATTCGACCCGCGCGACCGATTTCATCACGCCGAAGACCGCGGTATCGCGCACGTTTCGCGATGCAGTGCTCGCTCTCGCCAAGCATCACGCGTTCGCGCGGAAGCTGGTCAACAGTGGCCGGCTGTCGCTTCCCTATGTGTATCGCGATTCGCCGCTCAACACGCCCGACCGTGCCGGCGAGGATTTCGCCGGCGCGATGGTTCCCGGCGCCCCCGCGGCTGACGCTCCGGTCGCGGGCGCCGACTCGGCCTGGCTCCTCGACCATCTCCACGACGGGTTCACGCTCCTCACCTTCGGGGATGCGGTACCAGTGGAGGCGGCGAAGGTCCTCGCAGGCGACCCGATCCCATGCCGGGTCGTTCAGGTCGGGGGCCGGATCACCGCGGGGTGCGTCGCTGTACGCGACTCGAACGGGCTGCTGGCGGACCGCTACGACGGCAAACCCGGGACGTGCTACCTTCTGCGGCCCGACCAGCACGTCTGCGCGCGCTGGCGAAGCTTCGACCTGGAGGGTGTGCGCGCTGCGATTCACCGGGCGACGTGCAACGACCGAGGATCTGCACGATGAGTACGCTCAACACGGCGCCCAATCTCACCGCGCCGGACGATTTCTACCAGGACTTGATCGCGCTGCACCGCGATCTTTCGGAGAGCCAGAGTGCCCTCGTCAACGCGAAGCTGATCCTGCTCCTCGCCAACCATATCGGCGATCGCGAAGCGCTTGCCGCAGCGATGGCCGCGGCGCGCGAGGACGTCGTGCCGAGCGGAGACCCACAATGAAGCACTACATCCGATTCCCGCGTGCCGACGGCACGCACAGCCGCCAGGCTCACGCGGACCTGCCCCAGGGGACGTACGAGCGCGAAATGAGCAAGGAGGGTTTCTTCGGCCCCGCGGCGCACTTCCATCACCGCCACGCGCCGACCGGGTGGACGAGCTTCACCGGCTCGGTCAATCCGCATGCGTACGACCTCAACAAGCTCCCGGCGCAAGGCGGCTCGCCGTGGGACGCGACGCCGTTCTTGGGCAACGGCGACGTCAAGATCCGGTATTGGAAGACGGCGAAGGCGATGGACTGCCTCGCGCGCAATCAGGATGGCGACGAGCTCCTGTTCGTTCACGAGGGGGCGGGCGTGTTCTTCTGCGACTGGGGGCGGCTCGACTATCGCGATGGCGACTACATCGTGATTCCGCGCGGCGGAATGTGGCGAATCGAGCCGTCAGCCCCGACGACGCTGCTGCTGATCGAGTGCACCGAAGGCACATTCTCACTGCCGGAGAAGGGCCTGGTGGGCCCACATGCGATCTTCGATCCGGCGGTGCTCGACGTGCCGGCGATGGACGAGGCGTTCCGCGCCCAGCAGACGGAGGAGCCGTGGAAGGTCGTCGTGAAGCGCGGCGGCGCGCTGTCGACGATCGACTATCCGTTCAATCCGCTCGATGCCGTGGGCTGGCATGGCGATCTCTGCGTCGTCCGGCTGAACGTCCGCGACATCCGGCCGCTGATGAGCCACCGCTATCACCTGCCGCCGTCGGCGCACACGACCTTCGTCGGCCGCAACTTCGTCGTCTGCACGTTCGTCCCCCGACCGATCGAATCGGATCCCGGGGCGCTCAAGGTCCCGTTCTACCACAACAACGACGACTACGACGAAGTGATCTTCTATCACCGCGGCGACTTCTTCAGTCGCGACAACATCAAACCGGGGATGGTCACGTTCCATCCGTGCGGATTCACGCATGGTCCGCATCCGAAGGCGTTTGCCGCTGGCGCGACGCACGCACGCAAGGAGACGGACGAGTACGCGGTGATGATCGATGCCCGCTATCCGCTCACGGTCGCATCGCTGCCGGCCGGCGTGGAAAACACAGCTTACGTCGACTCGTGGAAGAGCCGGCCGGCCTAGAACAAGGGGGACTGCCGTGGCGTACGAAGAGCTGACCGCGCGAGCGGCGGAAGTGGCGGTGCTGTTCCAGTCATCCGACCACTGCGATGCAGGGTTGGTGGGTGCGGCCGTACTCACGGAGTCGGGCGCCGTCTATACGGGTTGCTCGGTCGATCTCCGCTGCGGGATCGGGTTCTGTGCCGAGCACTCGGCCGTCGCCGAGATGCTCAAGCATCACGAGGCGAGAATCCGCGCCGTCGTCGCAATCAACGACGACGGCACCGTCCTCCCGCCGTGCGGGCGCTGCCGCGAGCTCATCTACCAGATCGATCCCGCCAATCTCGACACCGACGTCATCGTCGCTCGCGGCGAGACGATGAAGCTTCGCGATCTGCTGCCGCATCCGTGGCAACCGAAGCATTGGCCGGCGTAGGGACCACTGACCAGCTGGCTATTGAGCCTCCCGCACAAACTTCGCGACCGCGAGCGCGCCGACCTGCTTGCCCATGGCCGTGCCCACTTCCGTGGAGTTGCGGTAGTGCACGCCGTCGTAGATGCGCGCGTTCGCCACCTCCTGGATGAAGTCGTCGATCTTCGTCCAGCTCCGTGCTGCGCCTTTAGCGGTGGGGCTGGTCGTCGTCAGCGTCGGCATCGGGCTGGCACCAATCTCTGCCTTCAGCACCGTGCCGACGGCCCCGGAGAGGATGCAGTGCGCACACGGGTACTCGGGGTGCATCGGCGTGTCAATGAACGGCGTCCACGCCGGGTCCCGCTCCGTCGCCTCGTTGCCGTCGATGTCGCCGTTGCGGATCGCGGTCACCGGCCGCCAGAAGTTGTAGTAGTACTTGGCGTCGAACACGGCAATCAGCGCGTCGTCCATCGCCTGCGACGCGGCCGCGTACATGCGGGCATTCTGCGTGACCTCGCGCCCGGGCATGTTGGCGACCGAACGCACGACCCCGTCATAGATCGGCGGTAGCCCGAACTCCCAGAAGCGGGCGATCTCGGTCTGCTCGGCCGTGCGTTGTGTGCTGTTCTTCACCCCGAGCGCCTTGATCTCGTTGTAGTCGCGCGCCCACAAGGCGTCCGTCAGCTTGGGCGGCGCGCCGGGGCGGAACTGGGCGGAGCTCGTCATCAGCCAGGGCTTGCGCTGCGGCCACTGCGGGACCGCCGGTATGACCGTCGGCACGTAGACACCGGCACCTGTATAGGGACGGTAGGTCTCCGCCGCGGCAGCACCGTCTTCGGCACATAGCGCAAGTACTGCCGCAGCGGCCTGTTCGCCTGCCGCAATGCCCGCGGTCTTCGGTCCGCCGTCGGCGATCTTCGCCAGCGCAGCCTGATAGGCGCCGTCGATGGCCGTCTGCTGCGACGGCAGCAGCTTCGCCAGCGTGGCGCGGTTTGCGGCCGCTACCGCAGCGTCGATGGAGGCTCCGGGCGCCGCCTGCAGCTTGAATGCGCCGGCCGGATAGCGCCTCGAGATCGAGTTGACGGCTTCGTAAACGGCTGTCTGAACTGCAGCCATCACGCGGTAGGAAGGTGGCGGCCCAAGCCTGGCATCAACCAGGATGTTGCCGGCGGTGACGTTCCAGTCGGTGACGACATCGGCCATCGCCATGGAACCGGCGAACAATGTCGCGCCGACGACGCCCAAAGCAATTCGCAGGTACCTCCTTATGCCGTCCATGATCGTTTCTCCTTTCCCAGACTTCTCTTCGGCGCATGCGGGCGAGCTTGATGCGATCGGTGCCATGGCAAGGGCTGCTCCGGGCGACGAGTCAGTGCGCGCGCCCATCGCAACAAATGTAGGCGGCGCGCCGGCGGCGAGCAAAGGAGCGCCGACGAACCAGGCAAATCGAGGCATGGCTGCGGCTGGGCGCAGATAGCGGGTCAGGTCTGGCTCACCCCCGTGCTCGGTTTCCAGTCCTTCCCCTTCAACTCGATGATGTACGAGCGCGTGCCGGCGCCGCCGATGATCTCGGCCGAGTGCGTTTCGGCCTCGAAAAAAAACACGGCGCCAGGCGGGACCTGGGGAAAGCTCACGTTCCCGTCGGGAGTTGTCACTTTGAGCTTGGCGCCGGTGAGCGAGACCGTGACGTGTGCGGGGTGGTAGTGCATGCCCTCGCCGCAGACGCCGAGTCCCGGCCGACTCTTGTACTCGAGTACGCGTACGCGGTCGTTCTCCAACACCACGCGGTAGGAGCGCGGATCGACCGTTGGTGCATCTTGTGCCCACGCCTCGGGTGTGACGCCAAGGGCCGCGAGCAGGGCCAGGACCTGCCGCCGGCTTAAGGGGTGCGAGCAACTGCCGTCAAGCTTTGTCATATGTGCCTCCATTCGAAAAAAGTTGGTTCACATCTGGTGAAACAGGTGGGTGTAGGCCTCGCTGACCGACAGCGTCTCGGGCCGTTGCTTCAGCCGCAGCTTGAGGTTGCCGCGATCGTCGCGGATCACGCTGTCGATCGCATGCACGTTGACCACAGTCGAGCGATGCACTTGCCAGAACATCGTCGGATCGAGCTCGTCGGTGAGATCCTTGATCGGCTTCCTGATCAGCGATTCGGCGTCAGCCGTCACCACCATCGTGTACTTCGTGTCGGACTTGAAGTACAGGATCTCCTCCACGGTGATCAGGCGCACGGCGGTGCCGCGCGAAGCGTTGATCCACTGCAGGTAGCGCGGTGCGGCCGGCGCGTTGTGGCCGAGGTCCTTGAGCGCGCGCTGCAGATCGGCGGGTGGCTGTTGCAGGCGCGCCTTCAGGCGTTGCACCGTGGTTACCAGCCGAGCGGCGGTCGGCGGCTTGAGCACGTAGTCGATCGCACCGGCCTCGAAGGCCTCGAGCGCGTGCTGGTCGTACGAAGTGATAAACGCCACGTGACAGCGTCCTGCGATCTGGCGCGCGACCTCGATGCCGGTGAGTAGCGGCATATGGATGTCGAGAAACGCCAGGTCGGGCGCATGCGCCTCGATGGCGTTGAGCGCGGCCACGCCGTCGCCAGCCCGCGAGACGATCTGCAATTGCGGCCACAACGCGTGCAGCAGATCGGCCAGTTCGTCCGCCAATAGCGGCTCATCCTCGGCGAGGACCGCTGTGGGACCGGCAGGGCTTGCACGATCAAGCGCGTTCATAAGGCACCGTCACCGTGGCACTGATTGCGCCGTTTGCGTCATCGACCGCCAGCTCGGCGGATGTCCCGTACAGGTCCGCCAGCCGCGCGCGAACGCGCGTGACCGCTGCATCCGAGGGACGCGCGGGCAGCGTCAAAACAAGCCGGCAATCACCGGAGGGTCGCGTTGCGGTCAGCTCGCACGGTCCGGTGCGTGTACGTAGCGCCTCGTCCAGCAGCGGCAGCAGCACGCCGGGCGGAAAGCGCGCGTCCATCAGGTCCGCGGACACGGAGAGCGTCATGCCGAGATCGGTCGCGCTGGCCAGCGCGCGCATTCGCGCGTAAGCGCGCGCCAATTCGGCTTCGCGTGGCACGCTCGACGAGATGTTGCGCAGGCGCGGCAGCACCGCGCGCAGGAAGGCGATCAGCTCGTCGAGCAACTGCTCCGCACGCGGGGCGTCATCTTCGTAAGAACGCCGCACCGCGTCGAGCATGTCGAACAGCAGTTGCGGATCGATGCGCGCTTGTACCGCTTGCAGCCGGGCTTGCGCAAGGCGGCGCTGCGCCTCGCGTTGCGCGACCTGTGCAGCGGCAAGGCGCGCCGCCGCCTCCTCGTGCGCGCGACTGCGCTGCAAGTGCGCAAAGAAGAGCAGGGCCATGATGAGGGCAGACACGAACGTATACAAATGCATCGTTTGAATGTCCGGCGCCACGCCCTGTTCGATGACAATCCGTCCCCGACCCGCTGTGGAGATCTCCACGCACGCGACTGCTGCGATCGCGCCAAGCAGCATGGTGGCCGCGCGTGCGTACCGCGTGGTTGGATGCAGGCGTTGGAAGGCATGGCCGATGACGAGCAGCAGGCACCAGAGCTCAACTCCGTACAGCATGTGCCAATACGCCATTATCATCACGACCATGGCGGTCGGCTCGCGTAGCACGCTCAACGCACCGGCGAACCACGTGGCCGTCACGGCGAGCGAAAGCAGACCTGCCATCGTGACTGCTCCGCGATGCGTTCGCAGCCAATGCGTGAAGCCGGCGACGATCGCCATCGTCCGTTTCAGACCAGGCGGCAGCGAATGAACCGTCGCGGTCATGTTGCTCTTCAGGCCGCGATTCGTTCGCGCCGCCGACCCAGTTCGGGCGCCGCCGCGGTACGCAGGGGGAGCAGAATGGTCGCGCTGGCGCCGCGTGGCGCGCGTGCTTCCAGCGTCAGGCGCGCCTGGCTCTTGTAACGTGCCGCCAGTTGGCGCCGGACGTTCGCAAGGCCGACTCCGGTGCCGCCACTGGCCGTGCCGCCGAAGCCCGCGCCGTCGTCCTGCACGGCGACTTCCAGCATGTTGCGGCTGCGCCGCGCGCGTACGAGGATGCGGCCGCCGCCAGCCGGTTCGAGGCCATGCTTGATCGCGTTTTCCACCAGCGTTACAAGCAGCATCGGCGGAAACTCGGTCTCGTGCAGCATTGGATCCGACTCGATCGAGAACGTCAGGCGCGCCCCCATGCGGATCTGGAACAGGTCCAGGTAAGCGCGCACCACTTCGAATTCGTCGCCAAGGCACGCGCTCTTGCTGCGCAGTTGCGGCAGCGCCGCGCGGAGATAGCGCATCAGGCTGGCTATCGTGTCGGAACCGGCTTGCGGGCGCGTGCGATAGAGACGTCGCACCGCCCCCAGCACGTTGAACAGGAAGTGCGGTTCGATCTGCGCCTGGAGCAGCGCCAGTTGCTGTTCGCTCTCGTCCTGCTCCAAGTGCACGCGCAACACCTCCGCAGCCCGTGCGGCGGAATCGATTTGCAGCGCGCGTTGGTGCACGTCGGCAATCAGTGCCAGGAAGACGGCTGGCAGGCCGAAGCGCAGCGAATCAGCCAGCAAGCGCAGTAGCGGTGGCAGATGGTCGAAGCCGTGCGCGTAATAGGCATAAAGCAGCAGCGTCAGCACGACGGACAAGCCGAACAGCATCGCGCACAGGATGGGGAGCCGCAGCGGCGTCGTACGTGGCAGCGCTTCGTCGACGAGCGTATAGGCCGCCGTAAGCGCCGCTGCGAGCACTGCCAGCTCGACGAAATGTTCGAACCAGGCCAGCGCCAGTTCGGCGGGCGAGAAGAAGTCAAAAAGGGCGGAGCCGAACAATGGCCCCAAGGACAACAGCAGCGTCACGAGGGCCACGCCAGCGAGCCGGCGCCTGTCAACGGCGCGCACCACGCGCGCAACGTAAGCGACGCCATCGTCATCGCTGCGAGCGAGCGGAAAGCGAATATCCAGGAGCATCGTTGCCCTTGACCGACGCGATCCGGCTATTGTGCGCCTGGGTTGGGCGACGGCAAGGGGCGGCGCCGACGAAACCGTCAGATTGGGTCATGGTTGCGGTTTGGCACGGACGTATGCGGGCGGCCAGACTTCGATTCATTTGAGCGGTCCAGCCGCGAACGGCAGGTTGGCTCGGGCCCACGGCGATCAAGTCGGGGTGCGTGGCTGAAGCGCCGCCACACCCCGACCGCATTCACTTTGCCGCGGCCGAGGTCAGGCTCGCCCGGGCCCGGTACGCCCAGCTTGAGCACGGCTGGTAGGCAGGATGGCACACCATGCCGAACGGTTCCCGCTCGATCTCAACGATCGGGGCTGCGCTGGCACTTTCACTGCGATCGGCGGCCGGGCGCGGCGCCTTCTGGCAAGGGCGATACGCAGGGTGGCAGACCGCGGTTGGTGAGTCGGCGAATGCGGCCTGGTTGTCGTTCGGTTCGACCGCGCGGGCTCCCGATGCGAACGCGACGAACGCAGCTGCGGCGAGCGTCGCGGTGACGTACTTGCTGAGACGTTGCTCTGACATGATGAGCTCCTTCCCTATTCGTTGGGCCGGCTCCCGTCTGAAGGCGCCGGTCGTCTGTGAGCCTGTCGTGGCGAGTGGACGGGCTGTTGCCATTGCTTACCGCCTTTCGCCATCGGCTCTGAGCGAAAGGCTAGTGCGACGACGTTGTCGAGCAAAGGCGCATGCGACGGATCCGCGAAGGCGCACGACGGATGCGGCTGATTCGGAGATGAAACTGCCGTCAGAGGCGGTGTGAAGATGGGACATCAGCGCCGCCCCGATTCGAGCCAAGAAGAGGCAGTGGTGTTCCTGCAGCTTGCGAGCGCGCTCACATCGCGTTCGTCATTCGCTCTTCCTTGCAGGAAATAGAGGGTCTGGCTGCGCCGAACGGATCACTCTTCTCGTCGGATCTCGCGGGCGGGTTCGTCATCTTTCCCGCCGGGTTCAGTCACTGATCCGGCGAACTCGTCACTTCCCGGTTGGATGTCGAGGGGGAGGTGGCTACGCTGCCTTCAACCGCACGAACGGCTTGTGGTGCGGCAGGGCGAAACAGGCAGCAGCGATTGTCGGTTCGCCGCAATCAGCCAGAGACTCGCAACGAAACTACACCGGGAGAACGAAAATGAAGCGCTTCCAACCCTCGACCCCCAGGGCGGCGGCCGCCATCACCGCCCTGGCAATGACTCTGATCACCTTCGGCCTGGCAATCGTGGTACCGGCAACGCTCGAGACTGGCGGCGGGGGCAATCGCGCGCAAGCGACGAATGCCGTCCCGCCGGCGGCGATCGAACACGTCGTCGTCGCCGCGAACGTCGACCTTCAAAACCGTCGCTGATCGCCCCCGATGCACACGACCTTCGTCGGCCGCAACTGCCGCTCACGGTCGCACCGCTGCCACCGGGCGTGGAGAACACCGCTTACGTCGCGGCGTCCCCAGTGCAGTTACTTCGAGGCCACCGCAGGCGGATTCAAACGGGTCCAGTGCGAGCTCGAGCACGGCCGGATCGCGGGGGGCAGCTGGCCGAGAACGGCTCCTCGTACATCTGAAGGACCAGCTGCTCCTCGGCCGTCGGCCGGACCGGCTGGACGGCGGCCGCGGGGTTCGGCGCGAATTTCACGCAGTTGCCGCGCACGGGATGGCAGCGGGTCCCGGCGCAACGTCGTTTGTGCGACCTGAAGACGGAGGGAATCGTCGCAGGCGGCAGCAAGCCGCTAGAATGCGTCCTTTTCGACGGGATCCAGCGCATGACCTACGAAAACATCGTCGTCGAGACGCGCGAGCGGGTCGGCCTGATCCGACTCAACCGGCCGCAGCGGATGAACGCGCTCAACGACGCGCTCGCCGCGGAGATGTCGAAGGCGCTCGCGGCCTTCGACGCCGACTCGGGCATCGGCGCGATCGTCATCACGGGCAGTGACAAGGCGTTCGCCGCGGGCGCGGACATCGGCGCGATGGCGGAATGGGACTACCAGAAAGTCTATGCGGACAACTACATCTCGAAGGACTGGGAGGACGTGCGCAAGACGCGCAAGCCGGTCATCGCGGCGGTTGCCGGGTACGCGCTCGGCGGGGGCTGCGAGCTTGCGATGATGTGCGACCTGATCGTCGCCGCAGACACTGCGAAGTTCGGCCAGCCCGAGATCACGATCGGAACGATGCCCGGCCTGGGCGGCACGCAGCGGCTGCCGCGAGCGGTGGGCAAGGCGAAGGCGATGGACTGGTGCCTCACGGGCCGCATGATCGACGCCGCTGAAGCCGAGCGGAGCGGGCTCGTCGCGCGGGTTGTGCCCGCCGACAAGCTCGAGGAGGAGGCGCTGGCGGTCGCTGCGAAGATCGCTTCGTTCTCGCTACCGGTGGTCCTCAAGATCAAGGAAGCGATCAATCGCGCGTACGAATCCTCGCTGGCCGAGGGCCTGCTCTTCGAACGGCGCGAATTTCACTCGACCTTCGGTCTCGACGACCAGAAGGAAGGGATGCGCGCCTTCGTCGAGAAGCGCAAGCCCGCGTTCCGGAATCGCTGACGCCTCCGTCCAAGCCGCTCCGGCGCTACAATGGCCGGGGGGCCCGTCGCTAGTGACAGGAGACGCTTCATGCCGAACCGAATGCTTGTGCAATTGGGGGCTGCCGCCACGGCCGGGACCATCGTCTTCCTCGCGTCCTGCGCGTCGACGACGCTGCAGAGCACCTGGATGGATCCGAACTTCACCGGAGGCCCGTTCAAGAAAGTTTTCGTGATCGGGCTCGCCAGCAACGAGACGTCGCGCCGGGTGTTCGAGGACATCATGGTCGCGCGGCTGCAGGCGACCGGCGTGCAGGCGGTGCCTGCCTACCAGTTCATTCCCGAGGACGCCCCGGTGCCCGAACCGGTGCTCGAGGACGCGGTCAGGAAATCCGGTGCGGATGCGATGCTCATGACTCGCCTCCTCGGCGTCAACACGCAAACCAATGTGTCGACGGTGATGGTCCCGGGGCCGGTGATGGGTCCCGGATTCGGTCCCGGCTGGGGCGGTCCCGGCTGGTGGGGTGCGTACAACTCGTGGTGGGCGGTGCCGCAGGTCACCACCTATCAGATCGCCACCGCGGAGACGACGCTGTTCGACACGAGCACGAGGCGCATCGTCTGGTCTGCCACCTCCGAGACCTTCAACCCGCAGAGCGTGCAGCAGGAGGCCCCGGGCCTTGCCAATAAGGTTATTGCTGACCTGCAGAGCCGGAAACTGCTTCCTGCCGCGAAGTAGTGCCTACTGCCGGGTCGTGGCGAAGATCATCGAGCCCGAGTCGAGCTTGAGCGTCAGCACCAGGTCGTCGCCGCGAAACAGCTGACCCTGCACCGCCGCGAGGCCGCGCAGGAACTCGGTGTCCTTCGATTCGGGCGGGCACATCGCGCGCGTCATCGCGAGCGGACCGAACGCAAGCGCGCTGCCGTTGAGCAGATAGCTGCCCGAGCCGCGATTGCAGTCGGCACGCACCGCGACCATGCCGCCGGGCTGGAACTCGAGCGTGTAGCGCTCGGGCGCGTCCGGCTTGATGCGGGTGTCGTTGCTCATCACCGTTTCCGTCCACCGCCAGACGGTATTGGTGAGGAGCGCGTCACCAGCGGCGGCCATAGGTGGCGGTGGGGCGTTGACGGAGCCGGGCATCACGGGCGGGGTGTCGGTGGCGCATGCGGCGAGCGTGGCCAGGACGGGAATCGTCACGCAACGAAGAAGGCGCATCGGAGTCTCCCAGTCGATCGATTCTAGCATCGCGATCGTCATGTTTTTGCGGGAGGATAGAGTTTCCTGCGCCGCCGCCACCGTCGTATCGCCCACGGGATGCCGACGATGGAGAGAACTGCCCATATCGTCACGCAGATCTCGGACCAGGCAACGGGCGGCGGCAGGAGATCGGGATCGCGCAATGCCGGCGGAAACGGTCGCGGTGGCACAGGCACGATCTTGTACTGGCGCGGGTCGCGCGGCAGCCGGGCGCGATATTCGCGCAGCGACACGACCGGTGCGTCTCCCCATGCACGCGAGGAGGGCAATTGGGGGATGCGCAGGTAGATGACGGCAGTCGAGATCGGTCGCGATCATCGATGCGAGCGGGCCGTTTGCCACGCCCTTCACCGCGAGCGAGAGCAGGCTCGCCGCAATCTCTTCTACGGCCGCGGCGGGCAGAAGGCGCGCCGAATCCTCGACCGTGTAGTCGCAGGCGAGCATGGCCTTCGCGATCGACCGCTCCTTGAGCGCGAGCCACGGCAGCGCGAGCGCGACCAGGAGCCGCGGCGTCGCCGTACGCGCGGCGACGGGAAAGCCGAGCGTGCGCAGCGTGTCGACGCTGATGCTCGTGCAGTTGCGCGAAGGATGATAGTAGGTGAGCTGGTGCCGCCAGAACTGGTTGTAGACGCGGCCGAGCGCGGACTGCAAGAGCGACGGAGCGCGGGAATCGGCGAGCAGCGCCAGCAGAAGATAGGAGGGGCGATACCACGCCTGTCCCGCATTGAGATCCGCCAGGTAGTTGTCGAGCGGGACCGGCGCCGGCAGGATGCCTTTCTCGCTCTCGGTGTCGAGCGCGTAGAAATTGTTGACGAGCCAGTCGCCGATCGCGCCGTCGTCCTGCACGCGTCCGGTGACCAGCGCGAAATGTCCGGCGTGCGCCTCGTCGTCGTCGCCCTGCGCGCCGTTGACGATGAATCCGATGACGTACTTGCCGCGCAAGTCATCGTCAGCGTCTCCGCGTCGCCACAGCGTCTCGGCGGCAAACGGGCTTTGCGCGCCACCGTGCGGCTCGGCGCGCATGCGCTCACGCAACGCGATGGCGACGTGGGCGTCAGCGCGCAGCGGTCGAAGAGGCGGCAGTGTCGCCAGCTGGAAATCCTCCGGCCAGAGCGTGCGACCGACAAAAAGATCGCCCTCGCGCGCGCCGCGGACCTTGAGCAGACGCCCGGCAAGATACGCCCTGGACGAGCTGTCGAAATACGATCGGTTGAGGGGGATCTTCGGCGCGAGCCGAAAGGCGATCTGTTCACTCGGCGTGACGAGCGCGCTCACCGCGGAGTCCAGCGTCGCCGCGCGAACGACCTGTGGTGCGGCGATCCATACGAGCGGTGGCCGGTCCGGCGGTGCGGCAGGAACGCGCGACGCGGCCCACTGGCGCAGGTCGTCGTCGACGGAAACACCGGTCGAGAATCCGGCCACCGGTAGATCCCGCGTCGGCACGGCGATCGTTTCATCGCGAAAGTACCAGCGTGCCGACGGAATGGGACCCTCGGCGTCGGCGCCTGTCGCGACGACAAAGTCGGAAAACGGAAACAGCCCGAGCTCGCGGGCTGCACCGTCTCCCGCGGGCACGATCAACGCACCGCGACGCGCGGCGGCCCTGCGGTGATCGCGCCGATGACAGCGGCGCGATCGAAGCCTTCGGCGTGGAAGAGCGCGAGCACTTCGTCAGCGGCCTCGGGCGAACACACGACAAGAAGTCCGCCGGACGTTTGCGGGTCGGCCAGCAGCGCACGGTCGACGTCGGTGGCGGCGGTGGCGTCGACCTCGCGACCATAGCCCGCCCAGTTGCGACCCGATGCACCCGTGATGAAGCCTTCTCGCGCCAGCTCGACCACGCCCGGATGCAGCGGCAGGCGAGCAAGCTCGATCGTCGCCCCTGTACCGGACCCACGGCAGATCTCGAGCAGATGGCCGGCAAGGCCGAAGCCGGTCACATCGGTCAGCGCGTGCACTGACTCCATCGTGCCGAGCGTCGTACCGGGCGTGTTGAGCTGCGTCGCGCTCTCGATCATCGCAGCGTAGTGCAGTGCGGAGAGTCGCTGCTTCTTCAGCGCCGCGCCGTAGATGCCGATGCCGAGCGGCTTGCCGAGCACGAGCGCGTCGCCCGGACGCGCACCGGCGTTGCGCTTCAGGTTCGCCGGATCGACAAGACCGATGGCGACGAGTCCATAGATCGGCTCGACCGAATCGATCGTGTGGCCACCCGCGATCGGAATGCCTGCGCGGGCGCAGACGGCCTCGCCGCCGTTGAGGATCCGGCGGATCACTTCGACGGGCAGCCTGTCGATCGGCATTCCAACGAGCGCGAGCGCGAACAGCGGCGTACCGCCCATCGCGTAAATGTCCGAGATGGCGTTGGTTGCGGCGATCGCGCCGAAGTCGTAGGGATCGTCGACAATCGGCGTGAAGAAGTCCGTCGTCGCGACGATCGCCTGCCGCTCGTTCACGCGCCAGACCGCGGCGTCGTCGGAGGTTTCGATGCCGACGAGCAGGTTCGCAGGTGCGACCGACGGCCCGGCCTTCGCAATGATGTCGCGCAAAAGCGCCGGCGCGATCTTGCAGCCGCAGCCGCCGCCGTGGCTGAGCTCGGTGAGACGGATCGGTGGGAGATCGGGGGCGTTCACGGCGTGCGAGTCGGTCGGCAGGCGTCGCGCATTGTACGCCGCGGCCGGCGGAGGCGTTCGGAGGCGGGGAATCGCACGATTTGTGACGTAGATCAATTCCCGCGACCCCCTTGCCTATGCGACGTTCGGTCGCGGGGGTAGCATCGTTGCAACTGCGAATGCGGCTCCGGCGGACCGGACGCGAAGCGCCCTTCGCGACGGCGCGAGGCACCGATCGCAGGAGTGGAGGCGACTTGGCAATGCCGCGACAGACGAGGCAGGTGCGATCCCACGAGGATCGTGGCCTGCCATTGCCTTCGCCGTCCGTGTCGATCCCTTCCGTCTCGGTGCCGCCGCCGCGGCACTTTCGATCGGCCAAGATGTGCTTGCTACACCCGCGCGGGCCGAGGGCTCCGCGCGCGGGAGTGGGAGACCGTTGATGTCGAACTTCGAGATCGTGGCGCGCGAGGATTTCTCGCCGGTCACCTACCTGCTTGAGATCCGGTATCCGCTGCTCGCGAAGGCGGCGAAGCCCGGCCAGTTCGTCATCGTGATGTCGCACCCGGAAGGGGAGCGCATTCCGCTCACGATCGCCGACTTCGATCGCGCCAAGGGCACGATCACGCTCGTGATCCAGGCTGTGGGCAAGACGACGAAGGAGATGCAGCGGACGTGCAAGGTCGGCACCTCGCTCTACGCGGTCGTGGGTCCGATGGGTGTCCCGAGCCAGCTCGCGCATGCGAAGAAGGCGCTCGTCGTCGGCGGTGGCCTCGGGGTCGCGCCGACGTTCCCGCAGGCGCGCGCGTTCCAGGAAGCGGGCGCCTACGTAATCGGCGTCATCGGCTTCCGCACGAAGGAACTGATCTTCTGGGACGACAAATTCCGTGGCGTGTGCGACGAGGTGATCGTCTGCACCGACGACGGCTCCGCTGGCATCAAGGGCACGGTCGCCGAGGGGATCAAAGCCGCCGTCGCGAAGCACAAGGACATCGACGAGTGCGTCGCGATCGGCCCGCCCATCATGATGAAGGGCTGCGCCGAAGCGACGCGTCCGCACAAGATCAAGACGATGGTAAGCCTGAATCCGTTGATGGTCGACGGCACCGGGATGTGCGGGGGCTGTCGCGTCAAGATCGGCAGCCAGATCAAGTTCGCGTGCGTCGACGGCCCTGACTTCGATGGCCACCAGGTCGACTTCGACGACCTGATGGCGCGGCTGAAGCGCTTCACTGCCGAGGAACAGATGGCGATGGAGCACTGGAACGACACGTGCCGGCTCATGAAGCGGGCCGACGAAATGACATCCGCTGCCAGCAAGTCCGACCCGGAGCTCTATTAGGCCATGGCTGCCAAGAAGAAGACGATCCGGACAATCCCGCAGGCGCGCACGCCCGCCGTCGAGCAGGATCCGCGCGAGCGCGCGCGCAACTTCTCCGAGGTGTCGTTCGCCTACACGGTGGATCAGGCGCTGGTCGAGGCCGATCGCTGCCTGCAATGCGCGGACGAGCCGTGCGTGCGCGGGTGCCCGGTCGGCATCGACATCCCGGGCTTCATCAAGAAGATCGCCGAGAAGCACTACCAGGGAGCGTACGACATCATCACCGACACGAACCTGCTGCCGTCGGTCTGCGGTCGCGTCTGCCCGCAGGAGAATCAGTGCGAGGGCGTGTGCACGGTGGGCGAGACACTGGAGCCGGTGGCGATCGGCCGTCTCGAGCGCTTCGTCGGCGACACGGCGATCAAGGAAGGCTGGGCCAACGTTCCCTACATCGAGCCGTCGGGTTTCCGCGTCGGTATCGTCGGTGCCGGGCCCGCCGGGATGGCTTGTGCGGCTGACATGGCGAAAGCCGGGTGTGACGTCACGGTCTACGAGGCGTTCCACCAGCCTGGCGGCGTGCTCAAGTACGGGATTCCCGACTTCCGGCTGCCGAACGAGGTGATCGACGCCGAGATCGAAAAGCTCCGCCAGCTCGGCATCAAGTTCGAGTGCAACACGCTCGTGGGCCGCCTGTTCACCATCGAGCAGATGGTGACCGAGATGGGTTTCGACGCCGTCTTCGTCGGCACCGGCGCCGGCTACCCAAGCTTCATGGGCATTCCCGGCGAGTCGCTGAACGGCGTGCTCTCCGCGAACGAGCTCCTTACTCGCTGCAACCTGATGCGCGCTCGCGACTATCCGAATTTCGACACGCCGTTGAAGCCCGGCAGGCACGTGGCTGTCATCGGCGCCGGCAACACCGCGATGGACGCGCTGCGTGTGTCCCTGCGCCTCGGCGCGGAGTCGGTGCATTGCATCTATCGCCGCTCGCGCAAGGAGGCGCCGGCTCGCGTCGAGGAAGTCCATCACGCCGAGGAGGAGGGGGTGGACTTCAACTGGCTCGCGAGTCCGGTCGAGATCCTGGGCGATGCGAACAGCACCGTACGCGGCCTGCGCTGCGTGAAGATGGAGCTGGGCGAGCCCGACGAGTCGGGGCGTCGCCGCCCCGTGCCGGTGCCGGGCAGCGAGTTCGAGTTCGAGACCGACATGGTCGTCTTCGCGATCGGCACCAACGCCAACCCGATCATCGGCCAGACCTCGAAGCTCAAGCTCAACAAGCGCGGCTACATCGCGACCGATGAGCATCTCGCGACGTCGATCGCCGGTGTCTACGCGGGCGGCGATATCGTCACCGGCGCCGCGACCGTGATTGAGGCGATGGGCGCGGGCCGCAAGGCGGCGCGCGGCATGAAGGCCTGGCTCGGCCTGCGCGACACCGAGTCCATCTACGAGTCCGCTACGCCCGAGACGCGCTTCGGCATCCCGCGCGATGAGCGCGGCTTCGCCCGCGTGCGGATCGCCTGACCGCCGGGCGCACGGGCACACCGTCAAGAGAAGGTAACGTGATGAGCGACGCCGCAGTCATCGAACGCCCCGTCAGACCCGGCCTGGCCGGCGCGAAGCGCGCCAAGATCCTGACCGAGCACATCGTCGAGGTGATCAGCGACTCGGGCGAGGGTGCGCAGCGCTGCGGCCAGTCGCTGGGCGCGATCGCCGCCCGCAGCGGCAACGGCATCTGGACGGTCGAGATTATCCCGGCCGAGATCCAGCCGCCGGCGCGCAGCGTCGCCGGGGCCTCCGGAATCCGCGTTCGCATTGGGGCCAGCGCGGTCACGAACGGTGGCGATCACACCGATCTCGTCGTCGCGTTCAACGAGCAGGTGCTGCTGGGCCGTGTCCGCGCGGGCGAGCTCAAGCCCGACGCGACGATCCTGCTCGAGTCGACGTGGCGCGAGCACAAGGATCCGCAGATCGTCAAGTCGTACGTGGACACGGTGAATTCGCTGCAGGAAGCCGGCTACCGGCTGATCGAGATTCCCCTCGAGCGCGAATGCCGCGCGCTGATGACCGACGCGCGCCGTGGGAAGAACATGTTCGTGCTGGGCATGCTGTGCAGCATCTACAGCCTCGACCTCCAGCTCGCGCGGGACCAGGTCGCCCGCATCTTTGGCAAGAAGGACGAGAAGGTCATCACGACCAACGTGAAGCTGCTCGAGGCGGGCTTCGCCTGGGGCGAGGCGAACCTCGACTTCAAGTATGCGATTCCGGCGGAGAAGTCGAAGGTGCCGCAGATCGTCGTCAACGGCAACACGGCGATCGCGCTCGGCGTGCTCGCCTCCGGCATGGACATCTGCGCGATGTACCCGATCACGCCGGCGACGTCCGCATCGCACTACCTGTCCGACGTCTTCGAGAAGGTCGGCGGCCTCGTGCACCAGGCGGAGGACGAGATCGCCGCGTGCGCGTTCGCGATCGGTGCCTCCTACGCGGGTCGCTGCGCTGTCACCATCACCTCGGGCCCCGGCTATTCGCTCAAGCAGGAGGGGCTCGGGCTTGCCGTCATGGCGGAGATCCCGCTCGTCGTCGTCAACGTTCAGCGCGGCGGTCCGTCGACGGGCCAGCCGACCAAGGTCGAGCAGGGCGATCTTCTGACGGCGATCTACGGCAGCCACGGCGACGCGCCGAAGGTCGTTCTTGCGGTGTCGCGACATCGAGGACTGCTTCTATTCGATGATCACGGCGCGCAAGATCGCAGAGACGTTCAATATGGTGGTGGTCGTGCTGTCGGACGCGAGTCTCGCTACGGCGCAGGCGCCGTTCCCGCGGCCGCGCTTCTCCGAGGACTGGCTCGCACCGCCGCTCGACCAGTCGCCGGTCCCCGATGGCGCCAAGCCCTACGACTGGGATCCGGTGACCGGCATCGCGCACCGCTTCATTCCCGGGCAGCCCGGCGGGATGCACACGCTGACCGGGCTCGCGCACGATCGGCTGTCCAAGGTCGCGTACGACCCGACGATCAACGAGGAAGGGCTGCGCGCGCGCAGCTTGAAGCTCGCCGCGCTGCAGAAGACCCTGAAGACCCCCCCGGTCCACGGCGACCCCGAGGGCGACCTGCTGCTCGTCGGCTGGGGCAGTAACAAGGGCGTGATCGAGGAAGCGGTCGATCGAGCGCGCGCCGAGGGACTCAAGGTGTCGTCGTTGCACCTCCGGTTCATCCAGCCCATGCCGTCGGGGATCCGCGAGATCCTGCGGAAATTCGGCAAGGTCATGACCATCGAAGGCAACTGGTCGGACCGGCGCGAGGACGAGCTGATCGACGAGGACAACCGCCGCTACTCGGCGCTGGCGCTGATGCTGCGCTCGCGCTTCCTGGTCGACATCGACTGCTGGAGCGAGGCGCGCGGCCAGCCGATCAAGCCGGGCGACGTGGTCCTGGCGATCCGCGCGAAGCTCAACGAAGGAAAGTAGCCATGGCGATCCCCGTCACCCAGTGCATCATCAAGCTCCACGAGGACCACCACAACCTCGAGGACTACCAGGGCGGCGTCCCCCGCTGGTGCTCCGGCTGCGGCGACAACGCGATCCTGGCCGCGGTGCAAAGGCTGTGCCGCGACGAGGACCTCGCGCCTGAGCGCACGGTGTTCGTGTCGGGGATCGGCTGCTCGTCGCGCTTCCCGCACTACATGAAGACCTATGGCTTCCACGGGATCCACGGTCGCGCGTTCCCGATCGCGGAGGGCGTCAAGATGGCACGCCCGGACCTCGCCGTGTTCGTGAACACCGGCGATGGCGACTGCTGCAGCATCGGCGCCGCGCACTGGATCCACGCGATCCGCTACAACATGAACCTGACAGTGATCCTGCACGACAACCACGTCTATGGGCTTACGAAGAAGCAGGCGTCGCCGACTTCGCCGCACGGCATGAAGAGCAACACAACGCCGCGCGGCGCCGTGCTCGAGGCGATGAACCCGTTGACGGTGACGCTCGGCGTGCAGAACGCGTCGTTCGTCGCACAGGGTGTCGACTGGATCCCGGAACTGCTCTACGACATCATCGCCAAGGCGTACCGGCACCGCGGCTTCTCGTTCATCCGCGTGATCCAACGCTGCCCCGAGTTCCTGCCGAAGATGTTCGAGCCGTGGCTGCACGACCCCGCGAAGACGCTGCTGCTCGCGCACAAGGACGGGCTGCAGCTTTCGCCCGAAACGAGCCGGATCTACAAGAACCAGCGCGAGCACGACCCGCGCGACATCCACAAGGCGCGCGAGATCGCTTCCACCGAGGATCCGATCCCGGTCGGCATCCTCTATCAAAACCCCGACATCCCCTGCTACGAGGACCTGCGCAATGCGGGGCAGCCGCGGACTCCCGAACGCGTCCGCGCCGGTCTCGAGGCCGAATTCGACAAGGTCACGATCTGGCCGGACGAGGGTGCCCGCGCCCGCGCAGCCTGAGGTCGGCGGCGACACGCACAAGCGACATCCTATGGACATGGCGGCGAAATTTCAGGATCAGCACGTCTTCCACATGACCGGCAACCGCGCAGGCGACGGCCTGGCGCCGGTCGACATCGGCTCGCTGCGTCCGGCGCTCCTGGCCGGCTACCGCGACCTCACACGGTTGCGCTACGACTTTCCGCTGGTGTTTCCGGAAGCTGCCGACGGCGGCGAGTACGTCCATTCGCTGTCGAGCGTCGTCACCGCGCTCCTTACGCAGCTCGCTCCGCGCGGCATCGAAGGCGAGCGGCTGCGCAAGCACGTGCTGCGGCTCGAGCGCGAGCTCCGCGCGATGGTCGCCGCGGGCGAAAAGGGCACGCTGTCGGAACTCTGGGCCCGCGCCGCCGCAACGCGTAAGCGCCGGGGGCGACGAGACCGTTAGGCAAGTCCTCGCGCAGGCGGGCGACTCGCTGCCGGTCGACGGCGAGGTCGGCGACTGCGATCCCGCCCTGCCGATGCGCCTGGTCAAGCAGGCGTGGCGGCACACGCAATCGCACAAGGCCCGGGAATTCCGGACGCTGGTCGACACTCTGATCCGGAAGCTCTCCGACATCCGGCGCGCGGCCTTCGCACGGTCGGCGGCGGGGCAGCAGCCGGCGGCGCTCGCGGCCTCGATCGGCGGCGGGCACGCCGACGTCTTCGATTTCTCCGTGATGTCGAAGCTCGTCGCGCGGAGCGCGCCGAAGGACGAACTGCCGCCCGCTCGGCGCCGGCGCATCGAGTGGGCGCTCGGCGTCCTCGGCGGGCAGCCGTTCTACGCCGATCCCGATGACGAGCCGGTCGCGGACTGGGACTTCGTGTTCACGGACTGCGCGGCGGCGGCAGCGGCCTACCGCGAGCGGCTCCCGCGACTGACTGAGGTCGTCAAGGCAATCGCAATCGCCGAGCTCGAGGCGAATGGTGCTTACGACGAGGGCAACCACGACGCGTTCTTCGAGCGCTACGACGAGAACGCGCTGACGGCGGACGATCTCGCGCTGTTCCCCAGCTATCTCGTCTGCATTCCCGCGGAACGCAACGATGCGCCCGAGAACGCGGGGCTGATCGAGATGCTGTCCTCGGGCCTCCCGGTCAAGGTTCTCGTCCAGCAGACCGACCTGCTCGAGGAGGCGTCGATCGGCACCGGCCACTTCGCGTTCGGCGTGCGCAGCGCGCGGCTCGCGACGACGGCAATGGGCCTGGGCGGGATGTTCGTGCTGCAGGCGACGAGTGCCGACCTCTACACGATGCGTGCGAGCCTCGAGCGCGGACTCGCGTGCCGCGGTCCCGCGCTGTTCAGCGTGTTCGCCGGCTCACCCGCGGCAGCCGGCGACTTGCCGCCGTACCTCACCGCGGCGGCGGCGCGCGAGGCGCGGGCCTTTCCCGCCTTCGTCTACGATGCGGCGGCCGGCCCGAACTGGGCGACGCGATTCTCGCTCGAGCACAACCGCAACGCCGATGCCGACTGGCCGGCAGACGTGCTCGAATACTCGGACGAGGCCGTCCAGCGCGTGCGCGAGGACACGACGTTCAGCTACGTCGATTTTGCCTTGTGCGACCGTCGTTACGTCGCGCATTTTGCCGTCGTGCCGCGCGAGCGGTGGAACGCGGCGATGCTGCCTGCAGCCGAGTGGCTCGCGCTCGAGCAACGAACGGCGACGGAACAAGTCCCGTACGTGTGGGCTGTCGATGCCGAGTGACCGACTGCATCGCGTCATCGCCGATGCTCGACTCATGCAGGCGGCGCGCCGCTGCCTGCTGCTCTGGCACCGGTTGCAGGAGCATGCCGGCATCCATGATTCGCACGCCGAGCGGCTGCTGGCTCGGGAAAGGGCCGCGTGGGAGGCGGCGCACCAGGAAGCTCAGGGGGAGGCAGTGCAGGCCGCGTCCGCCGCGACGGCGGCGGGCGCGGTCGCGCCTGCGGCCGCTACCGCTGCCACGCCCGCGGCGGAAGCAGAGGCCGCGGCACCCAGCTCCGACGAGGCATGGATCGAGACGTCGCGCTGCCCGAGCTGCAACGAGTGCCAGACCATCAACGACCGGATGTTCACGTACAACGAGAACAAGCAGGCCTACATCAAGGACATCACCGCGGGCACATTTCGCCAGCTGGTCGAGGCCGCCGAGGTCTGCCAGGTCGCGATCATCCACCCCGGCAAGCCACGGGATCCGAACGAGCCGGGGCTCGAAGAGCTGATCGAGCGCGCGAAGCCGTTCCAGTAGGGCGATCCCGCTGCCTGGCGCCGCCATCAAGGCGGTGACGCCCGCGCTCTCGAATGAGCGATTCGGCTGTGCCGTTCCCTCGACGGCGCTACGACTGCGGAACCACGCGCGCGTCCTCGCCGGCACCTTCGATGTACACGCGCTGGCCGGGCCGCAGGTTCGGGTTTGCAGGCTGCGTGATCTGAACGAGAACGCCGCTCTTCACGCGCACGATGATCTGCTGGCCAGCTACGGGTTGATCGTAGCGCTTCTGCACATTGTTCCCGAGGAGTGCGCCACCCAGTGCACCGGCGACCATCGCCACGTCGCGCCCGGTGCCACCGCCGATGAGGCTGCCGATGCCAAGGCCTCCGAGGCCGCCTACGATCGCGCCGAGGCCGCGATGATGGTTGGTCGGGAGCTGCGTATCGGTGATCTGCTCGATCACGCCCTGGCGGACTTCCATTTCGCCCGGCTGCTGCGCCAATGCCGCAGGCGCGACAAAGGCCGCCGCGAGGAGCACGAGCAGACCTGAATCAGGTGCGTGCGGGGATGTGCATCGGGTCTTCTTCAGGTTGACGTTGAACTGCCGGTGGTTGTAGCAAATGTCGCGGCAACGGGTCGGACCACCACGCCGTCGCAGAGCAGGAATTGCAATGAGGGTTACCAGCGTCGCGCGAGGCGGTGGACCGGGCCGCGAATCAACAAATAAGGAAGAACCGCAAGCACGAACACGGTGACCAGCGCTTCTCCCGGGTAAAACCTGCGCAAAACAATGAACTGATAGATCGCGTCCATCACAAACGCAAAGACGATGACTCTGCTTACTCTTTTCAGTCCTTCGCGAAGGTAGCCTGCCCGCTGGGATGGATCGAACAGGATGGTCCGCGAGTAAGGTGACCGGCCGGTCCGCGCATCTTTCAATCCGTCGAGAATGGCCAAGATAGGTCGCCATGACGGGCTGGAGGATGAAGCGAAACGCCAAAGGCCCGCTCGGTTGCGCGATCAATTGGTCCCAGAATCGGGTCAGGATTTCCTGAATCTCCGACATCTCAGGTCTCCTCTCTTCGTGCACGGCACCGCGACGCGTCGAACACGACCTGATCGTACCACCAGAGCCGTTCAAAGAAGGTACGCGCCATGTCGAGCTGCGATTTTGTTGGTGAGGATGGCAACGTTCTTTCCACGATATCGCCGATGCTGCGGTTCCCATCAATCGCATCGAACAAACGCTTCTCGGTTGAATCGATTGGCATGAACAGATCCCTGTAGGTGTGCGTCTGGTTGATCAGAACGGCCGCGGCCCCGGGAGGCAGCCGCTCTTGAACGCAGATCGTGTCTGGCATGCGAATGGGCACATAGCCGAGCCAGGCGTCACCGGCAAAACTGATCGGTTGCGGGCCGCCAGGGCTGTCGTCTCGGTAAGCAACCACGCTGTGGCGAACCATCGTGCCCCGAAACAGTTCGACGGCGGCATACTGCTCTGCGAGGGAAAGCTGTGCCAGCCGGGAAGCCTGCGGGATCTTTGCCATGACACCACAGTGAGGGGTGTAGGGCGCTTGTTTTACCCACCGGCCGAATGTCAGTCCTGCCTTTTCGATGAAATCGAATAATTGCGGCACTGAATACGCGCGATCCTGCGGGTGCAGCAGCGCATCGGCGAGCGCCGCCTCCTGCCGGAAGTCCGGCGCCTCGCGCAGCAGGTTTTCCAGCGGATGTCCGGGTGGCAACGCCTTGAGCGCCGCGATGAGATCCCGGATCTCCTCATCGGTGGCATGGATGCCGATCCGTCTGCAGAACTCCTGCAGCATATAGATGCCGGTCCGTCCGTAAGGCGCATACACCATGAGATGCATCGCGCCCGTCCGGTTTGAGCACGCCGCGCAGAGCGCTGAGCCCCGCATCGGGGTCCGCGAGATGATGGAGAACCCCGGTGCAGACGATCTGATCGAAGCTCGTCTCCAAATCGCTGCCCGCTCGATGGGAAGCTGGCGGACCTGGAGATTGTTCAGGTTGTATTTTCGCTTGAGCTCCTCGGTGCAGCGCACACTCGTTGCGCTGAAGTCGATGCCGGTCACCTGAGCCGCAGGCCAGCGCAAGGCATGCTTGGCCGCCTGAGAGGTCCCGCAGCCGGCAATGAGGATGGATTGGTCTTCCCGGTAAGGTCTGGCAGGCCAGAAGAGATGATAGTCCGCGCGGCGTCTCTGCCGGTCCTGCCAGAGCCGTCGATATTTCTCGAGGCTATCGACGGGGGGCGAATCGCGCCGAGGCTCCCGGGCTGCCAAACCTCGGATATTACGATACGGGTGGGGTGGCGGCGCGGCGTTACGGCGCGGGGCAGAAGCGGGCTTATCAAGAGCGCGGCGGCGCGCCCGCCATCGACGGGGTGGTGTTCGCCCCCATTGGTCTTGGCCTGGTCAGATCGACTTGACTTCGCCGCCGTCCATGCGCAGAGTCGAGCCCGTCATCCAGCGCGCGCCGGGCGACACGAGGAAAGCCATGAGCTCGGCGATCTCCTCCGGCTCGCCGTAGCGGGCGATGCCCGCTTCCTTGGGGAAGTTCGCCGTCGCCTCTTCGACCGTCATGTTATGCAGCGGCGCCCAGTGCTCGAGGTAGGACCGGCGCCGACCCGTCATCACCGGACCGGGCAGGACGCTGTTCACCTGCACGCCGTCAGCGATGCCACGATCCGAGAACGCCTTCGCCAGCGCGACAATGGCGGCGTTGATCGTGCCGACGGCCGCGTAAGGCGCCTTCGGAAATAGCGCCGAGTTGCCCGACATCAGGACCACGGCGCCCTTGGCCGGTTTCAGCGCCGGCCATGCGGCGATCGTCAGCCGGCGCGCGCCGTGCAGTTTCAGCGCCAGGCCCGCCTCCCATTGCGCGTCGGTCATCTCGAACAGGTCGATCTGCGGAACCGCGCCCGCGATATTGAGCAAGCGCGTCGATTCGGCCGAACGCGGCCAGGGCCTGATCGACCACGTCTTGGCGGCCTCAGGCTGGGAGAGGTCGATGTCGATGACGAGCGCTTCTGCGCCCGCGGCCTTCACCGCCTCCGCCGTGCTCTCCAGGTTGGCGCGGTCCCGCGCGACGAGGACGAGCGCCGAGAAATCGCGCGCGAGGCGAATGGCCGTCGACCGACCGATGCCTTGGCTCGCGCCGGTGACGATTGCGACCGACTTCTCCATGCCGTCGTCTCCCGGTTCGAAACGGAGGTCAGCGGGGAAGGAACTCGCGGATCGCCGCCGCGATCTCCGGCGCGTGCGTCTCCAGCGCGAAATGTCCAGTGTCGAAGAAGCGCACGATCGCGTTCGGGATGTCGCGCTTGAACGCCTCGGCGCCCGGCGGCAGGAAGAACGGATCGTTCTTGCCCCACGCCGCCAGAAGCGGCGGCTTGTGAGTGCGGAAATATTGCTGGAAGGTCGGATAGAGCGCGACGTTGCTCTTGTAGTCGCCCATCAGGTCGAGCTGCACCTCGGCGACGCCGGGTCGGGACATATAGAAATTGTCGAGCGAGTAGCCGTCCGGCGACACCCTCGTCGGGTCGGGCACGCCATGCGTATATTGCCAGACCGTCGTCTCCGGCTTGAGAAAGCTGCGCAGCGCCTCGCGATTGGCCTCGGACGGGTCCTTCCAATAGGCCCGGATCGGAGTTCCATCCGTCGCTCAAGCCCTCCTCATAGGCGTTGCCGTTCTGCGAGATGATCGCGGTGATCCGGTCCGGATGCTTGACCGCAAGCCGGAAACCGGTCGGCGCGCCGTAGTCGAACACGTAGACGGCGTAGCGGTCGAAGCCGATGGTCTCGGTGAAGCGGTCGATCGTCTCCGCGATCTGGTCGAACGTGTTCGCCTTGTCCGGCATATCGGAGTTGCCGAAGCCCGGGAGATCGGGAGCGACGATATGGAAACGGTCGGCGAGCAGCGGGATGAGGTCGCGGAACATATGGCCGGACGGTCGGGAAGCCGTGCAGCAGCAGCAGCTTCGGCGCGCCCGGCGCGCCCGCTTCGCGGTAGAAGACATTGCGACCGTCGACCTTGGCGGTCCGATAATGGATGGCGGTCATGACGCTTGTCCTTTCGCTCAAAATGGTGAGCGGCCTCAGCCTTTGACGGTTTCGTCGATCGCCTCGCGGATGATGTCGACGACGGTCGAGGGCGCGGTCACGAGCGGCGTGTGATCGACAGGATGCGACCGAATCCGAGCCTTCATCCGCTCGGCCATGAAGCGGTGATTGTCTTCGACAATCATGCGGTCCTGCTCGGCGACGAGGAACCAGGACGGCCGGTCCTTCCACAGCGGGCCGCCCGACCTTGACAGTGATGCAGGCGGGCGAGATCGGCCGCTGGACCGCCGCCAGCACGGCCAGCTCTTCCTTGGAAGCATTTTGCGCGAAGGCGGCGGCGAAGGCCGCTTCGGGCAGATAGATCAAACCGTGCGCGTCCGGCGCGAGCTTGGGCGCCTGCGGATGCGGCGTGCCGCGAGTAGAACACGTCCGCGACCGTCTCGCCTTCGTCCGGGGCGAGCGCGGCCACATAGACGAGCGCCTTCACCTTCTCGCTGCGCGTCGCCCCGATGACCGCGCCTGCATAGGCGTGGCCGGCGAGGACGACGGGCCCCTCCACCCGCTCGAGCGTCCGGTCGAGCGCCGCGACGTCGTCGTGGAACGACGTCAGCGGCAGAGGCGCGGCGACCGCCTTGACGCCGCTCGCCGCGAGCGTCGCGATCACCTTCGCCCAGCTCGACCCGTCGGCCCAGGCGCCATGGACGAGCACCACGCTCAGATCATTCGAGGACATCTTTACTCCGGCTGACCTGCGGAATTCGGCTCGTAGTAACGGGGCGACCCGGCCACAATCGGCCACACCCGTGTAGCTTTGATGGCTGAGACGAGCAGCCGGGCACCGCTATCATCGGCGCGCGCTTCGATCGACACCCTGAACGATTGGGCTCCGCCGCTCGTCCAAGGAATGGTCAAGACGCTGTCGGAGCCAGTCGTGGGAATGGCCGCCTCGGCCTCTGCGAGAGGGGCTTGCGATCTCTCGCCGGGTTCGATCGCGACCTTGAGCCGAATTGGCGCATCGCCGGTCGCCTTGGCCTTGAGTTTCAGTTCGTATGCGCCGGCGGGCATCGCGTCGGCCACGATGCTCTGCCACACGCCCGCTCCTTGAGGGGGCAAGTCGATCGCGAGGCCCGAAGCGGCGTCAAAATGGGCGGGGTGGTCCGAACCGTGTCGTGGAACCGGAAAGGACGGCGCGGAGACTCGCGAATACGGCGGAGGCTGGGGACGCCGTGCCAAGCACGAACTGCTCAGCGCGCCGCCAGACGCTCTCGCCGACCTTGCGGCCGAGCTCGAGGCCGCGCTCATTGTCCGCCGGCCAGTGAACCCCGGCCCAGACGCGCGATATTCCGGCCGCTTCGGCAGCGGCCGCGAAGGTTCGATAGAAGAGCGCGACCGGCTCAGCCAATTCGCGCTGTTCGACGTAGAGATGCCTCACCGTCTGTTTGAAATTGAAGTCCGGCTTTCCGATCGCCAGCTCCATCGCGCGAGCCCAGGACGCGGTGAAAGCGCTATGGCCAGAAATGTAAGAGGGGAATGGCGGCGTGGGCAAATACGGCTCCCAATCGGCTGCCGGCACCTCTGATAGTCCGGCCGGAAGGATGACGGAATGTTCAGCGTCCTCCTTCGCGGCCGGCGTGGAAGAGGCCAGTGCTTCGGATAGAGAGCGGGGGCACCATGCCGCTTATCGTCGCGTCGCCGAGCCGCGAATCGCGGTGATCGGGCGCACATAATCGTAGGCATACTTGGCGTCCCAGGCGGCGATCGAGGCGTCGAAGATCGCGTTGCTGGCGACGAAGAACAACTTGACGTCGTCGTCGAGGCGCAGATCATTGGTGTCGGAGACGAATTTCGTCATTTCGATCAGTTCCGGCGCGGGAGCCATGCCAAAAATCCCCCAATATTCCGCCTCCGCCTTCTCTGTGTCGGTCAGCGCGCCGCTCGTCTTGATTAACACGTCGATCTGCCCGCGACCATTCGGCGGATCCGGGGGCCGGCGGCGGAATGGGGCGGAATTCGTCGGCGCGCGCCAGCGAGAAGGGCATGACGCGGCTCCATTGCGGGGTCGTCGGAAGTTGCCGCCTTCCAAACGATTCAATCGGCCGCCAGGCGTCCGGCGGTCCGGACGTCCGTGGTTGGTAGCCAGTCGTGTCGGCGAAGTTGCTGGCTTCGCTCGCGCCGTCGTCGCGGCAGTCGGCGAAAACGGCTTCAGCAGCCCGCCGCCCGATCTTGGCCGGAGGCGTGTGGGCGTTCGGATCATAGCCGAGCTCCTCCATGCGTTCGATGAGCGCGCGCCGATGCTGTGGCGCAAACGTCGCGAAAACGGTGAAGGCGGCGTGACTGATCGCTTCGCGTTTGTTCGCTTCGTTCTCGGCACCGCCTTGTCCCTTGAGGGCGGTCCCCGAGACGACCCCCACGGCGATGGGATCGTAGGCGGTCCAGGTGTCGTAGATCGCCGTCTGGAGGATAGCGAAAAACCGCGCGCCGACCGTCGGCTCCCACGCCACTTCCTGCGCGTAGGGCAGCGCCTGGTCGAGCCACTCAGTTACAATCGAGGCGGCGCTTGCCGTCGACGCGCGCGTCACGAGGATCAGGCTAAGGGCGACGCACAAAAGACCCCTGATCAATGGCTCTTCTCCCGGTGTTGTGACAGCCCGGCCCTTCGCCGGCGCGGCTCGCCCTTCGCCAAGCCGGCTTCAACGCAGCGACTTGGTGAAGCCCGCGAGCGACGCCGTCTGGTCCATCTTCATGGCTCCCGCGTCGTCGACCGTGACCCTGGCCACGCGGCCGTGTTTGAACTGAGCGAGGATCGCCGCATAAGCGGGGTTGGACGCCGGGACGATCACCTCGCACTTGCTGCCGATATCGCCGAACTTGCATTCGCCGGCCGCAAAGAGGTGGCGAAACGCCGGCGTCTTGGCCTTGTCGACGAACACCTCGATCCGTGAGCCGGCGACCCCGACCTGGGTTGTGCGCACCACGATCATGTGGGGCTTCGCCTTGTCGAAGGCGAATACGGCGTTCGGTCCTGTCGCTTCTCCGGCGCGCAGCACTGCCTCGGCCGCCACCGCGTTCTGCGCGGGTCCGCCAACGAACGTGATGACAAACGAGCTGAGGAGAAGGCGCCCGACAACGTGCATGACAGCTTTCCCAACGGCCTTGGATGGAAAGGAACCAGGGAGCCCAGTGAGGCGCCGGACTCCCATGCTGCGACGCCCGCTCACAGGAAGCGATAGACGATCGGGCAGTCCACCACGAGGCCGACCGATCCGAACTTCTTGCCGTCGAGCCCAGTGACCCAGCCCTTCTGCACCATGCCGAGGATCGAGAATTCCTCGGTCATCCGGGACCGGTAGCCGAGTTCGATCGCTCTTTGGGTCCATACCGACGGATTGAGATCCCAGATCGGGCTGTAGTCGGTTGCGACGGTGGGAATGCCGCCGAGCACATTCAGCGGAGAGCCGCTGTCAGACAGCGCGCTGTTCAAGCCCTGACGCTGCGGATTGTCCTTGCCGGTTGGACCATTGGCGAACACGAAAATGCGCTCGACCGGGCTAAAGAGGCTGTCGTCGGCGCCGCCATTGATATCCTCCAGCCCCGGAGCGTAGGTGGCGTCCTCCAACGTTGCGGTCAGCTTGTTGTTGGTGTCGGTCGAGAGGTAAAGCACTGGCTTGGCGAAACTAAATCCAGTGGTGAGCATCATCGTGACCGTCTGGTCACGCGGGCAAATCTTCACCACCTTCTGATGGACGAGACCATGGTCAGGGTTTCCGTCACAGAATTGGTTGAGGACATCCGCTGACACGTTATAGGCGACCACCGGCGCGTTGTAGATGTGTCCGCCAGCGTTGGTGATCTTGACAAGCGGGGTGTAATCCTTGTCGCCAACGCCGCTTGGCTGAAACTGCTTGGGGGAAAGAAATTGGGAGCGTCGCCTGGCGTCACGCTCCGTTTCGGCGAGAAATCGACCGTGCCAACGTCGAAAATCAGCTTGAACTTGCTGTCCAGAGTCGCGTTTCGAACCGCGCGGCCGACGTCTGCAAAGGTCAATTTCGGCGAATAATTGAGGCCGAGTTGTTCAGCGTTGCCCTTATCGTCGGTGTCGGTGACAACGTACCAAACAGTTTCGCCGCTCTTCATCGCGCCTTGGTAGAGAGGCAGGGTGATGGTTCCCTTGTCGAAATCGATCTTGCCAGACTTCAGGTTCTGGTACTCACCGACGAGTTCGCGCTGCACCTGAGACGGCTGCGGACCGAAATAGGTCGCCGGCACATCGGCCCCGATCGCCGCCGGTGCCGGCTGGACTTCCTGGGTTTCGAGATTCTGCGCGAACGCTGATGCCGTCGCGGCCCCGATCACGGCGACAGTCAGTGCCGCGGTCTTGACTAGACTTGCCTTGGCCCTCGCCTTGCTAGGCTCAGGACTCATTGATCACAGCCAGAAGATGACAGCTGCGGCGATGCAGATTGCCGAGAAGTAGGCGTGGGCGCAACGGTCGTATCGGGTGTGGACGCGTCTCCAGTCCTTGAGCCTGCCGAACATGTTCTCGATTCTGTGGCGCTGTTTGTAGAGGACGGCGTCGTGGGGGATCGGGGCTTTGCGGTTGGATTTTGAGGGGATGCAGGCGGCGATTTTGCGGTTCGCGAGCGCCTCACGGAACCAATCGGCGTCATAGCCCTTGTCGGCGAGAAGCTCCTTGGCTCCAGGCATGGCGGGCAGCATCAACGCCGCGCCCTTGAAGTCGCTCATCTGGCCTTCGCTGAGCAACATCACGAGCGGTCGACCTTTGCCGTCGCAAACCGCGTGAAGTTTGGAGTTCAAGCCCCCTTTCGTGCGTCCGATACGTCGGGGAACAGGCCCTTTTTTAAAAGGCTGGCGGCGGTGCGATGCGCCTTCAGATGCGTGGCGTCGATCATGATCCGCTCAGCCTTGCCGCCCTTGCGCGCCAGTTCGGCGAAGATCTTGTTGAACACCCCCAGCCGGCTCCAGCGGATGAACCGGTTATAGATCGTCTTGTGCGGGCCATACTCCCCCGGGGCGTCACGCCAGCGAAGCCCATTCCTGATCACGAACACGATGGCGCTCACAATCCGCCGGTCATCCACCCGCGCGATGCCGTGCGACAGCGGAAAAAACCCCTCGATCCGGCGCATCTGCGCTTCAGAAAGCAAAAACAAATCAGACATGGCGAAGCCTCCTCGCCTCGCCTATGAATCAGCCAATCCAACCCAATGCAAGAAATTTAATAGGTCCTGAGCCTAGGGCAATTAGTTAGAGCCGGACTGGGTGTGTTCATAGGGTTACTCCTTGTGTTGCACTCACTCAGCCGCAGCGGCAAAAGCGATTTCTGTTATTTGGCCGGCTGTTCTTGGAGCGATCCAGTTCATTCGCGAGATGCTCAAGAGATGACTCGTCGCCTTCGCGCCGACCAATTAGGCGCAGGCATCGTGTTCGAGGTGAAATGCCTATTCGCAATCGATGCGATAGCCGTCGTCTATAGAGACGAATCGCCGCGGGTTTGTGAATGCGTCCAGCGCAAGCGTCTTGGAGCTCGGATCAGTGATCGACCGAGCTGGCGCCACACGTGTTCCGCCGCTTCAATGGGCGTGCGCCCGGCTAGTAGCTGAAACGCCTGCCACCCGAGGCGTCTTACCGAGGGCAGACCGTTGAGACGTCACAGCCGGCGAAAAGGCGGTTTGACGGAGTCGTTCAATCTTTTCGCGGAAGCGTCTCGGCCCTCAAGTGGGAGCAACTTTGAGGGAGTGCGCGCCCCTCATTTCGAGCCAGCGTCCCCGCGGCGTGTGGACTGCTCTCAGGAGGATGGCCGCGCAATTGCTGCACCTCAGCACGACTCCCATCGGGGCCGCATAGTAGCGCAGAGAACCCACTGCTCCGACCGAGCCGCATGCGTCGCATTGAATATGGGCGGTCGTCACGTCAGCCGCGAAGACTTCGCAAAGAGCGCCTGCGGCGGCATTGCCATCCAGAACGAAGTCCAGATCGTTCTCAGTCATCGCCTTTATCCTCCGGTGGGTCCGAACCGCTCCGTCTTGATCGTGCGAGCGTCATGCCCAAGCTCCACCAGAAAACTCGAGACGTCTTCCACGAAAGGCGTGGGGCCACAGACATATGTCTTTGGGTTTCGGTCGGGTGGAAAGCACGCGTCGGCCAGCATCGACTTGTCGATCCTTCGCCGGTAGCCCGTCCATCCCTCCGGCTGTTTTCTGGTGAGCGTCGTGACCACGCGCAGATCGCGATCGCGGCGCGCCATTGCATCAAGTTCTGTTCGGTAGATCACGTCTTCCAGGTTCCTGGACGAATGCAAGAGCACGGCGGGGACGCGGCTGTTCTGCCTGTCTCGGTGACGCAGCATCGCCATAAGGGGCGCGATTCCCGATCCGGCTGCTATGAGACATAGAGGACCGCCCATGGCGATGCTCCATACGAAGTAGCCGCCGATCGGCCCCCGCAATTCGAATTGGTCGGCCTCCCGAACCTCATCGACGAGATATGGCGAAACCTCGCCGTTCTCCACTCGCTCCACCGTCAAAGCGATCAATCCATCCTCGGGCGGCGAGGCGATCGAATAACTGCGCTGCGCCTGGTAGCCATCCTCGCCCGTGAGCCGAATGTCCGCATGCTGGCCTGGCTAGGTGTCCCTGCCATCCGGCGACCTCGAGAAGAAGACTTTTGACGCGCGGCGTTTCGACGACGACCTGACGCACTTTGGCTCGCCGCCACTCAAGCCTACGCACGGGGGCGGCGGAGGGCTCAATCGCCGTCATATCTCTGCTCTTTCCAGGGGTCGCCGTGGTTGTGATAGCCAAACGACTCCCAGAAGCCATGTTCGTCCTCTTCCATAAACCGCAATCTCCGCACCCATTTGGCGCTCTTCCAAAAGTAGAGATGTGGGACGAGAAGTCGGGCTGGGCCGCCGTGCGCGGGTGGAATCGGCGCTCCGTCGTAGCGAGTCGCGATCACGCCCTTGCCGCCGACAAGGTCGGCGACAGGGACATTTGTCGTGTAGCCTCCGTCCGAGTGCGCCATGACGTAAAGCGCCGGCGGCTCCCCGACGGCGGCGGCCGCGAGTAGGTCGTCGAACGTCACGCCCTGCCAGACCGTGTCGAGCTTCGACCATTTCGTGACACAATGAATGTCGGTCTTGATTGTGGTCTGGGGGAGCGCGTGGAATTCAGCCCATGTCCACTTGCCGAGCTGCAATCCGTTGAGGCGAAGCCCAAAGGTCCACTCTTCTAGTCTGATTTGCGGCGTTGGTCCGGCCGATAAAACCGGGAAATCCGTCGTCACATACTGTCCGGGCGGAATCCGGTTGGTCAGACCTTGCTCTTGTCGTTTCGACCTGAATCCGCGGGAAATCGGGGGCTCTGTCCATGCGGGTGGCGCCTTTGCGTCTGGAACTAATGCCTGGTTGCGATCGAGCACGATCGCTTCGGCGAGGAGCGCGGGCGGATTGGCGCAGGGACGGTTTCCGCGGCAAAACGGCGCTGTGGCGAATCATGCAATAGTCGTCGTCTGAAGGCCGACCCGGCGCTGAGCGCGAGGGCGATTTACGCAGGTGACGGCACTCGAGGTGAAATTCGGCCACGCGCATCGTGGACCATAGCCGCCGCAATACAGCCTGTCGCGCCGTCGTCAGGGCGACACGGCGCCTCTTGCGACGCGACATCGCTCAATCGATCTGATCCGGGCGATCTATGCAGCCGCTTCGCCGGTACCCACCGGCGCCAGCTCGCCCTCGGAATCCGTCACCGGCTTCGGTTGTTTGCCGAACCACGTCTTCCGCATCGCCTCGCGCACCAGCGAGCCGACCCCGGCGAATAGCGACGCCCTCGCACGCTCACAAGGCTTACCTGTCGCCAAAATTCGGGCTCGACGACCGGCAAACCGATCACGCCGGGGTGTTTGACCGAGTTTGCAGGCATGAATGCAAATCCCAAACCGGCGGCGACCATCGCCAAGGTCCAGTCGTCGCGCTCGCTCCAATAGACGGGTTTGCAGGTGACTCCCTTCTGCGCGAGAATCTGCGTCCGCGTAACCGGCGAACTCGCAGTTCATGCGATGGATATAGGACTCGCCGTTCATCTCCTGAACGGGGAACGCCCCCGCTTGGCGAGACGATGGTCGCGATGAACGGCGAGAACCATCTGCTCGCGAAACAGGGGAATCGAGTGAATGCGCTCGTCGGGTTCCTCGCCGGGTAAAGCGTAGATGGCGACCTCGAGATCGCCAGCTAAAAGACGCGCGCGCAGATCCTTTGCATTCGCATCGCAAAGCCTCAGCTCCACCTCAGGATGGCGGGTTCGAATATTGGCGATGAGATCGACGATCTCGTCTGGCGAGATCGTGCTCATGATCCCCAGTTTGAGCGGCCACTTTCTCACGAACTCCTGAGACAGGCGCTTCGCCAACCTCGAGTGGTCGTAAACCGACTGAAGATGTGGACGGACCATGTGGCCAAGATCCGTGAGGCGTGTCGATTCGCGCTCGCGGTGAAAGAGCAGGCCTCCAAGCTCCTCCTCGAGAAGCTTGATGGCGCGCGACAACGAGGGTTGCGTCACATTGCACCGCTCGCTTGCGCGCGTGAAATTCAGCTCCTCGGCCACCGCGAGGAAATAACGAACCTGATGCATTTCCATGACGATCTCTCGGGTAGGCTCGACATCGCCGAGAAGCCTGGAGCGCCCGACGCGCCGCACTGGGTCTTTTCGCCATCCGCTAGCACAAGTTTTAGATCAGATAGTGTCGGCTTCTGATGCCGGCGTCCAATTTCGGAGCCGCGGTCTTCCTGAAATCGGCCGCGCCCCAGCCCAAGCGCGCGCCTCGAAAGCCCGCGCGGGCCGTCACCTCTGTCCCCCCGGAGACCGAGATGCGCTCGCCGGTCACCCAGCCGGATTGGTCGGAGGCGAGAAAGAGCGCGACCCGCGCGATGTCCTCCGGCTGGCCGAGCCGCCCCATCGGCAGGGAGAAGCCCAGCGCCTTCGCGCTCTCGGCGCTCAAGCCCGCCGCTGCGAAGCCTTCGGTCTCGGTCATGCCGGGCGCGATGGCGTTGACCCGGATTCCCTTGCCGGCCAGCTCAGTGGCGAGCTCGCGCGTGATCGTGTCGATCGCGCTCTTCGAGGCGGAATAGACGAGGGTGTTCGGCGAGGGATTCGTGCTCGCGATGGTGCTGAAGTTGATCACGCTGCCGCCCGCGCCACTGAAGGCCTTGACGGCCTCTTGCGTGGCGAGGATCGCGCCGAGGACGTTGGTGTTGAACTGACGGTGAAAATCCTCCTCGGTCACCGCCTCGAGCGGCGCGAAGCTGTACACGCCGGCGTTGTTCACAAGGACACTGGGCCGGCCGAGCTTCTCCTTGGTCTCGGCAAACAGACGCTGCACGTCGGCGCGCTTGGCGACATCCGCCTGGATGGCGACGGCCTTGCCGCCGGCTTTGACGATCTCGCCCACCACCCGATCGGCGTCGGCTTTGCTCGAAGCGTAATTGACCGCAACCGCCGCCCCCGCCTTGGCGAAGGCGCGCGCGATCGCCGCGCCGATCCCCTTCGAAGCCCCAGTGACGATTGCGACCTTCCCGATCAGCTCGCCCATGATTGCCTCCTTTGCTCTGGTCCGCCCGGCCTGCGCTACCGCAGGCTTTGACGGTTGACCGAGAGTTAGGTCATGCAAAAGTGGCCACCAGCGGCGCGATTGGTATAAGATAAATGCGGCATGCGTATGAATGACCGGCTCCAACAACTCGCTCTCTTCGTCCGGACCGTCGAAACCGGCAGCTTTTCAAAAGCAGCGCGCGAGTTCGGCCTGACCCAGCCTTCCGCCTCGCGCGCGGTCGCCGCGCTGGAGAAGCGGCTGGGGGTCAAGCTCATCGCGAGGACGACGCGGGAACTCTCCGCCACAGACGCTGGCGAAGCGCTGTTCGCGCGGGCCCGCGACGCGCTCGCCGCCGTCGAGGACGCCGAGAACGCGGCGCGCGGCGCCGACCGGCTTTCGGGCGTCCTGCGCGTCGCGCTGCCGACGACCTATGGCGCGCGGCGGATCGCGCCGCTTCTCCCCGCCTTTCTCGATCAGCACCCGCGCTTGAAGATCGATTTGATCATGTCGGACCGCTACGAAAATCTGATCGCCGAAGGCGCCGAACTTGCGCTCCGGGTCGGCGAGCAGCCGGACTCGAGCTTCGTGGCGCGCAAGCTCGAAAGCGCGAGGCGTCTCTTCGTCGCCGCGCCATCCTACCTGGCGCGGCGGGGTGCGCCGAAGAGCCTCGCCGATCTTGCGGAGCACGATGTGATCGGCGGCGGTCCTGCCGCGCCGGGCGAGCACAGCTGGGCCGCGCGCCGGGACGGTCGGACCGAGGTCGCGCCCGTCGAGCCAAGAGTTCACGCGCGCTCGGCCGCGGGCGTCGTCGCCTGCGCCTCCGCCGGCCTTGGCGTCGCCGTCGCGTCGATCTGGATGTGCGCGGAGGAGCTTGCTTCGGGCGCGCTCACGGAAGTGCTGACGGACTACGCGCTCGATCCGATCGTCGCCTTTGTCGTGTTCCCCGCCGGCCGGCGGCCCTCACAGAAGGCGCGCGTCTTCGCCAACTATCTTGAGCAAGCAGTGAAATAATCTTCGTCTCTCGAGTCACCGATCGGATCTCGCCACGGTAATGCACCGATCCGCGTTGCTGCGGATGTCCGCTTGGTGCATTCCTTCCACACCGGCACCGACCAAGAGAGGTCAATTTTACCGATCGCCTAGCCGTCGACGAATGACCGGTTATTGCGGATACTGTTCTCAAATGGGTCAAGGGGGGCGGAGGCTCTTCCGGGTTATCGACGCCTTGGGATGCCTGCGTTCTCTGCGCGCTCGCTGGCGCTTGATGGGGTAAGCTGGGACAGGGCGGCAAGGTTGAAAACGCAGTCGGCTGGTGGTGCCGGCTGGCTACAAAATCCACGCCGTCGTCTGTTCCCTCCCTCGGGCGTCGCTCCTTGCGGGAGCTCGATGCGGTCTCCTGTCTCAGTGGTCGGTAGGCCTACGCCGAGATGAACGCCGTTCCGTCCCGCAGCATGGCGTGCATGATGATGGCGAGGCGACGCGCCAGAGCGACGCGCGCCTTGCGCATGGTCGATCGCCTGGCGATGGCGAAGGCCCAGTCCTTGAGCTTGAGCTGGCCCTTGTAGCGGGTCAGCATGACGTTGGCGGCCTCATATAGCAGGGTCCGCACCCGCCGGTCTCTGAACCGCCCCGAGTTTGCCGGAGGCTCCGAACCTTGAGAAGGTGGAGCGATGGCAAGCAAGACGACGAACCCAGTTTTCCCCCGAAGTGCGCACGCGCGCCGTTCGGCTGGTTTTCGATCACGAGAAGGATCATCCCTCGCGGTGGGCGACGGTGACTTCGATTGCCACGAAGATCGGTTGCACGGCCCAATCCCTCAATGAATGGGTCAAGAAGGCAGAGATCGATAGCGGCGTACGTGGCGGCGTTCCGACCGAAATTACCGAACGTCTGAAGGCGCTGGAGCGTGAGAACCGAGAACTCCGGCAGGCGAATGAGATCCTTCGCAAGGTGTCTGCTTATTTTGCCCAGGCGGAGCTCTGGCGGGGCGTTCAAAATGTGGCGAACGTTTGTCTAGTGAATTCGCCAGCGTGGCAACGCCGTCATCGCCCGGGCGACGAACGGCTTCCGCCTACGTCCGCAATCTGGCACATCCGTCTCGTTCGTGACGCCCGCGGAATCGGAAGGTGTCCGCCCAATTGAGGCGTTCAAGGCCAAGGTCCCCTTCGTCCGCAATACGTCCGAACTCCGGCCGTTTGTGCCAGAGGCCAATGCCATGCGGGCTGAGCAGGGATTCTCTGTTTGACCAACGGACGGATGTTTCGTTCCGTAGGATGTATCGCCGATGCGCGATGAGATCGTCGCAGGCGGTCGGTCAACTCCGGCGCTCAGCGCCTCCTTCGCCGCAGCGTGTCGAAATAGACATGATCAGCGCCCGGGTGACGATGCGCTGCCAGAATGGATTGAGGTTCAGCAGGTTGGCGCCGTTGGCGATGCTGCTTGAGAAGCGCGCAGCAACTCGGCCGGCAGGCCTTCTGCGCCCGGTCTCCGGAACGCCGTGTTGGCGCAGATCCTCCGCCGCCAGCCCGATCAACTCGCGATGCTCGTCCAGCCACTGCGACATCGCCTTCAGCCA
>CAVZAE010000010.1:0-106745 GCA_963773195.1 uncultured beta proteobacterium
TCGTTGGTGACAGTCTGCTCTTGAAGTTACCCACGTTTCGTGGACAGTTCCAGACAGGCACAATGGCCTTAGGAGGGCTGTGTCATGGAACGCAAGGAACGCAGGCACCATACCCGGGAGTTCAAGCTTGAAGCGGTGCGATTGGCTGCCGTTGGAGATAAGACCAAGGCCAAGGTGGCGCGGGAACTGGGCGTTCGGGTAAACCAGTTGCGCCAGTGGCGCCTGGACTTCGAGGAAGAGGAGCGCAACGGCGTTCCCAAGCAAGAGCTCGCCACGGCTGAGCAAGACCTCGGGACGCTGCGGCGTGAGAACGCCAGGCTGCGGGAGGAGAACGAGATTTTAAAAAAAGCGGCCATCTACTTTGCGAAGGCGTCGAGATGAAGTACGCCTTTGTCGAATGCCAGCGCCGGCAGCATTCGGTGCGTACGCTGTGTAGGGCCTTGCGCGTTTCACCCAGTGGGTACTACGCAGCCCGGAGCCGGCCGCCCAGCGCCCGGGATGAGCGGCAATCGTCTCTGACCACCAAGATCCGGGAAGTCCACCTTGCCAGCCGCCAGACGTATGGCGCGCCGCGAGTGCACGCGGAGCTCTCGGTTCAGGGGATTGCCTGCTGTCGCAACACGGTCGCCAAGCTGATGCGCAGAGCGCAGATTGTGCCCAAGGCGATCCGGCACTTCCGGGTAACGACCGACTCGCGCAATACGAAGGAGGTCTTACCCAACTTGGTCAGGCGGTGCTTTAAAGCCGAGCGGCCCAATGCTTGCTGGCTCAGCGATGTGACCTACATCCCAACACGCGAGGGCTGGCTGTACCTGGCGGCCGTTCTGGATGTGTACTCCCGGGCCATTGTGGGCTGGGCCATGAGCCAAACGCTGGGCGGCCAGTTGACCACCGACGCGCTCGCTATGGCAATTTCCAGACGTGGCGTTCCCGAGCTCGTGCACTCCGATCGAGGCTCAACCTACGCAACCTCGATCTACCTGGACCTCATCAGGAAGCACGGGATTCGCCAGAGCATGAGCCGCAAGGGGAATTGCTGGGACACTCAGTCTACGATGGCGTTGAACGTCCGGCCCAGTCTGACTCGTGCTGGGATTGGCTGACTGCCTTTGCATTGACCTGTCGATTGGGTGCCGGCGTTCCCCGGCGTTGCCGGGCCCGTCGTCGGTGACCTGATAGGAGCTTTGTTGCTGCATCGTGAGTGTCCTGTCCTGCGATTGGGGTTGGCAATGTTGCCACACATTCAGGAGAACGGACATGAGCCTCCCGATGGAAGGGCACGAAGTCATTCTCGGTGTTGATACGCATCTCGACTTGCACGTGGCGGTGTTGATCGACGAGGTCGGTCACGTCGTTGCGACACATTCGTTTCCGACGCACGGCGGCTGGATATGAACAATTGGTTGAATGGGCGGGCTCGTTCGGTCGACTCAGCCGGGCTGGCGTTGAAGGTACCGGCACCTACGGTGCTGGACTGGCTCGGCACTTGCACGAGCGCGGCGTAAAGGTGTTCGAGATCAATCGCCCGGATCGGTCCCGTCGTAGATTGCGCGGCAAGAGCGATCCGACCGATGCCGAGAGTGCTGCACGCGCCGTACTCTGCCGGTGACGCGAATGCGGTCCCAAAGTCGCAGTCGGGCGTGGTTGAAGCTATGCGTGCGATCGGATGGCCAGGCGCAGTGCAGTGAAGGCCAAGACTCAGGCGATCAATCAATTGCGGGCACTGCTGGTGACCGCCCCGGAGGCGATTCGCGCCACGCTCTGGAAAGTCAAACCGGAAGAGTGCGTCGCGCGTTGCGCTCGGCTGCGATCCGATTGGCGATACGCCACTGCTCAAGGCGTTGACCAAGACGCTTCGTCTGCTTGCAAGACGCTGGATGAGCTTGGCGAAGGAGCTGCGCGAGCTCGATGCGGCGCTGGACGAGCTCACGAAACGGCGCGGGCCACCGACTTCTTGCCCAATTCGGTGTCGGTCCGCAATCGGCCGCGACCTTGTTGGTAACCGCCGGCGACAATCCGGACCGGTTGCGCAGCGAAGCGGCACTGGCCGCATTGTGCGGCGTGAGCCCCTTGGAGGCCTCCTCCGGGAAGACGACGCGCCATCGACTCAATCGAGGCGGCGATCGCGCGGCCAACAACGCGCTGTGGACGATCTCCATGGTACGGATGCGCAGTGACCCGCGAACCCGCGCGTACGTTGCCCGCCGCACCGCCGAAGGTCTGTCAACGAAGGAAATCCAGCGTTGTCTCAAACGCTACATCGTGCGCGAACTGTATCCATTGATCCTTGCGGATCTTGACGGATGCTGCTCGCGGCAAACTTGACATAGGAGCGTCAACGCGCCGATGGAAAGCTTCTTCCACTCCCTGAAGACGGAGCTTGTAATGCACTGCGACTACAAGAGTAGGGACCAAGCACGCGCCAGCCTGTTCGATTACATGGAAGTCTTCTACAACCGCCAGCGCCGCCACTCCACCATCAACTACGTGGCTCCGCTGGCTTTCGAGGAATCAACCACGCGCCTGATCGGACTGTCCACCGTTCGTGGGTAACATCACAAGCGGTCCGTCGCGACCGCCTCGCAATTCGCTTCATAGCGGACGCTTGGCGCCGAGTTGAGCGTCTCGTTTGCGGCCTTGCTCTCGGAATTGCCACACGCTTGCGCCCTCCGTAAGCAATTCGTCAGTGTGCCGCGCTAGCCTCCCATCGTTCTTTCCCGAAATAATCCGTAGTGCGCAATCTTGGCGTCGACAATCCTGCCTCAGGATCAGGCGGGTGCACAAATCGGCGCTGCGATGATGCGCGGCGCTGTGCAGGAGGAGATTTCCATGTCGCTTGGGCACTGACGGCAGCAAGAGCGCAGGTGAAAGCGGTACAAAACTTCGACGTATGGGGACGAGGCCGCGCGACCTCAATATGTATTGTTCGTCAAAGCTCGATTTGCTCTTAACTCGGGAAACAGGAGGCAACATGAAGACTACGGCCACTGGCAAACTCGCAAATGAAGCTCGGCGACGGTGCGTGAAGAGTCGTCAGCGGCAGTCGGTCGCTGCGCAAGTGATCAGCTTCCTCGCGGCTTGTCTTCATTGCGCTTCGCACCGATCGCCAACGCGAAAGGCGGGCCAGACGACGCGCAGGATTTCGGCATCCAAACCCTCTCCGCTGCCCCAGACCTTGTCAGCGGAGGCAACGTGCTCGTGCAGATAACATTCAAGCACGACAATAAGAACCATCCACTCGTCATCACGCTGAACGGTCAGGACGTGTCCGGCGCATTCCGCCCGGGAGGCGATCCGAACACTCTTGTCGGATTGGTGACGGGGCTTTCGATCGGCAAGAACGCTCTGCGCGTCCAGGGCAACGGCTCCTCGGGCATCAAGGATCAGACGCTCGAAATCGTCAACTATCCGATCACGGGGCCGATCATCTCCGGGCCGCATCGAAGTGCCGTTCATTTGCCAGACCCAGGATTTCGCGCTCCCCGACGGAACCAAGTCGGGCCGCCGATCGATTTCGATTGCTCCGCACCGACCAAGATTACTTATCTCTACATGCCGGTGGGGGGTACGGCGTTCAAGCCGCTGCCGAGCACCACGAGTCTTCCGAGTGACGTGTCAAAGACGACGACGACTCACGGGAGCGACGGTCAATTTCGTCGTACGCGTGGAGACGGGCACGATTGATCGCGGTATTTATCAGGCCGCGATCCTGCACGACCCACGTCCGATCCAGCGCCGGCGTGGTATCGCCGCCCAAGGGTTGGAACAAGCGGTTGATCGCAATCGAGGGTTTCGGCTGTCCGGGCGGCTGGTACATCCAGGGAGCAGCGGAAGGCAGCCTGGCCTTCGCGGGGATGGATTTCGATCTCTGAGCCCGACACGGCTCGGTGAAGGCTACGCGCTGTTTACCAACACGCTGCAGCACCACTCGAACAGCTGCAATGCGGTGCTGGCGAGTGAAGCCGCGATGATGAGCAAGGAGCATTTCGTCGAGAGCTACGGCGTGCCGGTCTACACGGTGAGTCAAGGGTGCTCCGGCGGCTCCTATGGCAGCAGCCAGCTCGTCGATCGAATTCCCGAATTGTTCCAAGGGATTCTCATTGCTTGCACGTTCCCGGATCCCCTCGGCATTGCCTTCTCGGGCTCCGATGGGCACTTGCTGACGCATTACTTCACGGTTACCGACCCGGCGGGCTTTACCGACGCGCAGCAAGTGGCAGTTTCTGGATACAAGGGCCACCAGGCCTGGTACGACGCCGCCAACCAGTCAGGGCGCACCGACCCAGTTCCCGGGCGCGTGGACGTGGCGGGATATGCGTCGGCCGTCTGGAATCCCGCCGTCCCGGTGGCCCTTCGCTATGACCCAGTGACCAACCCCGGCGGCGCGCGGCCGACGGTCTATGACCACAACCGCAATATGTACGGCGTCAACCCAATCACCGGGTTTGCGCTGCGTCCTTTCGACAACGTCGGCGTGCAATACGGGCTTGGGGCGCTCAATGCGGGCGTGATCACGACCACGCAATTCTTGAACCTGAATGAAAAGATCGGTGGCTACGATCAGGACGCGAATTACGTTCCCAACAGGGTTGTCGGCGACCTCGGCGCGATCAAACGCGCGCAACAAAGCGGACTTCAGCTAGGCGGCAACGGCGGTCTCGCCTCGATCCCGGTGTTCGACATCAGCGGCATCTACAACGACGACGGCGGGTATCACTATGAGTGGTACCACTTCGCGATGCGCGAGCGAATGGCGCAGGCCAACGGCAATGCGGCCAACCACGTGATGTGGCGCGGCAACCCGGTCCGTTCGCAACCACCTGGTCCACATTCATCACGTGGGTGGAGGCGGTCAACGCGGATTCGTCCGATCTTTCGGCGCGTGACAAGGTCATTCAGGATAAGCCCGCAGGGGCGGTCGATGGATGTTGGGCGATCGCGACGCAGTTCATCGCCGAGCCGCAGACCTTCGGCAGGCTGCCTAACTCGCAGTGCAACACGTTGTTCCCGTCGTTCGCATTCCCGCGTTATGTTGCCGGAGGGCCGCTCGCGGCGAATATCATCAAGTGCCAGCTCAAGCCAATCGACATGAGCGACTATGCGGTGTCGTTTACATCAGCTGAACTGACGCGTTTGCACAATATCTTCCCCGGCGGGGTATGCGACTGGTCCAAGCCAGGCGTAAACCAAACTGGGGTTGTGGTCGACGGCTCTTTGGACCGTCTCCTGACAACCTCGTTTTCGATGTGACGAAGTAGCGCGGTTCACTTTGGACGGGCGCGGCCATTGAGACTGCGCCCGTCGTAATTTGGTCATCACTACTGCTTGCTGTGGTCCACTCGCCCGCCCTTCGTTGTTCCACATGAACCGATAATCACTCCTAAAAATGGCCGTTATTTAGAACGGTCGTAGGCTGCGAGCGAAGGTCAGCTGGCGTGACTTGCCGAATCAAACCTGAAGACTCGCGCATCCTCCGCAATCGCACGTGCCCGGATGGCATGCCGCGAGGGCCGGGGACTCCGGTGCGGCCGATTGCTGATCTGTAAGCTGGCGTCAGACAGTTATTGCCCATAGTCGCCCTTGAGGGCCCTGGGCGAATGAACCACGGATCTGAGTGGCCGCTCCGCGCGCGGGCGAACGTCGGCTTTGTGCGGCATCGATGGACCGCAACAGGTCGGAAGCGGTCGTCGATGACGGGCCGCTACCGGCCACAACCGGTCGTTGCTCCATGTCCTCCAGAGTCGCCGCTCCACCAGTAGCGATATTTCCTGACCCACTTTCAAGGCATGCAGGATACGCGGCTTGCGACAAAGCGCTCTTTCATGTCTCGCGGTCGCACTTTTCTTCTCACAATTCGTCGAGAAAGGCCAGTACTCCAAGGGGACTCGCACTTCTAAGCGTGTGTAGTTCCTCGCTCAAGCGGCACATCTCTGTGACGCGCTGCACAGTTAATCCCTGTGGATGGTAGCTCGCCGAAGTGATACTGTGAACGCACGACATCCAGATCCGAAGACGACTGTAGCGCGCCACGCTATGGCGAATGATCACGGACCTGCGTCCGACGCACACGCCGGTCACAAGATGTCAGACATGCACGGGAGCCACGACCGTCACGCCGGGCACTCCGTTGCCATGTTTCGCGACAAGTTTTGGCTGAGTTTCGCTCTCACGATTCCCGTCGTCTTCTGGTCAACCGACGTTCAACACTGGCTTGGATACACAGCGCCTTCCTTCCCCGGCTCGAAGTTTATCCCCGCCATCCTCGGAACGGTCGTCTTCGTTTACGGCGGCCTAGTCTTCATCCGCGGAGCATCGGGCGAACTTGCCGATCACAAGCCCGGCATGATGACGCTCATCAGCCTGGCGATCATAGTCGCCTTTGGAACGTCGCTCGCTGCGACATTCGGCCTCTTCGAGATTGACGTTTGGTGGGAACTCGCGTCGCTGATCACGATCATGGTCCTCGGCCACTGGCTGGAAATGCGGGCCATTTCCCAGGCTCGTGGCGCGCTCAATGCACTCGCCGCCCTGCTCCCGGACACCGCTGAACGCGTAAGCGGGCGCAGACACTCAGTCTGTTCCACTCTCTGAGTTGCGCGTCGGCGACATCGTTCTTGTGCGGCCCGGAGCCCGCGTTCCGGCAGATGGCACTGTCGTCGAGGGCGCCGCCGATGTTGACGAGTCCATGATCACCGGCGAGTCCAAGACCGTACCGAAGGGGGCAGGCGCCAAAGTCATTGCGGGAACGGTTGCCAGTGGCGGAAGCCTTCGCGTCCGCGTTACGGCAATCGGGGACCAGACCGCTCTCTCCGGAATCATGCGGCTCGTTGCCGCCGCACAGGCTTCCGGCTCTCGCACGCAAGCTCTTGCCGACCGCGCCGCCGCGATCCTGTTTTACGTGGCAGTCGCGTCTGGCGCAATCACCTTCACCTACTGGTGGCTTGTCAGGTGACAAGGAACATGCCCTGATTAGAACGGCAACGGTCCTCATCATTGCTTGTCCGCATGCCCTTGGACTGGCGATTCCGCTCGTCATCGCAATCTCGACATCACTGGGCGCACAGAACGGTCTCCTCGTTAAGGACAGACTCGCGCTCGAACGTGCCCGCAATTTGGACATGGTCATTTTCGACAAGACCGGAACCCTGACACGCGGTTCCCCGGCAGTGTCGGAAGTCGCGGCTGCGCCTGGCACGACCGAAGACGATTTGATTGCGCGTGCTGCCGCTGTCGAATCCAACTCCGAACACCCGCTCGCCAAAGCAATCGTCGCCGAAGCCAAGCGCCGAAGCGTGACTCAATTGCCAGCCACGAATTTCGAGGCGCTGCCCGGTCGAGGAGCAGAAGCACTCGTGGAAGGCGAGAAGGTCGCAATCGGCGGACCGCGCCTGTTGACCGAGGCCAAGGTTACGGTGCCGCCAGAAGTCGAAAAACTGACAACCGCGTGGGCGTCAGACGGAAAGACGGTTCTCTATGTCGTCGCTCAAGGTCGACTGCTCGGAGCTTTCGCGGTTGAAGATGAGATTCGGCCCGAATCCAGTGAAGCCGTCGACGAACTTCATCGGCTTGGTATCCGGGTCGCGATGATCACCGGAGATTCGAAGACGGTTGCCGATTCGGTCGCCCGACGTATCGGAATCGATGAGGTCGCAGCCGAGGTTCTCCCCGCTGACAAGGCATCGGCGGTAAAGCGCTTTCAGGCCGGCGGCAAGAGGGTCGCAATGGTGGGTGACGGCGTGAACGACGCACCCGCATTGGCGACCGCGGATGTCGGAATCGCGATCGGCGCGGGAACCGATGTGGCGATTGAGTCCGCGGGAATCGTGCTCGTGCGCAGCGATCCACGCGACGTCGTCGGAGCGATCGAGCTATCTCGCGCTACCTACCGAAAGATGATCCAGAATCTCGTTTGGGCGACCGCTTATAACCTTGTCGCCATTCCGATCGCAGGAGGTCTTTTCGTTCGCTGGGGATTCGATCTCCCCATGAGTGTGGGCGCGGTCGCGATGAGCCTCTCGACCATCATCGTGGCCGCGAACGCGCAATTGCTTCGCCGCCTCAAATTACAACCCACTAATTAGATGCAGCCGAGGATCAAGTAAACGCCACCGCCAGGTCGAAGGTCCGCTTTCGAGCCTCGTGTACGTCCGCAATGGGTTGCGGGCTCACGGCTTACTTGCCGCAGGCGATCATCGTTACATAGTCCGCGACGGTACCAACGCCCATACGATCGACCCGCGGATCGAGCATGTTGCCGTTGTGTCCAGGCGACGCGCGCCAACTATCGAACTGGCCCTCCCGTGAACGATAGTTCCAGCCGACGTTTTCAACGCAAATGGCATTTCCCGATCGCCGCGCACGAGAGGGGAAGTCGTCGTGATTCAACTGTCCTGCCTTCGTCATCGCCGCGCTATGCTCACGGGCAAGGCCGGCAATTGTCGTGTCGACTATTAGGGCTGGAAGCCCGTGGCTTACGCGGTATTGATTCACGAGCGCAGCCAAGCGTTGTGGATAGTCGGCGTCTTCGTTGGCTGCGGCGGACACTGCAACTGCGCAGATCGAGAATGCTAAGAACACCCGGACAATATCTAGCCTCATCGGCGAAGACTCGGCAGCCCGTGGCGAGGTGGCTCGCCATCCCACGCCTTGCTCAAGGGGTATCCCGCGAGCGGATGGAAGATCGCAATTCAATTGAATACTTCCTTGTTGTAAGTGCCGCAAGTGATTACATCGGGAAAATCGGTTTGGTTGTCTCCGTAGGAGTGCAGCACTGCATCATTTTTACAGACGTTCACCCCTGTCATGTTGCGGCCAGCATAAACGATGCTGCCGTTTCCGTCTGAAATTAAACGCGCCCCGGAGTTTTCGGAGGCATGCAACTCCACGATTCCAGGAAGGATTCCCAGCGAATGAATGCCGCCGCCGTTGGTGTTGAGCCAGTTGCGCGCGAGCGTGATTCGTGCGAACGCCCCGGAAGCACCGGATGTGACAAGAAAGCCGTCGCCAGCGTTGTTCACAAAGGCGGTTCTCTCGACTAGAACGGAGGTTTCGGCGCCCCCCACCGTATCAGCCCATACGCCGTTTCCTCCATTGTAGGCAAAAATGCTGTCGCTAATTGTTGCGTTCGCAGACGCGGATGGCACGACGGGTGCCATATAGAAGCCGACGTTGACGTTGTGTTCACTGCGCACGTGGTCGAGCAGGATCGACGCATTAATGGCGACCAGCGCGATTCCGCCATCACCGTTGTCGCGCGAAAGCGTGTCGAGCACGATCATTTCGCCGTTGCTCGCTTGGTGGTAGATACCCACCGCGCCCATACTCGAGACTACGCAGTTCTCGATCCGCAGCCGGCTTCCCTGCTGAAACACGACGCCGTGGTTGCCGCCCTGGCCGTTGATCGACAGGCCGCGCAGCACGACAGTCGCACCCGGCGCGTTGATGGTGACGCCGTTTCCGGAGGACACGGTGACACCTGCATAGATGCCCGGCGGCGCGATGATTGATACAGACTTCGTAATCGTCACCGAACCATAGCCGGCGGAATCGAGGACGATCACCTCGCCACCCGAGTTCGTAACGCTGATCGCTTCGCTGAACGCACGGCAGGGCTTCGCAATCGAGCAATTGAACGCGGTATTTGCGGGCGACCCGTACGAAGCGACGAACGTGCGCTGGGCCGTTGCCGCGGCGTGGGTGGGTGCGAGGACGGACAGGGCAAACGCGATTGACGCTAGCGCGAAATTGCGACACAGCATTTGGGCCTCCCTAGGCAAACCGCTGAGCAGCGGCGGCCAATAGCATATTCCCGCCTGCCAAAAGGGAGGGAGTCGGGCCGACCGACGCCCCAACGCACCTCAACCTTGGATGATTGCGGTCCCGGTGACGGGCAGCTAACGCTGGCCGCATGGATGGAGACCTGCTCCAACTCTATGTCGAGTACGCGCTGGAATGCATTGCAGCTGGCGTGTCGCCATTCCCTCCGGCCGAATTTCGAGCACTCATTCTCGATATGCTCTCGGGCGACGCCTGACATCCCCGGTCCGTCGCATTAGGGGGCCGGTCCGAAACTGCCGCTCGATGTCCGCCGTGTCTCGATAGCGGTCGTTCGTGACGGGCTGCTTCCGGCCAAGAGCAGACATCGATCCCCTAGTTCTCCCGAATCCCTTCAATGGACCACCGGCCAGGAGACGGAAGTCTGCATCGTCTCTTTCAAGTGGCGGTCGTGGTGAAGGGCCTCGACGGCGTGCTGGAATTCATCGGCGGCGTGCTGCTCCTGTTTGTCAGCCCAACCGCTCTGCATCGTCTGGTTGTCGTGCTTACCCAACACGAGTTGGCGGAGGAGCCCGACGACTGGCTGGTCATGACGCTGCGCCACGCGGCGGAAAGCTTTTCCGTAGAAACTAAGCATTTTGCGAGCGCGTACCTGATCGGGCATGGAATCCTGAAGGTCTTTCTCGCCGCCAGTCTATGGCGCGAACGCCTTTGGGCATTCCCGCTTGCGCTGTCCGTCCTCGCGATATTCGTCGTATATCAGTTGCACCGGTTCGGCCGTACGCACTCGACAGTCCTGCTTGCGCTTACTGTGCTCGACGCGGTCGTCATGGTATTGATCTGGCGCGAGTACCGCGCTCGTACGGAGATCGTTGGTCAATCCGCCACGGTAAAGCCACGCGACCGATGAGCCAAGAGCGCTAGTCAGGATGGGCTGGTCACGCTGCAATGGCGCGCACCGGCGGTAGTCAGACCGTGACCGTGCAGCACGTCAACGTTGCGGCCGGCGCCTAGGCCGTGATCGCGTGGTGTTGGCGGGGTCAGGGGCTGACAACATTGAAGGTCGGCTCCATTATTAGTTGATCGTGCGCGTTGCGGCGCTGTCAGCGGCGTTTCATCCTCAGGAAGAAGGTCTCGCTGGCAGGCGTCCCTACTCCATTAATGGCCGTGATGGGGTAATTCCCTGCGGTCCCTGCTGCCGGTGTCCCGCTCAACGTTCGGCGTCTCCGTCAGCGATGGGCGTCGGTGTCCCCGTCGCCGTTAGCGTGAAACTCCCGGCCGTGCCTACCGCAAACGTGGTGGTGTTGGCGTGGTGATCGCCGAGAGGGTGTCTACGCAGTCGACGTCTAGAATGCCACCAATCCAAGAATCACGTTATCGCTCGTTGTTCCCGTTCCAAAAGTCGCACTTTGTGCGCCGGCTGGGGCTGCCACTTTGTCTTCAATCAGTTGACCCGTCCCACCGAAGAAATTGTTTCCGAAAGTTCCGCTCGACACATCGTACGTATTGGCGTCATTGCGTCCGATGTATCCACTCCCTACCGCGCAAGTGGTGTCCACCCCAAGGCAATCAGCGAAGACCAAGGCGCTTGCATTCGATGTGGTAAGTCCGCTTATCGTAGCGACGCCACCTGAAGCAGGAGTCGTGCTGTATTGTGGCGTCCCATCGAGGGAGAGCGTACCCGTATAGGAGTATTCAGCGCATTCAAAAGCTCGAAACACGGCGCTACTGCTTAGCGTCAAAGTCACGTTGGTCGAAGCATTGACAGCAGACGGAACGTAGAACATCTGACCCCGAACTGAGCTGAGATTCCCCGTCCCTGTCTTTGGAGCACCAATAGCTGTCCATGTCCCATTGTTCGGGTCGCTCATCGAAGCAGTCGCGGTTGACGCTTGCCATGTCGCCGCACAAACCAGAAGATGCCCCGCCCCGGGGTTTTGATGGAGGGGCACGGACAGTGTCGTGCTTGAACCTGAGCCCGAGTTGATGACTCCCGTCACGCTGCCGTTGACGTAGGCGAAGTTGGAGGCGCCGCCCCCGCCGGCGTTCACGGTCAGCGTGAAGTTCTGGTTGGCGGGGGAGCCGACGCTGTTGCTGGCAGTGATGACGAGCGGATAAGTACCGGCGGTGCCAGCGGCTGGCGTACCGCCGAGGGTGGCCGTGCCGTTACCGTTGTCGACGAACGTGACGCCGCTCGGCAATGTCGCCCGTCTTGGTCAGCGCAGGCGCCGGCGTACCGGTCGTGGTGACCGTGAAGCTCCCGGCGCTCCCCACGACGAACGTTGCGGTGTTGGCACTGGTGATCGCCGGCGCCTGGTTGACCGTGAGCGTGAACGCCTGGCTCGCCGACGAGCCCACGCCGTTGCTGGCCGTGATCGTGAGCGGGTAGGTGCCGGCGGTACCCCCGGCCGGGGTTCCGCTGAGCGTCGCGGTGCCGTTGCCGTTGTCGACGAACGTGACGCCGCTCGGCAGTGCTCCGGTCCGCGTCAGCGTCGGTGTCGGCACGCCGCTCGTGGTGACCGTGAAGCTGCCGGCGCTTCCCACCGACGAACGTGGCGGTGTTAGCACTGGTGATCGCCGGCGCCTGATTGACCGTGAGCGTGAAGCCTGGCTCGCCGACGAGCCCACGCCGTTGCTGGCCGTGATCGTGAGCGGATAGGTGCCGGCCGTACCCGCCGCCGGCGTCCCGCTGAGCGTTGCGGTGCCGTTGCCGTTGTCGACGAACGTGACGCCGCTCGGCAGTGCGCCGGTCCTGCGTCAGCGTCGGCGTCGGCGACCCCGTCGTGGTGACGGTGAAGCTGCCGGCGCTGCCCACGACGAACGTCGTGGTGTTGGCGCTGGTGATCGCCGGGGCGTCTGCTGGTTGACCGTCAAGCGTGAAGTTCTGGTTCGCCGGCGTTCCGACACCGTTGCTGGCGGTGATGGTGATCGGGTAGGTGCCCGCCGTACCGGCTGCCGGCGTTCCGCTCAGCGTCGCGGTGCCGTTGCCGTTGTCGACGAACGTCACGCCGCTCGGCAGCGTACCCGTCCTGCGTCAGCGATGGCGTCGGCGTGCCGGTCGTGGTCACCGTGAAGCTTCCGGCGGTCCCACCGTGAACGTCGTGTTATTGGCGCTGGTGATCGCCGGCGCCTGGTTCACCGTGAGCGTGAAGCTCTGGTTGGCCGGGCTCCCGACGCCATTGCTGGCTGTGATCGTGATCGCGTAATTGCCTCCCGTCCCTGCTGCCGGTGTCCCGCTCAGCGTTGCGGTCCCGTTCCCGTTGTCGACGAATGTCACGCCACTCGGCAGCGCGCCCGTCTCCGTCAGCGTTGGCGCGGGTGTCCCCGTCGTCGTGACCGTGAAACTTCCGGCCGTGCCTGCCGTAAACGTGGTGCTGTTGGCACTGGTGATCGCCGGGGCTGTCTGCGCAGTCGACGTCTTGAATGCCACCAGTCCAAGAATCACGTTATCGCTCGTTGTTCCCGTTCCAAAAGTCGCACTTTGTGCGCCGGCTGGGGCTGCCACTTTGTCTTCAATCAGTTGACCCGTCCCACCGAAGAAATTGTTTCCGAAAGTTCCGCTCGACACATCGTACGTATTGGCGTCATTGCGTCCGATGTATCCACTCCCTACCGCGCAAGTGGTGTCCACCCCAAGGCAATCAGCGAAGACCAAGGCGCTTGCATTCGATGTGGTAAGTCCGCTTATCGTAGCGACGCCACCTGAAGCAGGAGTCGTGCTGTATTGTGGCGTCCCATCGAGGGAGAGCGTACCCGTATAGGAGTATTCAGCGCATTCAAAAGCTCGAAACACGACGCTACTGCTTAGCGTCAAAGTCACGTTGGTCGAAGCATTGACAGCAGACGGAACGTAGAACATCTGACCCCGAACTGAGCTGAGACTTCCCCGTCCCTGTCTTTGGAGCACCAATAGCTGTCCATGTCCCATTGTTCGGGTCGCTCATCGAAGCAGTCGCGGTTGACGCTTGCCATGTCGCCGCACAAACCAGAAGATGCCCCGCCCCGGGGTTTTGATGGAGGGGCACGGACAGTGTCGTGCTTGAACCTGAGCCCGAGTTGACCACTCCCGTCACGCTACCGCTTACATAAGCAAAGTTGGACGAGCCGCCCCCACCTTGAGGTGTCGCACTTGCTTCGCTGGAGTCGGCACTCTCTCCACCGGCGTTGGGATTGCCACTGAACGCGGCTGACACCGCGTAGTAGTACGGGATTCCGTCGGTGAGACCGGTGTCGCTATAGCTGGTCCCCACGGGACACGCCAGGTTTACATACGGCCCACCGCTCGTGTTAGCGCGCTTGACGTGGTAACTGGTGGCGCCGACTGAGGCCGGCCACGACAGGTTAACCTGAGTGTCACCCGGCGTGGCGGTCAGGCTGGCGGGGGGCGCTAGATTCACCAGCAGAGTGGTCGATGCCGTATGGCTGATCGTCCCACTGGTGCCGGTGACGGTCAGCGACAACGCCCAAGGAATCGTGCTGGTCGTGGTGTTCATCGTCAGGGTGGAGGAGCCGGAGCCGCTGATGCTGGCCGGGTTGAAGCCACCGCTGGTGATGCCAGCTCGGGAACCCGCTTTCGCTGCCGACACTCAGGTTGACCGTACCGGCAAAGCCGCTTAGCGGCGTGACCGTGACCGTGATAGGTCAGCAGATCCGCCCGGGAACGACTTCCTGCGCGGCCGGACCGACGGTGATCGCAAAATCGGGGGTGGTGGGCAGCACGGTGATCGTTCGCGTGGGCGGACTCGGATCGGAGTTACCGCTCGAGTCGATTACGGTTAACGAGACTTGATAGGTGCCAGGATTGGGGAACGTCACGTTGCCCGGATTTTGCGCCGTCGACGTTGCTGGCGATCCACCGGGGAAGACCCACGAGTACTTGGAAGCGAGTGGTGCTCGTGCTGAAGGTGACCGTTCCCCCGGCAGATATGGTCACGTCCGACGCGGGCGCGGTGATCGCGCCGCGTGGCGGACGTCGTTAAGTAGCGAGTCAGCTGGATGAAACGCGCCTTTGACGGAACACCGGCACTGTCGAGAAGGAACAACATGTAGTAGCCGGGAGGGGCGATGTTACCGTTCGGTGGGGTCGTGAGGTTGAGAGTGTTGTTCGCACCGCTGCAGGGCGGTTGTGGGGTTGGACCGCACAGACCGATCAGCCGCTGGTCCATGTCGTCGGCGTGGGTAGCCGAGCCGGGGCGCACCAGCACCGCCGAGGCGATCGCCGATGTGCTCGTGTAACTCACGGAGAAGGGTGTGTTGTAGCCGATGACTCCGGAAGGGCGAGAGCGCAGTGATGCTCGGACGATTCGTGGTGATCAAGTGATCGTTCGCATCGAACAGATAAGGCGGCGTGTAGATCTCCATCGCTGGCTCATAGCTTCCCCGCGCGCCTGGGTTGCTGCCCATGCTCACGACCGTCGCATCCGGGAGCAGCAACGCATGGAGTGATAGAGCCGCGAATAGGCTGCAGCACCCGCCGAAGTAAATGTGTTGGTGACCGGGTCGTACAGGTCGGCGGTCTTCCCTGGGGTGTTCGGGGCTTTCGTTGTTGACCGAGCCGCCCTCGGCGAGCACTTTGCCGTTGGGCAGGATGACCGCATTCATCTGGATGCGGCCGGTGGACATGTTAGGTCCCGGCGTCCAGCTCGGGGAGGCCACGGAGAGATCGATGATGTCCGTCGTTGCGGCTGGCGGGTTGCCGCCGCCGAAGTTCATGACCCGCGGAGTGTAGTTGGGGGGCAGCAGCGGCAGCATGACCGACGAGCCATAGGACCGGTCTCGCGTCCTTGCAGCCGATACTGTCCAGGTCCCGGTCGTGGGGTTGAAAATCCAGGCGTTTGCATTGGATCCGCCACTTCCTTGCCCCGTGTAGAACACGGTTCCGTTCGGCAGAAGCGCTATGCGCGGGTAGAGCGGCGGAGTGAAAGGAACGCTCGTCGGTGCGTTCCAACCAGCCCCGGCGTTCGTGAGGTCGTAGATCTCGACCGTTGTGCTGGTGCCGCCGGTTTTGAGTGAGCCCGGACATGGCCATGACGCGTCCGTCGCCGAGCGTCGTGGCCGTGGCGTACCAGCGACCGTCCACCATGTTCTGCGATTGCACGAATCTCCCAGTGCCAGGATTAAAGATCGAAGCGCGGTTTTCGCCCGTGAACGTGTAGTCGGACGTGCCGCCGACGATGAGCGAGCGCCCGTCAGGCAGGGCGGCCGTGCCGCTGCAAAACACATCGTAGGTCAGGTTCTGAACGGCAATGCTGCTCTCGGTCCGTGCCGGTCGGATCCCAGATCGCAGCGCGGTAGCTCTCCGCGCCTTTTGAGTTGTTCTTCGCGTCATTCTCCGATCCCGCGACGATCAGCACCTTCCCGGTGGGAAGCAGGTTCGCCGAGATCGGGTTGATCGGCATCTGATAGGGCAAGCGTTTTCCACGTGCCGGTAACGTGCGGGACATTCGCGGCACATGTCTGAGCGCTTACACCGGCAGAAACGAAGGCACCACCAACAGCGGCGGCGAGAAAGCCAACCAGAAGCGTGCGTCGCATTGCGTTTCTCCCTCTTCTTTTCGTAGCCCTGTTTTGTATGTTATTGGGCTCTTCCTGTATCGCACTTGCGAGCTAGATTTACCCCATAGTTTAGTTTTGGGGCTCGCCGAGGACGCGAAGTTTTTTGACCGCAGTTGCCCGGGATGCTGTCTCAGCTGCATGCGCATAGCCAAGATCTGCGGAGCGAGACTGCGACTCTCTGTTCGCGCGTTTGCTTGCGACGCCGGATTTCATGTCCTCCGGCAATTCGGTAAGTAAGGCAAGAGCAAACTAGCATATGCGCGTTTTGTCGGTGCGCCAACTGCCGGCCGTTCGCCCCTACAGGAACCGCGACAGGTCGCGCGCTAGCTGTGGTCGCCGAGAAAGGCAGCCTACAGGAGCTGAACCCATCACCCCTGCTTCGTAGTAAGCGGGGCCTGCGAATGGCCGCGGGCGGCCACAACCAGCCGTAGCGCCTGGTTCCCCATAGCGGCCGCTCGAGCCCTGGCGGTGCTGCCTGCGCGATGAGTGGGCGCACTGTCGTACTGTCCGTCGCGCATATCCGATTCAATAGGATGTCGTCGACGAGCTTCCCGGATTGGTACGGACTGCACTCCCTGACGGGCAGTCGACTTCCTCAAGCAACGCCGTCCATTACCCGTACGCTACAAGAGGCGCTAACACGTGCCGACGAACGGTTGCTCCGAGCGATAATGCCAATGTCATAATGCCCAAGCGGCAATCTCGATCCCACACACAATGGATCTCCGCGGTGATTGGCGATTCATGACGTCCACGCGCTTGTAAGTTGAGCGCGGAATCATTGGAACCAGGTGATCTCCGCAGTCGTAGACTTCGTCAACAAGGTTCCACTCCCAATCCTCTATCTTTATCGCCAGAGACAACAGCACGGCGAGGGACGCGATGATGACGTAGAAAGTGACCTTGTCCTCAAGGTGACTGAGTTGTACGTGTTCGGGTTGAAATTCAGAAGTCTGCAAAAACCCTACGCTTGCATTCGGCTCGTCGTCAAGCGAGGGTCAGCCATTTCGTCGGGTTCTTATCTGCGAGACTCGTAAGCTTCTTGTAAGGATTCAGGGCAGCGGCTTATGTAGTCCATTGTCTGAGAACCCGCGCCAGCTCCCGGAGCCGCGCTCGAGTTCCACCCCTGTACGCGTTTTGGCTGACCCTAGTCTTTCCCTCCGGCGTTTTGGGTCCGGTCGACCGTTCCCACGGTTTCCAGTTGCGAATCAACTCCGCCTGTCGCGACCGCCGTTCCGGTGTCCAGCCGTTCGCCATTGGTGCCAATAGATTGCTTTGAACTATGTCCGGCCTCGCAGCCGCTCGCGAACGGCTGCTTCCGGCCAAGAGCAGCCAATTGGCGGTGCCGCGCAATTTTCCGAGAATCGGTCATTTACCGGGATGGTTTTGCGCGCTTACCGCTTCGGCGACCCTTTTCGAGGGCCATTTATAAGTCATCTGTTAGGCCGCCCGAGCGAAGATTCAGCATGGGTAAACGCGCTAGAACCAGACCATCGCCGCGCCCGGTGTGAGCGAGTCGTCAGCTCCTTGGTCCGCCGGGCGGACCGCGCGCATCTGCGTACGGTATCAACGCCAGCGGACAGGTAGTCGGCGTAGTCGACGCTGCGCTTGGCGCGAAGCACGCATTTCTCTATTCGGGAGGTGCGATAAACGAACATGGGCAGATTACGGGGTTTGTTCCGGCATCCAAAGGGGGTTGTGATGCTGTGGAAGCGTGATCAGGACATCCCGGCGGCCACGCACCGCCGCGACGATCCGGCGCGTTCCGTTCGCGTCGCATTGCTGGCCACCGTCGTTGTGCTCGCCGCGGCGACGCCGGAGCGCAGCCCGTTGGCGGCGACGCCGTCGAGCTGCACGCTCGCGAAGATCGCGGACATGCCGGTTCGCGTGGTCCGCAACAAGCTCATCGTCGACGGGGCCGTCAACGGTCAAAGCGTCGGCATCATGCTCGACACCGGCGCGCAGGTCTCGATCATCACGCGCCCCGCGGCAGACCGACTGGGGCTGATCCGGCAGAAGCTCCGGGGCGCGCGAATGATTGGCGTTGGCGGCGAGTCCGACGTCGACACGGCGCTCATCCACGAGCTCAAGGTCGGAGACGCCGCGGTGAAGAGCCGGCAGATGATGGTCTCCGGCGAACACGAGATCGGCGACGGTATCGCCGTCATCCTCGGAGAGGACTTCTTCCACATGGTCGACGTCGAGTTCGACCTCGCGCACAAGACGGTGCGGCTGTTCAAGGCCAACAACTGCGAGGGCACGTCGCTCGCGTACTGGGCGCCGAGCGGCGCCATGGACGTTCCGATCGAGCGCGTGAGCGAGATCAACCCGAGCGTCGTACTGACCGTCGAGATCAACGGCCAGCCCGTACGCGCGCTGTTCGATTCGGGCGCAGGCAGCTCGGTGCTGAATCGCTCCGGCGCGACGCGGGTAGGCATGGTCGCGGACGGACGCAGCGGCACGAGCGCCGGGCTCGGTCCGGCTCTCGTTGACTGGTCCTCTGCATCGGTCAAGACCTTTACCATCGGCGACGAGACGATCCGGGACACGACCATCGAGGTCGCCGACTTGCTAAAGGGTGCGCGCTACACGGCGCCCGGAAGCAAGGTGTCGCAGAACCCCGACTGGCCGGCGATGATGCTCGGGGCCGACTTCCTGCGCGCGCATCGCGTGCTCTTGGCGCACAGCCAGCGGAAGCTGTACTTCACCTATCTCGGGGGGCCGGTCTTCCAGGCGCGTGACGCGAGCGGCAAGGGTGACCCCGATCGCGTGATCGCCGAGTACGATGCCGCGATCAAAAGCGATCCGCAGAACGCGGCCGCGTACTTTCACCGCGCGAACGCGTGGGCCGAGAAGAAGGATTATGATCGCGCGATTGCCGACTACGACGCTTCGCTGCGGATCGAGCCCGGACGGGCGTCGGTGTTTGCGAACCGCGGCGGAGCCTACGTAGCCAAGGGCGACTATGCGCAGGGCATCGCCGACGCGACGCGCGCGATCGAGATCGATCCGAAGTTCGCGTCCGGCTACAACCGTCTCGCGTGGACGTGGGCCACGGCCGAGCGGCCAGAGGCACGTGACGGCCAACGCGCCGTGAACTCGGCGCTCAAGGCCTGTGAGCTCACGCAGTGGAAGAATCCGACCTACCTCGACACGCTCGCCGCGGCGTACGCGCGCGCCGGCCGATTCGACGACGCCGTGAAGTGGCAGAAGAAGGCGATGGAGGGCCCTGGCGAGCTCAATGACGCGAAGGCGGCGGCGCAGCGATTGGGGCTCTACGAGGCGGGGAAGGCCTGGCCGCCGGATTGAGCGAATCACTATCGCCGCCGCGCGAGGCACTCCGGCGCGGCGGGCTCGAGCAGCTACCGCCCTGCCTGCCGTATCCGGACGACGCAGAGCGCGAAGTTCTCGGACACTAAGCTGTCGCGGGCCATCTCGAGCTCGACGACGAAGCCACCGCTGTCCTCGAGGCTCGGGTCGGCCAGTGCCCGCACGACGTCGGGGCGCGGCGTCCAGCGCGCCGACACGATCGCCAGCGGCACATCGGTGTAGAACGTGAGCGTGCGCCATGCGGAGCAAACCATCGCTGGGCCGGAGTTATCGACAGAGTCCTTCGCGGCGCAAAGCCTGAACTTCCGATCGAGCAGCCGACCAAATTTCAGCTTGGGGGCAATCTCAGGACCGCAAAGGCACTGGGGCTGACGATCCCCCAATCGCTGGTGCTGCGCGCGGACGAGGTGATTCAGTGATCAAGCGTTCCGGGTTGCTCGCGCCTTCCGCGCACGCCGCCGTTGTCGCTGAACTTCGACGTTGAATGGCTGCTTTGTAGAAGACTGACTGACCGGAACGGGTCGAACGCGTCGTTGGTGACAGTCTGCTATTGGTCTTACCCACGAACGGTGGACACCTTACCAGGCGATTTCATCGCCTCGAACGGTAGCGGGGCCTCGTAGCTAATCGATGAGTGCCGCCGCTGCCGGTTGTAAAACACTTCCATGTAGTCGAACAAGCTGACCCGCGCATCGTCGCGGGTCTTGTAGTCGCAGTGCATGACCAATTCGGTCTTGAGCGTATGGAAGAAGCTCTCCATAGGCGCATTGTCCCAACAATCACCCTTGCGGCTCATGCTCTGCCTGATGCCATAGCGGTTGACGATTTCCCGGTAGCTTCCGGTGGCGTACGTTGACCCCTGGTCGGAGTGCAGCGTTACCGGTGGACCTCGATGCGCGATCGCCATGTGTCAACGCGTCCATCGCCAGCTTGGTGTCCAGCGTTCGGCTCATCGCCCAGCCCACCACGGCTCTCGAGTACGCGTCCAGAACCGCCGCCAGGTAGAGCCAACCTTCCCTCGTGGGGATGTAGGTGATGTCGCTCAGCCAGAGGTCGTTGGGATGTTCTGACGTGAAGTCCCGGTGGATGAGGTTCGGCGATGCCTTGGTCTTGCGGGAGTCGGTGGTCACGCGGAACCGCCGGATCGCCTTGGGCAGGATCCCAGCCTTGTGCATCAGCTTGGCCACCGTGTTGCGGCAGCACGGCACCTCTTGGGCCATCAGCTCGACGTGCACCCTGGGCGCGCCGTACGACTCGCGGCTGGCTTGGTGGATCGTCCTGATCCGAGCGGTGAGGTCAACCTGGCGCTTCTGGCGGTCACTGGGACCGCGGTGCCGCGCAGCGTAGTACCCGCTGCGCGAGACCTGCAGCGCCTCGCACAGCGCCGGCACGCCGTACTGCCGTCGATGCTTCTCGACGAAGGCGTACTTCACTTCGCTTCCCGAGCGAAGTAGATGGCCGCTTTTTTTAAAATCTCGATCTCCAGCTTGAGCTTTGCGTTCTCGCGCACGCAGCTGCTCAAGATCCTCAGCGGCAGATCGATCAGGCTTGGCGATGCCGGTCACCGCCTCCTTCTCGAACTCGAGCCGCCACGTTCGCAGCTGGCCGACGCGTACGCCCAGCTCCCGCGCCAGCTGGGCCTTGGGCTTCTCGCTCAACGCCACCTGGCGAACCGCTTCAAGCTTGAATTCCCGAGTCAATTTCCTGCGCGGTGTGTACTCCATCGAACACCTCCTCAAGTCAGTATTGCTCTGATTGAGGTGTCCATCAAACGTGGGTACCTTCATATCGGCCAGAAGCCGTCATTCACGATCCAGCCTTCTATCTCAGCAACTCCTCCATCTGCGCACGCAGATTCTTGCGCGCCTGCTCGGTGGCAGAAGGGCTATTGCCGACCGTCGCGCCTTTCTTTACGCAGTTGGCAATGCTCTCCGGAGCGAGCGGGCCGAGGATGCTCGGCATCTTGGCATAGCAGTCCGCCGGGTTGACGACATTCGGCAAGAAGACGGTGTCCCTCGCTTGATCGAACAAATGGTAGGCATCCGGATAGACGCTGATGCTGACGTCCTGGCCGGCCGCCTTGAGCGACCCGGCAAGATCAGCGCAGGGTTTCGCCGGCGTCCAATCGTCTGCGGCGCCGGTATGGATGCGCACTGGCGCCGACACGCGATCCCGCTCCGGGAATATCGTGTTGCAGTACGGGTAAAAGGGGAAGAAGGCGCGGAATGAGGGCTGGCCGGCGGGCGCGAAGTTCTCCTTGGCCCAGGTTGTCGACGCGAGCATGGTGACGATGCCGCCGTGGGAAAAACCCATCAGCGCCACCCGCTTCGCGTCGACTTTCGGATGCGCGGCAAGCAGACGCAGCGCGCCGTAGACGTCGGGCACACGCTGCAGCGGCGAGAGTGCAGCGGGCTGGGTGCAGACCTCGTTCAGGCCACGCCCGCGGAGGCTGTCAATGTTAAACGTGGCATATCCGGCCTTGCGCAAGAACGGCCCCCAGACAGGCTCGACATTGCGATTCCCCTCGCAGCCGTGCGCGAGCACAACAGCCGGGAATGGCCCTGCACCCTCCGGAAAGAGAAGCTCGCCGGAAAGCGCCACGGAGGCCCCAACCAATGCAAACGGCTCGCTGGTGACGCTTCGTTGCAGACTGCCGGCACTTTGAAAGGAAACTACGCCGGAGTCATTGGCCCAACTCGTACCAGACCAGAGCGCGACAATTGCCAACCACAGAGTGACAGTTGATCTCATGATCCCCTCCATCAGGAAAAACGGCCGCTACGCGATCGGCGTCAGCCGGTCCTGCCAACGCTTCGGCATCCTCGCGCGCAGCGCGGCGCGCTCTTCATTGGATGGTCTTGCCCGCCCCTCGATCGTCTCGCCCGGCAGCGGCAGGCCAAGCATCGTGAGCGTCTCCAATGTCGCCGCCTCCGGCAGCGCGAGGGGCGCGGCGATCTGCTCAACCGTCAGATTCTCACGACCGAGCAGCCGGACCTGATTGGCGAGCTGCAACGTAACGGTCATGCGATCGGCCCGAGCATGGACTCGACGGCCGCAACTTGTTCCGCCATGTGCAGCGCCATGCCGCGGGCGTGTTCGCCGGCCTGCGGATCGCCGGCAAGCGTCTCGTTCGCCAGGTCGAGGAGGTCGCGGGCGAAGTGTAGGGCCTCGCGCAACGGCTCGCCACTTTCGCCGGTCCGTGCGAGTTCGTAGGCCTCGCGCAAGGCATCGCGCAGCGCGTCGGAGATCTTGACGAGCTCGAGTAGCGTGTGGTGGTCGGGCATTCCGCGACTGTACTGCGGGCACCGGAATGCGAGCAAACGCTATCAAAAGAATCCCGCGTTTCAGGACGCGAGACGACGTGCTTTAATCGCGCGGTGCGGCGACCTTGCGCGCTGGACGCCTTTCCCGCTTCGTCTCAGGAAAGATGGGGATGACTCCAAACACAACTAGGATCCCCAGTACCACGAGAAGGAGCGAGCCGATCAGAATCAGCGGCATCATGGCAATTAGGATTCCACAACAGGGGCTTCGATAGGTGGCGCTGCTGACAGCCGGATAGGGAAACCGATCGAACAGTTTGTGAACGACGGGTTGCGCTTCGACATCTTCCCGCACATCGCGAAAGAGGCGCCCCCGACCCCGCCGAGTCTCAAGGGCCGGGGGCGCGTGCTGCAGCACATCTTGATCGGTTGAGCCGACTCCATTGGCTCCGACGACCTCCGGTCGTTGTGTAGCGACAGAGTTGGTTGCCCCAGCGCGGCAAGATCGCTGCGCGATATCCCAAGTCAGTCTTGTGCCGACGGAGATCCCTGCTCGCGCTGGCGTTGCGTTCAGCCGTGGAGATTAACGCGCAGCGAACGACTGCTAACGGCCATGAGCGGCCCGTCAGTGTCTGCTGCCCAACTTGCTCGATAGCCGCCATCGACCGAGGCACGGCATAATAGTCAGTGCCAGCCGCGGGTTGACGCAGGACAAATCATTTCGGGGCTGCGCGTCGATACAAGTTCAGGTTGTAGTTCAAAGGAGTACCGACAATGAATGCTGTGCAATGGCTTTGGAACTCTGGACCCGCGGCACGATCAGTCGCATTTTCATTTGCAATCGGTAGCCTGTTGTCGGCGATGCCAGCTTTGGGCGCTGTAAGCCTCAACGGCCAAGTCCTTGGCGGAGGCGCGCCGGTCGCCAATTCGACCGTAACGCTATGGGCGGCCACTGCGAGTGCGCCCGCGCGACTGGGTCAGGCGCGAACCGGCGCGGATGGCCGTTTCACGATCAGCGCAGCCGCCGTTCCCGCGAGAGGATGCGAGTTTGTATCTGGTCGCCCAGGGTGGCAAATCGGCAGCGGACAAGTCCGGCGGCGACAATCCGGCCATCGCGTTGCTGTCGGTGGTGGGCGGCAAGCCGCCGTCCAAGGTCACGATCAACGAAATGACGACCGTCGCCTCGGTGTGGACGAACGCGCAGTTCCTCGACGGCGCGGCGCTCAAGGGCCATGCGCTCGGGCTGAAGATCGCCGCCGGCAACGTGCCCAGCTTCGTCGATCTCGCGACCGGAGGTTGGGGCGCGACCATCCAGGATCCGCTCAACAGCGGCCAGACGCCGACGATGGCGAATTTCGCCACGCTGGCCGACGTGCTGGCCGGCTGCGTGACGCGCGTGACGCCGGATGCGTGCAGCAAGCTCTACGCGGCGTCCACATCGCCCAAGGGCATCGTCCCGACCGACACGCTGACGGCGGCGCAGTCGATCGCGCGCAACTCGTGGTACCAGCCGCGAGCGTGTCTTCGCGCTGCTGGACGCGTTCTACCCGATGCCAGACGGGCAAGATCATGCGCACGGTGCCGTTCATGCCGTACCTCGAGCTTCGCGCCCAGCGCGTGGGTGCTGCCGCTCAAGTTCGACGGCGGCGGTTATCGCGCGGGCGGCAAGGCGATGTTCGACAGCGAGGGCAATCTCTGGGTCGGCGACAATTTCACGATCGGCTGGCAGGCGCAGGACACGTTGTGGCAGGGCAATTTCACGCAAGTTCGCCCCGAACGGCCGCGCGCTCTCGCCGATCACGACCGGGTTTCTCTGGCGGCGGATTCGCCGGCGGCACATTCGGCGCGGCCGTCGACGCCAACGACAACGTCTGGCTCACCAGCTACGGCGGCAAGGCGATCTCGAAGTTCGACAAGAACGGCAAGTCGCTGGCCGGTCCGGACGGCATCACCTTCAACGGCCAGCTCGGCCTGATGCAGGGTGTCATCGTCACGCCGAGCAGCGACGTCTGGGTCGTCGGCATCACGAAGAGCCAGCTCGTCCACTTCCCGAAGGGCGATCCCAGCCAAGGGCCGGATCGTCTGCGAGGGCAGGACGGTCGAGCCTTGCAAGTCGTTCGTCGGGCCGTTCCACCTCGGCATCGACCAGCAGGACCGGATCTGGGTGACCAACGGCTTCGGCGCGCACGTGACGCGCTTTCCGGCGTCCGATCCGACGCAAGGTCGAGAAGTTCAAGACCGGCTACAGCGGCAGCGGTCTCGGCATCGACAGCCAGGGCAACGTCTGGGTCACCAACCGCCTGGGCAATTCGCGACCGGGGAATGTTCGACATCGTCGAGGACATCGTCGTCCTGAAGACCGGCGGCAATGCCGACGAGACGCTCACGCGGCAGATGTTGAAGCAGAAGGGCGGCCCCGACGGTGGCAGCGTCACGCTGCTGCGCCCCGACGGCACTCAGTATCCCGGCTCGCCGTTCACCGGCGGCGGACTTCCCGGCCCGTGGGCCGTGGCCGTGGACGGCAACGACAACGTCTGGATCTCCAACTTCGCGATGCCGAACAGCCCGATCACGCAACTCTGCGGTGCCCGCACCGAGAACTGTCCGCCCGGTTTCAAGACCGGCGACCAGATCTCGCCGCCCGGCGGCTACGTGGGCGGCGGCCTGCAGATGCAGACCGACATCGCGGTCGGCCCGGCAGGCGATGTCTGGGCGATGAACAACTGGCAGGACCTCGACAGCTGCTTCGGCAATCCGAACGAAGCGCTTTCGACGCGCTGCGGCGGGCAGGGCGTGACGATCTTCTTCGGCATGGCCAAACCTGTGCGCGCGCCGCAGATCGGGCCGGCTCGCGCGCCGTAGCGTCAGAAGTAACGTAGGTGCTGGCTCACTCGGTGACCCGGGCCGGCACTGCTTGCGTCACCGCCGCGGTACAAGCGAGCGTCGGCTTTGCGGTCGTTGAACGTCGGCTTCCAAGAAGTCAATGGACCGCTTAGGGTCCTTCGATCGGTATCAGCATGAGGCTCCTTTCCCTCAACAGAGGAGCCATTCATGGATACCGCTATCAAGGCCGAAGGGCGCGTTACGGCATGGAATAGGGGCAAGGTGCTCGGCCAGAAACCCCCGCTGAAGTTGAAAGAGATCTGGGCCGTCCGAATTCGGTTGCAACTAGCAGGCCGCGTTCGAGAGCTCGCGCTGTTCAACCTGGCGATCGACAGCAAATTGCGAGGCTGCGACCTGCTTGGGCTGCGCGTCCACGATGTGGTCCACGGAAGTCGAGTCGCCGCTCGGGCGATTGTGATGCAAAGGAAGACCCAGCGGCCGGTCCAGTTCGAGATCAACGAACAGACTCAAGACGCGGTCGCCCACTGGATAGCGTCAGCACACCTCAGACCGGAGCAGTTCCTGTTTCCGAGCCGGGTATCGAGGTCTCCACACCTTTCAACCCGGCAATATTCTCGAATTGTCGGGTCATGGGTTGCGGCGATTGGATTGGACCCGGCAGCCTATGGGACGCACTCGCTGCGGCGCACCAAGGCCACGTTAATCTATCGCCGGACCAAGAACCTCCGAGCGGTCCAACTCCTGCTAGGGCACACGAAGCTTGAGAGCACCGTCAGATACCTCGGGATCCAGGTGGACGACGCGCTCGAGATCGCCGAGCAAACCGAGGTGTAGTTGAACCAGCCTGGTCGCGGCCGTTGGTCCGGACGGTCGCTGACCGGCCAGTAGCAGTCGGTCAGCGTCGCCGCCCGCATACGGCCCGGAAGCGGAGGTCCGCCTTGCTTCGGTTTCATCGCGAGAGGTCTCAGCGATCAAACGGTGGCGAGCAGCGGAAATCACCGGTGGCAGAGTGTGCGGCCGGTGCCGAAAGAAGCTGTCGACCCAGCTTGTTTCCGCAGGGAATCCCGGAGCGCAACAACACGCTTGCGCGAGGATCGGCAGCGCGCACGCCGTTTGTGAAGCCAACCCCTCAAGAAACGCCGCAGTCGCCAGCGAGATCAATGCCGGACCATGGCTGCCCTCGCCGAGGAGAAATTACCCCTGACGCGAAAGCCACCGAGCGCCACCTCGGTGGCATTCTCCGCATCGAACGTTCACGATCACATCGGTGGTGTGAGGCCGTCCTTGCCGAAATTAACGCGCGTCGCCTCTAGGGATCCATCAGGCCGCTCTTTGGCGGCGGCGATGAAAATCTTGACCCCCGGCCTCAGTTCACTCTTATCGCCCGGCACGTAGGTGACGATCGGGATATCCGGCGGGACGACGATTTTCTTCTCTCCACCGTTGTACTTCAGAGTCAGTGTCCGCCCATCGACCCCGGCGACAGTCTGTTCAACATTGGCGTTGGTCATGGTGCTCTGCGGCTGTAGATCCCATGGGCGGTGTCCTTCACCAGTTCCCCGCATCGCTTCGGGAAAAATATGCACCTCGACTGCCTTCTGGCTCCCGTCAGCCTGAGGCATCCCAGTGACGCCAACGAACGAACCCGGCTTAATGTCCGCAAGTGACGCCTTGACAATGCCAACGATAAGCGCGTTATCAGCTAGCACGATCTTACGGTCGGCGCCATCGCGCGCCTTGACCACCAACGTCTGGCCTTCCACTCCTTCGATCGTACCCCGCACGCGCACAGTCGTTTCTTGCGCGTATGTCGCCCACGCCGCGAGAAACAGCACTAGACCAGCAACCGTAACTCCACGTCGCATCACCATGTGCACCTCGCCCTAACCAAGATTTGCCCTCGTGTTGGTGGCCTCTCCGCCATCGCTGAATCCGGCTCGCCTAGCGTTGATGGGCACACGTTACGTCCTATTGCGACACGCTCGCAGTATCGCGTGAATTCTGGGGCTGTTGACCGGCATAAACCGAACCGGCCTGTCCCGACCGATTAAAGGCTGAGCCTGGCGCCGCGGCAGCATTGCCCGGTGTATTGGGCGTTGTCGCGCTTCCGCAACTCTGATTGGGTTGCCCCGTGGTATGGGATGGGCCAAGCGTCGTCGCCTGTGCCGAGCGGGTCGCTGTACCCATAGCGGTCGATTGTTGCATCGATCTGCTCGAGCCGGTGGCAGTGACGGCAACCGCGCTAGCGGATATAGCCAGCAACACAGCAGCTAAGTGCCGTACAGGTTAATAAGAGCTTCATAAGTTGCTCCTTTTCTCTGGATTGGACCGGCCATTCGCGTTGTGCGCTGCGAAGACGACCTATGATTCGACCGTCAGACAACCAACCACGTTCCCGGTTTGTTCGCTCTGATCGCGAAGCAGCACCACCTGCTCCAGGAAGCCGATCGTTCTGACACGCGTGTCAGACAAGATCCAAAGCGAAATTCGACGACGTGGCACTACAAGACGCTCGTGGTTTGCGAATTCACGCCGGCACCACGACCACCGCAAAGTGTAAACGGCCATTCCCGGTCTCTCTATTCCCACGGCTCGAAAAAATATTCTTGAACTTGGCGGACCACGCAGCCTGTTTGCGTTGACGCGCAGGGTCTGCAAACCCAGTACGCGGGACACAGCAGATCCAACGCGCGCCGATCATTCAACGGCAATGCGTGCAACGTGCGCGACAACAATACTTAATCATCGCGTCAGATGCGTTTCGAGCGGGCGCGACCGGATCGATTGCGCGGACGCTCTAGATAGTTCAAGGAGTGGTCCTATGAGATTTCCTTGTTCAGTCATGGTAGGCCTAGTACTCGGCGGTGCGGCGACGATTGTCAGTGCGCGGGACGAACCGCCGAACACGCAGCAGGCCGCGGAAAAGACGGCAGTCAACCTATGCTCCAGCTGCCACGGACCACGCGGCATCAGTACGTCGCCCGAATTCCCGATCCTTGCTGCGCAACCTGAGGCCTATACGATTAGGCAGCTTGAAGCGTTCGCGAAGAGGACGCGCGCGGATAAAGAAGCGCACGATTACATGTGGGGCATCGCAGGCCAACTCGACGAGGCGACCATCCGCGGCATCGCGCGTTACTATGCCGTGCAGCCCCCGGCTCGCGCTCGGCCACAGCAACCTGTGCTCGCTATGGAGGGCAGAGAGGTCTTCGACGGCGGAGCGCCCGACCGCGGCATTCCGCCCTGTGGCACTTGCCATGGCCACAACGCAGAGGGCGTCGGGGAGTTCCCCCGACTTGCGGGTCAGCACGCTAAATACATCACGAAGCAGATCGCCTACATTCAGACGCGAACGCGCCCGACGGCTGTGAAGCATGACTTCATCAAAGACCTCACACCTGAGGAAACCCGGGCAGTTGCTGCATATGTGCAGTCGAAATAGGCACGGAACTCACCAAGGGCTGTGCGGTAGTCGCCATTGGCATGAAGCCAAATAGAACGTGCTTCGCGGGGCCTGGATGCTCAGATCATCTATGGTCACGTCCGGCGCGGTCAGCGGCCTCGATGCGCACCGAGCCGTCCACGGAGAAGCCACCGCCGTGTACCCACTGCGCCATCGCCCGCGCGTCATCGTCCGGCAGCAGGCCACGCCGCATGAAGGAGCGCAGCAAGCGCCGGCGCACCTGCGCATGCAGCTGGGCGATAGCGTTCGCGTCGAGCCCGGCCGCCGCATGGAAGATGACGCCACCCGCCGGAGCGGAGTCGAGCACGCCGTCGCTGAGTGGCGTCGACCGAGGCTGGCTTCGCGACATCGGGAATCGACTACGTGCTCTTCGGCGCGACGCCCGGCGTCCCGGTCTCGCGCAACGTCTCCCGGAAGCGCGCATTCGAGATGCGCTTCACGGGCGAATTCGTCGACGCGGCGACGGCGATGGAATGGGGTCCGTCAACCGGGTCGTGCCGCCGGCGGAGCTTGATGCCGAGGTCGCGCCTCGCCGACACGATCAAGGCGAAGCCGCGCGCGGTCGTCGCGGCGGGCAAGGCCCTGTTCTACCAGCAGTTGGAGGCGCGCCTGTCGGACGCCTATGCGGCCGCGAGCCGGTCGATGACGTCCAATATGCTGGGCGACGATGCGGCCGAAGGCGCCGGCGCGTTCATCGAGAAGCGCAAGCCCCACTGGCAAGACTGAGGAAAAAGGCGGGTCGACTGTCCCGGCGATGAGAGTCCTCCATGTCATGCAGGAGCACGATTCGCCGGAGGTGACCGCGGGCCTTGACCTGCGTCAACGCGGGACGCGGGCGGTCGTGAGGCAATACCGGGTGATGCGGGGCGGGCGGAGGGCGGGCGCCCGTCATCGCGCAGACACACCGCCCAGGCGGGGAAGCCATGGTTGATGCGACACGGATGGACTGGAAGGCGATCGACTCCGATCCCAGATTCCAGGAGCTGCACCGGAAGAAGACGATGTTCCTCTGGGGGCTCATGGTCTTCTCGATGGTCTACTACTTCCTGCTGCCCATCGGCGCGGCCTATTTCCAGGACCTGTTCAGGATCAAGGTCTGGGGACCGGTGAACGTGGGCCTGCTGTTCGCGCTGTCCGAATTCGTCGTCGCCTGGCTCATCGCGTGGTACTACTCGCATCGCGCCAACCGGGAATTCGACAAGATGGCGGCCGACATCGTCGCGGATGTCGAACGCAAGATGGGAGGCCGCAAATGAACACCCGTCGCTTCGCGCTCCTGGCCGGCCTCGTAGCGCTGGTCGCAGTCGCTACCCCGGCGCTCGCCCAGGGGGCCGTTCCCGAGAAATTCCGCTGGCTCACGTTCGTCGTGTTCGGCGCGATCATCTCGGTGACGATGTACGTCACGTACGTCGCGGCCAAGCGGGTCAAGACCGCCTCCGACTTCTACGTCGCGGGCGGCGGCGTCTCTGGCCTTCAGAACGGCTGGGCGATCGCCGGCGACTACCTTTCGGCGGCGTCGTTCCTCGGCATCGCGGGCCTGATCTCGCTGTACGGCTACGACGGCTTCATGTACTCGGTGGGCTGGCTCGTCGCCTACATCACCGTGCTGCTGGTGATCGCCGAGCCGTGCCGCAACATCGGCAAGTACACGCTTTCCGACATCCTCGCCTATCGCAACGATCCGAAGAAGGTGCGCATCGTTGGCGCACTGTCGACGATCACGGTCTCGACGTTCTACCTGACCGCACAGATGGTCGGCGGCGGCGTGCTGGTCAAGACGCTCATCGGAATCGATTACGAGATCTCGGTGATCGTGGTCGGCATCCTGATGCTGGGCTACGTGCTGTTCGGCGGCATGGTCGCGACGACGTGGGTGCAGATCATCAAGGCGATCCTGCTCGTGACGGCGTCGATCCTGCTCGTGATGTTCGTCTGGTTGCCCTACGGCTTCAGCCTGCCTGGCTTCCTCACCGCCGTCATCGGCGACGCCAAGGTGCAGGGGCAGGTCGCGGCGCTGCTGGGTGACGCGTCAAAGAACATGACCGCGGCGGAGCTCGGTCAGAGGTTCCTCGAACCCGGATTGCTGTTTAAGGCGCCGATCGACCAGATCTCGCTCGGGATGGCGCTGGTGCTGGGAACGGCCGGCATGCCGCACATCCTGATGCGCTTCTTCACGGTGCCGACGGCCCAGGACGCGCGCAAGTCGGTCATCTGGGCGATGGCGATCATCGGCGGCTTCTACGTGCTGACACTGTTCCTCGGAATGGGTGCCGCGATGAACGTGGGAGCGGTCAACATCAAGAATGTCGATCCGGGCGGCAACATGGCAGGCCCGCTGCTCGCGCAATGGGTGGGCGGCGGCCCCGACTCGATGCTCGGCAACCTCTTCCTCGCGTTCGTCGCTGCCGTGGCCTTCGCGACGATCGTCGCCGTGGTTGCGGGCCTCGTGCTCGCGGCCGCTTCCGCGATGGCGCACGACCTCTGGGTCGGCGTGATCCGCAGCGAGCACGTAACGCCGCAGGAGCAGGTCAAGGCGGCGCGTATCGCCACGGTGATCGTGGGCGCGATGGCGATCACGATCGGCATCGCGGCCAAAGGCCAGAACGTCGCGCATCTGGTTGCGCTGGCGTTCGCGGTCGCCTCGTCGGCGAATTTCCCGTGCGTGCTGCTGACGCTATTCTGGAAGCGCTGCAACACCGGTGGCATCGTGCTCGGCATGATCGTCGGCACGCTGACCGCGATCGGGCTCGTGCTGGTGTCGCCGAACATGACCTATCCCAAGGCGATCAAGACGGCCGCGCAGAAGGTCGTCGACAGCGCGGCGGTGACGCGGCCGAAGCTCGAGGCTGACCTGGCGGCCGCGGCGGACGATGCCGCGAAGGCGAAGGTCACGACCGCACTCGGGGCGCTCGACAAGGGGGTCGCGGCTGCAAAGGCCAACCTCGACAAGTTCAAGGGCGACGACACGAGCCTGGTCGGGCTGGAGAAGCCGTGGTTCGAGCTGCGCAATCCCGGCCTGTACTCGATCCCGCTCGGCTTCCTCGCCGTGATCATCGGCTCGCTGCTCTACCGCGACAAGCGGGCGGAGGACATGTGGGACGAGCTCTACGTCCGCCAGAACACCGGCATTCTCGCTGCGAAGGCGACGGCCCACTGATCGCCGTTTGACCCAACGCAACGACCCCCGCCTTCGCGCGGGGGTTTTTGCTTGAAAAGCAGTCCCCGTGTGCATACGCTAGCGCGATGAACGCCACGCCCGCCGTCGCGGCCGACGCGACGCGCGAATTCCTGCAGCGCTATGCGCCGTTCAGCGGGATGAGCGCGACTGCGCTCGACTTCCTCGTGCCCCGGCTCGCGCGTACTGTGTTCGCGCAGGACGGGACGATCCTCGCGACCCGCAGCGGTCCGGTCACGCACCTCCACATCGTCGAGCGCGGGCTCGTCGGCCGCCGTGCCGACGCGATGCAGTCGGCGCCCGAGCGGACGCTCGGCCCGGGCGAGCTGTTCCCCGTGGGGGCCCTCTCCGCCGGCGGCTCGACGACCAAGGTGTTCACGGCGCTCCAGGACACAACGTGCCTGCTGCTCTCGCGGGACGACTTCCTCGAGCTCCGTGCGGCATCGCCCGAATTCGAACGTTACTGCACGGAGGCGATCACCGAGACGCTCCGGCAGTCGCTCGACAGCCTGTACCGTCAGTACAGCCAGCGCGCGGCCGAGCAGCAGTCGCTCACGCGCCCGCTCGCCGAGCTCGTGCGCAACGCTCCGGTGGCGTGCCCGGCGACGGCGCCGCTATCGGAAGCAGCGCGGCGGATGGCGGAGGCCAGAGTGCGCACGATCATCGCGCTCGACGAGGGTGGTGCGCCGGTGGGCATCTTCACGCTCGTCGACCTCCTGCGCCGCGTCGTGCTGCCGGGACTCGCGCTCGACTCGCCGCTCGCCGCGGCGATGACCTCGCCGGTTGTCGCGCTGCCGGCGACGGCATCCGCGTCGGAGGGCATGCACACGATGGCGGAACGCGGCGTCCGCCAGCTCGTCGTCGTCGAGAACGGGAAGCTTCGCGGCGTTGTCAACGAGCGCGACCTCTTCGCGCTGCAGCGCGTCTCGATGCGGCAGGTGAACCAGGACGTCGAGGACGCCGCCAGCGTCGAGCAGCTCAGGCAGGTCGCCGACGACATCCGCCGACTCACACAGAACCTGCTCGCGCAGGGCGCCGGCGCGGAACCTGTCACGCGCACGATCGCCTCGCTCAACGACGCGCTGTCGCGGCGGACAATCAACCTCGCGCTCGTGCGGCACGACCTGGGCGGCCTCGCCTGGTGCTGGCTCGCCCTCGGCAGTGAAGGGCGGAACGAGCAGACGTTCGCGACCGACCAGGACAACGCGATCGTGTTCGCCGCGGCCGACGCAGCCGACGCGGCACGGCTGCGGCCGCGTCTCGTCGCCTTGGCGCGCGACGTCAACGCCGACCTCGACCGGCTCGGCTTCCCGCTCTGCTCCGGGAACGTGATGGGCGGCAATCCCGAGTACTGCCTGTCGGTCGAGGAGTGGAAGGCGCACTTTCTCGCGTGGATCCGCGAGCCGACGCCGCAGGCGCTGCTCGGGGCCAACATTGTCTTCGACTTCCGGGCGCTCCACGGCGACACGGCGCTCGCCGATTCGCTGCGCGAGTGGCTCCTGGGTTACACGCAGGCGAACGCCGCGTTCCTGCGGCTTATGGTGCAGAACGCGCTGCAGGTGGAGCCGCCGCTCGGGCTCATCCGCGCGTTCGTCGTCGATGACGATGCCGCGGTGAAGGGTACGCTCGACCTCAAGGCGCGCGGGACGCGGATCTTCGTCGACTGCGCGCGCGTGTTCGCACTTGCCCAGGGGATCGCCGACACCGGAACCGCCGCGCGGATGCGGGCCGCGGCCCAGCGTCTGCACGTCGAGCCGCGACACGTCGGCGCGACGGTCGAGGCCTTCCATTTCCTGCAGCTTCTGCGGCTGCGCCAGCAGGATCAGCCTTCGCCGGGGGCCGACCCGAATCGGATCGACCCATACGCGCTCAACGAGGTCGACCAGCGGATGCTGAAAGAGGCGTTCCGCCAGGCGAAGCAGTTGCAGGACCGGCTGCGGATGTCCTACCGGCTCTAGGCGCCCGCGACGAGGAGACCTCCATGCCCCGACCACCCGCGCGGCAGCCCCGCCTCGTCGCACTGTTCCTCTTCGGCGTGCTCCTGTTCAATTATCCACTGCTCGCGCTCTTCAGCCGCGCCGACGAGGTGCTCGGGGTCCCGCTCCTCTACGTCTACATCTTCGGCGCGTGGGCGCTCTTCGTGATCCTGCTCGCACGCGCGATCGAGCGCGGGCGATAGCGCGATCGAACGACGCGGACGCCGCCATGCTCCGGAGCTTCGTGATCGTGCCGGTCGCGCTCGCCTATCTCGGCCTGCTGTTCGCGATCGCGATCTACGGCAGACCGGCGCGCCGACCCGGGCCGCAGCGATCATCGCGAACCCCTACGTCTACGCGCTGTCGCTCGGCGTCTACGCGACCGCGTGGACGTTCTACGGCAGCGTCGGTCGCGCCGCGGCCGACGGCGTCGGCTTCCTCCCGATCTACATCGGCCCGACGCTGACGATGGCGCTGTGCTGGGTCGTGCTGCGCAAGATCGTGCGCATCAGCAAGCGAGAACCGGATCACCTCGCATCGCCGACTTCGTCGCCGTCGCGCTACGGCAAGAGCGCGCGCGCTGTCGCGGGCTCGTCACCGTCATCGCCGTGGTCGGCATCGTTGCCGTACATCGCGCTGCAGCTCAAGGCGGTGTCCGACAGCTTCCTGCTGCTGCACGCGCCGTCGTCGACATCGGCATGGCGGGCGCGCTGAGACCGCGCCGCTGCGTCGCCGACACGGCGTTCTGGGTCGCGCTGCCTGCTCGCGGTGTTCGCGATCCTGTTCGGCACCCGCCACCTCGACGCCGCGGAGCGCCACGAAGGGCTGGTCGCCGGCGATCGCCTTCGAGTCGATCGTCAAGCTGGTCGCGTTCCTCGCGGTCGGCGCTGTTCGTGACGTTCGGGCTCTACGCCGCGGTCTCGGCGACCTGTTCGCGCGGGTCGCGCGCGCATCCGCGGCTCGAGACGCTGCTCGCGCCGCTCGACGGCGCGGGCGGGCAGCTACGCGAGCTGGGTATGGCTGCACGGTGCTCTCGGCGTTCGCGATCGTGTTCCTGCCGCGGCAGTTCCAGGTCGCCGTCGTCGAGAACGTCGACGAGCGCACATCGCGCAAGGCGGTCTGGCTGTTCCCGCTCTACATGCTCGCGATCAACCTGTTCGTGCTGCCGATCGCGTTCGGCGGGCGTCCTCCACTTTCCCGACGGCGCGGTCGACGCCGACACCTTCGTGCTCGCGCTGCCGATGGCGCCGAAGGACGAGGGGCTCGCGCTCCTCGTGTTCATCGGCGGTCTGTCGGCGGCGACCGGGATGGTGATCGTCGAGACGTCGCGCTCTCGACCATGGTGTGCAACGACCTGGTGCATGCCCTCGCTCCTGCGGATGGGTTCGACCGCGCTCGCGCGCCGCGCGAATCTGACGCGGCTCCTGCTCGGCATCCGTCGCGGCGCGATCGTCGCGTGATCCTCTGCTCGGACTACGCTCTACTTCCGCCTCGCCGGCGAGGCGTACGCACTGGTGGCGATCGGGCTCATCTCCTTCGCGGCGGTCGCGCAGTTCGCGCCGGCGATGCTCGGCGGCATCTACTGGAAGGGCGCGACCCGCGCGGGCGCGCTCGCCGGCCTCGCGCGCCGGCTTCGCCGTCTGGGCTCTACACGCTGCTCGCTGCCGTCGTTCGCGAAGTCGGGCTGGCTGCCCGCGTCGTTCCTGCAGGACGGGACCGTTCGGGCATCGCTCTGCTCAAGCCGTATGCGCTCTTCGGCCTCGCGGGGCTCAACGACATCACGCACGCAATGCTCTGGAGCATGATCGCGAACGTCGGCGCGCTACGTGCTAGTGTCGACGCTCGTGACCACGCCGACGGTCGCCGAGCAGGCGCAGGCGGCGCGCTTCGTCGACGTCTTCCGCCGACGCGGACGAGGCGCGATGACGTCCACTTGTGGCAAGGCTCGGCATCGGTGCCGGACCTGCGCGCGCTGCTCGCGCGCTTCCTCGGTGCCGAGCGCGCCGACGCGCGCGCTCGCGGACTACGCGGCGACGGCGCGGCGTCGCGGCGCCGCGCGAGCTCCGGGCCGACGCGGAGCTCGTCCGCTTCGCCGAGACGGCGCTCGCCGGAGCGATCGGCGCGGCGTCGGCGCGAATCATGGTGGCCTCCGCGGTCAAGGAGGACGCGCTCTCGCGGGACGAAGTGCTGCTCGATGCTCGACGAGGCATCGCAGGTCATCGCCTACAGCCACGAGCTCGAGCGGAAATCGCAGGCGCTTCTCGCCGCGACGGCCGAGCTGCGCGCGGCCAACGAGCGCCTGCGCGAGCTCGACCGCCTCAAGGACGACTTCGTCTCGACCGTCAGCGCACGAGCTGCGCACACCGCTCACGTCGATCCGCGCGTTCTCGGAGATCCTGCACGACAATCCCGACCTCGACGGAGCGGAGCGGCAGAAATTCCTCGGCATCGTGATCCAGCGAGAGCGAGCGCCTGACCCGGCTCATCAACCAGGTGCTCGATCTCGCGAAGCTGGAGTCCGGCCGCGCCGAATGGCAGGTGCGGAGAGGTCGACCTCGCGGGCGTGGTCGAGGAGTCGATCGCGGCCACGGGTCAACTTTTCCGCGCGCGCGGCGTCGTGCTCGAACCGCAGGCTCGCGGCGGGCCTGCCGCCGGTTCGCGCCGACCGCGACCGCGTGCTGCAGGTGCTGATCAATGTGCTTTCGAACGCCGCGAAATTCGCGCCGCGCAAGCCGGACGCGTCGTCGTCGAGCTCGCCGCCGCGGAGCGCCGGCTGCGCGTCGCCGTCACCGACAACGGTCCCGGCGTGCGTCCGGAGGACCGGCAGGTGATCTTCGAGAAGTTCCGCCAGGCCGGCGACACGCTGACGGCGAAGCCGCAGGGGACGGGCCTCGGTCTGCCGATCAGCCGGCAGATCATCGAGCATCTGGGTGGGACACTGCGGGTCGAGGACGGGCCGGGCGGCGGAGCGACGTTCGTTTTCGAGCTGCCCTGCATGGATCGCGGCGGCGAGCTCAAGGCCGCCAGCAGAGCGGCGTGAAGGGGGAGGGTATGGCGAAACGGATCCTGATCGCGGACGACGAGCCGAACATCGTCGTCTCGCTCGAGTTCCTGATGAGGCAGCGCGGCTACGACGTCCGGGTCGTGAGCGACGGCGCCGCCGCGCTCGCCGCGGTCGGCGAGTTCCGCCCCGACCTCGTGCTGCTCGACGTGATGATGCCGACGGTGAGCGGCTACGACGTCTGCCAGAAGGTGCGAGAGAACCCCGCGTGGAGCGGAACGAGGATCGTCATGCTGTCGGCGAAGGGGCGCGACGTCGAGGTGAGCAAGGGTCTCGCGGTCGGCGCCGACGCTTACGTGACGAAGCCGTTCTCGACCCGCGACCTGATCGCGAAGGTGACGGAGCTCCTGGGCGAGTAGATGGCGTCGGATCGCACGCGGATCGCGCTCCTCGCGCTCGCGGCGTGGGGGTGCGTGCTCGTGGCCGTCGTTGCCGCCGGCGCGCTGGTCGCCGCCGACCTGCCGGCGTCCGAGCGCGCGGGACTCGCCGCGCTCCTCGAGCAGCGCGTCGCGAGCGTCGTCGTCGCCGCGCTCCTGCTGCTCGCGCCGGTCGCGCTCGTCGTCCGCGCGCTGTTCCGCCGCCACGTGAAGGCCGCCGAGCGCCTCGCGGAAGACGTGCGGATCATGCTGAGCGCGAATCCCGCGCACCGGGCCGCGCCGCAGAACGTGCCCGCGCTTGCGCGGCTCGGCGGCAGCCTGAACGCGTTCGCGGACGCGCACCAAGCGCTGCGCAGCGACGTCGAGCGACGCGTGCACGAGGCGAACGCGGACTTGGAGCAGGAGCGGAACCGGCTCGCGGCCCTCATGTCGGAGCTCGCGCAGAGCGTCGTCGTCTGCAACGTCGAGGGGCGGATCCTGCTCTACAACGCGCGGGCGATGCAGTTCCTGCGCAAGCCACTCGACGGCGACACGACGGGTAGCGGTCCGAGCCTGGTCGGCCTCGGCCGCTCGGTGTTCGCGGTCTTCGACCGCCACCTCATCATCCACGCGCTCGATACGATCCACGAGCGGCTGCGGCAGGGCACGCAGAATCCCGTCGCGCATTTTGTCACGACGGCCCCGTCGGGGGCGCTCGTCCGCGTCCAGACGGCGCCGGTGTTCGGCGTGACCGAGGACCCCGCGGACAGCAGCATCACGGGCTACGTGCTCGTGCTCGACAACATCACGCGCAGAATCGAGAGCGGGAACCGCCGCGACCTGCTCCTGCAGACGCTGACGCAGGGCACGCGCGCGTCGCTCGGCAGCATCCGGGCAGCGGTGGAGACGGTCGCCGCGTTCCCCGATATGACGGGCGAGGAGCGGAGCCGCTTCATCGCGGTCATCGGCGACGAGGCGCGGCAGCTCACCGCGCGGCTCGACGCGACGGTCGGCGAGTTCGCGGATTCGCTGCGTACCGAGTGGCCGCTCGAAGAGATGCGCGGCGCGGACCTGATCGCGGCGGCGCGGCGCCGGATCGAGGCGAAGACCGGGCTGCCGACTAAGCGCGAGGCGGTCGACGAGTCCGTGTGGGTCAAGGTCGACAGCTATTCGCTGATCCAGGCGATCGCCTATCTTGCGAGCCGGCTCGCGGACGAGTTCGGAATCCGCGAGATACGCTTCGGCCTCGCCGCGGAGGGTGCGCTCGCCCACCTCGACCTCATCTGGACCGGCGCGCCGCTCGGCAGCGAGACGACGATGGCGTGGCAGACCGACTCGATGGAGCTCGGCGGCGAAGCCTGTCCGCTCACGCTGAAGCAGATCGTCGAGCGCCACAATGGCGAGATCTGGTACCAGATCCACAAGCCGTCGCAGCGCGAATTCTTCCGCATCGCGATTCCCATCGCGGTCCCCGAGGAGTCCGTGTGGACGGCGGCGCCCGCGGGCGGCAGCCGTCCCGAGTACTACGACTTCGATCTCTTCCACCAGCCGGGACAGACGGCGGAACAGGACGACCGGCCGCTCGCCTCGCTCACGTGCACCGTGTTCGACACCGAGACGACGGGGTTGTCGCCGTCGGGCGGGGACGAGATCGTGTCGATCGGGGCAGTGCGGATCGTCAATGGCCGGCTGCTCGTGCACGAGGTGTTCGAGCAGCTCGTCGACCCCGGGCGCCCGATGTCCGCCGACGCGAGCCGGGTCACCGGGATCGAGTCGGCGATGCTCGCGGGCCACCCGTCGATCGCGCAGGTGCTGCCGGCATTCCACGAGTTCTGCGCGGACACGATCCTGATCGCGCACAACGCGTCATTCGACATGCGGTTCCTGCGGCTCAAGGAGGAAGCGACCGGCGTCCGCTTCACCCAGCCGGTGCTGGACACGCTGCTGCTCTCGGCGGTGGTCCACCCGGGTCTCGAGGTGCACGGCCTCGAGGCGATCGCCGCGCGCCTCGGCGTGAACCCGATCGGCCGGCACACGGCGCTCGGCGATGCGATCATGACCGGCGAAGTGTTCCTGCGGATGCTGCCGCTCCTGGCGGAGCAGGGGATCCGGACGCTCGGCGAGGCGCGCGAGGCGTCGAAGAAGACGTACTTCGCTCGATTGCAATACTGAAGCCGGAAGGCGCCCCACGTTCCCATTGCCTTCGGGGCGGGCGTTTCGGTGTGAGCGTGCTCCCAACGTTCTTCTAAGGCCTGTCGATCAGCTGCCGGCTGCCGGTGCCAGCATCACTCGCATCTGAACAGCCCAACTGTCTAGACTCCATCGTTGAGTGTCTGCTTTCGGTAACGCCGAACGACTCCTTGGGGTCGATAGCCGTCGTTCGTGACAGACTGCAACCGGACCACAGCCAGTCGCAGCGCTTCTGCACGATCGCAGCCTTAGATCGGTGCTTGACGGCTGTTCGAATCCTGACGGAATGCTGACATTCTTCCGGTCGTTGGTCGTTTAGCTTGACGCGGTTGCAGTACGCGGATCATTGTCCGAAGCACAGTAGCGCCCTCAGGGAGGGGGCATGCCCGCGAATCCGCGCGTCCGGCCTTACCGCCAATGGTTGGCCTGCCTATAGATACGTTTGGTCGACTCAACACGCGCGTATCCCAAAGGCTGGAAATGAAATCGCTAAATACGTGCGTACTCACCGCGCTTCTTTTCCCCGTCGTGTGGTCACCGCATGCTGCCTTGGCGCAATGGTCGCAGCAGGCGAGCAGCGCCTCGATTTCCGCGTCCGTGATGCGGCGCTTGCGTTGCCGCGATGTCATCTGCATGCCGGCCTTTTGCAGCGCCGTGCGCGCCCGCCCCGGCGCCTTGGGATCGACGGTGGGATCGCGTTCCGCCGCATGCGCAAGGACGGAGGTCGCATAGGCCAGATCGCCGGCAACGGTCGAACCGCCGACGCCTGCGGCGATTCGGTCCTTTGCGAATTGCAGCCAGTCGATGGCGCCGACCGGCTCGAGACCTAGGTCGCGCTTGAATCGCTTTAGCGCATTGTCGAAGGTCGAGCCCGGAGGCAGCCGCAACCGCTGCCGATCAGCGAGCATCGAATCGACTGCATCAGCGAGGATGAGCGCCTTGCCCGGTATCGCGGCGCGATAGGTGCCCGTTTCGATGGCGCCTTCCTGCGCCCGCGCCCAGGCCTCCGCAGCGGCCTTGCTGCCAAAGGTATCCGTCTTGACTTGGCCGCGCAGCCGAACGCGCGCAGTCCAGCGAACCCCGCGCTTGCCTACCCGTCGCGTGAACGTCGCCATCGGCCCTCCCGTTTCGGGGCTGGCGCGGCTACCGGATGGAGCCGACTTGTACCAAATCCGTACCAATGCCACCGGGATTCAGTATAGCCGATCCGAACGGATTGGGAGCGTCTCTCTCTACGAATCGGGACATGTTACTACTTGATGCCAAGGCGTTCCATGCGGTAGCGCATGGCGCGGAACGTGATGCCCAGGAGTTTCGCCGCGGCCGTCCGGTTGAAGCGCGTCTTCTCGAGGGCTTCGTTGATCGCGGCACGCTCGACACGGTCGAGGTAATCCTGCAGCGGCCACTTGTCGCCCGCGGCAACGGCGAACTCGGGATCGTCGGCGACCGGCGTGAGATGCAGGTCGTCGGCGGTGATCTGCTGCGTGTCGGCGGCGAGCGAAAGCCCGCGCTCGAGGATGTTCTCGAGTTCCCGGACGTTACCCGGGAACGGGTAGCGCTCGAGCGCAACGACCGCCTCGGCGTCGAGCTTCGCCGCGTTGCCGCGCGACAGGCGGGCCAGGATCGCGTGGGCGATCAGCGGGATGTCCTCGCGCATTTCACGCAGGCTCGGCATCGCCAACTCGATCACGTGCAGCCGGTAGTAGAGGTCCTGCCGAAACTCGCCCGACTCGACCTGTGCGGCGAGCTTCTTGTGCGTCGCGCTGATGATGCGGACGTCGACGGGTTCCTCCTGCGTCGAGCCCACCTTGCGCACCTTCTTCTCCTGAATCGCTCGGAGCAGCTTCACCTGCATCGCGAGCGGCAGGTCGGCGACTTCGTCCAGGAACAGCGTGCCGTTGTTCGCGGCCTGAAAGAATCCGTCGCGGTCGGCCTCGGCGCCGGTGAACGCGCCTTTCTTGTAGCCGAAGAACTCGCTCTCCATCAGGTTCTCGGGGATCGCGCCGCAGTTGACGGCGATGAACGGCTGTTCGGCGCGAGGGCCGAGCGTGTGAATCAGGCGCGCGGCGAGCTCCTTGCCGCTGCCGGATTCGCCGTTGATGAAGACGGGTGCCTGGCTCTTGGCGAGGCGGTCGATGAGGTTGCGGACTTGCATCATCGCCGGCGACTCGCCGAGGAGCTGGTAGCTCGTCACCACCTGCGCCTTCTCCGGCACCTTGAGCGCCTGCTTAACGAGCGCCCGCAGCTGCTCGAGCGCAACCGGCTTCGCGAGGTAATCGAAAGCCCCGGCCTTGAGCGCCGCGACCGCGTTCTCCGCGCTGCCGTACGCCGTGATCACGGCGACGGGAACGTCGAGCGCTTTCTGGTTGATGTGCTCGACGACGCGGAGGCCCTCGCCGTCGGGCAGGCGCATGTCGGTGAGACAGAGATCGAACGGCTCCTTGTCGAGGAGCTTGATCGCCTCGCCGACGGATTCGGCGCGCGAAGTGTCGAGTCCCATCCGCGACAGCGTGAGCTCGAGCAGCTCGAGCAGATCAGGCTCGTCGTCGACCACGAGCACCTTGGGTTGACCGCGGATTCGGCGGGACATGGCTCTCCTTCGTTGTCTTGCGCTGTCGTTATGTGCGACGACCCGCGCGTTTCATCGTCATGCGAAAGTGGGCACCCGGACCGCGCGGCAGGAGCTCGAGCGCGGCACCGTTGGCATCGGCCAGCTCGCGCGCAATGTACAAGCCGAGGCCGGTGCCTCCGGGGCGAGTGGTGAAGAACGGCTCGAAGATCTGCCCGCGCAGTTCGGCGGGGATGCCGGGGCCGTCGTCGGCCAATTCGCAGATCACCGCGTCGCCCATGTAGCCCGCGCGCGCGGCAATCCGGACGCTGCCTTCCTTCTTCTGGCAGTGCTGCCACGCGTTGCGGACCAGGTTCCAGACGATCTGGTTCAGGTGTCCGCGGTCGAAGATGGCGGTCAGGTCCTCCGGGACCAGCATGATGATGCTCCCGGGGGGCATGTTCTCCGCCTGCACGATTTCATCGGTCAGCGTGCGCATGAACTCGGCGAGCGCGATCATCTCCGGCTGCTGCCGGTCGCGCCGGTTGAGCTGCAGCACTTCGCCCACGATCCGGTCGATCCGCTTCGCGTTGTTGCGGATCATGTTGAGCAGCCGCTGGCCTTCGGGGGCGACCACGCGGTCCTCCTCGAGCAGTTGCGCCGCCTGGTTGATCGCAGAGAGCGGATTGCGCACTTCGTGGGCGATCGACGCCGTGAGGCGGCCCATCGCCGCGAGCTTCATCTGCTGCGCCTCGGTTTGCGCGCGGCCCAGGTCCTCGAGGTAGATGAGCGTGCCGCCGTTGAGGCCGGACCCGATGCGCACGAGGCGCACGCGGAGCAGGCGTTGCGTCGACTCGACCTTGAATGGCGGCAACGACTCGGCATCGTCCTCCTGCCATCGCCGCCAGTAATCGTGGAGCGTGCCCGAAAATTCGGCCAGGCGCATCCCGCCACGCATCCGGCCAAAGCCGCCCAAAAGCCGCGTCACCTGCGCGTTGTGGCCGCGCACAACGCCGTTCAGATCGACGACCAGCACACCGTCCTGCATGTCCTGGATGATCAGCCGGTTCACCTGCTCCAGATTTGCGACGTCGATCCCGCGCTGCGCGGCCAGATCCTCGGACGCCTTGGTGTACGCACCCAGCGCGATCGCGACACCCACGGTTGCGAAGAAGCCGAAGCCGATCAGTCCCGTTTGCACCGGCTGCGTGAAGTTGACCTGGCCTTCGACCAGCCGCCACACGTCCAGAGCCAGCAGGCACAACGTAGCGAATCCCGCGTGCAGGAAGGCGGTGCGCGTGCGCAGGAGCCAGCCGCTCGCGGCGAGCTGCGGAAAGAGCAGAATCGGCAGCGTCCCCCCGCTGGTGCCGCCGGACACCATCACCGCAGCGATACAGCCGACGTCACCGACGAGCAGGATCGACGTCAGCGCCGTCAGCGGGAGCGGGAGGGGATCGCGCTGGATCCACCAGAACGTGGCGAGACCGAACGCGAAGTAGACAGCGGCGGAAGTGAGGAAGAGCGTCGGCTCGGTGATGCCGAGTGCCTTCAAGTCGAGCAAGAGCGCGATGCCGAGCAGCCCCGCGCCGCAGACCGCGCGATACAGCCCGACAATCCACAGGATCCGGCGCGACGAATCGCCGGCCGATATCGGCAGGGGCGGCTCGAACGATGGGGCGGCGGGGGAGGGTTGCATGAGGCGGTTTATCGCAGCCCGGGCGGGGTTCGTCAACGGCGCGCCATGCAGCCCGGATCGCCGCACAGATAGCCTCCCGTGGCGGGAAGCGCGTTGGCCCGCGGCAGGTAGACGCCGCAGCTCGAGCAGCGGACCATCGTGTCGTCCGCCTTGCGCGTATCGCCGGCGCCGCGTGCGTCGCGCTCACGGCGCTTCGCCGCGGCGAGGTTCGCGAGCCGCATGCCCATGAGTGCGACGAAGATCACGACGACCCAGAAAATGATCTTGCCCATGGCGTTCCTCAGAGGACCTTGCCCGGATTGAAAAGCGCTCCGGGGTCGAGCGCGCCCTTGACGGCGCGCATCAGATCGAGCTCGACGATGCTTCGGTAGCGGACGAGCTCGGCCCGCTTCTGCTGCCCGATGCCATGCTCGGCGCTGATGCTGCCGCTGTACCGCGCGACCAGATCATGGACGATTCGGTTCGCCGTCGCCGTATGCGCGAGAAACGCTTCGGCGGCGACGCCGTCCGGCGCCGCGAGGTTGTAGTGCAGATTGCCGTCGCCCAGGTGCCCGAACGTGACGAAGCGGAGCCCCGGCAGCGCCGCGACGAGCGCGGTCTCCGCTTCGACGAGGAAGGCGGGAATCGCCGAGACCGGCAGCGAGATGTCGTGCTTGATGTTGGGTCCCTCGAGCCGTTGCGCTTCGGCGATATTCTCGCGTAGTGCCCACAACGCATTCGCCTGCTCGACCGACTGGGCGACGGTGGCGTCCGACACGGTGCGGTCGGCGAGCGCTGCACCGAGCGCGCGTTCGACATCGGTCGCAACCGCCGAATCCGCGGCGCCGTCGTCCGCCTGGACGAGCGCGTACCACGGATGGCCCGGGAGCGGATCCGGCAGTGAGGGAAAATGCCGCCGCACGAGCGCGAGCGACGGCTCGGAGATCAATTCGAAGCCCACCAGGCGGTCGCCGAGCGTCTGGCGCAGCGCACGCAAGAGCGCGATCGCGGCGCGGACGTCGCCGAGTCCGGCGAATGCGGTTGCGCGCGTCCGCGGCGCCGGGAAGAGCTTGAGCACGGTGGCGGTGACGATGCCGAGCGTACCCTCGGCGCCGATGAAAAGCTGTTTCAGGTCATAGCCGGTATTGTCCTTGCGCAAGCCGCGCAGGCCGTCCCAGATCCGGCCGTCGGCAAGCACGACCTCGATGCCGAGCGTGAGCTCGCGCGCATTGCCGAAGCGCAGTACCGCCGTTCCGCCGGCGTTGGTGGACAGGTTGCCGCCGATCGTGCAGCTGCCTTCCGCCGCGAGCGACAATGGGAAATGGAGTCCCGCGGCGGCTGCAGCCTCTTGCACCGCGACGAGCGTGGCCCCCGCCTCGACCGTCATTGTCGCGTTGTCGGGATCGATCGCGCGGACGCGGTTCATCCGTGCGAGCGAGAGCACGACCGCATCGCCGCTCCCGTCAGGAGTGGCACCTCCGCACTGACCGGTGTTGCCGCCCTGCGCGACGATCGGGACGCGCGCGTCCGCGCAGGCCCGCACGACGGCCGCCACCTCGCTCGTGCTGCCGGGGCGCACGACGGCCTGCGCGCGACCGTGGTAGCGGCCGCGCCAGTCGGTGAGATAGGGAGCGATGTCGCCGGGCGCGGAGAGCACCTGGGCGCTTCCGACGGCCGCGTCGAGCCGCGCCCGCAGGGTTGCGCTCAGGTCCGCCATGAACGACGATAATAGCCGAAATCGCCCATTGCCCGCACCGGCAGAGCTAACGGTGCGAGTGCCGGAGAGCGCCATGCCCACTTCGCCGCCCGATGCACCGTCCCCGCCCCCGTTTCCGTTCTCGCCCCAGGATGCGATGGAGTTCATGCAGCGCATGTGGAACCCGCTCGGAGTCCCGCTGCCAGGCTTTGCGCTTCCCGGCACTGCCGCGCCGGCCGCGGCGCCCATCGCGGGCGGGGTTCCGTTCCTCAACCCCGCTGCGATGTTCGCGACGCTCGATCCCGCCGAGCTCGAACGCAAGATCGTCGAGCTCCGCGTGATCGAGGGCTGGTTGCAAATGAGCCTGAACCTCATGCAGATGAGCATCAAGACGATGGAGCTGCAGAAGGTATCGCTCGAGGCGTTACGCACGCCGGCGACCGCCGCGCCGCCAGGCCGCAAGAAGCCCTAGCTTTCTCCTCCGAAAGGATTCCATGAGTCTCGTCCTGTACTACGGCTCCGGCTCTCCGTGGGCCTGGCGCGCGCAGCTTGCGCTCGAGCACAAGGCGCTCCCCTACGAGCGCAAGGTGCTGTCGTTTTCAGCCGGCGATACGCTCAAGCCGGAATTTGTCGCGCTCAATCCACGGCATCGCGTGCCGGTGCTGGTCGACGGCGATTTCGTGCTCTACGAATCGAACGCGATCGTCGAGTATCTTGACGAGGCCTATCCGGGACGAGGCGCGCCGCTCTTTCCCGGAGATGCGCGGACGCGGGCGCACGTGCGTCGCCTGATCGACGAGGTCGACAACTACTTCGACAAAGCGGTCGACCCCGTGATCGAGCAAGCGTTCTACACGAAGTCCGAGGAGCGCGACGCGAAGAAGCTCGAGGCGGCGCGTGACGGCGTCATCGCCGAGTACGCGATGTTCACCAAGGCGATGCGCGGCGACTATCTCGCCGGCCCGTTGTCCGCCGCCGACAATGCGTTCTATCCGCTCGTCGCATTCATGAGGCGCTGCGAGACGAAGATGCCGGAGCTGGGGTCGGACAACTGGCTTACGCCCGAGCTCCGCCTGTGGAAGAAGCGAATCGAGGCGCTGCCGTACCTCGAGAAGACGATTCCGCCGCACTGGAAGGCGTCGTGAGGCTGTCGACCACGGCGTTCGCCGACGGCGCGCCCATCCCTGCCGAGTTCGCGTTCGGCGCGATCGACGCTGCGACCCACGTCCGGCTGTCGGCCAACCGCAACCCCGATTTCGGATGGTCGGCGCTGCCGGCGGGAGCCCAATCGCTGGCGCTCCTGTGCCACGATCCCGACGTGCCGTCGCGCGGCGACGACGTCAACCAGGAAGGGAGGGTCGTGCCGGCATCGCTGCCGCGCGTCGACTTCTTCCACTGGACGCTGATCGACCTCCCGCCCGACACGCCGCCGATCGCTCGTGGCGAATTCTCGGACGGCGTCACCGCTCGCGGCAAACCGGGGCCGCACGCGCCGCGCGGCGCGCGCCAGGGCATCAACGACTACACGGGATGGTTCGCCGGCGACAAGGACATGGCGGGCAACTACTTCGGCTACGACGGCCCGGGTCCACCGTGGAACGATGCGATCCTGCATCGCTATGTGTTCACGCTCTACGCCCTCGATGTCCGGCGTCTCGCGCTCGCCGGCGTCTTCGGAGGCGCCGACGTGCGCACTGCGATGGCCGGCCATGTGCTCGCGCAGGCCGCCCTCACGGGCCGCTATACGCTCAATCCGGCGGTGAAGTTGTAGCCGCCCGGCGGCTCACGCCGCAAGGCCTAGCCACCCGTTGCGCCGCGCGCGCGTGGTGTCGTCGACCGTCGTTGCGAGCGTGAGCCAGCAGCTGTCGAGCGGCGCAGCCTCAAGGAGAAGATCAGCGACGACGAGCTCGTCGCGGCGGAACGCATGCACAGTCACCGTTTCGCCAGGGCGGTGTCGCGCGAGGAGCTTGCCGATCGAATCCACCGACGCACGCACTCCGTCGAGCGCGATCAACATGTCGCCGCCAGCAAGCCCCGCGCGCTCGGCCGGGCCGCCCGAATAGACATGCTGGAGCCGGGGCTCCGTCGCGCCGGAGAGCTTCGTGCCCAGCCAGCAATGTGGCGAGGAGTCGCCGCGTTCCGTCGCCTTGCCCGGCTTGCCGCCGCGATCGTCGTCGCCGGTGGCGGCGCGGACGTGGAGTGTCACGCCGAAGTCGGCGAGGAGGGCCGCGAGCGGTGGATCCTCCGTGCCGTCGACATAGCGGGTGAAGAAGTCAGCGAGATCGCGGTGAGCGTGCTCGGCGGCGATGCCCGCGATCGCGCCCTCGGGAACGCCGACGCGCGTCTGTCCGAACCGCTGCCACAGCGTCCGCATGACGGCGTCGAGCGACGAGCCGGCGCGGCGCAGCACGAGATCGAGCGCGAGCGCGATCAGCGAGCCCTTGGCGTAGTAGCTCACGACCGCATTGGGCGTGTTCTCGTCGGACCGGTAGAACTTGATCCACGCGTCGAAGCTCGATTCCGCGACGCTCTGCCGGCGCCGCCCGGGAGTTCGCAGGACGGTCGTGATCGCGCGGCCCAGGAGCTCCAGGTACGACGCCGGTTCGACGACGCCACTCCGGACGAGCGCGAGATCGTCGTAGTACGACGTGATGCCTTCGAATGCCCAGAGCTGCCGCGTGTACGCCTCGCGCGCGAGGTCATAGGGCACGAAGATCGCCGGCTTGATGCGCTTCACGTTCCAGCTGTGGAAATATTCGTGGCTCGCGAGCCCCAGGAAGTTGCGATAGCCGTCGCTGACACTCGTCTCGCCGGGGGCGGGCAGTTCGTCGCGGCGACACAGGAGGCTCGTGCTGGAGCGATGCTCGAGGCCGCCGTAGCCGTCGCCGACCGCGGCGACCTGGAAGAGGTAGCGATCGAACGGCGCGCGGCCACCGGACGCCCCGGCGAAGAGGTCTATCTGCCATTGGCAGATGCGCGCGAGATCGCGGGCGACGCGCTCCAGGTCCGCATGGATGCGTCCCGTGACGGTGACGTCGTGCCGAGCGCCGCCGGCGTCGAACGAGACCCGCGCGAACGACGCCATTTCGACCGGATGATCGATGAGCTCGTCATAGCTCGAAGCGCGGTACGCCCCGAAGTCGAACAGCGCGGCGCCCGCGGGCTCAAGCGTGGTCGCGACCCGCCATTCGCTCGCGCCCGCGAATTCGGGCTTCATGATCTCGACCTCGCACGGCGCGTCGGCACGGCCTTCGGGGCAGAGGAACATCGTCGCGCCGTTGAAATAGCCGCGCCTGGCGTCGAGATAGGCCGCACGCACTGAGAGGTCGAACGCGTACACCTCGGCAATGACCGTCAGAGGGCCGTTACATGGCGCCGCGCGCCATGTGTCCTTCGCCTCCTTCGTGATCGGCACCGCGGCACCGTTGGCCTCGGCGCGAACGGCGACAAAATGGCGCGCGAACTCGCGGACGAGATAGCTTCCAGGCACCCAGGTCGGCAGCGTAAACCGCTGCCCATCCGGCGCGGGATCGTCGATCGTGCAGCCCACCAGGAACAGGTGTGCATGAACGTCGAGCGGCGCGATGCGATAGCGCGTGGGAGCGTGCACGGGGAATCCGCGAAGGCGCCCTCCGGCGGGCCGGGAAGGCGGCCGCGCGCAACGCGCGCGCGTTTCCGCAGATTATAGCGTGTGCAAGGGGCGGCGGCTGCGCGTCAAAGCGCGCGGAAACAACGCGGGCACGTATGTGCGCTGCGGTTGATTCGGCTTGAGCACCAGGGACAGGTCTTGAGCAGCGTCGAGCCCACGCGCCAGACGCCGAGCGCAATCACAATGAGCAGCGAGCCAGCGACGGCACCAATGATCACCGTATTCGTGAGCACCTCGCGATCGACGGTGAACATCGGCGTTTCCGGGGCCGGGGCGGGCGCTGATTTGACCGCGACGACGACCGGCACGGACTTGAGATCAGCGTCGGCGACCACAGGAACGGCGCTGGGTAGTGGCGCGGCCGGCAAGGCGGGCGCGACGTGCGCGGTTCTCGGCCGTGGTGCCGCTCCCGGCTGGCCGTACTGGTTAGCGCACGCCGCGACGTGGGGGTTGTCGCGGTAGGCGAGGCAATCGTCGGGCGCGGCGGCGGCGCTCCCGAAGCCCAGGAGCAGCGACACTGCGACGAGCGAACGCACGGCACTGCGAGACGTCATCTCAAGCTCCGATCCTGGCCCATGGGTTCCGGACCGCGGGCGCGAACGCCCACTGGAAATGCAGCAATTTGCGGGCCATGGGTTTCGGACGGCCGACGGAAGGCGGGCCGGCGACGATAGACGATCCCTGACGCTTCAGGCTAGTGGCTGTCGTCGGCGGGCTGGACGGGCGGATCGTCGGGCGCCTGGTAGCGGGGGAGGTCGGTCAAGGTGGACGTCGGCGTCCCGTCCTTCGTGCAGCTGTAGAGGTATTGGTGGCCGCCCGGCTTGACGTTGATGCGGACGTGCTCGGTGTTCATGTGATGGCCGTGGCCGTCGGGTACCATCACCCAGACCGTGTTGCCGCCGCGGATCAGCTCCACCACGTCGGAGCACCACGTGGGCTCGCCGTGAGAGAGGAGGAACGTGCCCTTGGGGTCGTTCCGCACGATCTTGTGGAGCTGCACCTCGTCGATCTCCGCGAGGTTCAGGTTCCAGTGGACGGCGGTGATGCCGTAGTGGTTCATGCGGTAAGCGAGCAGTGGTGGCGTCCCCGGCAGGAGTTGAACCTGCGACCCCCCGCTTAGGAGGCGAGTGCTCTATCCACTGAGCTACGGGGACGCACGACGCTGATTCTATCGCGACCTACGCCCGACGGCGGGCGCGCCCACCGCCTTCCATCGAGGGCAACCGGTGAGATGATCGTTGACGAGACCGGTCGCCTGCATGAACGCGTACATGATCGTCGAGCCCACGAACCGGAACCCGCGGCGCTTGAGATCGCGGGAAAGGGCGTCCGACTCGTCGGTCCGCGCGGGGACCTGGGCCAGCGCGCGCCAGCGATTGCGGATCGGGCGGCCCCCGACGAACGCCCAGACGTAGCGGTCGAAGCTGCCGCACTCGCGCTGCAGGTCGAGGAAGGCACGCGCGTTGCCGACGCTGCTCTCGATCTTGAGGCGATTGCGCACGATCGCGGGATTGGTCATGAGCTTCGCGATACGCTTCGCGTCGAAGCGCGCGACACGCGCCGGGTCGAACGCGGCGAACGCGTCGCGGTAGCCGTCGCGCTTGTCGAGGATCGTCGACCAGCTCAAGCCGGCCTGCGCGCCTTCGAGGATCAGGAATTCGAAGAACACGCGGTCGTCGTGGACGGGCACGCCCCACTCGTCGTCGTGGTAGGCCGCATAGCGCGGGCTGCCGTCAGCCCACGGACAGCGGGCGAGGGGTCGGGACATGGCGTCAATGCAACGTGTCGGAAGCGTCGATTATCGGACGTGCCGGCCGACGACGGCAACGCGGCATCGGCGTGTCAGAATCGCCGGGTGATTCCCCTGCTCGGTCCGCGCACGCCATTTCCGCCGCTCGACGCCGCGCTCGACGATCCCAACGGGCTCCTCGCGGCGACCATGGACTTGACGCCTGCGCGCCTGCTCGACGCCTACCGGCGCGGGATCTTCCCCTGGTACGGTGACCACGAGCCCGTGCTCTGGTGGAGCCCGGATCCCCGCATGGTGCTGCCGACCGACGCGGTGCGCATCTCGCGCTCGCTCGGCAAGCTCGTGCGCCAGGAGCGCTTCGAGATTCGGGCCGATTCCGCCTTCCGCGACGTGATGGAGGAGTGCGCGGCGGTTCCGCGCCCGGGGCAGGGCGGAACCTGGATTACGCCCTCGATCGTCAACGCGTATTCCGAGCTCCACGCGCGCGGCTGTGCGCACTCGGTCGAGGCATGGCACGACGGGGACCTCGTCGGAGGTCTCTACGGCGTCTCGCTCGGCCGGATGTTCTTCGGCGAATCGATGTTCGCACGAGAAACGGGTGCGTCCAAGGTCGCGCTCGTTCACCTGGCCGGCATGCTGCGCGTGCGGGGCATCCCGCTCATCGACTGCCAGCAGGAGACCGCTCACCTCGCATCCCTCGGGGCACGGCCGATTCCACGTCGCCTGTTTGCGGAGCGTCTCGCTGCGTTGGTAAACTCCCCGGCACCGGAAGGTGTGTGGACGCCACTGCCGGCTTCGAAGGTACTCGAATGGCGCGCCTGAACGACCTCCCGCTCGCATCGCTGCAGTTCTACGCGACGGCGCCGTACCCGTGCAGCTACCTGCCTGGCCGCGCCGCGCGGTCGCAGGTCGCGACGCCGAGTCACTTGATCGACACAGTCGTTTACGGCGAGCTCGTGCGGCAGGGATTCCGCCGCAGCGGTGCGTTCACCTATCGTCCCTACTGCGACCGCTGTCACGCCTGCGTCCCCGTGCGCGTCCCGGTCGCCGCGTTCCGGGCGAATCGAACGCAGCGGCGCTGCCTCCGCCGCCACGCCGGGCTCGATGTGGCGCGGCGCGAGCTCATGTTCAGTCCGGAGCACTACGCGCTCTATCTTCGCTACCAGCGCTTCCGCCATCCGGGCGGGGGCATGGATCAGGACAGCCGCGAGCAATACCAGCACTTCCTGCTGCAGAGCAATGTCACCACCGACCTGCTCGAGTTCCGGGAGCGCGGGGCGCTGCGGATGGTGAGCTTGGTCGACCGTCTGGCCGACGGCCTGTCGTCGGTCTACACGTTCTTCGAGCCGGGCATCGCCGGCTCGAGCTACGGGATCTTCAATATCCTGTGGCAGATCGAGCGTTGCCGCGCGCTTGGCCTCGACTATCTGTACCTCGGCTACTGGATCGAGGACAGCCGCAAGATGGCATACAAGGCGACGTTTCGCCCGATCCAGGGGCTGGTCGCGGGCAAATGGGCTCCACTCGACGGCTGCGACGACGGCGGCTAACGCCCGGGATCGATCGCCTGCCCGCCCGGGGTCGGCACTCTCGGTAGGCGCATGTCCGAGCGCACCATCGTCGAGTCGGCCTTCCGGTTTTCCGCGCTCGACGGCTACGACCTGGGCGGCACGTACTTCGCCGCTCGCGACACGGTGGCAGTGCGCACGGCCATCCTCGTCAATTGCGGTGGCGGCATTCCGGCGTATCGCTATGCCCGCTTCGCACGCTTCCTCGCAGCGAACGGCTTCCCGGTCGTCACCTACGACTATCGCGGCATTGGCCAGTCGCGTCCGGCGAGGTTGCGGGGACTCGCGAGCGGAAACGAGGACTGGTCGGAATACGACTGTGGCGGCGCGATTGCCGAGGTCCGCCGGCGATATCCGGCCGCGGAAATCGTCGCCGTAGCGCACAGTTTCGGGACGTTTCTCGTGGGTGGCGCGCCGAATGTCGCCGAGATCCGCCGTTTCGTGTTCATCGGTGCCCACACGGGTTACGTCGGCGACTATCTCCGCCGGTACCGATTGCCGATGGCCCTCGTATGGCACGGCGTCATGCCGGCGATCACGCGGGCCGTGGGCTATTTTCCAGGCCGGGCATTGCGCCTGGGCGACGACATCCCGCGCGCGGTCGCCTTGCAGTGGTCGAATCGGCGGACGCCCGAATTGCAAGCGAAGCATGGCGTCGATGTGACACGGACACGCGCCTGGATCGCGCGCCACGACGCGGTGAAAGGGCGGGTGCTGGTGATCGGCATCACCGACGATGCGTTTGCGACGGAGCAGGGCACGCGTCGTCTGCTCGCGCTCTATCCGGGGCTGCGCGCCACGCACCAGCGCGTCGGACCGACGGAGGTCGGCCTGAAGAGCATCGGCCACTTCGGGTTTTTCCGCCGGCAGGGCGAGGCCAGGCTCTGGCCACGCGTCGTCGCATTCCTGCGCGAGGGTGCGGGCGCCGGGGGGACGCCCAAGCCAGCCGCGTTCGACCGACCCCTCAGCGAAACACCCACAATCGATATGCGAGATAGTTCGCGAACGTGAGCGCGATCGTCGTCGCCACTTGAGCGGGCCACAAGCTCATCCCCAAGTCGAGCAGGCCGGCGAGCAGCGCGCTGTTGGCCGCGAGCTGCACCGCGATCACAAGGACGAAGCGGACACTCGCGACCTTCACCCCGCGCGAGGGCGAGAATATGTGCCAGTACGACAGTGCGAACCGGGTGAGCCCGCCGCCGACGAAGCCGATGGCGCTCGCCGGCACGCCGGCAACGCCTGCGCGGACGAAGCCATACATGATCGAATAGTGCGCGGCCACGGCGAGGAAACCGGTCACGACGTGGAGCGTGAACGAGTGGAGCCAGTGCAGCAGCCCGGCGCCGCCCGGAGCCGGTCTTCGCAGGAGTTTTCGCACCGGCAAGAGCGGCCTCGGCGTCATGCGGGGCGCCGGGCGACGAACAGCGGGTGCCGATAGAGGCCGTCCGCGCGAGGAGGGGGGCGAGCCGAGCGGCGGCGCGCGGGAAATCGATCGAGCTGGCGTCCGCGAAATGGCGCGTGGGCACCGAGATCTCGCCGCTCCGGAATCGACCGACGATGACTTGCGCAAGAAGCTGGTTGTCAAACACGAAATCGTCGGAGTTGTCGGACGCGAGCATCTCGAGCTGCGCACGCGGGTAGACGCGAAAGCCCGAATGGTACTCGGACAGCTTGGCCCCGAGCAGCGGGTTCTTGAGCAGTGTCAGCACGCGATTCGCCACGAATTTCCACCACGGCATTCGCCCGGCGATCGCGCCTCCCCCAGGATGCGTGAACCGATCACGAGATCGTAGACACCCGACGCGATCATGCCTGCTATCGCGGTGACGAGCCGCGGATCGTATTGGTAATCGGGGTGCACCATGACGACGATATCGGCGCCGCGGCGCAGCGCTTCGCTGTAACAGGTCTTCTGGTTCGCGCCGTAGCCGCGGTTGCTCGGGTGCAAGATCACCTCGAGTCCCAGCCCGCGCGCGACCGCAACCGTGTCGTCATCGCTCGCGTCGTCGACCACGATGATGTCGTCGATGACGTCGCGCGGCAGCTCGCGCCACGTCGCCTCGAGCGTCCGGCCGGCGTGATACGCAGGCATTACGACGACGATCCGATGGCCACCCAGCATCAGTGCGTCCCGCCCGGAGCGGGCAGGCGGAACGCGATCAGCGCGTCATCCTCGTACGCCGGCGTGCCAAAGCGCTCGCGCAGGGTCGCCTCGCAGTGCGCAGTGTCGCGGCCAATGGGCTCGGGATGGCCGCGCCCCATCTGCATGTACGGCTTCTGCCAGACCACGTAGCCGATCCGGTGCGCAGCGAGTGCGGATGCGTCGGCCAGGTGGACCGCATTCGCGAAACGGTAGAGTGGTGTGCGCGGCACTTCTCCGCCGCGCACATCGACGCAAAGGCCGGTGAGGAACCCCGGGATGACGGTCTGGCCGCTCACGCGCTCCCAGCGCGGTGCGTCCCAGTCGTAGCTCTCGAAATAGAACGGCGCGGCGGCGACGCGCACGCTGCCCCGCGGCTCGGAGGCGAGGCTCGCCCAGAAGGGGGACAACGGGATCTTCGCCATGTAGGGAAGATAGGGGTTCCGCTCCGGCCGGAAGTCGACATGGTAGACGAGATGGACCGTCTGCGCGTTTGGGTGACGCGTGAGCTCGGTCATCGGCGAGTCGTGCGCGAGGAGCGCGATCGGAGCGAGCGCGACGAGAACCGCGGCCGCGTTGCGCAGGGGACGGCGCGGTGCGGCGACGGAGCGTGCGAGCGCGACGGCGCCCGCCGCGACGGCGAGAAGCAGCAGCGGCAGGAAGGGCAGCAGATAACGGGCGAGCGTGAGCGGGTTGAAACTCCATGCAGGTCCCGTCGCGAGCACGGTGGCCAACGTCAGTGCGATTCCGAGCACGCCGGTACGCGCGACGGGCAGCGTGCGCCATACGCCGCGCGCGCCGATCAGCGCAAGCACGCAGCAGGCGAGCATCGCCATCGTCGACGGCGTGCCGAGCCACGTGTACCACACGCCGACGAACGTATCGATGCCGGGACGGTCGATTCCCGCCTTGCCTGCCAGCGACTCGGGATGGGCCAGGAACGGCGGCATGAGCAGTGCCGCAGCCGGCGCGGCGGTCGCGACTGCAAGGACCGCCAATCTCTTCGCACGGGGGACCCGCGTTCCGCGAGCGCTTCGCAACAGATCGACTCCTGCCCACAGAAACGGAGCGATGACAAACGGCACTACGATCGGGTGCAGCCACGCGGCAAGCGTCGCCATGACAGCATAGCCGGCGGCGGCCGCGATGCGGTTGCTCGGGGCGGCGTCGAAGCGATGAAACGCCGCGAGCGCGCACCACGCGAGCAGCAGCGTGATCGCGTAGGGTCTTGCCATCCGGCTGTAGACGAAGAGCAGCGGCGAGAGCGCAAGGAGCAGCGCGAAGATGGCGGCCGTGGGACGGCCGAGCTTCGGCGCAACGTAAAGCGGAAAGAGGCAAAGCGTTGCGAGGCCGCAGGCGAGCATCGGCCACCGCATTGCGGTCTCCGTGAGGCCGCGCGCATGCGACTCGAGCGCATAGAGCAGGCCCAGCGGAATGCTGTAGTCGGCGGGGCCGAAATCGAGCCACATGCGTGACGGAGAGAGGCTTTGCAGCCGGTGGACGGCGTGCCACTCGTCGTCGATCAGCACCTGTGCCGGAAACTGATCGAGGCGCAACCACACGCCGACCACGAGCGCGAGCCACAGCAGACATCCCCAGCCGCGAACGGGGACCACCTCGCCGGGCGCGCAACCTGCCGTCATGCGGGGCGCGAGGGTCCCGCGCCTGGCTCAGCGGCGGCGCACGGCAATGGACGACGGGGCGACGGCAGCCGGCGGCGCCGCGCGGTCGACCGCCTGTTCGAGCTCGCTGTCGACGTCGAAAGCGAGATCGCCTCCCGCTTCGGAGCGGCCCGTCGCGCGCACCGCGGTGAAGTCGAACAGCTCGCGGTCCATCAGGTGCGACGGCACGACCTTCGCGAGCGCGTTGTACACCGACTCGACGCGACCGGGATGCTTCTTCTCCCATTCGCGCAGCATCGCCGTCACTTGCCGGCGCTGCAGATGTTCCTGCGAGCCGCAGAGGTTGCACGGGATGATGGGAAATGCCATGAGCTCGGCGTAGCGCGCGAGATCGCGCTCGCGTACGTAGGCGAGAGGCCGGATGACGACGTGCCGGCCGTCGTCCGAAACGAGCTTCGGCGGCATCGTCTTCAACTTGCCACCGAAGAAGAGGTTGAGGAAGAACGTTGCCAGCAGGTCGTCGCGGTGATGGCCGAGCGCGATCTTCGTGGCGCCGAGCTCGCTCGCGACGCGATAGAGCACTCCGCGCCGCAGCCGCGAGCAGAGCGAGCACATCGTGCCCCCCTCGGGGATCACGCGCTTGACAACGCTGTAGGTATCCTGCGTCTCGATGCGGAACGCTACACCGCGCGCCGCGAGGTAGCGTGGCAGCACGTCGGCCGGAAAACCCGGCTGCTTCTGGTCGAGGTTGACGGCGATGATCTCGAAGGCGAAGGGTGCGCGGTCCTTGAGCGACAGCAGGACGTCGAGAAGCGCGTAGCTGTCCTTCCCGCCCGACAGGCACACCATCACGCGATCGCGGGGCTCGATCAGCGCGTAGTCGCCGATCGCCTCGCCGACCAGGCGGCGCAGCCGCTTCTTGAGCTTGTTCGCCTCGAATTCGGCGCGGCGCGGATCGCGCGCGGGTCCGCTCGCGGCCGGAGCGGTGGCGTCGAGGCGGGCCGTATCGTCCATGGGGCTGCCATTCTACCGGCTGCGCGTGCGCGGGTTACCATAGCGGCGGTCGAAGGGGGCAGGGCAGCGTGCAAACGATTCTGGTGGCCAACCCCAAGGGGGGCAGTGGCAAGACGACCGTCGCGACGAACGTCGCGGGCTGGCTCGCCGGCAAGCGACAGCGGGTGGCGCTTGCCGATCGCGATCCACAACGCTCGGCCACCGAATGGCTGAAGCGCCGACCGGAGCTCTTTCCCACGATAGGCCTGCTGGCGTCGGAATCGGCGCGCAAGCCCGCCAAAGGGCCCGAGGCGCAGTGGGTCGTCGTCGACACGCCGGCTGGCCTGCACGGCGAGGAGCTGCGCGACGCCGTCCATCGTGCCGACGTGATGCTGGTGCCGCTCACGCCGTCGGCATTCGACATGGCGGCGACTGCGCATTTCCTCGCGTCGATCGCTCACTACAAGGCGGTAAAGCAGGGCGATCTTGCGATCGGCATCGTCGCGATGCGCGTCGACGCGCGCACGCGGAGCGCCGCGGAGCTCGACGAATTCCTGAACGGCTTCGCGTTTCCACTCGTCGCGCACCTGCGCGACACGCAAGTGTATGTCCACTGCGCGCGCGACGGCGCGACGGTCTTCGACCTCCCGCGCTCGCGGGCCGAGCAGGACTGGGAACAGTGGCGCCCGCTGACGCGATGGATCGCGCGGCACGCGGCGCCGACGTCCGGCTGACGACGATCCGCCGCACGAACAAAAACGCCGGCGCACGGCCGGCGTTCTTGCATCGAGCGGATGACGACTTACTGCTTCTTCGGTGCCATCGCGTCGGCGGCCTTCTGCTCGGCTTCCTTCGTCGCGGCAGCAGCCTTGTCGGCGGCTTCCTTCGTCGCATCCGTGGCGTCCTTGGCGGCCGCAGCGGTCTTGTCCGCGGCCTCCTTCGCGGCGGCCTGGGCCTTGTCGGCGGCTTCCTTCGCTGCGGCTTCAGCCTTGGCGGCGGCTTCCTTCCCACTGTCACCGCACGCGGCGAGCGTCAGGGCTAGAGAGGCGGCGGTCACGAGGGCTGCGAGACGGACTTTCATCGGCATATCCTCCTGTTGGGCTGGGTCCGGGAATGGGGCCGCGGAGAATTCCAACCTGTGCGCGGCGTAGCCTACAACTATAGTCGATCTTGCTGCGCTGCGTCCAGAGGCTCCGCAGGCGGCTGCCGCGCGTCGTGGATGCGCGATAGCGAAATTGACGGTGACGAACACGACCAGCGCCGCGGCGGCGACCGTCAGCACGAGCGGGTAGACGGTCCCGTTCCAGGAGCTGCCGATCCAGACGCCGATCAGTGCCGCGGCGATCATCAGCAGGAAACCGAACAGACCCGCGGCCGCGCCCGCACGCCGCTCGAACGGTGCGATGCTTCCCACTTGCGCGCAGGGAAAGTTGATCCCGTGGGCCATGAAATAGACGAACTGGGGCAACAGCAGCGCTGCCCAGTGATGGATGTCCGCCGCGGCCAGTGCCACCATCGCGCAAGCCGCGATGAGCGCGAGCGACGCCCCCACGCGCATCGTCCGGATGACGCTGCGATGGGCGAGAAGTCGTCGGCATACGATCGTGCCTACGAGGTACCCCGATACCGTCGCTGCGAAGAAAATTCCGAACCACGCGGTCGGGATGCCGAGCACTTGCGTCAGCACGAACGGTGATCCGGAGAGGAAAGCGAACACGCCGCCATAGCTCGCGGCACCGACGAGTGCATTGGCCCGAAACGCCGACGAGCCGGCGACGGCCGCATAGCCCGCGACCAGCGCTCGCGGCCGCATCGCCCGCGGGTCCGGATGATGATTCGTCTCGGGGAGCCTCCGGAGAGTCGCTACGACGAGCATGGCGCCGATCGTGCCGATGACGACGAACGCGGCACGGTGTCCGAAGTTGACCTCGAGCACGCTGCCCAGGATCGGGCCGAGCAACGGGCCGAGCGCGATGATGGTCGACGCTTGAGCGAGCACGCGCGCGCCGTGTGCCGGATCGAACGCGTCGCGGATGATCGCGCGAGCGACGACGACCACCGCGCAACAGCCCACCGCCTGTACGAACCGCCCCGTGATCAGGATCGCAATGGTCGGAGCCAGCACGCACCCGATGCAAGCAAGCACGTAGAGCGCGAGTCCGCCGAGGAGGACGGGGCGACGGCCGTAGCGATCCGCGAGCGGGCCCGCGATAAGCTGCATCAACCCGAACGCGAGCACGAACACCGACAGCGTGAACTGCGCGGTCGCGGCGGAAGTCTGGAAGGTTTGAGTGAGACCCGGCAGCGACGCGAGATAGAAGTCGGTCGCGAGCGGCTGCAACATCAGGTAAAGCCCGATCAGCACGACCAGCGTGCGCTCGGGCGGTAGCGCGCGTGGAACGCTGCGCTCGGACATCGTCGTCAGCGGCAGGCGCAGCTGCGGCCTGCCGCGAAGGTAGCGGCTAGGCGGCCTGATGCACCAGCTCGCGCAGCACGAACGGCAGGATGCCGCCGTTCTTGTAATAGTCGACCTCGATCGGCGTGTCGATCCGCAATAGCACCGGGACGGATTTAGTCGTGCCGTCCTTGCGGTGGATCGTGAGCGTCACGTCCATCTGCGGCTCGATGCTCTTCTCGATACCGGTGATGTCGAACGTTTCCTCGCCGGTGATGCCGAGCGAGGCGACGCTGTCGCTGCCCTTGAACTGGCAGGGCAGCACGCCCATTCCCACCAGGTTCGACCGGTGGATGCGCTCGAAGCTCCGCGCGAGCACGGCCTTGACGCCCAGTAGCTGGGTGCCCTTCGCCGCCCAGTCGCGCGAGCTGCCGGTGCCATACTCCTCGCCGCCGAACACGACCGTCGGCGTGCCCAGTCCGATGTACTTCATCGCGGCGTCGTAGATCGACATCTTTTCGCCCTCAGTTGCGTCACCCCGATGGAACAGTGTGACACCGCCCTCGACCCGCGTGGCGTCCGCCTTCGGCGGCAGCATCAGGTTCTTGATGCGGACATTGGCGAACGTGCCGCGCATCATCACCTCGTGGTTGCCGCGACGCGAGCCGTAGCTGTTGAAGTCGACGACCGAGACGTCGTTCTCGAGCAGGAAGATGCCGGCGGGCGAGGTTGGCTTGATCGAGCCGGCCGGACTGATGTGATCCGTCGTCACCGAGTCTCCGAAGATCCCCAGTGCGCGCGCCCCCTTGATATCGCCGACCTTGCCGGTCGTCATCTTGAACCCGTCGAAGAACGGCGGCTTTGCGATGTAGGTCGAGCGCGGCCAGCCGTAGACCTGCCCGGTCTCGCCCGCGATCTCCTTCCACAGCGGGTTGGCATTCGCCAGATCGCCGTAGAGCTTGCGGAAGATGGCGGGATCCTTCGCGAAGTTCATCACCGCCGCGATCTCGTGCGAGCTGGGCCAGATTTCCTTCAGGTACACCGGTCCGCCCTTGCCGGTACCGACCGGCTCGGTCGTCAGGTCCTTGAGCACTGTCCCGGCGATTGCGTACGCGACGACGAGCGGCGGCGACGCGAGGAAGTTCGCTTTCAGGTTCGGATGGATCCGCGCCTCGAAGTTCCGGTTGCCCGACAGCACCGCCGCGCAGACCAGGTCGTTGGCGGTGATCGTCTCGTTGATCTCCGGTGCGAGGTCGCCCGCGTTGCCGATGCACGTGGTGCAACCGTAGGCCGTCACGCCGAAACCCAGCTTCTCCAGAAAGGGCAGGAGACCGGCCTTGCCCAGGTAATCCGTGACGACGCGCGAGCCGGGCGCGAGCGAGGTCTTGATATGCGGCTTGACGTTGAGACCCTTTTCCACTGCCTTCTTTGCGAGTAGCCCTGCGGCGAGCAGCACGCCCGGATTCGACGTGTTCGTGCACGACGTGATCGCGGCGATCAGCACGTCGCCGTTGCCGATCTCGGGCAGCTTCGGTGCGGGCGGGCTTACGCGATCGGGTGTCGGCCGGTTGTCGACCATCTCGACCAGGTCGGTCGGTTGCGCGTTGCCGGGAACCGTCATCGGGTGGTTGAACGTCGTGGCCCCGGCCGCCTTGCCATCTGCGGTCGAGTAGCGCGCCCCGAGCTTGGCTGCGGCTTGACCGAACCCGTTCTCGGCGACGGGGGCGCTGTAGAGTCGAACGAAGGTGCTCTTGAGATCACCCATCGCGATGCGGTCCTGCGGGCGCTTCGGGCCGGCCAGCGATGGCTTGATCGTCGCGAGATCGAGCGTCACCACTTTCGTGTAGTCGATTTCGCCGGCGCGCGGTATCCCGTACAGGCCCTGGGCCTTGAAATAGGAGGCGAACGCGTCGACTTCCTCCGCAGTGCGGCCGGTCGATCGCAAGTAATCAATGGTCGCATCGTCGACCGGGAAGAAGCCCATCGTCGCGCCGTACTCGGGTGCCATGTTTCCGATCGTCGCGCGGTCGGGCACCGACAGCGACGCGGTGCCCTCGCCGAAGAACTCGACGAACTTGCCGACGACTTTCTCCTTGCGGAGCATCTCCGTGACCGTGAGCACGAGGTCGGTCGCCGTAATCCCTTCGCCGAGCTTGCCCTTGAACTCGACGCCAACGACGTCCGGAGTGAGGAAGTAGACAGGCTGGCCCAGCATCCCCGCTTCGGCCTCGATGCCGCCCACGCCCCAGGCGACGACGCCGATGCCATTGATCATCGTCGTGTGGCTGTCCGTGCCGACGAGCGTGTCCGGGTAGTAGATTGGAAACTGAGCGCCGTCCTTGCGATGCACGCCGCGCGCGAGGTACTCGAGGTTGACCTGGTGGACGATGCCGATCCCCGGCGGCACGACCTTGAACGTGTCGAAGGCCTGCATTCCCCACTTCATGAACTCGTAGCGCTCGTTGTTGCGCTTGAATTCGAGTTTCATGTTGAGGTCGAGTGCGTCGGGGCGGCGGTAGTAGTCGATCATCACCGAGTGGTCGACCACGAGGTCGACCGGGACCAGCGGCTCGATCAACTTCGGGTTCTTGCCCATGTCCTTGGCGACATTGCGCATTGCCGCGAGGTCGGCCAGGAGCGGAACGCCGGTGAAATCCTGCAGCACCACGCGGGCGACGACGAACGGGATCTCGTCGACACGGGAGGCCGTCGGGTCCCAGTTCGCGAGCTGGCGGACGTGATCGGCGGTGACCTTCTTGCCATCGCAGTTGCGCAGGACGGATTCCAGCACGATCCGGATCGAGACCGGCAGGCGGGACACCTTGCCCACCCCCGCCGCCTCGAGCGCGGGCAGCGAGTGGAGCATGCCGGTACCGCCGGCACTCAGCGGAAAGGGGCGCAGCGTCTTGAAGGGGTCCTGGTTCATGGGAATCTCCGGCAATGGGGAAGCACAGAGCGGCGTTACTTGGGAGGCGCCATCGTCCGCATGTTGATCTTGCGGCCGTCGGGCAGGATCACGTCACCCGGTTGCATCCCGGCGGGGCAGGGCCCCGTCCATTTGGCGTCGATGACGGTGGAATTTGAACCCTTGCCCGCCATCGGCGGGTCGTAGGTGGCCTTGACGTCCGTGTGGTATGCCGTTTCGCCGGTGAACGTGGTCACCGAGGTGGACTTCATCGTCGAGTCGCCGAATTTGCACTCGGCGTTGCTGATCACCTTGTTGCCTTCGCGGCGGATATCGTTCTTCGAGCAAAGCTCCTTCATCGTGCCCATGCCCGCGTCCATCATCTCCTTCTGCAGCGACGCGTCCATGCACATCTTCATCGTGGGGGCCTTCTGCCCGGCGCCCTCGCGCGTCAGGTTCGATTCCCAGAGCCCGGGCTTGAGCGTGGGGAAATCGATCGCGAGCGCGCTCGTGGCGCCGAGTGCGGCGGCGCAGCCGAACATCAGGGCAGGAACCGATAGCTTCATGCGGGACTCCGGAGATTGGGAAACAGCCATTGTCGTGCGGTCTGACACAAACGTAAATCAGATCGCGTAGAGGTCGACGTACTCGTGCACGGGCATCGCCTCGAGCGTCTTCTGGTCGAGGCTCGCGGCAAGGATCGCCGCCTGCTGCTTTGCCGGAAAACGCCGTGCGAGATTGACGCGGAACTTCTCGACCAGAAGCGGAATGCCCTCCTTGCGCCTGCGCTTGTGGCCGATCGGGTATTCGACCACGACTTCCCGGAGCTTCCGGCCGTCGGAGAGCTCGACGGTCAGCGCGTTGGCGATCGAGCGCTTGTCCGGATCGTGATAGTCCTTCGTGAACCGCGAGTCTTCGACGCAGTCGATTCTCGCGCGTAGCGCGTCGATCCGCGGATCGGCGGCAACGGCATCTTCGTAGTCCGCGGCGGTGAGGCGGCCCAAGAGGAGGGGGACGGCGACCATGTACTGGATGCAGTGATCACGATCGGCGGGATTCGCGAGCGGGCCCTTCTTGTCGATAATCCGGATGCACGCCTCGTGCGTGCGGATCGTGATGTGCTTGATGTCGGCGGCGGACTTGCCCATCCGCGCGAGCTCGCGGTGCAGGGTCATCGCAGCTTCGACCGCCGTCTGCGAGTGGAATTCCGCCGGGAAGCTGATCTTGAAGAGCACGTTCTCCATGACGTAGCTGCCGTAAGGGCGCTGAAACGCGAACGGCTTGCCCTTGAACAGCACGTCGTAGAAGCCCCACGTCTTCGCGGTCAGCACCGAGGGGTAGCCCATCTCGCCGGTCTTCGCGATCAGCGCGAGGCGCACCGCGCGCGAGGTGGCGTCGCCCGCCGCCCAGCTCTTGCGCGAGCCCGTGTTCGGCGTGTGCCGGTACGTGCGCAGCGACTGTCCGTCGACCCAAGCGAGCGAGACCGCATTGATGATCTCGTCCTTCGAAAGCCCCAGCATTTGCGCTATGACGGCGGCGGAGGCGACCTTGACCAGCACGACGTGGTCGAGCCCCACGCGATTGAAGCTGTTTTCGAGCGCGATCACGCCCTGGATCTCGTGCGCCTTGATCATCGCGGTCAGGACGTCGCGCATCGTGAGGGGCGCCTTGCCCGCCGCCACGGCGTTGCGCGAGAGCCAGTCGGCCGTCGCAAGGATCCCGCCCAGGTTGTCGGAAGGATGCCCCCATTCGGCGGCGAGCCAGGTGTCGTTGAAGTCGAGCCAGCGGATCATCGCGCCGATGTTCCACGCCGCCTGAACCGGATCGAGCTGGAACGACGTGCCGGGCACCTTCGCCCCGTTGGGGACGATCGTTCCCGGCACGATCGGGCCCATGAGCTTGGTGCAGGCAGGATACGAAAGCGCCTCGAGGCCGCAGCCCAGCGTGTCGATCAGGCAGCTGCGCGCAGTCTCGTAGGCGAGCGCGCTTCGAACCTTGTGCTTCGCGACGTAGTCGGCGATGTCGACCAACACCTGGTCGGGCTTGGGGCGGACGTTGGAGATCGTTGCGGACATGAGGGAATCAGGCTTCGATACAGTTGGTGAGCAGCGTCCTCTGGGGGTCGAGGCGGCGAAGCGTACCGCCGTTGCCCTTGGACCACCATTCGAGGTTGGCGGCGGCGTTGAGGTATCGCGCCCCCGAGCCCGAGCGAGCGGGACCGAGCATCACGGTCCGTCCTTTCCAGGTGAGCCGGATCGGCGCTCGCGTGGCATCGCGGTACGCGGGATACCCGACCGCGAGCCAGCGGTCGCCGTCGCAGCGATAGGTGACGACGAACGCCTGGTCGCTGCGCGCCGCCAGCGCCGGGCCTGCCGTGGCATAGCTCAGCAGCAGGGCAGCGACCGCGAACGCTCGCATCATTGGCGCTCCTTGAGCGGCACAAACGTCTGGTCGTCCGGGCCGATGTAGTGGGCGGACGGGCGAATGATCTTGCCGTCCTGTCGCTGCTCGATCACGTGCGCCGCCCAGCCGGTCGTGCGCGAGATCACGAACAACGGCGTGAACATCGCAGTCGGCACGCCCATCATGTGATAGCTGACGGCGGAATACCAGTCGAGGTTCGCGAACATCTTCTTGAGCTCCGCCATCACCGTCTCGATCCGCATGGCGATGTCGAACATCTTCATGCTGCCCGTGTCCTGCGACAGCGTGCGCGCGACTTCCTTGATCGCCTCGTTGCGCGGGTCGGCGATCGTGTAGACGGGGTGGCCGAAGCCGATGATGACCTCCTTGGCCTCGACGCGCCGGCGGATGTCCGCCTCGGCCTCGGCGGGTGAGTCGTAGCGCTTCTGGATCTCGAAGGAGAACTCGTTGGCGCCGCCGTGCTTCGGTCCGCGCAATGCACCTATCGCGCCCGTGATCGCCGAGTAGATGTCGGAGCCCGTGCCGGCGATCACACGCGCGGTGAACGTCGACGCATTGAACTCGTGCTCCGCGTACAGGATAAGCGAAGTGTGCATCGCGCGGACCCACAACGGCTTCGGCGCAGTGCCGTGCAGCAGATGGAGGAAATGACCGCCGATCGAATCGTCGTCGGTCTCGACCTCGATCCGCTTGCCATTGTGGCTCCAGTGGTACCAGTAGAGGAGCATTGACCCGAACGAAGCGACGAGGCGATCGGCGATGTCGCGCGCGCCGGGCGCGGCATGGTCGTCCCGTTCCGGCAGCACCGTGCCGAGCGCCGAAGCGCCGCTGCGCATGACATCCATCGGATGCGCGGCGGCCGGAATCCGCTCGAGGATTTCCTTCAGCGGCTCGGGCAGGCCGCGGAGGCTCCTGAGCTTGGCTTTGTACGCGCGGAGCTCGGCGGCATTGGGCAGCTTGCCGTGGATGAGCAGATAAGCGATTTCCTCGAATTCGCTCGTGTGGGCGAGATCGAGGATGTCGTAGCCGCGATAGGCCAGGTCGTTGCCGGTGCGGCCGACCGTGCAAAGCGCCGTGTTGCCGGCGGTGACGCCCGACAGGGCGACCGACTTCTTCGCCCTCGGCGCGTCCGTGACTGCTTGAATCATCGAGAATCCCCTCTCTTCAGTCCTGAGTTCATTTCTTGGCGGCGAACAGCGCGTCGAGCTTCTGCTCGTAGTCGTGGTAGCCGAGGTAGTCGTAGAGCTCCGTGCGCGTCTGCATGGCGTCGACGACGGCCTTCTGCGTGCCGTCCTTGCGCAGCGCCGAGTAGACGCCGAGCGCCGCCTGGTTCATCGCGCGGAAGGCGGACAGCGGATAGAGCGCGATCCCGACGCCAGCGCTGCGTAATTCGTCGAGCGTGAATAGCGGTGTCGCGCCGAACTCCGTGATATTGGCGAGGATCGGCACCTTCACCGCGTCGGCGAAGCGCTTGTACATCGCGAGGTCGGTGATCGCCTCGGGGAAGATCATGTCGGCGCCCGCCTCGACGCAAGCGCATGCGCGATCGATCGCTGCTTGCAGCCCCTCGACGGCGAGCGCATCGGTGCGCGCCATGATCACGAAGTCGGGGTCCGTCTTCGCGTCGACGGCCGCCTTGATGCGATCGACCATTTCCGCCTGCGGCACGAGCTCCTTGCCCGGCCGGTGGCCGCAGCGCTTGGCGCCGACCTGGTCCTCGATATGGACCGCGGCGGCACCGAACTTGATCATCGACCTGACCGTGCGTGCCACGTTGAACGCCGACGCCCCAAATCCGGTGTCGATGTCGACCAGAAGCGGCAACGTGCAGGCATCGGTGATGCGCCGCACGTCCGTCAGGACGTCGTCCAGGTTGCTGATGCCCAGGTCCGGCACGCCGAGCGACCCCGCGGCGACGCCGCCGCCGGAGAGGTAGATCGCCTTGAAACCGGAGCGCTCGGCCAGGATCGCGTGATAGGCGCAGATCGCGCCGGGCACCTGCAATGGACGCTCGGCTGCGAGCGCGGCGCGGAACCTCGCCCCTGCCGACTTCGTGCTCATCGGCACTCCACCGAGAAGAAGGGGGCGGCCGCTGCCGGCAGCGCGGCGCCGGCTGCCTTGGCCTGCTGCAGCACCGACCAAGCGTAGCGGTAGGACGCGCGGTCGTGGAGCGCAGTGCCCACGCGGATCGGCGCCCAGTCGGCCGCCTGCGCGGCCGCAAGCACGGTCGCCGCCTCTTCGATCTCGAGGGCCGCGGGCCGCATCGCAGCCAAGATCGGCTCGATCTGCGAGGGGTGGATGCTCCACATCCGCAGAAAGCCGAACTCGGACCGGGCGCGCCGCGCATCCGCGGCCACGATGGCCGGATCGTCGAGCGTCCGCGTGACGCCGTGCGAAGGTACGATCGCATGTGCCAGCGCGGCAGCGACCGTCTCGCATTTGGCGCGGCGGACGAGCGGGTGGTCGAACTGGAGCGGGCTTTCCATCGCGGCGAGCGGAATGGCGCCGCGGTGGGCGCTCACGAAATCCATCGTGCCGAAGTCCAGGCTGACCACGCCCGGCAGCGCCGCGATCGCCCACGCGTCGTGCACGGCGCCGTGCGTCTCGATCATCACGCTGACCGGGATCTCGCGGCCGAGTCCGCGCCGCGCGGTTTCGAGCGCGAGGCGCTCGAGGAAGCGCTCGACGTCACCGACCGATTCCGGCTTGGGCGTGGTCAGGAACGCGATGCGGTCGCCGGCGTCGCCGAGCAGAATCGCGAGCTCCTCTACCGCGCAAGGGTGGTGGACGTCGTGGAGCCGCGCTCCGACGCGATCGAAGCGGTTGGCGGCACTGGCAATGATCGCTGCCATCTCACGCGCGTGCTCGAGCTCGGCGCCTACGGGCGCGCCATCCTCGCAATCCGTGGAAATGTCGAAGTCGCCGCCGCGCTCGGCCTGGAGCGCGAGCGCCTTGTCGATGAACTTCGCACGCCCCGCGTAGTGCACGCACGCGGGCAGCGCGGGCAGCGATCGTTCGCCGCCCCAGAGCGCTGCGTGTGGTGAAAGCTTGGTCATCGCGTCAGCCGCAAAATCGGGCCGGCTGCGCCGGCCCGGTATCCATCAGAGGTTTTCAATGCCGGCGCGCTCCTCCTCGAGCTCCTTCAACGTCGCGTCCATCCTCTCGCGCGAGAACGCGTCGATCTCGAGGCCGGTGATGCGCGTGTACTCGCCGTTCGCTGTGGTGACCGGGACGCCGTACATCACGTCCTGCGGAATGCCGTAGCCGCCGTCCGAAGGAACACCCATCGTCACCCATTTGCCATTGCTGCCCGAGAGCCAGTCGCGCACGTGGTCGACCGCGGCATTGGCAGCGGACGCGGCGGAGGAGAGCCCGCGAGCGGCGATGATCGCCGCGCCGCGCTTGCCCACGGTGGGCAGGAAAACGTTGCGGTTCCACTCCTCGTCATTGATGAGCGCCTTGAGCGACTGGCCGTTCACGGTCGCGAAGCGGTAGTCCGGATACATCGTCGGCGAATGGTTGCCCCAGACGATCAGCTTCTCGATCGACCCGACGGGCTTGCCGCTCTTCTGGGCCAGCTGCGACAGCGCGCGATTGTGGTCGAGGCGCAGCATCGCAGTGAAGTTCTTCTTCGGCAGCGACGGTGCCGACTTCATCGCGATGTACGCATTGGTGTTGGCCGGATTGCCGACGACCAGGACCTTCACGTTGCGGTCGGCGACGCGGTCGAGCGCCTTGCCTTGCTCGATGAAGATCCTGGCGTTCTCCATGAGCAGATCCTTGCGCTCCATCCCCGGCCCCCGCGGCTTCGCCCCGACGAGCATCGCCACCTGGGCATCCTTGAAGGCCACGGCGGGGTCGGCCGCCCCTTCCATTCCGGCCAGGAGCGGAAACGCGCAATCCTCGAGCTCCATCATGACGCCCTTGAGCGCGGCCTGCGCCTTGTCGATGGGCAGCTCGAGCAATTGCAGGATCACCGGCTGATCGCGGCCGAGCATGGCGCCGGCGGCAATCCGGAAGAGCAAGCTGTAGCCGATCTGGCCGGCAGCGCCGGTGACGGCGACCCGAATGGGCTTGTTCATCGTAGGGTTCCTCGGGAAGGCGGGTCGGTTTGGCGGGCAGCGATGGCTCGCGACGAATGGAATAGGGTCGGGCGGGAGCTCGGGATGTTGCGATGCAGAAGCACGGGAATTCTAGGCGCCGGCCTCGATGGTGTCAACGAGTCATATGTCTTATAGAAGATAAAGGATAGACAAGTGGCGCGCGGCGCCGGATAATGCCCGGGCGATGACCGAGTCACCGTCCTTCCAGCCCCTCTACCTGCAGGTCAAGGGACTGCTCGAGCAGAGGCTCGAGGCGGGCGAGTGGCGACCGGCCGAGCCCATTCCGAGCGAACACGACCTCGCGCGCCGCTTCGGCGTCTCGCAGGGCACGGTGCGGAAGGCCATCGAGGCGCTCGCCGCGGACAACCTCGTTGTCCGCCGGCAGGGGAAGGGGACCTTCGTCGCGACCCACACCGAAGAGCGAGCGTCGATGTTCCGGTTCCTGCGGATCCGGCGCAACGACGGCGAGGACGAATACCCTGGGAGCCGCCTCATCGACATCCGGCGCGCCAAGGCGCCCGCGGAGGTCGCGCGCCTCCTCGAGCTCAAATCCGGCGACGGCGTGATCGTGCTCCGCCGCGTTCTCGAGTACTCGGGCGCGCCGGTCGTGCTTGACGAGATCATGCTTCCGGCGGCGCTATTCAAGGGGCTGACCAAAGCACGATTCCTGGCCTATCAGGGTCCGATGTACGGCTTCTTCGAAACTCAGTTCGGTGTGCGCTGCCTTCGCGCCGAGGAAAAGCTCCGCGCCGTGGGCGCGGATCCGGCGAGCGCGCGCCTGCTCCGCGTTGCGACCGCAACGCCGCTCCTTGCGGTCGATCGGATCACATTCACCTATGGCGATCGGCCCGTGGAATGGCGCCGTGGCCTTTGCGTCACCCGCGGCCACCACTATTTCAACCGCCTGAGCTAGCTTGCCCGAAAGCTGGAGAAGGGACCGCGTGCCGCTCATTCGGGCCGGCGACGATCGCGTTATAATTCGCTGCTGCTTTGCACAATGCCTCGAACCGGCTCAGCGCGGCGTCAGGAACGCGCGCCGGGGCGGCGTCCAGTTCGTGTCTCGACCCGGCCTTGAGCGGAACGCGCTGATGCCCTGCCCGAAGACCCCGTCGCCCGTCGCTGCGCGTCATCGCCGCACGGCGACGACCCCAGTCCCGCCCGAGGAGACGCATGGCGACCGCTGAGCGCCGGCCTGCCGCGCCCCGCCCGGTGTACCTGGATCTCTTCCGGATCCGGAAGCCGCTGCCGAGTATCGTCTCGATCGTTCACCGGGTGACCGGCGCGATCCTCCTGCTGATCGGGATCCCGGTCCTGCTTTGGGGCGTCGAGCGGAGCCTGGCGTCGCCCGACGCCTACGCGGCCCTCCGGGCGACGCTCGCTCATCCGCTCTGGAAGCTGGTGCTGCTCGGCCTCGCCTGGGCCTTCCTGCATCACCTGTGCGCCGGCATCCGTCACCTCTTCCTCGACGTGCACATCGGGATCGAGCTTGCGCCGGCGCGTCGGTCGAGCGTGATCGTGTTCGTCGTCAGCCTCGCGCTGACACTCGTCGTCGCGGCGAAGCTATGGTGATGCGACGGCAGACCGTGGGCGCGCACTACGGGCTGACCGACTGGCTCGCCCAGCGGGTGACCGCGATCGTCATGACGCTCTACGTGCTGGTGCTCTTGGCGGTGGCGCTGTGGAATGGCGGCCTCGACTACAGCCTCTGGCGCGCGCTCTTCGGCAACGGCGCCTTCAAGGTGGCGACGTTCCTGTTCATGGCGGCGCTGATCTATCACGCGTGGCTCGGTGCGCGCGAGATCTACATGGACTATGTCAAGCCGGTCGGGCCCAGGCTTACGCTCCAGGTAGTGACGATCGCGCTGCTCATCGCTTATCTCGGCTGGACGATCCAGATCCTGTGGGGGCATACGGGGGCCGCGGCATGAGCGCGCTCCCCGTTCGCAAGTTCGACGCGATCGTCGTCGGTGCCGGCGGCTCCGGAATGCGCGCCTCGCTGCAACTGGCCGAGGCCGGGCTGGCCGTCGCGGTGCTGTCGAAGGTGTTCCCGACGCGCTCGCACACGGTCGCCGCGCAAGGCGGCATCGGCGCTGCTCTCGGCAACATGTCGGAAGACAGCTGGCTCTGGCACATGTACGACACGATCAAGGGCTCGGACTGGCTGGGCGACCAGGACGCGATCGAGTACATGTGCCGGATGGCCCCGCAGGTCGTCTACGAGCTCGAGCACTTCGGGATGCCGTTCGATCGCAATCCCGACGGCACGATCTACCAGCGCCCGTTCGGCGGCCACATGGCGAACTTCGGCGAGAAGCCGGTGCAGCGCGCATGCGCCGTCGCCGACCGCACCGGCCACGCGCTGCTCCACACGCTCTACCAGCAAAACGTACGCGCGCGCACGCAATTCTACGTCGAATGGATGGCAGTTGACCTGGTCCGCGACGGCGACGGCGACGTGCTCGGAGTCGTGGCGCTCGAGATGGAGACGGGCGAAGTCATGGTCCTGCAGGCGAAGGCTACGTTGCTCGCGACCGGCGGGGCGGGGCGGATATTCGCGCACAGCACCAACGCGTTCATCAATACGGGCGACGGCCTCGGGATGGCTGCGCGCGCGGGGCTGCCGCTCGAGGACATGGAGTTCTGGCAGTTCCATCCGACCGGGGTCGCCGGCGCCGGGGTGCTGATCACCGAAGGGGTGCGCGGCGAGGGCGGGATCCTGCTCAACTGCAACGGCGAGCGCTTCATGGAGCGCTATGCGCCGAACGCCAAGGACTTGGCCTCCCGCGACGTCGTCAGCCGCTCGATGGACCAGGAGATCAAGGAAGGCCGCGGGTGCGGCCCGAACAAGGATTACGTGCTCCTGAAGCTCGACCACCTCGGTCCCGAGGTCATCCTGAAGCGGCTGCCGTCGATCCGCGAGATCGCGCTCAAGTTCGCGAACGTCGACTGCATCAAGGAGCCCATTCCTGTCGTGCCGACGATTCACTACCAGATGGGCGGCATCCCGACCAATATCCACGGCCAGGTCGTCGCGCCGAAGGACGGCGACGATCGCGCCGTCGTCGGCGGTCTTTTCGCGCTCGGCGAGTGTGCCTGCGTCTCGGTGCACGGCGCCAACCGCCTTGGCACGAACTCGCTGCTCGACCTGGTCGTGTTCGGCCGCGCGGCGGGCGACTTCATCGCCGCGCAAGGGCTGCCGCGGCAGTCGCACAAGCCGCTGCCCCGCGATGCCGGTGACGCCTCGCGCGCGCGTCTCGCGCGGCTCGACTCGGCCACGAGCGGTGAATCCGTTCCCGCCATCGCGCACGATCTGCGCCACGTGATGCAGGCGCACTGCGGCGTCTTCCGCAACCACGAGCTCCTCGCCGAGGGGGTGCGCAAGGTGGCGGAGCTCGAACAGCAGACGGCACGGACGGCGATCAAGGACAAGAGCCCCGTATTCAACACGGCGCGCGTCGAGGCGCTCGAACTCGACAACCTGATCGACACGGCAAAGGCAACCGTCGCCTCGGCCGAGGCGCGCCGCGAATCGCGCGGCGCACAGGCGCGCAGCGACTTTCCCGATCGCGACGACGTCAACTTCCTCAAGCACACGCTGTGGTACCGGGACGGACGGATCCAGTACAAGTCCGTCAACATGAAGCCGCTATCGGTGGATGCTTTCCCGCCCAAGGCGCGGACCTATTGACCTTTCACATGCTCGCTCAATGAAATTCCGCGTTTACCGCTACGACCCCAGCAAGGATGCGAAGCCGTACCTGCAGGACTACGACGTCGCGCTCGATCCGCACGACCGGATGCTGCTCGACGCGTTGATGCGTCTACGCCAGATCGACGACTCGCTCACGTTCCGGAAGAGCTGCCGCGAGGGCGTCTGCGGCTCGGATGCGATGAACATCAACGGCAGGAACGGGCTCGCCTGCATCACTAATCTTAAGGACCTGAAGGAGCCGGTCGAGCTCCGCCCGCTGCCGGGGCTGCCGGTGATCCGCGACTTGATCGTCGACATGAGCCAGTTCTTCAAGCAGTACTACTCGATCAAGCCGTACTTGATCAACGACACGCCGCCGCCGGAGAAGGAGCGGTTGCAGTCGCCCGCCGAGCGCGAGGAGCTCGACGGGCTCTACGAGTGCATCCTGTGTGCGTGCTGCTCGACGTCGTGCCCGTCGTTCTGGTGGAATCCCGACAAGTTCGTCGGTCCGGCCGGCCTGCTGCAGGCGTACCGCTTCATCGCCGACTCGCGCGACGAGGCAACCAACGAGCGCCTCGACAACCTCGAGGATCCCTACCGCCTGTTCCGCTGCCACTCGATCATGAACTGCGTCGACGTGTGCCCGAAGGGGCTCAACCCGACGAAGGCGATCGCCAAGATCAAGGACATCATGGTCAAGCGTACCGTCTAGGACTCGCGGCTATGACCGAGATGGCACTGGATTCGACCCGTCTCCGGCGTCTGCAGTGGCGCTGCCGTCGCGGCATGCTGGAGAACGACCTGATCCTTGCGCGCTTCCTCGAGGCGCGCGGCGAAGCCCTGACCGAGGCCGAGGCCGTGCTGCTGTCGCTGCTGCTCGATCTCGCCGACGGCGAGCTGTGGGACCTGCTCTCGGGGCGCGCCGAGCCCGCGGATCCGGCACTGCGGCCGCTCGTCTCGGCGTTGCGCGTCGCATGACGTACGCCCGAGCGGCTGCGAGCGGAACGAACAGCCGGCCCGCGAGAGGCCGCCAAAGGAGGGACGCGCCCGCCGGAGGGCGCGTGCTGGAGTCTTGATGGGCCGCCGGCCAGCCCCGACCTTGGACCATGGAGCCACGATCATGAGCGACCGCACCGCAACCCTGACCTTCTCCGATGGCGCGTCCGCCGTCACGCTGCCCGTCCTGAGCGGGTCGATCGGGCCCGACGTGATCGACATCCGGACGCTCTACGGCAAGACGGGCCGGTTCACCTACGACCCGGGCTTCCTGTCGACCGCCTCGTGCAACTCGGCGATCACGTTCATCGACGGCGACAAGGGCGAGCTCCTCTACCGCGGCTACCCGATCGAGGAGCTGGCGGTGAATTGCGACTTCATGGACGTCTGCCACCTGCTGCTCTACGGCGAGCTGCCGAACCTTCCCCAGAAGGCCGATTTCGTGAGCCGCGTGACCAAGCACACGATGGTCAACGAGCAGATGCAGTTCTTCATGCGCGGCTTCCGCCGCGACGCGCACCCGATGGCGGTGCTGACGGGACTGGTCGGCGCGTTGAGCGCGTTCTATCCGGACTCGATCAACCTGCACGATGCGCATCAGCGCGACATCTCCGCGATCCGGTTGATCGCGAAGATGCCGACGCTCGTGGCGATGGCCTACAAGTACTCGGTCGGCCAGCCCTACATGTACCCGCGCAACGAGCTCTCCTACGCGGCGAATTTCATGCGGATGATGTTCGCCACGCCATGCGAGGATTACAAGGTCAACGACGTCCTGGTCCGCGCGCTCGATCGGATCTTCATCCTCCACGCCGATCACGAGCAGAACGCGTCCACCTCGACGGTGCGGATGTGCGCGTCGTCCGGCACCAACCCGTTCGCGGCGATTGCCGCTGGCGTCGCCTGCCTGTGGGGACCCGCGCATGGCGGCGCGAACGAGGCCTGTCTCAACATGCTGTTCGACATCCAGCGGCAGGGCGGGGTCGCGAAGATCGGCGATTTCATCGCAAAGGTCAAGGACAAGAACTCGGGCGTGAAGCTGATGGGTTTCGGCCATCGCGTCTACAAGAACTACGATCCGCGCGCGAAGCTGATGCGGGAGACCTGCCACGAGGTGCTGAACGTCCTCGGGCTGCACGACGACCCGCTGTTCAAGCTCGCGATGGCGCTGGAGAAGATCGCGCTCGAGGACGACTACTTCGTCACGCGCAAGCTCTACCCGAACGTCGACTACTACTCGGGGATCGTGCAGAAGGCGATCGGCATCCCCGTGCCGCTGTTCACGGCGATCTTCGCGTGCGCGCGCACCGTCGGCTGGATCGCGCAGTTGAACGAGATGATCGCGGACCCCGAATACAAGATCGGTCGCCCGCGGCAGCTGTTCTCAGGCGCCAAGCGGCGGGAAGTGATGCCGATCGAGAAGCGATAGGCAGGGCGAGCAAAGGAACGGCGATGAGCGACATGAGCGAATTCGAGGCGACGAGCACGCTGTTCGGCGGCAACGCCCCGTTCATCGAGGAGCAGTACGAGCAGTACCTCGCGAACCCCGACGCGGTACCCGCCGACTGGCGTCACTACTTCGACAGCCTGCGGGGCGGCGCGCCGGACGTCGCGCACGCGCCGGTGATCGAGTCGTTCATCCGCCTGGGGCGAAGCCGAAAGGTCGCCGGCGCGATGATCGATGCGGCGACGATGCACAAGCAGGTGCTCGTGCTGCGGCTGATCACCAAGTTCCGCACGCTCGGCATGTTCCAGGCGCAGATCGACCCGCTCCGGCGCCAGGAGGCGCGCTACACCGAAGACCTTGATATCGCGACGTATGGGTTCACGCAGGCCGACTTCGACACCGAGTTCGATGTCGGGTCGTTCAAAGCGGGGCCCGAGCGGATGCGGCTGCGCGACCTGGTCCAGGCTCTCAAGGACACGTACTGCCGCACGTTCGGTGCCGAATACATGTACATCTCGGACACGGTGGTCAAGCGCTTCGTCCAGGACCGGCTGGAACCGATCCGGTCGCATCCGATCTACACAGCGGAGGAGCGGCGGCACATTCTCGAACGACTCACGGCCGCGGAGACGCTCGAGCGCTACCTGCACACGAAATACGTCGGCCAGAAACGCTTCTCCGGCGAGGGCGGCGAGACGCTGATCCCGATGCTCGATCACCTGATCCAGAAGAGCGGGGCGGCGGGCGTGAAGGAAACGGTGATCGGGATGGCGCATCGCGGCCGGCTGAACGTCCTCGTCAACACGTTCGGCAAGATGCCGGCCGACCTCTTTTCGGAGTTCGAGGGCAAGCAGGCGCAGGAGCTCGTCGCCGGCGACGTCAAGTATCACCAGGGCTTTTCGTCGGATGTGGTCACGGCGGGCGGACCCATGCACCTGACGCTGGCGTTCAATCCTTCGCATCTCGAGGCGGTCGACCCGGTCGTCGAGGGCTCGGTGCGCGCGCGCCAGCACCGGCGTGGCGACGAGATCGGCGACGAGGTGCTGCCGCTCCTGATCCACGGCGACGCTGCGCTCGCGGGTCAGGGGGTGATCCAGGAAATCCTCAACATGGCGCAGACCCGTGGCTATTACACGGGGGGCACCCTCCATATCGTCGTCAACAACCAAATCGGCTTCACGACGTCGGACCCGCGCGATACGCGCGGCACGCTGTACTGCACCGACATCGCCAAGATGGCCGAAGCACCGATCTTCCATGTCAACGCCGACGACCCCGAGGTTTGCCTGCTCGCGATCGAGCTCGCGCTCGAATACCGGAAGGAGTTCCATCGCGACGTGTTCATCGACCTCGTGTGCTTCCGGCGGCTCGGCCACAACGAGGCCGACGAGCCGATGATCACCCAGCCGCTCATGTACAAGCGGATCGGACAACATCCCGGCACGCGCAAGCTGTACGCCGATGCGCTCGAGCGCGAGGGCGTCCTCAAGCCCGGTGAGGCCGATGCGATGATCGCCGCCTACCGCGCGGCGATGGACAAAGGGATGCACACGAACACGACGATCCTGTCCCATTACAAAGCACCATTCGCCGTCGACTGGAGCGCGTACAAGGGTCGCGTCTGGACGGATCCATGCGACACGCGCGTGCCCATCGACACGCTCAAGTCGCTGGCGGCGAAAGTGACGACGGTACCGGAGGGCTTCAAGCTTCACTCGCGCGTCGAGCGCGTGATGGCGGACCGGCGCGCGATGGGCGACGGGAAGCTGCCGCTCGATTGGGGAATGGCCGAGACGCTCGCCTACGCGACGCTGCTGAACCAGGGCATCGGCGTGCGCCTATCGGGCGAGGACACCGCCCGCGGCACGTTCTCGCATCGCCACGCGGTGCTCCATGATCAGAACCGCGAGAAGTGGGATTCGGGCACCTACGTTCCGCTCGAGCATGTGATGCCCGGCCAGCCCGAGTTCGAAGTGATTGACTCGGTACTGACGGAATACGGGGTTCTCGGCTTCGAGTACGGCTACGCGACGTCCGATCCGATGCGGATGGTGATCTGGGAGGCGCAGTTCGGCGACTTCGCCAACGGCGCGCAGGTCGTCATCGATCAGTTCATCGCTTCCGGCGAGGTCAAGTGGGGCCGCATCTGCGGGCTCACGCTCCTGCTTCCGCACGGGTACGAGGGGCAGGGCCCCGAGCATTCGTCGGCGCGTCCGGAGCGCTACCTCCAGCTTTGCGCCGAGCACAACATGCAGGTCTGCGTCCCGTCGACGCCGGCGCAGATCTACCATCTGTTCCGGCGTCAGATGCTGCGCTCGTATCGACGCCCGCTGATCGTGATGAGCCCGAAGAGCCTGTTGCGGCACAAGGAGGCCGTATCGACGCTGTCCGAGCTCGCCGACGGCCGCTTCGAGAACGTGATCGGTGAAGTCGAGAAGGTTGCCGCCAACGACGTGCGGCGCATCATCGTCTGCTCGGGCAAGGTCTACTACGAGCTTGCCGCGCACCGGCGCGACCACAAGCGCAATGATGTCGCCATCATCCGTCTCGAGCAGCAGTACCCGTTCCCGCATGCGGATTTCAGGGCGGAGCTCGACAAGTTCCCGCAGACGACCGAGATCGTGTGGTGCCAGGAAGAGCCGCAGAACCAGGGCGCGTGGTACCGTCTGCGCGCGTATTTCCGCGAGGACGCGCGCGAGGATCAGATCGTGGCGTACGCCGGGCGACCGGTGGCCGCGACGACCGCCGTCGGCTACATGTCGAAGCACATCGAGCGCCAGCAGAAGCTTGTCGAGGACGCCTTTGCATCGCAGCTCTCTGACGGCGAGATGCTCGTCCGCACCTGATCGCGGAAACATCCCATGCGAGTGGAAGTCAAGGTCCCGCAGCTGCCCGAGTCCGTGGCCGAAGCGACGCTCGTCTCGTGGCACAAGAAGGCCGGAGCGGCCGTTGCTCGCGACGAAAACCTGATCGACGTCGAGACCGACAAGGTCGTGCTGGAGCTGCCGGCCCCGGCCTCCGGTGCCCTGGTTGAGATCCTGAAGGGCGACGGCTCGACGGTCGCGGGGCAGGAAGTCATCGCGATCATCGACACCGAGGCGAAGGCCGCTGCCGCTGCGACACCTGCACAACCGGCCAAGGCGCCTCCGGTGTCGGCCCCCGCGGAGGCTGCGCCCGCCACGCCGGCCGCCTCCGCGGCACCGGCAGCCACAGCGATGCCGTCGGCCCGCAAGTTGATGGCGGAACAAGGCATCGCACCGGGCGAAGTCGTCGGCACCGGCCGCGGCGGCCGGGTGACGAAGGGCGACGTCCTCGCGGCGACGGCAGAAGCAGCGCCACGACCTGCGTCCGCTCCTCCGGCGGCTGCCCCTGCGCCAGCCGCGAAAGCGCCGCCAACCCCCGCCGTCCCCCTGCCCGCCGACCTCGGCAATCGGCCGGAGCAGCGCGTGCCGATGTCGCGGCTGCGCCAGCGCGTCGCCGAGCGCCTGATCGCGTCGCAGTCGACCGCTGCGATCCTGACGACGTTCAACGAAGTCAACATGCAGCCGGTGATCGAGCTGCGCAACAAGTACAAGGAGCGCTTCGAGAAGGAACACGGCGTCAAGCTCGGCTTCATGGGATTCTTCGTGAAGGCCGCGGTGCACGCGCTCAAGAAATTCCCCGCCGTCAATGCGTCGATCGACGGCAACGACATCGTCTATCACGGCTACTTCGACATCGGCATCGCCGTCGGCAGCCCGCGCGGGCTCGTCGTGCCGATCGTGCGCGACGCCGACCAGCTGACGATCGCCGAGATCGAGGCGAAGATCGCCGATTTCGGCAAGCGCGCGCAGGAGGGCAAGCTGACGGTCGAGGAGCTGACCGGCGGCACGTACACGATCAGCAACGGCGGCGTCTTCGGGTCGATGCTGTCGACGCCGATCATCAATCCGCCGCAATCGGCGATTCTCGGCGTCCACGCGACCAAGGACCGCGCGGTCGTCGAGAACGGGCAGATCGTGATCCGGCCGATGAATTACCTCGCGCAATCGTACGACCACCGGATCATCGACGGCCGCGAGGCGGTGCTGTCGCTGGTCGCGATCAAGGAAGCGCTGGAGGATCCGGCGCGGATGCTGCTCGACCTGTGAAAACGTCCCGCGCAACCGAGCCGGCGCAGTCGGCCCGACTTCTTGGCGTTCTCTTCAGTGGCTGATCGATACGACGTGATCGTGATCGGCGCGGGTCCCGGCGGTTACACCGCCGCGATCCGTGCAGCGCAGCTCGGCATGAAGGTCGCGTGCATCGACGACTGGACGCGCCCCGACGGCAAGCCGGCCCCCGGCGGCACGTGCACCAACGTGGGCTGCATCCCGTCGAAGGCACTCCTGCAATCCTCCGAGAACTTCGAGCACGCGGGCCACGCGTTCGCCGATCACGGCATCGGTGTGTCGGGGCTCACGATCGATGTCGCGAAGATGCAGGCGCGCAAGGACAAGGTCGTCCTGCAGAACAACGACGGCATCCTGTTCCTGTTCAAGAAGAACAAGATTGCGTCCTTCAATGGCACGGGCTCGTTCGCCGGAGGCAGCGCGGAGGACGGCTGGACGATAACGGTCACCGGGGCAAAGCCTGGGGAGCTCACAGCGAACCACGTCATCGTCGCGACGGGCTCTAAGCCGCGGCCGCTGCCGGGCGTCGCGTTCGACAACAAGCTCGTTCTCGACAACGAGGGCGCGCTGGCGTTGCCGGGGGTGCCGAAGCGCCTCGGCGTCGTGGGCGCGGGCGTCATCGGGCTCGAGTTGGGCAGCGTCTGGCGCCGCCTCGGCGCGGACGTTACGGTGCTCGAAGCGCTGCCGGCATTCCTCGGCGTGGCGGACGAGGCGGTCGCGAAGGAGGCGGCGCGCGTGTTCGCGAAGCAGGGTCTTGCGATCCAGCTCGGTGCCGCGATCACGAAGGTGACGGTCGGCAAGAAGGGCGTGACGGTCGAGTGGAACGACGCCGCCGGCAAGGCGCAGACCGCGGCGTTCGACCAGCTGATCGTGTCGATCGGCCGCATCCCTCACACCGCGGGACTCGCGGCCGACAAGATCGGGCTTGCACTCGACGAGCGCGGATTCGTCACCGTCGACGCGGAATGCCGGACCAACCTCGGCAACATCTGGGCGATCGGCGACGTGGTCCGCGGTCCGATGCTCGCGCACAAGGCAGAGGAAGAGGGTGTCGCCGTCGCCGAGCGCATCGCGGGTCAGCACGGCCACGTCGACTTCAACACGATTCCGTGGGTCATCTACACCTGGCCCGAGATCGCGTGGGTCGGCAAGACCGAGCAGCAGCTCCGCTCCGAGGGCATCGCATTCAAGGCGGGCCGGTTCCCGTTCTCGGCGAACGGTCGCGCGCGCGCGATGGGTGAAACGACCGGCTTCGTGAAGATCCTCGCGGACGCCACGACCGACCGGATCCTGGGCATGCATGTGATCGGCCCGTTCGCTTCCGAGCTGATCGCCGAAGGCGTCGTGGCAATGGAGTTCGGCGCGGCCAGCGAGGACCTCGCGCGCATCTGTCACGCGCACCCCTCCTTGTCCGAGGCGACGAAGGAGGCCGCGCTGGCGGTCGACGGACGTACGATCAATCTCTAGTGATCAACGGGGGACCCGAGGGCGACGTCACCGCGCGCCACGACGCGTTCGTCGCGTGGCTCGAGCCGCTGCTCGCTGCTCGCGGTACTACGCTCGACCATGCCCAGGCCGCCGCCTTCGACCGCCTCTCGCAGGTCGCGACCGAGCTCGAAGCGTTCCGCGCGGCGCGGCAATCGACACTGAAGCGACTGTTCCTGCCGCCGGATGTCCCGCGCGGCGTCTATCTCTGGGGCGGCGTCGGCCGCGGCAAGAGCTTCCTCATGGATGGCTTCTTCTCGACGGTTGCGATCCGGCGCAAGACGCGCGTCCATTTTCATGCGTTCATGCGCACGGTACACGAGGAGCTCGCCGCGCTTCGCGACGAGGAGGACCCGCTCGCGATCGTCGCCGGGCGCATCGCGGGGCGGCACCGGCTCGTGTGCTTCGACGAGTTCCACATCTCCGACATCGCCGACGCGATGATCCTGGGGCGCCTGTTCAAGGCGCTGTTCGAGCGCGGCGTGGTGTTCGTGATGACGTCGAACTATCCGCCGGACGGCCTGTGGCCCGACGGGTTGCAGCGCGAGCGTTTCCTGCCGGCGATCACGCTCCTGAACCAGTGGCTCGACGTCATCGAAGTCGACGCCGGCGTCGACTACCGACTGCGAGCCCTGGAGCAGGCGAGCGTCTACCAGACGCCGCTCGGTCCCGATGCCGATGCCGCGCTCGCGGCCGCGTTCGAGCGTATGCGCAGCGGCCCGGACGAGGATCCGCTACTCACCATCGAGGGCCGGCCGCTGCCCGCGCTGCGGGTCGCCGGCAGCGCGGCGTGGTTCGATTTCGCGACGCTCTGCGAGGGTCCCCGCTCGCAGCGGGATTACCTCGAGCTTGCCCGGAGCTTTCCGGTGCTGTTCCTCTCCGGCGTCCCGGCGTTGAGCGCGGAGGCCGGGAACAGCGCCCGGCGCTTCACCTGGCTCGTCGACATCCTGTACGATCATCGCGTGAAGCTCGTGATCTCGGCCGCCGTCCCGCCGGACAGCCTCTACCGCGCCGGGCCGAACCAGCGGGAATTCGCGCGGACGGTAAGCCGGCTGATCGAGATGCAGTCCCGCGAATACATGTCGCTCCCGCACGTGCCCGCCGCTACGCGCGACGCGTACGCGCCCTGACGGGTCCGCCCGCGCCCCCGCAATCCATCGTCGCCGCCCGAAGGAGATACCCGTGCAGAAATTCAAGGCGTATCGCACGTTCCAGGAGAACAACGCTATCGTGAGCCGGTTCGTCGAACTCGGGCTCGACGATCTCGATCCGGGCGACGTCGTGGTGCGCACCAAGTACTCGACGATCAATTACAAGGACGCGCTGTCGTACAACGGCGCCGGCAAGATCATGCGGAAGTACCCGACCAATGCCGGCATCGACATGGCCGGCACCGTCGAGACCTCCGCCGATTCGCGCTGGAAGCGCGGCGACAAGGTCATCGTCCACGCCTACGACATGGGCGTCGCCCACGACGGCGGCTATGCGGAGTTCGTGCGCGTCCCCGCCGACTGGATCGTGCGCCGACCCGAGAGCATGACAGCGTTCGACGCCATGACATTGGGGACGGCCGGTTTCACCGCCGCGCAGGCGATCATGCTGATGGAACACAACGGGCTAAAGCCGGAGAATGGTCCAGTCGCAGTCACGGGCGCGACCGGTGGCGTCGGCTCGGTCGCGGTCGAGATCCTGGCGAAGGGCGGCTACGAGGTGGTCGCGATCACCGGCAAGAAGGAGGAGACCCGCTATCTCAAGGGGCTGGGGGCGAAGGACGTAATGCTGCGCCAGTCCATCGATCTCTCGAAGATCCGGCCGCTCGACAAGGCGACGTGGGCGGGCGTGGTCGACAACCTGGGCGGCGATCTTCTCGCCTGGCTCCTCTCCTCGATGAAGGGCAGCGGCACCGTCGGCGCGGTCGGGCTCGCTGCCGACATGAAGCTGCACACGACCGTCGCGCCGTTCATCCTGCGCGGCGTGTCGCTCCTGGGCGTGGACAGCGCGAACTGCTCGATGACGTTCCGCCAGCGGATCTGGAACAAGCTCGCGGTCGAGTGGCGTCCGGACCAGGTGCACGACCAGGTTCGCACGATCGACTTCGACGACTTGCCAACGCACTTCGAGCCGTACCTCAAGGGGATGGTCCGCGGGCGCACCGTCGTGCGCATCGCCCCGGATACGCACCCGTAGACCCGAGGAAGGGTTACGGTGCAGGCCCGGGAGCGCCATTCTCGCGCTCTCGATTCCACAGCAGGAAGTGGAGCACGAACGACGAGAACACGAGCTGCGCACCGGCGATGGTCAGCGTGAACGAAGGAATGACAATCCGCATGACGCGTCGGGGATCGATGTCGGCGAGGCCGGCCGCCATCCACACCGACAGCGACCAGACCGCAAGAGCAAGGCCGGCCAGGATCGTGACGACGCCGACGAGGGCGCCGCGCTCGAGCGTGAAGCGGGCGACCAGGGCACCGAACCAGCGGCCGGGCTGCAGCAGCTCCCGGCTCACGCCGGCCGCCTTGACGAATACGGCGAAGAGCATCGTCTGCAGCCCCAGGATCGTGGCCCCGGCGGCGAAGAGCATCGTGTGGATGTCGAGCACGACGCGACCGACCTCCACCGGACCGATCGACAGCGCGGCCTGCGCGGCGAGGCCGACGCAGAACAGGATCGCGCCGGGATACAGGAACAGCCAGCGCGGCGAGAGCAGGAGCAGGAAGCGCAAGTGGCGCCAGCCGTCGCGCCAGGCGCGCATGTGCGACGGCCGGGACCGTCGATCCCGCACGAGCGTCGTCGGGACCTCGGCGATCACAAGTCCGGCAAGTGCGACACGGACGATCATCTCGCTCGCGAACTCCATGCCGGGCGCGCGCAGATCGAGCGCGAGCACGCGGTCGCGGCGGAACCCCCGAAGCCCGCAGTGGAAGTCGCCGATTGGAATCGAGAAGAACAGACGCCCGAGGAAGCTCAGGACCGGATTGCCGAGCCAGTGATGCAGGAACGGCATCGCGCCGCGCTCAATGCCCCCTTCGAAGCGGTTGCCGACGACGAGATCGGCGCCGTGACGGAGGCTCGCGACGAAAGACTCGAGGTGCGCGAAATCGTAGGTGCCGTCGGCGTCACCCGCGATCACGAACGTCCCGCGCGCGGCCGCGATGCCGCCGATCAGCGCTGCGCCGTAGCCGCGCGCCCTCACGTGCACGACCCGCGCGCCCCGCGCGAGCGCGATGTCGACCGAGCCGTCCGTGCTGCCGTTGTCGGCGACGACGATCTCGCCGTCGATCCGCTCGCGGTCGAAGAACGCCTGCGCGGCCTCTATGCAGTGGCCGACGCCCTCGGCCTCGTCGAGGCACGGCATCAGGATCGTGAGTTCGGGCGCGCGGGAGGCCTGATCGGGCATCGACTGTTCCGGCGTGAGGCCGCAGTATGCGGAGCCCCCGTCCCTCCCGCAAGCGTGGAGCCCGCGTGAACGTGCGTGCGCTTCTCGATCTTTGGTGACCGCCGCTCTCTTCGGCGCCATCCCTCCGTCGATCCGGTTTCTGGCCGTCTTTGCCACCGCCTCGTATGTCGCGTGGCTTGTCGCGTTCACCGTCTACCGCTACGCGATTCCGCTGGAGCTCGTGGCCAGCCTGCTGCTCGTGCTCGCGATGCACGCGGCCCTCGTTGGCGCGGTCCGCCGCGACGTCCTGATCGGCATCGCGAACCTCGCGGTCGTCACGGTCACCATTCCGCCGTACTGGGGCGCGCCCGACCGCATACCGGCCGCTACTTCGGGGTCTCGGTGCCGCCGATCGCCGCCACTTCGCTCGTACTGATGATGACCGGCCAGCCGTTCGGATATCTCGTGCCCTTTATCGAGTCGGGCGCGAGGGTCATCGCCCCGGCCAGCAACTTCACCGGACCCTGGCACGACAACCGGCTTCAGCGCGAGATGGCCACGCTGATCGCACATCCACCGGGTCCGATCTATTCGATCCGTTACCTCGATGCAATCGACGCTCCCGAGGCCACGATGGCTGCCTATGGGTTGCAACGGCGAGACAACAAGTGCCGCCCGATCCAGTCGAATCTCGAAACACCGGCCGGTAGGCTGTGTCCCCTCGTCCGGCGGCCCTGACGAGGCACGGGTTGATCCCGCGCAAGAACGGACAGCGTCCGGCGCCGTAGGCTGCACAACGTCGGGCGGACGGCTACCATGCCGGCAGCCGCCGCTGCGGCCGCCGCCCAGGAGTCCATCATGACCACCTACCGGGAATTCCACCGCCGTTCGTTGGCCGACCGCGATGCGTTCTGGCGGGAGGAGGCGGCGCTGATCGACTGGCAGACGCCCTTCGCCTCAGTGCTCGATTACTCGAAGCCGCCGTTCGCCAAGTGGTTCGTCGGCGGCCGCACGAATCTCTGCCACAACGCCGTGGACCGGCACCTGGCCGCGCGCAGCCAGCAGAAAGCGCTGATCTACATCTCGACCGAGACGGGCGAGATGCGCACTTATACGTATCGCGAGCTCCATGCCGAGGTCAACGTGTTCGCCGCGGCGCTCCAGGCGGAAGGGGTTGCGCGCGGCGATCGCGTGCTGATCTACATGCCGATGATCGCGGAGGCGGCCTTCGCGATGCTCGCTTGTGCGCGGATCGGCGCGATCCACTCGGTCGTCTTCGGCGGCTTCGCAGCGGCCAGCCTCGCGACGCGTATCGACGACGCCCGGCCGAAGGCGATGGTGACCGCCGACTGCGGGATGCGCGGTGGCAAGCCGGTGCCGTACAAGCACCTGGTCGACGAAGCGCTGCGACTGGCGCGGCACCCGCCGCCGCGCGTCATCATCGTCAACCGCGGCCTCGACAAGGCGATGCCGATCGTCGCGGGCCGCGACGTCGACTACGCCGCATTGCACGCGCGCCACGTCAAGGCCAGCATTCCGTGCACGTGGCTCGAATCCTCCGAGCCGTCGTACATCCTCTATACATCGGGCACGACGGGCAAGCCGAAGGGCATTCAGCGGGACACCGGCGGCTACGCGGTCGCGCTCGCCTCGTCGATGCGGCGCATCTTCTGCGTGGCGCCCGGCGAGACGATGTTCACCACGAGCGACATCGGCTGGGTCGTCGGTCACTCGTACATCATCTACGGGCCGCTCATCAACGGCTCGACGACGATCCTCTACGAGGGCTTGCCGATCCGCCCCGATCCGTCGATCTGGTGGAAGATCGTCGCCGACAACAAGGTCGGGACGATGTTCAGCTCTCCCACCGCGATCCGCGTGCTGAAGAAGCAGGACCCGGCGTACATGAAGCAGCACGACATCGGGAGCCTCAAGTACCTTTTCCTTGCCGGCGAGCCGCTCGACGAGCCGACGGCGCGCTGGGCCTCCGATTCGCTCGGCGTCGCGATCGTCGACAACTACTGGCAAACCGAGACCGGCTGGCCGATCCTCTCCGCGCAGCCGGGAGTCGAAGAAACGCCTCGCAAGTTCGGCAGCCCGTCCTTCCCGGTTTATGGCTACGACGTGCGCCTGTTGCGTGAAGGCAGCGGAGACGAAGCCGGTGGCGACGAGAAGGCCGTACTGACGATTGCTCCGCCGCTACCCCCCGGCTGCATGACGACCGTTTGGGGCGACGACGAGCGTTTCGTCAAGACGTATTTCTCGGACTTCGGGCAGAAGCTCGCGTACTCGACCTTCGACTGGGCGACGCGCGATGCGGACGGCTACTACTTCGTGCTCGGCCGCACCGACGACGTGATCAACGTCGCCGGCCACAGGCTCGGTACGCGCGAGATCGAGGAAGCGGTGCAGGTGCATCCGGGGATCGCCGAAGTCGCCGTCGTCGGCGTCGCCGATCCGTTGAAAGGGCAGGTGCCGGTCGCGTTCGCTGTCGTCAAGGACCCGGCGAAGGTCGCGAGCCCCGATGGCATTGCCACGATGCGCAAGGAGGTCATGGACACGGTGGATCACGAGCTTGGCGCGATCGCGCGGCCGGGAGCCGTCCACTTCGTGACGCTCTTGCCCAAAACGCGCTCGGGCAAGCTCTTGCGCCGGTCGATCCAGGCGCTGGCCGAAGGGCGCGACCCCGGCGATCTGACGACGATCGAAGATCCGGGTGCGCTCGAGCAGATTCGTGCGGCCTTGATCCCCGGCGCGGGCCGCTGACCCCCGCACGCACGAGCGGAACGTAAACCCGGCGTTGGGGGCAATGCGCGGGGAGCGCGATAATAGCCATCTTTTCGTGCCCGCCATGCCCAACGAATCCGCCGTCCGGGCCGCCGCGCTCGCCCAGGCCGTAGCGCGCGCCGGACCTCCGCACGTCCCGCTTGCCGTCGTTTCGCGCGGCGACGGCATCGACGCCGTCCACTGCGGCTCGGTGGCGGTGGTCGACCGCGATGGTGCCATCCTCTTCGCCGCGGGCGACCCGCACTTCGTCACGATGACGCGCAGCGCGCTCAAGCCGTTCCAGGCGATGCCCTTCGTCGCGGGCGGTGGGGTCGAACGTTTCGGCTACTCGAAGGCGCAGGTGGCCCTGATGTGTGCGAGCCACTCGGGCGAGCGGCGCCATCAGGATGCGGTCGCGGCGATGCTCGCCGCTGCGGGCAACACGGCGGCCGAGCTCCAGTGCGGGGCGCACGCGCCTGGCTATTACGACGTCCACGGCGAGTTGCCACCGCCGCCGCCGTACTCGCCGCTCGCGCACAACTGCTCCGGCAAGCACAGCGGCATGCTTGCGTACTGCGTCCAGTGCGGCCTTCCGAAGGAGAGCTACCTCGCGTACGACCATCCGCTGCAGCAAGCGATCCGGCGTGCCGTCGCACACTTCACCGCGGTCCCGGAGGCAAGCCTGATCACGGGCGTCGACGGTTGCTCGGCGCCCAACTACGGGGTGCCGCTGGCGTGCCTCGCACAGGCCTTCGCGCGGCTCGCCGCGGACGGCGCCGACCCCGAATACGGGCGAGCGCCCGGGATTCTCGCCGGCGCCATGACAGCGCACCCCGAAATGGTCTCGGGCGACGGCCGCAACGACCTCGCGCTGATGGAGGCCGGTCGCGGCGACTGGGTGACGAAGATCGGCGCGGAGGGCTTGCAGGCGATCGGCGTGCGGAGCCGCGGACTCGGCATCGCCATCAAGGTCGCCGACGGCGCCAAGCGCGGCCTCCATCCGGCGACGGTGGAGGTGCTGGACCAGCTCGGGCTGCTCGATGCCGAGCAGCGCGGCCGGCTTGCGTCCTGGCGTCAACCCTTGGTGCGCAACTACCGCGGAACCGTTACTGGCCAGGTGCGACCGGCGGTTGTGCTGGACAAATTGCGCGGCCCTGCGGCCGCGCGGGTCTGAGCCCCGCGTGACACTGAACTTACGGCCTCCGCGACGGTCTTTTGAAGGACGCGCGCGCCGCGATTATCACCCCGGGGACTCCCCCGCGCGGCCCGGAATACGGGGCTACGCGGGCAAGCGCCGCACCTGCCGTCCGGCGGGCATAACAACGATGATTCAGGGACCGGATGGGTGATCGCGAGGTCGATCAACAGCTCGTCGTGCGCGCGCAGCAGGGCGACAAGCGTGCCTATGAGCTGCTGGTGCTCAAATACCAGCGCAAGCTCGCGCGCCTGTTGTCGCGGTTGGTGCGCGACCCGGCGGAGGTGGAGGACGTGACGCAGGAGGCTTTCATCAAGGCATACCGGGCTTTGCCGAGCTTCCGGGGCGACAGTGCGTTCTACACGTGGCTCTACCGGATCGCGATCAACACGGCGAAGAACTACCTGGTCGCGATGGGTCGGCGGGCGCCGACGTCGACCGGGTTCGACCACGAGGACGCCGAGAATTTCGAGGATGCCGATCAGTTGCGCGATTCGAATACGCCGGAAGGCGAGTTGCAAGGCAAGGAAATTGCTGCGGTGGTCAACCGGGCGATGGATGCGTTGCCCGAAGACCTGAGGACCGCGATCACGCTGCGCGAGATCGACGGCTTGTCGTACGAGGAAATTGCAAGTGTTATGAACTGCCCGATCGGCACCGTGCGCTCCCGGATCTTCCGGGCGCGCGAAGCGATCGCAACGGAATTGCGGCCGTTGCTGGGGACGGAAGAAAACCGGAGATGGTGATGCCCGACAGCATTTCGCGCCTGATGGATGGCGAACTCGACGACGCGGAGATCGCAGGTGTTTGTGGGCACATGCGCCAGCCGGATGCGATCAACACGTGGGTCTGCTACCACGTCATCGGCGAGACGCTCCGCGGCGAGGATTGCCGCTGGCCGCGCGTCTCACGCAGTTTCGCCACCCGCCTTGCGTCCGAGCCGACGGTCGTGGCACCCATCGCTGCCCGGAGCCGGCCGCTCCCCATCGCCTGGGCGGTCGCCGCTACGGTCGCCGCGGTCGCCGTCGTAGGCTGGGTGGCCATGGCCACGTTCGATCCCTCTCCGAGCACCATCGCCAAGGCCCGCGAGGCCGCAACGATCCGGGCGGCGCAGGTCCGCCCGCAAGCCGTTCCCCCCGACTATCTCCTGGCGCACCGCGAGTATTCGCCGACCACTCCAATGGAGGGGATCGGCCCCCTCCTGCGTCCCGCCGCGGCGGAATCGGCCGATGCCGGGCGGTAGCCCGGCGCCGTTCGGGGCAGTTTCGTGACCGGACTCGCTGTTATCGAGTCTTCGCTCCGGCGTGCCGCCCGCACCGGGGCGACGGCGGCGCTATCGATCTTTCTGGCCGCTGTACCGACGATTGCGGCCGCCGGTGGCGGCTCGGCTGAAATCCAGGATGCTGCGTCGCTGCTCGCTCGCGCGGCCGGCGCGGCCCGCACGCTCAACTACACGGGCACGCTCGTCTACCAGCAGCACTCGGGTCGGGTCGAGACCTCGCGCCTCATTCACTGGAACGACAGCGGCAGCGAATTCGAGAAGCTCGTCAACCTCGAGGGGCCGGCCCGCGAAGTAATCCGCAGCAATACCGAGGCCCGCTGCTATTACCCGGAGGCCAAGGTCGTTCGCGTCGAGCCGCGGACGTTCCGCAACGCCTTTCCGGCGCTGTCGACGCAGCAGCAGAAGGTCCTGACTGAATACTACGAGCTGCGCAAGGCCGAGGCCGATCGCGTTGCCGGGCTGGACACCCAAGCCTGGGTCTTCGAGCCCAAGGATGGGCTGCGCTACGGGCAAAAGCTCTGGTTCGAGCGCGCGACCGGGCTCCTGCTCAAGGCCCGGATCCAGGACGAGCATGGCGAACCGGTCGAGCAGTTCACGTTCTCCGACATCCAGATCGGCGTTCGCATCGACCGCGACATGGTACGTCCGAGCTGGCCGCCGGCCCCGCCCGCGTGGCAGGTCCAGACCGGCCCCGGTGAGCCGGACGCGGCGGAAACGGGCTGGATCGTGCGCGGGGCGCCCCCAGGCTTCTCGCGCGTGGCCGAGGGCTTCCGGACCGCGCGTGGCAAGCGTGCCCCGGTCGCGCACATCGTCTACTCGGATGGTCTGGTCGCGGTTTCGGTGTTCGTCGAACCCGCCGCATCGGTGCATCCCGCCGGACTCCTGCAGCAAGGTGGCGTCAACGTCTTCATCCGCGATTTCGACGGATATGTGGTGACCGCGCTCGGCGAGGCGCCCGCCGCCACGATTCGTCAGATCGCCAATTCCGTGGCGCGCCGCTAGCGGCGCGCTGCGCACTCTTCATCCGCGCATCACCCTTATCCCTCGGAGCCACCCGCATGTCGTCTCGCACCCCGTCATCCTTCTTCGCCGCCGCGATGCTGGCTGCGTCGCTCGCGGTCCTGGCCGGCCCTGTCGCCGCACAGGGCCCGGGCCGCCTCGCCGGCCTGCCGGACTTCACCGATCTCTACGAGAAGCAGGCGCCGGCCGTCGTCAGCATCGACGTGACGCAGAAGGTCAAGCGGTCGCGGTTCCCCGAGCTGTCCGAGGACGATCCGTTCTACGAATTCTTCCGGCGCTTCGGCCAAGTGCCGCGCCGCGGTGCGCCCGAGCGTGAATTCGATCAGCAGTCGGTCGGCTCCGGTTTCATCGTTTCGTCCGACGGTTTCGTCATCACCAATGCGCATGTCGTCGAAGGTGCCGACGAGGTCAACGTCAAGCTCTCGGACAAGCGGGAGTTCAAGGCCAAGGTAATCGGCTTCGACAAGCGCACCGACACTGCGGTCATCAAGATCGAGGCGAAGGACTTGCCGAAGGTCGTGATCGGGGACCCCGAAAAGCTGCGCGTCGGCGAATGGGTCGTCGCCATCGGCAAGCCGTTCGGGCTCGAGAACACCATCACCGCCGGCATCGTGAGCGCGAAGGGCCGCGATCTCCCGCAGGAAAACCTCGTGCCGTACATCCAGACGGATGCGGCGGTGAATCCCGGCAACTCCGGCGGCCCGCTGTTCAACATGAAGGGCGAAGTCGTCGGCATCAACTCGCTCATCTTTTCGCGCACCGGCGGCTACATGGGCGTCTCGTTCGCGATCCCGATCGACATCGCAATGAACGCCGCAAACCAGATCAAGGAGAAGGGCAAGGTCACGCGGGGCCGGATCGGCGTCCAGATCCAGGAAGTGTCGAAGGAGACGGCCGAGGCGTTCGGGCTTCCGAAACCTGGCGGTGCGCTCGTCAACTCCGTGGAGAAGGGCGGCCCGGCCGACAAGGCGGGTCTCGAGGCGGGCGACGTCATCGTCAAGGCCGACGGCAAGGATGTGCATACATCGAGCGAGCTGCCGCGGATCATCACGGCGGTCAAGCCCGGCAACAAAGTTGCGCTGACGGTCTGGCGGAAAGGCGCGCAGAAGGACTTCACGGTCACCGTGGCCGAACTCAAGGAGGATCAGGCGGCGCCGCCCACGAAGGGCCGCGGCGGGCCGGCGCCGAAGGAGAAGGCCAAACCGAACCGGATGGGGCTCGTGCTCTCCGATCTGACCGACGACCAGAAGAAGGAGCTCGACGGGAAGAGCGGCGTGCTGATCGAGGACGTCGTCGGATCCGTGCGCGGGAACGTCCAGCCGGGCGACGTGATCCTCGCGATCGTCAATCGCGGCCAGACGACGGAGGCCAAGAGCGCCGAGCAGGTGAACGGCCTTCTCGCGAAGCTCGAGAAGGGCGCCTCGGTAACGTTGCGACTGCGCCGCGGCGAGCAGGAGTTCTATTCGACACTCAAGCTCAACAACGGCAACGAATAGGGGTGGGGGGCTCCCGCACCTGCGCTGGCCGCTGCGCCGCGAATGAGGCTCACGCTCCTCACACGTGCCTACTGCCATCTCTGCGACGAAATGGCGGAGGTAGTGGGGCCGATTGCGAGCGCTGCCGGAGTGGCGGTCGACATCGTCGACGTCGACGGCCCCGGTCATGAGGCGCTCGAAGCGGCTTGGGGAGACCGCGTGCCGGCGCTCTTTGCGGGCGATCCGGCGGACGGCGTACTGCTCTGCGCGACGACGCTCGACCTCGAGCGCCTAGGGGCAGCGCTGGGCGGCGCGGCGCTGCCCGCGCAAGCGGGTCGCTAGCCGGACGGAAATCCGCTAAAATTCAACATCTTTGCGGCGGCAAAGGGGCACTGTCACGGTGCCCCTTTGTTTTGCCGCACGACGGCTCCCGCTTTGGACCTTATCCGCAACTTCTCGATCATCGCGCACATCGACCACGGCAAGTCGACGCTCGCGGACCGTTTCATCCAGCGCTGCGGGGGGCTCGCTGACCGGGAGATGGAAGCGCAGGTCCTGGACACGATGGACCTGGAACGCGAGCGGGGCATCACCATCAAGGCGCAGACGGCGGCGCTCACGTACACGGCGCGCGACGGGCGCGTCTACAACCTGAACCTGATCGATACGCCAGGCCACGTCGACTTCGCCTACGAGGTGTCGCGCTCGCTCGCCGCCTGCGAAGGAGCGCTCCTGGTCGTCGACGCGTCGCAGGGGGTGGAAGCGCAGACCGTCGCGAATTGCTACACCGCGACCGAGCAGAACGTCACCGTCGTCCCGGTGCTGAACAAGATCGACCTGCCTTCCGCCGATCCGGACCGTGTGATCGAAGAGATCGAGGACATCATCGGCATTCCGGCGCGCGATGCGATCAGGGTGAGCGCCAAGACGGGCGAGGGCGTCGACGACGCGCTCGAGGCCGTGATCGCCCGGGTTCCTGCGCCGACCGGCGATCCAGAGGCGCCGCTGTCGGCCCTCGTCATTGATGCGTGGTTCGACAACTACGTCGGCGTCGTGATGCTCGTGCGAGTGGTCAGCGGAACGCTCAAGCCGCGCGACAAGGTCCGGCTGATGGCGACGGGTGCGGTGCACAATTGCGAACAGGTCGGCGTGTTTACGCCCAAATCCGTCGCGCGTGGCTCGCTGGCGGCAGGCGAGGTGGGTTTCGTCGTCGCGGGGGTCAAGGAGCTGGCCGAAGCGAAAGTCGGCGACACGATCACGCTCGCGGCGAGGCCTGCATCGGTGCCGCTGCCCGGGTTCAGGGAAGTGAAGCCGCAAGTGTTCGCCGGCCTCTATCCGGTCGAGTCGAACCAGTACGAGGCCCTCCGCGAGGCGCTCGCGAAGCTCAAGCTCAACGACGCGTCGCTGCACTCCGAGCCCGAGGTGTCGCAGGCGCTGGGCTTCGGTTTCCGGTGCGGCTTCCTCGGGCTCCTGCACATGGACATCGTCCAGGAGCGCCTCGAGCGCGAGTACGGCATGGACCTGATCACGACCGCGCCTTCGGTCGTCTACCAGGTCCTGCTCCGCGACGGGACCGTGCAGGAGATCGACAGCCCGTCGAAGTTGCCCGACCTCTCGCGCGTGGAGGAGATCCGCGAGCCGGTCATCACGGTGACGATCCTCGTCCCGCAGGAGTATGTCGGGCCGATCCTGACGCTCTGCACCGAGAAGCGCGGCGTGCAGAAGGACATGCAGTATCGCGGACGGCAGGTGGTGATCCACTACGAACTGCCGTTGGCCGAGGTCGTGATGGACTTCTTCGACAAGATGAAGAGCGTCTCGCGCGGCTACGCGTCGATGGACTACAACTTCCTCGAGTTCCGCGCGGCCGACGTGGTCAAGCTCGACATCCTGATCAACGGGGACCGGGTCGATGCGTTGTCGGTGATGGTGCATCGCTCCGTGGCGCAGTTCCGCGGCCGCGAGGTCGTGCACAAGATGCGAGGCCTGATTCCACGGCAGATGTTCGACGTGGCGATCCAGGCGGCCATCGGCGCCCAGATCATTGCGCGAGAGTCGGTGAAGGCGATGCGCAAGGACGTCATCGCTAAATGCTATGGCGGCGACATCACCCGCAAGAAGAAACTGCTCGAAAAGCAGAAGGCCGGCAAGAAGCGGATGAAGGCCGTCGGCAGCGTCGAAATCCCGCAGGAAGCGTTCCTCGCGATCTTGCAGGTCGGCGAGAAATGAATCGAACAACGGACAACAACCGACCATGAACTTTGCGCTGATCCTGTTCGTCGCCACGGTCTTCACCGGCCTCGTCGCGCTCGCCGATCGCCTCGTCTTCGCGAAGCAACGCGCACCGGGCGCGCCCGAGCCGTGGTGGATCGAGTACCCGAAGAGCTTTTTCCCGGTGCTGCTGATCGTGTTCGCGCTGCGCTCGTTCGTGGCCGAGCCGTTCAAGATCCCGTCGTCGTCGATGCGGCCGACGCTCGAGGTGGGCGACTTCATCCTCGTCAACAAATTCGTCTACGGCATCAGGCTGCCGATCCTCGAGCAGAAGATCATCCCGCTCGGCGATCCGAAGCGCGGCGACGTCGTGGTATTCCGCTATCCGCTGAATCCGTCGCAGGACTTCATCAAGCGCGTCATCGGCGTCGCCGGCGACACGGTCGTCTACAAGGACAAGCGCTTGACCGTGAATGGCGTGCCGTGGCCCGTGAAGGAGGATGGCGTCTACGGGTATCCCGAGGGACTGCGCTACGAGTCGCTCGCACGAGGCTCCGAGACGGCGAATCCCGGGCCGGAGGCCAAGGAACATGCGCTTGCCGTCGATCCGACGATGCCGCCCGTCAGTCCGGGCGCCGTCCGACCGTTTCCCGACAAGGAGAACTGCGATTACAATCCGGACGGCAGCGGCTTCACGTGCAAGGTGCCGTCGGGTCACTATTTCATGATGGGCGACAACCGCGATCGCAGCGACGACAGCCGTTACTGGGGTTTCGTACCGGACGATCACATCCGCGGCCGGGCGTTCTTCATCTGGTTCAACTGGGACGACATTGCAAGCATGGCCTGGAAGCGCGTCGGCGGCAGCATCCACTGACCGCCGCCCACGGGAGGGGAAGATGACAAGGCGCGAACGGCAGAACGGACTGACGATCATGGGCTTCCTGCTGGTGGCCGCGGTCGTCGTGATCTTCGTCGTGGTCGGCGCGCGGATGGTGCCGGCCTACATCGAGTACTGGTCGGTCCAAAAGTCGCTGGAAAAGTCGCTGGCCGACCAGCGCGATCCGGGGAACACCGTCGAGCTCAGGAAGGCGTTCGATCGCTACCTCGCGACCGACTATATTCAGTCGGTGCGCGCCACCGACCTCGAGATGACCAAAGAGAACAACGTCATCACAGCGAGCGTCGCGTGGACGCGCATCCTGCCGCTCGTCGCGAACGTGAGCCTCTATCTCGAGTTCGAGGCGAAAGCTTCACGCTAGAAAGGGACGGCGATCGCCGCGGAGGGATGACGTCCGACGCGCTGCGTGACCGGCTGGGTTACGCGTTTCGCCGCCCGGAGCTCTTTGCCCAGGCGCTTACGCACCGGAGCTTCGGCGCGCAGCACAACGAGCGACTCGAGTTCGTGGGCGACGCGGTGCTGAACTGCGCGATCGCCGTGGTTCTCTACGACCGGTTTCCCCAGATTCCCGAAGGCGACCTGTCGCGCGTGCGCGCGAGTCTCGTCAATCGTGAAACGCTCGCGGATCTTGCGCGCGGGCTCGGCGTCGGCACTGCCGTGCGCCTCGGCGAAGGCGAACAGAAGAGCGGCGGGGCGCAGCGTCCGTCGATCCTGGCCGACGCGCTCGAGGCCGTGTTCGGCGCGATCTTCCTCGATGCGGGATTCGAGCCTGCACGCGAGGTTATCGAGGCGATCTACGGCAACCTCCTGGCCGATCTCGATCCCGGGGCCCTGTCGAAGGATCCGAAAACGCGGCTGCAGGAATGGCTGCAGGCTCGGCGGATCCCCGTGCCGGACTACGTCGTAACGCATGTCGCGGGGGAGGCGCACGCCCAGACCTTCACCGTCGAATGCCGCATACCCGCCTTGGCGCTCGTCGCAACAGGGACGGGAACGAGCCGCCGCACGGCCGAGCAGGTGGCTGCATCGATGGCCTATGCGATGGCAAGCGCGGCCCCCGGGATCGTACAACGTGGCTGAAACGGCGGCGGCATTCCGTTGCGGTCATGTGGCGGTGGTCGGGCGCCCGAACGTCGGCAAGTCGACGCTCGTCAACGGCCTGGTGGGCGAAAGAATCAGCATCACGTCGAAGAAAGCCCAGACGACGCGGCACCGCGTGGCAGGCATCCTCACGACCGCGGATGCGCAATTCATCTTCGTCGACACGCCGGGCTTTCAGACCCGCCATCGCTCGCGCCTGAACGTGCGGATGAATCGCGTTGTGACCGAGAGCCTGGCGGCCGTGGATGCCGTGGTGTTCGTCCTGGAAGCCGGACGCACGGTTCCCGCAGATCGCGCGGTGCTCGACCTCGTTCCGGCGCGGACCGGTGTGGTCGCCGCGTTGAACAAGGTCGATGCGCTCGCCGTGAAGGACGAGCTCCTGCCGCAGATCGCAGCGCTCGCCGCGCTGCGGCCGTTCGCCGCGATCGTACCCGTGAGCGCGGCCAAGGGGACCGCGCTCGAGGGCCTCGTCGGCGAGGTTCGCGCCCTGCTGCCGGAGTCGCCGCCGCTCTACGATGCGGACGAGATCACCGACCGCGACGAGCGCTTTCTCGCCGCCGAGTTCGTTCGCGAGAAGATCTTTCGCCTGCTCGGCGAGGAAGTGCCGTACCAGACGACGGTGGCCATCGACGAGTTCCGCCACGACGGCAACCTGCGCCGGATCCGGGCGACGATCTTCGTCGATCGGGACAACCAGCGCGCGATCCTAGTCGGTGCCGGGGGCGCGAGGATGAAGCAGATCGGGACCGGCGCGCGCGCCGACCTGGAGCGGCTATTCGGCGGCAAGGTGTTCCTCGAGCTCTGGGTCCGAGTCCGCAAGGGCTGGGCCGACGACGACGGCTCGCTCGCGCGACTAGGCTATTGAAATGGCTTCGCGTGCGCAGCCGCTTCGCCGCGATGACCAGCACGCGTTCGTGCTCCATGCGTATCCGTATCGGGAAACGAGTCTGATCGTCGAGGCCTTCACCCGCGAATATGGCCGCGTGGCCCTGGTGGCCCGAGGCGCGAAGCGGCCGCGCTCCGAATTGCGGGGGCTCCTGCAGGCCTTCCAGCCGCTGCTCCTGTCCTGGTCGGGCCAGCAGGAACTCAAGACGCTGTTGCGCGCCGAGTGGCGAGGTGGCTTGCCGCGCGTAGGGGGCAGCGCGCTCCTCTGCGGGTTCTACCTGAACGAGCTCCTGCTCAAGCTCTTGCCGCGCGAGGATCCGCATCCGCAGCTCTTCGACGATTACGAAGCCGCGCTCGCGGACCTTGCCGGCGGGCGCGACCAGGCGGCTGTGCTCCGGCGCTTCGAGGTTCGGCTGCTGGCCGCGATGGGCTATGCGCTGCCGCTCGTGCGCGACGCCGACACCGGAGCCCCGATCGATCCGACCGCACGCTACCATTACGCCTTCGACCGCGGGCCGCGACGCGACCCGCCGGTGACCGGACCGCGACTTCCGGTGGTGCGCGGTACGACGTTGATCGCATTGTCGGAGCAGGATTATCCCGATGCAGCAACCGCCGCGGAAGCGAAGCGGCTGATGCGCGAAGTACTCGACTACTACCTCGAGCAGCGCGGGGTCGAGAGCCGGCGCGTGGTGCAGGATCTGCAGGCGCTGGAAGAGGAGACAGGAACGCCCGATGATTGAGCTTGGCGTCAATATCGATCACGTCGCCACGCTGCGGCAGGCGCGTCGCACGCACGAGCCCGACCCCGTCTGGGCGGCCGTCGAGGCGCATCTGGGTGGCGCCGACGGGATCACCGTCCACCTGCGCGAGGATCGTCGCCACATCCTGGACGAGGACGTGCGGCGGCTGCGCGAGCTCACGCACATCAAGCTCAATCTCGAGATGGCGGCGACCAAGGAAATGCTGGCATTCGCCTGCGCCGTCAAGCCCGAAATGGCGATGCTCGTGCCCGAAGGCCGCGAGGAGATCACGACCGAAGGCGGCCTGGACGTCGTCGCCCACGAGTCGGCGCTGCGTGGCGCGGTGCAGCGGCTCACCGATGCGGGCATCGTGGTGAGCGTCTTCATCGACGCCGACCTTCGGCAAGTCGACGCGGCGAAGCGCATCGGTGCGCGGGTGTGCGAGATCCACACCGGTCCGTACGCGCACGCCTTTCACGCGCAAGGCCGCGACAGCGAAAGCGCTCCCGTCGTCGCGCGTCTCGCGGAGATTCGGGCGGCCGGCAATGCGATCCGCCAGGCCGGCATGCGCTTCAACGCAGGTCACGCGCTCAACTACTTCAACGTGCAGCCGGTGGCCGCGCTGCCCGGTGTGCGCGAGCTCCACATCGGGCACGCGATCGTCTCGCGCGCGATCTTCACCGGCTTGCGCGAGGCGGTGCGGCAGATGAAAGCGCTGATCCGCGAGGCCGCGGAGTGACAGGAGTGCTCGCGCGCGGGCCGGTGATGCTCGGCATCGAAGGTCTCGAGCTCACCGCCGCCGACCGCGAGCGGCTCGCGCACCCTCTCACCGGCGGTGCGATCCTCTTCGCGCGCAATTTCACGTCGCCCCAGCAGCTCGAAGAGCTTTGCACCGCCATCCACGCACTGCGCGATCCGCCGCTGCTGATCGCGGTCGATCACGAGGGGGGCCGCGTCCAGCGCTTTCGCGACGGCTTCACGCCCATTCCAGCGATGCGCACGCTCGGGGAGCTCTGGGATCGCGACGTCGCCGCGGCTGCGCGCGAGGCGACCCGGACCGGATGGACGCTGGCCTCGGAGCTCCGCGCGCGCGGCGTCGATTTCAGCTTTACACCGGTGCTCGACCTCGACTACGGCGCGAGTGGCGTGATCGGCGATCGCGCGTTTCATCGGAACCCCAACGCCGTCGCGCATCTGGCGGCGGCGCTCTGCACGGGGCTTGCGGCCGGCGGTATGGCGGCGGTCGGCAAGCATTACCCGGGGCACGGCTTCGTCGCCACGGATTCGCACGAGGCGCTGCCCGAGGATACGCGGCCGTTCGAACGGATCGCGGTCGACGATCTCGTCCCGTTTGCGGTGACGATCAAACATGGCCTCGAAGGCGTAATGCCGGCGCACGTCGTCTACCCGGCGGTCGACCGCGAGCCCGCCGGATATTCGCACAAGTGGCTGCAAGAGATCTTGCGGGAGCGTTTCGGTTTCGGAGGTGCGATCTTCTCCGACGATCTTGGGATGGGCGGTGCGGCCGGCGCGGGTGACATCGTCGCACGGGCGGACGCCGCTCACCGCGCGGGCTGCGATATCGTGCTTGCGTGCAACGACATGGCGGCCTCTGATGACCTGCTGGAGCGTTGGAAGCCCGTTGCGTCGCCCGAGCTCGCGCGTCGCGCGGAGTCACTCGCCGGACGGACCGCAGCTCGTCGCCCGTCCTGATTCGGAGGGAGCGCAATGAAACGCAGCACTGAGCGATTTCTCACGACGCACACCGGGAGCCTGCCACGCCCCGACGACCTCATTCGCGCGATGTACGCAAAGGAGGAGGGTGTACCGGTCGACCCGGCCGCGCTCGCGGACCGCGTGGCCTCTGCGGTCGAAGAGGTCGTGCGCAAGCAGGCCGAGGCCGGTGTCGATATCGTCAACGACGGCGAAATGAGCAAGCCGAGCTACGCGACGTACATCAAGGACAGACTTTCCGGTTTCGGCGGTACCGGCAACACATTCGTCTACCAGGACCTGGCGTCGTTTCCGAACCTCGCCAAGCGGGTGTTCGGCGACCCGGGGCGCTCGCGGCGCAAGACGCCCGCTTGCAACGCGGCGATCGGCGTTCGCGACCCGCGGGCTGCCGAGGCCGACGTGAGCCACCTCAAGGCGGCGTTCGCCAAGGTGGAAGCGAAGGAGATGTTCATGTCGGCGGCGTCGCCGGGGGTCGTCTCGCTCTTCTTCAAGAACGAGCACTACCCGACCGAGGAGGCGTACATCTTCGCCATCGCGGACGCGATGCGGCACGAGTACGAGACCGTAGCCAAGGCCGGCATCGTGTTGCAGCTCGATTGCCCGGATCTGGGCATGGGCCGCCACATCCAGCACGCGGACCTGACCCTGCCCGAGTGGCGCAGGAAAGCGGAGCTCCACGTCGAGGCGCTGAACCACGCCGTTGCGAACGATCCCCGCGGAGCAGCTGCGGATGCACCTCTGCTGGGGCAATTACGAAGGACCGCACCACTGCGACGTCGCGCTCGCCGACGTGATCGACATCGTGTTCAAGGCGAAGCCCGCGGCGATCTCGCTCGAGGCGGCGAACCCGCGGCACGCGCACGAGTGGACGGTGTTCGAGAGCGTGAAGCTGCCGGACGGCAAGATGCTCATCCCCGGCGTGATCGAGTCGAAGTCGAACTTCATCGAGCACCCGGAGCTCGTCGCGCAGCGAATCGGCCGCTATGCGAAGCTCGTCGGGCGCGAGAACGTGATGGCAGGCAGCGACTGCGGCTTCGGCACGTGGGTCGGCCAGGCCGCGGTCGATCCCGATGTCGTCTGGGCGAAGATGGCGGCGATGGCCGAAGGCGCCCGGATCGCCTCGCGCGAGTTCTGGAAGCGGTAGGCCCGCCGCGAGATTCAGCGCGGATGCGGCCAGTGGCGGGGAATCTCCGGTCCAGCTTCGGAGCTCGAGGTACGGCCTTATCCCCACGGGCGGCACACCACCGCTTTTCGGGACGCGACACGACGCTCTTTGCTCCATCATGAAGCGAGGTTGCGCGCAACAACCCGGGCGAGCTCGGGCATGGCAGAGGTACGCACCGCGCGGGCGGATAGCAAAAATGCTAACTCCAATGAGTGGAGATGCGCATTGGCCCTTCGGGCGACCCGGCGCCGAATGCACCCTGATTCCAAACCTTCCTGCACGTCAATCGTTGTTCGCATTTTTGCTAACCGTGCGCGACGGTGAATGAATCGGGATGGTTGACGACGCTGAGTGCGAGAAGCCACGAACAACGGGGAACGATCCATCACTGAATCACCTCGTCCGCGCGCTGGAGTACTGACTGCGGAATCTCGAGACCAAGTGCGACCGCCGCCTTTCGGTTCGCCAAAAGCTTGAATGTAGTTGGAAGCTCGATTGGAGTTTCCGTCTCCTGCGCTGCTGCGCTACGTCGTGTTGACCTGCACTTCGCCCAACTAGCGGGCTGCGTCAGTTGATTTTCAATGCCGAAGTGAGCCCGAACCTACCCGGAACGGGCTAAATCGGCGGCGGACCTTGCCCTACTCAGCCATCATCTCCGCGTGGCAACGAATGCTCGGATCGGTGATCGCGAACGGAGCGCCCAGGCCGTCGCCTATAATTCAGGAGGTACCGTCGTTCGCGGCCACACCGGCGAACGGACTTACGGGGCGACGTTCGTTTGACCCTGTCGCGACGGCAAAAGGAGTCCTGTTTGGACAAGGTACAGACCATCGTCGTCGTTGCCGTGGCGTACCTTGCGCTCGGCGCGTTCTCCGCCTTTTTCGCGTATTCGGACCAAGACGCGTGGAGTGTGTGGCTCACCAGCGGCCTGGGGCTCGGCCTGGTGCTGGGCCGGGTCCGTTCCGACTGGATGCCCGTGCTCGCCGGCGCCTTTCTCGGCGCGCTGATCTTCGAACCGCTGGTGGGTTCGTCGCTGGGCGAATCATTCGGCTACGCGCTCATCGAAGTCCTCGTGACCGTCGTCGGCGGCCTGGTGGCGGCAAGGCTCTCGACGACGCCGCTGCGTTTCGAATCGCCGCGCGACGTCGGCGCGGTCGTCGCCGGAGCGTTCGCACTGGCGCTCACGGGCGCGGTGTTGGTGGGCTTGTGGGATTACTTCACGGGACGGCCCGACGCCTGGCGCACGTTCCGCGTCTGGCTGGTAGGGAATTTCGCCGCCATCCTGCTGCTCGCGCCCTTTATCGCGGCGTGGGCGCAGTTCCAACTCAAGCGCCCGGACACCCGGACGCTGCTTTCGATCGCCGGCGGGGTGGTGGCCTGTGCGCTGTTCGTGCTTTGCGTCCATGCGCTCTTCGGCGCCCCCGCTGGCCGGAATCCCGAGTGGTTTGCGGTGGGCTTCACTTGCCTTTCGGTCATGCTCTTCGTCCTCGTCGCGCTGCTGTGGGGTGCCCGCGGCGCGACGCTGGCGGCGCTGGTCGCGGCGATGATCGCGATCACGCAGACCGTGCGGGGCTTCGGCCCCTTCATCGGCAGCGACGAACCCTTCGGCGACGCTGTCCTCAACGCACAGGGCTACGCGGTTGCGCTGTCGATGGCCGGTCTGCTGCTGGCGACGGTCGTGGAACGTCGGCGCCTGGCGAGCGTGCAACCGCCAGGCTGAAGATTCGCCTCGCCTCGACGACCCGCGCGAATCAGCTCCCCAGATCCGCGGCGAGCCTCTTGAAATCCGGCGACCCCAGCAACAGCTTGCGCGCGACCGCACGCAGGCGGTCGACGGTCGCAGCGTCGAGTGTCAGCGCGGTTGGAATGGTCTGGAAGCTATTGCGCTCGCTTTCGTCGACGATGCCCTGCAGCGAAACATCGATGAAATAGAACTGCGGGCCCTCCCCGCCCGTCTGCCCGCCGCAACGCTCGTGCCCTGGCGCGCCTTCCTCACGTCGTTGCGCCAGCCCTCGAAACTCGCCCGGAGTTGCTCGGCCACTTCGGAGGAATGCGCCGACCCCGGCAACTTGAGCGCGTTCAGCGTCTGGAGGAAGTTCGGCGTATTGGCGTTTTGATCGATCGCATAGTTGGAGGCGGTCTCGGCGTTGACCGAGATGAAAACCACATGGGAAACGTCACGATAGCCGAGGGCCTCCACCAGCTCGAAGAACCCTCCGTGCTCGACCGCGAAATCGCCCGCCACGCGCAACCCCAGGTTGTCGATCAGGCCGCCGTCGACCAAGTGGACGTGCGGTCGTCGCGAACGATCCAGGTAGGTGCGGGCTTCTTCAAGACGGACAACGCGAGTCGGCGTGGTCGCATCGATCTTCGCGGCGATCCCCGGCAGCGACACCGGACCGCAGGAGCCAGCGAAGCTGTCGATAGTGATCGCGCCAAAGAAAGGTGGCAGCGCTGCGGACGCGGCGACCGCACGCCCGACCGACACGCTGCCCAGGTCCGAGCAGAGCAGGTCGAATTGCGCCTGCGTAAACGGAAACCGCGCACCGGTCGCCAAAGCGGAAGCGTTGATCACCACGTACGGCCGCATGTTGCCGCGCGCCAGGTCGCTGTACGTTGCGCCGTCGAACAGTTCCCGATCGAAGTATTCGGCGAGGAGTTCACCGCGCGAGAACTGCGGCTGGACGAGCCGCGGCAGATTGGCGAAGACCTCCGCGCGGATCTGGCGCTCCACATCGCGCTTCAGGAAGCGGGACTCGAAATCGCGGAAGAGTCCTTCCCGATGGACCGCGTAGTAGGCGGCGACGATGCTGCCGCCGGACACCGCGTTGATGACGTCGACCTCGTCGAGCAGCCTGCGGCTTCGGCCCCCCATCCTGAGCTTCACGTCGCGCAGCGCTTCCATCGTTCCGTACGCCAGCGCCGCCGCGCGCGTGCCTCCGCCCGACAAGGTCAGGATGACCAGCACATCGCCGGGGTTGTCGGGATCGGCCTTGACCCGCTGGAGCCGGTAGCCCTTGGTGAGATCCTGGGTGGCGATGGGCGCATTGGCCGGATGCTGGGCGTCACAACCGACCAGCACGATCGCGCCGGCGAGGATCCACGCGAGGCATCGGATGCCGAGCATTGAGTCGAGCGCAGAGCGCATCGGAGCGCGTCGCTGGTTCCGAGACCGTAGGTAAATATGCATCCGTTGCGTCAGTCGGATCGCCCTACGATACACGCTTGCGCTGCCGCGTTGCGCCGCGCTGGACTGATACTCAGCGCGGATGCGGCCAGTGGCCGCCCAGCCGCTTGGTCATTTCCTCCGCCGCGTGCGCAACGACGGGGCCGAGCTGCATTGAGTCGCGAGTTGCAGGCTACTCGGGATAGAAACCCGAAGCAACCAATCCTGAAACGCCGTCAATCTTCACCGCCTTCACGAAGGCCCACTTCTGCGATGGCTGTGTCTGCCCAGGTTTCGGAAACATGTAGTCAACCCATCCCGATCCCTTTGTTTCGGCTGTCCGGATGATGGCATCGTGAAATTGCTTCCCGTTGGCGTCCTTTTGACCGCTGACGTTGGTTCCCTCGCGCGCCGGGAAAGCGGGGTTCAGCAGGACATTCCCTTTCAAATCGTATGCGAACAAATAGGAATCGCCGTGGAACCACTCGGTTCCCTTCACTCTGAATTCAGAGAAGGCGGCGCGCCCTTTGGCGTCGATCAGCGCCGCCGCCTTGTTGACCAGCGCTTCTGTCTCTTGCGCCTTGGGCGAGGGTGGCGGAGATGACTGAGCCATCGCCGACGTCGCACCAAGCACCATAGCGAGGAACGCAATTCCAATAGACATCGCTTTCCATCGCATAACAATCACCTCCATCGCTGAGCGCGGTGGCTAGCGTGGTGAATTGGGCATCGCCGCGTTACTTCCGCTCTTGGCCGGTTGTTGAACGAAACATGAACGCATCTAGGCTCTCGACCCACTGCGGTCATAGTCGCCTTCCTAAGAGCAGTCGTTGGGGCGGCGGGCACGCAGTGTGTCGTCCCGCAGTTGGGCGAGGCGAGGCATCACATCGCTGAGTGGAGCTGGGCTGGAGACGAAAACGGCTTGGTTGCGTCCACTACGAACATGATCAGGGCGCTCAGGTCAGTCGTGCCGCTGTTGAAGACTTCCATCGGCATGCCGGCAGAATGTCCATTCATCGTGTGGCCGGCGTCGACATGACTAACGCCCTGCGGAGTTCTTTGGCCTAGCTGACCGGAGATAACGTAGAAGGCTTCGGAGCCCGGATGGCTATGTTGTGGTGTCATGGCTCCGGGCGGCCCAGAACCGTAGTTGATGCGGAGCAGGTACTCGGGCGCAGTGATCGGGGGCACCGGCCCGATCTCCGCGACCTCAGTTCCACCAGGTGTCGAGCCGCCCTTGGGACCGAGCGTAAAGAGCCAGTCCTTACCCGCGACTTCAACAGCCAGCGACGTCGCGCCGTCGTAACTTACCGTGTTCGGATTCCAACGATCGGGACCAATGGCGGCCTGCGCCTGCGCTAGGGTGGGAAAATTCTCGATTCGCCAATACAGAGGGCCATCCGGCAGTTGCTTTACCCTCTTCTCGGCCACTGGCTTGACGACATAGACTCCATCTGCCGCTGCCGCCGATTGCATTGCGCATAAGACCCGATACCAATACCGTGGCCATACCCATTAGGAGCTGTTTCATCGCGATAAGTCTTTGATTGATGCAGTCGCGGAATATGGCTTTGTCAGGAGCGACCCCCTCGCTTGCAACGCGGGGAGTCCTGCCGAGTCCGTAGGACCTAGCCGAGAGATAGGAGTTCAAGGGCCTGCCTGGCTGGCGCAACTTCACTATCTCAATCGGTTCGCGGGCTGCGAACTCTCAGCTCCATCCGAACGACGGGAATGAAGCTAGCTTCCGTGCGTCGCTCGAAGGGCTGCAATTGACGGGTAGCGGTCTGTCATCGATGACCGTTTCCGACCCGAAGCGGACGGCCGCACCCGCGTTCTTGTCATGCCGCTGTCAACTGTCAAATCGATTGAATCCTACATGCCTGTCAGGGTTTTGCCGACGGAACTTTACCTATGTGAGAGGTCTTAAACTGTGCGGGGCACCAGCGCGGCAACGAGCACGCGTACGTGCTGTCCCTCGCAACAGTTGTCAAATGGACCCGGATCAGAAGAATGCGATTCGAGTCGCAAGCCTTCCTTAACCAAGTCGGGAGAATTGCCATGGATCTGACGCCCGAACAACGTAATCAGGTTGCTGCTGAATTGAAGAGATTTGGTGCCGACCTGCAACTCAGCGACGACCAAAAAAGCAAATTGGGAGTCATTCCTAACCGAGGGTCGCGGCAAGGTTGAGCAGTACCAGCAATCCAATCCGAGTGCTACGAAGGCCGACATAGTCAAGCAGGTAGCCGCCAATCGTGATCAGCTTCGCCAGAAACTGGTGAACTTTCTGACCCCCGAGCAATTGAACAAGTGGGATGCTGAGGTGAGTAAGGCCAAGGAATTCTTTGGCCGACAAATGGGATGAGCGAGTAAACCTAACTCGGTGGCCGGCCACTGAGTATCGGCGACTCGGCCGGCGCAATTGCCGGCCGATTTGTTCTTTCGCGGTCCCGTCCGCTTCTGGCCGTAAGCGGTCAAGCATCGGCCATTGGCGCGTTGC
>CAVZAE010000011.1:0-159760 GCA_963773195.1 uncultured beta proteobacterium
TCCGGATGCCCCGCGAGATCCGATTTCACGCCGTTGGCGCGCGCGGCATCCGCCGAGAGCGCACTGTCGGCAGTCAGCGGGCCGTCGCAGACGGCCGCGCCGAACAGGCCTTGCTCGGCCATCGACTTGAGCGCGGCGGCGTCGGCCGTCGACGCGAACGCGGGGGTCACGTAGTCCATCGCGGCGAGCAGCGCCACACCGGGCGCAGCAACGCCGAGCGCGCGCGCGAGCTCGATCGTGTTGGCGACGATGTCCTTCTTCGCCGCGAGATTGGGCGCGATGTTGAGCTGCGCATCTGCGATCAGCAAGCCGCTGGGCCGGCCGGGCAGGTCGACGAAGTAGGCATGCGACAGCCGGCGATCGGTCCGCAAGCCCGAGTCGGGAGCGGCGACCGGCGCGAGCAGATCGGCGTCGCTCATGCTGCCCTTGATGAGTGCCGCGGCCTTGCGGTCCCGGGCGATTTCAGCGGCACGCTGACCCGCGACCCGCGGATCATCCGGCGTGTCGACGATCGGGAGTCTCGAGATGTCGAGGCCCGCTTTGAGCGCCACGTCGCGGATGCGGGTCTCGGGGCCGACCAGGACCGGTTCGAGATAGCCGGCGAACGCTCCTGAAAGCGCGGTCTGCAGCGAGTCGGGATCGCACGGGTACACGATGGCCGCCGGCAAGGACGGCCGCATCCGGATCTTCTCGACGAGCTTCTGGAAGTGCAGGCGCGGAGCCATGGTAGCCGCAGCGTGGCAAGCCCCTACCGCGTTGTCAACTGCCGGACGGCGGAAGCCGACGGCGGGGGTTGCGTGCCCGACAGGCGGATGAGCGGCAGCGGGTCGCTTGCTCGGGGCTAGACCTTCCCCTTCCACGGCACCACCAGATGCTCGACGTAGCGCATCAGCAGGTCGAACAGGTAGGCGATCGCGCCGATCACGACGATCCCCATGATCACGATGTCGGTGCGGAGGAAATTCGACGCGTTCAGCACCATCTGGCCGAGCCCGTGCGTTGCCGCGACCATTTCGGCGGCGACAAGCGTGGTCCAGCCGAAGCCGATCGCGATCCGCATCGCGGTGAGGATCTCGGGCATCGCCGCCGGGATGATGACGTGGACGATCACCTGCCACTTCGAGGCGCCCATCGAGTAGGCGGCGTGGATCTGCTCCTGCGACACCGAGCGCACGCCGGCACGCGCGCTCATCGCGAGCGGCGCGAAGCAGGCGAGGTAGATGAGCAGCACCTTCGAGAGCTCGTCGATGCCGAACCAGATGACGATCAGCGGCAGGTACGCGAGCGGCGGCAGCGGCCGGTAGAACTCGATCGGCGGGTCGAAGATCCCGCGCGCGATCCGCGACACACCCATCGCGATGCCGATCGGGATCGCCGTCACGCATGCGGCGAGGAACGCCGCGAACACGCGGAACATCGACCAGCCGAAGTGCGTCGCGAGCGGGGCGTCGGTGAGCTGCCCCATCGCGGATTCGTAGAGACGCGTGAACACGGTCTCCGGGGTCGGCAGGAACAGCGGGGGCAGCCAGCGGTAGTGGCTCGCGAGCCACCACAGCGCGAACAGGATGACCATCGTGACGACGCTGATCAGCGTCGTCTTGCCCTCGCCGGGCGTCGAGTAGCTCGACGTCTTGGGCCGCGTTTCGCCGTTCATGCGGCCTCCGAGCCCACGTCGCGAATCGTTCCACTGAGGTGTCGGCCGCTCTCAATCGCTCGGCGACGCGCCCTACGGGCCTCGGCTCGCTGGCGCTCGCCCGCCTCGCTCATTCGTACGCCTCTACTTCGACTTCCCGATGCAGGATGACCGCCAGCACCTCCTCGCGCACGCGGATGAAGTCCGGCGACGACTTGACGGCGCGCGCGTCGCGAGTGGCGATGAACCGCCGGCCGAAGTCGAGCTCGTACTCGTGCGAGATCTTCCCGGGCCGTGGCGTCATCACGACCAGGTGCGTTGCGAGGAACAACGCTTCCTCGACGCTGTGCGTGATGAAGAAGCACATCTTGCCGGTACGGTGCCAGACGTCGAGGATCAGTTCCTGGATCGACTCGCGCGTGAACGCGTCGAGCGCGCCCAACGGCTCGTCCATCAGCAGTACCTGCGGATCGGAGGCCAGCGCGCGCGCGATGCCGACGCGCTGCTGCATGCCACCCGAGAGCTCGTAGATCGCGCGGTCGCCGAAGTCCTCGAGGCCGACCAGTCGCAGCGTCTCCTGCGCGACGCGGCGGCGCTGCTCGGCAGGGACGCCGCGCATGCGCAGCCCGAACGCGACGTTGTCGACCACGTTGAGCCAGGGCATCAGCGCATGCTTCTGGAACACGACGCCGCGGTCGGCGCCGGGGCCTTCGACCGGCTTGCCGCCCAGCAGGATCTCGCCTTCCGTCGGCGGGAGAAAGCCCGCGATGCACGACAGCAGCGTCGTCTTGCCGCAGCCCGACGCGCCGATTGCGACGACGAAGTCGCCGTCGCGCATCGAGAGATTGACGTGGGAGAGTGCGTCGACCGTCCCGGCCTTCGTCCCGTAGCGGACGCCGAGGTCGCGGATGTCGAGCGAGGGCACGCGCGGTCTAGTGCGCCGGATCGGACGAGCGCCGGCGGGCGAAGAATGTCAGTCGGTCTTCGCCCGCGCGGGTGCCGCTACTTCATCGCCTGCGTTACCCACTGCGTCGTCACGTTCTTGCTGAAGTCGGGCGCGACCGACTGCAGCCTGCCTTGCTCCTTCAGGAAGTTCGCCTGTTGCGAGAGCGCCTTCGCTGCGGCGCCGTCCGCGCCGCCACCGAGCCACGCCGGCGACGCCTGCTCGTCCAGGCTCGGGAAGCCGTACAGCGCCATCGCGTCCGCGACGTCCTCGGGCTTGCCGCCGGACCACTTCGCGACGGCCGCCGACTTGGCCGAATCGCCCGTCCACGACTTGGGATTGGCGCGATATTCGGCATCCGACTTGGCGAGCGCCTTGACCAGCGCCACCATGAATGCCGGGTTCTCCGTGGCGAACTTCTTCGAGACAACCAGCCCGTCGAAGGTGCAGGCACCCTGCTTGCAGATGTCGCCCGACGTCGTCAGCACCTTGCCGTTCTTCTTGACCTGCGACAGCACCGGATCCCAGATGAACGTGGCGTCGATGTCGCCGCGGCCCCAGGCGGCGGCGATCTCCGGCGGCCGCATGTTCAGCACCTGGACGTCACCGGGCTTCAAGCCTGCCTTCTGCAGCGCGTAGAGCAGCTGGAAGTGCGACGTCGAGACGAACGGTGTGCCGACCTTCTTGCCCTTCAAATCGGCGATCGTGTTGACGCCGCTGCCGTTGCGCGCGACCAGTGCTTCGGCCGCCGCGATGTCCTCGAGGATCCAGAAGAGGTCCACGTCCATCCCTTGGCTGATGGCCGTGGCCACGCCCGTCGAGCCGACCTCGCCGATCGCGACGTCGCCGGACGCCATTGCGCGGATCACGTCGCCGCCGCCGCCGAACTGGCGCCAGTTGATCTTGTAGCCGGTCGCCTTCTCGATCTCGCCGGTCTGCTGTACCCACCGGAAGGGGTTCATCATGTCCTGGTAGGCGAAGGTCACCGTCTTCTGCGCCCAGGCGGGCAGCGCGGCGGCAAGCGTGAGGACGACGGCAGCGAGCAAGCGTTTCATGACAACCTCCCGGCCCGATGGCCATTGAGCGGCGCCGGCAGCGCTCTCGCGGCGCCGCGCGGCGGATGTGGGGACTCTAGATCTGCGCGAGCGTCTTGCGCAAGATGTCCGCGATCATATCGATATGCGTCTTCTCGGCGATCAGCGGCGGTGCGAGGATCGCCGAGTCGCCGGTCGTCTTGAGATGCAGCCCGTTGTCGAAGAGCTTCTTCTGGAACACGTGGCCGCGCGCGCCCGGCCCGCCCGCCGCCTGCACGTCGATCGTGGCGAACATCCCGTAGCCGCGGATGTCGGATACGATCGGCACGTCCTTGAGCGAGAAGATGGCGTCGAGGAAATACGGCGACAGAGCTCGGCCGCGCGCGAACAGGTCTTCCTTCTTGTAGATGTCGAGCACCGCCAGGCCCGCCGCGCACGGGCCCGGATGGCCCGAGTAGGTGTAGCCGTGAAAGAACTCGATTGCACCCTCCGGCGCCGCGGCCATGATCGTGTCGTGAATGCGCTCGGAAATGGCGACCGCGCCCATCGGCTGCGCGCCGTTGGTGAGGCCCTTCGCCATCGTCATCACGTCCGGCGTGACCCCGAAGCTCTGCGCGGCGAACGCCTGGCCCGTGCGCCCGAAGCCGCAGATCACCTCGTCGAAGATGAGCAGGATGCCGTGCGTGTCGCAGATCTCGCGCAGCCGCTTCAGGTAGCCCTTCGGCGGCACGAGGCAACCGGTGGAGCCGGCGATCGGCTCGACGAAGCACGCGGCGATGTTCTCGGCGCCGTACAGATTCACGAAGCGCGCGAGGTCGTCGGCCAGCTCCGCACCGTGCGCACCCTCACCTTTCGTGAAGAAGTTGTCCTTGAGGTGCGTATGCCGCATGTGGGCAATCCCGGGCAGTCCCGGTCCGAACTTGCGGCGGTTGTTGACGAGGCCCGACAGCGCGACGCCGCCGAAGTTGACGCCGTGATAGGCCCGCTCGCGCGAGATGAACACGTTGCGGCCGCTTTGTCCGCGCGCCTGGTGGTAGGCAAGCGCGACTTTCATCGCGCTATCGACGGCCTCGGAGCCGGAGTTCGCGAAGAAGATCCGGTTCAGGTCGCCCGGCGTGAGCTCGGCGACGCGCGTCGCGAGCTCGAACTGCTTCGGGTGGCCGCGCAGGAATGGAGGCACGAAGTCGAGCTCGGCCATCTGCCGGCCGACGGCCTCCGCGATTTCCTTGCGCCCGTGCCCCGCATTGACGCAGAAGAGGCCGGACGAGGCATCGATCAGCTTCTCGCCGCGGTCGCTCCAGTAGAACATCCCTTCCGCGCGGACGACCATCTTGGGGTCGGCCTTGAAGTCGCGGTTGGGGGTGAACGGCATCCAGTATTCATCGAGCGAAATCCGCTGGGCAGCGGCTCCGCCTTGCTGGATCGTGAGTTCGGCGTGGCCCATCGTCGGTCTCCTGATGCTGCAGTGCGGCAAGCCCACGGCCGCCGCGAGCGCAGCGAGTGCGAATTGGAATCCAGCATCCTACACCCGCGGGCTCCTCTGCGGGGAGGTTGCTGCAGTCAGTTCTCGCCGACGTCGGGGCTGCGCTCGACGTAGTGCAGCACCACGATGAGACCGACCGTGGCGACGACGAGGTAGAGGGGGCCGAAGAGCCAGAACGCGAGCGGCACGGCGGCGAGGAACGCGCGGATCCCCACCGAATAGAAATGCCCGGCGCTCACGAGACGATGAGCGACATGCCGCGGCCCCATGCCCGGATGGGCTGCGGCGTCGGGGACGTTGATCATGAACACGACGTGGTTCAGCAGCCGGACAGTCCACGTGAACGCGAAGAATGCGGCAATGAACGCGCAGAGCAGCACCATGATCTTGATGATCCAGATCTCCTGCGAGCTCGAGCCGCCGAGGCTGACCGCGTGCCACGTGCGCGCGAGCGTCTCGCCCTGGCCGGTCAGCGTGAGGGTGCCCAGGATCAGCAGCGCGGCGGAGGACGCCATGAACGTCGCCGACATGGTGAAGTTGCGCAGCGTCTGCACCGCCATCACGTCGCGGGTCGGATTGGCCATCACGTGTTCGACCCACCTCGTGCGCGCCGTGTCGTTGATGCCGTGAATCGTGTAATGCGGATCGGCTCGCGCGCGTCGCCACAGGAACACGTAGTAGGCGGCGACCATCGCTGCGCTCGCGCCAAGCGCGGCCAGGTCGGTGCCCATGTTGTCGATCCATGCGGCCATCGCGTTCTTCTCCGGCGTGCGTGTGCCCGTTCGCGCGTTCCATTATCATAGCCGGTTGCGGGGCCGGGTGAGCCCGCGTCCCCGTCGCACCCCCCTGCCAGGAGCCTCTCCCATGCGCATCGGTGTCCCCAAGGAGATCAAGGTGCTCGAGAACCGCGTCGGTCTTGTGCCGGGCAGCGTGCGTGAAGCGGTGGAGAACGGCCACGAGGTCGTCGTCGAGCACAACGCGGGGCAGGGCATCGGCATGGACGACGACGCGTACCGCCGCGCCGGTGCGCGGATCGCCGCGACGGCGGCCGAGGTGTTCGCCGCAGCCGACATGATCGTCAAGGTGAAGGAGCCGCAGGCGGTCGAGCGCAAGATGCTGCGCAACGGCCAGATCCTGTTCACATATCTGCATCTCGCTCCGGATCCGGAACAGGCCAAGGACCTCGTCGCGAGCGGCGCCGTCTGTGTCGCGTACGAAACGGTGACTTCGCCGACCAGGAGGGCTGCCGCTGCTCGCGCCGATGTCGGAGGTCGCCGGGCGCATGGCCGTGCAGGCCGGTGCCTATTACCTGGAGAAGCCGCACGGCGGGCTCGGCGTGCTGCTGGGCGGCGTGCCGGGCGTCGACCCGGCGAAGGTCGTGATCCTGGGCGGCGGCGTCGTAGGCTCGCACTCGTGCCACATCGCGCTGGGCATGGGCGCGGAGGTGTGGGTACTCGATCGCAGCGTCGACGTGCTGCGCGCGCTGTGGCGCCAGTTCGGCCGGCCGCTCAATACGGTGTTCTCCACGCAGGACGCGATCGAGAATCACGTGACGACCGCGGACCTGGTGATCGGCGGCGTGCTGATTCCCGGCGCGTCGGCACCGAGGCTCGTGTCCGCAGCGCTCGTCAAGCGGATGAAGCCGGGCTCGGTGATCGTCGACGTCGCAATCGACCAAGGCGGATGCTTCGAGACGTCGCGGCCGACGACGCACGCCGATCCGGTCTACGTCGTCGACGGCGTCACGCACTATTGCGTGGCCAACATGCCGGGCGGCGTGCCGCGGACGTCGACGTTCGCGCTCAACAACGCGACACTGCCGTTCGTGCTGGCGCTCGCGAACAAAGGTTGGAAGAAGGCTCTGGCCGACGACCCGCACCTCAAGAACGGGCTCAACATCGCGTTCGGCAAAGTGACGTGCCAGCCGGTCGCGGAGGCCCTGGGCTATGCGTACGCTCCGCCCGAAACCGTGATGGCCTGACCGCCGAGGAAAGCACCCATGAACACGATGACCGAGCAGAAAAATCTCGCGGTAACGGGCCGGCAGAAGATGACACCGTCGGAAGCGTTCGTCGAGACACTGGTCGCGCACGGCGTGAAGGATGTATTCGGGATCGTCGGCTCCGCTTATATGGATGCGCTCGACCTCTTCCCGCTCGCCGGCATCCGTTTCATCTCCGTCGCCCACGAGCAGGGCGGGGGGCACATGGCCGACGGTTATGCACGGGTCTCGGGACGCCATGGCGTCTGCATCGCGCAGAACGGTCCCGGCATCACGAACTTCGTCACGTCCACGGCCGCCGCGTTCTGGGCGCATTCGCCGGTCGTCGTCGTCACGCCCGAGACCGGCAGCGCGACGATCGGGCTGGGGGGATTCCAGGAGACCGAGCAGTTGCCGATCTTCTCGAAGATCACCAAGTATCAGGCGCACGTCAACAACCGCGCCCGGATGGCGGAGCTCACGAGCCGAGCGTTCGATCGAGCGCGCCTCCAGATCGGCCCCACGCAGCTCAACATCCCGCGTGATTTCTTCTACGGCGACATCGAGTGCGAGATTCCGCGGCCGATCGCGATCGAGCGCGGCGCGGGCGGGGAGAAGAGTCTCGACGAGGCGGCGACGCTCCTCGCCTCGGCGAAGTTCCCGGTCATCCTCTGCGGTGGCGGCGTCGTGATGGCCGATGGCGTTCCGGACGCCGTTCGCCTCGCCGAGAAGCTGCAGGCGCCAGTGGCGGTCTCGTATCTTCACAACGACGCCTTCCCCGCGCGCCATCCGCTGTGGGTCGGACCGCTCGGCTACCAAGGCAGCAAGGCGGCGATGAAGCTGATCGCGCAAGCCGACGTCGTGCTGGCGCTCGGCACACGGCTGGGACCGTTCGGCACGCTGCCGCAATACGGGATCGAATACTGGCCGAAGGATGCGCGGGTGATCCAGGTCGACGCCGACCCGACGATGGTGGGCCTCGTGAAGCCCGTTTCGGTCGGGATCTGCGGCGACGCAAAAGCGGCCGCGGCGGCGCTGCTGACGCGACTCGAATCGAGAACGCTCGCGTCCGCCGCCCGTGCGCAAGCGCGGCAGGATGCGATCAAGGCAGCCAAGTCCGAATGGGAGGCCGAGCTCGACGGCTGGGCGAAGGAGACCGACGCGTGGTCGCTCGAAGTGGCGAAGGGATCGGCGGCGATGCACCCGCGCCAGATGCTGCGCGAGCTCGAGCGCGCGATGCCCGAGGGTGCGATGGTGTCGACCGACATCGGCAACATCTGCTCGGTGTCGAACAGCTACCTGCGCTTCGATCAGCCGCGCTCGATGTTCGCCGCGATGAGCTTCGGTAACTGCGGCTATGCGTTCCCGACGATCATCGGTGCCAAGGTCGCCGCGCCGGACCGCGCGGCGATCGCCTACGTCGGCGACGGCGCGTGGGGGATGAGCTTCGGCGAGCTCCAGACCTGCGTCCGCGAAGGGATCCCGGTCACCGCGATCGTATTCAACAACGGCCAGTGGGGCGCCGAGAAGAAGAATCACGTCGATTTCTACGACCAGCGCTTCATCGGTGTGAACCTCGACCGCCAGCCCTCGTGGGCAGCGGTGGCGCAGGCGATGGGGGCGGAGGGTCGCCGCATCGACAAGCTGGCCGACGTCGGTTCTGCGTTGCGCGACGCGGCCAAGGCACAGCGCGAAGGGAAGACGACCGTCCTCGAAATGATGGTGACGCGCGAGCTGGGCGATCCGTTCCGCCGCGATGCGCTGGCGCTGCCGACGCGGCATCTCGCGAAATACGCGTCGACCGCGGCGCGGCGGTGAACGACGCCGAAGGAGTCGGCATGATGACTCGTCGCGCGTTCGCGCTGGCGCTCGCGCTCTTCGCGTCCGCCGTCGCCGGGCCCGCCCCGGCCCAGGACTACCCGAACAAGCCGATCCGCTTCATCGTGCCGTACCCGCCGGGCGGCGGCACCGACGTCATCGCGCGGATCCTCCAGGAGCCGGTCGCGGCCGAGCTCGGCCAGCCGATCATCATCGACAACAAGGGGGGCGCGGCCGGCAACATCGGTACCGATCTCGCGGCGAAGTCGCCGCCGGACGGGTACACGATCCTGTTCACCCTGTCGTCGCACACGATCAATCCGAAGCTCTACGACAAGCTGCCGTTCGACGTCGAGCGCGATTTCGCGCCGATCACGCTGGCGACGCTCGTGCCGCAGATCCTGGTCGCTCATCCGAGCGTGCCGGCGAACAATGTGAAGGAGTTGATCGCGCTCGCGAAGGCGAATCCGGGCAAGCTCAACTACGCGTCGGTCGGCACCGGATCACCGGCGCACATCGCGGGCGAGCTGCTCAAGCTCAAGACCGGCATCGACATGGTCCACGTGCCCTACAAGGGCGGCGGCCCCGCGGTCGTCGACACGATCGGCGGGCAGGTCCAGCTCGCGTTTGTCTCGATGCCGGCCGCATGGCAGCACGTCAAGGCGGGCAAGCTCAAGGCAATCGCGGTGACGAGCGCGCGCCGCGCCGCGGTGGCGCCCGACCTGCCGACGATCGCGGAGACGGTTCCGGACTACGTCGTCGACTCGTGGTACGGCGCGCTCGCGCCGGCCAGGACGCCGCCCGCCGCGATCGCGAAGCTCAACGCCGCATTTGCGAAGGCGCTCGAGAATCCGCAGGTGAAGGAGAGGCTCCTGGCGCAGGGCGCCGAGGCGGCACCGAGCTCGCCGGCCGAATTCGAGCGGCGGATCAAGGACGAGCTCGCGAAATGGGAGCTCGTGATCAAGACGGCGAACATCAGGCCGGAATGAAGGTCCGCTGGCCCTGGCGGGGAACCGCAGTCCGATCGGCGGACGCGATCGTCGCCCCGCTCGTGGCGCGCGCCCGCGCGGCCCAGCGTGCGTACGAAACGTGGTCGCAGGAGCGCGTCGACGAGGCCGTCGTCGCCGCCGGCTGGGCGATCGTCGAGCCGGCGCGCAACCGCGCGCTGGCGGAACGCGCGGTGCGCGACACCGGTCTCGGCAATGTCGAGGACAAGATCGCGAAGAACCGGCGCAAGACGCTCGGGTTGTTGCGCGACCTGCGCGACGCGAAGTCGGTCGGCATCATCTCGGAGGATCGCCGGCGCGGGCTGATCGAAATCGCGCGACCCGTCGGCGTCGTCGCCGCGATCACGCCGTCGACCAATCCTGCGGCGACGCCCGCCAACAACATCGTCAACGCGCTCAAAGGCCGCAACGCGATCATCCTGGCGCCCTCGCCCAAGGGCGCCTCGACGCTCGCGCTTCTTCTCGACTACGTGCACGCGGAGCTCGACCGCGTCGGCGCGCCGCGCGATCTGGTGCAGATGCTACCGGTCCCGGTCAAGCGCGAGGCGACGTTCGCCCTCATGCGCGCGGCCGATCTCGTCGTCGCGACGGGCTCGCAGACCAACGTGCGCGCGGCGTATTCGAGCGGCACGCCGGCGGTCGGCGTCGGCGCCGGCAACGTCACCGCGATCGTCGACGAGACCGCCGACATCGGCGCTGCCGCGGCGAAGATCGCGACCTCCAAGGCGTTCGACAACGCCACGTCGTGCTCGTCGGAGAACAGCGTCATTGCCGTCGCACCGGTCTACGACGCGCTCGTCGCCGCTTTCGCGCGCGAGGGAGGCGTGCTGCTCGACAGCGAGGAAACGCGGCGGCTCGAGAACGAAATGTTTCCGGAAGGCAAGCTCGCGCCGGATGTGATCGCCCGGTCGGCACCGGCGATCGCCGCGCATGGCGGGCTCATCCGGCCGGAGCTCGAGCGCGCGCGGTTCCTGATCGTCGAGGAGGTCGGCGTCGGTGCCGACCGTCCGTTCTCGGGTGAAAAACTCTCACCGGTGCTCGCTCTGTATCGCGTCGCCGACTTTGCGGAGGCGGTGGCGCTCGCGACGAAGCTGCTTGCGTTCCAGGGGGCGGGCCATTCGGTGGGATTGCACACGCGGAAGCTGGAACGCGCGACGGAGCTGGGCCTTACGCTCTCGGCCTGCCGCGTGATCGTGAATCAGATCCACTGCTTCGCGACCGGCGGCAGCTTCGACAACGCGCTTCCGTTCTCGCTGTCGATGGGGTGCGGTACGTGGGGCGGCAACAGCATCTCGGACAACCTCAACTACCGGCACTTCCTCAACATCACGCGAGTGGTGACGCCGTTCGCGCCCGAAGACGTGCGCGAGCCGGCCGACGACGAGATCTTCGGGGAGTACCGGCGCAAATACCGTGCTTGACCGCGAGCCGGCGGCGGCAGCGACGATCCGCGAGGTCATCGATCGGAATGCGCGCGAGCGGCCCGATGCGCCGTACATCCTGGCGCCGGAGCCGGATGGGGTGCTGAGTTACGGTGGGCTGCGCGAGCTCGCTCGGGGTCTCGCGGGCGAGCTGTCGGCGCGCGGCGTCGCCCCTGGCGACGTCGTCTCGTACATGCTCCCGAACGGCATCGCCGCCGCCGGCGTGCTCCTGGGGGCGATGCACGGTGGCCATGTCGCGTCTCCGGTGAGCCTGCTCGCGCAGGATGTGCTGATCGAGCACACGCTCGCGCATTCGCGCACGCGCATCGTTTTTGCAGCGCCCGAGTTCGTGTCCCGGTTGACGGCGGTCGCGGCCAAGATCGGCAGCGGCGCGATCATCCGCGCGACATCGCCGGACGATCTCGCGATCGCTGCTGGACGTGATACCGGGCGCTCGGCAGCGCCAACCCCCGATGCGCCCGCGCTGCTGATGTACACGTCTGGCACGACCGGCCGTCCGAAGGGTGCGCTCCTGTCGCACGCGAATCTCGTCCACGCGGGGCGCGCCGTCGCGGCGGCGCACGAGCTCACGCCCGCCGACCGCGTGCTGTCGTCGCTGCCGCTCTACCATGTCAACGGCCAGTGCATCGCGACCATCACGCCCCTCGTCGCCGGCGGCAGCGTCGTCATGCCGCATCGGTTCAGCGCCTCGCAGTGGTGGAGCTGGGTCGAGCGTTACCGGCCGACGTGGCTCAACGTCGTGCCGACGATCATCGCCTATCTGCTCAACGGGCCCGACCCAACGCCCGCGCAGGCAGAGGCGTGTCGCGCGCTGCGCTTCGCACGCTCGGCGTCCGCGCCGCTGCCGCCGGAGCAGCACCGCGCGTTCGAGGCGCGCTTCGGCATTTCCGTGCTCGAGGCGATGGGACTCACCGAGTGCGCGTCGGTCGCGTTCGCGAACCCGCTCGACCCGCGCGCGCGCAAGCTGGGTTCGCCCGGGTTGCCGCTCGGCGTGGAAGCGCGCGTCGTGGCTGCCGACGGGAGAGTGCTTGGCGAAGGTGAGCGCGGCGAGATCGAGCTCCGTGGCGCGAACGTCATGCTGCGCTACTACGACGACCCCGCCGCCACGCGGCTTGCGGTGCGCGAAGACGGATGGCTTGCGACCGGCGATCTCGGTTATCGCGACGCCGACGGCTTCTACTTCATCACCGGCCGGCTGAAGGAACTCATCATCAAGGGCGGCGAGAACATCGCGCCGCGCGAGATCGACGAGGCGCTGCTCGCGTATCCGGGCGTGCTGGAGGCGGCCGCGGTCGGGATCCCCGATCCGGAATACGGCCAGGAGATCCTAGCCTGCATCGTGCTCAAGCCCGGAGCCCGGTGTACCGAGGACGCGCTGCGCGCGCACTGCCTCGCGACGCTGGGCCGCTACAAGACGCCGAAGGCTTTCCGCTTCGTCGCGGAGCTGCCGAAGGGTCCGTCGGGAAAGGTGCAGCGGCTCAAGCTCGCGGAGAGCTGATCGCCCCGCGTATCATGGCGCGGCTTGCAGCGAGCGGGGGAAGCAATGTTCCTGGGCCATTTCGGCGTGGCGATGGCGGCGAAAACGGTTGCGCCCAAGCCGTCGCTCGGAACGCTCGTCCTCGCGGCGCTGCTGGTCGACGGCGTATGGCCCGTGTTCCTTCTTCTCGGCTGGGAGCAGGTCGAGATCGTTCCCGGGACCACCGGGGTCACCCCGCTCGCATTCGTGTCCTATCCCTACACGCACAGCCTCGTCGCCGGGGGGCTCTGGGCGGCGCTGCTCGCGGGTGGTTATTACGCGCAGCGGCGGGACGGCAATGGCGCAGGGTGGATTGCGGCGCTCGTGCTTTCGCACTGGGTGCTCGATTTCGCATCGCATCGGCCCGACCTGCCGTTGTGGCCGGGCGGCCCGAAGGTCGGGCTCGGTCTCTGGTCTTCCGTTCCGCTCACGCTCGTCGCCGAGTTCGCGCTGTTTGGTGCAGGCGCATGGTTGTACACGAAAGTCACGCGGGCGCGCGATCGGGTCGGGACGCTTGGTTTCGCTATTTTCCTGGCCGTCCTGGTGGTGATCTACATCGCGAGCGTGTTCGGTCCGCCGCCGCCGTCGGTGCCGCTGCTGGCGCTGAGCGCGCTCCTGGGATGGCTGTTCATCGCATGGGCGTACTGGATCGATCGTCATCGTGAAACGCTTGGATCCCGTCCTGTAATCTCGAGGAGGACGTCATGGCCGTGACTCTCAACTACGCGATTCATTTCGTCGCCGACATGGATCGGGCCGTCGCGTTCTATCGCGACACGCTCGGGCTGCCGCTGAAATTCGCCTCACCCGAATGGACGGAGTTCGCGACGGGCGCGACGACGCTGGCGCTCCATCCGTCGTCGCCGGAGAACCCGCCGGGCACGACGCACCTGGGGTTCGGCACGCCCGACGTCCACGGGTTTCACGCCACGCTCTGCGCGGCCGGCGTGCGCTTCACGCGCGCACCGGAGCCGCTGCACGGCATCACGCTCGCCGAATTCATCGATCCGGACGGCGGACGGGTCAGCGTGAGCGGATAGGTACGGCGACGATTCGCGGGAGGCCAGCGATCGCAAGCGATCCCGGAGTCCCCTGCGCGAGCTGCGGCGCGGACAACCGTGCGGGGCGGCGCTTCTGCGCGCGGTGCGGCGCCGTGCTCGGGATCGCGTGCCCGGCGTGCGGATTCGCGAACGAGCCCGGCGAGCGCTTCTGCGGCGGCTGCGGCGGCGCGCTGGTCGCGGCCGCGGCTTCCTCGCCCACAGCGGTTGCCGGCGACGACGCCGAGCGCAGGCCGGTCACCGTGCTGTTCGCCGATCTCTGTGGCTACACGCGGCTCTCCGAACGCCTCGATCCCGAAGACGTGCACGCGCTGCTCGAGCGCTATTTCGGCGCCGTCGACGGCATCGTCGATCGCTTCGGCGGGCGCGTCGACAAGCACATCGGCGACGCCGTGATGGCGATCTTCGGCGCGCCGGTCGCGCGCGGTGACGAGCCGTCGCGTGCCGTGCGTGCCGCGGCCGCGATCCAGCAGGCGGTACCCGAGGTCGGCGCGCCATTCGGCGAAACACTGGCGGCTCACGTTGGCATCGCCGCCGGCGAGGTCGTCGCAAGCGGCGTGGGCAGAGGAGAACATCGCGCGTACACGGTGATCGGGCCTTCGGTGAACCTCGCGTCGCGACTGGTGGGTGTGGCCGGGGCCGGCCAGGTCGTCGTCGACGGCGCCGTGCACGACGCGATTGCGCGCGAGGCATCGTGCACGCCGTTGCCGGCGCTCGCGATCAAGGGCTTCGACCGGCCTGTCACCGCATGGCGACTCGACGCGCTCGGCCCTCGCGGCGACGCCGGAACCGCGCCGTTCGTGGGGCGCACGACGGAGCTCGCGCAACTCTCTGCGCTGCTTCGCGCCAGCGCCGGCGGCAGCGGCGCCGTCGTCCACGTGCGCGGCGATCCGGGCATCGGTAAGTCGCGGCTCGTCGCCGAGCTCAACCGGATCGCGGCTGCCGACCGCTTCGCCTGCCACACGGGCCTGGTGCTCGATTTCGGCACGGCGAAAGGGCGCGATCCGATTCGCGACATTGTCGCTTCGCTCGTCGGGCTCGCGCCGACATCATCGCGCGAGGAGCGAGCGCAAGCCCTTACCGCGGCGATCGCTGCGGGCACGATCGACCGCGATGAGCAGTCCGCGCTCGCGGATCTGCTCGACCTGCCGGCGCCTGCTCTGGGCCACGAGATCTACGCGGCGATGGACAACGCAGCGCGCCAGCGTGCCCGCAGCGCCGTCCTGGTGCGGCTCGCCGCCGCGCAGGCGCGTGCGGCGCCGCTGCTCGTCACGATCGAAGACCTGCACTGGGCCGACGGCGCGACGCTCGGCTATGTGGCGGAACTAGCGCGCGCGGCGGCGTCGATGCGCGCACTGCTCGTGCTGACCTCGCGCGTCGATGGCGATCCGCTCGCCTCGGGCTTTCGCGCCTCGCTCGCAGGTGCGCCGCTCGCGACGCTCGATCTGGCGCCGTTGTCGGAGGCCGACGCCGTCGCGCTCGCCGGCGGGTTGGTCGCGACGTCGGCGCGCCTGGTCCGGAAGTGCATCGAGCGCGCCGGCGGCAATCCGCTGTTTCTCGAACAGCTCTTACGAACGGCGGAGGAGAACGAGGATCGCCTGCCGGCGTCGCTCGCGAGCCTCGTGCTCGCGCGGGTCGACCGCCTGCCCGAGCGCGAACGCGCCGCGCTACGGGCGGCGGCGGTCGTCGGCCAGCGCTTTCCCTTGGCGCTCGTGCGCCACCTGATCGCCATTCCCGACTATGCCTGTGCGGCGCTGCTGAGCGCTTCGCTCGTCCGTCCCGACGGTGAGGAGTTCCTGTTCGCCCACGCGCTGATCCGCGACGGCGTCTATGCCTCGCTGACCCGGCCGCGCCGCGCCGAGCTGCACCGCGCAGCCGCCGGGTGGTATGGCGAGCGCGATCCGACGCTGCGCGCCGAGCATCTCGACCGCGCTGACGCGCCCGAGGCGCCGCAGGCGTATCTTGCCGCGTCGCGCGCACAGGCGGAGGCGCTGCACCTCGAGCGCGCGCTCACGCTCGCCGAGCGTGGCGCCGCGCTCGCGCGCGAGGCCCCCGACATGTATGCGCTCAATATGCAGCGGGGGCGCCTGCGCTGCGATGCGGGCGAGGGGGCTCCGGCCGTGGAGGGGTTCACGCGGGCGCTCGCGGCGACGGCGGATCCCGTGGAGCGGTGTCGTGCGCTGCTCGGTCTCGCGGCCGGCCATCGGCTGATCGCGAATGTCGACGAGGCACTCGCGATGCTCGCCGACGCCGAGCCGATCGCGACAAGTCACGGGCTCACCTCCGAGCTGGCCGAGCTCCACGCGACGCGGGGGAACGTGCAGTTCGCACGCGGCGACAACGCGGCGTGCCGGGCGGCGCACGAAGCGGGCGCCGTCCACGCCCGGGCGCTGGGCGATCCCGCGCTGATCGCGCGGGCGCTGAGCGGGCTTGCCGACGCGCACTACGCGACGAGCCGTATGCGCACGGCGCTCGCGCGCTTCGACGAATGTGTCGCGCTGTGCGACGCGCATGGCCTCGCGCGGATCGCGATACCCAACCTCGTGATGGGCGGCTTCTGCCGCATGTACATGAGCGAATTCGACGCCGGGATCGATAAGATGCGCGCGGGCCACGCGCTCGCGTGCCGAGTCGGCGACCGTCACTCCGAGATGTTCGGGCTCGAGGCGCTCGGCGTTCTCCTCGTGTTCCGCGGCCATTACGTCGAGGCCGAGCCCGTGTGCACGCGCTCGCTTGCGCTGGCGGAGACGCTCGGCGCCCGCCGCTACCAGGCTCTGCTGCTCTGCGTACTCGCCGAAACGCGATTCATGCAGGGGGACCTCGAAGGCGCGCACGAACGCAACGCGCGCGCGCTCGTGCTTGCGCGCGAGACTGGAATGGCCTTCTGCGGGCCGTTGGTCCTCGCGCTCGCGGCGCGAATGCTGGAGGCGGGACCGGAGCGCGAGCGCTGCCGCGACGAGGTGCTCGCCATGCTCAGGCAAGGGGCACTCGGCCACAGCCAGATCGGATTCCACCGCCTCGGCATCGACGACGCGCTCGCGCGCGGCGAATGGGGACGAGCGCGCAAGCACGCCGACACGCTCGAGGCCCTCACCCGCGAGGAGCGGCTGCCCTACGTCGATTTCCTGATCACGCGCGGGCGCTCCCTCGCGACGCTGGGCGAAGATCCGCGGAACGGCGCAGCGCAAACCGAGATCGAACGCCTCAAGCGCGAGGCGGAGCGCCTAGATTGGCGACTCCACTGGCCGGCCTGACCGCACGCCATTCTCTGGATCGGCTAGCAGGGTTGTCACATCGCGTCGCATCGGCGTCACGCGGCTGTAACATCCGGGTTCCAGACTCTCGCGCGCCATCCTTCATCGTCCGGGGACATCCATGCGCAGAGTAATTCCTATCGGCTTCATCGCCGCCGCTACCGTTGCGTTCGGGCTTTCCACCGCGTCTGCCGTCGACATTACCGGTGCCGGCGCGACGTTTCCGTTCCCGATCTACGCGAAATGGGCCGAGGCCTACAAGCAGAAGACGGGCATCGGAATGAATTATCAATCGATTGGTTCGGGTGGTGGCATCGCCCAGATCAAGGCCAAGACCGTCGACTTCGGCGCGTCCGACATGCCACTCAAGCCCGAGGACTTGCAATCCGCGGGGCTCATGCAGTTTCCGGCGATCATCGGCGGCGTCGTGCCGGTTGTGAACCTCGAGGGCGTCGCCCCCGGGGCGATCCGGTTTACCGGTCCCGTGCTCGCCGATATCTATCTGGGCAAGATCAAGTCATGGAGCGACAAGGCGATCGCCGACCTGAACCCATCGCTCAAGCTGCCGGCCGACCCCATCACCGTGGTGCGGCGTTCGGATGGCTCGGGCACGACGTTCCTGTGGACCGACTACCTGTCGAAGGCCAGTCCCGAGTGGAAGGACAAGGTCGGCTCGAGCACCGCGGTCGCGTGGCCCGAAGGCGTCGGCGGCAAGGGGAACGAAGGCGTCGCGGCGTACGTGCAGCGGATCAAGGGCTCGATCGGCTACGTTGAATATGCGTACGCGAAAAAGAACAAGATGGCGCATGGCTCGATGCAGAACCGCGACGGGCAATTCGTCGAGCCCGACGATGCCGCGTTCCAGGCCGCCGCTGCCGGTGCTGACTGGAAGAATGCCCCGGGCTTCGGTGCGATCCTCACGGACCAGCCCGGCAAGGCGAGCTGGCCCATCACCGGCGCGTCGTTCATCCTGATGCACGTGAAGCAGGACAAGCCGCAGAACGCGGCCGAGGTCCTCAAGTTCTACGACTGGTCGTTCAAGAACGGCCAGAAGATGGCGGAGGAGCTCGACTACGTGCCGCTGCCGCCGGCGCTCGTTGCGATGATCCAGGACGCATGGAAGACGCAGATCAAGGACGCCTCCGGCAAGGCGGTGTGGAGCTACTGATCGGGCGCTGCGCCCATGCATTCGGGCCGCGGCGGATCCCGCGGTTGAACCAAGGGCTATCATGCCGAGCGATGCGGTCGCCACCCTGCCGTCGTCGATGATCGCCGCCGATCTGCCGCGGGTCGCGCGGCCTCCCGCGCCCCCCACGCGGCGGCGGACCGCGGGGGCCTGGCGCGACCGCCTGTTCGAGCGGACGACGCTCGTCTTCGCCCTGCTGGTGCTGGGGCTTCTCGCCGGCATCCTGATCGCGCTCGCCATTGCCGCGATGCCCGCGCTCGACAAGTTCGGACCCGCGTTCTTCTTCACCAACGTCTGGAATCCGGTCAAGGGAATGTTCGGCGGACTCGCGCCGATCTACGGCACGCTCGTCACTTCAGCGATCGCGCTCGTCGTCGGCGTGCCGGTCAGCTTCGGTATCGCGCTCTTCCTCACTGAGATGTGCCCGGCGCTACTGAAGCGTCCGCTCGGGACGGCGATCGAGCTCCTGGCCGCCATCCCGTCGATCATCTACGGCATCTGGGGCCTGTTCGTGTTCGCGCCGCTCTTCGGCGACTATGTGCAGCCGCTCCTGACCCAGACGCTGGGCCGCATTCCCGTCATCGGTGCGCTGTTCCAAGGCGCGCCGAACGGGATTGGCGTGCTGACCGCCGGGTTCATCCTCTCCGTCATGATCATTCCGTTCATCGCCTCGGTGATGCGCGACGTGTTCGAGGTCGTGCCGCCGGTGCTGAAGGAGTCGGCCTACGGCCTCGGCGCGACGACGTGGGAGGTCGTCTGGAACGTCGTGCTTCCCTACACGAAGGTCGGTGTCATCGGCGGCATCATGCTGGGACTGGGACGCGCGCTCGGCGAGACCATGGCGGTCACCTTCGTGATCGGCAATGCGTACAGGATCAGCGCCGCGCTGTTCGACCCCGGCAACTCGATCGCCTCCGCGCTCGCCAACGAATTCAACGAGGCGGCGGATCCGGTGCACCGCGCATCGCTGATCGCGCTCGGTCTCGTGCTCTTCGTGCTGACGTTCATCGTGCTCGCCTGCTCGCGGCTCCTGATCGCCCAGCTCGCACGCGGCGAAGGACGCAATACCTAGGACGCCAATGATGACCGCGCAAGCGTCGCCGGCCCTCTACCGCCGCCGCGTCTGGGTGAACCGGTTCAACCTGCTGATGTCGCTCACGGCCATGGCGTTTGGCATGGCATTCCTGCTCTGGATCCTGATCGTGCTGTTCGCCAAGGGGATCGGGGCGCTCGGTCCGACGCTGTTCCTGCAGACAACGCCGCCGCCGGGATCGGCGGGCGGGCTCGCCAACGCGATCGTCGGCAGCCTGCTCATTGTCGGCGTCGCGACGCTGGTGGCCACACCGATCGGGATCCTGGCCGGGATCTACCTCGCCGAATACGGCCGCAACGGCTGGATCGCACGCCTCACGCGCTTCATGAACGACATCCTCCTGTCGGCGCCGTCGATCGTGCTGGGGCTTTTCGTCTACACGATCTACGTGATGAACGTCGGCCATTTCTCCGGCTGGGCCGGCTCGGCCGCGCTTGGCCTGATCGCGATTCCGGTCGTCGTCCGCACCACCGAAAACATGCTGCAGCTCGTGCCGGCGAGCCTGCGCGAAGCGGCGGTGGCACTGGGTGCGCCGATGTACAAGGTCATCCTGACCGTCACGCTGCGCGCGGTGCGCGGCGGCGTCATCACGGGCATTCTGCTCGCCGTCGCGCGGATGTCGGGCGAGACGGCGCCGCTCCTGTTTACCGCGCTCAACAACCAGTTCTGGAGCCTCGACATGAACGCACCGATGGCGAATCTGCCGATGGTGATCTTCCAGTTCGCGCTGTCGCCGTACGACGATTGGAAGAACCTCGCGTGGGGCGGCGCGTTCCTGATCACGCTCGCCGTCCTGGTGATCAACATCCTGGCGCGGACCGTGTTTCGCCAGTCCACCGCCCGCTAGAAAGCCCGCCGAAAGCCCCCGCATGGATACCGCTCTTGCCGAAGCTCCGGTCCCTGCCTCCGAAGCGCCGACTCGCGGCGCGGCGCCCAAGATGACGATCCGCAAGCTCGACTTCTTCTACGGGAAGTTCCAGGGCCTGAAGGACATCAATTTCGACATCGCCGAGCGGCGCGTCACTGCGTTCATCGGCCCGTCGGGCTGCGGCAAGTCGACACTCCTGCGGACGCTGAACCGGATGTACTCGCTCTATCCGGGGCAGCGGGCCGTCGGCGAGGTCACGCTCGACGGCGAGAACATCCTCGCGCCCGGCGTCGATATCAACCTGCTCCGCGCAAAGGTGGGCATGGTGTTCCAGAAGCCGACGCCGTTCCCGATGTCGATCCACGACAACATCGCGTTCGGAGTGCGCCTCTACGAGGACCTGTCGGCACGCGAGATGGACGAGCGGGTCGAGTGGGCGCTGACCAAGGCGGCGATGTGGGACGAGGCCAAGGACAAGTTGAAGCAGAGCGGGATGGCGCTTTCGGGTGGCCAGCAGCAGCGGTTGTGCATCGCGCGTGCCGTCGCGGTCAAGCCCGAGGTGCTGCTCCTGGACGAGCCGACTTCCGCCCTCGATCCGATCTCCACCGCCAAGATCGAGGAGCTCATCACCGAGCTCAAGAAGGACTACACGATCGCGATCGTCACGCATAACATGCAGCAGGCAGCTCGCGTCTCCGACTTCACCGCGTACATGTACCTGGGCGAGCTGATCGAGTTCGGCGTCACCGATCAGATCTTCCTCAAGCCCCGGCGGAAGGAAACCGAGGACTACATCACCGGCCGATTCGGCTGACCATTGCCACTATGACTCCCATGACCGAACACACGCACAAGCAGTTCGACGCCGAGATGGAGGCGATCCGCAGCGGCGTTCTCGCCATGGGCGGGCTCGTCGAGAAGCAGCTCGACCGCGCGCTCGCGGCGCTCGCTAACGAGGAGGTCGTCGACCTGATCGACGCCGTCGGCGCCGACGAGCAGGCGATCAACCGGATGCAGATGGAAATCGACCAGCAATGCACGCAGATCATCGCCAAGCGCCAGCCGGCGGCGATCGACCTGCGGATGATCATGACGGTCACCAAGGTCGTCAACGACCTCGAGCGGATCGGCGACGAGGCGAAGAAGGTGGCGTTCAAGGCCGAGCAGGCCGGCGGCAGCGGCCGCCTCGCGCAACTTCGCTACCACGACGTCACGCACGCGCTCGAGATCGTGCGCTCGATGTTGCAGGCGGCGCTCGACGCGTTCGCGCGCCTCGACACTGACGCCGCGGCCGAGGTCGTCGGCAACGACGAGTCCGTCGACGCGTCGTTCCACGCGATCATGCGCCAGCTGATCAGCTACATGATGGAGGATCCGCGCACGATCACGGCTGCCCTCGAGATCGTGTTCATTGCGAAGTCGATCGAGCGCGTCGGCGATCACGCGAAGAACATCGCGGAAGCCGTCGTGCAGGCGGTCATGGGCATCGACGTGCGGCATGCCTCGGCCGACCAGATCCGCGCGGAGCTCTCCGAGCCATGATGCCGACGATCATGGTCGTCGAGGATGAGCCGGCGATCCTCGAGCTCCTCAGAGTCAACCTCGTCGACGCGGGCTACGACGTTGAGGGGGCCGCCGATGCCGAGACCGCGCGCCGGATGCTGAAGGACGCGCTGCCGGACCTCATGCTGCTCGACTGGATGCTCCCGGGCCTTTCGGGCCTCGCTTTCGCCAAGGAGCTCCGCGGCGACCCGCGGACGCGCGAGCTGCCGGTCATCATGGTGACGGCCCGCGGCGACGAGGCCGACAGGGTCGCCGGCCTCGAGGCGTGGGTCGACGACTACGTGACCAAGCCGTTCTCGCCGCGCGAGCTCAAGGCGCGCGTCAAGGCCGTGCTCCGGCGGCGCGCGCCCGAGGCAGCACAGGAGCCGCTCGAAGTCGGCGTCTTGCGCCTCGATCCCGCGACCCATCGCGTGACCGCCGGCGGCAAACCCGTCGAGCTTGGACCCACCGAATTCCGGTTGCTGCGCTTTTTCCTCGCGCGACCGGAGCGTGTGCATTCGCGCTCGCAGCTCCTGGATCAGGTGTGGGGCGACCAGGTCTACATCGAGGAGCGCACGGTCGACGTCCACATCCGCCGGTTGCGCGTTGCGCTCGAGCCTGCGGGCTGCGACACGATGATCGAGACCGTGCGCGGCACCGGGTATCGGCTCGCGGTGCCGCGCTGAAGGAATACGCGCCGCCGCTGTGATAGGCTAGCGCGTCATGACGCGCACGTTCTACGCCGCCCTGATCGCGCCGGTGGTGGCTGCGGTTGCGGCGTTCGTCGCGTGGCTCGTCTTCGATGCCGACTGGGCGCTCGCGCTGCTCGCGCTCTCGGCGCTCGGGATTCTCGCCTTCCATCTCTGGCAGCTCGACCTGCTCGCACGCTGGGCCGAAGGTCCGCTCGACGCACCCGTGCCGGAAGGGCGCGGCAGCTGGCGGCAGCCGTTCACGGGCCTGTATCGGCGCGTGCGTGCGCGAGTCGCCGTCCAGCGCGGCCTGGTGGAGCGCCTCGAGCGATTCGCCGCGGCCGCCGAGGCGATCCCCGAAGGCGTGGTGGTGCTCGACGACGGGAACCGCATCCGCTTCGCCAACGCCTGTGCGCGTGCTCACCTCGGACTCGACCCCGAACGCGATCTGGGCCAGATGCTCGGCAACCTCGTCCGCCAGCCCGAAGTCATTCGCTATCTCGAGACCGGCGATTTCTCCGAGCCGGTCGTCGTCGCTTCGCAGCGGGAGGTGGGCGTCACACTGTCGATCCAGGTCGTGCCGTATGGCGACGAGCAGAAGCTCCTGCTGTCGCGCGACATCACGCGGATCGAGGCGACCGCGCGCATGCGCCGCGATTTCATCGCCAATGTCTCGCACGAGCTCAAGACACCGCTGACCGTCGTCACCGGCTTCGTCGAGACGCTCGAAGACCTGGATCTCGATCCGCGGCAACGGCAGCGCTACCTCGGGCTCGTGGCCGAGCAGGCGCGCAACATGCAACGGCTGGTCGACGACCTGCTCACGCTGTCCTCGCTCGAAAGCGAACAGAATCCGCCGCCCGACATCGTGTTCCCGATTGCTCCGCTCGTAGCCGAGCTCTGCGCGCAGGCGCGTGCGCTTTCCGGCGGCCGGCACATGATCGTCGCGGTCGCACCGGCGGAAGCGGCCGCGACGATCACGGGCTCGCGCGACGAGCTCGCGAGCGCGTTCGGCAATCTCGTGTCGAACGCGGTCCGCTACACGCCGGACGGCGGAACGATCACGCTGTCATGGCACGTCGGCGCCGACGGCCGCGGGACGTTCGCGGTCGCGGACACCGGCGTCGGCGTGGCCCCCGAGCACATCCCCCGACTCACCGAGCGCTTCTATCGCGTCGACCGCAGCCGTTCGCGCGCGACCGGCGGCACCGGGCTGGGTCTCGCAATCGTTCGCCACGTGCTCCTTCGCCACCAGGCGGAGCTCGTTATCGAGAGCGAGCCCGGCACGGGCAGCACGTTCGCGGCGATCCTGCCCCCTGCGCGCGTGCTGCTGACGCCTGCCGCGGTGCCGGAGCCCGCGGCGCCGGAGCCCGCTCACCAGTAGCTGAGCGCTGCGCGAAAGAGCGCGGTCAGGTCGTCGCGCCCGACGTCCTTCGGCGCGTTGCGGATTACGCGGTACTGCGGCTCCGCGCCAGTTGCGAGCGCGTCTACGTGCGACGCGTCGAAGCCGAGCGCCCTGAGTCCGTTCGGCATTGCCGTCGCCCGCATCAGCTCGATCACGCGTCCGGCGAGCACTTCGCCGGCGTCGCCCGCCACGGCATCCTTCGCGTCCGCGCCCAGGCAGCGCGCACCGTGCAGGTGGCGTTCGGGGCAGCACGCGGCGGTGAAGCGCCACACCGAGGGGTTGTTGAGCACCACCGCCATCCCGTGCGGGACGAGCGACTTGCCCGGGGGGTAGCCGTCGACGTGCCAGTCCTTCGTCAATCCCGAGACGGCATAGGACAGTCCGTGCGGCAGGTGGCAGCCGGCGGCGTTGAACGCGATGCCGGCGAGCATCGCCGCATACATCATCTCGGTGCGCGCTTCGACGTCGGCGGTGTCGCTCACCGCGCGCACGAGGAACTTGCCGACGCCACGCAACGCTTCGGTGGCGAGCATGTCGGAGAACGGGTTCGCGCCCTGCGATACCGGCCGCAGGATGCCCTTCGCCGGATTGAGCCGCCGCGGATATGCGCGCGCGGTCAGCGATTCGAGCGCGTGACTCATGCAATCGAAGCCGGTCGCGGCGACCGCGTTCGGCGGCAGCGTCGCGGTGACGGCCGGATCGATCAGCGCGATGTCCGGAATCAGGCGCCGCGAGATGATCCCTGTCTTGGCGTTCAGCGAGCGCAGGTTGAAGATCGCGATGCCAGTCGTCTCGGAGCCGGTGCCGGAAGTCGTCGGGCACGCGATGTGCGGTTTCACGCGGCCCGGAACGCGCTGCCCGCCGCCGATCGGCGCGTTCACGTAGGTCATGAAGTCGGCGGGATGCGTGGCGTAGAGGTTCGCCGCCTTGCAGGTGTCCATCACCGAGCCGCCGCCGACCGAGACGTAGCCCTCGAACTTGCCGTCGGCCGCGAATCGCGCCGCATCCTGGAACGACGCGTCGGTCGGCTCGACGACGACCTCGTCGTAGAGGGCCACGTCGACTTTCGCTGCGACAAGCGATGCCTTGACCGTGGCGACGAACTCGCTCGACTTCATCCGCGCATCGGTGAACAGCGCGACGCGCGAGAGCCCGAGCTCGCGGGCGCTGTCGCCGGCTTCGGACAGGACGTCCGCCCCGAACGTGAACGTCGGCATCCCGACGGTGAAGCCGCGGTCGCCTCCGTCGATGGCAGCGAAATCGGCATGGCAGCAGGGCATGGGGACTCCTACGTCAAATCAACGGGCGTCGGCCAGGATCATGTCGGCGGCCTTTTCGGCGATCATGATCACTGGCGCACTGGTGTTGCCGGACACGAGGCTTGGCATCACGCTGCAGTCGACGACGCGCAAGTTGCCCACCCCGTGCACGTGCAGCTCGGCGTCGACGACCGCCATCGCGTCGCCCGCAGGACCCATTTTGCACGTGCCGGCCGGGTGAAAGATCGTCGCGCCCTTGTTACGCGCGAATTCGAGCAGATCGGCGTCGGTCGTCGCGGCGGGGCCCGGCAGATACTCGTCGGCGACGTAGGGCGAGAGTGCGCGCGTGGCCGCGAGCTTGCGGGAGAGGCGAAGTCCCGCGACCGTCGTCGCCCGATCGAGCTCGGTCGACAGGTAGCGCGGCTGCATCGCCGGCGCGGCGAGCGGATCCGGCGACTTCACGCGAACGAAGCCCCGCGATTCCGGCTGCAGCTGGCACACGGAGAGCGTGAATCCCGAGAATTCGTGGACCGGTGAACCCGCCACATCGGAGGACAACGTCGCCAGATGGAATTGCACGTCGGGCCGGGAAAGCGAGGGATCCGTGCGCGCGAACATGCCGCCCTGATTGATGCCGACCGCCATCGGGCCCTCGCGCGTCAGCGCGTAGCGCAGGCCCATCGCCACCGTCCGCCACCACGACTTCAGCGTGTCGTTGGTCGTAATCGGTTGGGTGCAACGGAAAATCGTACGTACCTGCAGGTGGTCCTGCAGATTCTCGCCGACGCCGTCGAGCCGATGGGCGACCGGAATGCCGAACGATTGCAGGAGCCATGACGGTCCGATGCCTGAAAGCTGCAGCAGCTGCGGCGATTGCAGCGCACCCGCACAGACGATCACTTCGCGGCGCGCTGTCACCGTTGTTTCGCGATCGCCATGACGATAGACGACCCCTGTGGCGCGGCGACCGTCGAGGACGATGCGGGTCGCATGCGCGTCCGTCAGCACGGTGAGATTCGTGCGACTCTGTGCCGGGCGCAGATACGCGACCGCGGTCGAGCAGCGCAGGCCGTTGCGAGTCGTAAGCTGGTAATAGCCGGCGCCTTCCTGATAGGCGCCGTTGAAATCGGCGTTGCGGGGGATGCCGAGCTCGAGGCCGGCTGCGATCAGCGCCTCGACGAGCTCATGCGTCGCGCCGATATCGGACGCCCACTGCGGGCCGTCGGCGCCGTGCCATTCGTTCTCGCCCCGGACGTTGTGCTCGAGCTTGCGGAAATAGGGCAGGACGTCGGCGTAGCCCCAGCCCCGATTGCCGAGCGCGGCCCAGTGATCGAAATCGTCGCGCTGCCCCCGGATATAGATGAGGCCGTTGATCGAGCTCGATCCGCCGAGCGTGCGCCCGCGGGGCCAATAGATCTCGCGCCCGTTCATCTCCGGTTCCGGCTCGGTCGAGAAGCGCCAGTTGTAGACCGGATGGAACATCGTCTTCGCGTAGCCGATGGGAATGTGAATCCACGGGTAGGCGTCGCGCGGACCGGCTTCGAGCAGCAGCACGCGATCACGACCGTTGGCCGACAAGCGGTTGGCGAGGACGCAGCCCGCGGTGCCGCCGCCCGCGACGACGAAATCGACCTCGATCAAAGGGTGTGCCTTCGCTCGGAACCGGTGCGGCATTGGCCGGGTGGCTTCGCGATCCACAGGGGGGGCCGAACGGCGGGCGGGCAAGCACGGCCAGGTGCCGGTTTTCCCTTGATTTTCAGCGTTTTGACAGCTCGGCCCACAAATTGCTATAATCGCGAGTTGTTCCGTCGGAGGGGTTCCCGAGCGGTCAAAGGGAGCAGACTGTAAATCTGCCGGCTCTGCCTTCGAAGGTTCGAATCCTTCCCCCTCCACCCCTCCAGCGATTATCGGTCAGGAACACGGCATCGGACGAGAGGCAGGCGCGGGGAAGGTGGAACTCGAAGGCGATTCCGGCGAATTTCCGGGTTTCGCCGCGAATTCGCGGTAACGGCAGGCGGGTGTAGCTCAATGGTAGAGCAGAAGCCTTCCAAGCTTACGACGAGGGTTCGATTCCCTTCACCCGCTCCACGAGTTGCACCGCCCATGTAGCTCAGTGGTAGAGCACTCCCTTGGTAAGGGAGAGGTCGAGCGTTCAATCCGCTCCATGGGCACCACGAACACCGCAGACGGCAGCAACCGAACAACGAGGAGTCAGAAGCAATGGCCAAGGGCAAATTCGAGCGGACGAAGCCGCACGTGAACGTGGGGACGATTGGGCACGTGGATCATGGGAAGACGACGCTGACGGCGGCGATGACGCTGGTGTTGTCGAAGCTGTTTGGGGGGGAGGCGCGGGCGTACGACCAGATTGACAATGCGCCGGAGGAGAAGGCGCGGGGGATCACGATCAACACGGCGCACGTGGAGTACGAGACGAAGAACCGGCACTACGCGCACGTGGACTGTCCGGGGCACGCGGACTACATCAAGAACATGATCACGGGGGCGGCGCAGATGGACGGTGCCATTCTGGTGGTGAGTGCGGCGGATGGGCCGATGCCGCAGACGCGGGAGCACATTCTGCTGGCGCGGCAGGTGGGGGTGCCCTACATCGTGGTCTATATGAACAAGGCGGACATGGTGGACGACAAGGAGCTCTTGGAGCTCGTTGAGATGGAGGTCCGGGAGTTGCTGTCGAAGTATCAGTTCCCTGGGGACAAGACGCCGATCGTGATTGGGTCGGCGAAGATGGCGCTGGAGGGGGACAAGGGGGAGCTGGGGGAGGGGTCGATCCTGAAGCTGGCGGAGGCGCTGGATAGTTATATACCGCAGCCGAAGCGGGCGATCGACGGGCCGTTTCTGATGCCGGTGGAGGACGTGTTCTCGATCAGTGGTCGGGGGACGGTGGTGACCGGGCGGGTGGAGCGGGGGGTGGTGAAGGTGGGCGACGAGCTGGAGATCGTGGGCTTGAAGCCGACGCTCAAGACCGTGTGCACGGGGGTGGAGATGTTCCGCAAGCTCTTGGACCAGGGGCAGGCGGGGGACAACGTGGGCGTGCTGCTCCGAGGCACCAAGCGGGAGGAGGTGGAGCGGGGGCAGGTGCTGGCGAAGCCGGGGTCGATCACGCCGCACACCAAGTTCAGCTGCGAGGTGTATGTGCTGTCGAAGGACGAAGGGGGGCGGCATACGCCGTTCTTTCCGGGGTACCGGCCGCAGTTTTACTTCCGGACGACGGACGTGACGGGGTCGTGCGAGCTGCCGGCGGGGACGGAGATGGTGATGCCGGGGGACAACATCGGGATGACGGTGACGTTGATTGCGCCGATCGCGATGGAAGAGGGGTTGCGCTTCGCGATTCGCGAGGGGGGCCGCACCGTCGGCGCCGGCGTCGTCGCGAAGATCATCGAATAGCGGAACGTAGGCCAGTAGCTCAATTGGCAGAGCGGCGGTCTCCAAAACCGCAGGTTGGGGGTTCGATTCCCTCCTGGCCTGCCACGAAGCAGGTTCGTGGCGGCTCAGTGGCGAACGGGACGGCGACGAAAGAGAAGATGCTCGACAAGATCAAGATCGTGTTGGCGATCGCCTGCATTTGCGCAGGCGTGGCGGCGTACTACTGGTTCGCCGATGCCGCGCTCGTGCTGCGCGTGCTGATGGTGATCGGTGGCCTGCTCGCCGCGGCAGGCGTCGCGTGGACGTCCGAGCCCGGCAAGGAGTTCTTCGTGTTCGCCCAGGATTCGTGGCAGGAAGCGAGCCGCGTGTCGTGGCCCACGCGCAAGGAGACGATGCAGACCACGGCCGTCGTGTTTGCGTTTGTCGTGGTGATGGCGCTGTTCCTGTTTTCGGTCGACACGACGCTCGCGTGGATCGTGAAGCTGCTGACGGGGCGGACCGAAGGATGAGCGCGGCCAACAACAAGAAGTGGTTTGTCGTGCACGCCTACTCGGGCTTCGAGAAGAGCGTGCAGCGGGCGCTGACCGAGCGCATCCGGCGCTCCGAGATTGCCGACCAGTTCGGCCAGATCCTCGTGCCGGTCGAGGAAGTCGTGGAGATGAAGGCCGGCGCGAAGGCGATCTCCGAGCGCAAGTTCTTCCCGGGGTATGTGCTGGTCGAGATGGAGATGACCGACGACAGCTGGCACCTCGTGAAGAGCACGCCGAAGGTCACGGGATTCGTGGGCGGCACGGCGAACAAGCCGACGCCGATCACGCAGAAGGAGGTCGACGCGATCCTGCGGCAGGTGCAGGAGGGCGTCGAGAAGCCGCGTCCGAAGGTGCTGTTCGAGACCGGCGAGGCGGTGCGCGTCAAGGATGGCCCGTTCACCGACTTCCACGGCAACGTGGAGGACGTGAACTACGAGAAGAGCAAGCTCAGGGTGTCGGTGACGATCTTCGGTCGGTCGACACCCGTGGAACTCGACTTCTCCCAGGTAGAGAAAGCATGAGGTTGGTCGTCCCCGCGCAGGCGGGGACCGAGTGTCGTTCGGTGAAAGTCGCTGGATTCCCGCTCAGTTGCCAAATGAGCGGGAATGACGGTGAGCATCGGGGAGGATCCTCGGATCCGCTTGCACCCACTAGGAGACTGTAATGGCGAAGAAGATCATCGGTTTCATCAAGCTGCAGGTGCCGGCAGGCAAGGCGAACCCGAGCCCGCCCATCGGGCCCGCGCTCGGCCAGCGCGGCTTGAACATCATGGAATTCTGCAAGGCGTTCAACGCGCAGACGCAGAAGGTCGAGCCGGGCCTGCCGATCCCCGTCGTGATCACGGCGTTCGCGGACAAGAGCTTCACGTTCGTGATGAAGACACCGCCGGCGTCGATCCTGATCAAGAAGGCGTCGAGGGTCGAGAAGGGCAGCAGCAAGCCGCACACCGACAAGGTCGGCAAGCTCACGCGCGCGCAGGCCGAGGAGATCGCCAAGGTGAAGATGCCCGATCTCACCGCCGCCGACATGGACGCCGCCGTGCGCACGATCGCCGGCAGCGCCCGCAGCATGGGCATCACGGTCGAAGGAGTGAAGTGATCATGACCGAGCAAAGACAGCCCAAGCTCTCGAAGCGGATGAAGACGGTCCGCGCCAAGGTTGATCACAACAAGGCCTATCCGGTCGACGAAGCGCTCAAGCTCGTCAAGGAGACCGCCGTCGCCAAGTTCGACGAGTCGGTGGACGTCGCCGTGAACCTCGGCGTCGACGCGAAGAAGTCCGACCAGACGGTGCGGGGATCCGTCGTGCTGCCGGCCGGCACCGGGAAGAAGGTGCGCGTGGCTGTGTTCGCTCAAGGTGACAAGGCCAAGGCGGCGACGGACGCCGGCGCCGACATCGTCGGCTTCGACGACCTCGCGGCGAAGATCAAGGAAGGCTTCATGGAATTCGACGTGGTGATCGCGTCGCCGGATGCCATGCGCGTCGTGGGCCAGCTGGGGCAGATCCTGGGTCCGCGCGGCCTGATGCCCAACCCCAAGGTCGGGACGGTCAATGCGGACGTCGCCCTGGCGGTGAAGAACGCCAAGGCGGGTCAGGTCCAGTACCGCACCGACAAGGGCGGCATCATCCAGTGCACGATCGGCCGCGCGTCGTTTGCGCCCGAGCAGCTCAAGACCAACCTGCTCGCGCTGATCGAGGCGCTGAACAAGGCCAAGCCGGCCGGCACCAAAGGTATCTACATGAAGAAGGTCAGCGTCTCGAGCACGATGGGCGCGGGCGTTCGGATCGATCAGGCCACCTTGAGTCAGCAACAATCGACCCCATAACAGTAGGTTCGCTGCGCGCCTGGGACTAGGCGTGCGGGACGGAAAGGTGCCGTGCGCCGGCTTCTTTGGCGCACGGCAGGTCCAAGTAGATTTTTTTTGGGGGTACGTTCCGCGGCAGCGCGCGGGACGGGCCATCCAAGACCGCAGGAGCCCGGGAGGGCTTAAACGTCGGCAGCTTTGGCGTCCTGCGCAGATGGTGATCCCTCGTACGGGAACTGAAGTACTCCTGGACGTAAGGTCACCGCAACAGAAGGAGGTAGACCTTGGGTCTTAATCTGGAACAGAAGCAGGCAGTCGTTGCGGAAGTCGCGAAGCAGGTCGCCGGTGCCCAGGCCATTGTCATGGCCGAGAACCGCGGCATGGCCGTCGCCGACATGATCGTTCTCCGCGCGAAGGCACGGGCTTCGGGCGTGTATTTCCGGGTGGTCAAGAACACCCTGGTGCGCCGGGCCGTCGCCGATTCGCCGTTCGCCCCGCTGGCCGAGAAGATGGTCGGTCCGCTGGCGTACGGCATTGGTGCCGACCCCGTGGCTGTCGCGAAGGTCCTGAACGACTTCGCGAAGGGCCACGAGAAGTTCGTGATCAAGGGCGGCGCAATGGCCGGCAAGGTGATGTCGCCTAAGGACATCGCCGCGCTCGCCTCGCTGCCGTCGCGCGAGGAGTTGATCGCCAAGCTGATGGGCACGATGCAGGCGCCGATCGCGAAGTTCGTCCGCACGCTGAACGAGGTCCCGGGCAAGTTCGTCCGGACGCTCGCGGCAGTGCGCGACGCGAAGCCGGCGGCGTAGTCGCCCGGAACTTCCGCCCGATTCAATCAACCTTACGAACCAGGAGCAGAACATGACCGCAGTGCAAACCGAAATCCTCGACAAGATCGCGTCGATGACCGTGCTCGAACTTTCCGAGCTCATCAAGGCCATGGAAGACAAGTTCGGCGTGTCCGCCGCCGCCGCCGTGGCGGTGGCCGGCCCGGCTGCCGCAGGTGGCGCGCCGGCGGCTGCCGCCGAGGAACAGACCGAGTTCACCGTCGTGCTGTCCGCATTCGGCGAGAACAAGGTCAACGTCATCAAGGCGGTGCGCGAGCTGACCGGCCTCGGCTTGAAGGAAGCCAAGGACCTGGTCGACGGCGCCCCGAAGCCGGTCAAGGAAGGCGTGAACAAGGCCGACGCCGACGCGGCGAAGAAGAAGCTGGAAGAAGCCGGCGCGAAGGTGGAAATAAAGTAGGACCTGGCGCGCAAGGGCCGGTCTCGACGACCGGCCCCGCGCCATCTTTGGTGTGGACCGGGCGAGGGACCGCGACCGGCGAAGCCGAAGACGAGCGGATTCAGGCGAGTCCGCTCCTCTTCGTCTTCTGAAGCGACTGCAGAAGGCAGGCATGGTCGGGCGGCGTAGCAGCATCGCGCCGCCGTCCGCCAGCGGTTGGTAGCGGCCAACCACCAGGCCAGGACGTGCAACGCGTCCGCGGACCAGTCGGCAAGAGACCGGCGCATCCCCATGCGCTGCGAGGGTAGGGCACATAACGCCCGCCCCGCGTGAACCGGAGAAGTTAATGGCGAACGACGCAGTCACTTCGCAACCGTATTCGTTTACCGAAAAGAAGCGCATCCGCAAGAGCTTCGCGAAGCGCGCGAGCGTCCTGCAGGTGCCGTTCCTGCTCGAGACGCAGCTCGCGTCCTACCGCGCGTTCCTGCAGGCGCTTACGCCGGCCGACCAGCGCAAGAACGAAGGCCTGCAGGCCGCGTTCACGTCGATCTTCCCGATCTCGAGCCATTCGGGCAATGCGCGGCTCGAGTTCGTGAGCTACTCGCTGCTCGCGCCGACGTTCGACGTCACCGAGTGCCAGCAGCGCGGCCTCACGTACTGCTCGGCGCTGCGGGCGAAGGTGCGCCTGATCCTGATGGACAAGGAAGCGCCGAAGGAAACGGTCAAGGAAGTGAAGGAGCAGGAAGTCTACATGGGCGAGATCCCGCTCATGACCGACAACGGCTCGTTCATCATCAACGGCACCGAGCGCGTGATCGTCTCGCAGCTGCACCGGTCGCCGGGCGTGTTCTTCGAGCACGACCGCGGCAAGACCCACAGCTCGGGCAAGCTCCTGTTCTCGGCGCGGGTCATCCCCTACCGCGGCTCGTGGCTCGACTTCGAATTCGACCCGAAGGACTTCCTGTTCTTCCGCGTCGACCGCCGCCGCAAGATGCCGGTGACGACGCTGCTGAAGGCGATCGGCCTGACCAACGAGGACATCCTGCGCCAGTTCTTCGTCTTCGACACGTTCCACCTGTCGCCGAAGGGCGCGCAGCTCGAGTTCGTGCCGGAGCGGCTGCGCGGCGAGATGGCGCGCTTCGACATCGTCGGCAAGGACGGCAAGGTCATCGTCGCCAAGGACAAGCGGATCACCGCGCGGCACGTGCGCGAGCTGACCGACGCCGGCGTGAAGCGGATCGCCGTGCCCTCCGACTACATCGTCGGCCGCGCGCTCGCGACCAACATCGTCGACAAGAACACCGGCGAAGTCCTGGCCAAGGCCAACGATGAGGTGACGGAAGAGTTGCTGCAGAAGCTCTCCGACGCCGGTGTCGCCGAGATCCAGACGATCTACACGAACGACCTCGACCAGGGCGCGTACATCTCGCAGACGCTGCGCACCGACGACACGCCGGACCAGACCGCGGCCCGCGTCGCGATCTACCGCATGATGCGGCCGGGCGAGCCGCCGACCGAGGACGCGGTCGAGACGCTGTTCCATGGCCTCTTCTTTTCGGAAGAGCGCTACGACTTGTCCGCCGTCGGCCGGATGAAGTTCAATCGTCGCGTCGGCCGTACTGAGCTCAAGGGCACGGCGACGTTGGCCAACGACGACATCATCGCCGTCATCAAGATCCTGGTCGAGTTGCGCAACGGCCGTGGGGAAATCGACGACATCGACCACCTGGGCAACCGTCGGGTGCGCTCGGTCGGCGAGCTCTCGGAGAACCAGTTCCGCTCGGGCCTCGTCCGTGTCGAGCGCGCAGTCAAGGAGCGCCTGGGCCAGGCCGAGAGCGAGAACCTGCTGCCGCACGACCTGATCAACGCCAAGCCGATCTCGGCCGCCATCAAGGAGTTCTTCGGATCGTCGCAGCTGTCGCAGTTCATGGACCAGACGAACCCGCTGTCGGAGATCACGCACAAGCGGCGCGTCTCGGCGCTGGGGCCGGGCGGCCTCACGCGCGAGCGCGCCGGCTTCGAGGTGCGCGACGTGCACCCGACGCACTACGGCCGCGTCTGCCCGATCGAGACGCCGGAAGGCCCGAACATCGGCCTCATCAACTCGCTCGCGCTCTATGCCCGGACCAACGAGTACGGCTTCCTCGAGACGCCGTACCGCAAGGTCGTGAGCGGCAAGGTCACCGACGAGATCCACTATCTGTCCGCAATCGAGGAAGGCGCGTTCGTGATCGCGCAGGCGAACGCCTCGCTCGACAAGTCCGGCAAGCTCAAAGACGAGCTCGTCTCGTGCCGCAGCAAGAACGAGTTCATGCTCGCGACCGCCGACAAGGTCGAGTACATGGACGTGGCGCCGGCGCAGATCGTGTCGGTGGCGGCGTCGCTGATCCCGTTCCTCGAGCACGACGACGCGAACCGCGCGCTGATGGGCTCGAACATGCAGCGGCAGGCGGTCCCGTGCCTGCGCGCCGAGAAGCCGCTCGTCGGCACCGGCGTCGAGCGCACGGCGGCGGTCGACTCGGGCACCGCGGTGCAGGCGCGCCGTGGCGGCAAGGTCGACTACATCGATGCGAACCGCATCGTCGTGCGCGTCCATGACACGGAAACGACGGCGGGCGACGTCGGCGTCGACATCTACAACCTGACCAAATACACGCGCAGCAACCAGAACACCAACATCAACCAGCGGCCGCTCGTGCGCGTCGGCGACGTGATCGCCAAGGGCGACGTCATTGCCGATGGCGCGTCGACCGACATGGGCGAGCTCGCGCTCGGCCAGAACATGCTGGTCGCGTTCATGCCGTGGAACGGCTACAACTACGAGGACTCGATCCTGATCTCGGAGCGCGTCGTCGCCGACGATCGCTACACGTCGATTCACATCGAGGAGCTCTCGGTTGTCGCTCGCGACACCAAGCTCGGCCCCGAGGAAATCACGCGCGACATCTCGAGCCTGGGCGAAGGCCAGCTCGGACGGCTCGACGACGCCGGCATCGTCTACATCGGCGCCGAAGTCGAGGCGGGCGACGTGCTCGTCGGCAAGGTCACGCCGAAGGGCGAGACGCAGCTGACGCCGGAGGAGAAGCTTCTTCGCGCGATCTTCGGCGAGAAGGCGTCCGACGTGAAGGACACGAGCCTGCGCGTGCCCTCGGGCATCTCGGGTTGCGTGATCGACGTCCAGGTCTTCACGCGCGAAGGGATCGAGCGCGACAAGCGCGCGACGCAGATCATCGACGACGAGCTCAAGGGCTACCGCAAGGACCTGAACGACCAGCTCCGGATCGTCGAGAACGACCAGTTCGCGCGGATCGAGAAGATGCTGCTCGGCAAGACCGTCAATGGCGGTCCGAAGCGCATCGCCAAGGGGACGAAGCTGACCAAGGAGTACCTGGACGGCGTCCCCCGCCACGACTGGTTCGACATCCGCCTCTCGGGCGAGGACTCGGCGCGGCAGCTCGAAGCGATGAAGGATTCGCTCGCGCAGCTGCGCGTCAAGTTCGACGCGATGTACGAGCACAAGAAGAAGAAGCTCACGCAGGGCGACGAGCTGCCGCCCGGCGTGCAGAAGATGGTCAAGGTCTACGTCGCGGTGAAGCGCCGGCTTCAGCCGGGCGACAAGATGGCCGGACGCCACGGCAACAAGGGCGTCGTCTCGAAGATCGTGCCGGTCGAGGACATGCCGTACATGGCCGACGGGACGCCGGTCGACATCGTGCTGAATCCGCTCGGCGTGCCGTCGCGGATGAACGTCGGCCAGATCCTCGAAGTCCACCTCGGGTGGGCGGCGAAGGGCCTGGGCCGCAAGATCGACGAGATGATGAAGGCCGAGGCGAAGGCGGCCGAGGTGCGCAAGCTGCTCGAGACGATCTACAACACGACGGGCAAGCCGGAAGACTTCTCGACGTGGGATGACGACGACGTGAAGCGGCTCGCGAACAACCTGCGCGGCGGCGTGCCGTTCGCCACCCCCGTGTTTGACGGCGCGACCGAGGAGGAGATCAAGGGCATGCTGGAGCTCGCTGGCTTGCCGCGGTCGGGGCAGATCACGCTCTGCGACGGTCGGACGGGCGAGGCGTTCGATCGCCAGGTGACGGTGGGCTACATGCACGTGCTCAAGCTCCACCACCTGGTCGACGACAAGATGCACGCGCGCTCGACGGGGCCCTACAGCCTCGTCACGCAGCAGCCGCTGGGCGGCAAGGCGCAGTTCGGCGGCCAGCGCTTCGGCGAAATGGAAGTCTGGGCGCTCGAGGCCTACGGCGCGGCGTACACGCTGCAGGAGATGCTCACGGTCAAGTCCGACGACGTCAACGGCCGGACCAAGGTCTACGAGAACATCGTCAAGGGCGAGCACAAGATCGAGGCCGGGATGCCGGAATCGTTCAACGTGCTGGTGAAGGAAATCCGCTCGCTCGCGATCGACATCGACCTGGAGCGCTTCTGATGAGCGCCGCGAAAGCCTTCCGTCAGTCCCGCGAACGCGGGAATCCAGCGTCGTTCGACAAGAGCCACTGGGTCCCCGCCTCCGCCGGGACGACGTCGAAAGATACGGAATCACTCGGGAGTAACGCATGAAAGCACTGCTCGATCTTTTCAAGCAGGTTACGCAGGAAGAGGAATTCGACGCGATCAAGACCGGCCTTGCCTCGCCGGAGAAGATCCGCTCGTGGTCGTACGGCGAGGTTAAGAAGCCGGAGACGATCAACTACCGGACGTTCAAGCCCGAGCGCGACGGCCTCTTCTGCGCGAAGATCTTCGGCCCGGTCAAGGACTACGAGTGCCTGTGCGGCAAGTACAAGCGCCTGAAGCACCGCGGCGTCATCTGCGAGAAGTGCGGCGTCGAGGTCACGCTGGCCAAGGTCCGCCGCGAGCGGATGGGCCACATCGAGCTCGCGAGCCCCGTCGCGCACATCTGGTTCCTGAAGAGCCTGCCGTCGCGCATGGGGATGGTGCTCGACATGACGCTGCGCGACATCGAGCGCGTGCTGTACTTCGAAGCGTACGTCGTGACCGACCCCGGCCTCACGCCGTTGAACCGCGCGCAGCTCCTGACCGAAGACGACTACCTCGCGAAGCTCGAGCAGCACGGTGACGATTTCTCGGCATCGATGGGCGCCGAAGGGATCCGCGAGCTCCTGAAGGCGCTCGACGTCATGCACGAGATCGAGAAGCTCAGGAAAGAGCTCGAGGCGACCGGTTCGGACACCAAGATCAAGAAGATCGCCAAGCGGCTCAAGGTGCTCGAGGCCTTCCACAAGTCGGGTATCAAGCCCGAGTGGATGATCCTCGAGGTGCTGCCGGTGCTGCCGCCGGAGCTGCGCCCGCTCGTCCCGCTGGACGGCGGCCGCTTCGCGACCTCGGACCTGAACGACCTCTATCGCCGCGTGATCAACCGCAACAACCGGCTGAAGCGGCTGCTCGAGCTGAAGGCGCCCGACATCATCGTCCGCAACGAAAAGCGGATGCTGCAGGAGGCCGTCGACTCGCTGCTCGACAACGGCCGCCGCGGCAAAGCGATGACCGGCGCCAACAAGCGGCCGCTGAAGTCGCTCGCCGACATGATCAAGGGCAAGGGCGGCCGCTTCCGCCAGAACCTGCTCGGCAAGCGTGTCGACTACTCCGGCCGCTCGGTGATCGTCGTCGGCCCGCAGCTCAAGCTGCACCAGTGCGGGCTGCCGAAGCTGATGGCGCTCGAGCTCTTCAAGCCCTATATCTTCAACAAGCTGGAGACGATGGGTCTCGCCACGACGATCAAGGCCGCGAAGAAGATGGTCGAGTCGCAGGAGCCCGTCGTCTGGGACATCCTGGAAGACGTGATCCGCGAGCATCCGGTGATGCTGAACCGGGCGCCGACGCTCCACCGCCTCGGCATCCAGGCGTTCGAGCCGGTGCTGATCGAAGGCAAGGCGATCCAGCTGCACCCGCTCGTCTGCACGGCGTTCAATGCCGACTTCGACGGCGACCAGATGGCCGTCCACGTGCCGCTGTCGCTCGAAGCGCAGATGGAGGCGCGCACGCTGATGCTGGCGTCTAACAACGTGCTGCTGCCGTCGAACGGCGAGCCGTGCATCGTGCCGTCGCAGGACATCGTGCTCGGTCTTTACTACGCGACGCGCGAGAAGATCAACGCGCTGGGCGAGGGAATGATCTTCACCGATCTCGCCGAAGTCCAGCGCGCCTACGAATCACGGCAGATCGAGCTCCATGCGAAGATCCAGGTGCGCCTGAAGGAAGTCGAGATCGGCGCCGGCGGCGAGAAGACCGAGAAGCCCGTCCGCTACGAGACGACGGTCGGCCGCGCGCTGCTGTCGGAGATTCTCCCGGCCGGGCTGCCGTTTGACAACATCAACAAGCCGCTCAAGAAGAAGGAAATCTCGCGGATCATCAACGTGAGCTTCCGCCGCTGCGGGCTGCGCGAGACGGTGATCTTCGCCGACAAGCTGATGCAGGCGGGCTACAGCCTGGCCACGCGCGGCGGCATCTCGTTCGCCGCCGACGACATGCTGGTGCCGGCCGAGAAACACACGATCATCGCCAAGGCCGAAAGCGAGGTGAAGGAGATCGAGGCGCAGTACACCTCGGGCCTCGTCACGCAGGGCGAGCGCTACAACAAGGTGGTCGACATCTGGGGCCGCGCCGGCGACGACATCGCGAAGGCGATGATGGCGCAGCTCGGTTCGATGGAGGTCACCGACAGCAAGGGCGTCAAGCAGAAGCAGGACTCGTTCAACTCCATCTACATGATGGCGGACTCGGGTGCCCGCGGCTCGGCGGCGCAGATCCGGCAGCTCGCCGGCATGCGCGGCCTGATGGCGAAGCCGGACGGCTCGATCATCGAGACGCCGATCACCGCGAACTTCCGCGAGGGCCTGAACGTGCTGCAGTACTTCATCAGCACGCACGGCGCGCGCAAGGGCCTGGCCGACACGGCGTTGAAGACGGCGAACTCCGGCTATCTCACGCGGCGTCTCGTCGACGTTACGCAGGACCTGGTCGTCACCGAGGACGATTGCGGGACGAGCAACGGCGTCGCGATGAAGGCGCTGGTCGAAGGCGGTGAAGTGATCGAGGCGCTGCGCGAGCGGATCCTCGGACGGACCGTCGCGGCCGACGTCGTCAATCCGGAGTCGCAGGAAACGCTTTACGAAGCTGGCACGCTGCTGGGCGAGGACGAAGTCGAGCAGATCGAGTTTCTCGGCATCGACGAAGTGAAGGTGCGCACGCCGCTCACCTGCGACACGCGCTACGGCCTGTGCGCCAAGTGCTACGGGCGCGACCTGGGCCGCGGCCATCTCGTCAACGTCGGCGAGGCGGTCGGCGTGATCGCCGCGCAGTCGATCGGCGAACCGGGGACGCAGCTCACGATGCGGACGTTCCACATCGGCGGCGCGGCGTCGCGGACGGCGGCGGCGTCGCAGCTCGAGAGCAAGTCGGCGGGCACGGTGCGGTTCTCGGCGCAAATGCGCTACGTCACCAACGCGAAGGGCGAGCTGGTCGTGATCGCGCGCTCGGCGGAAGTGACAATCCACGACGAGAGCGGCCGCGAGCGCGAGCGCCACAAGGTGCCGTACGGCGCGACTTTGCAGGTCAAGGAAGGCGACATCGTCAAGGCGGGCAAGGTCCTCGCGACGTGGGACGCGACCTCGCGCCCGATCGTCACCGAGTACCCGGGCCGCGTGAAGTTCGAGAACGTCGAGGAAGGCGTGACGGTGGCGAAGCAGGTCGACGAAGTCACCGGCCTGTCGACGCTCGTGGTCATCGACCCGAAGAAGCGCGTCGGGACGGCGGCGAAGGGCGTGCGGCCGCAGGTGAAGCTGCTCGACGACAACGGCGACGAGATCAAGCTGCCGGGTTCCGAGCTGCCGGTCAATATCACGTTCCAGCTGGGCTCGATCATCACGGTCAAGGACGGCCAACAGGTCGGCGTGGGCGAGGTGCTCGCGCGGATCCCGCAGGAGACGTCGAAGACGCGCGACATCACGGGCGGCCTGCCGCGCGTGGCGGAGCTGTTCGAGGCGCGCGCGCCGAAGGATGCGGGCACGCTGGCGGAGGTGACGGGCACGGTGTCGTTCGGCAAGGATACGAAGGGCAAGCAGCGCCTCGTGATCACCGATCTCGACGGCGTGGCGCACGAGTACCTGATCCCGAAGGACAAGCACGTCACCGCGCACGACGGCCAGGTGGTGAACAAGGGCGAGTCGATCGTCGATGGGCCGGCGGACCCGCACGACATCCTGCGGCTCCTCGGTGTGGAGGCGCTCGCGCGCTACATCACCGACGAGGTGCAGGACGTCTACCGGCTGCAGGGCGTGAAGATCAACGACAAGCACATCGAGGTGATCGTGCGGCAGATGCTGCGCCGGGTGCAGGTGACGGATGCCGGCGACACGCGCTTCATCGTGGGCGAGCAGGTCGAGCGCTCGGATCTATTGGACGAGAACGACAAGGTGACGAAGGAAGAGGGCAAGCACGGGGCGATCTACGAGCACATGCTGCTCGGGATCACCAAGGCGTCGCTGTCGACCGACTCGTTCATCTCGGCGGCGTCGTTCCAGGAAACCACGCGCGTGCTCACCGAAGCCGCGATCATGGGCAAGAAGGACGATCTGCGCGGCCTGAAGGAGAACGTGATCGTGGGCCGTCTGATCCCGGCGGGCACGGGCCTCGCGTATCACAACGCGCGGAAGAAGCAGAAACTCTTGGGACCCGAGGTCGGATTCCTGGCGCCGGGCGAGGAGCATCCCCCTGCGGAGGGAACGACGACCCCGACGACGGAGATCTCGGCCGACGCGGCCTGATCACCGATTCACGAAGTTCGCATCACCGGCCGGCGGAGCGATCCGCTGGCTTTTTTTCACCCGTGCGTCCGGCCTCCGGCGAGCAGTCCCATCATTCGTGCCCGTTCCACCGCGTGCCGGCGGTTGGCGGCGTCGAGCTTCGCATACAGGTTCTTGAGGTGCCATTTGACGGTCTCCGGTCCGGAGTCCGTCGCTCGCGCGATCTCCTTGTTGGACATTCCCGCGGCGAGCAGCTCGACGATTGCTGCCTCCTTCGAGGTCAGGAGCGCCGGTGCGGCGATGCGCTCGCGCAGGCCCGGCGCCACGCTCGCAGCACGTCCAGTGCGCCCGAGGACACGATCGATGAAGGCGGCCGACGCGCCGCATTCGCCCGGATGTTGTCGAGCGAAAACGCGAACAACGTCGATCAATCCGGGATGCGCGTCCGCGAACAACCGGACGAAGCCGTTGGCCTCGGCGAGGCTCAGCGATTCCCGCAGCGATGCGATGATCTCGGGGGCGTCCGCGTCTGCGACGAGCGCTTGCAGAACCCGGGCTTCGAGCCAGTCCCGCGATTGCTTCGTCTCGCGGGCGACCGCACACGCCTCGATCAGCGCGGCTGCGGCTGCTGCGGTATCCGCTTTCGCAAGGGCGACCCGCGCACGTGCGAGCGCGCGCAGCGTCGTGAAGCGAGCGCCGACGCGTCCCGCTTTCGCCAGGCAGCGCGCGAGGCGTTCGTACAGCGCTTCGCAGGTCGCGCCGCGCCGCAGCGGCGCGTGGATGCGGATCTGCTCGACCAGGCTCGCCGCGACCAGGCGCGCGAGTTGCCGTTCCTCGCCCAGCGCGTGCAGACGTTCCAGACTGGCGAGCGCCCGTCCTTCGTCGCCATGGGCATAGGCCCCGCGTGCGGCGACCGCGTGCGCGATCGCAATCGATTCGGGAATCCCGGCGCGCTCAACGACGTCGATCCGGAAGGCCAGCACCGATTCGGCTTCGTCACGCCGGTCCTGCTGCCAGAACGCGGCGGCGAGCGCGGGAACGAGCGCGCAGGTTGCGGAATTGCGCCGGCCGTTCGAGCGCTCCAGTTTCGCGAGTGCCGGCGCCACAGCCTGCTCGGCGAGCCTCGGGCGGCCCTCGCGCAGGTAGCTCAGCGCCAGCGCCAGGTCGCCGTGGATGGTCGGGAAGATCTCGTCCGAGACCGCGACGGCGGCGCGCGCCGCCGCCTGCCGCTGCCGCAACCGCTCGGTCTCCCCCGCTTCGAGGTCCAGGTAGGACATCGCATTCGCGTACATCAGATGCAGCAATTCGTGCCCGACGGGCTCGGGCTCGCCGAGCGCGTCCAGCAACGCCTGCGCGGTCTCGAGGTCGTCGGCGTAGACGGAGAGCCCGGCTTGGAACAGGTCGCGCTCGAAACGCACGTCGGGATCCCGATCGGCGACGATGCTCGCGAGCTGCCGCAAGGCCGCAGCGGGCTGGTACGACATGCCGTAGGACCTTGCGATCGCCAGTCCGACTCGCGGGAGCGCGAGGATCGAGCCCGGAAGCCGCTCGGCCCATGCGAGCACCTCGGCGAAGTTCCCCGAGAGCGCGAGCGAATACAGGTGCATACCGACCCACTCGTGCGCGACGTCGTCGCGGCCGGCGGCAAGCGCATGCCGCGCCGCGACTTCGGGATCACCGTGCTCGCGCAGCCACTGCGCGGCGCGCCAATGCAGCGCATGGCGTTCTTCGACGGGGAGCGCCGCGAATTGGGGTTCGAACGCTGCGCGCGCGAGCGGATGCATCCGCGCCCACGGCTCGTCCTCGACTGCGGTGAGGATCGGTGTCGTATGGTGCAGCTCCTCGAGCAGTGCCGCCGCGTTCGGGTCGCCGGTGACGGCCCGGCAGAGGTCGGGGTGCAGCACATCGAGCATCGAGCACGCGACGACAAAGTCGGCGACGTGCGGTTCGAGCCGTCCGAGCACGGACTCGCGAAAGTAACGCCCGAGGTCGCGCGAACCGCGCGCGAGCCCGCGCTTGACGACGGCGGGATCGGCCTCGATGACCGACGCCGCCAGCTGGACCAGGATCGGCCAGCCTTCGGTCGCCTCGTGGACGCGCGCGCCGGTGTCGGCGTCGATCTGCGAGCCCAGGCGTTCGCGCAGGAATGCGATGGTCTCCGACAGCCGCAGCCGCAAGTCATCCGCGGTCAGCATCACCAGGTCACCGCGCGCCTTGAGCTCGAGCAAGGGCACGGGCAAGGCCCGGCGGCTCGCGATGGCGACGTGCAGGTTCGCGGGCTCGTTGTGCAGCAGATAGGGCAACACGAGGCCGGCGGTCGCCACCGGCAGATCCTGTGCGCCATCGAGGAGAAGCGCGATCGGCCGCGGGTGCAGCGCGACGTCGGCGAGCAACGCCGTCAGCGCGTCGATCTCACCACCGGGGACTTTCGCGGCGTGGCTTGCGGACACGCCGAAACGTGCATCGCCCGTCGCCGCGCGCAGCGATGCGACCAGGCCTTCGGCCAGACGGGGCCCGCTGTCGCGAGCGTCGAGCAGGAGCCAGCCGACGTCGCGGCCTTGCGCGAGCAAACGGCGGCGGAGCTCGGCTAAGAGCGTTGTCTTCCCGAACCCTCCCGGTGCCCGCACGACGCCGATCGGGGTATCGCGCAGCCGGTCCGTGTTGCGCGCGAGCCACGCTTCTGGCGCCGGCACGCGCCGCAACCGCGGAGGCGTGATCTTCAGGACCAGACCCGGATCGACGGTGGCCGCAGGCATGGCGAGCAGGGTTCGCGCAGAGTCCGCGCGCAATGCGCGGAAAGGTAGCACAGTCGCGCGGGCTTACGCCGCCGCGACCCCCCCCGACGCGAGGGGTTGGCGGCGGCGGCGAGAGCCCTTATTCTCCGCCGCTCTTGTGTGCCCGGTGACGTCGTGCCGGGCACGTTTTTTTTTCGTGAACCAGAGGATGACGCCCCAATGAGTCCGAAGAAACTCCGCGCAGCGGCCTGCGCTCTTGCCTCAGCCGCGTTGCTCTCCCTTGCCAGTGCACCGGGCCATGCCACGACGGTCCAGCCCATGAGCATCGTCGACCTGCTCGACAACGCGCAGACGATCGTCGCCGGGCACGTGACGAAGGTCACCGACGGTTTCGATGCCAAGGGAATCCCCTATACCGAAGTCACGCTCAACGTGTCTGACTCGATTCGCGGGCAGAAGGGTGCGAGCTACACGTTCCGGCAGTTCGGACTTGCCGCGCCGCGGACGATGCCCGACGGACGCGTTCACCTCGGCGCTCGCCCGGCCGGCTGGCCCACGTGGCGGGCCGGTGAGTCGGCGATCGTGTTCCTCTATCCGAAGGCGAAATACACCGGCTTGCAGACCACAGTGGGCCTTGGCTACGGCAAGTTGAGCACGGGCAACGGCGCCGCGCTCAACGCCCACGACAACGCAACTCTCTTCCGCAACGTGACGGTGAATCGGGTGCTGCTCGACAGCGCCGAGCAGCAGATGGTCGACACCAAGCAGGGGCCGGTGAACGAGGCCACGCTGCGCAAGTTCCTGCATCGCGCCGTCGACGGCAACTGGGTCAAGAATGGGAGCATCGGTCATGCCAAGCGCTAATTCCATCGTCATCCGCCTGCTGAAACGCGGCGCGTTCGGTCTCGCAGCCTGCGCGCTGGCCGCGCTGGCCGCGCCGGCGCTCGCCGGCGGCCCGCTCTATGTCGTCCCGAGCGGCGGCACGCTCAAGCCCGCGCACTGGGAGGGCACGGTCAAGGTCTACACCGACCAGGGGTCGCTCGGCGCGCTCGACAACGCGACCGCGAACAAGCTGGTCGCGAACGCACTCAAGCAATGGTCGTCGGTGCCGACGTCAAGCTTCCGCGCGGTGATCGCCGGAACGCTGCCGTTCGACGTCACCGGCGCCAACGCCGGACAGATCATCGGCGCTTCGAACGGCGGCGGCGTCCAGGTGATCTTCGACAGCGACGGCAGCGTCCTCTCCGATTTCATGGGCGCGGGCCCGGGCGTCCTCGGCATCGCATCGCCGGAGTTCCTCGCGAGCGAAGGCTCGAACGAGATCGTCGAAGGCTGGGTCATCATCCGCGGCGAGGACAACTACAAGGACTTCTGGCCCGACTACACGCCGGGTGAGCCCACTTCGGGCGTCGTCACGCACGAGTTCGGGCACGCGATCGGTCTCGCGCACACGCAGACCAACGGCTACTACTCGCGCAACCAGGCCAATCCGGATTTCGGCACGATCGACGGCCCCGAGCAGGCCGGGCCGGACCAGTGCGGCAAGGTCGCGCCCTACCCGACGATGGCACAGATCGAGACGATGTACCCGGTGATCGATCCGTTCCCATGGAGCTCGACCTACAACAGCCCCGAGATGGCCACGATCAATGTCGCCGACGACATGGCGGCGCTGTCGTCGCTCTATCCCGCGGCCAACTACGCGAAGACTACCGGTACGCTCAAGGGCCGCATCGTGGCCAAGGACGGCGCGAGCGAGCTGACCGGCATCAACGTCATCGCTCGTCGCGTGGACCAGGGCAACCGGATGGATGCGATGTCGCGGATCTCGGGCGACCTGACGCAGGGCCTGCTGGGCCCCGATGGCAGCTTCACGATGACCGGTCTCGTGCCCGGCGCGAGCTACGTCGTCTACATCGACCAGCTCGCCGACGGCGGCTTCAGCACGCCCAAGGCGATCCTGCTTGGACCGGAGGAGTACTGGAACGCCAACGAAAGCGGCGATGCGACGCGTGACGACGCGTGCGTCGCGACGCCGATCGTCGTCCAGGCGGGCGAGGTGCGCGAGATCCAGATCGCCGTCAACGGCATCGCGCGGGCGCCGCAGTTCACCCACATTCCGTACGTGCTGGTTTCGTCGGTCTCGGACAACGGGAACAAGGTCGTCGGCGCCTACGGCAACTTCCAGTCGCCGTTCTGGATTTGGACCAAGAAGGCCGGCGCCACATCGATCGGCGGCGCCGGGTTCATCGCGGCGGTCTCCGGCGACGGGCGTGTCGTGGGCGGCTCGGTGGACGTGAACGTCGACACTCCGTACGGCCCCGACTTTCAGGAGCGCGCGGCCGTGTGGACGAAACAGAGCGGTTGGACGTCGATCGCGGACCAGTTCGAGGGCTGCGGCGAATCCGCGAGCAACGTCTACGACCTCTCCAGCGACGGATCGACGGCCGTCGGCCTCGTGTTCGTCGATTGCGCGCACGCCTATGCGTTCAAGTGGACGCCGAAGAGCGGCACCAAAACCTTGCCGAAGAAGAGCGCGGGGCAGCAATGTCCTGATGGCGCGGGCGGAACCCTTTCCTGCGAAGGCTCGTCACGCGCGAATGCGGTGTCGGGCACCGGCGTCGTCGTCGGCGGCTGGGAAGAGATTCCCGAAGCGGGCGGCTTCCGCGTGGGTTCGATCTGGACCGGCAACAGCCAGACGCTGCTGCGCGATCCGAGCGGTGACAACGTCTTCGGCGGCTGGGTCGGCGAGGTGACGGGCGTCAACTCCGCGGGCACGATCGCGGTCGGCATGTACGGCGGCCCGCAACTCAAGGACGCGTACCAGTGGACGCCGGCGAAGGGCGTGACCAATCTTGGCCGCTATCCGGGCCAGGTGTGCTACACCAACTGGGACACGGGCGAGAACGTCTGCGAGGATCGCGAGACCGTCGCCTACTCGGTGTCCGACGACGGCAAGGTCGTCACCGGCTCGTCGCGGCTGCTCACAGTCGGCATCGATGACGCGGCGATCTACACGCCGAAGATGGGTTGGGTCCTGCTGTCCGATTTCCTGCAGGGACAGGGCGTACTCGAAGCGTCGCGCTGGCAGTTCCTCGGCGCCACGATCTCGGCGGATGGCACGACGCTGGTCGGGACCGGCTGGCCGCTCGCGGCCGACTACTACCAGGGCTATCGGATCGATCTCGACCAGGTGTACGTCTGCCATGACAAGGGAAAGAAGGCGAAGACGATGAAGGTGCATTTCCCCGACGAGATGGACGATCATCTCGCGAGCGGCGACACGTTGGGGCTCTGCCCGGGGCAGGCGCCGCTCTGAAGGCTCGGATCCGCGACGCGCATGTGAAGCAATCTTCACGTGCGCGTCGTCGGCTTGCTCAGTCGCAGGACGGATCCCGGAGCGGGAATCGAGGTCGTCGGACGTTACGCCAGGGCGTTTATGGCGCCGCTTTACTGATCCGCCGCTGCCGAGTCCGTCAGTTTGCAGACCGCATAAGCTTCTTGATGCGGGCCTTGAGACCTAATTGATCGAGGAGCTCGCCGCCCCAGCCGGGTAACCTCGAAACCCAAAGGTGCGCCCGGGCCAGAAGAATGTTGCGCACGCTGGCGCGGAGGAAAAATATGTCAGCGCAACGAACGCTGGCAGTGCTGAACCGTCGCTTGTGCTCGGACTCGCCTTCGGCAAAATCGAAGAGCTTGAATGCACCTTCCTCGAACATGTTCTCCAGGGCAAACCATTGCAGCAGCATGCCCACCGACCACTCTGCATACTCGGGATCAAAGCCAAGATACTGGCCGAGGAGTACGCCGTCGACGATCGGGCAATAGAGATATGAAACGGGACGCTGACGGTCGAAGAGGATGTATCCGCGAACGCGCCCCTCTCGAGCGTTTGTTTCCATGTCTCGAACGAACGCTGCGGATGCCGGGAGCCCGGCATCAAGCAGCCTTTCCTGATAGGTCTTCGCGGAGACGAAACGCGCCAGTCGATGGAACTCGATGATTTCATCGACACTACGGTACACCTTCCAGTTTATCGCGCCGCCGCAGTGCTCGGCGTACTTCCGAATCTTGCGATTGATCGTCGAACGTGTCTTCGACGAAAACTTTGCTTTGTAGTCCGCGAAGGACTGACGGAGATCCAGATAGTAGCGGTGGTATTGCGATGGCACGTAGGACACGTATCCCGCGTGCCTTCGTATGGGTGACTGCGCCCGCGCAACAGGCAGCGATCTGATGAGAAAGCCTTGGCTTCCAGGCTCAAGGGGGTCGGTCGGGGGCGTCGGATCTGCTATTTCCGGGACATGCTCGGACAATCCGACCTCGCGGACTTGCATCCAAAGCTGGACGCAAAACAGAGTCCTGCTACTCAGCTTGACCCTAAACGGCTCCCGGCGATACTGCCAACCGCCTGTCACGCATACCTCGTGCGTGACGGTTGCTCGACCATTCGCAGGGCCGTCTTCCACAACGTCGAAGCCAGTGGCAACGGCTGCCTATGCACTGTCGTTCCCTACTGGATAACGGATAGGCGATTCAACGCCACCAAGTTCAGGTTATCGTCAGGTTATCACGGGTCGACGCGACCCGGCATTGGGTCTCGGCCCGGCTAACCGGCGCCGGGAAGGTCCCCGCCGGCAAAAGCGCGGCTCCCGCGAAGAAATCCGCACCACGGAAGCGCACCAAATCGCGCGGCGAGACATAGGAGACCCCACCGCGGAAGCGGGCAAACGAGAGGTGCAGCGGGCGCTCATTGCGAACGCTCGGGCTGATCGCGGCCCTCGGTTCGATCATGCGACAGATCTTCACCGTGTCCGGCACGACTTGCCGATAGCGGCCGGCGGACGGCCCGTGCCTCAGTGCGTGTGCTGATGCGGGTGGCGGTGGTCGTCGGTCGGCGAATGCAGGCGAACTTCCGCCTCGAGCGGGATCTCCTGTCGGCTGCCGTCGCCGGCCCGGACGATCAGCACCATCGGCACGTACTCGCCAAGCTTGAACGTGCGGCCCACGCCGCGGAGAACGACGCGGTACGCCTTGGGCGCGAGCAGAAGCTTTTGACCCGCAGACAAGGAGAGCTCGGCCAACGGACGCGTCGAATCGGGCGCCCGGATTTCGATGCGGCCGGCGCTGTCGCAGCGGACGCCCACGAGCGTCGCTCCCTCGGTGCTCGTGAGCTCCATGTAGGCCTCGGTGGTCTGCCCGCGGGAAGCGGGCTTGGTCCACGGCTCACTGACGATGAAGATCGCGAGCGCATCATGAGGCCAGAGCCCGATCGCGAAAGCCAACGCGACCGCTGCGCGCGCGCGAACGAAGGCGGACGCTGTCATGCCGCCGAGTCTAACAGCGTCGGCGGCAGGACGGTCGCGCCGGCTACATGAGGAAGCCGTTGCGCGTCAACGCAGAGAGCATCCGGGTTCGCTCCGCGCTGCCGGTGACTTCCGCTGCCACCGAAGCGATCTCACCCCGATACAGGCCGAGATCATGCAGCGTCCGATCGTCGAGCTCCGCCAGCGCGCGACGGATCTCCCTCGCCTGCCGGTATTGCTGCCAGCGCGCGAGCATTTCCAGGATGCTCTCGACCATGGTCGTCACGACCGCGACGGTGATCTCGCCGAACGCGTACGAGCGATACGCGCGTGCGGCCTGGTGCGTTTCGGTCGCTCCCGGCTTGGTGGCGGAGATCGCCTCCAGGTAAGCCTGGGCGCCGACGGAATCCGGCGGCAGCGACGTCCACAGCCAAGGCTCGATGTCGCGCTCGCGCTTGACCCGATCGTCGAGCAGCGGGTCGTTGCCTGCGGGTCCGCGATGCAGATAGACGACGCGGGCGTCGCCGCGCGGCATCGGATCGCTGGCGAGAGCCTTGTCGGCCACGCCCGGTTCGGGAACATCAGTCGGCTTGCGCAGTGTAGTCATTGTTGTCAGTCAGCCATCGAGTTGGCGGAGGTCTTGCGGACGCTCCGGTGGGCGTCGAGCCACGCGAGCGCCGATGCCCAGAGCGGCGTTGCGTCGGGCCTGAAATAGCCCATGTGACCAATCGCACGCAGGCCGATGCGCGATGGATCCACATCGAGCGTCTCGAGCGCTGCGTTCCGGTAGCCGGTCATGAACGCGTCGCGCGACTGCGGCGGCGCCCAGCGGTCGTCGGTCGAGTTCGCGGCCATCAGTGGCGCGCGGACGCGGTCGAAGCTGGCCGCCAGATGACGCATCTTCGGGTCACCGAAGAAGTAGTTCGGGCGACGACACCATTGCTTCCACCGCCGGTAGAGGTCCAAGGGCAGGTCTTCGCCCATGCCGAGGAGGCTCCACGGCAGGTAGCCCTTCCAGCGGGTGAGCAGCGGGCCCAGCGCGTGCCACAGCGCCAGCACGCGGATCCGCTCGAGAATGGGCATCCAGCCGTGCCATCCGGCGCCGGTGCCGAACGTATAGAACGCGGCCACGCGTTCGCAGTTGGGCAGCACGCCGAAGGAGTGTCCGCCGAACGAATGGCCCACGATGCAGAGTGGCACGCGGTCACCGCTCATCGCGGCAACGGCGGCCGCGAGATCGAGGCGACCCCAGTCGAAGTAGTCCATCCGGAAGTCCTTGAGGCTCGCCGGAGCGGAGAGTCCGATGCCGCGATAGTCGAGCGTCAGCGTCGAGTAGCCGTGCGCGGCCGCGAACTCGGCGAAGCGGCGGTAGAAGCGCTGCGGAACGCCGATCGCGCCGGCGACGACCAGGTGCGTGTGCGCCAGTTGCGATGGCGCGTAGCGAAGCGCGACGATCGGATAGCCGTCGGCCGCGTGCAACGTCAGCTGCTCCGGCTCGCGCCGCGCCGACCCGCGGGCGCGTGCTCGAACGCTCTGCGTGCGCGCGTCGTGAAGCTCCGAGACCCGCTCGTCCCCTCTAGGGGGGGAGTCGAGGCGACGAGCGGGTTCGGCGGCAAAAAGATCGACGTAGAAGATGCGGCTCCAATGCGTCTCGGGCGGCGCAGCTCCTACGCGAGGCATGGCGTTCGACAGCAGGTTCGTTCCGGGTAACATGAGCCCACTGTAGGCGGCGATCGTGGCCGCGCGATTTCATGTCCACGCGAATCGCGTATCGTTTGTATCGCGCGCGAACCGGCCGGACAGGTCGAGATGCGCGCACGTGTGCACGCCGTGCGGGACGACGCGCATGCCGACCTTCCGCGCGATCCGCATGATCGGCACGTTGTGCGAGAGGAACTGCATCCAGAGCCGGCGCATCCCGCGGCTTCGCGCGAGCGCGACCGCGCGGTCGAGCAGCGCGCTGCCCAAGCCTTGTCCACGATGGGCCGGGAGCACGGACAGGCCGAACTCCGCCAGATCCCCTTCGAACGCAGTGTGGGCGACGCCGATGAGCGCGCCTGGATCCTCGAGGCGGACCGTGGTCTCGTGGACGCCGAGCACGGCATCGCGCGCGAAGTCGATGCCGTCGACATACTTGGCCACGAGTTGCGGCGGCGCCGAGATCGCGAACCGCGAATAGCGATCCCGCACCGACAACGCGAGGAAGTGCGAAGCGATGATCGAGCGGGCGCCTGCGTGCAGGCGGTCGATGGTGAACGACATGGCTAGCGATGCGACAGCGGTCCCGTCCGGCCCGCGATGGGCCATGCGGCGAGCTCGGCGCAGTCCTGTGCGTGGCGCCCGAGCCTCGTGACTTCGGGACCCGCCAGGAACGACGCATCGCGCACCGAGCGCGGCCGTCGCGGTGCCCCGTCGATGGCCAGCCGCGCGCGCAGCCAGCAGAGCGGTGCGGCGACGGCGCCGCCAATGGCGAGCGCCAGCGCGATGAAGTGCGGCGCGCCGTCGAAGAGCGCGACGAGCCCCGCTCCGAAGAGGGCGGCACCGATGAAGCCCAGGTAGAGCCACATGCTGCTGGTCAGAAGCGGACCGCTCAGTTCCTGAGGCGCGGCGTCGCTGCGCGCGCGCGCGTCCACGATCGATCTCATGCGTTGCTGATGCACGTCTGTCTCCAATGCGTCGGGGTGCAAGTGGAGTCTAGGAATGCGATACGACACGCGAACTTCAGCAACGCATCGCCTTTGTTTCATTTGTATCAACCGGGCCTTGACCGTATCGAAACGACGGCGAACGGCTTTATCCTTGCGCCCGCAGGGCCCGGCACTCGAGGGCGGCACGCCGGGCGCGTTCTCGACGAGGATGGCGAAAATGATGCATTGCAATAGTGGTTTTTCCGAGGCCGGGCCCGCTCACGGAGGGCGTTCATGAGCTCGCAAGCAGTGCTCGGTAGTACGATGCCCGATTCCCTCGCGACGCCCGAGCGTCGCCCGCTTGACGCGGCCGGAAGGAGTCGCATGGCGCCCGAGAGTCCCAAGCCCACCCTGCTTATCGTCGACGACGAGCCGGACGTGCGCGAGGTGCTCGAGGAGTACCTCGCGACGCAGGGCTATAACGTGGTCGGCGCCGAGAGCGCCACGCGCGGCGCGCGCGGCCGCCGCGAAGCAGCCGTTCGACCTCGTGCTGCGTCGACATCCATCATGCCGGGCGAGGACGGCCTGAGCCTCGCGCGGCATCTGCGCGAGCGCTACGCGAAGATCGCGATCGTCATGCTGACGTCGGCGACGACCGTCGTCGACCGGATCGTCGGCCTCGAGATGGGCGCCGACGACTACGTGCCCAAGCCGTTCGACCCGCGCGAGCTCGTCGGCGCGCGTGAAGAGCGTGCTGCGCCGCACGTCGGCCGCTAACCGCGCCGACATCGGCGACGAGAGGGTGCGCATCGGCCGCTGCGTGCTCGACCTCGCGGCGCATCGCCTTACCGACGAGACGGGCGCCGAGGTGCCGATGTCGCCGCTCGAGTTCGATCTGCTGAAGGCGCTGGCGCGAGCATCCGAACCGCCCGCTGTCGCGCGAGCGCATCCTCAATCTCGACCGGCAGCGCGACTGGGATCCGTTCGACCGCAGCGTGGACCTGCGCATCATGCGGCTGCGCAAGAAGATCGAGCCCGATCCCGAGCATCCGCGGTTCATCCGGACCGTGCGCAACGAGGGCTATCTCTTCGTGCCGGACGGAGGCTAGAGGTGGCGCCCGCCGCACGGCCGTACGCGCACCGGCTCCTGCAGCTCCTGGGCTGCGCTGCTCCTCGCTGCTGCCGCTGTCCGGCTGCATGCGGGAGCCGGAGACCGCGCTGCGGATCGGCACCAACGTCTGGATCGGCAGCGAGCCGCTCTACCTCGCGCGCGAGCTCGGCCGCTTCGATCCGCGCCAGATCGCAGCTCGTCGAGTACCCGTCCGCGAGCGAGGTGCTGCGCGCGTTTCGCAACCAGGCGATCGACGGCATGGTGATCAGCCTCGACGAGCTGTTCGGGCTTGCCGTCGACGGCTTTCAGCCGCGCATCGTCCTCGTCGTCGACGTCTCGCACGGCGCCGACGTCGTGGTGGGCCGCCGCGGCATGCGACGATGCGCGACCTGCAAGGGCAAGTCGGTCGCGGTGGAGAGCAGCGCGCTCGGCGCGTTCGTGCTGAGCCGCGCGCTCGCGCTGAACGGCATGCAGGCCGGCGACGTCAACGTCGTGCACCTCGAATCGAACGAGCAGCCCGGCGCGTTCGAAAAGGGCCAGGTCGATGGCGCGGTCACGTTCGATCCGTATCGCGCGCCAGTTCCTGCGGGCGGGCGCGAAGACGCTGTTCGACAGCACGCAGATCCCGGGCGAGATCGTCGATCTCCTCGCCGTGCGCGCGACCGTGGTCGAGCGGCGGCCGGGCAGGCGGTCCGCGCGCTGCTCAACGGCTGGTTCGACGCGATCGACTACATGAAGAAGCGATCCGGTCGACGCGGCGCGCCGCATGGGCGATCCGGCAGCAGACGACGGGCGAGCAGTTCCAGGAAGCGCTGCGCGGGCTGCACATTCCGTCGCGCGAGGAGAACGTGCGGATGCTGTCGGCGGCCCAACGCCCGAGCTGGCGGTCACCGGCCGCCGGCTGATGGCGCTGATGGTGAGCTCGAAGCTCCTGCGGTCGGAGCTCGAGATCGAGCGCGTGCTGGCGCCGGGGCCGCTGCAGGACCTGTCGCGATGAATCTCCGCGTCCCCGCGTCGCTCAAGGTCACGGTCCCGCTGATCCTGCTCGTATTCGCGGCGATGCTCTCCGCGGTCAACCTGCTCTACCACGTGCCGCAGGCCGAGCGCGAAGCCGAGGAGGACGGCCGGAAGCGCCTTGCCGAGGAGATGTCGCGGCTGCAGAGCACGCTCGAGTACATGCTGCTCAAGGGCGACCGCGAGGCCGCGCAGCACGAGATCGCGGTGCTCGCGCACAATCACGACGTCCTGTTCGCGACGTTGACCGACGACCGCGACGTTGTCATCGCCTCGACGCGGCGCGCGTGGCTCGGGCGCCCGATCGAGGACGTATTCCCGCAACTGTGGCAGTCCGGGGCCATGACGTCCGAGAGCCGCGCCGGCATGACGATCGTGTCGACCGGCGACGAATTGCTCGGTCGCGCCGACCTGCTCGTCGGCACCGAGCGCGACGACGCTGCGGCCTTCGCGCACCGGCAACGTGGTGCTCGCCTACGACCTCAAGCGCTACAAGGCCGAGGCGCGCGCCCAGGTGGTCCAGCAGTCGCTGTACTGGGCCGGCTGGGTGACGGCGCTCGCGCTGGCGATGTGGCTCGTCTTCCACTTCCTGCTCACGCGGCGTACGGCGCGGCTTGTGCACGCGGCGGAAGAGCTCGCGGCCGGCAACCTCGCCGCGCGCAGCGATCTCGGCGGACAAGGACGAGCTCGGCCGCCTCGGCCGCTGCGTTCGACGCGATGGCGCTGGTGGTCGCCAACACGCAGATACGGCTGCGGCACGACATCGAGGAACGGGTGCAAGTGCAGAAGGAGCTCGAAGCTTCCGAGGCGAGCTACCGCTCGATCTTCGACGCGGCCGAGGACTCGATCTTCGTGCACGATCCGCACAGCGGTGCGATCGTCGACGTCAATCCGAAGGCCTGCGCAACGTTCGGCTACACGCGCGAGGAGTTCCGCCAGCTCGACGATCGGCGAGCTGGGGACCGGCGAGCGCCCGTACACGCAGCAGGACGCAATGGAGCTGATCGGGCGGGCTTCCGCGGGCGAGCAGCTCCGGATCGAGTGGCACGGCCGGAGCAAGGACGGCACGCTGCGCTGGCACGAGGTCTTCGTGAAGCGCGCCGTCATCGGCGGCAAGGACCGGATCCTGGCGCTGGCACGCGACATCGACCGAGAAGAAGCGCTCGGCGGAGGAGATCAGTCGCGCAGCGCGAATCGCTCTACCAGCGCGAGAAGCTGGCGGCGCTGGGCTCGCTGCTCGCGGGTGTCGCGCACGAGCTCAACAATCCGCTGTCGGTCGTGGTCGCACGCGCGGTGCTGCTCGAGGAGCAGGGAAATCCGGGCACGCAGGCGGCGGCGACGAAGATCCGCAGCGCCGCCGAGCGCTGCGCGCGCATCGTGCGCACGTTCCTCGCCATGGCGCGACAGCAGCAGCCGGAGCGGGGGCCGGTCCCGCTCAACGACGTCGTGACGGCGGCGCTGGACATCACCGGCTACGCCGTGCGCACGAGCAGCATCGACGTAATCGCTCGATCTCGACGAAGACATCCCGCTGATCCATGCCGACGCCGACCAGCTGCACCAGGTGCTGCTCAACCTCATCATCAACGCGCAGCAGTCGCTGCAGGAACGGAACGGGCCACGCCGAATCCGGGTGACGAGCCGCTTCGACGCGAGAGCCGACGTCGTGCGCGTGACAGTGGCCGACAATGGCCCTGGCATACCGGCGGCCGTCCGCGCGCGGGTGTTCGAGCCCTACTTCACGACCAAGCCGATCGGCGTCGGGCTCGGCGTCGGCCTGGCGGTGAGCCTCGGCATCGTCGAAGCGCACGGAGGGACGCTGACCGTCGACTGCCCGGACGAGGGCGGCGCGGTGTTCACGATCACGCTGCCGGTCGGCGCAGTCGACGCCAAGGTACCGACCCGTCGTCGGGCCATCGTGGAAGGCGAACGCCGGACGCAAGATCCTCGTCGTCGACGACGAGCCCGAGATCCGCGAAATGCTGGCGGAAATTCTGACCGCCGCATGGCATCGCGTGACGACCGTCGCGTCGGGCCGCGAAGCGCTGGAGCGGCTCGCGATCGAGACCTTCGACGTGATCGTCACCGACATCCGTATGCCCGACATCGACGGTCGCGCGCTCTACCAGGAAATCGAGCGGTGGTGGCCCGGCATGGGCGTGCGCGTGATCTTCGTCACCGGCGACACGCTCGCGTCGTCGCTGCGCGAGTTCGTCGCGAAGAACGGCCGCCCGGTGATCGAGAAGCCGTTCCTGCCGGGCGAGGTCCGCCGCATCGTGGCGGAGGTGGCGATGGCCGGGGAGGTCGCGCCGCCCGAGTGATTCGTTGCGCGATGCAACGAACGAAACAAAAAGGGCGTGGCGGTGAAATTGAGCTGCCGTACTCGCCGCCTAGACTGCATGCTCGATCGCTAGAGATCGGCGAGAGGATCGGAGCATGAACGTCTACAGACCCGACACACCCCGCGCGGCGTTTGGACTGGCCGCCGCGGCGATGGCTGCAATCACGATGGCGCTGATGGTCGTACTGCCCGCCGAGCTCGAGGACGCCGGCGCATCCGAATACACGCTGGCGAAGACGGCGCCGGCCGCCGTGCACGCGGCCGCGGTGCATCGCGGCCTCGACCTCGACGCCGCGCTCGCTTGCGAGGAGCGCGGCATGATCGTGCGCGTCGCGGAAGAAATGCAGCTTACCTGCATCAAAATCGAACGGCCGGTGTCGACCGCCAGTCTGCGCGACCGTTCCTAAAAGGAGATGATGATGGCCACTGTCGTATCCACGTACTCGAGCACGCAGCCCGGGAAATCCGCGGCTCCCGCGATGTACGAAGGAAAGTGCTTTTGCGGAGCGGTCGCGATCGAAGTGACAGGCGAGCCCGTCGCCGCGGGCTTTTGCCACTGCGAATCGTGCCGAAGCTGGTCCGCGTCGCCAGTCAATGCGTTCAGCCTCTGGAAGCCCGACGCGGTGAAGGTCACGCAGGGCGAAGCCAACATCGGCGTCTACCACAAGACCGAGAAGAGCTACCGCAAGTTCTGCAAGGTCTGCGGTGGCCACCTGTTCACGGACCACCCGCTGTGGGGCCTCGTCGACGTCTATGCCGCCACGATCCCGGGCTACCGCCATAAGCCGGCCCTGCACGTGAACTATCAGGAGACAGCCCTGCGAATGAAGGACGGGCTGCCCAAGATGAAGGATCTGCCGAACGAGATGGGCGGTTCGGGCGAGAAGCTTCCCGAATAGCCTTTGAGCTCAGCGAGCGCGGGCGCGCCGGTGCGGTCCGGCCGGCGCTTTCGCGCTGCGCGGCGCAATCGTGTCATGCCACACATCGCCGATGACGCCCACCAGGGCGCGGATCTCGGGCTCCGCGTGCTTCTCGCTCGCATAAATGAACTGGAGCGTCGTTGCGAGCCGCGCCTCGGCCCAGACGGCGAGCTCGCCGGCGGCTTCGCCCTCCCGCGCAAGGTCGTCGCGGACCAGGGCGACGCCGAGCCCTGACGCGACCAGCGAGCGGATCACCAGCTCGTTGTCGGCTCCGATCAGTGTCGCCGGCGCCCGCCCGCGCTCCGCGAAGAGCGCGGTCGCGAGCACGTGGTGCGTGCTGATCGGCGGTGCCATCAGCCACGGCAGCGCGGCGATTTCCTCCCACGACGCGCCGACGATCTTGTCGCGCCACGCGGCGGGCCCCGCGACCCGATAGGCGATCCCGCGCAGCGGTATCGATTCAACGGCAGCGTGCACGAGGTCGCCGTAATAGAAGCTCGCGTCCAGCGCGCCGTCGCGGACCTTTTCGAACGCCGCCCCGGACACTTCGTGCTGAAGCTCAAGCTCGACCAGCGGGAAGCGCTCGGTCGCGAGCGCGAGGAAGGCGGCGAGGCGGATGAAGTCGGGATCGGCCAGCGTTCCCAGCCGCACATGCCCGGCGATTTCGCCCTGGATCCCGCGCGCCTTGCCGTGGAGCGCGGCAGCGTCTTCGAGCACCCGCGCGGCATCCGGCAGCAGGCGCTTGCCGGCCGGCGTCAGAGTCATCCCCGCCGAACCGCGGGCGAAAAGCTGGACGCCGAGCTCGTCTTCGAGCGCCTTGATCTGCGCCGAGAGCGCCGGCTGACTCAAGTGCAGGCGCTCGGCAGCGCGGGTGAGGTGACCGAGCTCGGCGACCGCGACGAAGCCTCGCAACTGATACAGCTCCATTGGCTCAGCGGGCCCTCGGACCCTGTGACCACAACGAGACAGAATTGTTGCGCCGCACCAACATCGATCGGTCCATCAGTTGCATTTATGGTGTTGATCCAAAACAACGATTTGATTCCGTCCGCCCCGAGGCCTACATTGCGATTGTGCAGTGCGTCACGAGCGTGCCGCCACAGTACCACAAGTCGAACCCCTATCGGGGCGGGAGAACGGTATGGAATCAGTGCAAAATCATTACGGAACAACGATCTTCGGTGGAGTCCTCGCGGCGATCGCCGAGGGAATGGGAGGGCCCGCGCCCAAGGCGTCACCCGCGGTGTCCACGGCTGAATCACGCGGGCCCGCGAATTCTGCCGTCGCCAGCCGCCCTGGCCTGCTAGGCCGCCTCGGCAAGCGTTTGTGGCGCCGGCAGCTGGAGAGCGTCCAGGACCAGGTCGCCCGGTCGGATGACCTGTTCGCGAGCCTCGACCGGTGGCTCTGGAAGCAACATGCCCGCGAGACGGAGGCGTGGCTCGCCCAGTCCCAGGACGTCTACGAGCTCGAGCGGCGCATCCGCCATCTCGAGCGGAACCGGGACGGGCGCCACTTCTGAGGTCGCGAAGCGAGTGTTCGCTTCGCGATCCGCCGGTCCGTTTGCGCACCGCAGCACGCCGTTGACGCTGCGGCGACTATCCCTTTATAATCGCTGTCTTTTCGCCCTTCGGGCGCCTTAGCGGCGCGGGTCGGGGGGCGGCGTACCCGGTTAGGCGCTCGGCTTTCATCGAGCCTTCGGCCGTGGCGCAAGAAAGGTGGCCTGGACGGCGCGAACGCGCGCTTCGTTTGGGCCACTTTGATTTTGTTGTCGTCGGCAAATCAGGGATGAGCCCTGCGGCGCGCGAGCAATGCAATACAGAGCCGCCGCACACTCAGGACAATTCAGCGGGTTCAATCACAAGCGCACAGGGAAACGCGGAAGAAGCCTTCATGCCAACCATCAACCAGCTCGTGCGGAAGGGCCGTACGGCCCCCGTCTCGAAAAGCAAGGTCCCGGCGCTCCAGCAGAGCCCGCAGAAGCGCGGCGTGTGCACGCGCGTGTACACGACGACGCCGAAGAAGCCGAACTCCGCGCTGCGGAAAGTCGCCAAGGTGCGGCTCACCAACGGCTTCGAGGTGATCAGCTACATCGGCGGCGAAGGACACAACCTGCAGGAGCACTCGGTCGTGCTGATCCGGGGCGGCCGCGTGAAGGACCTGCCAGGCGTGCGCTACCACATGGTGCGCGGCAGCCTCGACACTGCCGGTGTCAAGGACCGGAAGCAGGCGCGCTCGAAGTATGGCGCGAAGAAGCCCAAGGCTGCCTGAGCCCACTGCGCCTGCTCACCCAACGCGAACGATTCGAGGACATTCATGCCCCGCCGTCGAGAAATACCGAAGCGCGAGATCCTGGCCGATCCCAAGTACGGGAACACGGACGTCGCGAAGTTCGTCAACGTGCTGATGACCGCCGGCAAGAAGTCGGTCGCCGAGCGCATCCTGTACGGCGCGTTCGAGTCGATCCAGAAGAAGGGCGGCAAGGATCCGCTCGAAGTGTTCAACCAGGCGCTCGCGAATTCGCGGCCGATGGTCGAGGTCAAGAGCCGCCGCGTCGGCGGCGCCAACTTCCAGGTGCCAGTCGAAGTGCGCCCGGTGCGCCGGATGGCGCTTGCGATGCGGTGGCTGCGCGAAGCGGCGCGCAAGCGCGGCGAGAAGTCGATGGGCGCGCGGCTCGCGGCCGAGTTGCTCGAGGCGTCGGAAGGCCGTGGCGGCGCCGTGAAGAAGCGCGAGGAAGTGCACCGGATGGCGGAAGCCAACAAGGCGTTCTCGCATTTCCGGTTCTAGGACCCCAATAACGAGACCAACGACCACAGGACGGCGAATGCGCCCGCGCGGACAGGAGGCTGTCGCGGACGTCGCTACGCCGAAGACGCCAAGTGCCCCGCTCCACACCCATCGAACGGTATCGCAACATCGGCATCAGTGCGCACATTGATGCCGGCAAGACCACGACCACCGAACGCATCCTTTTCTACACCGGCGTCTCGCACAAGATGGGCGAGGTCCATGACGGCGCGGCCGTGATGGACTGGATGGAGCAGGAGCGCGAGCGGGGCATCACGATCACCTCGGCTGCGACGACCTGCTTCTGGAAGGGGATGGACAGCACCTACCCCGAGCACCGCATCAACATCATCGACACCCCGGGCCACGTCGACTTCACGATCGAGGTCGAGCGGTCGATGCGGGTGCTGGACGGTGCGTGCATGGTGTACGACTCGGTCGGCGGCGTGCAGCCGCAGTCGGAAACGGTGTGGCGCCAGGCCAACAAGTACAAGGTCCCGCGGCTCGCGTTCGTCAACAAGATGGACCGCGTCGGCGCGAACTTCTTCAAGGTCCACGACCAGATGAAGTCGCGGCTCAAGGCCAATCCGGTGCCGGTGCAGGTGCCGATCGGTGCCGAGGACAAGTTCGAAGGCGTGGTCGACCTCGTCCGGATGCAGGCGATCTACTGGGACGATTCCACGCAGGGGACGAAGTACGAGATGCGTGAGATCCCCGCCGAGCTCGTCGAGCTGGCGAAGGAATGGCGCGAGAAGATGCTCGAGTCCGCCGCCGAGGCCAACGAAGAGCTGATGAACAAGTACCTCGAGGGCCACAACCTGAGCCCCGAGGAGATCAAGCGCGGCCTGCGCCTGCGCACGATAGCTGGCGAGATCGTCCCGATGCTCTGCGGCTCGGCGTTCAAGAACAAAGGCGTCCAGGCGATGCTCGACGCCGTGATCGACTACATGCCGGCACCGACCGACATCCCGCCGGTCAAGGGCGAGCTCGAGAACGGCAAGGAAGGCGAGCGCAGTGCCTCCGACGATGAGCCGTTCGCCGGCCTCGCGTTCAAGATCATGACCGATCCCTTCGTCGGCCAGCTCGTGTTCTTCCGCGTCTATTCGGGCGTCATCAAGTCGGGCGACACCGTCTACAACCCGGTCAAGGACAAGAAGGAGCGCATCGGCCGCATCCTGCAGATGCACGCGAACCAGCGCGAGGACATCAAGGAAGTGCGCGCAGGCGACATCGCCGCTGCGGTCGGTCTCCGGGAAGCGACCACGGGCGACACGCTGTGCGATCCGCAGAAGGTGATCACGCTCGAGAAGATGGTGTTCCCGGAGCCCGTGATCCACGTCGCGGTCGAGCCCAAGACCAAGGCCGACCAGGAGAAGATGGGCATCGCGCTCAATCGCCTGGCGCAGGAAGATCCGTCATTCCGCGTACGCACCGACGAGGAGTCAGGGCAGACGATCATCTCCGGGATGGGCGAGCTTCATCTCGAGATCCTGGTCGACCGGATGAAGCGCGAGTTCGGCGTCGAAGCGAACGTCGGCGCGCCCCAGGTCGCCTACCGCGAAGCGATCAAGAAACAGGTCGAGCAGGAAGGCAAGTTCATCAAGCAGTCGGGCGGTCGCGGCCAGTACGGCCACGTGTGGCTCAAGGTCGAGCCGAACCTGCCGGGCAAGGGCTTCGAGTTCGTCGACGCGATCAAGGGCGGCACGGTGCCGCGCGAATTCATCCCCGCGGTCGAGAAGGGCCTGCGCGAGACGCTGCCCAACGGCGTCCTCGCGGGCTACCCGGTCGTCGACGTCAAGGTCACGCTGTTCGACGGCAGCTCGCACGATGTCGACTCGAACGAGAACGCGTTCAAGATGGCCGCGTCGATGGCGTTCAAGGACGGCATGCGCAAGGCCACGCCGATGCTGCTCGAGCCGATGATGGCGGTCGAGGTCGAGACGCCCGAGGACTTCATGGGCAACGTTGTGGGCGATCTCTCTTCGCGCCGCGGCATGATCCAGGGCATGGACGAGATGCCCACGGGCAAGGTCATCAAGGCGGAAGTTCCGCTCGCCGAGATGTTCGGGTATTCGACGACGTTGCGCTCGCTGTCGCAGGGGCGCGCGACGTACACGATGGAATTCAAGCACTACACCGAGGCGCCCAAGAGTGTCGCCGACGGGATCATCAATCGTGACAATCCCGACAAGGGACCCAGAAAGTAACGAGGAACCGATATGGCCAAGGGCAAATTCGAGCGGACGAAGCCGCACGTGAACGTGGGGACGATTGGGCACGTGGATCATGGGAAGACGACGCTGACGGCGGCGATGACGCTGGTGTTGTCGAAGCTGTTTGGGGGGGAGGCGCGGGCGTACGACCAGATTGACAATGCGCCGGAGGAGAAGGCGCGGGGGATCACGATCAACACGGCGCACGTGGAGTACGAGACGAAGAACCGGCACTACGCGCACGTGGACTGTCCGGGGCACGCGGACTACATCAAGAACATGATCACGGGGGCGGCGCAGATGGACGGTGCCATTCTGGTGGTGAGTGCGGCGGATGGGCCGATGCCGCAGACGCGGGAGCACATTCTGCTGGCGCGGCAGGTGGGGGTGCCCTACATCGTGGTCTATATGAACAAGGCGGACATGGTGGACGACAAGGAGCTCTTGGAGCTCGTTGAGATGGAGGTCCGGGAGTTGCTGTCGAAGTATCAGTTCCCTGGGGACAAGACGCCGATCGTGATTGGGTCGGCGAAGATGGCGCTGGAGGGGGACAAGGGGGAGCTGGGGGAGGGGTCGATCCTGAAGCTGGCGGAGGCGCTGGATAGTTATATACCGCAGCCGAAGCGGGCGATCGACGGGCCGTTTCTGATGCCGGTGGAGGACGTGTTCTCGATCAGTGGTCGGGGGACGGTGGTGACCGGGCGGGTGGAGCGGGGGGTGGTGAAGGTGGGCGACGAGCTGGAGATCGTGGGCTTGAAGCCGACGCTCAAGACCGTGTGCACGGGGGTGGAGATGTTCCGCAAGCTCTTGGACCAGGGGCAGGCGGGGGACAACGTGGGCGTGCTGCTCCGCGGCACCAAGCGGGAGGAGGTGGAGCGGGGGCAGGTGCTGGCGAAGCCGGGGTCGATCACGCCGCACACCAAGTTCAGCTGCGAGGTGTATGTGCTGTCGAAGGACGAAGGGGGGCGGCATACGCCGTTCTTTCCGGGGTACCGGCCGCAGTTTTACTTCCGGACGACGGACGTGACGGGGTCGTGCGAGCTGCCGGCGGGGACGGAGATGGTGATGCCGGGGGACAACATCGGGATGACGGTGACGTTGATTGCGCCGATCGCGATGGAAGAGGGGTTGCGCTTCGCGATTCGCGAGGGGGGCCGCACCGTCGGCGCCGGCGTCGTCGCGAAGATCATCGAATAGGGCTGGCACGCAGGCAACGACAACGCATCATCGGCGCCACAGCGGCCGATGGAGCAAAGGGTGAAACGATGCAAAACCAGAGAATCCGCATCCGGCTGAAGGCGTTCGATTACAAGCTGATCGACCAGTCGGCTATGGAAATCGTGGAGACGGCCAAGCGCTCCGGCGCCGTCGTGCGCGGCCCGGTGCCGCTGCCGACCAAGATCGAGCGCTACAACGTGCTCCGCTCGCCGCACGTGAACAAGACCTCGCGCGACCAGTTCGAGATCCGCACGCACTTGCGGCTGATGGACATCATCGACCCGACCGACAAGACGGTCGACCAGTTGATGAAGCTCGATCTGCCGGCGGGCGTCGACGTCGAGATCAAGCTGCAGTAACGATGTGAACGGACGCCTCCGGTCAATCGCAATCGGCGGCGAACACTTAGATATCTAAGGAAAACGACAATGTCTCTCGGACTCGTAGGACGCAAGGTCGGGATGACGCGCATCTTCGCCGACGACGGCACCGCCGTCCCGGTGACGGTGCTCGACGTCGCGAACAACCGCGTCACGCAGATCAAGACACCGGAGACCGACGGCTACGCCGCGGTCCAGGTGACGTTCGGCAAGCGTCGCGCCTCGCGCGTGACCAAGCCCATGGCCGGCCACCTCGCGAAGGCGGGCGTGGAAAGCGGCACCGTGCTGCGCGAATTCCCGGTCAAGCCGGAGCAGCTCGCGGAACTCAAAGTCGGCGGGGTGATCGGTGTCGACACGTTCCAGGTCGGCGACCTGGTCGACGTCACCGGCACGTCGAAGGGCAAGGGCTTCGCGGGCGTGATCAAGCGCCACCACTTCAGCTCGAACCGAGCGTCGCACGGCAACTCGCGCTCGCACAACACGCCCGGCTCGATCGGCATGGCGCAGGACCCCGGCCGCGTGTTCCCGGGCAAGCGCATGTCGGGCCAGCTTGGCAACGTGACACGCACGACGCAGACGCTCAAGGTCATCCGTGTCGACGCCGAGCGCGGCCTGCTGCTCGTCAAGGGCTGCGTGCCTGGCGCCGAGGGCGGCCATATCGTCGTTCGCCGTGCCGCCAAGACGCCGGCGAAGAAGGGGGCCTGACATGGATCTGAAGCTGATCGATGCCAAGGGCCAGAAAGCCGCGACCGTCGCTGGCTCGGACGCGCTGTTCGCGCGCGTGTACAGCGAGCCCCTCGTCCACCAGCTCGTCACCGCGTACCAGGCGAACGCGCGCAAGGGGACGCGCAAGCAGAAGGGGCGCGGTGATGTGAACAAGTCGCACCGGAAGCCCTGGCAGCAGAAGGGCACCGGCCGCGCTCGCGCCGGCCAGGCGAACAGCCCGCTGTGGCGCGGCGGCGGCAAGATCTTCCCGAACTCGCCTGACGAGAACTTCTCGCAGAAGATCAATCGCAAGATGTACCGCGCCGGCGTGGCCGCGATCCTCTCGCAGCTCGTGCGCGAGGAACGCCTCGCCGTGATCGACGCGCTCGCGGTCGAAGCACCGAAGACCAAGGCCTTCGCGCAGAGGATCAAGGCGCTCGGGCTCCCGGGCACGCTGCTCGTCGTCACCGACAAGCTCGACGACAACCTGTTCCTGTCGTCGCGCAACCTGTCCGACGTGCTCGTGCTCGAGACCCGCGAGGTCGACCCCGTAAGCCTCGTGCGCTTCAACCACGTGCTGCTGACGAAGGGTGCGCTCGCGCAATTCGAGGAGATGCTGGGATGACGACGGCGACGCAATTCGATTCCGGGCGCTTGGCGCTCGTGCTGCTCGCGCCGGTCGTGTCCGAGAAGGGTACGTACATCGCGGACAAGCACTCGCAGGTGATCTTCAAAGTCCTGCAGGACGCGACCAAGCCGGAGGTCAAGGCGGCGGTCGAGGCGATGTTCAAGGTCGAGGTCAAGAGCGTCCAAATCGCGAACGTCGGCGGCAAGGTGAAGCGCTTCGGACGCTTCACCGGCCGGCGTCGCAGCTGGAAGAAGGCCTACGTGTGTCTCATGCCGGGCCAGGAAATCAACTTCGCGGCGGAGAAATAATATGCCTCTGCAGAAAGTGAAGCCGACCTCGCCGGGCCGCCGCGCGCTGGTCAAGGTCGTCCATCCGCACCTCTACAAGGGGCGGCCGGTCGACGCGCTGACCGAGAGCCAGAAGCGTGGCTCCGGACGCAACAACAACGGCCACATCACGATGCGGCACAAGGGCGGCGGCCACAAGCAGCACTACCGGATCGTCGACTTCAAGCGGAACAAGGACGCCGTGTCCGCGAAAGTCGAGCGGCTCGAGTACGACCCGAACCGCAGCGCGCATCTCGCACTCCTGCTCTACGGCGATGGCGAGCGGCGCTACATGATTGCGCCGCGCGGCGTCGCGGTCGGCGCCGTGCTGCAGTCGGGCCCGGAGGCGCCGATCAAGCCGGGCAACTGCCTGCCGCTGCGCAACATCCCCGTCGGCACGACGATCCACTGCGTCGAGATGCTGCCGGGCAAGGGCGCGCAGATCGCGCGCTCGGCCGGTGCCGGCGTCCAGCTGCTCGCCCGCGAAGGCGAGTACGCGCAGCTCCGTCTGCGCTCGGGCGAGATCCGCAAGGTTCACGTCAATTGCCGCGCGACGATCGGTGAAGTCGGCAACGAAGAGCACAGCCTGCGCTCCATCGGCAAGGCTGGCGCCAACCGCTGGCGCGGCATCCGTCCGACCGTGCGCGGAATCTCGATGAACCCGGTCGACCACCCGATGGGTGGCCGCACCAACGGCGGCGGCGGCTGGCACCACCCGATGTCGCCGTGGGGCACGCCGGCCAAGGGCTACAAGACGCGCAAGAACAAGCGCACGGACTCGATGATCGTGCGCCGCCGGCACGCGAACAAGGGCTGATGAGGTAACGACATGGCACGTTCGATCAAGAAGGGTCCGTTCGTCGATGGCCACCTCCTCGCGAAGGTGGACGCCGCACGCGCGGTGAGCGACAAGAAGCCGATCAAGACCTGGTCGCGCCGCTCGACGATCACGCCCGAGTTCGTGGGGCTCACGATCGCCGTCCACAACGGCAAGCAGCACATCCCGGTGTATGTCTCCGAGAACATGGTCGGGCACAAGCTTGGCGAGTTCGCGCTGACGCGCACGTTCAAGGGCCACTCGTCGGACAAGAAGGTCGCGGCACCCGCCGCGCCGGCGAGGAAGTAGGAGGTCCCATGGAAACCAAAGCAATCCTGCGCGGCGTTCGCCTCTCGGCCCAGAAAGGTCGGCTCGTCGCCGACCAGATCCGGGGCCTGCCGGTCGACAAGGCGCTCAACGTCCTCGCGTTCAGCCCGAAGAAGGGTGCCGTGATCATCAAGAAGGTGCTCGAGTCGGCGATCGCCAACGCCGAGCACAACGACGGCGCCGACGTCGACGAGCTCCGCGTGAAGTCGATCTGCGTCGACAAGGCCGAGAGCCTGCGCCGCTTCACCGCGCGCGCCAAGGGCCGTGGCAACACCATCATGAAGCAGACCTGCCACATCCACGTCGTCGTCGGCGACGGCAAATAGGGACAACCCATGGGACAGAAAATCCATCCGACCGGCTTCCGCCTCGCGGTCACGCGCAACTGGGGCTCGAAGTGGTTCTCGAACAGCAAGAACTTCGCGCCGACGTTGAAGGAAGACATCAAGGTCCGCGAGTACCTGAAGAAGAAGCTGAGCCACGCCTCGGTGGGCAAGGTCACGATCGAGCGTCCGGCGAAGAACGCGCGGATCACGATCCACAGCGCGCGGCCGGGGGTCGTCATCGGCAAGAAGGGCGAGGACATCGAGACGCTGCGCGCCGACCTGCGCCGGATGATGGGCGGCGAGGTCGGGCTCAACATCGAGGAGATCCGCAAGCCCGAGATCGACGCGCAGCTGATCGCCGACTCGATCGGCCAGCAACTCGAGAAGCGGATCATGTTCCGCCGCGCGATGAAGCGCGCGATGCAGAACGCAATGCGGCTGGGCGCGCAGGGCATCAAGATCATGTGCGCCGGGCGCCTGAACGGCATCGAGATCGCGCGGACCGAGTGGTACCGCGAGGGTCGGGTGCCGCTGCACACGCTGCGCGCCGACATCGACTACGGCTTTGCCGAGGCACACACGACCTATGGCGTGATCGGCATCAAGGTTTGGGTGTTCAAGGGCGAGGTGCTCGCGCACAACGCTGAGCCGGCGGCGCCGGCTCCGGCGCCGGAAGCGCCGAAGCGACCGCGCCGCGCGGGACCGGGAGCGAAGAATGCTGCAGCCAGCTAGAAGGAAGTACCGCAAGGAGCAGAAGGGCCGCAACAAGGGCGTGGCCACGGTCGGCGCCAAGGTCAGCTTCGGCGAGTACGGGCTCAAGGCCACCGGTCGGGGCCGGTTGACCGCACGCCAGATCGAGGCGGCGCGGCGGGCAATGACGCGCCACATCAAGCGTGGCGGTCGCATCTGGATCCGCATCTTCCCGGACAAGCCCGTGTCGCAGAAGCCGGCGGAAGTCCGGATGGGAAACGGCAAGGGCAACCCCGAGTATTACGTTGCCGAAGTCGTGCCGGGCAAGGTGCTCTACGAAATGGACGGCGTCGACGAGCCGATGGCGCGCGAGGCGTTCGCGCTCGCCGCGGCCAAGTTGCCGATCCGCACGACGTTCGTGCATCGGCTCGTCGGCTGACGGAGGCTAGCGATGAAGATGACAGCAACGAGGAAGGCGCTGGCGGCGAAGAACCCCGCCGAGCTCAAGACCGAGCTCGACGCGCTGCTCAAGGAACAGTTCGGGCTGCGGATGCAGGTCGCGACCCAGCAGCTGACCAACAACTCGAAGCTCCGGCAGGTGCGGCGCAACATCGCCCGCGTGCGGACGCTCATGCATCAGAAGGCAGCGTGACCATGGCAGAACACGAGCAGGCCGGGTCGGCCCCGGCGACGAAAACGATCGTCCACACCCTGACCGGACGCGTGGTCAGCGACAAGATGGACAAGACGGTGACGGTGCTGGTCGAGCGGCGGGTCAAGCACCCGCTGTACGGCAAGGTCGTGACCAAGAGCCACAAGTATCACGCGCACGACGAGAACAACGAGTTCAAGGAAGGCGACCTGGTTGAGATCGCCGCCACCCGGAAGCTCGCCAAGACCAAGGCCTATCGGGTGACCCGCCTGATCGAGAAGGCGAAGATCGTCTAACGTACTGATTTGTCGGGGCCGTTGTGGAAAACGGAAAAAGCTGCCATAATTACCGTTTTCCCGCCGCGGCCCCGGTGCCTCAATCCAGGGCCTTCGCCGCGGTCTCTCCCCGGACGGGGTCCAAAACTGGCCGCGGCGCAGGACGCCGCGCCCGCCACCGCGGCGCATCCGCGACGGCGGCGCGCTAACCGCGGGTTAAGTTGGAGAAGCAAGCATGATCCAGATGCAGTCGATGCTGGACGTCGCCGACAACACCGGCGCGCGTCGCGTGATGTGTATCAAGGTGCTGGGCGGCAGCAAGCGCCGCTACGCCCACATCGGCGACGTGATCAAGGTCAGCATCAAGGACGCCGCGCCGCGCGGCCGCGTGAAGAAGGGCGAGATCTACAACGCCGTCGTGGTCCGCACGCGGCACGGCGTGCGCCGCGACGATGGCGCGCGCGTGCGCTTCGACACCAACGCCGCCGTGCTGCTCACCCCGAAGCTCGAGCCGATCGGCACGCGCATCTTCGGACCCGTCACGCGCGAGCTGCGCACCGAGCGGTTCATGAAGATCGTCTCGCTCGCGCCGGAAGTGCTCTGAGCGAAACTGCGGGAGCCAAGAACATGCGCAAGATCAGGAAAGGCGATAACGTGGTCGTGATCGCGGGCCGCGACAAGGGTAAGCGCGGTCAGGTGACGCGCGTCACCGAGACGCAGGTCATTGTGGGCGGCCTGAACCAGGTGAAGAAGCACCAGCGTCCCAACCCGATGAAGAACGAGCCGGGCGGCATCGTCAACAAGGACATGCCGCTCCACGTGTCGAACGTCGCGGTGTGGAACCCGGTCACGCAGAAGGCCGACCGCGTCGGCATCCGCGTGCTCGAGGACGGCCGCAAGGTGCGCTTCTACAAGTCGAACGGCGAGCTGATCAACGCCTAACCCGAGAACGCCATGGCCCGCCTCAAGGAAGTGTACAAGAAGGAAATCGTCCCCGCGCTCGTCAAGCAGTTCGGGTACAAGACGACGATGGAAGTGCCGCGCATCGACAAGATCGTCCTCAACATGGGCGTCGGCGAAGCCACTTCCGACAAGAAGCTGCTCGAGAACGCGTCGGGCGACATGCAGAAGATCTCGGGTCAGAAGCCCGTGATCACGAAGGCCAAGAAGGCGATCGCGGCGTTCAAGATCCGCGAGGGTTACCCGATCGGCTGCATGGTCACGCTGCGCCAGGAGCGCATGTACGAGTTCCTGGACCGGCTGGTCACGATCGCGCTGCCGCGCGTCCGCGACTTCCGCGGCGTGTCGGGGCGCTCGTTCGACGGCCGCGGCAACTTCAACATGGGCGTCAAGGAACAGATCATCTTCCCCGAGATCGAGTACGACAAGATCGACACGATCCGCGGGATGAACATCACGATCACGACGACCGCGAAGACCGACGCGGAAGCGAAGGCGCTGCTCGCCGCGTTCCGCTTCCCGTTTAGGAACTGAGGACGACATGGCCAAGCTGGCTTTGATCAACCGTGAGGAAAAGCGCCGCGCGCTGGTGAAGAAGTACCAGCGCAAGCGCGTGACACTGCTTTCGATCGCCAACAGCGCAAAGGCGTCCGACGAGGACCGAGCTGCGGCCCGGCAGAAGCTGCAGGAGCTGCCGCGCAACTCGAATCCGACGCGGCTGCGCAACCGCTGCGCGATCACCGGCCGCCCGCGCGGCTACTTCCGGAAGTTCGGCCTGGCGCGCAACAAGCTGCGCGAGATCGCGATGCGGGGCGAGATTCCCGGCGTCGTCAAGGCCAGCTGGTAGACGCTGCACGAGAGGGTGAACAGATGAGTATGACCGATCCGATCGCCGACATGCTGACGCGCATCCGCAACGCGCAGATGGTCGAGCAGACCGTCGTCGCGATGCCGTCGTCGAAGGTGAAGCTGGCCATCGCCAAGGTGCTGAAGGACGAGGGCTACATCGAGGGGTTCAAGGTCGGGGGCGAGACGGCCAAGCCGGTCCTCGAGATCGCGCTCCGCTACTACGCCGGCCGGCCGGTGATCGAGAAGATCGAGCGGGTGTCGAAGCCCGGCTTGCGCATCTACAAGGGCAAGGACGACATTCCCCGCGTGATGAACGGGCTCGGAATCGCCATTGTGTCGACTTCGCGCGGCGTAATGACCGATCGCAAGGCTCGCGCAACCGGCGTCGGCGGCGAAGTCCTCTGCATCGTCGCGTAAGGAAACGAGAACATGTCCCGCATCGGCAATCAACCCGTCGCGCTGCCCCCGAAGGTCGAGGTGACGCTGGCGGCCGGCTCGATCACGGTCAAGGGGCCGCTGGGGTCGCTCACGCGCACCTACGGCGACGCGGTCTCGATCGAGAAGGACGGCGACGCGCTCGTGTTCAAGGCGGCCGACGAAGCGGCGAAGGCGCTGCACGGCACGCTTCGCGCGCAGGTCGCGAACATGGTGAAGGGTGTCACCACCGGCTTCGAGAAGAAGCTCACGCTCGTCGGCGTCGGCTACCGGGCGCAGGCCGCCGGCGACAAGATCAACCTGTCGCTCGGCTTCTCGCACCCGGTCGTGCACATGATGCCGAAGGGCGTGAAGGTCGAGACGCCGCAGCAGACCGAGATCGTGATCAAGGGCATCGACAAGCAGCAGGTCGGCCAGATCGCGGCGGAGATCCGCGCGGCGCGTCCGCCGGAGCCGTACAAGGGCAAGGGTGTGCGCTATGTCGACGAGCGCGTGATCATCAAAGAAACGAAGAAGAAGTAGGCGAGAGCAGAGGTCCATCGATGAACAAGAAGGAAGCCCGTGTCCGCCGCGCCCGCAAGACGCGCGTGCGCATCGCGCTCCAGCGCGCGACGCGGCTCGTCGTCTCGCGCTCGAACTGCCACATCTACGCGCAGATCCTCGACCCGGCGGGCAACAAGGTGCTCGCCAGCGCCTCGACGCTCGAGGCCGAGGTGCGCAAGGACACGAAGAACGGCAGCAACAAGGCCGCCGCCGCCGTCGTGGGCAAGCGGATCGCCGATCGCGCGAAGGCGCTCGGCATCGAGTCCGTCGCCTTCGACCGCTCCGGCTACAAGTATCACGGCCGCGTGCAGGCGCTGGCCGACGCGGCGCGCGAGCACGGCCTCAAGTTCTGACGCGGCACGACGAAACGACAAAGGTCCGACATGGCAAGGATGCAGAACCGGCAGCAGCAGCAGGACGATCGCGGCGACGGCCTCAAGGAGAAGATGATCGCGATCAACCGCGTCACCAAGGTGGTGAAGGGCGGACGGATCCTCGCGTTCGCGGCGCTCACGGTCGTCGGCGACGGCAACGGCCGGATCGGCATGGGCAAGGGCAAGGCGAAGGAAGTCCCGGTCGCCGTGCAAAAGGCGATGGACGAGGCGCGCCGCAGGATGATCAAGGTCAATCTCAAGGGCGGCACCGTGCACCATGCCGTCGAGGGTCGGCACGGCGCGACCAAGGTGTTCATGCAGCCGGCGGCCCCCGGCACCGGCGTGATCGCCGGCGGACCGATGCGCGCGGTGTGCGAGGTCGTCGGCGTGACCAACGTGCTGGCCAAGTGCCACGGGTCGACCAACCCGTACAACCTGGTGCGTGCCACGCTGAACGCCCTGCAGAACCTGAATTCGCCGGCCGAGATCGCCGCCAAGCGCGGGATGACGGTCGAGCAACTGATGGAAGCGTGATCATGGCGGCGCCGAAGAAACTCAAGGTCACGCTGGTGAAGAGCACGAATAGCTGCAGGGGCGACCACCGCGCGACGGTGCTCGGCCTGGGCCTCAAGTGGACGAATCACTCGGTCGAGGTCATCGACACGCCGGCCACGCGCGGAATGATCGCCAAGGTCGGCTATCTCCTGAAGGTCGCCGAGGCGAAAGCCTGAGCGGGCAGAAGGAACGGAGAGCGGACATGCGGTTGAACACGATCAAGCCTGCCGCCGGGTCGAAGAAGGCGCGTCGCCGCGTCGGTCGCGGCTCGAGCTCCGGCCTGGGCAAGACGGCGGGACGCGGCCACAAGGGCCAGAAGTCGCGCTCGGGCGGCTTCCACAAGGTCGGCTTCGAAGGCGGCCAGATGCCGCTGCAGCGTCGGCTGCCGAAGCGCGGCTTCGTCTCGCGTTCGCGCGACGACGTTGCCGAGATCCGGCTCTCGGACCTCTCGAAAGTGCCGGTGGCCGACATCGACCTCCTCGCGCTGCGCGCGGCGGGGCTCGTGCCGGCGCGCGCGAAGACGGCCAAGGTCATCAAGGCCGGTGAATTGAAGAAGGCGGTGAAGCTCTCGGGCATCGCCGCTACCAAGGGCGCCAAGGCGGCCATCGAGGCCGCGGGCGGGAGCGTCGCGTAAGCGGCGCAACGACGGAAAGGAACGAACGCGTGGCGCAGAGCAATCCGGCCCTGAAGACGGGACCCAAGTACGCCGATCTCAAGCGGCGGCTCTGGTTCCTGCTGGGCGCGCTCATCGTCTACCGGATCGGGACTCACATCCCGGTGCCGGGCATCAACGCGCAGGTGCTGGACGACCTCTTCCGCCAGCAGCAGGGCGGCATCCTCGGACTGTTCAATGTGTTCTCGGGCGGCGCGCTGCAGCGCTTCTCGATCCTCGCGCTCGGAATCATGCCGTACATCTCGGCGTCGATCATCATGCAGCTTTGCACGGTGGTCGTGCCCTCGCTCGAGGCGCTCAAGAAGGAGGGCGAGTCGGGCCGCCGCAAGATTACTCAGTACACGCGCTACGCGACACTCGGGCTTGCATTCTTCCAGGCCCTCGGCATCTCGATCGCGCTCGAGGCCCAGGCCGGCCTGGTACTCGCCCCCGGGCTCGCGTTCCGGCTCGTCACGGCGATCACGCTGGTGACGGGAACGATGTTCCTCATGTGGCTGGGCGAGCAGATCACCGAACGGGGCCTGGGCAACGGCATTTCGCTCCTGATCTTCGCGGGCATCGCGGCGGGCCTCCCGAACGCGATCGGGCTCACGCTCGAGCAGGCGCGCACGGGCGCGTACTCGATCCCCCTGGTGCTCGGCATCGGGGCGCTGGTCGTAATCGTCACGGCATTCGTGGTGTTCGTCGAGCGGGCGCTCCGGAAGATCCTGGTCAACTACGCGAAACGCCAGGTCGGCAACAAGGTCTACCAGGGGCAGAGCTCGCATCTGCCACTGAAACTCAACATGTCGGGCGTGATCCCGCCGATCTTTGCGTCGTCGATCATCCTGTTCCCCGCCACGCTCGCATCGTGGTTCGGCCAGGGCGAGGGCACGATCTGGTTGCGTGACCTCGCGGCTGCGCTCGGACCCGGCCAACCGGTGCACGAGATCCTGTACGCGGCGGCGATCATTTTCTTCTGCTTCTTCTATACGGCGCTCCAGTACAACCCGAAGGAGACCGCGGAAAACCTGAAGAAGAGTGGCGCCTTCATTCCGGGCTACCGGCCGGGCGAGCAGACCGCCAGGTACATCGAGAAGATCACGCTGCGCCTGACGCTGATCGGGTCCTTGTACCTTGTGGTCGTGTGTTTCATCCCTAACTTCCTGATCGCGTGGAAAAACGTGCCGTTCTATTTCGGCGGGACGTCGCTCCTCATCATCGTCGTCGTGACGATGGACTTCATGACCCAGGTACAGGCGTACCTGATGTCGCAGCAGTATGAGAGCCTGCTCAAGAAGGCCAATTTCAAGGGTGGACTGCCCACGCGTTGATGGCGAAGGAAGACACGATCCAGATGCAGGGCGAGATCCTGGAGACGTTGCCCAACGCGACGTTCCGGGTGAAGCTGGAGAACGGCCACGTAGTGCTAGGCCACATCTCGGGAAAGATGCGGATGCACTACATCAAGATATTGCCGGGCGACAAGGTGACGGTGGACTTGACGCCGTACGACCTGAGCCGGGCGCGGATCATCTTCCGCGCGAAGTGAGAAGGGACGAGCGATGAAGGTACTGGCATCGGTGAAGAAGATCTGCCGGAATTGCAAGATCATCCGGCGCAAGGGCGTCGTGCGCATCATTTGCACGGATCCGCGGCACAAGCAGCGGCAGGGCTGACCCGGCTGATTTCGACGGACATTCGACATGGCACGTATTGCAGGCGTCAACATTCCGAACCACCAGCACGCCGAGATCGCGCTGACGGCGATCTACGGCATCGGCCGTCCGCGCGCGAAGGCGATCTGCGACGCAGCGGGGATCAACTGCTCCGCGAAGATCAAGGACCTCTCCGACGGCGACATGGACAAGCTGCGCGAGCAGGTCCAGAAGTTCACCGTCGAGGGCGACCTGCGCCGCGAGGTGACGATGAGCATCAAGCGGCTCATGGACCTGGGCTGCTACCGTGGCGTGCGCCACCGGCGCGGGCTCCCGGTGCGCGGCCAGCGTACGCGCACCAACGCGCGCACGCGCAAGGGCCCCAAGAAGTCGCGGGCGACCATCAGCACCAAGCCGGCGGCGAAGCCGGCCGGCAAGTAACGATCGAGGACCCCAGGGAATGGCACAGCAACCCACCCAGAAGGCCGGCACTGCGCGCGTGCGCAAGAAGGTCAAGAAGAACGTCGCGGAGGGCATCGCGCATATCCACGCGTCGTTCAACAACACGATCATCACGATCACCGACCGGCAGGGCAACGCGCTGTCGTGGGCGACCTCCGGCGGCGCGGGGTTCAAGGGCTCGCGCAAGTCGACACCGTTCGCCGCGCAGGTCGCGGCCGAGCGCGCCGGCCGCGCTGCGGTCGAGTGCGGCGTGAAGAACCTCGAGGTGCGGATCAAGGGCCCCGGCCCTGGCCGCGAATCGGCGGTGCGTGCGCTGAACGCGCTCGGCATCAAGATCAGCAGCATCTCGGACGTGACGCCAATCCCGCACAACGGCTGCCGCCCACCGAAGCGCAGGCGTATCTAGGAAGGACGAGACGTGGCACGTTATACCGGACCCAAATGCAAGCTGGCGCGACGGGAAGGCACCGACCTTTTCCTGAAAAGCGCGCGTCGATCGCTCGACTCCAAGTGCAAGCTCGAGACCAAGCCGGGACAGCACGGCGTGAAGTCGGGCATGCGCCAGTCCGATTTCGGCAACCAGCTTCGTGAGAAGCAGAAGCTGCGCCGCACGTACGGCATCCTCGAGCGCCAGTTCCGCCGCTACTTCCAGGCGGCGGCGAAGGGCAAGGGCTCGACCGGCACGAACCTGCTCCAGCTGCTCGAATCGCGGCTCGACAACGTCGTCTACCGGATGGGCCTGGGCTCGACGCGCGCCGAAGCGCGACAGCTGGTCGGCCACGGCTCGATCACGGTGAATGGCAAGCTCTTGAACGTGCCGTCGGCACGCGTGAAGGCGGGCGATGTTATCGCGGCGACCGAGAAGGCGAAGAGCCAGCTCCGGATCACCGCGTCGCTCGAGCTCGCCGAGAAGGTCGGCTTCCCCTCCTGGGTCGAGGTCGACGTGAAGAAAGCGTCCGGCACGTTCAAGGGCGCGCCCGACCGCGCCGAATTCGGCCAGGACATCAACGAAAGTTTGGTGGTGGAGTTGTACTCGAAGTAACCCGCCCAGAGGCTCCGCAATGCAGAGTAATGTTCTCTTGAAACCCCGCATCATCGACGTGCAATCGACGTCGCCGTTCCACGCCAAGGTGGTGATGGAGCCGTTCGAGCGCGGCTACGGCCACACGCTCGGCAACGCGCTGCGCCGCGTCCTGCTGTCCTCGATGCCCGGGTACGCGCCCACCGAGGTGCGGATCACCGGCGTGCTGCACGAGTACTCGGCGCTCGACGGCGTGCAGGAAGACGTCGTCGACATCCTGCTCAACCTGAAGGGCGTGGTGCTGAAGCTCCACAACCGCGACCACGTGCTGCTCAAGCTGTCGAAGACGGGCGAAGGCCCAGTCACGGCGGCCGACATCGAGCCCAACCACGACGTCGAGATCATCAATCCCGATCACCTGATCGCGCACCTGACGGCGGGCGGGAAGATCGAGATGGAGATCAAGGTCGAGAAGGGCCGCGGCTACCAGCCGGCGACCACGCGCGTGAAGCCGGAAGGTGGCCGCACGATCGGCAGCATCCTGCTCGACGCGTCCTTTTCGCCGGTCCGCCGCGTGAGCTACGCCGTCGAGAGCGCGCGCGTCGAGCAGCGCACCGACCTCGACAAGCTCGTGCTCGACATCGAGACCAACGGCGTCGTCGAGCCCGAGCAGGCGGTGCGCTACGCCGCCTCGGTGCTCGTCGAGCAGCTGTCGGTGTTCGCCGACCTGCAGGGCACCGAAGTGGCCGCGGCCGAGCGGAGCTCGCCGCAGGTCGACCCCGTGCTCCTGCGCCCGGTCGACGACCTCGAGCTCACCGTCCGCTCGGCGAACTGCCTCAAGGCGGAGAACATCTACTACATCGGCGACCTGATCCAGCGGACCGAGACCGAGCTTCTGAAAACACCGAACCTCGGTCGCAAATCGCTGAACGAGATCAAGGAAGTGCTGGCATCGCGCGGGCTTTCGCTCGGGATGAAGCTCGAGAACTGGCCCCCGGCCGGGCTCGATCGCCCGTAAGAGGCGCGCCAGGAAACCGAAGGAAAAACGTCATGCGTCACCGTCACGGCCTGCGGAAACTCAACCGCACCAGCAGCCATCGCCTCGCGATGCTGCGCAACATGACCAATTCGCTCCTGACGCACGAGGTCATCCGGACCACGCTGCCCAAGGCGAAGGAGTTGCGCCGCGTCGCGGAGCCGCTGATCACGCTCGGCAAGACGGCGACGCTCGCCAACCGTCGCCTTGCATTCGATCGGCTGCGCGACCGCGACGTCGTCGTGAAGCTGTTCGACGAGCTCGGTCCGCGTTACAAGGCGCGTCCGGGCGGCTACCTGCGCATCCTCAAGTTCGGCTTCCGCGTCGGCGACAAGGCGCCGATGGCGCTGGTCGAGCTCGTGGACCGGCCGCAGCCGATGGAAGCCACTGAAGGCGAGAAGTCCGCGGCGTAGTCGTCGCACCTGCGGGATGCGTGAAGAGGCCGGGACCGCCCGGCCTTTTTTCATTTGCGCTTCACCGATCTGGCATGACAGACGAATAGCGATCCGCTCGTGCATGAGCGACCATGCCGAGCGGCTTGGAGCTGCGGCGGGCGCGAGCGATGCATGTTCAGCGGGCTTGGAGCTCCGCAATCAGCACAGCGGCTGTGCGGCACGGCGTCCCGGCTTCCGGTCAACCCACGACCGGATCGCCGGACGCCGCGCGCAGCGCGCCGGCGCGTCGCTACGCGCCCGCTGAACATGCGTCGCCCGCGCCGATCGTCCGTCGCGCACGACGGCGGACAGGGCGAAGCGCGCGAGGCGCGTGGGCCGCGCGGACCGGTCGCGGGTGGCGCGGCAAGCGGCAGTCTTGGGTTGACTGCCCGCCGCCGCGCCGGGCACCCGCAGGTCCGCGTTTGCGGCCCCCAAGCCGACCGCGCTCGCCGTGTTCGCCACCGACCGATGTCGACCCTGCTCGCCGTTCCGCTGTTCATAACCCCGCGCTATCGTCCCCACTGGCGGTAAGGTAGCATCGGCGTCTCCCATGAACGAATCGATACTCGTCACCGGCGGCGCCGGTTACATCGGGTCGCATATCGTCGTCGAGCTGGCCCATGCCGGCTACGTGCCGGTGATCCTCGACAACTTCGCGAACAGCTCTCGTGCCGTGCTGCCGCGACTCGCGAAGCTCGCCGGGACGGAGGTGGCGTGCATCGAGGGGGACGTGCGCGACCTCGTGGCGCTCCGAAGCGCGTTCCACGATCATCCGATTGCGGGGGTCGTCCACTGCGCCGGCCTGAAGGCGGTCGGCGAGGCCGAAGTGCGCCCTCTCACCTACTACGACGTGAACGTCGGCGGCGCGCTGGCGCTCGCCGAGGTGATGGGCGAGGCCGGCGTCGCGATCTTCGTCTACAGCTCGTCGGCGACTGTCTACGGCCAGCCCGTCGAGCTGCCGGTCACCGAGGACGCGTCGCTCGCGCCCCAAAGCGTCTACGGGCGCACGAAGCGCATCGTGGAGGATTTCCTGCGCGACCTCGCGCATGCGAACCCCAACTGGCGTATCGCGATCCTCCGCTATTTCAATCCCGCCGGCGCGCATGCGTCGGGCCTGATCGGCGAAGCGCCGATGGGCCGGCCCAACAACCTCGTGCCGCTGCTCTGCCGGATTGCGGCGGGTGAGTTCTCCGATTTGTCGATCTACGGCACCGACTGGCCCACGCCGGACGGCACCGGCGTGCGCGACTACCTGCACGTGCAGGACCTGTCGCTCGGGCATGTGGCGGCGCTTCGCCATCTCGCGCGCAATGCCGGCGTGGTGACGTTGAACCTCGGGCTCGGCCGCGGGCGTTCCGTACTCGACGTCGTCACGGCGTTCGAGACCGCCTGCGGCCGCCGCATCACGCGGACGCTTGCCCCGCGCCGCCCGGGCGACGTCGCGAGCAGCTATGCCGATCCCTCGCGCGCGGAAAAGGTGCTCGAATGGCGCGCGACACGCGGCCTCGACGCGATCTGCGCCGATGCCTGGCGGTGGCAACAGCTCGGCGGACGCTACTGAGCGGCGTTATGCGGTCACGGCAGCGAGCGCTTCGCTCCTGATCTCTTCGGTCAGCCGCGCCTTAAGCGCCGAGAAGGCCGGCGTCGTCTTGATCGTGTAGAGCCGCGGATGCGGCAGGTCGACCGCGAGCTCGGCCTTGATCCGCCCAGGGCGCGCCGACATCACGACGACGCGGCCGGCGACGAAGATCGCTTCCTCGATGTCGTGCGTGACGAACAGCACCGTCTTCTTCTCGGCTTCCCAGATGCCGAGCAGCAGCTCCTGCATCAACGCGCGCGTCTGGTTGTCGAGCGCGCCGAACGGCTCATCCAGGAGCAGGATCTTGGGCTCGTTCGCGAGCGCGCGCGCGATGGCCGTGCGCTGCTGCATTCCGCCCGAGAGCATCCGCGGGTAGTGGTGCTCGAAGCCGGCAAGGCCGACCCGGTCGACGTAGTGAGCGACGATCTCATCCTGCCGCGCCTGCGGCATCCCCTTCTCGCGCAAGCCGAAGCAGATGTTCTGTCGCGCGGTGAGCCACGGGAACAGCGTATAGCTCTGGAATACCATCCCGCGGTCGGCGCCCGGCTCCGCGACGGGCACGCCGTCGAGCAGCACGCGCCCCGTCGTTGGCGTATCGAGCCCGGCGACGATGCGGAGCAGCGTCGACTTCCCGCAACCCGACGGTCCGAGGATCGTGATGAAGTCATTGTCGGCGACCGTGAGCGACACCGGCTGCAACGCAACGGTCGGCGCGCCGCCGCGCACGCCGGGAAACGTTCGGCCCACACCGTCGATGACGAGCTTGCTCATTGCCGCTAGGCGAGCGACCAGGGGAACAGCTTCTGGTTGCCCCACTTGAACAGAAAGTCGGAGATGAGGCCGATCACGCCGATCACGATGATGCCGAAGATGATCTGGCCGGTGTTGAGCAAGTGCCTGGCTGTCGGTGATCATGTGACCGATCCCCGACGACGCGCCGATCAGCTCGGCGACGATCACGTAGGTCCACGCCCAGCCGAGGACGAGGCGCAGCGTCTCCGCGATCGCCGGCGCCGACGACGGCAGCAACACGCGCCGCACGATGCCGCGCGCGTCGGCACCGAGCGTGTAGGCCGCCTCGACCAGGTCGCGTCGCGTCGAGCTGACAGTGACCGCGACCATCAGCACGATCTGGAAGAACGAGCCGATGAAGATGACGAGGAGCTTCTGCATCTCGCCGATGCCGGCCCACAGGATCAGGAGCGGAATGAACGCGGAAGCCGGGAGATAGCGCGCGAAGGAGACAAACGGCTCGAAGAACGCCTCGACTGGCTTGTAGGCGCCCATCGCGACGCCGAGCGGCACCGCGACGACCGCTGCCAGGATGAAGCCGCCGAGGACGCGCCAGATCGTGATCGCGACGTCGCCGGCGAAGCCGTACTTCGCGAACAGGTTCCAGCCTTCACGCAGCATCGTCATCGGGTCGGCGAGGAACGTCTTGGGCACGAGCCCGCCGAGGGTCGCCGCCGCCCAGACGAGGAAGAACAGGGCGAAGAAAGCGAGCCCGAGCGCGACGCGCCGCCGCCGCGAGATCGGCTGGAGCGGTGTCATCTGACCGCACCGTCGTCCCCGCGGAGGCGGGGACCCAGTGTCGTTCGTCGCAAGACGCTGGATTCCCGCTTTCGCGGGAATGACAGAGCTATTGGATGTACTGCGTATCCGCGAGCGAATTCAGATCCGGGACCTGCTTGACGATGCCGGTCTCGAGCAGGACCTCGGCGGCGTCCTTGTTGAACGCCTGGAACTCGCCGGCGAAGAATTTCTGGTTCGCCGCCTTGTCCTGCCAGCGCAGGTACGCGGCGGACTTGGCGAATTGCTCGCCCGACTGCTTGGTCGGCGCGCCCATGATCTCGAAGCTCTTGAACGGCTCCCTGCGGATCATGTCGACTGCTTCGAAGTAGCTGTTGGCGAGCGCCTGCGCGGCCTTCGGATTGTCGGCCAGGAACTTGGGCGTGCAGCCGAAGGTGTCCATGATCATCGGATAGTCGAGCGTGGTTGCGATGATCTTGCCCGCCTGCGGGTTGTCCCGCACCGTCGAGAGATACGGCTCGTAGGTCATCGCCGCGTCGTTCTGACCCGCGACGAAGGCCTGCGCCGCGGCGGCAGGCTCGAGGTTGACGACGGTGACGTCCTTGACGTTGAGCCCGTTCTTCCGCAGGAACCACGCGAGCGTGAAGTAGGGCGCCGTGCCAGGCGCGGAGGCGGCGACGGTCTTGCCCTTCAGGTCCGAGATCTTCGCGATATTGTTGCGGACCGCCATCCCGTCGGCGCCGTAGCTCTTGTCCATCTGGAAGATCTGCTTCGTCGCGACGCCGCCTGCATTCCAGACGATCCACGTCTCGACGGTGGTCGCGGCGCACTGGACGTCGCCCGACGCGATGGCGAGGTGGCGATCCTTCTGCGGAATCATCTTGAGCGTCACGTCGAGCCCGTTCTTCTTGAAGATGCCGGCTTCCTTCGCGAGCGTCAGCGGTGCGAAACCGGTCCACCCGGACATTCCGATCGCGAGTTTCGTGTCCTGGGCCGGCGCGGGGGTCGAAGCGAGAGCGGCGGCGAGCGCGGTCGCGACAGCAGTTGACTTGAGCATGGCGAATCCCCTGATTCGATGCGATGGCGTGGATTATAGACCGCGCGCTTCGTCGCCGGACGGCGTCGTGCGCGTGCGTGCGCGAATACCGGCGAGCGTGACTGCACCGGGCGCGCCGCCTTCGATGGCGAGCACGTCGACGCCTTGCGCGAGCATTTGCGAAAGTGCATCGCGCAAGCTCGCGGCCGCACCGATCGACGGACTCCCCGCCGGCAACGTTCGGCTCGCCTCCGCCGCTTCGGCAACCGGAATCAGCGCGAGTCGTTTCAATGCGCGATCGGCGCCGACGAACGCCTCGACGAACGCATTGGCGGGCGCCGACAGGATCGCCTCGGGCGTGTCGTACTGGACGAGCGCGCCGTCCTTCATGATCGCGATGCGATCGCCCATCCGGATCGCCTCGTCGATGTCGTGGGTGACGAACACGATGGTCTTCCTGAGACCATGGAGGATCCGCAGGAACTCGTCCTGCAGGTGTGCCCGCGTGATCGGATCGATGGCACCGAACGGCTCGTCCATCAGCATTACGGGCGGATCCGCCGCGAGCGCGCGCGCGACGCCGACTCGTTGCTTCTGGCCCCCCGAGAGCTCGCGCGGGAAGCGGTCGCGGTAGGTCGCAGGTTCCATGCCGACCAATGCCAGCAGTTCGTCGACGCGCGCGGCGATCTTGCCGGCATCCCAGCGGAGGAGCTTCGGTACCGTCGCGATGTTCTCGGCGATCGTCCAGTGCGGGAACAGCCCGATCTGCTGGATCACGTAACCGATATGGCGGCGGAGCGTCACCGGGTCGACGTCCATCACGCTGCGCCCGTTCACGGTGACCGTACCCGAGTCGGGCTCGATCATCCTGTTGACGATCCGCATCGTCGTCGTCTTGCCACAGCCGGAGGGCCCAATCAGCACGCAGACCTGGCCCTCGGCCACAAAGAGCGTGAGGCGATCGATCGCCGGATGCGACGCGCCCGGGAAGCGCTTGGTCAGCGCCGCAATCTCGATCATCGCCGCAGTCCTGCCGGCGTCAGCGCTCGCTGCAGCGCTCCGAACAAACGGTCGGCGCCGATCGCGAGCAGGGTCGCGGGCACGGCACCGACAATGAGCTGCGGCAGCGCCATCATCGCAATGCCGGCGGTGATGAAATCGCCCAGGCCGCCGCCACCGATGTATGCGGCCAGCACCGCTCCCGAGATCACCTGGACCGCGGCGATGCGTATCCCGGCGAAGATCACCGGTGCTGCGAGCGGCAGCTCGACCTTGCGCACGATCTCGCGGCGCGTCATGCCCATGCCGCGCGCGGCGTCGACGACGTCAGGGTCGACCTGGCGGATCGCCGTGTACGTGTTGATCAGGATCGGCGGCAACGCGAGCAACGTGAGCGCGAAGAGGCTCGGTGCGAAGCCCGTCCCCAGGATGGGCATCACGAGCGCAAGCACCGCGAGCGAAGGCACCGTCCGTCCCACGTTCGCCGTCGCGATCGCCCACTGCGCGGCGCGGCGGGAGCCCGCGAGCGCCACGCCTGCCGGCACGGCGATCGCGACGGCGATCGAGAGCGCCGACGCCGACAGCGCGATATGCGTCCACAGCGCGGACAGGAAGCGGTCCGGATGGGCAACGATGAACTGCCAGGCTTCGACGAAAAGGTTCATTCCGCGCGCCGCCGCACACCGCGCTCGAGCCGCGCCAGCGCCCAGTCGGCGCCGATCGCCAGCGCGCACGCGGTCAGCGCCCCGGTCCAGATCTTGGGTGCGTGGTCGCTCGAAATGCCACTGAAGATCAGCGTGCCCAGCCCGCCCGCGTTCACATACGCGGCGACCACGGCGACGCTGATCACCGTCACCGTAGCAATGCGCAGCCCCGCGACGATCACCGGCAGTGCGAGCGGCAGCTCGATCCGGCGCAGGATCTCGCCGCTCGTCATCCCCATCCCCTTCGCCGCGTCCACGACCTCGCGCGGCACTTCGCGGATGCCGACGGCGACGTTGCGGACGAGGATCATGAGCGAGAACGCGACCATGCAGATGATCGCGTTGCTGCGACCCAATCCCACGATCGGGATCAAGAGCGCAAGGAAGGCGAGCGTTGGAATCGTGTAGAGAATGCCGCTCACGCCGAGCGCCCACTGCATCACGCGCTCGTGCCGCGCGGCCCAGATGCCGACGACGAGCGAGATCACGAACGCGATGGCAAGCGACGTGACGGAGATGACGATGTGCTGCCAGAGCGCCACCGCGACCTGGTCCCAGTTGCGGAGGAACCAGGTCATTCGCCGCCCGCGAGCCAGGCTGCGACTGCTTCGAAATCGGGGGCGAGCGGCCGGTCGTCGTCGAGGACGGCGACGCGCGCGCGGACGCCGTCGTAGATCCGGCGCGCGCCGGTACCCAGCGTTGCGAGGACGTCCGGGGAACGCAGGTCGACGGCCTGCGCGGCGATCACGGCCTCGATCGCGATCAGCGTGACGTAGCACTCGCGCATCGCATCGAGCTTGGTGACGCACGCCGGCGCCATCGTCGCGTGGTCCTCGATGCCCTCGGACACCGGCAGGAAGTCCAGCGAGGTCGGATTCGCGAGGTGACGGATCTCCGTCGCCAGCGCAATCAGTGGTTTCTGCGTGGTCGCGAAGCCCGATTGCTGCGGTCCGCCGCGCGTAAGCTGCAGCGGCAGGTCGGAGGTCGCGGGGGACAAGAGCCGCAGGCAGCGCTCGACGGCGAGTGTCGCCGCTTGCGCCACCGCGAGCCCGAGCGTCTCGAGCGCGAGCGTGAGGCCGGGCACGTGGAAGTTGCCCGTCGAGAAGAGCCGATCGCCGTCGGCGTCCGCGTACGGGCTGTCGGCCGCCGAATTGAGCTCGATCTCGACATGATCGACGGCGCGCGCGAGCGCGTCGTGCAGCGCGCCGTGCACCTGCGGCACGCAACGGAACGACAGCGGATCCTGGACCCGGCGCGCGGCGCCGGGCTTCGCGAGCGCACTGCCGGCGAGCGCGATCAGGATTCTCGTGGCAGCTTCGGCCTGCCCCGGTGCGGGCCGCGCGGCTTGTGCACGGGGATCGAGCGGCGAGAGGTTCGCGCGAAAAGCTTCGAACGACAGCGCGATAACGTCGGTGTGGAGCGCGAGCGTGCGCGCCAAGTCCGCGAGCACGAGGCTCGCGCGGCCGACGGTCACGGCGTTCGAACTGATCAGCGCGAGGCCGTCCTTAGCCGCGAGGGTAGCCGGCGCCAGTCCCGCCGCCGCGAGCGCGTCACCGCCCGGGACGCGGGCACCGTCGACGATCGCCTCGCCTTCACCGATCAGGACGAGCGCGACGTGCGCAAGCTGCGGCAGGTCGGCGACGCCGATCGAGCCGCGACCGGGCACGTAGGGAACGATACCGGCGTTGAGCGCGTCGATCAGCGCCCGAAACACCGGAAGGGAAACGCCGGAGCCGCCGCGCGCCATGCCGGCTGCGCGTGTGAACATCGCGGCACGTACGGCGTCGGGACTGAAGGGCGGACCCACGCCGACGGCGCGCGCGCGGACCGCGCGCACCTGGTAGGGACCCTGCTCGTCCTTGGTCAGCCGCGCGCCGGTGTTGGCGCCCAGCGCCGAGTTGAGGCCATAAACCGGAGTATCGCCCGCAGCGGCGCGATCGACGACCGCGCGGGCGCGCGTCAGGCGTTCGACGACGCCGGGCCCGATCGCCACGGGCGCGTGATCGCGTGCTACGCGGATGACGTGGCGGATGCCGACGCGCGCGTCACTCAGCGTGACGGTGCGACCTGCCGGACGCGCGGGCGCGCGCGGCGCGCGTCCGCCGGCCGCCGGCGCGGTGCCCGGCACGGCAGAGTCCTACTTGACCACGCCCTTCGACTTGAGGAAGTCGTGCGCGACGTCCTTGGGCTCCATCTTGTCGCCGTCGACCTTGTAGTTCATCTCGGCCATGTTCGTCTCGTTCAGCATCGCGCTGACGTTGTTCAGCACCTCGGCGATCTTCGGATTCGCGTCGAGCGCGTCCTTGCGCACGACCGGCACCAGGTAGTAGGGCGGCCAGAGACCCTTGTCGTCCTTGAGGCGCACGAGCTTCATCGCGCTGATCATCCCGTCGGTCGAGTAGCCGTTGACGACCTCGATTTGCTTGTTCGCGAGCGCCTGGTAGCGAAGCCCGATCGCCATCTGCAGGTCCTCCTTGAACACGATCCCGTACTTCTCCTTGAGCCCGGGGAGGCCGTCCTTGCGGTCGCGGAACTCGGGGCCCGCGCCGAGCTTGAGTTCCTTCGACACCTTCGCGAGATCCGACAGCGTTTCGAGCTTGTACTGCGCGGCCGTCTCGGGGCGCACGACCATGTTGTAGGTGTTGTTGAGCGGCGCCTCGTTCAGCACCACGAGCCCCATCTTCGCGTAGTCGGCCTTGACCTTGTCGTAGACGGCCTTGCGGTCGGTCATCGGCTCGGCCTTGAGCACGGCGAGCAGCATCGTCCCGGTGTACTCGGGATAGAGGTCGATTTGCTTCTCCTCGAGCGCCTTGTGCGCGATCAGCGTGCCGCCGAGGTTGATCTTGCGTTCGACTTTGATCCCCGCGGCCTCGAGCGCTTGCGCGTAGATTTCGGCGACGACGAACTGCTCGGTGAAGTTCTTCGAGCCGACCTTGACCTGCGCGAGCGCGGGCGCCATGCCGAGCGCGAGAGCCGTGGTCGCTACGGCGAGGAGCCGGGCCATGCGGGTGGCAATCATTATCGTGTCCTCCGGAGCGGGGGGTGTGACGGGTTGGGAACGGCCGATTCTTGACGTGAAGGAGGGGCCTGTCAATGCGCGCCTCCCAAGGCCTACGCGATGCGGGGATAGCCCATGGCATCGGCGCGACGCGCGTCCGCGGCGAGCCGGTCGTACAGCTCGGGCGCGACGGCGGAGAAGCGGTCGAGCGACAACGCCGCACGCGCGGCGGCGAGTCCGGGCTCCCGGTCGGCGTCCACGAGCACCGCGCGGAGGCGCCTTGTATCTTCCGGTGCCATCGCGGGCGCGCCGACCAGCGGCGGAATCGGCACCGCCGGCGTCTGCGCGATGACACGCAGCCGCGCGGCGAGCGCGGGCTCGTGCGTGCGCAGCAGCGCATGCGCGTAGCAATCGAGCGGTCCCGCGTCGGCGCGTCCTTCGGCGACCGCAACCGCTACCGCGCGCGGCGTGACCAGCGGACCGATCGTGGCGGCGAAAAGCGGACCGCCGCGGCGCTGGGCGTGCGGCGCGAGCAGGAGCCGCGGCGCGTGCCACCCCGAGTACGAATCCTCGCTCGTCCAGGCGAACGTGGCACCGAAGGTGTCCTCGAGGCGCTCGAGACGGGACTCCGCGGCGACGACGATGTCGGTCCAGTAGACGGGACGTCCTCCATGCGGCGCGGGATTCGGCACCGGCGCTGCCAGAAGCGTCGGCCGTGGTACGGTCGTCGAGAAGGGGTAGCCGCACATGAACGCGCAGCCGAGGTCCGGCCGGGCCCACAGTGCAGCGAGCGGCTGCGGCGGCGGATAGTCGATGACGTCGCAGGCGACGCCGGCGCGGGCGACGACCCACTCGAGCAGTGTCCGCCAGGCAGTGGCGGCTCCACCGATCGCGTACATGCGAGCGTTGGCGATCATCGCAAGGTCGTGCGCGTCACGCGTAGCGGAGCCGCGTGCCGATCCCGAGGCGCTTCGCCTTTGCGAGCATCGCCGCGCCGAGTGCGATGTCAGACGTCGAAAGCCCGCGGTGCCACAACAGGATCGTCTCGTCGTCGCGCTCGCGGCCCGGCTTCGACCCGGCAACGATCTGGCCCAGCTCGGCGTAGAGCGTCGCTTCGGACAGCTTGCCCGCGTCGACGTGCGCACGGAGGCTGCCGAATTGCCCCGCCCGGCATTGTCCCCAATCGTCGACCACGATCTTGGACATGATGTCGGTGAGCGAAAGCTCGACCGCGCTCATCGTGCCGTAGGGAACGACGAACGCGCCGCGCTTGATCCATTCGGTTCGCAGAAGCGGCTCCGGCCGCGACAGGCGCGAAGCCTCGACCACGATGTCGGCGTCGCGTACGCACGATTCCCAGTCAGGCGTCGCGACGATGGGGCGGCCCAGGTCGCGGGCGAGCCGTTCGGCGAACGCGGCGCGGCTGTCCGGCCGGCGCGAATGCACTCGGATCTCGTCGAAGTCGAACAGCCCGGCGAGCAGGCGCACGTTCCAGTAGGCCGTGCCGCGCGCGCCGATGTGCCCGAGCACGCGCGCGCTGCGCCGCGCAAGATTCTTGGCGCCGATCGCGGTCACCGCGCCCGTCCGCATGTCGGTCAGGCCGGCGGCGTCGACGATGGCCACGGGGCGCCCGGTGCGCGGGTCGAACAGGGTGAGGAGGCCCATCTCGGACGGCAGACCCAGGCGCCAGTTGTCGACGAAGTCACCGACGACCTTGACCCCGGCAAGCGCGAGCGGCGCGATGTAGCCGCGTAGCACGTTGAAGTGGCCCTCGACGCCGGCGCGAGGCTCGAGGTGCATCCGCGGCTCGATGACCGTTTCGCCGCGTCCCTGCGCCGCGAGCCCGGCTTCGACGGCGGCCACGATCTCGTCGTCGGTGAGCGCGAGCGCCGCGACATCGGGTCCGCTCAGGTAGTCGACGTAGATCGCGTCGGCGGGCGCAGCGGTGCTCATGACGCCGCGAGTCTAACCGGTCCGCGCAGAGTTGTACCGCACGCGTCGCGGTTGGCGCATCGGTGCAATGGTCCTACAATCGGCTGCGACCGACGGAACCCGCGCCGCCATGCATCGCCTGCTCCAGCCCACCGACTACACCCGCATGCCGTGGAAAAACGGCGGCGGACAAACGACGGAAATCGCCGTCCATCCCACAGGAGCGTCGCTCGCGGATTTCGACTGGCGCGTGAGTATTGCCGAGATCAATGCCGACGGTCCGTTCTCCAGCTTCGCCGGCGTCGACCGGACGCTGGTGCTCCTGTCGGGCGCCGGCGTGCGCCTCACGGGCACGACGCACACGGCGGAGCTGCGCGTCCCCTATGATCCGTACGCGTTCAGTGGCGACGATGCCACCGCGTGCGCACTCGTCGACGGTCCGGTGCGCGACTTCAACCTGATGCTGCGTCGCGGTCGCGTGCGAGGCCGCGTCGTCGTCGTGCGCGAGGCGTCGGCGCGCATCGAGCCGGCGCGCTGGCGTGCATGCCACGCGGCCGCGGGCGCAGTCGAGTGCCTCGTTCCCGGTCACCCGCCGCTGGCGATCGCGCAGGATCACACGGTCATCATCGACGACGCCGACATAGCGGCGAGCGGTGCGATCGCCATCAATCCCGTGTCGGCGGACGCGGTCGCGCTCGTGGCGGTGATCGAGTCCGCCGCATGAGACTCCTGGCGCCGTGGGCGTTCCTGCCCACGGGCTGGGCTACGGAGGTGGCGATCGACATCGACGAGCGGGGCACGATCGCGCGCGTGGCGTCGGGCGCGGCCGGCCCCGACGGCCAGCGGGTCGCAGGCCCGCTCGTGCCGGGAATGCCGAACGTCCACTCGCACGCGTTTCAGCGCGCCCTCGCGGGTCGCACCGGTCACGCGAACGAGGGCGGCGACAGCTTCTGGACCTGGCGCAGCGCGATGTATGCAATGCTCGATCGCATCGACGCCGACGCCTTCGAGGCGATCACGGCGCAAGCGTATGTCGAGATGCTGAAGGCGGGCTACACCGCGGTCGCCGAATTCCACTACGTGCACCACGATCCTGCTGGCGCGCCGTACGCAGATCCGGCCGAGCTTGCGCGGCGCGTACTCGCCGCCGCCACCGACGCGGGCATCGCGCTGACGCTCCTGCCGGTGTTCTACGCGCACGGCGGTTTCGGCGGCACACCACCGGCTACCGCGCAGCGCCGGTTCGTCCACGACGCGGATTCGTTCGTCCGGCTGATCTCGTCACTTGCGCAACACGCGGCGGAGCTCGATGTCGTCGTCGGCATCGCGCCGCATAGCCTGCGCGCAGCGATCCCGGATGAGATTGCCGCGATCGTCCGCGCCGCATCGAAAGCCACACCCATCCACATCCATGCCGCGGAACAGCAACGCGAGGTTGTCGATTGCGTTGGCTGGTCGGGCCAGCGCCCCGTCGAATGGCTGCTCGACCACGCCGGCCTCGACGGACGCTGGTGCGTCGTTCACGCGACGCACATGACGGCGGAGGAAACGCAGGCGCTCGCGGCGAGCGGTGCGACGGTCGGCCTTGCACCGACGACGGAAGCCGATCTCGGCGACGGCACGTTCCCCGCTCGCGCCTACTTCGATGCGGGTGGTGCGTTCGGCGTAGGCAGCGACTCGAACACCATCGTCGATCCTTTCGCGGAGTTGCGCCAACTCGAATGGTCGCAACGCCTGGCGCGGCAGTCGCGCAACGTGCTCGCGGGCGATGGCGAGCCGGTCGGCCAGGCGCTCTATCGGCGGGCCGCCGCGGGCGGCGCCCGCGCCGTCGCGCGGAACACGGGGGCGATCGAGGCCGGCATGCGCGCCGATCTGGTCGTTCTCGACGGCGACGATCCCGCGCTTGCAAGCGTGCCGCCCGACACGCTGCTCGACGCCGCGATCTTCGGCCCGTCTCGGCACCCGGTTCGCGATGTCATGGTCGGCGGACGCTGGGCGGTGCGTGATGGCCGCCATCCGCGCGAGGACGCGGTGCTGCGCCGCTATCGCGCGGCGACCGAGAAGCTCGGATGACGGCACGCCACGACGATCCGTTCGATCTCGTCATCGCCGGTGCACATCTCGCGACGATGACGGGCGACGATCCGTACGGCACGATTCGCGATGGTGCGGTTGCGATAGCCGGAGAACGCCTCGCCTGGGTCGGCGCGATGCGCGATCTGCCGGGCGCGGCGCGCGGTGTGCCGACGCTCGACGCCGGGGGCCGCTGGCTCACGCCGGGGCTCGTCGACTGCCACACGCATCTCGTTTATGCGGGCAACCGCGCCAACGAGTTCGCGCGCCGGCTCGAAGGCGTGAGCTACGCGGAGATTGCGCGCGAGGGCGGCGGCATCGCTTCGACGGTCCGGGCGACGCGCGCCGCATCGACCGACGCGCTCGTCGCGCAAAGCCGGCCGCGTCTCGCGGCGCTCGCGGCCGAAGGCGTGACCACGGTCGAAATCAAGTCCGGCTACGGGCTCGATACCGCCACCGAGCGGCGGATGCTGGACGCGGCGCGCCGCGTCGCCGCGGAAGTCGGCGTCGACGTGCGCACGACACTCCTGGCTGCGCATACGGTGCCGCCGGAATTCGCAGGCCGGCAAGCGGCGTACGTCGATCTCGTCTGCAACGAGACGATTCCCACCGCCGCACGCGAGCGCTTCGCCGATGCGGTCGACGCGTTCTGCGAGACGATCGCGTTCACCGCGGAAGAGACGCGCCGCGTGTTCGCCGCAGCCCGAGCGCACAGCCTGCCCGTCAAGCTGCACGCAGATCAACTCTCGGACACCGGCGGCGCTGCACTCGCGGCGGAGTTCGGCGCGCTGTCTGCCGACCATCTCGAATACACCAACGAGGCCGGCGTGGCGGCAGTGGCGCGTGCCGCAACGGTTGCCGTGCTTCTGCCGGGTGCGTTCCACACGCTGCGCGAGACGAAGCTTCCACCCGTCGCGGCACTGCGCGCGCATCGGGTGCCGATGGCCATCGCGACCGATTGCAATCCGGGCACGTCGCCCTGCATGTCTCTACTGCTGATGCTGAACTTCGCCTGCACGCTGTTCCGTCTCACGCCGGCGGAGGCGCTGGCGGGCGCGACGAAGCATGCAGCACGCGCCCTCGGCCTCGACGATCGCGGGACGATCGCTGCGGGCCAGCGTGCGGATCTCGCGCTGTGGGACATCGCGGAGCCGGCCGAGCTCGCGTACGCGCTGGGCGGCAATCCGTGCGCCGGCGTCATCCGCGCGGGCGCTGTAGTACGCTGGCCAGACAGATGAATCTCCACGACATCGCCCGCGGCGACGCGCCGCTCGTGATCGATGTTCCGCATGCGGGCACGCACGTGCCGGACACACTCGCCGCGCGGCTCACCGCGGCCGCTCGGCCACTGCCCGACACCGACTGGCATGTCGAGAAGCTCTACGCGTTCGCCCGCGCCAAAGGGGCGACGCTCGTCGTGGCGACGCATTCGCGCTACGTCGTCGACTTGAACCGCGATCCCAGCGGTGCTTCGCTGTATCCGGGCGCGGACGTAACCGAGCTCTGTCCCACGAAGACGTTCGCGAGCGAGCCGATCTGGCAGCAGGGCGGGGCGCCCGATACCGCCGCCATCGCGGCCCGACACGCGGAATACTACGATCCCTATCATGCAGCCCTCGCGGCCGAGATCGAGCGCGTTCGCGCCCGGCACGGCTACGCTGTGCTGCTCGACGGGCACTCGATCCGCTCCGAAGTCCCGCGGTTCTTCGCGGGACGCCTCCCGGACTTGAACCTCGGCACGGCCAACGGTGCGAGCTGCGCGCCGGAGCTCGGCGCGCTCGTCGCCGGGGTGCTGGGTGCCGCGGGCTTCACGCGCGTCGTGAACGGCCGCTTCAAGGGCGGCTACGTGACGCGGCACTACGGCCGCCCCGCCACCGGCGTGCACGCGCTGCAGCTCGAGATGGCACAGGCGTGCTACATGGACGAGACGCCGCCGTACCGCTGGGAGCCGGGGCGAGCGGCCGCGCTATCGACGGTGCTCGGACGGCTGGTCGACGCGCTCCTGGCTTGGCGGCCGCCCCGCAGCGCAGTCGAGCTATAGTGCGGCCAAGAGGGCCCGCGTGATCCTGTTCTACACCGCGCGCAACCGCTTCGATGCGTACCTGCTGGCCGACCGGCTGAAGCAGGCGGGTATCCGCGCCCACGTCTTCAACGAGCACCAGTCGAGCATCGTCGGCGACGTCCCGCCCGACGTGGCGCAGCCGCAGGTGTGGCTCGAGCGGGAGCAGGACCGGGAGCGCGCGCTGGTGCTGGTGTCGCGAATCGAAGACGACGCCGCTCAAACCGGATCCCGCCGATGCACAGCCTGCGGAGAAGAGTCGCCGCCCGCGTTCGACCTCTGCTGGAATTGCGGCAAGGGCCTGCAGTCGGCGTGAGCCGGAGGTGGCGTCGAATCGTTTTACATCCCCCCCGCTTGTCGGTCGGCAGTGATCGTCTAAATCGTTGATTTGAAAGAGGTTTACACCAGAGGCTCGATCTATGCTTACACCCCGCCTGCTCGGTACATCCACCGTTCGGAGACCGGGGAGGAGGGTGTAATGAAGAACCTTAAAACCTTGTGCGCGGCAACCCTAGTGGCGTGCGGGGCACTCGTTGGCGCTCCGGCCGCGATAGCCACGCCGTTGCCGGTAGGCGGGCCGTGGGTCGTACTGGATCAGATTATGTCCGTCGGCGACTTCTTCACGGCTCCCGACGGCGGCACGGTGTGGACGCTCAATTGCCCGGCCTCGGGTTGCAACTTCGTCATCACCGACTTTGCCGTCGTCACCGACCAGTTCAAGGTGTTTGACGGGGGCGTGCTGATTGCAACGACGCCGGCGATGCCCGACTGGTTCGGCATCGGCGCGAGCGATCCATTCGAGTCGCCGCCGTTCACCCTCGACCCGGACATTGCGTTCGCGTCGGGCAACTTCAGCTCCCTCGTGATCGCGCTGGGCGCCGGCGCGCACTCGCTCGAGATCAGCGACATCCACATCCCACCGCAATCCGTCGGCGGTCCTCCGTTCCCGGACGGAACCGTCGCATTCCGGGCGACGACGATTGCGACGATTCCCGAACCCGCGACGGTTGCACTGCTGGGGCTTGGACTCGTCGGCCTCGGCTTCGCTCGGCGCAAGACAAGCTAGTTTCTTCGCGATCGGCGTTCCTGCCGGTCGAGCGACCCCCGTTCGCGCTCCGCGGCGGGGGTTTTTGTTGGGTGCGGTCAGTTCGTCGTGTAGGTGGCGTAGCCCGCGCCGAGGTCGGTCACGTTGTTGGTTATCGAGTTGTTGCCGGCGCTGCGCACGACGCCGAGCGACAGGCCCTGCACGCCGATCGGATTCTGGGTGATCGTGGTGCCGTGGACGATGACGAGCGCGCTCGTGGTGTCCGCCGTGGCCCCCGACAAGCCGTTGGCCATGAGTTCCGAATAGGAGAGGGTGATCCGCGCCGTGCCCTGGCCCGATGTCATCGCGTGCGCACCGTGCTGCGTATTGCCCGACATCGCGCTGCGCGAAACGGTGACGTAAACCGCGGCCGCACTGAACACCTGCGCGTCGATCCCGTTGCCGGCGTTGTTCGAGCTTGCATGATCGTCGATGGCCATCGTCGTCGTCGACAGCGACGGCGCGGTCACGAAGACGCCGGTGCCGCCGTTGTCGTTCGACACGCTGCGCGACATCGTGCCGCTGGTGCCGTCGAACTTGAAGCCGCCGCCCGCGTTGCGATCAGCGTGGACCGCGTCGATCGTCGTCTGCAGTGCGCCGGTGATCGTGACGCCCAGGCCGCCATTGTCGCGGAACACCGTGTTGCGGATCACGATCCGTGCGGTCGCCGAGGTGGACGAGAATCCGTGCGACGCCATGTTCGTCACGCTGCTGCCCTCGACCGTTACCCGGCTCGCATTCAGCACATGGATGCCGATGCTGCCGCCCTGGCCGTTGATGTAGACACCGGTCAGGCGGACGCCGCCGCCGGGCGCGTTGATCGTGACGCCGTCCGTTCCCGCGAAGACCGAGATGCCGGCGTAGACACCGTAAGGCGAGAGGATTGACAACGGCTTCGTGACGTTGACGAAGCCGTAGCCGGCCGTGTCCTGCACGATGATTTCACCGTTCGGATCGACGAGCAGCGCCGCGGCGGCGAACGAGCGGCACGGCAGCGTGATCGAGCACGGACCGATGTCGTTGCCGGTCGAGGCGACGAAGTGGCGCTGGGCGGCGACAGCATGGCCGCCGGCCACGGCGGGCGCGGCGCACAGGGCGAGTATCGTGGATCGGACCTTCATGGCGCGGGCTCCTGATTTTTGGACTGCGGAGGATATGGCAAGGCAATGCCAATGTCATCGGATTCTCTCTGTGCGGCGCCGCGAAAGCAACGCCGGCAGTCGGTCTAGGCCGGCCGTACGCCGACCAGGAAGCGCGTCACCGCGTCCGCGCTCGCGCGGGCCGACTTGATGCAATCGCCGACCGACACGCCGCCGCGATAGCTCGCGCACGCGAAGAGTCCCGGCGTCGCGCGCTCGGCGTCGTCGAGCGCCTGGATGCGCTCGGCATGGCCGACGTTGTACTGGGGGATCGCATGGGTCCAGCGCGTCAGGTCGAACCATTGCGGCACAGCCGTGGCGCCCACGAGCGACGCAAGCTCCTCGTGGACGAGCGTGCCGAGCGCGCCATCGGGTTTCTGTACCAGGTCGGGATGGCGCATGCCGCCGACGAACGTCGTCAAGAGGACGATGCCATGCGGCGCGCGGCCCTCGAACAGGCTGCTCGAGAACAGCGAACCGAGGATACGCCGCGATTCCCTCCTCGGCACGAGAAATCCGAACCCGTCGAGCGGGTGTGGAACGTCGGGGCGCCGGTACGCCGTCGCAACGCTCGCCACCGGCGCGTAGGGAATCGCATTCAATCCCCGCGTCGCGGGCGGCCAGAGCTCGCGCAGGAGCTTCGCGGCTTCGAATGCGGGCACGGCGAGCACGACAGCGCGGGCGCGCCGCAGCATCGGGTCGCCGCCGCGCGCGCCGGCGACGGTCCACGCGCCGTCCTTGCCGCGTTCGATGCGCCGCACGCTTACGCCGGTCTCGATGCGGCCGATCGCGGCGGCGAGCGCGTCGGTCAGGATTTGCATGCCACCGCGGAACGAGAAGCTCGCCGCGACGTTCTTCGCAACCTCGCCTTGCGCGCGGCGTTCGCGCGCGCCCATGATCCGACCCTTGATCAAGCTGCCGTGCTTCTGTTCGAGCGCGTGGAGGCGCGGAAACGCGGCGGAGACCGAGATACGCTCCGGGTCGCCCGCATACACGCCGGCGACGAACGGGTCGATCGCATAGTCGAGGAACTCGGGACCGAGCCGCCGACGGACGAATTCGGCGATCGTCTCCTCGGCATCGGCGGGCGCGGGCTTGACGAACGGCTCGCGCGCGAGCCGCCATTTCGCGCCGCGCGAGAACGCGCCACTCGCAAGGAACGAGCCGAATGACGTCGGCAACGCAACGAGCTTGCCGTCGCGCACGATGTAGCGGGTGGATGCGATGGCGCTTGTCGCGATCCGCTCGCCGCGGATCCCGAGACCGTCGAGCAGCTCGTTGATCAGCGGCGACGTGTCGAGCGTGCTGTTCGGGCCGTGCTCGACCAGCGCGCCGTTGCGGTGGCGCGTGCCGATGACGCCGCCGGCGCGCGGCGCCGCTTCGAACAGCTCGACGGTCGCGCCGCGCTTGCCCAGCGTGAAAGCCGTCGCGAGACCCGAGATTCCGGCGCCCACCACGAGCACGTCGACATCGGTCTGCATGGCTTCGGATGGCGAGACGTGCGCTACGGAATCGCCGATTCGATCACGACATCGATATTGCGGCTGCCGACCTTGACCGGTGCCGAAAGCCCTTCGAGGTCGCCGCTTTGCGGCATCGCCTGGCCCGAGCGCGAGATCCGCGCGCCGACCACGACCTCGCCGAAATTCGACAATGCCATGTTCGGTGCCATCGCCATCGAATCGTCGAGGGTGAACGAGACGGGCAGATCGCGCACCTGCTTGCGCAGGATTGCGAGCGGCATCTTCGGTCCCTGCGCGGCCCGGGCGAAAATGAACACGGTGTCGTCGGGCGAAGCTTTCGCCGTGAGCGCGGGCGCGAGCTTGACCGTGCCGGCGACAGCCTTGCTTCCGGCCGACGCGGCCTGCGGTGCCGGCGCGGCCGGAGCCATCGCAATCGCCGACGGCGGCGCGGCACCGGCCCTGAGGCCTCCGAGCTCTCGCGCTTCCGCGATGCTGCTGTCGATGGACTGCGCGACCGAGGAGTTCGTGGGCACCGTGGTCTTGAGCTTCTCCCAATAGGCGACGGCCTGCGCGTAGTCTTTGCGATTGAAGGCAGCGGTGCCGGCCAGCGCGAGCGCCTTCCACTGCGTCGGTTCGATGGCGAGCGCGCGCTCGATCAGCTCGAGCGGCTTGCCCTGCAGCGTCCCGCCCTGGGCGGCCGCAAGTGCATCGGCGTAGTCGGCGATCAATCCCGCATCCTGAGGCGCGAGCGCGACGGCGCGCTCGAACGCGCGCGCGGCTTCGGGATGGCGATTGAGCGAGTAGTAGGTGCGTGCGAGGATCGTCCAGCCTTCGAGATTGTTAGGATCCTTCTCGAGGCGCGCGGCGAGCTCGGCGATCATCTTGTCGAGCTGCTCGGCCGTGATGTCGTGGCGCGCGCCTGCCGTAGCGCCGGCTTCGCGCGCGGCCAGCGGCGAGAACGCGTCGAAGTTGCCGAGCGCGACGTAGATGACGAGGGCTGCGATCGGCAGCGCGCCCGCGACGATCGCCGCGGTCCAGGCCGCGGCCGCCGATGGTTTCGTGGCTGCCGTAGCGGGAGCCGCTTTGGATTCCTCCAACACGCGCAGCTCGAGCTCGCGACGCGCCTGATCGTACTGCTCGCGCGAGATCGTCCCGTTCGCAACGTCGGCGTCGAGCTCGCGCAACTGGTCCCGCAGGATGGCGACGTTGGACGCGTCGCGGGCGACGCTCCCGCTGCCCCCGCCGCGGAGCAGGGGCACGAGGATCCACGCCAGCGCCGCGGCGACCATCACGGCCGCGATCAGGACGAACGCGATCACGGGGCGTCCTGCTCCGTGCCGCCGGCCAAGAGCCGCTCGGCGCGTGCGCGTTCTTCGGCGGTCAGCGCGACTTCGGGCGCACCTTGCCGGCGCCGCACGTTGCGCGCGAGCACGAGCGCGCCGCCGACGAGCAGCAGCGCGGGCCCGGCCCAGAGCAGCAGTGTTGTCGCCTTGAAAGGCGGCCGATAGAGCACGAAATCACCGTAGCGGTTGACCATATACGCGACGATCTCGTCGTCGGTCTTGCCGGCCGCGATCTGTTCGCGGATCTGCCCGCGCAGATCGTTAGCGAGCTCCGCGTTCGACTCCGCGATCGACTGGTTCTGACAGACGAGGCAGCGGAGCTGCTCCGCGAGCCTCACCGCGCGGGCCGCCTGGACCGGATCCATCTCGGTCGGAACGGCATCCGCGGCGATCGCGGCGAACGGCGCGACGCACAGGACCACGCAAGCGAGCGTCGCGGCGAAGCGTTTCACGATTTCTCGAGCTCGCGGACCATCGGCAGGATCTTGTTCCTGAGCGCGTCCTCGGTGAGCGGCCCGATCTGCTTGTAGCGAATCGTGCCGGTCTTGTCGATCAGGAACGTCTCGGGCACGCCGTAGACGCCGTAGTCGATGCCGACGCGACCGTCGCGATCCATCACCGACATGTCGTACGGATCGCCGTTGTCGGCGAGCCAGCGCTTGCCGGCCGCGGGCTCGTCCTTGTAGTCGAGCCCGATGATCGGGACGACCTTCGCCTTCGACAGCGATACCAGGAGCGGATGTTCCTCGCGGCAGGACACGCACCACGAGGCCCACACGTTCATGAGCCAGACCTTGCCCTTCATGTCGGCGGCGCCCAGCGTCTTCTCCGGAACATGGAGCTGACCGAGCGAGAACGCGGGCGCCGGCTTGCCGACCAGCGGCGACGGCACTTCACGCGGATCGCGCCAGAGCCCGACGAACAGGAAGCCCGCGAGGACGAGGAAGATGACGAGCGGGACCAGCAGCCTGCGGTTCATCTAGGGCCTGTTCGCGTTTGCGTTCATGGCGGGGAAAGGCCCTGGTCCTAGTCGCCCGCCGTCGCGGCACGCGCCGGCACGGTGTCGCGCTGCGCGGCCGCGCGATAGCGGCGGTCGGAGACGGCGAGGAAGCCGCCGATCGCCATCATGATGAAGCCGCCCCATACCCAGGTGATGAACGGCTTCGAGTAGACGCGAATGATCCAACCCCCGTCGCCGACCGGCTCGCCCATCGACACGTACAGATCGCCGAAAGGGCCGCTGTCGATCGCCGCGTTGGTCATCGGCTGGCCGCCGGCGTTGTAGCTTCGCTTCTCGGGATGGAGCGTCTTCACGACGGTGCCGCCGCGGCTGACTGCGATCGTGCCGCGTGCGGCGCGATAGTTCGGTCCGCGCGCGTCGCTGACACCGTCGAAGCGGAACACGTAGCCCGCGACCGCGACAGTGTCGCCGATGTTCATCTTGACGTCGCGCTCGACCTCGTAGCCCTTCACCATCGTGACGCCGACGACGAACGCGGCGACGCCCAGGTGCGCGACGACCATGGCCCAATAGCTCAATGGCTGGCGGCGGAGCTTCGCAGCGACGCCCGGTACTCCGCGCACCCGCTCGACGACGCCTGTGACCGTTGCGGCGACGAGCCATAGCGCGAGCGAGAGGCCGAACGCCACGCCGAGCTTCCACTCGCCGGTTGCGAGCGGGAGCAGCAGCGCGGTGACGACAGCGACCGCAGCGGCCCACCGCAACCGCTTCGCGAGATCCGGAATCGACGCCTGTTTCCAGCGCGCGAGCGGTCCCACGCCCATCAGGAACACGAGCGGGGTCATCAGCGGGACGAACACGCTGTCGAAGTAGGGCGGGCCGACGGAGATCTTGCCCAGGTTCAGCGCGTCGAGGAACAGCGGATAGAGCGTGCCCAGCAGCACCGAGCCCGCGGCGGCCAGGAGCAGCACGTTGTTCCCGAGCAGCGCCGACTCACGCGACACCAGCTCGAAGCGGCCGCCGAGCCCGACCCTGGGGGCGCGAATTGCGTAGAGCGTAAGCGAGCCGCCGATGACGAGCACGAGATAGCCGAGGATGAACACACCGCGGCGAGGATCCGTCGCGAACGCGTGCACCGACGTCAGCACGCCCGAGCGCACGAGGAACGTGCCGACGAGCGACAGCGAGAACGCGCAGATCGCGAGCAGCACGGTCCAGTTCTTGAACGTGCCGCGCTTCTCGGTCACCGCCAGCGAGTGGAGCAGCGCCGTGCCGACGAGCCACGGCATGAAGGAGGCGTTCTCGACCGGGTCCCAGAACCACCAGCCGCCCCAACCCAGCGTGTAGTACGCCCACCAGCTGCCGATCATGATGCCGAGCGTGAGGAAGCTCCATGCGACGGTCGTCCATGGCCGCGACCAGCGCGCCCATGTCGCGTCGAGACGGCCGCCGAGAAGCGCGGCGACGGCGAACGCGAATGCGACCGAGAAGCCGACGTAGCCCGTGTAGAGCATCGGCGGATGCGCGACCATCCCCGGGTCCTGCAGCAGCGGATTCAGGTCGCGGCCATCGGCCGGGACCGGGAAAACGCGCTCGAACGGATTCGACGTGGCGAGCAGGAAAAGGAGAAACCCGGCGGAGACGAGCCCCATCACGCCCAGCACACGGGCGACCATCTCGTCGGGCAGGTGCCGGCTCCGGAGCGATACCGCGAGCGTCCAGATCGACAGCATGAACACCCACAGCAGCATCGAGCCTTCGTGCGAACCCCACGTTGCGGCGAACTTGTAGTAGCCGGGAAGCTGCGAATTCGAGTTGATCGAAACGTTGAGCACGGAGAAGTCGCTCGTCACGAACGAATAGGCGAGGCACCCCCATGCGAACGCGACGAACACGAACTGGCCGCGCGCCACCGGCCGCGCCAGCGCCATCCAGGCACGGACGCCGCGCGCGGCGCCAATCAAGGGCAGCGTTCCCAGCACGAGCGCCATCAGGAGCGCCAGGATCAGCGAGAAGTGTCCGAGCTCGGGAATCATCGTTGCCTCGCTTCCGTCACTGCTTCAGCGTCCGCGCGGTCTGCTCGGCCATAGCGGCAGCATGGGCCTTGTCGAGCGCCTCGGCGGCGGCCGGCGGCATGTAGTTCTCGTCATGCTTCGCGAGTACTTCGGTCGCGTGGAACACGCCGTCGCCACCGAGCTTGCCCTGTGCGACCACGCCTTTCCCTTCCTTGAACAGGTCCGGCAGGATGCCTTTGTACACGACGGGCACCGACTTGGCCGTGTCGGTCACGATGAAGTGGACGGTGAGCCCGTCGGAGTCGCGTTTGAGGCTCTTCTCCTCGACCAGACCGCCGACCCGAAACGCGCGGCCCTGCGGCGCCTCGTGCGCGGCGATCTGCGTCGGCGTGAAGAAGAACACGAGGTTCGATTGGAACGCATTCAGCACGAGCGCCACGGCGACGCCCAGCACCGCGACGCCGGCGCCGATCCACAGGAATCGCTTGTGCCGCGGCTTCACTCGCCGAGCTCCGTCGGCGCCACGAGCCGCGCCTCGGCGAGCGTCGCGCGCCGCTTCGACCTCACCGCCAGGATCTCGGCGATCACTGCGATCGCCGCAACGACGTAGGCGCCCCAGATATAAAAGCCGTAACCGCCCATCGCGAAGAATTCAGTCATGGGGAGCCTCACGCCTGCGCGACCTCGGGCAGCGCGTGGAGCCACGCGGCGCCGCGCTCGCGCTCGACGATGATCGTGCGCACGCGCGCGAGCACCACCGCAATCGCGTAGAACCACGCAGCGAGCGACATGACCAGCATCCCCGTCAGCATGATGGACGCCATCCGCGGCGCCTCGGTGGCGCTCACCGACGCACCCTGGTGCAGCGTGTTCCACCATTTGACCGAATAGTAGATGATCGGCACGTTGATCGCACCGACGAGCGCAAGCACCGCACACGCGCGATCGGCACGGCGCGGATCCTCGATCGCCGCCCGCAGCGCGATGACGCCGAAGTACAGGAACAACAGGATCAGCTCGGACGTCATTCGCGCGTCCCATGCCCAGTACGTGCCCCACGTCGGCCGGCCCCAGAACGCCCCCGTCCACAGCGCGATGAACGTCATCACCGCACCGGTGGGCGCAAGCGCCTGCGCCATCATCGCCGAAAGCCGCGTGTTGAAGCCGAGGTAGAGCGCGCTCCAGAACGCCATCACAAGGTAGACGAACATCGACATCCATGCGGAGGGAACGTGGATGAAGATGATCCGATAGGCCTCGCCTTGCTGGAAATCGGTGGGCGCCAGGCCGAAGCCGATCCAGAGCCCGATGGCAGTGAGAATCGCCGCGCCCCACGCGAACCACGGAATCATCTTGCCGGCGAGCGGATAGAACGACGCGGGCGACGAGAATTTGGACCACGCGAAGGCCATGGCGTCGAGCCCGCTAATCCAGCGCAATCCGCACGGACGCGGCCGCCGCGAACGGCGTGCCCACCAGCGCGACCAGAAACGCTGCGCCGAGCAGCGACAGATGAGCGGTGGCGCCGAGCCCGCTTCGCGTCGCCTCGACCGCGCCCGCGCCGAAGATCAGCACGGGCACATAGAGCGGCAGGATCAGCAGCGCGAGCAGGCTCGATCCACCGCGCAGGCCCAGTGTGAGGGCAGCGCCGATGGCGCCGAGGAGCGAGAGCACCGGCGTGCCGATCAAAAGCGCCGCGGTCAGCACGACGAGCAACTCGTTGTCGAGCGCGTACTGGAGGCCGAGGATCGGCGCGAGTAACACAATCGGCAAGCCCGTGGTCAGCCAGTGCGCGAGCACTTTGCCCACGACGAGCGATTCCAGCGGGTAGGGCGACAGCGCGATCTGCTCGAGCGTGCCATCGGCGTAGTCGGCGGCGAACAGGCGCGGCAGCGACAAAAGCGAAGCGAGGAGGGCGGCGACCCAAAGCACGCCGGGTCCGATCGCCGCGAGCTGGGTGCGCTCGGGCGTGGTGGCGAGCGGAAACAGGGAGACCACGATGACGTAGAACAGCAGCTGCACCGCGAGTTCCGCGCGCGAGCGCAGCGCGAGCCGAAGGTCGCGCGCGAGTGCCCAGCGCACGCCCGGCAGGACCGCGCCCTGCGCGGCGGTGGCGGGAGACTGCGCGACGACCATTGTGCTCATTGCAGCGTGATCGAATGCGTGCGCGGCTCGGGGAGGCCGAGTGGCGCGTGGGTCGCGGCGATTGCGAGGCCGCCACGATCCAGGTGTTCGACGATCGTGGCGGCAAGCAGCGCGACGCCGGCCGCATCGAGTGCCGTCGCGGGCTCATCCAGGATCCACAGCGGGCGCGCGAGCAGCGACAGCCGCGCAAGGCCGATCCGGCGCCGCTGCCCCTGCGAAAGCACGCGCGCCGGCAACGAGCGGCGCGATCCGAGTGCCACCTTGTCGAGCGCGCCGTCGATGGCGTCGCGCGAGGCCCTCGCGCCGGCGAGCTCGAGCAGCGTCGCCAGGTTCTCGACCGCCGTGAGCTCGTCCTTCAGCGCAGGCGCATGGCCGACGAAGGCGAGCGCCGCGCGGACCGCCGGATCGAAAGGCACCACCGCCTGCCCGTTCCAACGAACTTCGCCCGCTGCCGGCCACGACAGTCCGGCCAGCATGCGCAGGAGCGTGGTCTTGCCGGTGCCGTTCGCACCCGTCACGACCATCGCATGACCGGGTTCGACCGCGAACGACAGCCCCTCGAACAGCCGCGCGTGGCCGCGACGCGCGGCGAGATCGTGGGCTTCGATCATGGGGTGGGCAACGGAGTCCGGGGCGCTCGTCTGGAAACACGGCACGTCGCCGCGACCGCGGCCGCGACGGGGCGCGACAAGCTGTAACTATAGGCTGTAATTATAGCGGACCCTCGGTAGCGGACTCGGCTTGAAGACGCGAATGCCGTCGCCCGACTAGCGGGCAGGTCCGGCCGCCAGCGACGCCGCGAGCCGCGCGTACTCGGGATTCTCCGGATCGAGTTCCGCCAGCGTCTTCGCGTAGCCGACCGCGGCATCGCGCTGGCCCGCCGCTGCGGAGAAGTGCGCGAGGCCGAAGAGGACATCGCGATCGTACGGATGCGTCTTGAGTGCTGCGGCGAGTACGCGCAGCGCCTCGTCCTTCTTGCCGGAATCATTGAGCGCGACCGCATAGACGTATGCGTAACGCGGGTTGGTGGGGTCGACCTTCGTTGCCTCGCCCAGCTCGCGCAGTGCGTCGGCACTGCGTTTCTGCCGCACGAGCGCGAGCCCGAGCGCGTGGTGGAGCGCGGCGTCCCGGGGGGCCTTGGCCAGGCCTTCGCGCAACACCGTTTCGCCTTCGGTATCGTTGCCCTGCGCGCGATAGATGTCGGCGAGATTGACGCGAGCCGCCGTTGCCGTTGGATCGAGCGCCAGCGCGTCGCGCAGCTCGGCGGTCGCCTTGGCAGCGTCACCGCGCGCGACGTAGAGGTTGCCGAGGTTCATGTGGCTTTCGGGCCGATCGGCGTTGTACGCCTGGACCGCGATGTATTCGTCGAGCGCATTCTGGAAACTTCCGCGGTCTAGCGCGGGAATGCCGCCCTCGGCGGGGCCCGCGAGCGAGCGCGCGGCTTCGATACGCACTGCCTTTACCGGATCGTTGAGCACCCGGGGCAGATAGCGGACGCGCGTCGCCGGGTCGGCGCCGCCGATCGCCTCGACCGCGGCCAACCGCACGACGGAATCGGGGTCGTTGAGCGCGAGCGTGACCGCCGGCAGCGTCGACGGCGAGAGCATTTGGCCCAGCCGGTCGATCGCACTCGCGCGGGCGATCGCGGGGGCATTCGAATCGTCGATGACGGTGAGCAATGCCCCGCGGGCACCCGGGGCTCCGACGTCGCCAGCCCGCAGTGCGGGCCCGTACGTCTGGAAGCCGGCCGGAGCCTTGCCGGTCCACGACTTGATCGCATCCGCCGCCCACTGCGCGCCCTGCTTCGCGTGGCAGTTGCCGCACGCGTTGGGCGTGTCGAGTGTCACCGAGAGATCGGGTCGCGGGATGCGCAGCGAATGATCGCGGCGCGCATCGATGCGCATGTACGTCGTCGTCGGCATGTGACAGGCGACGCATTCGGCGCCGACTGTGCCTTTCGCGTGATGCGTGTGCGCAACGGCGTCGTACTTCGCCGCCTGATGGCAGTTCGCGCAGACGTCGTCGCCCGGCTTGCGCAGTGCCAGCGAGTGGGGATCGTGGCAATCCGAGCAGGTGACGCCCTTCGCGTTCATCTTGCTCTGGACGAACGACCCCCATTCGTACACTTCGTCGTGGATTTGGCCGTCGGGGTAGTAGAGCCGTTCGTCGAGGCGCGCGAGCCGGTGCGAGTCCTGCAGCGGCTTACCGGTGGCGATGTCGTCAGAGATCCGCGCGGCGCGCGCGTGGCAGACCGCGCACGTGACGATCTCGCGCGAGGTCGCGCGGGGCGCGCTGCGCTGCGCGTTCCCGGTTGCCGGCACCGGCGTCCAGGTGACGCCCTTGCGCTCGTCGAGCGCTATCGCGAGGCCGTTGCCGCTGCCCGCGTACGCCTTGCCGTCCTTGGCCGCCCTGGCTTTCGCGATGTGATCGGCGCCCGGGCCGTGGCACGCCTCGCACGCGACGTTGATCTCCGTCCACGCGGTGGCGAACGTCTTCTTCTGCGCGTCGAAGTTCTTGCGCAGCGCCGTCGAGTGGCATTCGGCGCACATGAAGTTCCAGTTCTGGTCGCCGCCGGTCCAGTGCAGGGGATCGCCCGCGTGCAGTTTCTGGTCGGGATAGAGGTGAAACCAGCGCTGGCCGCCCTGAGCCTTCGGCCGCGTGTCCCAGGCGATGCCGAGCGCCTGCAGCCGCCCGCCGGGCAGCTCGATCAGGTATTGCTGCAGAGGGTCGACGCCGAACGTGTAACTGATCTCGAAATCCGCGAGCTTGCCGTCCGGGCCATCGGTGCGGACAAAATACTTGCCATTGCGTGTAGCGAATGTCGATGTCGTGCCGGCGTAGGTGAACTTGGTGTTCTTGAAGTCGCCCTTGACTGTCGTCTTGTCTGCCGGCTGCATCGCCAGCTTGTGGTGCGAGCGCGACCACGCGTCGTAGGCGGCCGCGTGGCATTCCTTGCACTCCGCAGCGCCGACGTAGCCCTTGACTGGCACCTGCGCAGGGCTGCCCTGCGCGGCTGCACCCAGCGATGTGGCGAGGATTACAGCACCCACGCACGCGGCGAGCGCGCGCACGCTCAGCACGGCGCGACGCCGACACACCGGCGGCAAGCCACGACGTTCTCACTTCCCATTCTCGGACTATGATAGCCGACGGGGTACCGCCACGCTAAGATACCGCTCCCTCTCGGAACGACCCCTCTCATGCCCGACCAGGAAATCCGCCAGGCTTCACTCGAATATCACCGGCGATACCCGCCGGGCAAGATCTCGATCGCGCCGACCAAGCATCTCACCAATCAGCGCGACCTGGCGCTCGCGTACTCGCCGGGCGTCGCCGCGGCGTGCGACGAGATCGTCCGCGACCCCGCGCAGGCGCGCGACCTCACGGCGCGCGGCAACCTGATCGGCGTCGTCACCAACGGTACGGCGGTACTGGGCCTGGGCGCGATCGGCCCGCTGGCGGCGAAGCCGGTGATGGAAGGCAAGGCCGTCCTCTTCAAGAAGTTCGCCGGCATCGACTGCTTCGACATCGAGGTCAACGAGCGCGACCCCGACAAGCTGGTCGAGATCATCGCCGCGCTCGAGCCTACCTTCGGCGGCATCAACCTCGAGGACATCAAGGCGCCCGAGTGCTTCTACGTCGAGAAGAAGCTCCGCGAGCGGATGAAGATCCCCGTCTTCCACGACGACCAGCATGGCACCGCGATCATCGTCGGCGCAGCCATCGCCAATGGCCTGCGGGTGGTCGGCAAGGACATCTCGAAGGTCAAGCTCGTCTGCTCAGGCGCGGGCGCCGCGGCGCTCGCGTGCCTCGATCTGCTGGTCTCGCTCGGCATCCCGCAGAAGAACATCTGGGTGTCCGACATCGCAGGCGTCGTCTACCAGGGCCGCAAGGAGGAGATGGACGACAACAAGGTGCGCTACGCGCAGAAGACCGACGCGCGCAAGCTCTCCGACATCCTGCCTGGTGCCGACATCTTCCTCGGGCTCTCGGCCGCGAAGGTGCTGAAACCCGAGTGGCTCAAGTCGATGGCGGACAAGCCGCTCATCATGGCGCTCGCCAATCCGGAGCCCGAGATCATGCCCGATCTGGCCAAGGAGGCGCGGCCCGACGCGATCATCGCCACCGGCCGCTCCGACTTTCCGAACCAAGTCAACAACGTGCTCTGCTTCCCGTTCATTTTCCGCGGCGCGCTCGACGTCGGCGCGACGACAGTGAACGAGGCGATGAAGCTCGCCACCGTGCGCGCGCTCGCGGATCTGGCGATGGCCGAGCAGTCCGACATCGTCGCCCAGGCTTACGACGTCGAGGGCCTGCACTTCGGCCCCGACTACCTGATCCCGAAGCCGTTCGATCCGCGGCTGATCGTCAACATCGCACCCGCGGTAGCCAAGGCCGCGATGGATTCGGGCGTGGCCACGCGGCCCATCGCCGACCTCGTGGCCTATCGCGAGCGGCTGACCCAATTCGTCTATCACTCGGGCTTATTGATGAAGCCCATCTTCGCCGCCGCGAAGAAAGAGCCCGGGCGCATCGTCTACGCGGAAGGCGAGGACGAGCGCGTGATGCGCGCGGTGCAGGTAGTGGTGGACGAGAAACTCGCCCGGCCGATCCTCATCGCGCGGCCGGCCGTCTTCGAGCAGAACGTCGAGCGCTTCGGGCTGAGGCTGAAGGCCGGGACCGACGTCGAAATCGTCAACCCGGAATCCGATCCGCGCTATCGCGCGTACTGGACCGAGTACTACCGCCTCACGCAGCGCAGTGGCGTGACACAGCAATACGCGAAGATCGAGATGCGGCAGCGCCTGACGCTGATCGCCGCGATGATGGTCCACCAGGGCGACGCCGACGGCATGCTGTGCGGCACGTCCGGCCCGCATGAGGTACACCGGCGCTATATCGACCAGGTGATCGGGCTGCGCAAGGGTGCCAAGGTCTCCGCGGCGATGAACGCGGTGATCCTGCCCACACGGACGGTTTTCATCGCCGACACCTACGTCAACCTCGACCCGACGGCGGAGCAGCTGGCCGAGATCGCGATGCTTGCGGTCGACGAGCTCCGCCGCTTCGGCATTGCGCCCAAAGTGGCGCTTCTGTCGCATTCCAGCTTCGGCAGCAGCGCGAGCCCGCAGGCCCGCAAGATGCAGGCGGCGCTGTCGATGCTGACACTGATGGACCCCACGCTCGAGGCCGAGGGTGAGATGCACGGCGACGCCGCGCTGGACGAGGAGGTGCGACTGCGCGTGTTCCCCAACTCGCGGCTCAAGGGCGAGGCGAACCTGCTGATCATGCCGACGCTGGACGCCGCCAACATCGCGTTCAACCTGCTCAAGGTCGCGGCTGGCGGTGGCGTGACGCTGGGACCGGTACTGCTGGGCGTCGCCAAGCCCGCGCACATCCTCACGCCGTCGGCGACCGTGCGGCGGATCGTCAACATGACGGCACTGACGGTGGTAGACGCGAACGTTCAGAGGCAGCAGGCGCTGATCTAGGGCCAAGTCTGCAGCGAGGCGGAGTCCGGTTTGTAGGAGCACTCCTACGCCCCAATAAGCCAATGCCTCGTTGCGCGCATCTCGGGTCTGTCGAACAATGATGTCGTCACCGAAGCGGCCTTTTTGCCAGGTTTGGTCTCGTCGAAGGAGCGATCCGTCGAACGACCGATGCTGAAGAACAGCGATCTGTAACGGTGACATCAGCGGCCGCACATGCGGCCGCTTCTCTTTTCATGTGTTGAAGTTTCCATTCCCGAGGGACATCTCCTACATCCATGTCAGGCGGGGCTGATTCCCACGGCCTTGGGATCGGTCTAGGTTGGCAATGTCCCGTCATGCAGGAAGCCCACCAATGCAACTCGGGAACCAAGTCGGGAACGCATCGTACTGGGAAAGGCGGCGGTTCATGGGTGATTGGGGCCCTCCACCGTTGCGAACGGCGTCCGAAACGCACACTTGCACTACGCACGGCGCAGGCGATGGATCTATCGACGCTGCGGTCGACAAGAGCGTGACGGATGAAAGCTCTAGACCATTGAAGGTCTATATCGTCGAGGACTCACCTATCACCCGGCAGTTTCTCGCTTCCGCGATCCAGAGCGCCGGTGCGAGTTTGAGCGGTAGCAGCGCCGAGGCCCCGACGGCCGTCGGTGACGTGTTCGCTCTCCAGCCGGATCTGATCCTGATCGACATCAGCCTGGCGTCCGGCAGCGGATTCGACGTGCTCAAGATGCTGCAGGATCACGGCCTCGCTCCAGCGGCCATCAAGGTGGTCCTCACCAACTATACGGATGCGGAATACAGGAATCGCAGCGTTAGTCTTGGCGCCGATCGATTCTTCGACAAATCGTCGGAGATTCCGCAAGCCTTGGCATTGATCGACATCGTCGCCGCTGAAGGGAGCCGCGGTTCCCCATTGCTTTAAAGCGGCCCGTTCGCTCTGGAGCACGGGGGTAGGCTTCTGCGACGCGAGGTCTAGCGCGCGCCGGGCGTCGATCCGAGCGTCAGCGCAATTCCCCCCAACGTCGGGCCGAATGCATCGGGCGCCGCGGGCGTCCTGAAGCGACGGATCGCGGTACGCGCCGCGACCGTCGTGCCCGGTCCGGCCACGGTGACACCGGTGATATCCGATCCTCCGCGCGGCTGCGCCAGGGGCAAGGCGCCGCGCAGATCGGCGGCCGCCGTGACCCTCGCGCTCATGAACGGAGGATTCGGCGAGCAGAATCGCCTCAGTACCGTCGCTGCGATCGTCCCGTGCTCGAAAACGTCCTTCAGCACCAGCCCCATTGGCGTAAACGGCGAGATCACCAGCGCGGGCACGCGCGGCCCCAGCTTTCCGCTGTTCTGGCCAAGCAGCGGCGTTGCGTTCGTCGGCGGATCGATGTGATCGTAGAAACCCCCATGCTCGTCGTAGACGATGATCAACATCGTGCTCTTCCAGCCGTTGGGATTGGTTCGCTGCGAAAACAGCGTGTTGTAGACGTCCTGGATGAAGAGCTGGCCGAAGTGGACGTCCGACGGTGGCGCGTCGTCATTGTCCTGCGGCGAGTTGATCCCGGCGGGCAGGTCGCCGAACAGCGGGTCGACCCACGTGAAGCTCGGCAAGCCGGCCTGGACCCTCGCGTGGAACCCATTGACCGGATCGGCATACTCCCTCACGTTGACCATGTCGAACGAGTAGCGGGTGAACGCACGCATCATGCTTGCGCGCTGCTGGAAATACACCCAGCTGACCCCGCGCGCGCCGAGGAGATCGAACAGCGTGGGAGCTTCGGAGGGCGTGAAGGTCTTGTAGTCCGGGGTATTCACCTCCGGCTCGCCCCAGCTGTCGCGATTCAGGTCGCCTGTCATCGCGACGAAGCGGTTCGGCCAGGTCGGTCCGGGGTGCGAGCAGAACCAGTGGTCGCACACCGCGTAGTTACGCGCGAGGAAGTCGTAGAACCAAAGCTCCTTGGCGCCGTAGTAACCCATCACGATCCGCAGCTGGTCCGGGTTGTCGCCGGCTTTCATCCGCGCGTAGTCGCTGACGAAATGCTTCATCCCGTCGGCCATCTGGTCCTTCACGTTTTCGTGGCTGTGGTCGGGGCTCAGCGCTTCGGTGTTGATGATGTGGGTATCGGTGAGGAGCGTGGGATAGTAGTACTTCCCCTTGTAAAAGTTGTATTGCGTCGCGGCGGTCTCGCTCTCCCAGCGGAGGCCTTCGATGTCGGATCGCCCGCCCTCGCGACTCAGGTACCCGAGCATGTGATCGAACGAGCGGTTCTCCATCATCACGAGGACAATGTGCTCGACCTTGGCGAGATCGCCCGGCGTTGTCGCCGGATGCGGCGGATGAACGATCGGCCCGACCGGCGCGGGCACGTTCGGCTTCCAGACGGTGTCGCCATCGCCGCGCGGCGCATAGACCGCGTCCGGGAAAAGCGGCGGGTCGTCCAGTTGCAGCGAGAACACTTTCCACGCCGAGACGCCGGTCGAGTCCGTGGCCTGGACGACGAGCGTGGCGTTCCGCGCAGCGCCGGTAGGCGTGCCTTCGATCACGCCCTGCGCCAGCAGCGCGAGGCCGTCCGGGAGGTTGGGTGCCGACCACGAGTAATGGGCTCCGACGGTGCCATGCGCCGTGAGTTGGACCGCGTAGGGATGCGTGATTACGGCGAGCGGCAGCGGGTCGTTCGTCGTGATGGCGACGTTCGCGGTGTTGATCGCAATGACGTAGGGACGCGAGGCCGACGCGCCGGCCGAATCGGCGACCGTCGCAGTGACGCTGAAGGCACCCGCCGCCGTCGGCACGCCGCTCAGCGTCGATCCATTCGTGGTGGTGCCCGGAGGAAGCGTGCCTGCGATCGTCCAGCTGTAAGGCGGTGTCCCGCCAAATGCCTGGAAGACCTGCGAATAGGCGGTGCCGACGATGCCGCTCGCCGGGTTCGCCTGGCTCAGCGTCAGAGCCATTGCCGAAAGGGTTCCGATGTCGACCGAGGTGACGATGTCGCTGCTGGCTGGCGGCAGCGAGCCGACGTACTGGATCACCACATCGCCCTGCGGGCCGCCCGGCGGCACCGGCTGAGAGTTCACGGGATCGTAGCTCACGCCATCGACCGTGAACGCGGCACCGAGCAGCCACGGCGTGACCGCCGCGCCGACCTCCAGCGCGTGACCGTCCAGAAATGACTTCGCGCTCGAGATCAGGCCCTCAATCGCGCCCTTCGCCGCGTCCATGTACGCGAAATTGGTGTCGAGCTTCGCGATGAAGTCGGTTCCGACCTGGGACACGTAGCCCACCACCGAAGCCATCGGATCGGGACCGTACGGCGCCAGGAAGAACTTCACGTTGACACTGAAGGGCTGGACGCTGAAGCCGAGCCCCGCGAAACTCCCGCTGATCGGCTGATTGTTGATCCCCGTGAATTGCACCGTGAGCTGAACGTAAGCCAGCTTGCCGGTCAGGCCGTCGTACCCGCTGTCGGACGAATACATATTGAGGCGAACGTCGCTGATCTGGATAGCGGGGAACTGCAGCGTGGGGATGCTGCCGAGGAGGTAATCCAGATCGGGAAGCCCGTAGTAGGAGGCGACCTCCGGATCGAACCGGATCATCAGGTCGCCACCCTCGAATTCCAGCGAAATGTACTTGCGGTCGTTCCAGTTGTTGTCGAAGCCCTGCTGGAAGAAAGCCAGCGGAATGCGTCGCGTGAGAAGGGGATAAAGGCTTGGGAACGGGTTCAGCGAGACGTTGTACGAAAAGCTGCCGGCGGGAGCGCCCGGCGCGAGCTGCAGCTGCACCCTCCAGGTCGAATCTCCGTCGGATGGCGTCTGCTGCAGCGGAAGGATGTTCAAGCCGCTCGCGACCAGATGGTCTCCGTGGTACAGATCCATCTTCAGGTCCACGACCGTCGATCCGCCACCGCCACCACCGCCGCCTCCTCCCCCTCCGTGTCCGGGACCGATCGGAGGCAGCGGTCGACGGCCTCGAGAGAGCGCGCGTGTCCCAATGGCTCCGGCCATTCTCGGCGTCGGGTGTCCGGGAAATTCGGGCCCGCCCGGATGAACCGGCGGCTGCGTGATCACTCCCAGTTGCTTCGCGTACAAGTGGAATTCGCCCGGTGTCATCGTCGGCAGGCGATACATACGTACGTCGCCCGGAGACAGCTCGATCACGGTCGACGCGTTCAGGTAGGCAAACGTCGTCATGAGGCCTCCGCGTGCTGGGCTGGCGATGCTACGCCTTCACGAGCCGGACCGCCAACAGCAGTTGCCGCGGGCGCCGACAGGCGAATTTGAGCTACGATTCCGCGTTCGAGTCATCCCTTCCGAAAGCAGATCCCATGAACTCTTCACTCACGTTCGTCTCAACTATCTTCCGCCTCATCGCCGCGGTCGCCCTTTTGGCGCTGGCCACCGCCTGTGCCACGCCCGGACCGCCGCCGGTCGATACGAGCCAGCTGCTGGCGGTGGGGTTCAAGGTGCTGGACGCGAAGACCCCGACGCAGGTCGAGCGACTGCAGGCGCTGCCCTCGGGCAAGCTGACGGAGTGGCAAAACACGGGCAAGCAATTCTATGTCTACCCGGACTTCGCCAAGAACAGCTCTACGTCGGCAGGCCCGCGGAATATCAGGCTTACCTGCGGCTCGTCCCCGGCGCCGCCGGACCCACGCTGGCCCAGCAGTCGTCGGCCGACATGGCGAACTACGCGAAGCAGGACGCCGGCATGAGTCTTCTGACCGCGCGCGATGCCGACGATCCCTATTGGTGGAGCTTGGACAACATCGGCTTTCGCTGACGTCGGGTCTTGGGGAGTCCGACCGTCGGGCCAGCATCATCAACTGTCCGCTGCGAAGGTAGCGATCGGCAGATCCGCCACGGGAGAGGCACAGATGGCAGAAGTCAACGGTGTCATGACGGCGATCGTGATCGGCAACGTCGATCCGGAAAACCTCGGGCGAGTGCAAGTGCGCCTGACACACGAGCGCGGGCCCGACGGCGAGGGTGGCGACGCATGGGCTCGCATCGCGACGCTGATGGCGGGCGCCAATCGCGGCACCTGGTTCATCCCCGACGTAAACGACGAGGTCCTCGTTGCGTTCGAAGCGGGCGACCTGCGAAGGCCCTACGTCATCGGCGCCCTCTGGAATGGCAGCGACCGGCCACCGGCGACGATGGATGCCGGCAACAGCACGAAGCTCGTACGCTCCAGAAGCGGCGTGACCGTCACGCTGGACGATCAGCGCGGCCAGGAGCGCTTCGTCGTGGAGACGCCGGGCGGGCAGAAGTTGATACTCGAGGACAGTCCCGGTGCGGTAGAGATCGTCGACAGCAACGGCAACGCGGTGAGGCTCGAGCCGAGCGGCGTCACGGTGACGGCCGCCGCGCGAATCCGGTTGAACGCGAGCACCGTGGAGGTGTCTGCGGGCATGGTCACCGTGAATGCCGGCACAACGACGTTCAGCGGCGCCGTGCAGTGCGATACGCTGATCGCCAACAGCGTCGTCAGCGCAAGCTACACGCCGGGCGCCGGAAACGTTTGGTGATTCGCTTCGACCGCGGATCAATCGCCTTCGTCACTTCAGCCCGCCCGTCCCGGGAACGGCGACCCGTCGCTCCCATCGAAGGCCGAGACCACGCGCGATCTCCGATCCACCCTCAGCCGATTATGCCTGAGCTCCCGGCTCCGGAAGGAGCGGTCGAACGGGCCCGCGCCGCGATCGCCGTCACGATGCGCTGCCGCGTCCCGGCTGACGCCGTGGATCATCGACGAGGACATCGCATACAGGAACGTCAGGCCGACGAAGTAGAGCCCGGGCTGGCTCTCGACCACGCCGCCCTGGTGCAGCGGCCTGCCGTCGTCGCCGAAGATCGGAAGGTCGATCCAGTCGAAGCCCGGACTGAAAGCCGCTGCACCAGATGACGTTGGCCACGTCCAGCGTCTCGACCGTCCTCGAGCAAGGGCCGTCCGTCGCGCGCGCCGACGACCCGCGGCACGCGCTGGACGCCGGCCGCGGTGAGGTCGCCGGGCTTGACGCGGATCAGCGGCGTGTCCTTGGCGCAGCATCTTCGGTCGCCGCCTTCCGGCCGAGCGGCGTGTCGCACGGTCAGCAGCCGATGGAAGACGAACGCGAAGCACGAACGGCTGCGAGCAGATGGCGTCCGACGAAAGCTCTCGGGTCGAAACGGGAATGTGCGCCGGTGTCACGGCCCGCCATCCACGTCGTGGCGACCGCCGCGGGCCGTCTCCATGGCGATGCTCGGCGCCTGAGTTGCCGGCGCCCGCGATGAGCACGCCTCCCGGCTGGAGCTGACGCAGGTTCCGGTAGTCGGTCGAATGCATCTGCACGATCTCGGGCGAGAGCGCCACCGCGAAGGCGGGCACCTTCGGACTGCTGATAGTTCGCCATCGCGACGACCACCTGGTCGGCTTCGAGCTCGACGGTCCCGCACTTGACCACGAAGCGAGGGCCGCGCTCGAAGAGCCGGTCGACCCGGACGCCGCTGCGAACCGGCAGGCGAAAGCGCGCCGCGTAGCGCCTCGAGGTAGTCCGCCATCTCGTTCTTCGTGGGAAAGTAGTTGCGCGGCGCGGGAAACGGCATGCCGTCCAGGCTGTCGAGCTTCGCCGGCGTGAACAGGCGCAGCGAGTCCCAGCGCTTGCGCCAGGAATCGCCGATGCGCTCGTTGGCGTCGAGGATCACGAAGCGCACGCCGGCGCGCGCGAGGTGATAGCCGACCGAGAGGCCGGCCTGACCGCCGCCGATCACGATCACGTCGAAGCTGCTCGCGTTCGCGCCGCGGCGTCTCGTCGACGTGTGGGCGCCGCGCCGCTAGCTCCATGAGCGCGGCTCCTTCCTCGATCAGCTGCGTGGCCGTTCATCGGTTCCCGTATCGCTCGTCATGGCTCGTCTCCTCGTCCGTGGCTAGTCCACGTGACGAAGCCTACGGCGGAGGAGCGGAGGCGACTTCGGGCGAATCCCCCAGACGCGCAGAATGGCGGCATGGGTAGTTCTACCCACGCCGCGGGACGCTCAGATCAGCTCGTGCTCGTAGGCGAACGCGGTGGCGGCCGCGCGCGAGGAGACGTCCAGCTTGGTGAAGATGTTGCTGACGTGGCGGTCGATCGTCTTCTCGCTCAGCGACAGCTCGCGCGCGATGGCCTTGTTGGTCTTGCCGCTGGCGATCGAGGCGCAGCACCTGCAGCTCGCGCTCGGTCAAGCCCGTGGCGTCGGCGGGCGTGCTTGTTGGCGCTGCGCGAGGCTCGCGTCGATCGCCTCGACCGCGGCGAGGTCGGGCCGAGCGCCGAGCCGCTCGAAGACTTCGCGGGCGCCCTCGAGCTCGAGCCGCGCGCCCTCGATATCGCCGAGCGCGACACAGGCCCGCGCCAGCAGCACGCGCAGCCGCGCGGCGAGATAGGGCGCTCCGAGCTGCTGCCAGACACGAACGCGCGACGCAGCGGGTCCACGGCGGCGCAGCGCATTGCCCTCGGCGAGCTGGACCGCCGCGCGGGCGTGCGCGGCGATCGCGGTCAGGACGTCGGTGTTGAGCGTCGACGCGGTCTCGTCGAGCTCGCGGCTGGCGGCGCGCGCCTCGTCGAGGATCGCCCACGGCCAGCATGATCTCGACGTGCGCGGGCAGGAATCGCATGCGCTGCAGCCGATCGACGCGTCGCGCCGACCACGCGGCGGATCGCGCTGGCCGCCGCGTCTCGAGCTCACCTTGAGCGAGGCGCAGCAGCGCCAGCCCCGGTTGCGGCTCGACGCCGCACCGGCTCGCGTCGCGGTAGGCCGCCTCGGCCGCGTCGAATTCGCCGCGCAGCCGATGAATCTCCGCCTCCTGGTAGTGCGCGCGACCGGCCGCCTCCTGCTCGATGGCGCGCACGCAACGGTCGACCGCGCGCCGAGCCTCATCGACGGCCTCCGGCCAGTAGCCGCCCATCTGCATGATCTCTGCCCGGTGCACGAGACAATGTCCGGTGAACATGCCGAGCTGAGGATGCGCGTCGCACCAGCGTGAGAGCGCCGCGGTCCACTCGCGCGTGCGCTCGAGCGCATAGATCCGCTGGCAGCTCGCGATCGCCGAGCAGTAGATGATACCGGTCACGACCGGCGACAGCTCGCCCGAGGTCACGGCGACCATTGCTTCGTCCATCAGGGCCAGGCCGCGGTCGAAGAGACCTTGGCTCAGGAGGGCGCGCCCTTGCAGATTGCGAGCGAAGGCGAGGAGGTCCGCTTCAGCGAAGCGCTCGCCGCATTGCGCCGCGCGCGCAGCGGCATCGTGCGCCGTGGCGAACTCGCCCGCGCTCAGATGTCGTTGCGCGGCCGGCAACAGGAGGTAGCCCTGTTCGACGCAGTCGCGGCCCTCGCGCTCGACCAGTCGTTGCGCCCGACCGAGCCATCCACCGGCGCGGCCCGCGTCGCCGCGAGCGAGGAGACGAAAGCCGAGCCAGAACGCCGCGCGTGCGGCGGCCAGGCTGTCGCCGGCGTCGAGCAGCGCGTGATACCAGCGCTCCTTCGTCGCCAGCATCTCCTCGTCGCGAGCTGTAAGCCCGGCCGACCACGCGAGGCGGTGGAGATCTTCGGCCCCGAGCGGGGTCGACACGTCCGCGCGCGACAGCGCGTGGAACGCGTCGTCCCAATCGTTGCGTTCGAAGGAGGCGCGTCCCTGCGCGAGCGGCGTCGAGGTGTCGCTCGGGCGCGGCTTGCGGCCGCGTGGATTCCGCTCGTCCGCGGGCATGGGGGCGCCGTCGAGATACGGCGTGGCGCAGGCTAGTGCACCGTCGCAACGCCGAGGGTTTCGTTGACGTCCGCAGGCATTTTGGCCTCCTCGCGTGGGTCGAAGGCGACATCCAGCCACCAGGGCGGCCAGCGGTCAAGGAATCTGTGGGCCTGCGTTGCGCGATCACGCCGAAGCGCGCCACGGGCTGCCTTGGGGCCGGCCGCCAGGCGGACGCACGCCTAGTCCGGGAATCCGTCTAGGATTGCCGGCTGGCAAGCGGGCCCTGTCGGATCGTCTTGTCGCCCTTTCACTTCCAAGCGAGGATGCCATGCCCAACGCCGCCGCGCGTTTGTTCGTTACCGTCGCAGGCGCAGCTCTCATTCTCGCGCCCGGTCTCGCGTTCGCGACCGCCCAGCGGACGTTCGTGGCTTCAATCGGCAACGACGGCAACCCCTGTTCGATCGTCGCGCCTTGCCGTACGCTCATGACCGCAGTCGACAAGACGAACGCGGGCGGGGAGGTGATCGTGCTCGACTCCGCGGGATATGGCCCGGTATTCATTGGCCAGTCGGTCTCCATCGTTGCGCCACCGAGTGTCTACGCCGGCATCTCGGTATTCTCCGGCCATGGCATTACCGTCTCCGGGGCGGGTATCAAGGTTGCACTGAGCGGCCTCAAGGTCATCGGACTGGGCGGGGACATCGGCATCAACTTTACCCAAGGCACCAGGCTGGCGGTCAGCGACTGCGAGATTTCGAGCATGTCGCAATACGGCATCTACGCATCCGCTACAAATAGCACCGTCAACGTGTCGAGGTCCGTTTTGCGGGAGAACGGTTTTGCGGGATTCAAAGCGGACGCGGTCCTGCAAGCCGTGCTGGCAGGCGTGCATGCCGAATCCAATTCGACAGGCGTTTATGCGACTTCAGGTGCGAGGGTCACCGTCACCGACAGCGTACTGTCGGGAAGTTTCTTCGGTGCGGAGGCAGCGGGCAACGGCGCAGCGTCAGAGCTCATGGTCACGCGCTCGACCCTTGCGGGGAATAGCTATGGTCTCGTGGTCGCAGCGATCACGGGTAGTGCGAGATTGGTGTCTGATGGAAATGCCATCAACGAGGCAAGTACGGAAGCGTTTCACTTCGGTGCACTGGGGGCTACCGAGATTATCTACACGACGGGCAATAACTCCATCGGCTTCACTGGCTCGCTTGCGAATGCGGCGCTGACTTTGATCGGTACGCACTAGATTTACGCCGCTCCGACGCCGGCGCCCCGACGCGAGGGGCGGGCTAAAGCGTCAGCAGGAACGCGACCAGGTCATCCGCTTCGTCGTCCGTCAGGCCGAGATTGAAGCGCTGGTTGTAGAAGTCGACCACGGCGCCCAGGTCCTGCTCGCCGGCTACGAGGACGAGGCCTTCGTGATCCGAGGGTCCCGGCGCCAGCCGAACGAGGTGCGGGCCCGCGATCGGGTGCAGGCGATACTGAGCGAGCGTCTCGCACCGGACGAGTTCGCGCGCCTCCGCGCCCAAGGCGCGACGTTGAGCGACGGCGAGGCAGTGCAGCGCGCGATGGAGGATTGAACCTCGCGCATGTCATGTGTGGCACAGGTTGTAAGGACGGGTCGCTGCCCGAGTTGTCGGGCCGCTTTACAATCTCCACCGTGGCGTTGGAGCGCAAAGCTGCAAGTCCGCGTGGCGACAAGCACTTTTCCTCGTGGGAATGCCTCTTGCTCGATTCTACGGCGGTGGCGCCGTAGGCCACACCAACCGGGGAAGCCATGAAATCGATCCTGGATCGTTCCTTCAAGTACACGAAAAGCGTTGATACCGACATTCGCAAGACATTCGCGCGAATCCGGCGGGAGCAGCGCCAGGCTCAGCACGGGAGCGAAGACGCTTCGCGAAAGGTGCTGTCGATCAGACGCCCGCAGAGCGCGTCGGCGTGACGTCGCATTTATAGCAGGGCAGGGGGGAGCACAACTTGGATCAGAATAATGAAACGCAGCGGACGCGGGCGCGGTGGCCCGCTCCGGCGGAGTTCGCGCGCATGAGCTGGTCGATGAAGCTCACGGTCATCGCCATCCTTCGCGCGCAGATGAGCAGCCGCAAGGCCGTCGCTGTTGGCGCGAGCGACAGGCGACCGCTCGGGGACGAGCCCTAGCAGTCACTGGCCGTCGCCGACCAAGCCGTTCGAGAGCAGCAATCTCGCTGCGTCGCGCCTTGACGCGAGTTGGCCGTTCCTGTTAACTACATTGCAGGAAATCTGAGTCAGTAAGCCGCAGCGTTTCCACCGGGCGCCGCAAGGCCCGCTGTCCGCTTGCGTACGCGAATCGACCGTATCCGCAGTGTCGCGCCGAGGTGAGATGGCGATTTCGCTCAAACAGGTTGCTGCCTGCATCGGGGTTCCCGCGCCCCTGAGCGTGCTTCGCGATTTCTACGGCTATTGGGCGGGCGTGATTCCGACCGTGACGGGCGGGTCAGCGACGCTCTCGCTCAAGCAGCAGCTGACCTTGCTCAAGGGGCCGCACATTCACGTCGATGTCATCTATGTCGGCACCAGAGACTCCGACGACGATGGGACTGTCGACGCCGCGGTGCATGTGTGCCGAACGGTATACGCCACCGTGGGATTGGGCGTTGGTCGACTGAAACGATTCGCGATTTCAGCGGCCGACGCGAAAGGCGCCGACGTGATCGACTCGGAAACCGAGAAGAAGGCCCTTCTAGGCGCCTGGAACGCGCCGGGTAACGGCATTGACATATTCATGGTGCGGGATATTACCTTCGACACTGTTGTGGGATCGGCAGGGTACATTCCCGCCAAGTGCGGCGATAAGCCCGCTTCCGACGAGGATGGTGTCATCGTCGATATTCAGCGTCCCGCCGCCGCCGTAGCGCGCACTTTTACCCATGAGCTCGGGCATTTCCTTGGCCTTTCACACACGTGTGGAGAGGCACCGAAGTGCGCGGCGCCGTGCCAGAAAAGCAATCTCATGACACAGACCGGGTGCAAGAGCGGCAACGCACTCGACCTGACGTCAGCCCAGGGCACGACGATGCGCTGCCACTTCATGGTCCAGGCCGGCTGCTGAGGCGAGGGACGAATGCCGACACCGATTTCCGGTCCGATCTCGCTGGATCGGGCGCTAAGTGGCGAGAATGCGACGTTCGCGCCCAAGGATGGCGTGTACCAGCTCGCGCGTTCCGGATTGGCCGACGCCCAGGCGCGACTCGTCGCGCTGGCCCGCGAAGAGGGTCCGCTCGACATTCGCAGACGTGCCACTTTCGCGCTGTCCACCATGGCCGATGCACGGAGCGTGTTGCTGCGTCTGGTCGACGTTGGAGAGCCCGCGGTGCTCGCGGCGGTATTGCTCGCTCTCGCCCGCGTAGGCAAGGCGGAAGACGTGAAAGTGATCCGCAGGGCCGCCGGACGCTTGTCGGGCCACGAGGCGGAACAAGCGCAATTCTCCGAGCTGCTGCTGGCGCATCGCGTCGGACTCGGCCCCGAGGTCGTTCCACCGATCGCGATCCAGCCGGAACGCCAAAAGCCGAGCGATGCGCGAGCGCTCAGCGCAGGGAGTCCGGAAGAGGCAAGGCAAGCGTGCGATCGATTCGTCGCACAAGCGCATCTCGGTTTCGAGCCCGACGTGCAACGCAGCGCGCTCATCCATTGCGTGCACAACGACATCCTTTTCATTCCGGCGACCGACCTCCACGGTGGGAAGGGGGAACGCGTTCTCGCCACACGCATGATCGCGGGCTCCACAGCCTCATATGAGCGCGAAGCCGGCGTATGGCGTCAGGATCTGTGGGTCTTCTCCGCACCGAGGAGCGCCGGAATCGAGCTGCAAGTGTGGACCGTCGGAGGTCGCGCGTGCTACACGGGACACGCGCGCGTAGACGGGGAGGACGTGACGTTCGAGCTCGTCACGGGTGCAGGGAGTTCGCTCGCCATCGCGCATGTACGAGGCCGGATCACCGAGGATTCGGTCGTGATCGACGGCGTCGTCGGAGACCGACCGGCAACCGATGCGCGGCAGCCAACGCCGCTTCAGCCGCCCGCCGATATTCCCGGGCGCTGAAAATCGCGTACGGCGGGCCGTCTTCGCAGCCATCCGGTCTCCACACACCGCCAGGAGCCGCGCCATGTCATTCCTGTCAAAGCTCAATGAATACGTAGGGAACAAGGACGTGCCGGGCCTTCACGCGGACGTCGCGCGTGCTCCTGCCGAACTGCCGCGCATCGCCGTGAACTTGCGGCAGGCCTTTCGGCAGCCGGAGGTTTCACCGTCGATGCTCGCTCGCGTGCCCGCGTTGGACAAGGCGAATCTCCCGGATCGGGTGCCAAGTGCTCCTGCGCCCGTGCCGGAAATAGCCGTCGCGATTCCCAAGGCGATACCGGATCCGCCTCCGCTTTCCGGCGGAAAGCCGTCGTCGGCATCACGCGCAAAAAGGAGCTGATCAATGGCGACCTTCACGAACGCAGGCGGGAGTCTGGATGGCATCGTCGGCACGACGACGTCGCACGATCACAACGGAGTCAATGGACGCAACGACAATACGACGGCGCGCAACGCCGCCACTCCCGAAGGCAACGGCGTGTTCGGCGTGACGAAGGTCCCCGACGGCGCCGGCGTGTTCGGCCTTCACGAAGGCAATGGCGTAGGCATCGCGGGATTTGGCCATCCCGCGGGCATCGGGGTGGTCGGCGTCAGCGCACCTGCCAACGCCAAGGGCGGCGACGGCGTGCTCGGCATCACCAACTCCGAGCACCGGAACGGCATCGTGGGCCGCAACGATTCCACGGCGGCGAGAGCCGCTAACGATGCCGGCGGAAATGGCATGCTGGGCGTCACGCAGGTGCCCGACGGCGCCGGCGTGTTCGGAGTCCACGCGTCCACCGGCATCGGCGTCGCCGGATTGGGACTCATCGGCGTCTCCGGTGGCAGCTTCAGCGGTGTCGGCGTGATGGGCGTGAGCATGCCGCCCGGCGGCACGAACGCCGGCGACGGCGTGCAGGGAATCACCAACTCGGCGCAGCGAAACGGCATCTACGGAGTGAACCAAGCGACCGGTGCGCACGGCAGCAGTGCCCCGACGGGCAACGGCGTGCTTGGGTTCAGCCACGTGTCGGACGGTGCCGGTGTGCTCGGCGCGCACGGCAGCGGCGGCCATGGACTCATCGGGACGGGCGGATTCGGGACAACCGGGTTAGGCACCGTGATCGGCGTCTGGGGCATTGCCCAAGGCACAGGGTGGGCCGGGTATTTCTCGGGCCCCCTCAGGGTCGACGGAAAGAGCTGGCTCTCGGAGACCGAGGTCCAGGGGAATCTGAAAGTCGATGGCGCTGTGGACGTTGCAGGCGATGTCAACGTTGCAGGCGATGTCAACGTTGCAGGCGATGTCAAGGTTGCGGGTGACGTCCAGCTCGTCAACGCCGACATCGCCGAGCGGTTCGAGGTCGAAAGCGCCGTCTCGTGCGCGCCCGGCACGGTGATGGTGATCGGCGACACCGGCGCGCTCGCGCCGTGCAATCGCCGCTACGACAAGCGCGCCGTCGGCGTTGTGTCGGGTGCGGGGACGCTGCGCGCCGCGATCACCCTTGGGACATCGCGCGAGGTCACGCGTACGGCGACCATCGCTCTCGTGGGAACCGCATACTGCAGTGTCGACGCCGACCTCGCCCCCATCGAAGTCGGAGATCTTGTCACGACCTCAGACACGCCGGGGCATGGCATGAAGGCGGTCGACGCGGCACGCAGCTTCGGGGCGATCATCGGAAAGGCGCTCGCGCCTCTGTCCAGGGGCCGGGGGACGGTGCCGATACTGCTTGCGCTGCAGTGACTGGGCCGACCAACGTCAGTAACGGCCGCCGACCAGACCGTTCGAGAGTAGCAAGCTGGTCACGTCGCTGGCGAAGCGCGGTGCGTCCTGCTCGATCGTCGCCGGGTTGTACGTCGGCGGGTTGAAGGTCCACACGGGGCGCGCCGTCTTGACGTCGAACAGCGTCGTGTAGATTGTCGCCGCCTGCCAGGTGGTGCTGACGAGTCCGGGCTCGTACCAGCCCACGGTCATATCGGGGCCCACTGGAGCTTGCCCACCGACCATCCCGTAGCCGAGCGCGCCTTCGGTGGTGACGGGCGATATGCGTACGAGCAACACCGCGTCCGCGCCGGCCCGCTGGACGGCCGCGCGGATCGTCGCCTGGTCGGGCGTGCGATCGGTCGGTACGAATTGCCAGCCGGGCACGGCGCTGACGCCCGAGCTCTGCAGCGTCGACACCATCAGATTCTCGAACCCGCGTTGATCCCGGAGGCTCTGCGCACTCAGGCCGACGACGAAGATCTTCCGGAACGGCGGACCCTTGAAGTCGGGATCCTTCCAGGTCGTCGTGTTGGTGGGGCTGGATACGGCCTGGCAGCCGACAAGCAGCGTGGCGGCAAGCCAGAGCAGCGACGAGCGCAGGCGGATCGGCAACGGATTCTCCTCGGAGGTGATCAGTAGGAAGTCGCCTACATTCTAATCAGCGAATGCCTCGTTGTGGCAGTGTCGCGATTCGCGAAGAATGAGAACCGTCACCGAAATAGCCGTTCGCCAGGTCGTCGCCATACGGAGAGATCCGAAATGCGACAGAAGACGCTGAAGGACAATGGCTGACTTGGTGACACAAGCGGCCGCTCATGCGGCCGCTTTCCTTTTGGGTTGGCTTGCCTGGCCGCCGCTAGGCGCGGCGATCGCTGCCATCGGCCAGGCTGAACGCCAGCGCGATCGCCTCGTTGAGCGGCATCTCGCGGCCTTGCCGCCAAGTCCGCTCGAATGCACCTTCATCGCTGGGCGCTGCGCGGGCGACGGCTGCGTACCGGTCATTGCGTGGCCGCTCATTGGGTGACATCGGCGATCCTAGCTCCTCGCGCAGTCGCTCTGCTGCGCCCCACGTGCGCGCGGGGCCGAGCGAATCACCCTGAGCGGCTGCAAGCGCCGCTGCACCCTCCAGCACGCGGGCGAGTCCCAGCCGGTCGCCCAGCTCTCGCCGGATCGCGAGAGCTTCCTGGAAAAGCGAACGTGCATCTCCATATTCGCCACGCAAGAGTGCGACGAGCCCCAAGCCGTACAGGGCCGTTGCGATGCAGTCGCGGTCCCCCAGCTCGCGGCCGATGACGAGACTCTCCTGATTGAGCGCCCACGCCGTGGCGAGGTCGCCCTGATCGCGGGCGATGTTTCCGAGAATGCTCAATGCGTCTGCGACACGCCCCTGATCGCCTACTTCCCGTGACAGCGTCAGAGACTCTTGCGCCAACGGTCCGAGCAGCGACCAGGTCGCCACGCTCACAGGCAACCAACGCCAGATTGCCCAGCAAGCCGGCCGCGCCGCGCCTATCCCCCAACTCGCGCCACAAGGCGAGACTCTCCTCGTAGAGCGTTTGCGCCGCCGGATAGTCGCCTTGCTCGAACGCCAGGCGACCCCAGGTTGTTGAGCAGAACGCGCGAGGCCCAAGCGGTCATCGAGGCCTCTCGAAAGCGCAAGGCCTTGCTCGAGCAGCGGCCGTGCGGCGCGAAAGTCGGTCTGATGCCAGGCGAGGCTGCCGGCGGCGTTGACCGACCCTCGCGTACTCCAAGGTGGGCGTCGGCAGGTGCGCCTTTGGCGAGCATCCGCGCACACCATTGCCGTCCCCTCGGCGACATATCCCCGCGTGAACCAGAAGCGGTGCATCGCTCCGCAGAGGCGGAGATCTTCCTGCGCCGGAGCCTCCTCATGGCTCCAATCGAGCGCCAGGCGCAGGTTGTCGTGCTCCTTCTCGAACAGCCGCAGCGCGTCGGCTTGCTCGGCACCGAGCAGTTTCTTGTCCGACTCTTCTGCCAGTACAACGAAGTAGTCCCGATGGCGCTCTCGAATCGCCTCGGCGCCTCCGCTTTCCACGAGGTGTTCTCGCGCATACTGCCGTACGGTCTCGAGCAGTCGGTAGCGAAAGCGGGTGTCGCTCTGCTCGACGGCCACGAGGCTCTTGTCGATGAGCGAGGACAGGAGATCGAGCACCGCGCCGTCCTCGACGTCGCCGCCGGCGCAGATGACCTCCGCCGCTTCGAGCGTCCACCCGCCGGCAAATACCGAGAGCCGCTGCAACAGAAGCTTCTCCGGGTCGTGCAAAAGGTCGTAACTCCAGTCGATGAGCGAGCGCAGCGTCTGCTGGCGAGGGAGCGCCGTACGCGATCCGCCGGTCAGGAGGCGGAAGCGATGATCCAGCCGGCGATTGATTTCCTCGACCGAGAGCGAGCGCACCCGGGCTGCCGCCAGTTCGATGGCGAGCGGAATCCCGTCCAACCGATGACAGATCGACGCGAGCGTCGCGGCGTTGTCGCGCGTGACCCGAAAGTCCGCATCGACCTTGAGGCAGCGGTCGACGAACAGCTGCAGGGCCTCGAATGAGGCGATCGACGCCGGCGTAGGCGCCTCCTTGGGATCGGGCAGCGATAGCGACGGCACGCGATAGGTCTGCTCGCCGGCGATGCCGAGCGCCTCCCGGCTGCTTGCGAGGATGGTCAGATGCGGGCACTGTCGCACGAGGGACGCAGCCAGCACCGCGCACGCATCGAGCAGGTGCTCGCAGTTATCGAGCAGCATCAGGACACGTTTGTCCTTGAGATGCTCGACGAGCGTCGTCGTCATCGGCTTCGCCGATTCTTCTTCGAGGCCCAGCACCGTCGCAGCGGTCCGCGGCACAAGGCCAGGGTCGGAAAGCGACGCAAGCTCGACCAGCCACGCGCCGTCGGGAAAGCGATCGAGGGAATCGGCGGCAAGCTGCAGGCCCAGGCGAGTCTTGCCGCAACCGCCGGAACCCGTGAGCGTCAGCAGGCGCGCCGCGGCGAAGAGGCGCTTCAACTCCGTCAATTCCTTGTCGCGACCGATGAACGTCGTCGGCTGCAGCGGAAGGTTGTTCGGCGTCGTCTCCAGCGAGCGCAGCGCCGGAAACTCCGCTCGCAGCTGCGGATGAACGACCTGGTAGACGCATTCCGGGGTCGAAAGGTCGCGCAGCCTTACGCGACCGAGATCGCGCAGCGACACGTGCGCCGGAAGGCAGTCGCGTACGCCATCGGCAACGGCCTGCGACAGCAATATCTGACCGCCGTGCGCCGCGGACATGATTCGCGCCGCACGATTGACGGTGCTGCCAAAGTAATCACCATCGCGGTGTTCGACGACGCCTCGATGCAGCCCGCAGCGCACGCGAAGGGGCGCGCCGCCGCTTCACGGCCGATTCGTGGAGCACTCGTTGCAAGTCCAAGGTGGCAGCCAGGGCTGCGCTCGCGTCGTCGAAGACGGCATGGATGCCGTCGCCGGTCTTCTTGACCACGGTCCCACCGTGCGACTCGACGCTATTCCGCGCCAGCGTATCGTGGAGGGCGAGGGCCTGCGACATCCCCGCTTCGTCGCGCTCCCACAGCGCCGTGCTGCCCTCGATGTCGGTGAAGAGAAGCGTCACTTGCAACACCGGCGCTGGCGTGCGAGCGCCCAGCTCCGCTGGAGGGGAACCGGATTGGACTGCCCTCGGGTCCGCCGGATGTTGATGCATGACCACGTAGTCGATGGGTCGCAGCGAATCAGCAGTCCGCGCCGTCATCCTGGGGGAGTATAGTCCCGCAGGCACCGGGCTCGGCTGACGCGCATGCGAGACGGGGCTATTCTTGTGCGCCAGGTCATCTTCCGCAAGGAGCTTCCCGTGAACCACTCATTCGTTCGCGCCACGATCGTGGTTGGAGGGTTGGCGGCGCTGTGTGTGTCCACCCTTGCCGATGCGCAGTGGGTCCTGATCGCGCGCCGGGCCGTCGGGCGCGTCGAGCAGATGTCGCAGCAGTCGCAGCAGGCCGATGGCGCGAGCTACGATTCGGCCGCGGTGATGATCGAGGCGCCGGCGGACAAGGTCTACGCGGCCGTGCTGCGGGGGCTCGCGAACAATCAGCAGGGCGTGAAGGTCACGTCCGAGAACGCACAGCAGCGACTCGTCCAGTTCACCAACGGCCAGCAGATTGCCGGCATCAAGGTGAGCGCGCTCAGCGACGACGTGACGCACCTGCTCATCTCGTCCGCGCACCGCGGCAACCAACCCGATGCGGCCGCGCTGGTCATGAACAGCGTGCTGCGGGTTTGCGCGGAGATACAGGTCGAGTGTTCGCGCGCGCAGCAGTAGCCGGGCCCCAGCCCATGCTATCGATACCGGTCGGGGCCAAAGGCTCGTTCAGCCTGATCGTTACACCCGAGCATCTCGCCAGCCGCTTCAAGGACGCGACATTGCCGGCCGTTCTGGCGACGCCGGTGATGATCATGATCATGGAGAATGCGGCGCTGAACGCGATCAAGCCCTATCTCGAATCCGGCGAGACGGCGGTCGGCACTCGCGTCGACGTGCGCCATCTGACAGCAACGCCGGTGGGGCGACGCGTCACAGGTGACGCCGAAGTGACTCGCGTCGACAGCCCCTGGATCGAGTTTGCGGTGAGTGCGACGGATGCCGGCGAGCAGATCGGCGTCGGCACGCACGAGCGGGTGGTGATCGACAGCGCGAAGTTTGCCGCTCGGCTGAAGGCGAAATTCGGCTAGTGGTGCCGCTGCTCGAAGTGAGCCGCCAGCTCAAGACACAGACCGTGTCTTGATTCAAGCGTCGTTGACGGCGAAGGTAGCCGTCGGCCCTTCGATGCGACGCATCATTGACAAACAAAATGCGACCTGTTAAACGCAGCCGACCGGCGCAGTGAAGCGCTCAGCGAAGCGATCTCCTAATGGCCAACGCGCCGCGCCAATAATGGGGGAAGTCATGAAACGAAGTGCCTGGAGGATGCTCGCGATCATCGCGGCGGCGGTCGTTGCATTCACGATGCCCGGGACCGGCATCGCGCAGCAGAAGAAGCTGGTGCTGTGGACGCACTGGGATCAGAACCCCGAATTCAACAAGTGGTACGAGACCAAGGGCAAGGAATTCGCCAAGAAGTCGGGCTACGAAGTCGAGGTCGTGACGGTCCCCTACCAGGGCTACGAGGCCAAGTACGTCGCCGCGCTCATGGCCAAGAACGGCGCACCCGACATCTTCATGGGCATGACGCACCAGTGGTGCGGGCAGTACGACTTCTGCGACAAGATGCCCGACGATCTCGCGAAGACGATCGACCAGAATCTTCCGAAGTACATGGGCGACGTCGGCAAGTGGAAGGGCGTGCGCTACGGCATTCCGATCGAGCACGGCAACTTCCAGCAGATGTACATCAACGTCGACATGTTCAAGAAGGCAGGGCTCAATCCGGACGACCCGCCGAAGACGTTCACCGGCGATTGGCTCGCGGACATGAAGAAGCTGACTATCCCGGATCCGAAGGGCGGCGACCCCACGCAAGTCGGCTTCGCCATTCGCAGCAAAGGCGCTCCGGTCGGGATCACGGACAAATTCCTGCCCTTCGCCCACGCGTGGGGCGCCAGGATGCTGAGCCCGACCCTCGACAAAGCGACGGGTTACGCGAACAGTCCGGAGATGGTGGCGGCGCTGACGTTCTTCGGCGATCTCGTGAATAAGGACAAGGTGGCGAGCCTCTCGTTCGGCAATCCGGAAGATGCCTTCGGCCAGAAGCGCGCCGCAGTCATCTTCCGCGAGTCCTGGTTCTTCGGCTGGCTCAAGAAGAACGCGTCGGACGTGAATTTCAAGGTTTACGCTCTGCCGTGCGAGAAGACGTGCCCGGGCGCGGGGGCGCTGTTCCCGTGGACGGACCTCGTCTACAAAAACAGCCCGAACAAGCAGGTGGCGTGGGAGTTCATGCGGTTCATCAGCAACGCCAAGGACGACATGGATCACCACCAGATGCAGGGCATCCTTCCCGTCTGGACGGCGAACCTCGACAGCGACTACGTGAAATCGCGGCCCGATTACGCGTCGACGAAGGCGATGCTCGCGCAGCCGGTGCCCCCGACCTATTTCCATCCGAAATCGAACGAGCTCGCGACGGCGTTCGGCGAGGCCGTCGTCGGCGTTCTCTTCGGAAAGGGACAGCCGAAGCCGTTACTCGACGAAGCCGCCGCCAAGATGGATCGCATCCTCAAAGACTAGCGGTCGACGCAGCATCGTGCGTCGGTGGTATCGCCTCGCGTTCCCGAGGAACTACCTCGAGCGTAGGAAGCGGGCAGGATTTCTGTTCGTCCTGCCCGCGCTGCTGTTCTTCGGCTCCGTGTACCTGCTGCCGCTCGCGCAGTCAGTCCTGTATTCGTTCTACAAGATCGCGCCGGGCGGCGCGCGCGAATTCGTCGGCCTGGGCCGTTATGAAAAGGTGTTGACCGACCCCGCGTTCTGGAGCGCCGTCGGCAACACCGTCCAGCTCTTGCTGCTGTCCGTGCCGACGACCGTCGCCTGCGCGCTCGCCGTCGCGCTCGGCCTGAACAGCATCTCCAGTCTCAAGTGGCGCAACGTCTGGGCGTCGATGTACTTCCTGCCGTTCGCCGTGTCGCTGGTCGCGGCCGCGCTCATCTGGCAATGGATCTACGACCCGGTCTACGGATTCCTGAACTACGCCCTTTCATTCGTCGGCATTCCGCCGCAGAAGTGGCTGCAGAGCCTGACCCAGGTACTCCCCTCGATCGCGGTGGTGAGCGTGTGGGTGCGCATCGGCTTCGACACGATGATCTTTCTCGCCGCACTGCAGACGATTCCCGAGGAGTACTACGAAGCGGCCCGGATGGATGGCGCCAATGCTTGGCAGCGGTTTCGCTACCTCACGCTTCCGATGCTCAACGCGCAGATCGTCATGGTCTGCATTCTCGAGCTGATCTTCAATTTCAAGATCTTCGACCAGGTGTATGCCACGACGCAGGGCGGGCCGGGAGGCGCGAGCCAGACCATCATCATGCTGCTCTACGACACGGCGTTCAAATACTTCCGCTTCGGCGACGCCTCGGTCATGGCCGTCTTCGTCTTCGTCACGCTTATGGTCGTGACCCTGCTCCAATGGCGATACCTGCGCAAACCGGTCGAGTACTGAACGCCAGCGTGCAGTTCCGCTGGCTCGCCATGCTCGCGGTCGCCTGCGGCGCCATCGTCATCTTCTTCCCGTTCTTCTGGATGGCGGTCACGTCGCTGAAGACCGCGCCCGAGATCCAGCGCGTACCGCTCCAGATCGCGCCGGACGATTGGTTCAATTGGAGCAACTACGTCGAAGTGTTCAAACGCGAGCCGTTTCTACGCTATCTCGGCAACAGCGCGCTCGTCGCCTCGATCGCTGCGGTCAGCAGCGTGATGGTGTCGTCGCTGGCGGGATTCGGCTTCGCGAAGTTCCGGTTTCCCGGACGGGACGTGTTTTTCCTGGCCATCGTCGGCATCCTGATGGTCCCCTTCCAGTCGGTCGTGGTGCCGCTCTACGTGTGGATCAACGACCTCGGGCTGCTGAACACCTACGCTGGCATCGTGGCGCCAGATCTCGTCAGCGTCTTCGGCGTCTTCCTGATGCGGCAGGCGATCGAGGTCATCCCCAACGACTACATCGACGCGGCCCGCGTCGACGGCGGCAGCGAGCTGCGCATCTTCTTCTCGGTGGTGCTGCCGTCAATCAAGCCCGCCATCGCCACGCTCTTGATCATCAAGTTCATGTGGAGCTGGAACGAGTTCTTCTGGCCGATGGTGGTGACCAGCAGTCGGGAGATGAAGGTCGTGACGATCGGACTCATGAGCTTCACGAACATGTACTTCACCGAGTACAACCTGCTCACCGCCGCGGCGGTGCTCAGCATACTTCCCATCCTCGTCATTTTCATCGTGCTGCAGCGATGGGTCGTCCAGGCGGTTGTGATGAGCGGTCTCAAAGGCTAACGGTTTGCCGGTCGCCTGAAGACGAGATTCGGCTAGCGAAGCCCTCCCGGTCCCGACAGCGTAGTGCCAGGGCTGATGGCAAGAACTAGAATGCGGCTCGGAGGCTCCGATGCCTGAATACACGGTGCCTGGCGTCTACATCGAAGAATCGTCTAACCCCCCGCGGCCGATCGAAGGGGTCGACACCCGCACGACCGGCTTCCTGGGCAATACGGAGCGGGGGATGGTGCGGCCCACGCGGGTCTCGACCTTCGTCGAATTCGAGCGGAGCTTTGGTGGCGATGCCGGAAGTGCGTCTTACTTGCCCATTGCGGTTCGCGGCTTCTTCGAAAACGGCGGCGCGCGCTGCTACATCTGCCGGATCGCAAGCCGCAGCGCGACGATCGCCGAGGCGGTGTTCGGGCCGCACTTTCGGTCCCACCGACCTCGCGCACCTGATGATGATCGAATACGCGAACAGCTACGGCAACGACTGGTTCGTGGTGCCGCTCACTCTGCCGATCGGATCGTTGACGCGCGTCGATTCGCTGGTCGTCACCGACAGTTTTGGCGTCCGCAGTCTCCTGCGCCCCATGGGCGACCGGTCACTGCCGCCATCGAACTGGTCCATGTGGCAGCTGTCGTTCCGTCGCAGGCCGGGTCAGGAACCGATAGCGAAGCCGATGTCGAATCTCTTCTTCCTGCCACCGACCGCAGGACAGCATACGGAAGGCGGCGCGCTCGAGGACGTGCTCTTCATGCGCGACGAGATGGCCAATCTCGCGTGGGCGATCGAGCGCGTCATCGAAAATCCGCTCGAGCAGCCCGTGCCGCGCGTGGACCCGGAAGCGGAAGCCGGGGACCCCGTGGCGGCGGAGGCCCCCTCGTCCGCGCAGGCGCCGCCGCGTTATCTGCTCTCGTCGCGCGTTCCCGGGTACTGGATTCCGCTACTGCCTATGCAGACCAAGGCGGCCGATGGCAAAGTCGTCTCGCGGCTACGCCGGGGCGCGGTCCTGCAGCCGGACGGGTCGCAGCGCGTGCAGCGCGCGTTGAGCGATGCGCTGGCGGCGTCCGGCGAGCTTCTGCTCTTCGATGAGGAAGTGCCACGCGAGGGGCAACATCTCACCCGCCGGCGGGTCGTGGCGCGCTGGATCGATGGATCGACGTGGATGTGGACCGCGTTCCGCAAGGAGATCGGTCGCGGCGAAGGTTCGAGCGGTCTCGTCTTCGACCGGCTTCAGCAGGACGGTGGCGCACCGCGCGAGTGACCGCCATCATGCGCCGCCTCGAAATCCAGATCCGTCGGCGCAATGGACAGGAACGCCGAATCGAGCTGGATCGATTCACGTCGTTCGTGGCGACTCTCGTCCTCGCCGTGGTCGTGATCACGGTGCTGGCGGTCGCATTGGCGCTCGGGTACCTTGCGATCGGCGTGTTGCTTGTGGTCGTACTGATCGCGGTCGTCGCCGCCGTCCTGCGCGGCGCGTGGCGCAGCGTTCGCCGCTGACGGCGACGCGGCGAGTGTGCTTCTGGCCCCTGCGCGCCGACGACGCCGGTGTCGACTTCGAACGTCTCGGCATAGATCAGCCGTCCAGGGCCGCGGCGCGCTCACGTCGCCTGCTTCATCACGACGATCGTCAGGTCATCCTCGTGCTCGCGCGCGCCCGCGAAACGATTCACCTCCTCGAAGATGGCGTCGATGATCGCTTCGGGGTCCTTGGCGCGGTGGGCGACCACGAGCTCCCGCAATCGATCGGCGCCGAAGAAGGCTCCCGCCGCATTGCTGCGCTCGGTGATGCCGTCGGTGTAGAAGACGACGATGTCGCCGTCGTCGAGCTTGAGCTTGACCTCTTCGAAGCGCGCGTCCTTGTCGATGCCCAGCAACGCGCCGTCGGCCTTGATCGTCGTGCATTGCACCTCGCTCGAGCGCAGCAGGATCGCCGGCGGATGGCCGGCGTTGGCGTAGCTCAGCTCTCCCCTGGTCGCATCGAACATCGCGCAGCAGGCGGTCATGAACATCTTTGCGCGATCGAGGTCGTCGTACAGCAGTGCATTGAGCTTGGCGAGCGTGTTGGCTGCGCTCGTTGATGCAAGCCGCTCGGTGAGAAACGTCGTCCGCGCCTCCGCCATCAGCAGCGCGGCGCCGACGCCGTGGCCGGCCACGTCGCCGACGAAGCTGTCCATGCCGTCGCCGGAACGGGGGAAGTAGCCGAAGTAGTCGCCGCCGACCGCCTCCGCCGGCACGCAGCGTCCCGCGACGCGAATCTTGCCAAGGGTCAGCGCCTCGTGCGGCAAGAGCGCCTGCTGGATCTGCCGGGCGATGTCGAGATGGGCCCGTGTGACCGCAAGCTCGACCTCTGCGACCCGTCGCTTCTCCTCGGCATGGCGCAGCGCGCGGTCGCGAGCCTGCAGCGCCGCGGCCATGCTGTTGAAGGTGCGGGCGAGCAGATCGAGCTCGTTGCGCTTGCCGGACAACGGGACGCGCGCGTCGAGATTGCCGCGCCCGAGCAGCCGCGTGGACGCCACGAGCCCATCGACCTGTCGCAGCATCAGTCCGCCGCCGAACCATGCGGCGGCGATCGCGAGCAGGGTCACGACGCCAAGCGCCAGCAGGTTGCGCCTGAGCTGCCGGTTGATCTCTGCGAAGGCGGCCGACTTCGACACCCCGATGGTCGCTCCCACGTTGACGCCGGCGATCGTCACCGCGCGAACCCACAGCCGCGGCACGCCCTGCGCATCGTCAGCTTCGAGGACGCCGCGATCGGGCTGACCCGCAAACGTCGCCAGCACGTCCTTCTCGGGCAGCGGTTTGCCTACCAGCGTGTCGTCGGGCGGAACGTGCGCGAGCACAGTGCCGTTGGGATCGGTCAACGCAAGCATCGTGCCCGGAGGAAGGTTGATCTGCGCAGCCGCCGAGCTGAGCCAGCTCAGGCCTTGCCCGGCGACGACCATCGACTCGACGCGTCCGTCAGGACCAAGCAGCGGAAGCGCGAAATTGATCGTGGGTACCAGGGAGATGCGCCCGATTTGGTAATCCCCGACCGCGAAGCGGCGCGTTTCCATCGCGCGCTTGAAGTAAGGCCGATCGGCGATGTTGATCGAACCCGGCATCGGTACGGCGCTGCAGGTGACGTTGCCGGTCGCGTCGACGGTGAGGAAATTCCGGTACTGCGAGTACGCCTCCAGCAGCTCGGCCAACAGCGGCGCGCATGTCGCCGGAGAACGTAGCTGGGGCAGGTGTGCAAAGGTCGTCAGCAATTGCCGCGCGGCCTCGATCTGCGCTGCCTGGTCGCGAGTCACGATGTCGAGCACCCGCATCGCATCGCGCTTGACACTGGCGATCGCTGCCTTGCGCTCCTCGAACTGCCCGTACAGCACGAGTGCGAACCACGGCACGAGCACGAGCAGGACGAGCCCGAGCAGCCGGACCCGCAGGCTGATATAGGGCCGCGCTTCGGATTCGACGACCGGCGGCAGTTGCGGGGCCGCACCGCCGCTCACGAGGACTCGCCTCCAGTCGCGGCACGTTGCGCTGCGAGGGCGTCGCTCGACAGTGCGGCGAGCGCGGCGTCGAGCGTCGGATAGATCCCGACGACGTTCTCGAAGCGGGCGACCGCCAGGATCTCGGCGACGGCCGGCCGCATCCGCGCGACCGCGATACGGGCGCCGCGCGAGCGCAGCTCCTTGGCCGCGATGATCAGCACGCGCAGGCCGAGGCTGCCGATGTACTCGACGCGCTCGAGGTCGAACACGAGACCGGCGCGCGCGCCGACGGAGGGATCCGCCAGGCTCATGACGGCCCGTTCGAATTCGGGACCGGCGGCGATGTCGATGCGGCCCGCCGGCTCGACGACGACGACGTCAGCGTACGTGCGGCTCGCGATCTCCACCAAGTCTCCCCGGGTCGTGCTTCGCGCCGGGGATAGTATGCCTCAGGCGCGGGGCAGCATCGGGGCGCAGCGTCCATCCACATCGCGTGCAGCCGCCGTCCGTCCGCATCCGAGTGCAGCCATCCGTCTGCACTCGGCCCCTGCGGGGCTTGGCACACTCCACGCGCCCCGCTAGGGGCCGGGCGCAGACGATCGGCTATCGGGACCGCAAGGCGCGCCGCAGCCTATCCCCACGTCCCGTGATCGATCGCCGCAATTGCTCGCTACAATCGGCTGCTCGATCGTGCGTCCATACCCGGCCCCAGCGGTGCGCGTGGAGTGTGCCAAGCACCGCGGGGGCCGGCTGTGGACGCACCCTCCTGACTGCCATGCGTGTGGAGTGTGCCAAGCACCGCGGGGGCCGGGGTATGGCGCACCATCTCGGGCTGCTGGCATCAGAAGCCGACGTCGCTGCCGCCTTTGAGCTGCAATATGCGGCGCGCATCGTCCGGGCTCGCGACCTCGAGTCCGAGTCGCTCGACGATCTCGCGCGCGGCTTGGACCTGGGCGGCGTTCGACGGCGCGAGCATGCCTGGGCCGAGCCAGAGACTGTCTTCGAGGCCGACACGCAAGTTGCCACCCATCGCGACCGACATTGTGGCGACCGGCAGCTGGTTGCGGCCCGCGCCGAGCACGCTCCACCAGTAAGCGTCGCCGAACAGGCGGTCGGCGGTCCGCTTCATGTGCAGCACGTCGTCGGGATGTGCGCCGATGCCGCCGAGGATGCCGAAGACGCTCTGGATGAACAGCGGCGGTGCCAGGATGCCTCGATCGAGGAAGTGCTTCGCCGTGTACAGATGCCCGATGTCGTAGCACTCGATCTCGAAGCGCGTGCGATTGGCAGCGCACGAGCGGAGGATGTATTCGATGTCCTTGAACGTGTTCTTGAAGATGCGTTCGTCCGAGCCGGCGAGGTAGGGCTTCTCCCAGTCGAACTTGAACTCCCTGAACCGGTTCAGCATCGGGAACAGGCCGAAGTTCATGGAGCCCATGTTGAGCGATGCGACCTCGGGCTTGAGCTGCAGCGCCGGTTGCAGCCGCTCCTCGATGGTCATCGTTGCGGCGCCGCCGGTCGTGAAATTCAACACGACGTCGCAACGGCGCTTGATGTCGGCCGCGAACTCGCGGAAGTACTTGGGATCCTGCGTCGGGTGGCCATCGGCCGGATCGCGCGCGTGGAGATGTACGATCGCGGCACCCGCCTGCGCCGCGCCGACCGCGGCATCGGCGATCTCCTGGGGCGTGATCGGCAGGTGCGGCGACATCGACGGCGTGTGGATGCTGCCGGTCACCGCGCAGGTGATGATGACTTTGCGTCCCTCTGCCATGGCGGGAATCCCCCGAAATTGAGCGCTCGCGCATATTGTCAGCACATCGACGCGCGGTCTACACTCGCCGTTCTGCGCGTCGTACAGGAGAGTGTGTGCAATACGGTTTCCGCGCGATTTCAGTGGCGCTTGCCGCGCTGGCGCTGATCGCCGCGTCCGGCTGCAGCTGGATCGTCGCTGCGACCGATACGACGCTCCGCGGCGATGCCAGGAACATCGCGTTCCACTTTCCCGACGCGAGGAAATATCTCGCGTGTGTGCAAACGCCGAAAGGGCCGTGCGACCCGCTGCCGAGCCAGCGCGTCGAACCCGTAAATCTGACCCTCGCTCAAGGCACGGCTGCAGGCTGGACGTGCAATGTGGCCCAGGTCGCTCGCGGGGTGGCGGTCCTCCGGGCATCCGCCGGAATCAAGGATTCGATCGGCGCTGTCGAGGTCGATCCTCTGGGCCGAACGAGCACGTTGGCGCGCCGCGCGCTTGCGCGCGAACCGTCGCTGCAGGCTGCGATCCTCGAACCCGAGCTGCAGCGGCTTCTCGCCAACGGTGGCGAGGTTCCGGGGGCGGCGGACGCGATGCACGCGTTGACGAGCGACACAGCGCAGAAGATGCACGACTTCTATTGGGCGATCCTGGGCGTGCCGCGCGAGGGCAGCACGGACACCACGCTGCGCCTCACGGCCACCGAAATGCGGGACTATGCCGATGCGATCCAGGCCGCGGCGGGTAACCGGTCGTGGAAACCGTTCTTCTTCTGCTCACTGGCCCGCCTGCAGGTGGTGGAGAGCAGGGCTCGGACCGCGGGCGAAGATCAAAGAGGAGCGCTCGCGCGCGAAGCCGGGGCGCTCGACGCCGTCGCCATCGGGTCACTCTATCTGGACGAGTACATGGACGCGTACTTCAGGAGCGGCCAGTTCTTCGATTTTGTCGTCAATCCCGGGACCGCGATGGCCGACCTTGAGAGCGAGCTGAAGGCAAAGCTCGGCCTGAACGACGCGGAGGCGAAGGCGCTCGCCGCAAAAATCGTGGCCGAGCTCGGTACCGGAGAACTGGGGAAGGATGGCAAGTATCATTTGCTCACGAAGCTCGCTGGAGGCTTCGTGACCCGCGGCGGCAAAAAGTGGGCATTCCCGGACGTCGATTTCACGTTCACACCTTTTTCCGAGAACGCGTTCACGGTCTCGAAGATCGATCTGACCGCGGTCGGCTCCGACGTCATACGCGTGTCGGTTGAAGCGCTGGGCGACTCGATCGCACAGCTTCCTGGTACCAGGGAGTCGACCGGGTGCAAATCGCCGCACCATCTGCTCGATTGTTACGATCCGGCCAGCTACAACGTGACCGCGGAGCATTTCGCGTCGGTCAGCGAGGACGCGGCGGCCGCGGAAAGCATGGTGGGCGGAGTCACCGGCAAGCTGATCCGCGGAATCTCGTGGCTTTCGCTCAACAACGAGGCGATCGCGAAGGCGATCGAGACCGCGCTCGGAGTCGCCGCCCGCAAGGCGACCGAGAAATTGAGCTGGTGCTTCTACGCATGTACCGATCCCCGGTCGTCGCTTCGTGCGCGTGCGGGCGTGCCTTGGGACGGGCAGACGACGGTTGTATTCGAGTTCCATCCTTGACAGCGGAGAAACGGCATCACGTCCAACAGATCTCGCGAGGCTCAGCGCGACCCGCCGCTCCACGCGAGGAGATTCAGGAACTCGCGCCGCGTCTTCGGTCCGTGCGTCAGGAACGTCGGATCGGCACGCTCGCGATAGTCGAGCCGGTCCTGCGTCACCTGTCGCTGCGGCAGGTGTACCTTGAGCACGTCGGCGGAAACCGTATAGATCTTGAGCGCGTTGCGGCCGAACACCTTCGCGCGCAACGCGGGCGTGATCTTCGGATAGCCGTACCGCTCGCTCGAGTCGCGTCGAGATCTGGAACGTCCGGAACGCCTGGATCTGGTCCTGCGGCGAGCCGTACCAGATCGAGTCGGTGCCCCACAGCACGTTGTCCTCGCCGACGAACTTGAACAGCTTGCCGAGCGCGTGCGCGGCGTGATCGGGGTCGCGCATCAGGAAGCGCCAGGTCGACCCGAGCTCGGCGTAGACATTGCGTCCGGGCTTGATGCCGTTGCTTGCGCAGGCTCGTGACGAGCGCGTCGATGCCGTCGGTGCGCGCGCGCGTCGTACGGGCCTTCCGGCTTGCCGGCGACGAAGCCCGAGTGATAGATGAGGAAGTTGACGTCGGGAAAGCGCTTGGCGACGCGGCCGACGTCGACGCACGGTCGAGTGCTCGTAGGACTGCGGCCGAACGGCAGGCCCTTGTGCACGGCGATGTTCTTGACGCCGAGCTTGCGCGCCTTCTCGATGAACGCGAGGCCCGGATCGTCGTCGAGGAAGAAGCCCTTGCCGTCCGGCCCCCATTGCGTGTACGTCTTCCACGCGCGCGATCCTGTAGCGCTCTGCGAGCATGTCCATCCCCTCGAGGTCGCCGGCCTGGTTCGGGATTGACGCGCCCGTGCAGCAACATCCGGTGCGTGCCCTGCATGCTTCTCGACGATCGCGCGCGGTGGCGGCGGCCTCCTCGATGGTCAGCGGCTCGCCCTCGCGCGTCGACGGCACGAACGACAGCACGATGACGATCGGTGTCCGAGTCGAGGAACACGTCCTTCACGAACGCGTCGGAATCGAGGCAGCGCAGCGAAGCGAGGCCCGGGGCGTCGACGAACTGCAGCTCGCGCGATTGGTGGCGAAGCGCAGCGGCTGGGCGCCCGGCGGCAGTTCCTTCGTCCACGCGCCCGTCGGATTCACGAAGTGACCCTGAACGTCGAAGATGAAGTCGTCCGTGTCGAGCGCGGCCGTGCGCCTGCGTCGTCGATCTCCGCTTCGTCGGCGATCTCGTAGTAGCTGCCGCGGCGATTGTCCGCGGCGTAGGCCGCGTTCATCGCCAGGAGCGTCGTCGCGGCGCCGCACGCCGACACGAGGAAGTCGCGGCGCGAAAGACCCAGTCGCTTCGCGTTGACCGTGGCGCGCTCGAGCGCGAGCGTGCGGGCATGGCGATGCACCGGCTCCAGCGGAATCGGCGCGAACTCGCCGTTGGTCGTCGTGTCGAGCTTGATCGGCAGCCGGGTGCCGTCGGGATCGTGACGGTGGCGCATGATGGCTCCTGCAAAAGGACGGGGCTATAGTACGCCGCACGGCGCGAACCGGCGGAGCGCAGAACCGGTCCAAGTGTTCGCCACTTGTTGCACGCTGCCCCCACCCCCAACTCGGGTTTGCCGGACCCATCAACGCTGCAAGGAGGGACGCCATGGGCCTCTTCGATCGAATCTTCGGCGCGGCTCCCCGCGAGCCGGCGGCCGCTGCTTCTTCCGACGACGAACAGGCGATCGCCCGCTATCGGTACATGCTACGAACGGCGCCGCCGGAAGCGATCGAGCAGGCGCACACCGAGGCGTTCGCGCGCCTCACGCCGGAGCAGCGGCGCATGATGCTGGAGCAGCTGCGCGCGGCGAATCCGGAGGGCGCGCGCGACTCGACCCCCGTGCTCTCCGATCCGCAGGCGCTCGCGCGCTACGCGACGCGCACCGAGATCCGCCAGCCGGGAACGCTCGAGCGCACGTTCGGCGCCATGCCGGCCGCGAGCGGCCTGGGCTTCGGCGGCATCCTCGCCGGCAGCCTGCTCGGCAGCATGGCGGGCTCGGTGCTGGGAACGGCGATCGCGCAGGAGTTCATGGGACACCATCCCGGGATGGATCTCGGCGGAATCGATCACGCGCAGGTCGCGGACAACCTCCAGGTCGACGCCATGCCTGGCGACATCATCGAGGACACAGGCGGGTTCGACCTGCCCGATACGTTCGACGTCTAGCGGTCAGGGAGTGACCGCGCGGCGGCTCGCCCCCATGTGAAACGCAAGACAACGCCCCCGGCGCGGCGGAATTGCTTTCGCTCGCGAAGGAGCCGTTGCAGCGCCCCTGGGCCGCGGCGCCGCCGCTTGGGCTGGCTTCAAGGTCTCCCGCGTTTCAAGGTTGAAACTCGTACGGCGGCAACGTGGAGAGCCGGGGATCGTCCACGGCCCCACCCACGGTGAAGTGATAGAGGCTTTGCCAGGAATAGTCGTCGATTCCAAGCAGGGCATGCATCTCGTCATCGAAGAAACAACCAATTCCCGTGGAGCGCATGCCGGCAGCCTCGGCTTCAAGATAGAGGACCTGCCCCAGCATGCCCGATTCCCAGAAGAGAAGGCGGTAGCGCCATGGTTCCTGCATGGCGATGTCGAACTTCGCAAGCATCCCCAGCGCAAAACACGAGTCGGCGCCGATATCCTGATGGCAGCACACCGCCTTGGCAACGTCTCGCAAGTCACCGGGCAACAGCAAGTGGAGCGACAGATGAGGCGGTCCGACTTTCTGCCATAACCACTCATCGCGCATCGATTGCTTCAGGTCGGACAGGGCATCCGCATCGCGAAGGAACATGTACAGACCGGGCTCCAAGCCATCCACGCGATGCACCATCAGCGCGAGATGCACGAGCACGGGAGCCGGCAACGCATTCCAGGGTGGCGCATCGCGACGCACCAGAAGACATTCGAGCATCCTGAAGAAACTCGCGTCGGTGATGCGTGTGCGCCGATCGAAACCCAAGGCGCTGCGCCGTCGTCGCGCGATCGCGGCGAAGGTCAGATCGAGGTCCGGCGTCGAAGGGGGTGGCAGCGCGACCGGTGCCGGCGCGACCGGCTGTTGAGTCGGAGGCTTGTGAGTGGCGCCTTGAATCAAGTCGATATCCGGCCATCGCACTTGCTCGCGGCTCAACTTATTGGCGCGCCCGTACCACGTGGCCCCCCCGAGCGCGACCAGCAGTTGCTCGATATCGAGCCGCGCATCCGGGTCGCCGACCCACAGCAGGGCATCCGGCGCCTCCGCTTCTGCAGATCCGAAATCCGCGTGGCGATCAACGCCCAGCAAACGGGCGACGGCTTCGTCTGCAGCCGAGACAACCAGTCGGGTCTGCCAGCCGAGGGCGGCCGCGGCGTAGCTCACCGCAGCGATGGCATGGCCGCAGTCATGCTGACAGTAGCGCCACGCACGCAGGCCGTACTTCCACGCTTCGCGCCAGTGGATCGAGCTGATGCCGATCAGCACGCCGTTGCCGGAAAGCGCTTCGTTCCAGCGCGGATCGTCAACCGCCGCGCGTTTCTCGAGCACATGATCCCGGCTCAGATAGTGGTAGACCCCCGCGGGGAGGCCGGCGAGGCGCGGGCACAACAGATACCCCTCGGTTGGATGCAGGTTTCCACTGGAAGGGTTGCAGCGCAAGGCCCATCGCTGGGCGCCATAGGACTTCCACGCCGACAGCCCGAGCGAGAGCTCGAACAGGATGGCCAGGTGATCGAGGTTGAAGCGACCCGCGCGCGGCAGGTTGCCGCGGCGCAGCTCGTTGTAGCGTGTGATGACTGAATCGGCGGCCAGGCGCAGCGCGAGCTTTGCCGCGCCGTCAAACTCTCGAAACGGGTTCGGCTGGTTTGCCCAGTCAAGTCCGGTCGGGCCGGGAGCGTAATGATTGATGCGGTGCTTGCTGCGCTGGTGATACTCGAACAGTCCTGGCATATGTGCCGAAGCGCGCGCCCGTCCTGGTTGACCGACCCGATTGAATCCGGCTCACTCCTTGGGCACGAAGATCCACATCAGTACGTAGACCACAAGGCCGGTGCCCCAGCACAGCAGCAGCAGGACAAACAGCAGGCGCCACGCCCAGGAATCCACGCCAGTGGCTTCTGCCATGCCGCCGCACACACCCGCGATCCATCGGTCGTTGGCGCTGCGCCGCAGTGCATTGATCGCCGCGACGGCAGCCCCGGAGGGCGCCTCGGTCGAGCTCGCAGCGCCCTCCAACAGGCGAGCCTTGGCGCGCGAGAACTCGTCGTCGGTCAGGGCTCCGCGTTGATGCAATTCCTGCAGTTTGGCCAGTTCGTCGCTCAGCGCCATCGGGACCTCCTGTTCAAGCGCTTGTGCTGCGGATCATGCCAGGGATAAGGAATCCAACCCTACCAAGCGCCCGCGGATCAAGCAACCAGAAACGGGCCGCGCGGGGCGCGGCTCACTGTCAGTCTCCGAACAGCGCTCCACCCGTCTCGCCGCAATTCGGCACAATGACGAATGCCCAAGAATTACGCCATGGGCGGTCGCACGGCCCCGCCCAAGCCCGGTGATGCGTTGCAAGCGCCGGAACGCCAGTCATGGCGAGCGCGCCTGGGAGCGTTGCGCAACCTCCCGCCGTTCCTGAAGCTGGTCTGGCGGACCAGCCCTGCGCTCACACTCAGCCAATCCCTACTGCGGGTCGTGCGCGCCTTGTTGCCGGTCGTGACACTCTACGTCGGCAAGCTGATCATCGATGAAGTCGTGCTGCTGGTTCAAGCTCCGCACGCCGCCGAAGATTTGCGGCAATGGCTCGCGAGCGGGTTGCTCGACCGTATCGCAGGGTTGCTCGTCCTGGAATTCGGACTCGCGGTCCTCTCCGACGTCCTTGGCCGCGCCGTTTCGCTGCTGGACTCGTTGCTGTCGGAGCGGTTCAGCAACGAGACCAGCCTTCGGCTCATGGAACACGCCGCCACGCTCGACCTCGAGGACTTCGAGGACAGCGAGCTCCAGGATCGGCTGGAACGGGCACGGCGGCAGGCGGCCGGACGTTCGAGCCTGATCGGGCAGCTCTTCAGCCAGGCGCAGGATGTCGTCACTGTCGCAAGCTTCGCCGCGGGGCTGCTTATCTACGCTCCGTGGCTCATCGCGTTCCTTGCCATCGCTCTCCTGCCCGCATTCATCGGCGAGGCGCATTTCAACGCGCAGAGCTATTCGCTCAACTACGCCCGCACGCCGGAGCGGCGCGAGCTCGATTACGTGCGGCAGACGGGCGCGAGCGCGGAGACGGCCAAGGAAGTGAAGATCTTCGGCCTGAACGCCTTCCTGATCGAGCGTTACCGCACGTTGGCTACGAGCTTCTTCGAGGCCAATCGCCGAATCGCGCTGCGGCGCGCAGGCTGGGGAAGCCTGCTCTCCGCGATCGGCACCATTGCCTACTATGTTGCCTACGCCTACATCGTGTGGCGCACGCTCCACGGCGACTTTTCCATTGGCGATCTCACGTTCCTCGCAGGCTCCTTCCGACGCTTGCGGAACCTGCTGGAGAACCTGCTCATGGGATTCTCGCAGGTCGCGAGCCAGGCGCTGTACCTCGACGATCTGTTTTCGTTCTTCGAGATCGAGCCAGAAATCGTTCCGCCGCCGAATCCGCGGCCATTTCCCGTACCGATTCAGGAGGGCTTCGCGTTCGAGAACGTGGGGTTTCGCTACCCCGGGGCCGAGCGCTGGGCGGTGCGTGGACTGACATTCAAGCTGCACGCGGGCGAGGTCCTGGCGCTCGTCGGCGAAAACGGCGCCGGCAAGACCACCCTCGTCAAGCTGCTGGCACGGCTCTACGATCCGGACGAGGGTCGCATTCTGCTCGACGGGCATGATCTCCGCGAGTACGACCTGTTGGCGATTCGCGCCAACATCGGCGTCATCTTCCAGGATTTCGTCCGCTATTACTTCACCGCCGCCGACAATATCGCCGTCGGCCGAATCGAGGCGCGCGACGACCGCACGCGCATCGTCGCCGCCGCCGACCGCAGCCTGGCAGACGAAGTCATTCGGCAGGCTTCCCCAGGGATACGATCAGATTCTTGGCAAACGCTTTCGAACCGGCATCGACCTCTCCGGCGGCGAGTGGCAGAAGATTGCGATCGCGCGTGCCTACATGCGCGACGCGCAGCTTCTGATTCTCGACGAGCCGACCGCGGCGCTCGACGCGCGCTCGGAGTTCGAGGTGTTCAAGCGCTTCAAGGAATTGAGCCAGGGCAAGACGGCAGTACTGATATCGCACCGCTTTTCCAGCGTCCGCATGGCCGATCGCATCGTCGTGCTGATGGATGGCGCGGTCGAAGCCGTGGGCACCCACGACGAATTGCTGGAGCGGGGAGGACGCTATGCGGAATTGTTCGAATTACAGGCTGCCGGCTACCGATAGGTGCAGAGGCACGAAGGAGCAATCCGACCGAGCGGCGCCGTACGCTGAAAGGCAAAATGCGCCTGGCAGCGCCGGGCGCTTGTCCGGCCGGTGTACGATAGTTCGGGCGAAGGCGCTGACGGCGGTGATTGCGCCCGGCAACCTGATGCAGTAATCAGCGCCCGGATCGAGGAGGCCAAGCCATGAACGGGTCGCGCATCGCCATCGCGCTCCTCGCGCTGTTCTGCAGCGTCGCCGGCCTCGCAGAGACGAGCCCGTACGCGAGCCGCGCCGAAGCGCTCAAGGGCCTCACCGCTCCGGAGGCCGAGCAGCGCGCGGACGCCGTCATCTGGATCGCCAACAACGGGCAGCCGGCCGACGAAGCCGTGCTGCGCAAGCGGCTGACCGACGACAATCCGATGGTTCGCAAGCTCGCCGAGCAAGGCGTGTGGCTGCTGTGGAGCCGCTCGGGCGATGACAAGATCGACGTCCTGATGGCGCAAGGCGCCGACCAGATGCAGGCGGGCCAGCTCGACGAAGCGATCGCTACCTACTCCGCAGTGATCAAGCGCAAGCCCGCGTTCGCGGAGGGCTGGAACAAGCGCGCCACGGCGCTGTTCCTCGCCGGCGACTTCAAACGCTCGCTCGCCGACTGCGATCAGGTAATGAAGCGCAATCCCAATCACTTCGGAGCGCTGTCAGGTTACGGGCAGATCTACTTTCATCTCGAGCAGTACGAGAAGGCGATCGACTATTGGAAGCGCGCGCTGAAGGTGAATCCCAACCTGGGCGTGGAAGACAACATCGAGATCGCCGAGAAGATGCGGGCCGCGCAACGGCGGAACATGATCTAGCAGGGCGTTCGAGCCCTGGTCCCAAGGCCGAGGGCGGGGAGGCGAGTGAGGTAAAATCGCGTCGCTGCACCGCGGAGAGGTGGATGAGCGGTTTAAGTCGCACGCCTGGAAAGCGTGTTTAGGCTAATCACCTAACGCGGGTTCGAATCCCGCCCTCTCCGCCAAGTTCGTTTCCAACAGAGGCCCGGCGGTTCCTAGCTCCGGGCCTCCAGCCGGCGGCCGTTGGTGGCGATTCGCCTATCGCTTCGGCGGCAAGCGAAAGCTGCTGTCGCTCGGCGTACTGCAAGACGTTTCGCTCGCAGCTGCGCGCAAACGGCGCGACGAGGCGCGCACCCTGCTCGCCGACGGCAAAGACCCGAGCGCGGCCCGCAAAGCGGCGAAGCGCGAAGCCGCCGGCCGTGCTGCCAACAGTTTCGAGGCCGTCGCGCGCGAGTGGTACGCCAAGCAAGCGCATACCTGGGTGCCGACTCACGCGGCCGACGTGCTGCGCCGGCTGGAAGCAAACCTGTTCCCCGAAATCGGCGCAACGCCCATCGCCGAGCTGACCGCACCTGCCCTGCTCGCGGCGCTGCGGAAGATGGAGGATCGCGGCGCGCGCGATTTGGCGCACCGGGTCCTGCAGGTAGCCGGGCAGGTGTTCCGCTACGGCATCGCCACGGGCCGTTGCGAGCGCGACCTGTCGGCCGACCTGCGCGGCGCGCTGGCGCCGCACAAGCCCCGGAATCAAGCCGCCGTCACGCCCGAGGAATTGCCGGCGCTGCTGAGCGCAATCGACGGCTATGGCGAGCTCGGCGACAAGATGACGGGCTACGCGCTGCGGCTGCTGGCGCTGACGTTCGTTCGCACCGGCGAGCTGATCGGCGCGGAGTGGAGCGAAATCGACATGGACGGCGCGACGTGGATCATTCCGGCCGCGCGCATGAAGATGAAGACGGAGCACGTCGTGCCGCTGTCGCGGCAGGCATTGGCGATCCTGCGGGAGCTGCGCGCCATTGGCGGCGGCAGCCGGTACGTCTTCCCCGGCCGCAACCCGGACAAGCCGATCAGCAACAACACGATGCTGTTCGCGCTGTACCGACTCGGCTACAAGGGCAAGATGACCGGGCACGGATTCCGCGCCGTGGCGTCAACGATCCTGAACGAATCGGGCTTCCGCGCGGACGTGATCGAGCGCCAGTTGGCGCATTGCGAGCGCAACGAAATCCGCGGCGCGTACAACCGGGCCGAATACCTGCCCGAGCGGCGCAAGATGATGCAGCAATGGGCGGACATGCTCGCCGCGCTGGCGAAGGGCGCGCAGGTGATCCCGTTGCAGCGGCGCGCGTAGTGGGGTAACGGACGTTATGGGTTGACTTTAGATCACCCGACCGCCTAAAATGTAATTTCGCAAAAGGGCCCGTTGCATGCATGCTTTGGTGCGACGGCAAGAATAGCGCAGGGGAGACAGCCCCCCCGCGACGATGCGTCCGGTGAAATTCCGGGCAAGGTAGCGCCTGCTAGTAGCGGTCCCCTAAGGACCAAGTGAACGCGGTGCAAGTGCGAGGGTCATCACCTCGCGTTTGTATCGGCTCGCTTGGTCTTTTTCATTTTTGTTTGCCATGCGAGCCGTTGGTCTATGAGGACTAACAGCATGGCTAACGGACTGCGCACCCCGCTTACTATCCTACGGCGCAAACAGGTTGAGGCCCGCACGGGGCTCAGCCGTTCATCAATATATCTGCGCGTTTCCGAAGGCACGTTCCCGAAGCCAATAAGCTTGGGTTCGCGCGCCGTCGGCTGGGTTGAGACAGAGCTAAACGACTGGCTCGCAGCCAGGATCGCGGCGAGCCGCAAGGCGGCATCGTGATGGGAGCCGCCGTGATCCTCGCGCCCCCAAAAGAATCGGGCCGCACGGCGCTCGAGACGCCGGCAGCCCGCAGGACAGCACACACACAAGACAATACGCCAGAAGCTACCAAGCGGCAACGGTTACCCGCATTCGGCCGACAGGTTGCGCGCCGCGCTGGACGCTGGTTATCGGCCCTGAAAGGGCGGCGGCAGCATCATCGTCACGAGCCATTGGGACTTTGCGCGAGCGTTTGACCCGGGCCGCGTCGTCTGTCCGCCGGACGAACCCGTAGTCGACGACTACGACTTCACGTTTCTGCGGGGGCTTGAGGTTCTTGTGCTGGTTCCGGAGGCCGACGAACTGCACGGGGAAGCCCTGCGCACGACGATCCGCAGTGCGGGTGCGATGCTCGTTCACTTGGCGGTCCACCAATCGGGGGAACCGTGACCGGCGCCGTCGATCTGACGCATTTCCGTCCGGCGACGGCTGCCGAGCGCGAGGCCGTAGAACGCGCCATAGCGAACGCGAGTGCGCCGCACGTATCCGAGGCCCAACGCGCAACCGACCGCGCAACAGCGGGCGATCTGACGGGCAGGCAGTGGCCGGATGCACTAGATCAAGCAGCGATGCACGGAGTAGCGGGCGAATTCGTGCGAATGGTCGAGCCAAACACGGAAGCCGACCCGGCCGCGATCCTCCTGCAATTCCTGGCTGCCTTCGGCGCGCTCGTCGGGCGCGGGCCCCATTACCGCGTGGAGGGCGACGAGCACCACGCCAATCTCTATGTGCTACTGGTCGGCGCCACGGCGAAGGGCCGCAAGGGAACGTCGTGGGGACGCGTTCGCGAGGTTTTCCAGCGCATCCCGGATTGGAAGCCGCACGTTAGCGGGCTGTCGTCCGGCGAGGGGGTCAAATACCACGTCCGAGATGCGTGCGAGGAAACGAAGCGGAACAAGAATGGCGAGCTGATTATGGAGATCGTTGACGAGGGCGTAATCGACAAGCGGCTATTTGTCGTGGAATCCGAGTTTGCGAGCGTGTTGCGTGCGGCACAGCGTCAGGGCAATACACTTTCGGCGACGATCCGCGAGGGCTGGGATTCCGGCAACCTGCGGTCCCTCACAAAGAACGATCCGATCACGGCGACGGCGCCCACATCTGCATCGTCGGGCACGTTACCGACGACGAACTGCGCGCCGAGCTGACCGCAACGGATACCGCTAACGGGTTCGCCAATCGCTTCCTGTTCGCGGGGGCCAAACGGTCAAAGCTACTTCCGCACGGCGGGGACCGGGCTGACGAGGGCGAGGCGCAAGCCTTTGCCGACCGACTCCGCGAGCGCGCTGCGACGGCACGGACCAGGCGCAGGGTAACGATGACGGCCGAGGCTTCGGCCATGTGGGAAGGGGTCTACCCTGAATTGTCGGCGGGCAGCGGCGGGCTCCACGGCGCCGTCACCGCGCGAGCGGAAGCACAGACAACCCGCCTGGCGCTGCTCTATTGTCTCTTGGACGGTGCCGAGCGAATCGACACGGCGCACCTCTTGGCCGCGTTGGCCGTCTGGCAGTACTGCGATGCGACCGCGCGCTACGTCTTCGGCGCGAGCCTGGGCGACCGGATCGCCGACGAGCTGATGCGCCGGCTTGAACGCGCCGGAGATGCCGGACTGACCCGGACCGATATGCGCGACGCATTCGGACGCCATCAATCTGCCGAGCGGATCGGTGCGGCATTGGAGATGCTTCGCACGAAGGAGCGCGTGACGTGCGAAGCCGTCAATACCGGCGGCCGGCCGGTCGAGCTGTGGCGGGCGATCAAATGAGGCGGACACGACGCGACAAAAGCGACCGAAGCGACCAAAGGGGGGCTTATGTCGCTTATATCGCTTATGTCGCAAATGGGTTGACGCATGAACCTACTTGACCTTGCCCGTGCCGCGATTGCCGAACAGGCGTGTTTGCCGGTGTCTCCGTCACAGGCAGCGGAATTACGCGAGCTTGTTGCGCTCATCTTCGCCGACGCCGACGACACCGACCGGGCGGAAGTGTTGCGTGTGGCACTCGCTGATGCCGAGGCGGCGCTGACAAGCTTTCGTCTACTGGCAGCCGACACGATGGAACGCGTGCGCCACCAGGCGCGGTTTGGAGGAGCTGATGGCAGCTAAAAAGAAAGCTAAACCAGACGGGCCGGCCTACACGCCGAGGAAGACGATCCCCCTAGCGGCTAAGTCGGACGACGCGGAGGAAGTCAGCCGGACCTATGCCAAGCATTTCACCGGAGGCGCCTTCGCTGCGCTTCGCGTCATTACGGCAGCGGACAAGAGTGCGGGATACGAGCGCGACATGGACTTGCCCGGACTCATGGCGATCCTCCGAGAGCAGGGCGAGGCCGTCAGCGCTGGGAATCTCTCGCAAGCCGAGGCAATGCTAATGAATCAGGCGACAGCGCTGCAAACGGTGTTCGCTCGGCTTGTGGAGCGCGGAATGGGTTGCACCGAGATTGCCCCCTTCGAGGCCAATCTCCGGATGGGCCTACGAGCGCAGGCGCAATGCCGGGCAACGCTCGAAACACTGGCAGCGATCAAGAATCCGTCGTCCGTGGCCTTCGTGCGGCAGGCCAACATCGCGCATGGGCCACAACAAGTGAACAACGGGCCACATGAGCCCTCGTGCGCGCGAGAAAACGAATCTGAGCCAAACAAACTTTTGGAGGCTAACTATGGGGAACGACTGGACACCGGAGCGGCGAGCGCGGCAGGCCAACCTGATCAGAACGTGGAGACCGTAGGAGCGGTCGACGGGCCCAAAGTCCGCCGAGGGCAAGGCTAAGGTAGCGCGGAACGCCGACAAGGGCGGCTGGAGAAACGTGCTGCGTGAGCTGTCGCGAGCGCTGCGGGAACAGGACGAGGCTCGCAGGCACGCGTTGTCGAATGACCGCTTACGACTGCGGGCTCAACCGGTCGACGCAACACCTTTCATCCTTATAGACGGGGTTTGAAGTCTAAGGCCTTCCTGCGACGTGGCTTAGCGACGATCCGAGGTTGTACAAGCACGAGTGAGAGTGACCAGGCAACAGCGCTACTTGCGATTAGTACCGATTTGACAAGCACTTGCTGTTGCGTTTCCTAAACCTAGCATGTGTTGCGCTGACCGGTTGAATCCACAGTAGTAAGCGGACGCTGATGCCTGACCGCTATCGGCCAGAAGCGGCTGTACGCTCAGGTCCTTAAAGCGGTCGTTTGCCGGCGCTATCGGACCCGCGGCGGTGGCATGAGCGCGACCAGGCGCTCGAGCAGTTCAGCGCTGGCCGAGACGATCATCGGGTTGTACGATGCCCAGCTGACCCACTGCCGCGCACCGTGGAAGAGCCGCGAAGCGCTCGAGCTGGCAATGCTCGAAAGGGCGCACTAGTTCAAGCGTCGGCGCCTGCTCGAGCCCGTCGGCTACATCCCGCCGGCCGAAGCTGAGGCAAACTACAACCGGCAACTCGACAGCCGGGTCATGCCGATCTGACTGACACCAACCGGTCTCCTCGAAACACGGCGTGATACAGAGGGATGGAGCCTTCCCATCGGACGAGAGTATGGGCAAAACCAACCTTGATCGAAGTTCCAACAGAAAGCCGAGTTCTTCGCACGAAGGTCCGAACCAAAGCCCATCGCGCCCGTCAGCCGCTTCAGATAGTGTGGCCCACGCTCTGCATCTACAGCGGACCCTAGGCAACCATGCTGTGGGCCGTCTCATCCAAGCAAAGCTCACAGCCAGCCATCCGGATGATCCGTACGAGCGCGAACCTGATCGGGTCGCGGATATGGCCATGCGCGTGCCGGCGCCGGCGTTACCTGACGAGGAGAATCCCCCGACCCGGATGACCCCGCCTGTGCAACGCGAAAAAACTGCGCTCGGAGCTCGAATCCAATTCTGCGTTGAATGAAGAGGAAAAAGAAGAGGCCAGAGGGGACGGGGAGCGGGAAACACCCTCCCCAGCGGTGCGCGGTCGCTGGACCGCGGGACATCGGAGCGCGCGCAGCGTCGCCCGCGGGCCCGGCGACAGGCCCCTCCTGCTAGACCTCCAGCGAACCGAGGGCAACCGTGCAACGTCATTGGCTGTGCAGCGCTGGGGCGAGGAGACCCGCGGCCAGCAGCAGCTCATCCTGGACGGCGTCAAGGGCGACAGCGACGCCATTGTCGCCATTACCGACTTCTCGTCCGTTTCGGACGTGGATCGGCTGACGATGGTCTTCTACCTGACCGACCAGTTGTGGGTGGGCAGCAAGAGCGAGCGCGCTCTCGAGCGCATTTGGACGAGCTTCGGCCCACGCTTCGAGAAGGTTGCTGGCGCCAATCTACGGCGCTGGCACGCCAGCGTGTCGCGACATTCGGACCTACCGTCGAACGTGCCAGCGGCGCAACGGGTCTACTCGAGCTTCAGCAGCGACGTGGCCGACGTGGCCCGCGGATACCTCGCCCAGAACCAACGGTTCGCGATCTCGGAGAGCCAGCGACTCGGAGTCGGTGCTGACAGCCAGGCTAAGCCTGAGACGGATGCGGAGGTTAACGCGCTCCAGACCGCTGCCGCAGAGGTCGCGAAGCTGCAGCTCGCACAGAGGGCCGCTCGCAGATGCTGGGTCGGCTGGACCAAGGTTTTGCATCCGGCGATGAGTGACGACCGGCACTACGTGGAGCCCGTGGAGTACGTGCCGGGTCACCCACCACCACTCGCCAACCTGTCCACTCTGCGCGGCACGATCTACCTCCACGACGAGGAGGAAGGCACCTGGCCGAGGCTCGACCCGGAGCGTCTACCTCAACTCCAGACGCATGTGAAGGCGTACGACCAGGTGCAGAAGGCTGACGACGAGGCAGGTGCGAACCTCACGGGTTGGCTGATCCGCAACCCCGCATTAGCCGCGGTCGCCGCCGGAGGGGCGGATGTCACTAGCGCGTTCGCGTCGGCCAAGGGGGCAGCTGAGGCCAAGCATCTGCTGGGCAAGAGCTTCGAGCAGCTGCGCAGGAACATCAGGGAGAGTCAGGACAAGCTGTCCTCCGGTGATCTGAACCCCCTCGACTTCACACCGATCCACGAGCAGCTGTTCGCGAAACGCGCGACGGCGACCTCCGGCGTGGACTGGTCGACGCCGTTCGCACGGGATGTCGCCGAGGGGTTGACCCGGTCCCACAACATCAACCGCACTCTCCGGACGTTGCTGCTTCAGCAGATCGCCGAGTTGGCCTTCCTGCTTGCCCCGCTCACCGGCGGGGCCTCGATGGCGGCGCTTCTGGCGATGGGCACGGCAGCGACGGGAACCAACCTGGTCTTGGATGCCCAGCGCTACGAGGCGCTCGCCGCGGCGAAGGGCGCGGGGGCACAGCCGGGGACCGACATCGTCAGTGCCGGAACGGTGGACGAAGCCAAGGCGGCCATGGAGGCGGACGCGATCGCGTTCGCGCTGGCCGTCATCGTGCTCGGCGCGTCGCTCGCCTCAGAGTTGCTCCACCGGATGCGAGCGGCGCGCCTCGAACGGCTCGCGGAGCTCCCGGAGGGGTTCATTACCGGGCGTGTGAAGGGTCTCTACGAGGCGGTCGACCCCACCGCGACCAAGATCGGCGAGTTCAAGTTCACAGATGGCCAGGTCCATACAGAAGGGGCGTGGCGTGTCGTCCGGATCGAGGTGAAAGCCGCCGACGGATCTTTCGGCCAGGTCGAGCGGGCATGGAACCCGGCGACCGGCGAGGTGCAGTACCGCCAAGCCTCCTTGGACATGATCCCCGCGGAGCGGCGGTGGCTCACCACAGAGCCACCCATGGTCCCGGGGCAAGGAACCCCCTTGTCAACCTACATGAACCTCCGGGCGATGCGCGCGCTTGGTGTCTCCCCGGGCGGGCTGCGGGTGCTGCGGCTGACCGGCGTGCAGAACGTTCGCTCGGTGATCCAATTCAACCGGGCGATCCAGGCGGGGCTGCCTGAGGACGCCGCGGCGATGCAGACCCAGTCCACTCGTTACGGAGGAACAGCGTCCACCCAGGCGGGTGGCGGGCGCATCGTCAGCGCTTCAGTTCAGGGCGGCGAGATCGTCTCACTGGCGGATCTGCTGAAGACGTGGGAAGGCGAACTGCCGGACCCGATCATGGTGGCCAACCACGACAAGCTGCTCGCGGAGTACGGCCTGAACCGGCAGACCAACCTGAAGCTGCGGTCGAACTTCGACATCGAGCTCAGGTTCGCCCAAGGGTCGGTGATCGTGCCACCGATCCGGCCGAGCGACGACCGGAATAAGCGCTGAGGCGAGCCGGGGATAGGCGGCTCGCGTGCCCAGCACGGTCGCGAAGTCTTCAAACCGGCGCAGGGGAGTCACATCAATCTGCACATGTTGGCCGTGCACCCGTCGCCTCTTCATCGTCCACGAGAGTAGCGCTCGATACCCCCGTCGGGGAACCGGAGGTAGAGCCACGTGCCGCCGCTGTCCTTGCCGATGGCCACTGTGTAGGTCCTAGGTTCCTTCGAGGTCGCCTTGCGGCCGGATTTTCCACAGTTGTCCTTGGTCTCCAGTGAAGCTTTGATCGGCGTCACGGTGAGCTTGTCGCTCTGCAAGGCCCATTTACCGGTCTCGTACGTAAAGTACGACGTGGTGCAGTGGTACATAGTTTGCTGCATCAGACCCGCGTACTCGAAAGTGCCGTTAGGGTTGAACGTCCATGAAAAACCCGAACCCGAGGTCGGGGCTGACTCGCCGGTGATCCTGTTGCGGTATTGAATCGCCGAGACGCTCCCCGTACTCCATTCTCCCGCGATGTTCGCGGCCGTCGCGGCGGAGAACCTGACACCCTGTGTTGGCGCGTCGTAAATACTTGGCGCGGCGTCAGCGAAAAGCGAGATCGCCGCAAGCATGGCGACGTACGGTAGCCGCATCAGCATTGCAGAGGGCCCGCCCTGCGTGAATCCGATTGCCAGAAACCCGGTGTGCCTCGACATTTGTCGACCTCCTAGACGTTCTTTGAATTGGTGTCACGATGAGCGACGCGAAATTAACCAGAATGTGAAGACAAGTAGAACCACCGACAACAAATATCCAAACCAATGACTGGCTTGAATGTAACGTTCGAGGTAGAAGTTGAAGTTCGCATTGTCCGTTAGAACATACCGGGTCTTGTAATGTTGGCCATGAGGGCTATTGTGAACTTCCGTTTCAACAATGCACGCGGTGATCTTGGGACAAAATAGCAAGCACCCAATATAGAAGACAATTACATAGCAACAGAAGCCGAGCACACCAAGGAGAAGAAGTCCAAACCACCCGGAATTTTGGCTTTCTCGATAAAACGAAGTTTGGGCTTCGTTGTACGCCGCGACAAGGGGTGCTAACCCGGCCAACAGTCCCGCCGCGATCGCACAGCGCCAAACTATCTGCGCACGGAAGAGAACAGATAACGGGATTGTGCGCTCCGTCTCCTCCTTTTCGTTTTCTCTGAAATCTGGCTCGATGAATTCACGTTGGTGTACTGCACCGCACTTGACGCACCTCCGTGCGTTAACCGAAGCGTTGGCGGGCAGGAAAACAACGTCTGCGCAACGATCGCAGCGGAATCGAACGGTGTTGGTGGTCATCGCCTGTGTGACCTGCCGCCGTTAGTGCTACCAGTCTGAGTTCGTATTCGTCGGCTCGTGCCAGCGCCTGTTGGCAGGGTTTCGTAGCGCCATCTATCCCTAACTCCCCTCAGCGGCCGCCAACATCAAAATCGCGACCAGGATGACCAACACGATCGCGCCCAAAGGAATCGCTATCCAAACCCACCATGGCAGCCCCGTTCCGGTACGGAGGGCGACGCAGTCCAAGCGAGCCTCTCCAGGCCGCACAAACTCTACTCTTAACCCACAAGGACGATTGCGGGTCCCGTGAAATACTCTCGGGTGACGCCTGAGAACCTGGAGCGCCCGAGATAGCGGTCGTTCGTGACCGTCTGCTATCGGCCAGAAGCGGCAGTCGATAGTGTCCGCTTTCGGTGAGAACGCCAAGCTCAAGCGGATGTATGCCGACCTGGCGCTCGAGAACACGGCGATCAAGGACGTTCTCAGCCGAAAACTGTGACGCCGTCAGCCAAGCGCGAAGCAGTCCGGATCATGAGTGAGGAATACGATCTGCCGATTGTCCGCGCTTGCCAGGTAGCCCGGCTGTCGCGGGCGGCGTTCTACCGGTCGGGTACCGACTGGGCAGCGCGGGATGGTGCGGTGATCGCGGCGTTGCAGGCGATTGTGGTCGAGAAGCAGCGTTGGGGCTTCTGGAAGTGCCGCGATCGACTGCGGGCCCAAGGCTATGGTTGGAATCACAAGCGGATCTGACGGGTGTACTGCCAGTTGCCGCTCAAGCTGCCGCGGCGGACCAAGCGGCGCGGCCGAAACGCGAACGGCAACCGTTGCTGGTGGATCCGCGGATGGAGAAGTTGCCCAAACCCGGTCCACATTCGCAGTGTCATCGGCAGCCACTGTCGGGCTATCACGACCCGCGCGCGAACCTCGCGGCAATGGCGTCAATCTAGTACGCAACGGCCACGACATTGCTGCGGCGGATGAGAGCGCGGGATACGAGCGCGACATGGACATGCCAGCACTCTTGGCGACCCTCCGCGATCAAGGCGAGGCCGCCAGCACGGGAGACCTCGCGCAAGCCGAGGCAATGCTGATGAATCAGGCAACGGCGCTGCAATCGGTGTTCGCGCGCCTCATCGAGCGTGGAATGGGCTGCACTGAGATTGCCCCATTTGAGGCCAATCTGCGGATGGGCTGCGGGCGCAGTCGCAATGCCGGGCGACGCTGGAAACACTCGCGGCGATCAAGAATCCAGCATCGGTTGCTTTCGTGCGACAAGCCAACATCGCCCACGGACCGCAGCAGGTGAATAACGGGACGCCGGCGCCCTCGCGCCCGCGAGAAAACGAAATAACGCCGAGCAAACTATCAGGAGGCAGCGATGGGCTACTACAGGACGCCGGAGCACCGGCAGCTACGGGCCAAATTGATCCGCAGGTGGAAACCGTGGGAGAAATCGACCGGACCGAGGTCCGCCGAGGGTAAGGCCAAGATAGCGCAGAACGCCAGCAAGGGCGGCTGGAGAAACGTGCTGCGTGAGCTGTCGCGAGCGCTGGCCGAACAAGAAGAGGCCCGCAGACGGGTTGTCCAATGACCGCTAACGACCCGTTCCAGCCCCTCGTGTGACTGAGAAGCGGTCGTTCCCGACGTCTCGGAACGGCCCCAACCGGTCTTTCAGGTCAAGCGGTGAGCTACTCCGTGATCTCTCGAATAACGCGACACGGATTGCCCGCTGCAAAAACACGTTCCGGAACGTCCCGCGTGACGACGCTGCCTGCACCAATCACCGCTTGTGAACCGATGCGGACGCCCGGGAGAATGATCGCGCCACCACCCACCCATGCGTCGGAGCCGATTTCCACCGGTCTTGCGAATTCCTGCGTGCGACGCAGTTCCGCGTTCATGGGATGCATAGCCGTGTAGATCTGCACTGCGGGACCGAACAGCGTGAAGCTGCCGATGCGTACCTCGCACACGTCGAGCACGACGCAATTGAAATTGAAGAACACGCGCTCGCCGAGGTCGATGTTTGCCCCGTAGTCGCAGTAGAACGGCGGCTGCATCCATACACTATCGCCGCCGCGGCGGAACAACTCACGGAGAATACGGCGCCGCTCCTCGGTATCCGCTTCGCGGGTCGTATTGAGGAGCTGGCAAAGGTCGCGAGCGCGTATCCGGCCTGCAACCAGCTCGGTATCGAGTGGGTCGTAGAGCTCGCCCGCGAGCATTTTCTCGCGCTCGGTCATCGGTAATCTCCGTACGTTTACGTGACCACCCGCAAATTATCGCGCCATCGGCAGGCCAGTTTGTACGGCCTGTTGCTGCAGGCGTAACGAAGGACCGCTTCGGGTCGTTCGCGTTAGATAGCGTTCAGAATCGGCACAATCGAAAGCTGCCGCTCGCGCTTGGTCGCAACCGGCCCGATCCCGGACTTGGAGCCGTCGCTTGGCTGCCTGTGACGCACGTCTCCGAGCGGCCGATAAGCTTCCGCTTGGATCGACGCGGTAACCGTCTTGAGCGTGATCGTCGACCAGAGGCGTAGAATACGGTCACCGGTTCTCGAAGGGGTAACTCCTTGGCCTTGGACATTTATGAGATGGCCATTCGCATCCTTGTCGCGTTAGCGGCGGGAGCGCTTATCGAGCCCAGATCCTGGGACGCGGAACACACGCGTTGCGCCTGCGAAACGTCAGGATTCCACTCGGTTTCGGCCCAGCAGTTTCGCTTTGTACAGTGCCCCGTCCGCCCGGGCGAAGGTCTGAACGACGGTTTCGCCAGGTCTGTATTGCGCCACCCCGACCGATACGGTCAGCGGACCGATTGAACGTGCGAAAGGAATGTCGAGCGCGCTGATTCGATTGCGCAGCCGCTCGGCATCGAGCATCGCGCCAGCCAGCGCGGTATTTGGCAAGATCTGGACGAACTCCTCGCCGCCATACCGTCCGAAGATATCCGTCGAACGCAACCCGTCCCGCACAGCCTGCGCGAATGTTCGGAGGACCTGATCGCCGGTCAGGTGGTCGAACTCATCGTTGTAGCGTTTGAACAGGTCGAGGTCGATCACGCAGATGGAGAGCGGTTCGCCGGTAACATGGGCTCGCCGTTTCTGCTCTTCCATGGAGACCAACAGAGCACGACGGTTATAGACGCCGGTCAGATCGTCATGTCGTGACCGCTCCTCGATATCTTCCAGTTTGACGCGCACGTCGATGAGGTCGCGTTGGAGCCGCTTCACGCGCCCCCCGATGAACACGAGCCAGGGAAATGTTATTGCAATCACGACGAGCTGAAGTATGTCCAGGCGCAGGACTTCGACGTCGTGGTTGTTGACGTAGCGAAGCCAGATCATTAACGCGAAGGAGGCTAGCGAGACGAAGCCAAGCACGGCGAGCCTCCTGCCGCTGAAGCGAAGCATCCCGAACATCAAAGCAACGAAAAAGAACCCAGCGAAGGCGAGTCGGGTGTCCGGAGCCCGGTAGAGGACGAACAGCATCGTAAACACGGCCGCAAGAAGCTGAATCGCGGTCAAGCTCGGGTCCGGAAATCGCAGATTCAGCCCGAGGCGAAAAACGCCAAAAAACCCGAGAATGATCGCCGTAACGATCGCGCAAGCCTCGAAAAGCGTCTCGCGGTCAACTTTGTCTTGCGTGTAAAAGATGGCCAGCACAAGCAGGTACAACACCGAAAAAGTACTGGCTAGCAGGAACCTGCGCAAGCGCAGACGTTGGTTGAACCCGTCCCGCCTTGGTGATTGAATGTGGGAAATCGGATCGTGCATCGAATCTACGGAGTGGTCGTGCATTGGGCTATGCCAATTGATAACGCGGTAGGTTGACCGATATCAGGGCGTTGAGGCACTCCTGGAGATGTAAACCGTAGCATAAGGACGGGGTGGGGCGTGAGGGATCGTCAGCGTTCCGGTGTAGACGATCTAAGTGGTGCGCATTGAGCGCCAGCCGTCCGCCCGCTTAGCACTTGACAGCGCCATCGCATGTCCGCTATCAGACACTTGTACGGCCGCCGGTGGCCAAGAGCGGCCAGCTACCAACGACCGCTTCCGACCCTGAACCGTCAGCGACGGCGCTCCAAAGCAGCCGTCGAAACCTAGGAAAGCCAACACTGAGCGCCGCGCCTGCTTGAGCTGTAGAAACACCACGTCGTAGCGGGCGTAAGTCCGCGCCACATGGGAACTGGCTGCCGGCGAATGTGTCGGACCCTTTCAGGGTAACAATAGCGTGCTGGATTGATTCGGGATTCGTGCACGGCGCCGGCGGCAAGAATGATTTGCTTCCAACTGGATCCGGTGGCAAGGTGACCATTACGCAATAATGGATGTCCTCCGAGGAGGCAAGATGTCAACTTCCCGCACTCGCATCCCACGCCGACCAGGCGGTATGGCACGCGCGCAGACGACCGCATTCGGGGACCGTCTCGCCGCCGTGCGAGCGGCCACCGTGCAACTTGCCGCGCCGCTGTCGGCCGAGGACTGCGCGCTGCAGTCGATGCCCGACGCGAGTCCGGTCAAGTGGCACCTGGCCCACACTACGTGGTTTTTCGAAACGTTCGTTCTCGAACGCTTCGTTCGCGGTTACCGGCATTTCGACCCACGATACCGGGTGCTTTTCAATTCGTACTACAACGCAGTTGGCGACAAGCATCCGCGGCCCGATCGCGGTCTGTTGTCGCGCCCGACGCTGGACGAGGTTCATTCATACCGCCGGCAGGTGGAGGACCATCTTGTCCCGCTCGTTGCGCAAGCTACCGACGACGCAGAACTCGCGTCGCTGCTGGAACTCGGCCTGCAGCACGAACAGCAGCATCAGGAGCTTATCCTCACCGACCTGAAGCACCTGCTGTCACGCAATCCGCTGCAACCTGCGTACATGGAGCGTTGGCCGCTGACTCCGGTCAAACCGCGCCCTTCGCGGTGGATTGGCTTCGCCGGCGGAATGGTCAGCGTCGGCCACCCGGGAGCCGGCTTCTGCTTCGACAACGAGCAGCCACGGCACCAGGTCTTCCTCACCCCGTTCGAGCTCGCATCGCATCCGGTAACCCATGGCGATTTTCTGGCCTTCATAGATGACGGCGGCTACACCCGCCCCGAACTCTGGCTGTCGTTGGGCTTGGATACAGTGCAAGCACTGCGGTGGACCGCGCCGATGTACTGGGAACGGCGAGACGGCCGCTGGACGACGTTCACCTTGCACGGCCGCGTCGAAATCGACCCCGCCACGCCGATGACTCACGTGAGCTACTTCGAAGCCGATGCCTACGCGCGCTGGGCCGGTGCACGCCTGCCGACCGAATTCGAGTGGGAGGCAGGCGCGGCCGATTGCGCAATCGACGGAAACTTTCAGGACAGCGGAGCGCTGCATCCGCTCGCAACACGCATGGATCCCCCGCACGGCAATCCCAGTCAACTGTTCGGCGACGTGTGGGAGTGGACAGGAAGCGCCTATGCGCCCTACGCCGGATTCGCGGCCGCCCCGGGCGCCGTCGGCGAGTACAACGGCAAGTTCATGTGCAATCAATACGTGCTACGTGGCGGATCCTGCTCCACCCCGCGCTCGCATATTCGCGCAACCTACCGAAATTTCTTTCCGCCCGAGGCGCGATGGCAGTTTTCCGGCGTGCGTCTCGCGCGCGACCGCGCTGACGCCGCCCCACTCAAGTGGCGTGGAACATGGCGAAATCGCCGCGTGCATCCTGCCAGCAGCACACGGTACGAAAGCCCGCCTGCTCAAGCCGCGCGGCAAAATCATCGGGGACATACTTGTACGAATTCTCCGTGTGTATACGCTCACCCGCGGCGAATGTCCGCGGCGCCCCGTCGAGTATC
>CAVZAE010000012.1:0-250959 GCA_963773195.1 uncultured beta proteobacterium
GAAGCGGACATCGGCGGCTGACCGCTATCGGCCAAAAGCGGAAGTGCAGCCGCTCAAATTGAACGGACGTAAGCCGCCATTGCGCCAGTCGGTTCGGAGACAGCCCGAAGGCCAATTGCCATCGCGCGGTCTCGGGATGCAAACTAGGGGATGGCACGGCCGCTTGGCTTGTTTTCAGGCCACGCTCAATTGCCAAGCATCAATCGTCGCAAGAACAACCAGTAACGCGCGACATTGTGAAAGCCGGTTCAGGTTCGGAGCGATCAAATTGAATCCCGTGGATGTCATGTGGGTGGGATTGGGCGGAGGCCTAGGATCTGTGCTGCGCTGGTGGATCGGGCGGCTGGTAGGCGAGCGCTACAAGGGCCACTTTCCGTTGGGCACCTTCCTGATCAATATCTCGGGCAGCTTGGTCATCGGTTACCTGTCGGTCCTGTTCAATGTGGACTGGGACAACCGCCACGGCCACGGCATGGTGCTGAACGCCTTGGTGATCACCGGCGTCCTGGGCGGCTACACCACCTTCAGCAGCATGCAGCTGGATGCGGCCCGGCTGGCCGCCAAGCAACACGCTCGCCTCGCCGCGTTTTATCTGTTGCTGTCGGTCGCCGCAGGACTGCTGGCCGCGCTGGCAGGGGCCGCTCTTGCCCGTGCGCAGGGCTGAGACTGATGGAGCTCAGATTCGCGGTACTACTGGTGTTTATCGGCGGGGCCGTGGGTGCAGTCGCGCGCGAGTTTCTCATGGTGCTCGTGCCCACTCTGTCGCACGGTTTCCCGCTGGATATCTTGGTTGCCAACGTCGTCGCCTCATTGCTGATCGGTTTCAGCACAGGTCGGCACAACCGCAAGGTCATCAACGATGGTTGGCACTTGATGGTCACCACCGGAATCATGGGCGGCCTGTCGACGTTCTCGAGCTTTGCCTACGCGTCGAGCGTGCTGATGAAGGCCTCGATGACCGGTGCCCTCGTGGCTGCAGCCTATGTCCTCACCAGTCTGGTGATGGGTTACGTCGCAGTCATTGTCGGAATGAAAATCGGCGGAGCCAACCGTTAGATGCGATTAGAACGCTCGCCCCACAGCTGACACTCGCGGGGGACCGGTCAGGGTCGCAAGCAGCCGGTCGCTAAATTGATCGCGCTGCGGCCACGATTCGACATCGCAGCCCCGCCGTGGTAGCGCGATGACGGGCGGCGGCGTGTAGTCATACGGTCGCATCGCCGTTGCCGGCAATCTCGTTCATCGCCGCGAGAATTTCCTCCTGCACGATTCCGAGCAGCACGTCGCCCGGCGTCTCCGCGCGCGTGCGCGCCGCCGCCCGATTCACAATCGCCAGCAGTCGCGCGCGGAGGGTCACCATGTGCTTCGTCCAACCTTGGAGCACCGCGGCGCGGTCGAGCAGCCGGTCCTCGGCCTCGGCCAATTGGAGCTCGCGCATGAGCGCATCCGCCCGCGCCCTCCGCTCAACCCACGACAGCCGCTCGCCATTGCCTGGAACCGATGGCGCTACTCCCGCGATCCCGTTCCTCCGCTTCGCCCGCGGCCGGATGTGGGCCGAATGCCAATTGCGCGCGTCGTCAAGCTCTCCCGGCATTCCGCGCTGCCGCCAACGCGTAATTTGTCCCGGCGTCGCCGCTAGGGCGCGCGCTAGATCACAATTTCGTGCCATCTCTTTGCTCAGCCGTTAGTTAAGCCGTTAAGTAAATAACTAGGAGGATTTCGGGGTTGCGTGCGCCACCGCGAGCGTCATAGCCAGTAAGTACCTTGAGTCAAGCCCACACATGGCTTGCCCGCTGCTCATTCCCACGGCGTGTCCGGCAGTCGCGGCTCGAAGTGAACGCAGGCATTGGGTTTCTCGGGCCAAGGCATAACGCACTGGTATTTCGAGCAGAAGTGCCCGACGTTGAGCCGCGAGCAGTTGGTGCACGGATGCAGCGTGACGGCAGAAGTGTCGGCGAGCGGTAACGCTGCCTGCGCACTGCCTTCGATGGTGGCTGCTGGTGCCGCCGTAACGACAGCATCCGACACCCCATCAGGCCATTGGGCCATTAGGCCATCGGGCAATGAGCCGATACTTTGTCCTGATGATGGCTCGGCAGGCTTAACGTCAGCGTCCGGAGGCTTACCATCAACACATAGATCGGATGGTTTGGATGGGATGCTTACCATCTCTGTGATGGTTTGCTTACCATCCAAAACATCTGCCATCTGCGTGATGGTTTGCTCCGGGGGTTTGATGGATGGCGCTGTCTCGGGCGGCAATTCCCACGTGCGGGCCCGTTTCTCGCCACGGCCGACAACACCCAGCGCCCGGGCAACTCGTTCCACTGTGGGCCAGCTGGCAGCTACCTGCAGCGGCGCGTCGATCTTGAGTTCGGCGACGGCCACCGGGCCATCGGCCAACCGCTCGCGCAGCCAGGCTTCGGCAGCAGCTCGCTCGGGGCCTTCTGGGTGTGGTGGCGCCAGGAGCTCGTCTGCCGTGCGCTGCTCGCCCCCGGACTGCCAGCACACTCGAGCAGCCGCCACACCCTCGCCCAGATCGACGTTCTGCAACGTAAAGGCCAGCCCCAGCATTCGCACGGCTACGTTGTTTCCCTTCACTGGAACGAACAGCCGGCGCATATCATCATCAGGATCGGCGATCACAAAATAGACCGACCGGACGGCGCCCGTGATTCCGACGCTGCCCAGCACCCGGTACAGCGCATCAATCCCGACGGCCTTGGACAGATGCGCCACAAACACAACGGCGATGTTGTGCTTACCGGCCAGGACCGAGAAAGGCGCAAGCAGCTCGCGCACCTCAGCATCCCGATGCGAGTCCCGTCCTGCCAGGAAGGCTCCGAACGGGTCGACGGTCAGCAGGACAAACCGGCCAGGGTGCTGGGTGAGTAGTGCATCAAGAATGCCGACGTCGGCGAGCGTCACCTGCCGTTCCTTCTTGTCGGCAGCGCGCATTACCGCGTCGATGATCTGCACCCTGGACAGATCCGCCCCAGCCGCTTCCAGCCGGGGCCGGATGGTGTCGCTGGGGTCATCTTCGACGTTGAGTACCAGCACGTCGCCTTTTGGGCAGTCCGTACCGTCGATCGGCCACACCGTCCCACGTGTGACGTGGGCAGCAAGCTCGGCGGCGAGGGTGGACTTGCCACCATCCGGCCGGCCACCAATCAGCCCTAGCTTCCCACGTGGAATTCGCTGCGGCCACAGCCATGCAACCGGCTGCCGCTCGACATCGGCAGCACAGCGCAGCTTGAATTCCTCGGCGACATCGACCGGCGCCCAGGCTGTTGCGCTGCTGCTCGAAGCCATCAGGGGCACGGCATTGGCGAGCCCGAGCCATTTCTTGAGCACCGCCACGATCGGCTCGCCGACGAGCTCGGCCAGTTTCGGCACGCCGGTTGCGGGCCTGCCTTCGGTCAGGGCTGCCGCGCTCGACTGCACCGCTCGTGCGCGATCGCGCGCCTCGGGATCGCCGGCCGCCTCGGCGATCGCGGTGATGAGCGTCCCGATTTCGTTGACGGTGTAGCCCGCGGACAGCGCAGCGCCGGCCAGCGCCAGCGCCAGCTGGTGCCGGATGCCTTCGCGCCAATAGCGCACCAGCACCGCACCGGCCGCCGCGAAGTTGAGCCGACGCACGAGCGTTGCGTATTCGATCGACTGCGGCATGCGCTCGCGTGCCCATTCGTACAGCTCACCACTGGGATGCGTCGACGGTGGTACAACGCTTTGCGTGCCATCGGCGCGCAGCTCGAGCACGACGGACTTGCGGCCTTCCGGCACGAGCTCGACCGACACCGACCACTTGCCGGTGACGGCGGCGGGAACGCGGTAGAGCCGATGCGAGTGCCGACTGCTGGCGCGGCCGTAGACAGCAGTTGCAGGCAGCAGCGCCGCCGCGATGGCGCAGGCTTCCGGCCAATCTAGGTCAACGTCTACAACGTTGCCGGTAGGCTCGCCCCAGAGCACGCCCAGATTGAGCGGAGCCTCATTGAACACAGCAGGCGCGTCGGCTGCGTCGAGCCGTTGCGTTTGCCAAGCTGCGCCGACCGGCACCTTTTCCTTGTACCGCACCGGGATCGGCGCGGCCCCACGCTTGATCCAGCGCAGGGCCGCGGCGAGCACCGGACTTGCCGGTGCTTCGATCACTTATCGTCCCCCCAGGGGATGTCGTCGACGATCTCTTCCGGCCATTCGTCCGGCTCGGCCGCGTCGCTTAGTGGGGCTGTGGCCGTCGCTGGCGCCGCTGCCGCTGGTGCTGGCTTCGATGGCTCGAACACAGGAGCGACGCGGATGGCAGCCACCATGCTGCCGCTGAACAGCACTTTCTCGGGACGCAGGTCAATCGGCCGTCCGATCCAGTTGTCCGTCATCGGCCCCCAAGCTGCCGCGAGCGTCGTGGCATTCGTCTTGTTCAACGGCAATCTCGCCTTGATCTTCGCCAGCCTCAAGACGATCTTCTGTGCAGCTTTTTCGCCCTGGCCCAGCACCTCGACCACGGCCGCCTCGATCGTGGCGCGGCGCGTCTGGCCGCCGAGCTGGTCAGCGCGGAGGAACTCGCCTTGATAAATCTTGTTGACGTCCGGCATAATGAAAACTCCTGTTGGGTTACTGCTTCATCATTAGCGGCTCGTGCGTCACGGCACGGGCCGCTTCCTTTTGGCGATGTCCTGCCAAATTCCTATTCGCTCAATCCGTCGTCGTCGTTCAATTGGTTGGCGAGCACCTCGAGCCAGGAGCCGAGTGTTTGCGCCTCGATGTCGTCGGCCTCAGCGAAAATGGCAGCGAGCCCGCTGGCTGCTTCGGCGTAGTCGCCATCCCCGATCAGCGTCGCGAGCGTGCGGAGATCCGCGCGTGTAATGTCGATTTGGACGGGGGAGGTCATCGCCGCGGCTCGAATCCCGACCCGCGGCAGCGGACGCACTGCTCGTCGCTGCTGGGATCTACGCGGGCACCGTTGCACTGTCGGCAGATCTTTCCCTGCGATTCCGGGCTTCGAACGGTCCAGCGTGCTTCATCGCGCAGCACGTCCGACAACCTGAACCGAAGCTCGGTAGCGTTTAGTCGAATGACCGGAATGCCCAAAGTGCCGCTGCTAACGCGGTTGTAGATTGTTTTTGGCGCTTGTCGGCGCCGGTCCGCGAGTTCCCGGACCGTAAGCAGCTGCTGCGAGGGGTCAGAATTCGTGGGCACTGTTGCCTCCTACGGGACATTGCAGGAAAACAGAGTGCCCAATGCGGCCGCCCGGCAGCGGCCAGCAGGTGACTTACTAACCGGGTTTCTTGCGGCGGTGTCGGCGTACCGTGCTGTCTGAAACCAGCACCCCTTCGCGCGCCAATTTCCGTTCGGCTTGTTCGCTGCTCAGATTTGAAAGCGGCGCTATCTTTTTGGCGAGTGCCGCGGCTTTTGCCGTGATCTTCTTGCCCCGTTCCTTGCCCGCCACTGTGCTATCTGCCAGTGCTTCGCATTCCCGCCGTGAATACCACTTGACCAGCTCGGCTGCCATCACAATTGCGGCGGCGTCACCGGTGGCCACGGCCCGCAGCAGTTCCAGTTCGCTAGCAGGATCCAGCGGTTTGTTAGCCGGCGGTTTCTTGTGTGCGTCGGCAGCAGGTAGCGTGAAAACGGAACATAGCCAGCCGTTCGCGTTGTGCCAGCCCGCGAGCGTTTCCACACTCCCATCAGCCTTACGGTGCCGCAGGTAGACCAGCGCGAATGCCTGCCGCAGCAGATCGGTTTCCTGCACGGTCAATGCGCCGCGCTTAGCTGCCAATCGCTGCAGCCGCTTATCCATGACGTGGCTTCCGCTTCGCAGCGGCCAGCATGGCCTTCTGTGCCGTTGCAGCAGCGGCCGCCACGGGCTCGATCTGCAGGCGCGCATAAACTTGCGTGCTGCGCTGGTCTTTGTGGCCTAACACGCGGCCGATTTCCGGCAGGCTGCGGCCACTCATGGCCAGCCAGCTGCCCAAGCTTCGCCGCAAGTCGTGCAGGTGCAGATCGGGAATCTCTGCAGCCCTCAGCAGATTGGACCAGGCAAGCTTTGGCCGGCCGATATGGCCGTCTGCATTGCCACCGGGAAACACCCATTGGCTGCTGCCGCGTCCCTTGTGCCGCCGCTTCAGCGTGGCAAGTGCGCGGCCGGTCAACGGCAGCACCAGCAGGTCGCCACTTTTCGATTGCTTCTGCGGAACCGTCCAGGTGCCGGCCTGCAGATCCACGTCCTGCCAGCGCATCGCCGCAGTGGCGGTGCGCCGGAAGCCGACGAACAGCAGCACCTCGAAATAGTCGCGCCACGGCTGCGGCATCTTTTCCAGTGCCTTAATGAACCGCGGCAGTTCGTCGGCCTGCAGGAACCGGCTGCGTTCCTTTTCCGGCGCCGCTTCGACATCCTTCGCCGGGTTGCTCGAGAACGTGCAGGCCGGCGCGCTTCCCGTATTCGAAAACGGCCGAGAGGAGTTCCAGCACCCGATTGCTGGTCGCGCGTTTGCCCGTGGCCAGGATGCGACTGTGCAGCGCCGCGACTTTGCTGCGGGTGATCTGCGAAATGCGGTACCGGCTCCAGTCCACACTGGCCGGCGGTTTCACGCGAGCGCGGCCGTGCACCTTTCGTTCATCTGCCGGCAGCGTCAGCAGCCACAGTTCCGCAACCTGGCGCATCGCAGCCACGCTCCGTTTGCCGCGGGCGGTGCGATCGGCAAAGTAGCTTTCGAAAAGTTGCTGCAGGGTCAGTTCGGCTTTGGCATCGCGGCGCAGCTGCGCCACGTCGATGCCGGCAGCAATTTGATTGTTCATGCCGGCAGCGAGCTTGCGTGCCGCCGGCAGGTCAATCTGGCCGTAGCGGCCTAGCCTGATGCGCGGGCCGTCGCCACCGGACGGCAGGCGCCGCCGCAGATAGAAGGTCTTTGCGCCGCCGGCTGTTTGGATCCGCAGCTGCAGGCCGGGCACCTTGGTGTCGCGGTAGGTTTCCGGCGCCGTCAGCCCATCCAGTATTGCCTTGGTGAATTCAAACTCCGTCCGCATTGCCGCCCCCCAGCGGGTCAGGTCTAGGCCACGCCTAGGCCACAGAATAAGGGGATTTTACAGGAAATGCAGGATACTGCGGGAAGCTAAGTCATTGGTGAAACATGAAAAGATAGGCCGATCAACTGGCGCAACCCATTTCTACGAACCAGGGGGTCGTGGGTTCAAATCCTGCCGGGCGCGCCAAATAATAAACGGCTTGCACAATGCAGGCCGTTTTCTTTTGATGCCTGGGTAGCGCGAGGCAGTAAGTTCTTCTACGCGCGCCGGGCTGCACTGCCGTATATCCATACGGTATGGCCGCCGATGCGCTTCACTGTTCGTCTGCTCCGTCATCGCGGACGCGTCCTGCCGTGGCGCGACCTCGTCAACCGGCCGCCGCTCGTGGGCGACCTCCGCATTGAGGAAGTACGCGACGAGGAGCTGCGGCGTTACTTGCGCACGGCGTTGTTGTGGGATGACCTCAGCGTGCGACCGGCCGTGGATCGCCCGTGCCTATCTGACGTACACATCGTCGGGATGAGCCCGCAGGCGTTCAGCCTGGACCGGGGTTTGAGTGCATCGATGGCGCCGAGTACGCGCAATCGCGGCTCGTGCAGCCGATTGCCAGGTAGGCCAATTGGCGGATGGGCGTGGACCGATAGAGTCGGCGGTTGCCGTGCAGTTTCTCAGCGCCGGAGGGAGATTATCGGCGCCAGCCGTGCCCGTTGACTACGTGCTCGCCACGGCCTTCGCGCCCATGTACAGGGCGACAACGAGGGGTACCGGGCCGCGCTGCAACTTGTGTACCGCTCAATCCCCTAGATCGTGCCTCAATGTGGCCAACCTATGGACTTGGACGTCTAGGCATAGACGTCCATGGTGCTCCGAAGCGGTCGCTGAAATGGATGGAAGTAGCCGGTCATAAACGTGGAAACAAGGCGTCTCAACTGCTACGCGACAACCGGCGGTCGCCCGGCGTTGACGTCCGCTGCATTTGGAGTCTGGGCAGCGCTCTGGCCCACGCGGACAGTGACGCACCTACTGATTGAGCAGTGCATGCGCGTGGCGCAACGGCTCTTGGGAAACCCGGAGCAACCCGTCGAACGGCCCGCCCAACTCCAATACCAGAAATACGGCGCTAGCAACAGACACGGCGCAAACGAAGAGGACCGTGAGGACCGTGGCGTTCCGCGGAGCAAACAGCCCGAAGCTTGAGAATGTAATCGTGAGCCAGAATACGAGAATCACCAGGAAGGGCAGAGGAACCGACGTCTCGCTGCTGGCAATTACTAGCCACCTGGCTTGCAACAGCTTTTCGGCGAGGTCCAGAGCACGGGATTGGAGCGCCCGCTGAGCCTCGTCGCGCGGCTTTAGACCGCGGAGTGCGTCCGCGAGCCGCTCACCTTCCGACCCTGCCGTCGAGCGCATCGGATCCAGATCGGCGGGCTTGGATGAACCCCAGATCATGTCGATCCGCGCCCCAACCAGTTGCTGCAAGCCTTTACGAATCTCGCCGGTCTCGGCTCCGTAGCGAGCAAGGACGCGGTCGAGAGCGAGGACTTCAATGGCGGTCTGTTTCACCGCCGAGTCCATCTCATCGAAGGAACTCTTGGCGGAGGCGGTGACAAGGCCGAGAACGAGCGCGGTCATCGTAGCGATGAGCCCAATACCTACCTTTACCGTGTCTTTCGACTCAGCGGCGAGGTGATGCTCTGGCAGGGCGGTACGCAAAAACATTCCTAGCAGCGCGCCACCGAACGTACACGCGAACACGATCATGCCGAAAACGGTTGGGGTCATGCTTCCTCCGAGTCGTTCTCGCTGGCCACCATCTTTTACCGCGACAGCTCAATCCCGCTCTCCCAGAGTGCGCGATCTTCTTGGCGCGCCGCTTGCGCGGTGGAACGTAATCAGGGGGCGATGTTAGCCGCGCTCCCGTCGGGGGATGGGTCAACGACGATTTTCGCGCCAACGTCTTTGAGGAGAGGCTGAAATTCGGGCGAAGCCATGAGGATCGTACCACTCGACTCAACAACGGGGCCGAAGCGCCGGTTTCGGCGAGCTTCACCTTGCCGAACAACTCGAAGAGTTCGGCCCCGAGACGCCGCCATCGATATTAGCGATGCTCGGTGATTTCGCGACGAAGACGTTCGGTCTCGCCGGACGGCTCGACGCCGAGCACAATCGACAAGAGGTCGCGGCAGCGCCGAAACGCGTTGAGCGCTTCAGCATGATCGCCCCTTGCCGTGAAGGCTCGCATGAGGCCGCGATACAGCGGCTCGGCCAGGTTGTCGGCTTCCAGCCCGCGCCGATACAGATCGATAGTGGTCGCCCAATCTCGTGCGTCTTCGAGCTTCTCGCCGAGGCGCGCCAGCGTGCGCACGAAGCGCGCGCGCAGTACGTCGCGCGGCTTGACGATCCAAGCGTCTTCATCGTCACCGAGCAGCGGACCCTTGTACACATCGAGCAGTCGGCGTGCCGCGCGTGCTCGTGCATCGGTTGAGTCGTCCTCGATCGACCGTTCGGCGGCGTCGAGCGCGGCATCGAGCGCCCACACATCGGTCCATGCGCGCGTGCGATCGAGAGAAAGCTTGCTGCCAGACAGCGTGATCACATTTTCGATGTCGAGCAGCTTGCGCAAGCGGAAGAGCGCGGACTCGAACGAGCTTCTTCCGGCGGCACCGTCGGCGTCCGGCCAAAGAGCGGCCGTCACATGCCCGATGTCGACGTCCCGGGCTCCGACCGCGACAACAATCTTCAGCAAGTCGAGGGGCCGCTGTTGCGCCTTGCCGGTGAAGCGGACCGTCTGTCCGTCGCGGATCAGGTCGAAACCGCCGAATACGCGCACGCGCAAGCGGAACGGCCAGTTGGGTCCGGCGTCCGGTGGCGCGGAAAGCATGTCACGATCGATCAACGCGCGCACGAATTCGGTTTCGATCCCGTGTTCGAGCGCGTGGCTCGCGAAGCGGGCAGCAAGATCCGGTCGACTGCGCATGAACACGAAGTCGCCGCGCGCCCGGTGTTCGCCGAGCACCCTCGCAAGCCCCGCGGAGACGCGCTCGATGTTGCCGCCGTTGTAATCGGCCTCGATCAGCAGAAGCTCCCGGCGCTGCTGGAACGCCTTGCGCTCGAACGGAGAAGCAAGCGCGATCGCTTCGTCGATCGCCTGCATCGCGCCGTCCGTATCGCTCGCGGCGGAGCGCGCCTGTGCAAGTCGTGCCAGGAAATGCGGCATTTGCAGCGTTGGAACATTAAGCTCGCGCGCAAGCGCAGTCGCCCGTTCGGCATGCTCGATTGCCGCGACCGGATGCCCGAGGCGCTGCTCGAGCACGGATCGAAGATGATGGAAGAACGGCCATTGCATGCGGCGCGTCGGCGACAAGCGCCGTTCCATGGCGTCGAGCCGTGCTTTCGCCGCCGCGTGGTCACCATTGTTGATGAGCGCTGACGCTTCGGCATGGTCGATGTCGAAAAGGTACGCCTCGAGCCCGTAGCGCTCCGCAATGGCGCGCGCCTCGCCCATCACGTTTGTCGCTTCGCCGTAGCGCCCCTGGCCGTAATGCCAAAACGACAGATGCGTGCGCCACTGCACCTGCATCAACGGGCTGACATCGGGCTTCGCAAGAATCGGGTCGATGCGCGCGATCAACGAAGGCGCCGCTTCGCCCTCGGTCTTCCAGTTGATGTAGTTGAACACCGTCGAGCCCGCGAGTACGCGGAGGTTGAGATCTCTCTCGCCGTCGAGCAGGCCGTCCAGTCGTTGTGCGCAGCGCGCGACGTTGCCGTCGTCCGGCTTGCGAAGGAGAAGCGCAACCAGCCAGGCGGCGCGTGCGCGCAATTCGCTTTCGGGATCGAGATCTGCCGCACGCTCACCCTCGAGCAGTCGCTCGAACTCGGGCAGCCAGCGGTCGAGCGGCGCGAAGCTCGCCCACTCGTAGCAGTAGCTCGTGACGATCGTCGAAAGCGCGAGCGCCTCGCCGCGGGAGTCGCCGTTTCCGCGAAAGGTCTGATACGCGCGCTCGATCGGCGGACGGCCGCGCAGCGGCTGAGCGAAAACCCAAGCACGACCGAACCAGTATTCGAGCCACGGGTCGTTCTCGCGCAGTGTCGACGGAAGCGCCTCGATCCAGTCGGACAGCGGCTGAGCGCGACCTTGGCGCGCCCACTCGAGCGCGTGCTCATGGATGAGCGAACGCATCGCGTGCCAGTCGCTCGCATCGCGGTAGAGTGCGAGCGCTTCGCTGATCTCGCGCCGACCGGCCATGAGCTGCGCGGCGCGGCGGGTCGCAGCGAGCCGCTCGTCCGTTGAAAGACGCGTGTCGACCTCGCGGACGAGGAACTCGCGGAATAGCGCATGGTAGCGATAGCTCGGTTGCTCGCCGTGGCGGAACTCGGTGAACAGATGATGGCGATACAGATACTCGAGCAGCCGCGGCGCATCGTCGTTGCCGGTTAGCGCGACTGCCTCCTTGGCAGTGATCGACGGTGGAATGGCCGTCAGCATGAGCACGCGCCGGTTGTCGGGGCGCGCGCGATTCAATATCTCGCCGGCGAAGTAGCGAAAAATCGCTTCCTTGCCCTCGCCGATCGATTGGTCGGGCGCAGCGCCTTTGCGGCTGTAGTGCTCGCGCAAGAGCACCAGCGCGGCGACCCAACCGTCGCTTGGCTCGAGAACCGCCCGAAGCTGTTGCGCGTCGAGGTTGGTCTTTCCGAATATCGCGCGGGACTCTTCGGGTGTGCAGCGGAGTTCCGAAGCGTCGACACGCGCGACGCGACGGTTGGCAACGAGACGCGCGAATTCCGGCGGCGGATCGGACCGCGACAGCACGATGACGGTGACGCCCTCGGGAAGCTCCTCGAACCCTTGCGCCACCGCGGCGCGCTGGGCGCGGGATGCGCGCGGCTCGTGGAAATTGTCGAGCACGACGACGCACGGTTTCGGCAACGTCGAGAACAGATCGCGACAGAACCCGCGCGCGAAGCGTGCGAGATCGTGCTGCGGCTCCAACGTAAACGGCGGCAAACGGGCCGCCGCCTTGCCGGCAAGCTGTTGCGCGGCGATGCGGATGTAGTGGACGAATGTCGCGGTGTCGGCATCGCTGACGTCGAATTGATACCAGAGATGCCGCAGGCGCCGCGCCTCGAGATAGCTCGCAACGAGCGTTGTCTTGCCTGCGCCGGGTGGCCCGCAGATCCACACGATCGGTCGGCCTGCCGCTTCGTCGAGCAGCGAGAACAGGCGGCTTCGCGGCACCGCGTCGAAGATCTTGGGCCGCGCGAGTTTGGCGAAAAGTGGGCTGCGAGAGGCCAATTCGCACACCTTGAGATATCCGGCCAAGGCTAGCACGCCGGCGCGGCGCCCGACGGCCTTGGGCCGGTCCGGCGGTCGACGCGGCCTTCAAACCGACTTCGCCGCGTACTTTCGGAATCGGTATGCAATCGGAATGCCCCCTCCCGGCATCGTGCGTCCGGCTGCGGTCGACCGTCGCGTCAGACCGTACGGCGCACCTTTGATCTCTGGAAAGGAGCATCAGATGCAAACCAATACTCTGAGAGTGGATTTCGACGAGGGCATCGCCTGGGGCAGCGCGATAGCGGTCGGGGTCCCCCGAGTTCCGAACACGAAACAGCCGGACAGTGGACGGGCTTCGGCGTCACGTGTGCTTCGCGGGCGTGGCGATGCTGTTGGTCGCCGCGCCGTTCGGTGTGACGGAAGCCGCATCGGGTACGGAGAGGCCCGCAAGGTCCTCGAGGCGTTCACCGGCGCTCCGCTCGTTTTCGAAGCCAATCGCGGCCAGGCCGACGCGCAGGTGCAGTTCGTGGCGCGCGGCGCAGGGTTCACGGCATTCCTTACCTCTACCGAAACGGTTCTGCGGCTCGGAATGGATGGCAGCGTTCGTCTGAAGCCCGTCGGCGCCGATCCGGCTGCGCGGATCTCGGGAGACGAGGAGCTCCCGGGCGTGGTCAACTACTTCCGCCACGAGCCGTCGACGGCGATCAGCGCGCCCACGTACCGCGGCGTGCGCTACGTCGGCATCTATCCCGGTATCGATCTCTTGTACCACGCCCGCTCGGGCCGGCTCGAGTACGACTTCATCGTCGCGCCCGGCGCCGATCCCGACCGGATTGGTCTCGAAATCGACGGTGCCGAGCGCGTCGAACTGGATGCCGAGGGAACGCTCGTCATGCACACCGCGAGCGGCGACGTCCGGCAGCCACGGCCTTTCGCGTACCAGGAAATCGACGGTGTCGCCCGTCCGGTAACTGCCGGCTATGTCTTCGACACCGGGAGCGGCGTACGGCTTCGGCTCGGTGCGTACGACCGGTCACAGCAGCTCGTCATCGACCCCGTCATCACCTACGCGACGTACCTCGGCGGTGCCGGCGACGAAGCCGAGGAGAACCTCCTCGGCGAAGTCCACATCGCGCGCGACGGTGCCGGAAACATCTATATGACCGGCACGACGCGCTCGACGAACTTTCCGACGACCGCCTACGACTTCCTCCGGGGGGAGCGCGGACCTGTTCGTGACCAAGTTCTCGCCTGCGGGTACCGTCCTCTACTCGACGTACCTGGGCGGTTACTGCGAGGACTACGGGAACGCCATCGCGGTCGACAGCGCCGGGAACGCGTATGTGGCCGGCGAAGTGAACGGCGGAGGCGCCTGCTACTCGACTCCGGGCGCGCTGGTCGCGAAGCTCGATCCGGCGGGCCATCTCGTCTACTCGATGCGCCTCGGTGGCCACCTGCTCGACTCGTCGTACGCAACCGGAATCGCGGTGGACGCCGCGGGACACGCGTACGTCACCGGCCGCGCGAAGACGTCCGACTTCCCGACGACGCCCGGCGCGTACCGGATGACCGGCTGCATCAAAGACAATCCCATGGCGGGTGACGTATTCGTCTCCAAGCTCAGCGTCGACGGCACCGCGCTCGTCTACTCGACGCTCCTCTGCGGAAAAGGCGACGACACGCCCGCGGGCATCGCCGTCGACGCGGCCGGGAACGCTTATGTCGCCGGAGCCACGGGGTCGAGCGACTTCCCGCTCGTCCACCCGATCCAAGCGTCGCGCGGCGGCGGTGTCGTCGGCTTCAGCGGGTTCGTGACGAAGCTGAACGCCGCCGGTTCCCAGCTCCTTTACTCGACCTACCTCGGTGGCTCGGGGAGCACCGTGATCAACGGCATCGCGCTCGACGGCCAACTAAGCGTGTACGTGACGGGCGAGACGGATTCCGTGGATTTCCCGACCACGCCCGGCGTCATCCAGCCGCACCCGGGGAAGCGGCACTGCATCGCGGGATGCACCGACGCCTTCGTCTCGAAGATCGCGCCAAGCGGGTCCGCGCTCGTCTACTCGACGTATCTGTATGGCGAGGGTGACGACAACGGCCACGCGATCGCTGTGGACAGCGCCGGCAACGCGTACGTCGTGGGCCAGACGTGGTCGCAACTCTTTCCGATCGTCGACGCGTTCCAGTCGAGCAACCGCGGTCTCGACGACGCTTTCGTCGTCAAGCTGAACGCGAACGGCACGCGGCTCCTCTATTCGTCGTATTTCGGCGGCAGTCGAGTCGGCAGCAGCACCAGTGCCGGGTCGGACAACGGAACGGGCATCGTGGTCGATGCAGGCCGGAAATGCGTACATAGCGGGCTACACGCTGTCGTTCGACCTTCCGACGACTTCGAATGCCTTCCAACGGAGCATCGGCGGCGGCGTTTGCGATTACTGGGGAGGGCCCTGCGGCGATGCCTTCCTCGCGAAGATCAGCGCGGGTGGCTCTGGCGTGACGCCCGCCATCAGTCTGAGCGTAAGCCCAACCGATGTCGCGCCCGGCGGGATTGTCCGCGCCACGTGGGCCGGCAACCCGACGCCCACGGCGCGCGACTACCTGCGCATCTTTGCGCTCGGCTCTGCCGGCGACGAGTTCGAGGACCCGTTCTTCTACTGGCCGACGCCGAATTCCGCGTCCGGCGCGCTGCAGCTCCTGCTGCCCGCCGGCCTGCCGCCCGGCTGGTACGAGCTCCGGCTCCTGAGCCCGGATGCACGCGGCGTGATGAGCGTCATCGCGCGGAGCGCGCCGATCAACACGGGGCCGCATGCCGACGTCGTGGTCACGGCGGTCACGAATCCGCCCGCGATCGCCGGCGTAGGCAACAGCTTCACAGTGACAGACACGACGGCCAATCGCGGCAACCTCGCGAGCGCGGGATCGATGACACGCTTCTATCTGTCGCTCGATCGCGTCCGCAACACCGCCGACCGCTTGCTGACCGGCAGCCGCAGCGTGGGTGCCCTCGCGCCGAGCGCCACTTCGACCGGTGCGACGACGGTAACCATACCGACAGCAACGCCGCTCGGAACGTACGTGCTGCTCGCGTGCGCCGACGACACGTCCACGAACATCGAATTGAACGAGAGCAACAACTGCACCGCATCCGCCGGCTCGGTCGTGGTCGCCGCGCCCGATCTCGTTGCAACCACCGTAAGCAATCCGCCGGCAACGGCGCGGGTCGGCACGAGCTTCAACGTCACGGATAGCGCAGCGAATCGCGGTCGCGTGGCGAGCGCCGCGTCGGTGACGCGCTACTATCTGTCGCTCGATCGGGCGAAGAGCACGGGCGATGCGCTCTTGGGCGGCAGTCGAAACGTGCCGATCCTCGCGGTCAACGCTGTCTCCACGGGTGCAGCCACTGTGACCATTCCGACCGCGACGGCGGCAGGCACGTACTACCTGCTTGCATGCGCCGACGACACCAAAGTCAGAGTCGAGTCGAACGAAACAAACAATTGCGTTGCAAGCGCAAGCGCAATCAAGGTCGGCCCGTAATGCACAAGACGAGCGCGGAGCGCGCGGGTCGAGGCTCGCGTCGATCCGCGCTCGACGCTACGCGTCACGGCAATAGCCAGTCAACACAAAGGGTTAGATCGATTTTGGTCTAGCCCTTTTTTGTAGCGCTGGGAACATTCACCGCCCGAGCGCCGCGCGGATTCTCGCGTCAATGTATTGATCGAGCGAAAGATCACCGATGAAGATGTTGCCATCCTTTGTAAGCCTGAACGCGTACCCGCTGCCCGACAGCACCGGGCGCGGCTTGAGGATGCGCAAGTAGTCCCCCGTGCTCTTGGCGCTCACGTTCCACTGCACCACGGCCGTAGTAACGTCGACGTTAGAATCAAGCAAGTCGATGTGCGGGATCGCGTAGCTCGCATCTCCATGCACGGCCGGGTTGTCGGCCGAAATCCACCGGACCGCCTGCAGATATGGGCCCACATTTTCCTGCGATAGCCACATGCCCGTCTGCGGCGAGTTCGGATTGCCGCGCACCGCCGTCTTTCTCGCAATGCAGAAACCGGTGGAAGGGTAATCGCAGTGGGTGCGTCGGTAGTCAGGATTGGCCAATCCCGGACCATGGTTCACGATATTGTGGATGTCGCCATAGGCTGCAGATGAAGGCGCGGAGGCGGCGTCGACGATAGTGAAACTGTCGTCGTTCTTCCATTGGCTTCCTGCGCCGAGTGTCACCGAAAACGCGTCAAGCCGGTGAACGTTAAATTGCTTGCCGGGGGGTACGGCCCCAACGAACGAAAGATAATCGGGCGACGCGAGGGTGCCGCTCGCATACGAATACGGCGACAGTGAAATATCCAGCTGCGCATGTGCCGCCGTGGTGAAACAGAGCGAGTGCAAGAAGGCGTCTCAACGCAACGAAGTAACGAATGTTCATTATCTCCCCCCTCGCATTGGTCTTGGCCGCCGGACGAGATTCGCGCGTGAATCGCGAGGCCTCGGCGTGGCGCAATGCGCCTAGTTGTCGGGGAGGGCGCCAAGCCCGGCGAGTGCTTGGCGCGACCAGCCCAGCATATACGCCGGACGTTGCGTAATAGCAAACTTTGCGGATGAGACTCTCAAAGACATCGAGGGATCGACCGTCTAATTCTGAAAACGTGGAGCCTTAGATAAACCGCGTTCTTCTCGCGATTTGCGTTGCGCTCTACTCCGCGGGTGCGGGCGCACAATCGAGCGACGGCTTGGCCGCGCCGTACATGATCGGCCCGCTGATCGATGCGTGGCGCGCAACGGCCGCCGCAGCGGACGAGGACAAATACTTTTCCTATTTTGCACCCAACGCGGTACTCCTTGGCTCAGATGCCAGTGAGCGCTGGACGTGGGACGAGTTCCGCAAGCTTCCACACCCGTATTTTTGCCAAGGGCATGGGAGACACGAGGCGAGACAAAATTAGCCGCGGCGTGGACGGCGCGCTTTGGTCAACGGAACCTGTCACGGGATACACAGCGTATCGCTAATCGCTTTGCGGCCTTCACGGCACTTCGTCACTCCTCGGTACCCGCCAGAACGGCAGTTTCACCTCGACCAGTGGTCGCCCCGGCTCGTTGGGTTTCAGTCCGTAGCGCAGCATCGCGATCAGGTCCGCGCTGACCCGTGGGTTGGATACGAAGTAGCTATGACAAATGAAGCAGTTCGACTCCGTGACCTGGATCACGTCGAATCCGCTCAAGACTCGTGCCTGGGCGATGCCCTCCGGACGCACCTGGCCCACGTCGACACGACCGACGCGTACCAGACTGCCGAACAGCCAGCCGGACAAAGCGAGCGCTTTGTCGTTCGGCGAGACATATACGGTGATGTGAAACGCGGGCGACGGGACGACTACGTCCGGCCGAGGCGCGTCGCCATACGGAAGGTCTGGGTCGGAAACGACCTTCCAGATCTTGGAGAACGCCACGTCGAAATCCAGGTCGGGCGCCATGAGTGCGATATTGGCAATCTTGAACTTTCTCGCGATGCTCGAGCGAGAGATGTAAGCCTCGACGCTCAAGTCGGAGACCGCGGTTGCCAGTAAATCGGTGCCGCGACTATGCGCGAGCAAATGAATTTTCTGGACTCCGGGCGTTTCGGCGATCATGCGAATGGTCTTCTTGAGGTCTTCTACCGCAAACTCAGCCGACTCGCGATCGACGTCGTAGCCGAAGAAGACGCCCTTGGTCCCGCCGGCGGGCCACGTGAACACCACGCAGACGAACTCGCGGCCGAGAAAATGGCAGAGCTCGCCGGTCGTCAGCACCGCGTCTTCGAACGTATTCGCATATCCATGCACGAAAACCACGACTTCCTTGCGCGGCGCGTCGACGAGCCGACGGTCAAGCTCCGCCTGGAATGCACTCTTCGCCGCTTCGTGCGCCGCTAGTACGGCAGGCGTTCGCGAAAGACCTGCCGACGTGCGCTCGATTTCGTAGGGAATATCAGGGAAGCGCCCAACCTCAGTGGTGCTCCCCAACGTCAGGTCGATTGCGACGCTGCGCTGAACGGCCACGCTCTGCGCGACGAGCGTGTCCCAACTGATGCCCTGGCCGAACTCGACGACCGTCGACCCGAATGCGAGGTGGCGCGCGCGACCAGAAGTATAGGGCTGGGCATTGTCGACAGTGGTCGCGCGCACGCGATCGGTCACGTACAGCAAATCGAGCGGGGGCGTGCGCCGGTCGGCGTCGATAGCCGGGAACAACGGCCTCGCGCGCTCACCGATATACAGCGCCGGCGTCGGCATCATCGAATAGGTCGCGCAGCCCGACTGAATTACGGATGGCGAAACCTGCTGCCGAAGCGATAAGCAGGCGCAGCGTCCACTCGGCGATTTCGTGTCGCGATGACATGACGTCCCCGCAAACGGATCGGCGCAGGCCAACCGATCGTTGCCGCATTTTATGTTCGGAAGTTGCAGGCTGTCGACATGAGTCGCGCCTTTCGTCATACTTTGCGAAGGGCTATACGAGCGGCGGCAACGATGTCAATGCCTTCATCTTCGAGCAGAAGCTCCTGATGGCTGGGATCGGGCTCGTCGGCCGGCATCCCTTTCAATTTCCTTGCGGATTGCGCAGCCGAAGGGGCTGGGTTGCAGGAAGTCGGCTGACGCGTAACAATTTGCGACGCGAGATTTCTCGTGTTGCGGAGGAGGCAATCATGCACACAAGCTCGATGCGCACGCGAGCTCCGCATCGCCTCAAGATTCGCCCATTGATCGCCATGCTGCTCGGCGCAGGGATCTGCGGCTTGCCGCTTCTCGCCTGTGCGCAGAAGAACCCGCTGCGCGACGTCTTCTTCGGCGAGACCCACATCCACACGAGCTGGTCGTTCGATGCCTACGTCTTCGGCAACACGCTCACCGGGCCCGAGGAGGCGTACCAGTACGCCTTGGGCAAGCCGATCAGGCATCCCGCAGGCTACATGGTTCAGATCAAGCGGCCGCTCGACTTCGAGGCCGTGACGGACCATTCGGAATACATGGGCACGGTCAGGCTCGCCAACGACCCGCAGTCGGACCTGAGCAAGCTGCCGATCGCCGAGAAGCTGAAGGTCAGAAGCAAGGAGGACATACAGAAGGTCTACCTCTTCCTCGCCACTTCGCTCATCACCGAGCCGATCAAGGAGTTGATCACGCCAGAAGTGGCCGGCTCGGTGTGGAAGAAAGTCGTGGAAGTCGCCGACAAGTACTACCAGCCGGGCAAGTTCACGACCTTCGCCGCCTACGAATGGAGCTCGACGCCGGACAATCGCAACCTGCACCGCAACATCATCTTCAAGGACACGAAGAAGGTTCCGACGTTGCCGTTCTCCTCGATCGATTCGAGTCATCCGGAGGATCTGTGGAACTGGATGGACGGCCAGCGCAAGGCGGGCAACGAGCTGCTGGCGATCTCGCACAACGCCAATCTGTCCGACGGCGTCATGTTCCCGCTGGAAGTCGACAGCAAGGGCCGGCCGATCGACGCGGCCTGGGCGCAGTCGCGGGTGAACAACGAGCCGCTGACCGAGATCCAGCAGCTCAAGGGCGCGTCGGAAACGCACCCGGCGCTGTCGCCCAACGACGAATTCGCGGGCCACGAGATTCTGGAGTATCTGCTCGGCGGCGTCGATCGCGCGCCCAGGCTGCACGGCAGCTATATTCGCGAGGCGTACGAGAACGGCTTGGCGATGCAGGACACGCGCGGCTACAACCCGTACAAGTTCGGCCTCGTCGGCGCCAGCGATACGCACGGCACGGCGGCAGCCCATACCCAATCGAACTATTTTGGCGGTCATGGCTTGCTCGACGCCACGCCGCAGGCACGCATAAGCGGCGTGAAGACTACGCGGTCTGACGATGGACCAGCTTTCAACTTCCGGGCTGGGCGGCGTGTGGGCCGAGGAGAACACGCGCGAGGCGATCTTCGCCGCCATGCAGCGCAAGGAGACCTTCGGCACCAGCGGCGTGCGGATCAAGGTGCGGTTCTTCGGCGGCTGGGACTTCGCGCCGGCCGTCCTGCAAAACAAGGACTGGGTCAAGACCGGCTACGCGAACGGCGTTCCGATGGGCGGCGACCTGCCGGCCGCCAAGTCGAAGGCGCCGACGTTCATCGTCTGGGCCGTCAAGGATCCCGATGACGCCAATCTCGATCGCATCCAGATCGTCAAGGGCTGGACGCGCAACGGCCAGATCTTCGAGAAGGTCTACGACGTCGCCTGGTCGAACCGCAAGGCGAACGGTGGCGGATCGATCTCGGATGCGCGGGTGCGCAGTGGTCAAGCCGAGTTGCCGCCGGTGGGCAATACGGTGGACATCAAGAACGCGTCGTACACCAACACGATCGGCGCAGTCGAGTTGAAGACCGTCTGGACAGACCCGGACTTCGACCCGAGCCAATTCGCGTTCTATTACGCGCGGGTGCTGCAGATCCCGACACCGCGCTGGACGACGTACGACGCGAAGAAGCTCGGCGTCCCGCCACCGAGCAACGTTCCGGCGACGGTTCAGGATCGCGCCTGGACTTCGCCGATCTGGTACTCGCCGAGCGACGAAGCGCGCAAAGGCGCGAAGCCGGGCACGACGGTCGCCGACTTGCGGCAAAAGGGCGCCGTGGCGCTGGACGACGCACAGCTGAAGCAGCTCATCGTCGGAAAGACCTTCAAGGTCCGCAACACCGTGACGGGGCAGCGCTTCGAGATCCTGTACGGGCAGGACGGCCGGCGCCTCATCCTCAGCGTCGACGGAAAGCAGCCGCCCGCGGGCGAGATCGGCGACGTGCTGCACAGCGGCGATCTCGGATCGCCGGCGCACTACGAGATTCGCGACGGGAAGATCGTGACCACGATCGCGAACACGCCGTTCGAGATCACGGTGTACAAGGTCGGCGACAAGTATGTCGCGGCACGCAGCAACGAGTTCGGCTACGCCAACTACGAGGTCGAGTAGACCGTCGTGCGCTCGTCGCTGAAGCGCTGGTTGCGCGAGCCACTGCTGCAGTTCCTGGTCGCCGGCGTCCTGTTGTTCGCGGGTTATCGCGCGCTGCATCCTGAGGCCTCCCGCACGGCGGACGACAATCGTATCGAGGTGACGGCAGACGATCTTCGCCAACTCGAAATCGCGTGGACCGCGCAATGGCGCAGGCCGCCGACACCTGATGAGATGCGCGGGCTCGTCGACGCGCGAGTCCGCGAGGAGATCCTTTACCGCGAAGCGCTGGCTCTCGGCCTCGAACAGGGCGACGCCATCGTCAAGCGCAGGCTGGCGCAGAAAATGGAATTTCTCGCCGGCGATGATGTCTCGGCGCTGCGCGATCCGACGGCCGCCGAATTGCGCGCGTGGTACGCAAACAACTCGGAGCGCTTTGCCGAGGCTGGACGCCGGTCGTTCCGACACGTGTACTTTTCCACGGATCGTCGGGGGACGCAGGCGCGCGAGGATGCCGAGCGATGCGCTGCGCGCAAGCTCTCCGGGAAGCCCGCCGATGCGCCTGCCGCGGACAACGTCGGCGATGCCTTCATGTTCCAAGATCAGTACGCCGATCGCTCGCCCGAACAGATCGCCTCGATATTCGGAAGCGCGTTCGCTGCCGCGGTCGATCAGGTTCGACCGGGATCGTGGCAAGGTCCCATCGAGTCGGGCCTGGGTTGGCATCTCGTGTTCGTGACTAGCCGTCACGCCCGGTCGCGTGCCCTCGTACGACGAGATCGAGCCGCAGATCAAGGCGGCATGGCTCGATGAGCAGCGTGCCGCTGCGCGCCAGCGCGCGTTCGAGGCGATGAAGGCGCATTACGAGATTCGTCTTCCCGAGGCGCCGCGCATTGCGACCGCTCCGGGGGCAGCCGACCGCGAAATCGACACCGTGAATGTCGCGCGGCAATTCTTTCGGTGCTTCGCGCGGTTGCTCGCGATCGCCGGTGTCGCGATCCTTGCTCATCACCCGGACGCGATAGCGCACGAAGCGCGTCCAGCATACCTTGAACTGACCGAGACACTGCCCGATCGTTACGACGTCGTGTGGCGCACGCCGGTGCTCCGCCGGTCAGCGCCTGCCGGTGGTTCTGCAGCTCCCGGAAGGGGCGAGCAACCGTCGTCGAACCTACGCTGCGCGAATTCGCCGACTCGGTTGTCGAACGGCGAATCATCGCCGTAGCCGGGTGGCCTTGGGGGCAAGCGCATCGAGTTCGTCGGTCTGCAGGCGACCATCACCGACGTGCTCGTACGCGTACAGACACGCGATGGCGCGCGCTCGACGACGCTCGTTCATCCCTCGCGCCCTGGGTGGAGATCGTCGCCGGCCCGCGGATCCCTTCGCCGTCGCAGGCGCGTACCTCGTGCACGGCATCGACCACATCCTCCTTGGCTATGACCACTTGCTGTTCGTTCTCGCGCTAATCCTCATCGTGCCGCAACGTGCGGGTGCTGATTGCGACCGTGACCGCCTTCACGGTCGCGCACTCGATCACGCTTGCGCTTGCGACGCTTGGCGTCGTGCACGTGCCCGGACCGCCGGTCGAAGCGACCATCGCGCTGAGCATTCTTCTGCTCGCTTGCGAGATCGCGCGCACAAGCGCCGGCCAACCGAGCCTCACGGCGAGGTGGCCGTGGGTGGTGGCATTCTCGTTCGGACTTCTGCACGGCTTCGGATTTGCGAGTGCGCTTTCGGAAATTGGACTTGCCGCGCGGCGACATTCCACTCGCACTATTCACGTTCAATCTCGGCGTCGAGATCGGACAACTCGTCTTCATTGCCGCGGTGCTCCCGCTGCTTGCATCTGGCGCGTCGAATTCCCCTTCCCGAGTCGCATGACGCGACGGGCTCGACCGGTCGCGACATACGCGATCGGCACACTGGCCGCGTTCTGGTTCGTAGATCGTGTCGCGGGATTTTGGATTTGAACTTCCGGGCTCGGCGCGCAAGGTGGCCGACTATTCACGCATCATCGCGGGCTGCGTCGCGGGATTGCTGAGTTCCGGCTAGCGAATATTCAGCAGAACCACCAAACCAGCGCCGGTTGAAAGCACAAGGTCAAGTCGGGCATCGTTGTCGATGTCGATGAGACGCACCACAACCGCGGTCGACGAGAGAGGAAAGCTTTCCGCAGTCTGGAACGTTCCATCGGCGTTTCCGTAGGCGATTGACACATCGCTCGTAGACGAGCCGCGAATCACCAGATCCGTCACGCCGTCACCGTCGAGGTCACCGGCGGCAAAGGTCGCGGGCACATGCATGTCGGGATAGGCGGGCGAGCTGGCGGCCCCGAACGTCCCGTCTCCCTTGCTGAGTGCGACAGAAACGGGGATCGGTCGGTAAGGTGGCGCCACACCGCCCGAATACACAACATCGGTTCTCCCGTCGCGATTGAAGTCTGCGATCGCTGGCTGCAGAAAGAGGCAGCCGGCCGACAGTTGCGGGGTTTCGAAGGTCCCGTCGCCATGCCCTAGGAGTACCGACACATTGCCATCGGGGAATGCACTCTGGAAGAGGACGATATCCTGATTGCCGTCCGCGTTGACGTCGGCTGCGAAGATGGCATCCGCAGTTAGATCCTTTCCGACTTCCCCGGCGAGCCAATCGGTTGGCGCCCCGAGGCCACCCTTGCCATCACCGAGCAATACCGTGACCGTCGAGCCCGCGTGACCCACCGCCACGTCGGCGCGGCCGTCGCCGTTGAGATCCGCAATGAACAACGGATAGAACGAAGCGACGGGATAGGCGACGGGGCTCTGGAAGGTGCCGTCGCCATTGCCCAACAGAGTCATCAGCGACGCGATGCCGTCGGGGCAATCGGGCGCGGGGCATCCGTCCACAGCGAGGTCCGCCTTGCCGTCGCCGTTCAAGTCGCCCACGGCGACGGAATAGATCCTGCTCACCCCGCTAACGGCCGGCGCCCGCTGAAAGGTGCCGTCGCCCTTCCCAAGCAAGACGAAAACTGTTCCATCGGTGAGTGTCACGAAGACGTCCGGCTTGCCATCACCATTGAAGTCGCCCCACGTGTAGCTTGGAGTGGCGTCAGCCACCAATGTGACGATGGGCGGACCGAACATGGCGGGCCGTTCTCCATTCGACCCATCATCCGACGACAGGCAGGCCCCAAGAACCAGGGGAAGCGTCAGGGCGACGTAGTGGCGCGGAGTGAATGTACTATCAAGCATCGATCACCTCCTAGGGTGCCGGCACGCAGTACAAATCCCAAAGGCGCAGACAATCGGTTGACGCAAACCCGCGCACCTGTCGTCAGGCAACGACAATCTTGCCTGTGAGCTAACGGCACTGCGACTTGTGAAATTGGCCGAATCGGTGGCCTCACGAAAGCCGGACATCACGGTAAAGTGACTCCGCTTCGCGGGGCCGCGCGATCAATCTTCTAATTAGACGTTAAGCGACTTCTTCGACACGTGGCACTCGCCATCGTTCCCAGTGTGGCCACCGATGCGATCCGTCGATCTCGATGACTTTCCCCCAGGGCTTCCGGCGCGTCTCGAGGGACCCGGTGCGTGGTACGGTCCCGACCTCGCGGCGCGAGGCGGCTGGATCGAGACGCTGACCACCGTGGAGGTCGACGAGTTGGCGGCGGCCGCGGAGCCCTGGCGGGCCCGTGTCGAGCAGGACGCGCGTGCGCTGTACGGACTCGCCCCGGCGGACTTCCCGCTGCCGACGCTGGCGCCGCGCTTGGCCGCCGTGACCGAGCAGCTGCTGCACGGCCGCGGCTTTGTGCTGCTTCGCGGTCTTCCCGTCGAGCGGTGGGGAACGCGCCTCAGCGCGGTCGCGTTCTATGGCCTCGGCGTGCACATCGGCAGGCCGCGAACCCAGAATGCACAGGGTCACCTGTTAGGTCATGTCCGTGACCTCGGATTGCGCTCTGACGATCCCAATGTGCGGATCTATCAGACGCATGAGCGCCAGACGTTTCACACCGACTCGGCCGACGTGGTGGGACTGCTGTGTCTGCAGACGGCCAAATCCGGCGGCCTGTCCGCCCTCGTGTCGTCGATGACGCTCTACAACGAGCTGCGCGAGCGCCGGCCTGACCTGGCGCTTCGGTTGTTCGCGCCATTCGCGACCGATCGGCGTGGTGAAGTACTCGCCGGTCAAAAGCCGTATTTCGCGATCCCGGTCTTCAACTGGTACGCGAATGCGCTCTCGGCCATCTATCAGCGCCAGTACATGGATTCGGCACAACGCTTCGGCGACGCTCCGCGCCTCACGCCAGCGGATATCAGCGCACTCGATCTGCTCGACGCTCTTACCGACGATCCGGCGCTTCATCTGACCATGACGCTCGAGCGCGGCGATCTCCAATTCGTACACAATCACACGTTGCTGCACGACCGCACCGCGTTCGACGACTTTCCCGAGCCAGCGCGCCGCCGCTATCTGCTGCGCCTATGGCTCGCACCGCCGGGTGCGCGGCCACTTCCGTCCGTGTTCGCGCAGCGCTACGGCAGCGTGGCGCCGGGCATGCGCGGCGGCGTGGGCGTCGCCGATGATGCCGCGGTGCTGCCGTTGCCGGAGGAGGGCGGATAGGCGACGATAGCGGATCGATGCTCTCCCTCGCGCGCCTTGCCGTCGTCGCGCTCGCTACAGCGTTAGCCGGCTGCGTCATCGTGCCCGAGCGCCAGCACGCACTCGTCCTCGAAAGCAGCGGAAACGTCGCAGAAGTGGGGATGAGTTGCGACGAATCCGTCGCTTCGCCGCCGCGACACGAAGGTACGCTCGACCCAAGCGCGGTCCGTCTGGCTTCGTGGAACGTTCACAAGGAGGGCGATCCGGGGTGGGAATCGGACCTCGGACAATTGATCACGGAAGCCGACGTGCTCCTCATTCAGGAAGCCGGCGTCTCGACCGAGTTCCGCGCCGTGGTCGAGAAGGCCGGTTTCTCGTGGCTTCTGTCCAGCGCCTTCGAATATCGTGGCTCAGAGTACGGAGTTCTCACGGCGACGCGGATTCCGCCGGAGAAAGCATGCACGCTGCGCGCCTACGAGCCGTTGCTGGGCATACCGAAGGCGGTGCTGATCACGCACTACGGCCTTGCGGGCCGCGATGACACGCTGGCCGTCGCCAACCTGCACGCGATCAACTTTACGCTGGGCGTCGACGCCTATCGTGCCCAGCTCGAGGCGGTGGCCGGCATACTGTCGGCTCACCGTGGTCCCATTGTCGTCGCCGGCGATTTCAACACCTGGAACAACGAACGGGAGGCGGCCGTTCAAGCTCTCGCAACGAGGCTCTCGCTGGTCCCGGCCGTGTTTGCGATCGACGCGCGAACGCGCTTCATGGGAGATCACATTTTCGATCGCGTCTACGGGAGAGGCGTGGAGTTCATTGCCGCCACCGCGCGGAGCGTTAACTCATCGGATCACAATCCTCTGCTCGTGAGCTTCCGCATCCGCTGATGCCCGCGGGCAAATCAGGGCGCGACGCCGTTCGCAGGCGCTCGATCGCGCGGCCCAGCGTCGACGCGTCGCCGACATGCATGTCGGCGGCCACCTGTCGTGCTTCGGACAACGCAGCCTGTGCGGCGGCTCGATCGCCAAGCTTGAGGTCGACCAGGCCACGGGTACAGAGCAAGTCGGCAAGCAGGGGCCGATCGTCGATCTCGCGCAACAGCGTCTCAGCCTCGGCCAATAGCTCGGCAGCCTCAGCGTGCCGGTCTTGGCAGAGGGCGAGGTCGCCCAGCGAGGCGATGCAATTGGCTTCGATCCGCCGGTTCGATGACGTGCGCGCGATGGCGAGCGCCTGCTCGAACGCCGACCTTGCTTCGTCGTGCTCGCCTCGCGCGAGGAGTGCAGCGCCGAACCCGCGCAACACTTGGCCGTAGACGCGGGTATTGCCGATGACGCGTGAGAGCTCGAGCGCGGCGCGGAGCGTGTTCATGGCTTCGTCGACGAGACCTTGACTCAACTCGTATTCGCCCAGCTGTTGGAGGGTGACGGCCTCGGTGTCGCGGTCGCCCAATTCGCGCAGCAGCGCGAGCGCTGCCGAGAACGTCTGCCGTGCGCGCTCGGTAAATCCCCGGGCGCCCAAGAGATCGGCAAGATTGCAAAGCGTGATGGCTTCGTCGCGTCGGTTGCCGATGTTGCGCGCGATCGTGAGCGCCGATTCATACTGCGCGGCCGCGTCATCCAGGCGGCCGGACTCGTGATAGGCGATTGCGAGATTGCCGTGCATGCGCCCTTCGAACATCGGGTGGCCGATGGCGCGTGCGCCTTCGAGTGCAGCTTCGTAATACGTCCTCGCCTCGTCGACGCGTCCCGCCCACAGGCAAACATTGCCCAGCCGGCCGAGGATGCGCATTTCGAGCTTGCGATCGCCGATGACCCGCACGCGCCCGAGCGCCTCTGTGAGCCGCGCCTCTATCCCTTCCGTCCCGCCAACACGCGTCAGCGCTTCGGTCTGTACGAGGCGCGCCTGCTCGGCCAGCGGTCCCTCCAATCCCGGCATCGCGAGGATTTCATCGCCCAGCGCCACCGCTGCTCCGAACGGCCCCTGCATGGCGAGCACTTCCCACACTGCGCAATAGCAGGCGACCGCGCAGGCGCCATCGGCGCGCACAATGGCGCGGTGAGCTGCAGCCGCGAGGTTGTCGAGCTCCCGTCGCAGCGCGCGCATTCGCTCTATCCCGCCATGGGCGAACAGCACCTCGAGCGCTTCGTCCGTGCCGAACGCCGCGTAGTAGCGCCCATGGCGTTGTTCCGCGCCCCGGAGGTAGACGTCCCCGCGCGCGCCACACTTCTGGGCGGCATATTCGTGAATGCTCAGGTACATCCCGAAGTACGGTTCGTCGATGTCATGGCGTGGCAGCGCGCTGTCGGGAATCCACCGCCGCAGCAGACTCTTGTCGACCAGGGCCTGCATCACGTCGATCGTCGGCGGCGCGTCCGGCCAGGAGGAGAGGTCGACGACCCCCTCGGCAGCAGCGAGCGTGAAACCCCCTTCGAACACCGAGCACTGCTCAAGTGCTGCCTGTTCCCACGTGGCGAGGAGCTGCCACGACCAGTCGATGGCGGCACGGAGCGTGGCTTGCCGGCTCACGCCTCTGCGGCCCGCCAGCAACTTGAAGCGGTCGCGGAGGCGCTCCAGGAGTTGCGACGGGGCAAGGACGGCAATGCGCGCGGCCGCCAGCTCGATGGCGAGCGGCAGACCGTCGAGGAGCTTGACGATTTCGACGATGGTGCTTCGCTGCGCGTCATCCGGCGCGAAGTCGTGCCTCACCGCTCGCGCGCGGGCCACGAAAAGATCGATCGCGGGACCGTCGAAAGGCAAGGGCTCGACGCCCTGCACGACCTCGCCGGCGACGTGGAGTCGCTCCCGGCTCGTGACCATGAACGCAGCGTCGGGTGCGTCCAGCCAGCGTCCGATGGTGGCAGCCGCGTGCTGCGCGACCTGCTCGAAGTTGTCGAGGATGACTAGGCAGCGGCCGCGTCCCGCGATCGTCTCGGTCAGTTGCATTCCGGCATCGCCACTGCCGAGGCGCACACCGAGTGCGCTCGCCGTCGCGTAGTGGATACCTTCGAGCGACGACGCATCGGACAAATCACAGAACCAGATTCCGCCGGGCCATTCGCCGAGAGCGCCATGGCCATACCGGATGGCCAGGCGAGTCTTGCCAGTGCCGCCGGGCCCCAGCAGGGTCAGCAGCCGTGCGCCTTCGCTGAAATGCCGGGCGATCGTCGCCAGGTCCGCCGTGCGCCCGACGAACGAGTCTGGCTCAGCGGGGAGAAAGTGCAGGATGTCGCGCACGGGCTGCCACAGCTCACCCCGTCGCACCACGCGGTATGACTTGTCGTTGTCCGAGGGCGGGACGAAGCTGCAGTGCGCGGTCCGCCCGATCTCGAAAACCGCGACGGGCTCATCGATGCCCTTGAGGCGATAGTGACCGTGGCTGCGTATCTCGACTGCCGTGCCCAGTCCCGCGGGATCGAGCGCGGCCTTGGCGGCCGCAGTGAGGAGTGTCTGGCCACCCCTCGCCAATGCCATAAGGCGGGATGCAAACGGCAAGGCGAGGCCGTCGGCCTCCGTTCGCTTGGCCCCCAGCGCAACGTGGTCGTCGGAGGTTTCGCGCAGCACGACCGGACCGACATGCATCCCGGCGCGGGCTGCGAGCCCGATGGCGGCCGTTTCGGCGTGGTAATTCAGCGCGTAGAGCGCGGCGTCGGCGGCCGATTCGAACAGCATCAATAAGCCATCGGTCCGCCCGATCTCGCGGCCACGGTGTTGGCGAAGAAGGCCGCGTGCCCTGCGATCATGCTCGGACCAGAGTGCAGCGGCACGCTCGTCGCCCAGCCGCTGGGTCGTCGAGGTGCTGTCGACGATGTCGGTGAACAGCAGGGTGGCATCGGCGGCCATGGGTCCTGGGAGCGCGACCGACCGATTCAGGACATCAGTGACCCGAAGGTCGGCCGTGCACCCCCACGAGCGGTGCGCGGTGCAGGAACGCGTCGCTGCGTCCAAGGATCAGACGCACGAGATCTTCCAGCGCGGGCTCGTCGATCGCGCGACTCGCAAACTCGAGGCTGACGCGATCGAAGCGGTCGACATTGACGAGCGATACCTGTACGAGACCGGTCTTGTAATCGGCGCGGAACGCAATCGCCGCGGGGATTTGTGCGGGGACGGTAATTGCGCACTTCCGGACGGCTCCCCCCTGATCCTCGATGCGCCGCGCCGTATATTGCAGGCCGGCGTCGTCCAAGACCTTCTCGACGAGCGCGACGCCGCTTGGCGCGACCTCGATGGCTGCCGGCGGCGCCGTGGCGATCTGATAGGCGATGTTGATTTCATCCAACACCGGAAAGCCGACGATCCGCTGCTCGTGATGGCCGACGAAGCCGCGCTCGAACCGGGGCGCGACGAACGCGATGCCATGCCCGAGATCGAAACGATGCGCGATCGGCGGATGCAAGCCGTCGAGATACGCGATCACTCGCTCCAGCCATCGGTACGCCTTGCGCAGCTGGGCGTCGATCTCCTGAAAGCCGGGAACGTCCGCATGCTCGTGCGGCGACACGCGTGCGGTTTCGTATTGAACGCGCAACTCTTCCATCAAAGAGACGGGCTCGGGCATTGGTCCCCCTAGGCGGCGCTGAGATATTGGTGAATCAGCGCGACAACAGCGGCGCCTTCTCCGATCGCACCGCCCACGCGCTTCACCGATCCCGCACGCACGTCGCCGACGGCGAAGACACCCGGCACGCTCGACTCGAGCGCTGCCGACGGGCCGCCCTGCTTGGCGAGCGCGCAGGCGCGACCCGTCAGGACGAAGCCATGCTCGTCGCAGCCCACCCCGCAGCTCCGCAGCCAGTCGGTCTCGGGGTCGGCCCCCACGAACAGGAACACGTGGCGGATCGAGTGCCTTTCTTCGTTGCCCGTCCGGTTGTCGCGCCAGCTGACGGCTTCCAATCTTCCCCCCGTTTCGCCGTGGAGCCCGGTCAGCTCGGTGTTGAAATGCCGTACGATATTCGGCGCGGCTTCGATGCGATCGATCAGGTAGCGCGACATCGTGTCAGCGAGATTTGCCCTGCGCACCAGCATGTGCACCGTCGAAGCGTGTTCGGCAAGGAAGACGGCCGCCTGGCCGGCCGAGTTGCCGCCGCCGACGAGAACCACCTCACTTCCGGCGCACATCGTGGCCTCGAGCGCCGAGGCCCAGTACCAGACGCCGCGACCCTCGAACTCTCCGAGACGCGGCACATCGGGCCGGCGGTAACGCGCGCCGCTGGCAATGACAACGGTCCTCGACCGGAGGACACGGCCGTCGGTGAGCTTGAGCGCAAGCTCGCCCTCTGGGCCGGCTCGCGTGCAGTCCAGCGCCGCGGCCTGCGCAGGGATCAGCACCTCCGCTCCGAACTTCTGCGCCTGCACGAAGGCGCGACCGGCCAGCGCCTGGCCCGAGATCCCGGTCGGGAAGCCCAGGTAGTTTTCGATACGCGCGCTCGCGCCGGCCTGCCCGCCGTACGCCCTGCAGTCGAGCACGACGACGCGCAATCCCTCCGACGCCGCGTAAACAGCGGTGGCGAGTCCCGCGGGCCCGGCACCGGCCACGATCACATCGACGACCTCGTCGTGCGTGGCCGTGTCCAACATGCCAAGGCAACGAGCGAGAGCCTCCTCGGACGGATCGAGGAGCACCGAGCCGTTGGGGCAAACCACCAGTACTGCGCCTTCAGCCGCGCCGTATTGCGCTCGCATCGCCGCTGCCGTCGTACAGTCGCTGGCGTCGATGACGTGGTGCGGGTACCCGTTTCGCTTCAGGAACGTTTGCAGCCGCAGCACCTCGGTCGAATCGGGCTCGCCGATCAGCACGGGCCCGCTCGCGCCCGCCTGGATAAGGCCGACACGACGAAGGATCAACGCGCGAACGATTCGCTCGCCCAGGTCGGCCTCGGCAATGATCAATGCGCGCAACTGCTCGGAAGGGACGAGGAGCGTTTCGGTGTCCTCTTCGGCGTAGCAGTCGACGAGCGCGTGCCGCCCGGTGAGTGTCGCAACCTCGCCGACAAACTGGCCGGGGGCCTGGCTCGTGATCGGTGCGATGTGCCCCATGCCGTCCCGCTGGCTGATGACCAGGCTGCCCTTGATCACGACGAACATGCCGGGAGCTGGCTCGCCGGCAGCGAAGAGCCGCTCGCCGCGCGCGTAGCGTCGCACGGTTCCAAAGCGTTTGATCCGCGCGATGTCCACGTCGGTCAGACGCGGAAACATCTGATGGCGCCGGCTCGCCAGCGGGCCGAGTACTTCGTCAGTAGCGACTGTCGACATGGAAGGATCCCGTCTGGATCAACGGAGGAAGTCGACGACGGCGTCCGAAAGCGTCACCGTGTCAACGGCCATCCGTGGCTGAAGACAATGGCTTGGGCGGCAGGGGGCAGCATGCGCCATGTAATGCCGCGGCGGTTGAGGACGCGCTCCCACCCGAAGGCCTTGCACCATCCGGCCAGCTGGTCGCGCGTGGGCGGCGACTTCTTGAAATCGACGAACTCGTAGCTCTGGCGCTGCGATTCAAGCCATGCGCGCGCGGCCTTGACCGTGCTGCAATTGACGATGCCATAGACCCTCATGCGTGCTCCCTCGTTTGCTATTCTATCGCCGATGAACGACCGCGCAGCCGCTGGGCACGATCTTCACGCCCGGACTGCCGTGCGCGCCCTCGTCGCGTCGCAGATCCGCGAGGTCGCGAACGCCGGGATGGGAGAACCGGATGTCCTGGCCTTCTGGTTCGGCGAGCCCGACGAGGTTACTCCCCGCTATATTCGTGACGCCGCAGCGGCCTCGCTCGCGGCGGGCGAGACGTTCTACACGCTGAATTTCGGGATTCCCGAGCTCCGCGATGCCATCGCAGCCTACGTTTCGCGTCTGCATCGACCCGTCGCGTCCGGCAACATCGCAGTGACGGCATCCGGGATGTCGGCGCTGATGCTCACGGTCGAGGCGCTGGTCGGGCCCGGCGATCGCGTGGTGTGCGTCACGCCACTGTGGCCGAACTTGACGGAGATTCCGAAGATTCTGGGTGCCGAGGTTGTGCGCGTGCCGCTCGAATTCGGTGCCGGTGGCTGGCGGCTCGATCTCGATCGGCTGCTCGAGGCGCTTACGCCGAAAACGCGGATGCTGCTCGTCAACGCGCCAAACAATCCGACGGGCTGGACGCTCGATCGGGAGACGCAGGCACGCATCCTCGAACACTGTCGGAGACACGGCATCTGGATTGTCGCCGATGATGTCTACGAGCGGCTCTACTACGTGGACGGCCCGAAAGCCGGCTGCGCGCCGTCGTTCCTCGATCTCGCCGATCCCGGCGACCGCGTCGTCAGCACCAACAGTTTCTCGAAGGCGTGGCTGATGACTGGCTGGCGTCTTGGCTGGATCGTGGCCCCGCCGGCGCTGATGCCCGACCTCGGAAAGCTCATCGAATACAACACTTCGTGCTCGCCCGTTTTCGTGCAGCGGGCAGGCGTAGTCGCGGTCACGCAGGGTGAATCGACCGTCGCACACACGCTATCGCGCTTCCGTCACGCGCGCGACCGCCTCGTTCGCGATCTCGCCGCGATCGACGGCATCGACGTCGCTTCGCCTCAGGGAGCGATGTACGTGTTCTTCCGCATCGCGGGCGTCGCCGACAGCCTGGGCTTCTGCAAGGAGCTCGTGCACCAAGCCGGGCTCGGCCTCGCGCCGGGGAGCGCCTTCGGACCGGAAGGCGCCGGTTTCGTGCGATGGTGCTTCGCCGCAACCGACGATCGCCTTGGCGAGGGCGTGCGGAGGCTCCGCGGATTTCTTCGACGCTAAAGGACGCGGGAACGTACCGAGGCATTTGAACAGGAGGCGAGCTCTGCAAGCGACCCTTCGGGATCCTTGCTTTCATCGCGGCCTCTTCGCTGGCCGCATCGAGTGCGATGGCGAGGAGGCCGGAATGGCGAAGGGCGGCCGCCGGCCGCCCTTCTGTCAGCGCCGGGAATCCTCGCGCGTCCTATTGCGCGGACGAGGACGACGATGAATTCGTGCTCGCGACCTTCGACGACGGCTCTGCCGAACCGGTCGTCGCCGACGGGGCGGGTTGCGTGATGCCGAGCGCCGTGAGGGTCTGCGCGTCGATGCGGCCCGTCGCGTCGAGATTATGGTCGCCCTGGAACTTCTTCAGCGCCGCGGATGTCTGTGGACCCCACTTGCCATCCACCTTGCCCGCGTCGTAGCCCTGATCGTTCAGCGACTGCTGAACCTTGCGCAGATATTCATCCCGCGACATGGTGCCCGAACTGTTGGCGATGGTCGCCGACGACGAGCCCGTCGACGTCGTTGCACCCGTCTCGGGGCTTCGGGTCGGGGTGCTTTCCGACATCTTCGGTGTCGCGTTCGCCTCCGTGCTTGCTGGCGAGGTCGTTCCGCTATAACTCGTTCCGCCATTCGACGCGGTGCTCGACTGGGTCGGCTTCGACTCGGCATCGTTCGCCGCTGCGCTCGGCCTCGCAGTGCTGGTCGAGCTCGTCGTGGCGCTGTTCGCGCTCTTGGAGGTGGCGCTCGTCGAGTCCTCCGACTTCGCCATCTCGTGACCGGCGACGCCGCCGATCGCGGCGCCTGCTACCGCACCCACCGGCCCGCCAACGACCGCTCCGCCTACTGCGCCGGAGCTCGCGCCTACCGTGGTCGCCTGCTCTCGATGCGTCATGCTGTCCCACGTCGAGCACCCTGCAAGCGCCACGATCGCGAGAGCGATTGCACTCCTGCGAAAGCCATTCGATTTCATCTGGATCTCCTTCCTTTCCGATCGCTGTAGACCGCCTGCTGCGGCCGCCCTGCAGGGCCGTTTCCGCGGGTCGGCCGCTGCGATAGTGTCAAGTTACGAACACTCGAGACCCTTCAACACCAGACGGAGCCCAATGCTGGTGTAGGGCGGTGCAGGATGACGCGAGACCTGCGATTGACACTGTGGATCAAAGATAAAGAAGGCGTATTCGTCCTACAGGAACACACGTCGCTCACCGATATCGCGCAGAGCCGCAGTCCGCTCGAATAACGCAGGTGAGGGCCAATACCCCGCGGGGAGAAGTTGTGCGAATCCGCATCGCGATCGTCACTGCTGCGCTCGGAAGTGCGTCGCTCGCTGCGTGCGGTGACATGGCGACGCTCACCGTCGCCGACGGCACGGGTCCGGCGCCACGCTTGCCCGCGCCGACCACGTCAGTCGTCCCGACGATGAAGATCGCGCCAGCGGTAGGCTGGCCCGCGGGCGCCCATCCCGTGGCGGCGGAGGGACTCGATGTCACGATGTTCGCGGACAAGCTCGAGCACCCGCGGTGGCTTTACGTGCTGCCCAATGGCGACGTCCTCGTTGCGGAAACCAACGCGCCGCCCAAACCCGAGGATGGACGGGGCGTTCGCGGCTGGATCATGAAACAAACGCTGTCGAAGGCAGGCGCTGCCGTTCCCAGCGCGAATCGGATCATCCTGTTGCGAGCGAGCAAGGGCGATGGCCGCGTCGATACGCGAACGGTATTCATCGACGGTCTCCAATCACCGTTCGGGATGGCGCTCGTCGGCAGCGACTTCTACGTGGCCGACAGCGACGCGCTCGTGCGTTTTCCGTATACGCCTGGCGAGACGCATATCGCGGCATCGCCCGTGAAGGTCGTCGACCTGCCGGCAGGACCCCTCAACCATCACTGGACGAAGAATGTCATCGCGAGCGCCAATGGCACCAAGCTCTACGTGACGGTCGGCTCGAACAGCAACGTGGGCGAGAACGGCATCGACAAGGAAACCGGGCGCGCCGCCATTTGGGAAATTGATATACGAACAGGCAGCCATCGGATCTTCGCGTCGGGCCTGCGCAATCCTGTCGGGATGGCGTGGGAGCCGGAGAGCCGCAAGCTATGGACCTCGGTCAACGAGCGCGACGAGCTGGGCAGCGACCTCGTACCCGATTACATGACATCGGTGCGCGATGGCGGCTTCTACGGCTGGCCCTACAGCTACTACGGGGCGCACGTCGATGCGCGCGTCGCGCCGCAACGTCCGGAGCTGGTCGCCACCGCGATCGTGCCCGACTACGCGCTGGGCCCGCACACCGCGTCACTGGGGTTGACGTCCGCCTCGGGCGAAAAGCTCGGGCCGAGGTTCGCAGATGGTATGTTCGTCGGGCAGCACGGCTCATGGAACCGCAATCCCCTGAGCGGGTACAAGGTGATCTTCGTCCCGTTTACGGGCGGCCGGCCGTCGGGGATGCCCCAAGACGTGCTGACCGGGTTTGTCGACGCCGACGGGCAGGCGATGGGTCGCCCGGTCGGTGTCGCGATCGACAAGCAGGGAGCGTTGCTCGTCGTTGACGACGTCGGCAACACGATCTGGCGGGTCACGGCGAGCGCGGAGCGACCCCATTCGGCCGCCCGGTGATCGAGGAGGGTGGGGCGTTCCGGAAATTCAAAACCGGTATCGGGCGAGAGGGTGGCGGGCGTTTGGGATATTTGCCAGGACCGGAGGGATTCTATGGGGTGTTGCTTTTGCGTGAGACCGGCCGCTCGATTTGAGGGACTCTAACCGCCGACAATTGCCAATTTTTACCCATTTGGCATATGGTGGAATCCCCGTCCCTCGAAAGGCCCCATCATGTCCCTGTGGAAAGACAACACTGTCACCAAGCCTACTCCGGAGCCCGCCTATTCGCCCGCCTTTGAAGCGAAGGAGCCGCCGGCCCGGGTTGAGACTCCCCCCGCGCCCAAGCCGGACCAACCCACGGCGCGCGCCGCGGCCCCGACTCCGGCGCCCGTGCCGGCGCCCGCGCGGAGCAAGGAATCGGTGATCGCCGCCGACCTCACGATCGAAGGCAAGATCGAGGGCGGCGGCAGCGTGCGCATCGCCGGTCGCTTCAAGGGCGACGTCAATGTGCAGGGCGACCTGACCATCGAGGCCGGCGCCAAGCTGACCGGCAGCGTTCGTGCCGACAAGGTCACGATCTCGGGCGAGCTCGAAGGCAACGTCCTGGGCGCCTCGAGCATCGATTTGCAGAAGACCGGGATCGTCGTCGGCGATCTCAAGGCCCGATCACTGTCCGTCGCGTCGGGCGCGACGATGCGCGGCAAGGCGGAGTTCGGCGGCGAGGACGGCGAAGGTCCGAAAGTCGGCAAGCACGGCGCAGGCGCTACGGAGCTCGGCACCCGGCAATGAGTAATCAGCGCCCGGGGGATCCCGGCGCGACCCGCCGGTGCCCGCACTGCCGGGAGACCATCCTCGAGAGCGCCTTGGTCTGCCCAGCGTGCAAGCACTACGTGCGCTACGGCGGCGCAGGCGTTGTCGAGCCCGCGCCGACGCCCGCGCTCACGCCGCTGCGCATCGAGGGCACGATCCGGCATCCGTCGGATGGCGACGCGTGGGAGTACACGGTCGTCGTCACGGTCCGCAACGACCGCGGCGAGGAGATCGCACGCAAGCTCGTTGGCGTTGGCGCGCTGAATCCGAACGAGCAGCGCTCGTTCACGTTGTCGGTGGAGGCCGTGTCGACTCAGAGCAAGAGGCCCCGCGAGGCGCGGCCGGTGGGTATCAAGAGCTGATCGGCGGTCGCGGGCTGCCTGGAACCGAGCGCTGATCAGCGCTGGAGGAAGGCGAGCGCGCTGCGTAGCGGCACGTCCGAAATCTTAATCAGTCCTGTGTACGGCTGATCCATCTCCAGGATCAGGAAGATCGCGCTGCCGAACGAGACGGCGCAGATGACGCTGATGGCGACGAGCGTGCCGTTTCTCGGCGCGAACAGGGTGAGGCTTGCGGCGATCGCGGCGAGCCAGAATACGAGTACCACGAGGAACGGCATCGGAATCGTCCGGCCGGTCTGTTCGATCAGGAGCCAGCGTGTCTGCACAAGTTGCTCGCTCAGGGCCATCGCCCGCGCGCGGGCAAAGGTCTGGACTTCGCCGCTCGGCGTGAGCGAGCGCAGCGCCCGCATCAGGTCGTCCATCGCCTGCGGGCGCTGGGTGTCGGCGTTGGTCGTGGCGATGTCGAGCGCGCCGCGGTCCCACCGTGGAAGGATCTGCTCGGACAAGAGCTGGCGCAGGCTGGCTCGAAGGGGATCGGCCGCCGGCCCAACCTCGCGCAGGTTGCGATCGAGCAGGACCAGCTTGGCTGCGATCTGCTGGATCTCCTCGACCTTCGTGTCGTAGGAGCTCTTGGCGGACGCGACAAGGAGGCCCAGCACCATCGCGGCGAGCGTTGCGAGGAAACCGATCCCGACCTTGACCATGTCCTTCGTATCCTCGTTCAGGTGGTGCTGGGGCAATCGGGTCCGCACGGCGCCGCCGATCCACGAGGCGCCGAGGATGGCGAGGACGATGATCACCGAAATCGCAAGCTCGCTCACGGATCAATTTCCTTGGGGCGCGATGCGGCCTGCAATTTGAGCAGACGCCGCGCGTTGCCCTCGTAGATGGCGTGCCGCTCTTCAGGTGAGACATCGAGCCGGTCGACGATCTCGATGGTCGTGCGTGTGTACATCGAGCCACGCTCCGGATCGAACGGTGAGTCCGACGCGAACAGCACCCGCTCCGGCCCGAAGAAGCGGAGGCCGCATTTCGTCGCTTCCCACGCGCCGAAGAGCGCCGTGTCCGCGTAGAACAGGCGAAAGTAGTCGACCGGGCGCTTCTTGAGCTTCCTGAGGAGCTTCGTGTAGTCGACGTCGGAGGTGCGCTTGCCGAGCTGATCCCAGCCGGGGCCGACGCGTCCCTCGAAGTACGGAATCATTCCGCCCATGTGGTGCGTGATGATCTTGAGGTCGGGGAAGCGGTCGAAGAGGCCCTCGAATACGATATGCGCCATGGCGGCGCTCGTCTCGTACGGCCAGCCGAACGTCCACCAGATTTCGTAATGGCTCTTCTTCTCACCGAGATAGTCGGGGAACTCCGCGCCTCGTGCGGGATGGAGCCAGATGGGGAGGTCGAGTTTCGCCATCAATTCGAACAGCGGCCTCGTCTCCGGTGCCGTGAGAGGCTTGCCGAGGACATTCGTGAACACCTGGACGCCGACCGCCCCGAGATCGCGCACCGCGCGCTTCGCCTCGCGCAGAAGTCCCTCGGGATCGTTCATCGGCAGCGACGCAATGAACGCCGGAAAGCGGTCGGGGTGTTTGCGCACGAGCTCGGCCATCCCGTCGTTGGCGAGGCGTGCCATGTCGGTCGAGACCGGCGGCGGGCCGAACACCTCGATGGGGGGTGACCCCAGGCAAATGATCTGCGCGTAGTCCCCGAACTGATCCATGATCCGAAAGCGCGCGTCGAGGTCGACGATCGCCGGAATCGCGCGGACGCGCTTATGGATGTCCTTGCCGTCCGGCGCGACCTTGAGCATCCGTTCGTAGAACTTGCGCGGGAAGACGTGGTTGAAGATGTCGAGCTTGGTCGTCATGGAATTCAGTCGGCCTTGATTTGCGCGGCGCGGACGATCTTCGTCCAGCGCTCGAGGTCCGTGTCGATCATTCGCGTGAGGTCCTCGGGCTTGCCCGGGGTGGGGTTGAGACCCTGCTTCAGCAGGCTGTCGCGAACCTCGGGGTCGGCGAGGATTGCGTTCATCTCGGTATTGAGGAGCGCCGCCTGCTCCTTCGCCAGTCCCGCGGGCGCGAGCATCGCATACCAGATGTCGACGTCGATGTCGGTGACGCCCTCGTCGGCGAGCGAGGGGACCTCGGGCGTGACGGGCGAGCGCTTCGCGCCGCCGGCGGCGAGCATCCGGAGCTTGCCGGCCTGCACCTGCGCCAACGCGACGTGCACCGGGAGAAACATCACCTGAACCTGGCCGCCCAGGAGATCCTGCACCGCGCCTGCCGTGCCCTTGTACGGCACGTGCGTGAGGTCGACCTTGAAGTGCAGCTTGAAGAGCTCCATCGCGAGATGATGCGGCGTGCCGCTCCCGGGCGAAGCGTAGTTGAGCTTGCCCGGCTCGGACTTGGCGAGCGCGACCAGCTCCTGCACCGACTTTGCCGGCACCGACGGATGCACGACAAGCGCGAGGTTCCCGACTGCCGTGGGGCCGATTGGCGTGAAGCTTTTGGCCGGGTCGTACGGCACGCTCGACTGCAACGCTGCGTTGGTCACGTGTGTGCTCGCAGTCATGAGCAGCGTGTAGCCGTCGGGCGCGGCCTTGGCGACGGCCTCGGTGCCGATGTTGCCGCTCGCGCCCGGTCGGTTCTCGACGACGACGGCCACCTTCATCCGATCGGACAGCTTCTGGCCGGTCGCCCGCGCGAGGATGTCGATCCCGGTGCCGGCGGTGTACGGGACGACGATCCGGATCGGCCGGTTGGGGTAGGGGGCCTGCGCGAACACAGGCACGAGCGCGATCAGCCCCGCGATTCCGACAACGAGTCGCACTCCCAGGCGACGCAGCGAAGCGTGCACGCATCCTCCCGCGGTTTCGCGATCTCGGCGGATGCACGACCCGCCCTCCGGTGCGATGCTAGGGTTTGCGCGGGCCGCGTGTCAAACCGTGGCGGCGCGCTAAACTCTCGGAACGTCAGCCGACGCCATGGAGGTTCGCCGTGCCGAAAGACGATGTCGTCGCGACCTTTCGCCGACTGGTGGATCCCTACAGGATCGTCAAGGGCAAGGGGTTCCGGCTCAAGGACTTCGATCCGGCCGACACGGGTGGCCTCGATTCCGAATCAAAGGACGAAGCGAAAGATTTGCTCGCGCGCGGCAGCAAGTGGCTCGCGATGGAACAGGACAAGCTCTACGCCCAGAATCGCTGGGCCATGCTGCTCGTGTTCCAGGCAATGGACGCGGCCGGCAAGGACGGAACCATCAAGCACGTGATGTCGGGCGTGAATCCGCAGGGCTGCCAGGTCTACTCGTTCAAGGCGCCATCGCCCGAGGAGCTCGATCACGATTTTCTGTGGCGGTGTGCGCGCGCCTTGCCCGAGCGCGGGCGGATCGGCATCTTCAACCGGTCGTATTACGAGGAGGTGCTGGTCGTCCGCGTGCATCCGGATTTTCTGCGCGCGCAACGGCTGCCTCCCCCGCTCATTGGGCGTGACATCTGGGACGACCGACTCGCGGACATCGCCGGGTTCGAGCGCTACCTTGCGCACAACGGAATGCTGGTGCTCAAGTTCTTCCTCAACGTGTCGCGGAAGGAGCAGAAGCGGCGGTTCATGGAGCGGCTCGACGAGCCCGAGAAGAACTGGAAGTTCTCGGCCGCCGACGTGAAGGAGCGCGGCCACTGGCGAGCCTACATGCAGGCCTACGAGGAAGCGATCCGTGCGACGGCGACGAAGCACGCGCCGTGGTACGTCGTGCCCGCCGACAACAAATGGTACACGCGGCTCATCGTCGCAGCCGCGATCGTCGAGGCTATGGAGGGACTCGGCCTCCAATATCCGACGCTCGGCGCGCCGCAGCTCGCGGAGCTCAAGGCCGCGCGCGCCGCACTGGACAACGAGTGATCCGGCGCGGACCGTCGAATTCGTGGACCGATTGCTCGATAATGCGGCCCATTGCCTCACCCCACGGAGTGATCTCATGAGGCGCGCAGTGTCGATCCTTGCCCTTGTCTCGTGGCTGTCCCTCCTGGCCGCATGCGGCACACCCGGGCCGGCGCCACCGGCGAAATCGAGATTCGCTCGGGCGTCGTCGAGCAGATCAACGCGACCGAGATCAAGTCCAATCACGAATTAGGTGTGGGCGCCATCCTCGGGGGGCTCGCCGGTGCCGGGCTCGGGAGCCTGATCGGCGCGGGAACGGGCCGCGACGTGGCGATCGCCGCCGGTGCCATCGCGGGCGCCGTCGGGGGCAACTATACGCAGCGCGAGTATTTCGCCCGTCCGCAACCGGCGCAGCAGGTGTTCGTGCGCCTGGACTCGGGCGTCCTCGTGTCGATCACGCAGCCAACGAATCCTGCGCTTCAGCAGGGACAGAAGGTGCTGATCGAAGGCTCGGGCTCGAGCGCCCGCGTGGTGCCAAAAACCTGAGCGGCTTCAGCTCTTCGCGCGGCGAGCGGCGTCCCGGAGCGCGTCGATCGACGCGTTCATCGTGATCGCCTGCGGATCGAGCTTGAGGTGGAGAAGCGCCGGGCCTTTGGTGGCCTGGGCCCGCTCGAACGCAGGCGCGAACTCCTCGGTACGGACGATCGTCTCGGCCTCTGCGCCGAATGCGCGGGCCAGCGCGGCGAAATCCGGATTGATGAGGTCCGTGCCGTAGACGCGTGCCGGATACGTCCGTTCCTGGTGCATGCGGATCGTCCCGTACATGCCATTGTCGACGACGACGAACACGATCGCGAGGCCGTATTGCACCGCGGTCGCGAGTTCCTGGCCGTTCATCAGGAAGCAGCCGTCGCCGTTCCACGAAAGCACCATTCGATCCGGGTGCACGGCTTTCGCCGCGATCGCCGCGGGCACACCGTAGCCCATCGAGCCGACATAGGGCGCGAGCTGCGTGCGAAAGCGGCGATAGCGATAGAGGCGGTGCAGCCACGTCGAGTAGTTGCCGGCGCCGTTGGTCACGATCGCGTCGTCGGGCAGTCGTGCGTCGAGCCAGCGGACGATCTGCCAGAGATCGAGCGAGCCAGGGACGGGGCGCGGGGTTTGCCATTCCTCGTAGTCCGCGCGTGCCGCCTTGGCGTGGGACGCGACATCGGCGGCCGCAGCCCGCACGTCGGGTGCGAGTGCAGCTAAAAATGCGCCGGGGGTTGCCGCAATCGCGAGCGCAGGTTGATAGACGCGGCCGAGCTCTTCCGCGCCGGGGTGCACGTGGATCAACGTCTGCGCGGCTACCGGAGGCGTAAGCAGCGTGTAGCCCGACGTCGTCATCTCGCCCAGACGTTCACCGATCACGAGCAGCACGTCGGCCTCGCGCACGCGCGTCGCGAGCTTGGGGTTGATGCCGATGCCGACGTCGCCGGCATAGAGCGGATGGCGGTTGTCGAACAGATCCTGGTTGCGGAACCCGCAGGCGACAGGCAGCGCCAGCGCTTCGGCCACCGTCCGCAACGTGTCGCACGCCGCGGCGTCCCAACGGCTGCCACCGACGATCACGATCGGCCGCCGGGCGGTGGCGAGCTTCGCCGCGGCCGCGGCGACGAGCGCCGGGTCCGACGCCGCGCTCACGGCCTCGACACGTGGGCCGTCGAGGGCTTCGGCCCGCGTCGACAGCATGTCCTCGGGGAGTGCCAGGACGACCGGGCCGGGACGACCGGACATGGCTAATCGATATGCATGCGAAACGTATTCGGGAATGCGATCGGCACGATCGATTTGCGCGACCCATTTCGCGACACCGTCGAACATGCGTCGGTAGTCGATTTCCTGGAACGCCTCGCGATCGACGAAATCGCCGCCCACCTGGCCCACGAGCAGCAGCATCGGCGTCGAGTCCTGCTGTGCCGCGTGCACGCCGATCGCGGCGTTCGTTGCTCCGGGCCCGCGCGTCACGAGCGCGATGCCAGGCCGCCCAGTGAGCTTGCCGTAGGCCTCCGCCATGTACGCCGCGCCCCCTTCCTGCCGGCAGACGACGAGCGATAGCCGCTCGCGAACGTCGTAGAGCGCGTCGAGCACCGCGAGATAGCTTTCGCCCGGGACCGCGAAGGCGTGCGTGGCGCCCTGGGCCAGCAGGTTCGCGACGAGAATCTCGCCACCGGTGCGGGAAGAGGTCACGGGAAAGGGACGGAAGGCTTCGGATGGCGCGACCTCCATTCTATATAATCGGCGGCGCCCGCCACGCCCTACGCATCGCCGATGCCCACGCCCGAACTGATCTTCGACGCCCAGATGTTCGTCGCAGCGGGCCTGGTGCTTGCGCTGATCACGCGGTGGCTGCGTCGCGACCTGCGCGGGAACATGATCGGCATGTCGATCACGATGGGGGTGGGGCTCGTCGGCCTCGTCCTGCTCGCCCGCTACGGCACCGCGCTCGGCGACGCCACGATTGCGCTCGTGATCCGTGAGGCGTTGCTCCTGCTGGTCGCGATCGGATTCACGCGTATCGCGCTCATGTGCGTGTTCCAGGGTGTGCTCAAGCGCCTCGCGCTGCCGCGGATCCTGGCCGACGTTCTGATTGCCATCATCCTGATCGTGTTCGTGCTGATCCGGATGAAGGACGCCGGCGTGAACCTCGCGGGCATCATCACGACGTCGGCGATCCTCACCGGTGGCGTCGCGCTGTCGCTGCGCGAGCCGCTCGAGAACCTGTGGGGGGGCATCGCGCTGCAGCTCGACAACACGTGCCGGATCGGCGACTGGGTCCGGATGGAGGGCGTCTCGGGGCAGGTCGTAGGTATTCGCTGGCGGTACACGTCCATCGCGACCAATGTGAACGAGACCGTCATCATTCCGAACAGTCAGCTGATCAAGAACCGGGTGACCGTGCTCGGCCGCAGGGGCGACGAGCGGATCGCGCAAAGACGCGACGTCGAGTTCCACGTGAGCTATGACGTCGCGCCGTCGCGAGTCATTGCCGCGGTTGCCGATGGCCTCGCCCACGCGGAGATCCGCAACGTCGCGCGCGACCTACCCATCATCGTCTACTGCGCCAGGTTCGACGACGGAGCGATCGACTACGTCGTCCGGTACGGGCTTATCGATCTCGCCCACGACCAGTGGACGGATTCCCAGGTGCGGCTCCACGTCGCAGCGACCCTCGCACGGCACCGGATGGAAATGCCGCTGCCCCACCGCGTCCTCCTCCGCGGAAAGCGCTCCAATGTCGAAGAGCAGCGAGAGCGCGAGCTGGCTTCCCGCGCGGCGACGCTCGCCCGGATCGACCTGTTCGCGGCGCTGACCGACACCGAGCGCCGTGTGCTCGCCTCGGAGCTGACCGACTGTCCGTACGTCACGGACGACGTGATCACCCGCCAGGGCGAGGCCGCCGATTCGCTGTTCATCCTCGCGCACGGGCGCGTCGGCATCTACGACGACAGCACGGGGGGTACTGGCGCGCGCGACCACCTGGCGACGCTCGAGGCGCCGTCATGTTTCGGCGAGATGGGGCTCCTTACCGGGCAAGCGCGCGTGGCCACCATCGTCGCGCTGGACGACGTGCACTGCTATCGCCTCGACAAGGCGGGCTTCGACGCGATCGTACGGGCGCGAGCCGAGCTGCTCGATCCAATCTCAAAGGTAGTTGTCACGCGCCAAACCGCCAACGATGCCAAGTTGCTGGCGCTGTCGGCCGAGGCACGCGCCCGCGAGAACTCGTACAGCGCGGCAGAGCTCGTCCGCCGCATTCGGAAGTTCTTCTCCCTCGACTAGCGGGGCTACCGGCCGGCGATCAGCTCCTCGCGCGAGAGCAGGAAGACGCCGTCGTCGACGCCGGCCGTCTCGAGCCAGACGAACGGCAGCCGCGGAAACGCGAGCTCGGCAGCCACCCGGTTGTGACCGACTTCAACGACCAGCGTACCGCCCGGATTCAGGAACTGCGGCGCCGTCTGCACGATCGTCCGCACGGCGTCGAGGCCGTCTTCGCCACCCGCGAGCGCAAGCTCGGGCTCGTGGCGATATTCCGGCGGCAGGTCCTCCATCGCCACGGCGGTCACGTACGGCGGATTGCTGATGATGAGGTCGTAAGTGTTCTCGGGGAGGTTCGAGAACATGTCGGAGCGAACCAGGTTGATCCGGTCGCCCAAGCCGTAGTCGGCGACGTTGCGCTGCGCGACGGTCAGGGCGTCGGTCGAGATGTCGACGGCGTCGACGTCGGCCGCCGGATAGGCGTGCGCGAGCAGGACGGCGAGGCAGCCCGATCCGGTGCAAAGGTCGAGCGCGGTCGCGATCTTCTCCGGCGGTCCCAGGTACGGTGTGAGCCCGTCCGGCAGGAGCTCCGCGATCAGCGAGCGCGGGATCACTACGCGCTCGTCGACGTAGAAGCGGAAGCTGCCGAGCCACGCCTCGTGCGTGAGATAGGCAGCGGGCACACGCTGGTCGATGCGTCGCGCCAGGAGCTGCTCGATGTGTGCACGTTCGGGCTGCGTAAGGCGCGCGTCGAGAAACGGCTCGAGGCGATCCAGTGGCAGCGACAGCGCGTTGAGCAGGAGGTAGACCGCTTCGTCGTAGGCGTTGTCGGTGCCGTGACCGAAGGCGAGCTTCGCCTCGCCGAAGCGCGTGACGGCGAACCGCAGCCAGTCGCGCAGCGTCTCGAGATCGTGCGCCGCGGTCGTCAAGGTCGCGCGCCCGGCACGAGCAGCCGCTCGAGAATCCGCCGGTAGATCCGCGCGAGAGGCGCCAGGTCCGCGATGCGGATGCGCTCGTTCAGCTGGTGAATCGAAGCTCCGACCGGCCCGAGTTCAATCAGCTCACGGCAGATATCGGCGATGAATCGGCCGTCCGACGTGCCACCCGTGCGCGACACCTCGGGCGCAACGCCCGCCACCTCGCGGACCACGTCGCTCGCAATGCCGACGAGCTTGCCGCTCGGCGTTAGATAGGGCTTACCGAAACCCGTCCAGACGAGCGCGTAGTCGAGGGCGTGCTCTCGGAGCACGCCCTCGAGACGCACGGCGAGCGATTCGCGCGTGCTGGCCGGCGCGAAGCGAAAGTTGAACAGCGCTTCGAGCGTGCCGGGGATCACGTTTGTCGCTCCCGTGCCGGCATGGAGGTTCGAGATCTGCCACGTCGTCGGCGGAAAGTACGCGTCACCGTCGTCCCATTGCGTTGCCGCGAGTTCGGCCAAGGCTGGCGCGGCCTCGTGGATCGGGTTTCGCGCGAGCTTCGGATAGGCGACGTGACCCTGAATGCCCTTCACGACGAGGCGTCCGGACAGTGTCCCGCGGCGTCCGTTCTTGAGCATATCGCCCAGGTGCTCGACTGCGGTCGGCTCGCCGACTACGCAATAGTCGATCGTCTCGCCGCCCGCGGCGAGCTTCTCGACGACGCGAGCCGTGCCGTCGATCGAGGGTCCTTCCTCGTCGGACGTGATCAGGAGGGCGATCGAACCCCCGGCGCTCGCGTGGTCCGTGACGAAACCTTCGGCTGCGGTCACGAAGGCTGCGAGCGACGACTTCATGTCGGCGGCGCCGCGGCCATAGAGCCAGCCGTCGCGTTCGGTGGGTACGAACGGATCCGAGTGCCAGCCTTCGCGCGGTCCGGTCGGAACGACGTCGGTGTGGCCGGCGAAACAAACGAGCGGCCGGGCGGTACCGCGCCGCGCCCAGAGATTCGTCACGCCGCCGGCGACGAGTGTTTCGCAGCGGAAGCCGATCCGTTCGAGGCGTGCCGCGATCAGTGCTTGGCAGCCCGCGTCGTCAGGTGTGACGGACGGCCGCGCGATCAGCGCCCGGGCGAGCTCGAGCGTGGGGTCGACGGCAATCCCGGTAACGAAATTCATCACCGGATATTAGCAAATACGCGCTGCGTCAGCCGCGGAGCGGCCACCACGCAGCGCGCCTTCCATCGGCTGTTTTTAGTGGGGCCGGTCCAGCATCGCGGCGTCGATGTGGAGCGTCGAGAAGTCGCCCTGCGAGCGCTTCGTTTCGTCCTCGCGACCCTTGGCCGCCATGCCTTCGACACGTGCCGATGGCGAATTCTGGTTGATGAGCCAGGCCAGGTTGGTCGGCGAGTCCGATGCCGTCATCGCCTCGTCGTAACCGATCTGCCCGTCGAGGTGCAAGCGGCAGAGCGCCTGCTCGAAAGTCTGGGATCCGGGATAGAGCGACTGCTCCATCGCTTCCTTGATCTGCACGGTCTCGCCGTTCTTGATCAGCTCGGCGATCAGCGCTGTATTGAGCAGGATCTCGACGGCTGGCTGGAGGTCTCCGTCCACGTTGCGGACGAGGCGCTGGGAGACGATCGCCCGCAACCCGATCGAGAGGTCGGACAAAAGACCGGGCCGTGCATCGTAGGGGAACAGATTGATGATCCGCGACATTGCGTGATAGCTGTTGTTGGCGTGGATCGTCGAGAGGCACAGGTGGCCCGTCAGGGTGTGGAGGAGCGCCTGCTGCATCGTCTCGCGGTCGCGGATCTCGCCGATCATGATCAGGTCCGGCGCCTCGCGCAGGCCGTTCTGCAGCGCGGCCTGGTAGCTCTGGGTATCGACGCCCAGCTCGCGCTGGTTGACGATCGACTGCTTGTGCTCGAAGAGATACTCGATCGGGTCCTCGATCGTCAGGATGTGGCCCGACTTGTTGCTGTTGCGATGATCGATCATCGCCGCAAGCGTGGTTGACTTCCCGGAACCCGTCGCCCCGGCGATGAGCACGAGCCCGCGCTTCTGCATCACGATGTCGAGCAGTACCAGCGGCAGTCGCAGGTCCTCGAACGCCGGGATGTGGCTCCGCACGAAGCGGATCACCAGCGAGATCGTGCCGCGCTGGCGGAAGATGTTGATCCGGAAGTTGCCCACCGCGCGGTCGAGGTGGGAGAGGTTCATCTCGCTCTCGTTCTCGAACTCGCGCGTCTGCTCTTTGTTCATGAGCTCATAGGCGATTCGCCGCACGGTCTCGACGTCCATCGGCTGGGTCGAAATCGGAGCGACCACGCCGTTCACCTTGATGTTGATCGGCGCGCCGCAAGAGATGAACAGGTCCGACGCCTGTTTCTCCGCCATCAGTCTGAACAGCCTGTCGAGGTACATGAGGATTCGCCCCGGGCTACAATCGCGGCACGACCCAAAACCCAGGTGGTGACGCAGGTTTCCATGATAATGTCATGAATCCGCGGGGACTTCTACCCCGCACCCGGCGCCGCCCCTGGTACCGCCAAGGTCGGGAAGCGCCGCGCAACGCCTCGGAAGGCCTCAGTTCCCCCGACTCAGCCCCGTTTTTAAGCAAATACCATGCTCGCAATCATAGGCGGAAGCGGCCTGACGCGCTTGTCGACCCTTGCCGTGGCCCATCGCGAGGTCGTCCGGACGCCGTATGGCGAGCCGTCGTCAGCGCTCCTCTTCGGCCAGATCGCGGGGCGGGATACCGTCTTCCTCGCCCGGCATGGCCACGGTCACACGATTCCGCCGCACCGCGTCAACTATCGCGCAAATCTGTGGGCGTTGAAGGACCGCGGCGCGACAGCCGTGCTGGCCGTCGCTTCCGTGGGGGGCATTCGCGGCGCGGCGCCCGGCGAGCTCGTGCTGCCACATCAGTTGATCGACTACACCCACGATCGCGAGGGCACGTTCTTCGATGGCGGCGACCAGAGCGTCGTGCACGTCGATTTCACCGAGCCGTACACCCCGTCGCTGCGGGCGCTGTGCCTGACCGCGGCGGGCAGCGCCGGCATCGCGCTCACCGACGGTGGCGTCTATGGCGCGGTGTCGGGGCCACGCCTCGAGACCGCCGCCGAGATCGACCGCCTCGACCGCGACGGCGCGACGCTCGTCGGCATGACGGGCATGCCGGAAGCGGCGCTCGCGCGCGAGCTCGATCTTCCGTACGTCGCGATCGACGTAGTGGTGAACCACGCTGCGGGCCGTGGGGACTCCGAACACGTGGTGTCGATGGACGGCATCGCGCGCGTGCTCGAGACCGCGATGGATAAGGTGCGTACGCTGCTCGAGCACATCGTACCGCTCGTGGGCGACCGATGATCCGCGAAGTGCTCCGCATGGGCGACCCGCGCCTCTTCGAGCCGTCGCGGCCTGTCGCGACATTCGATACGCCGGAGCTGGCCGCGCTCCTGCAGGATCTCCGCGACACAATGGCGGCCCACAACGGTGCCGGCCTCGCCGCGCCGCAGATCGGCGTCCCGCTCCAGGTGGTGATCTTCGGAGTTGCGCGGAATCCGCGCTATCCGGACGCGGAGCCCGTGCCCTACACCGAGCTCGTGAATCCGGTCCTTACGCCCCTTGGCGACGAGATGGAGGAGGGCTGGGAGGGCTGCCTGTCCGTGCCGGGGCTGCGCGGCGTGGTGCCGCGCCATGCGCGCCTCCGCTACGAGGGTTTCGATGCCGCGGGGCAGCCGATCGCGCGCGACGTATCCGGCTTCCACGCCCGCGTCGTCCAGCACGAGTGCGATCACCTGCAGGGCATCCTCTACCCGATGCGAATGCGCGATTTCCGGCAGTTCGGCTACACCGACATCCTGTTTCCCGACGTCGCCACGGTCGAAGAGTGAAGCTTTCGCGGCCGGCAGCTCATACTGTGTAAAGCGTCGCGAGCAGACCGGATGCGAGGCGGCCCGCAGCGAGGCCCGAGACAGTACTGAGGGGTACGGCGAGGGCCGAGCGAGGACACAACGACGCAGCCGGGCTGCGCAGCAGCTTTACACGCGCAGCTGATCGTACAGGGCAGTCTCGAGGCGCAACAGCGCCTGCTCGTCGTGTAGCCGCGCGCCATCGACCAGGAAAACGTCCTCGGCGCGCTCGCCGAGCGTATTGATCCGTGCGCTCGCCACGTTGATGTTGGCCTGCGCGAGTGTCCACGCGATCTGCGCGAGCAGGCCCGGGCGATCACCGGCGACGATCTCGAGGATGTAGTGCGTGCCCTTGTCGTCGGGGAAGATCTGTACCGAAGGCGTGAGCGGGAAGTGCCGAAGCTGCCTGCTCACGCGCCCGGCCGCGGGAGGCGTGAGCGGCAGCGGATCCCGCAGCAGTTCGGTGAGCTCGAACTCGATCAGCTGGATCGAGTCGCGGTAGGACGCGCTCGCGTCAGTGGGATTGTGGACGGCGAAGGTGTCGAGCGCAAAGCCGTGCCGCGTCGTGTGGATCTTCGCTTCGAGAATCGACAGGCCGCGGCGACCAAAGTAGCCACAGACGCGCGCGAACAGCTCTTTCTGGTCGGGCAGATACACCAGAACCTGGAGACCCGCGCCCGACCGTGCAAGGCGAACCTTGACGACTGGATCGGTCTTGTCGACGCGCCAGTACAGATGGCGCGCGTGCCACGCGATCTCCTCCGCGGTGTGCCGCATGAAGTACGGCATGTCGAGATGCCGCCACAACGCGCGCTCGGCGTCGGCGGGAACTGCGTAGAGGCGCAACAGACGGCACGCCTCGTCCCGCCGCTCCTGCAACGAGTCCTGCAGCGTGCGCCCGGCGTCCTCGCCGGCGAGGACGCGCCGCGTCGCGTGGAACAGGTCCTCGAGCAGCTGCGCTTTCCATGCGTTCCACACGCGGGGGCTCGTGCCGCGGATGTCCGCCACCGTCAGCACGTAGAGCGCGGTCAGGCGTCGCAAGTCGCCTACCTTGCGGGCGAAGGCGGCGATGACTTCGCGGTCCGACGGGTCCTGCCGCTGCGCCGTCGCCGACATCGTGAGGTGCTCCTGCACGAGCCAGCCAACGAGCTCTGCGTCTTCGCGTGGGAGCCCGTACGCGCGACAGAAGCGCACGGCATCGCGCTGGCCCAGCACCGAGTGGTCGCCGCCGCGGCCCTTCGCGATGTCGTGGAACAGGCCGGCAAGGTACAGCACTTCCTTGCGCTCGAAGTCCGCCATGAGTCTCGAGCAGAGCGGGTACTCGTGCGCGTGCTGGGCTTCGGTGAATCGCCGGAGGTTGCGGATCACCATCAGGATGTGCTCGTCCACCGTGTAGACGTGGAAGAGATCGTGCTGCATCTGGCCCACGATCCGGCCGAACGCCGGCAGGCAGTGGCCCAGGATGCCGTATTGGTTCATCCGCCTGAGCTCGTGCGTCTGGCCGCGGGGTTCGCGAAAAATCTGCAGGAACCGCGCGCGGTTGTCCGGATCCCGGCGGAAGCGTGCATCGATCCGATTGCGATTGCGCCACAACGCGCGCAGTGTCCGCGCCGACATGCCCTTGAGCTCGGCGTGCCGCTGCATCGTCAGGAACGCATCGAGCATCGCCGAGGGACGCCGCTCGAACAGCGTCTCGTCCGAGAGGTCGAGCAGCTCGTCGGTCGCCTGGAATTCGGCGTCGATCGGGACCGGCTCGGTCGCCAGTGGAAACAGCCGGGCGTGGAGGTTCTGCAGCAGGATCACATTGATCTGCCGGACGAGCTTCGCAGCACGGTAGTACCGCTGCATCAGCTGCTCGCTCGCGCGCTTGGCCCCCGTGTCGGCAAGCCCGAGCTCGCGGGCCAGCGCGGTCTGAAGATCGAACACCAGGCGGTCCTCGCGCCGGCCGGCGAGATAGTGGAGGCGCACGCGAAGCGCCCCGATCACGCGCTCCTGCCGGGACACCGCGCGCGCCTCCTGCATCGTCATGAGCCCGGCTTGCGCGAGTTCGCGCCACGAGCGCCCGAGTCCCGCCGCGCGGGCGATCCACAGCACCGTCTGCAGATCGCGCAGGCCGCCGGGGCTCTCCTTCAGGTTCGGCTCGAGGTTGTATGCCGTGTCGTGGTATTTGAGATGGCGCTGCTGCTGCTCGAGTGCCTTCGCCTCGTAGAACGCCTGCGGATCAGTCAACGCGGAGAACGCACGGCGGAAGCTCGCGAAGAGGCGCCGAGAGCCGGCGACGAAGCGATGCTCGAGCAGGCTGGTCTGGACAGTGACGTCGCCGGCCATCTCGCGCTCGCACTCGGCGATCGTGCGCACGCTGTGCGCGGCCTCGAGGCCGATGTCCCACAGCACGCTCACAAAGCGTTCGACGAACGCGGTCGCGTCGGGGTCGAGGTCCTGCGGAAGGAGGAGCAGGACGTCGACGTCGGAGTGCGGGTAGAGCTGGCCGCGACCGTAACCGCCGACGGCGATGAGCGCCAGGTCGGGCGGTGCGCCGAGCTCGGTCCACACGTCGTCGAGAACGCGATCGACGGCACGGGCCGAGTCCCTGAGCAGGCGCGAGGTGTCGGGGCGCGCCATGAAGGCCCCGTGCAGCGCCGCGCGCGCTGCGTCGAGCCCCTCGCGCCAGCGCCGGACGGCGCCCGCCGGGAGGCGGTCCGGGCGCATCGCAGGCGGCGCGATCGGTTCGTTCAATGCGGGGGCGGCGGGGGTGCGCCAGGGGATACGGTCAGCACCTCGAATCCGTCGTGGGTGACGGCGACCGTGTGCTCCCACTGCGCGGACAGCGAATGATCGGCGGTCACGATCGTCCAGCCGTCGGCGAGGCCGCGGATCGCGGCGCGGCCCGCGTTGATCATCGGCTCGATCGTGAACACCATTCCGGGCGCGAGCACGAGACCGGTGCCCGGGCGGCCGTAGTGGAGCACCTGCGGCTCTTCGTGGAACTGCGCGCCGATGCCGTGGCCGCAGAATTCGCGGACAACCGAGTATCCCTGGCCTTCGGCGAAGCGCTGAATCGTGTGGCCGATATCGCCCAGGTGCGCCCCGGGGCGCACCATCCGGATGCCGCGCCACATCGCCTCGTAGGTCGTCTCGACCAGCCGGCGCGCCTGGATCGACGGCGCGCCGACGTAGAACATCCGGCTCGAGTCGCCATGCCAGCCGTCCTTGATCACCGTGACATCGATGTTGACGATGTCGCCCGGCTTCAGCTTCTTGTCGCCGGGGATGCCGTGACAGACAACGTGGTTGACCGACGTGCAGATCGTCGCGGGGTACGGTGAGTGCCCCGGCGGGGCATAGTTGAGCGTCGCCGGGATCACGTCGAGCACATCCACCTGGTGCTCGTGCGCGATCTCGTCGAGCTCGCCCGTCGTGATGCCGGCCTTCACGTGCGGCGTCAGATGGTCGAGAAGCTCGGAGGCGAGTCGCCCCGCGATGCGCATCTTCGCGATCTCCTCCGGAGTCTTGAGCTTGACGGGCATGGCGGTCACGCCCGCAGGAGCTCGTTGATGCTCGTCTTCGAGCGCGTCTTCGCGTCGACTCGCTTCACGATGACGGCGCAATACAGGTGGCAATCGCCGGTGCCCGATGGGAGGCTGCCCGCGACCACGACCGATCCCGCTGGCACGCGGCCGTAGCTGACCGCTCCCGTCGCGCGATCGTAGATCTTGGTGCTCTGGCCGATGAACACGCCCATCCCCAGCACCGAATTCTCTTCGACGATGACGCCTTCGACGACCTCGGAGCGCGCGCCGATGAAGCAGTTGTCCTCGATGATCGTGGGATTCGCCTGCAGCGGCTCGAGCACGCCGCCGATGCCCACGCCGCCCGAGAGGTGGACGTTGCGGCCGATCTGCGCGCACGAGCCGACCGTCGCCCACGTATCGACCATCGTGCCTTCGTCCACGTACGCACCGATGTTCACGTACGACGGCATCAGGACCACGTTCGGTGCCACGTAGGCGCCGCGCCGGGCGACGGCGGGCGGCACGACGCGTACGCCCGCCTTCGCGAAGTCGGCGTCGGAATATTGCGCGAAGCGCGTTGGCACCTTGTCATAGAAGCGGAACGGCACGTTCGGCCCGGACAGGCCGATCCCGGCGTTGTCGACGATCCGAAACGAGAGCAGCACCGCCTTCTTGATCCACTGGTGGACGGTCCACGCGCCATTCGACTTGTCAGCGACACGGACGCGCCCGGCGTCGAGCTCGGCGATGACGTGCTCGACTGCCTCCCGCAGCTGCTTCGAGGCCGCGCCGGCGGAGAGCGTCGCGCGGGTTTCCCACGCTTCGTCGATGGTGCGTTCGAGATCGTGCATGGAGGAATGGACGGCCGGGGAGGCCTTCCCCAAGGCCGAATTCTACCGTGCCGCGGGCGAGCGGCCGGGGCGCGACAGCGGTGAAGGTGGGGGCAGGCACGGGCTCCGACAAGCCCGGCGCCTGCTACATCGACTTGAAGCGATGCGCGAACGTGCGGCTTACGGGGAGCTTCTCGTCGCGCTCGCGCAGCACGATCACCGGTTCGCCGCGCCAGTCGCGATCGACGCGGGCGATCGCGCGCAGGTTCACGATCGTGCCACGGTGGATCTGCCAGAACGCCTCGGTATCGAGCTCCTCGTAGAGCTCCTTGATCGGTTTTCTGATGAGCGCTTCGCCGTCACCGGTGATCACTTTGGTGTACTTGTCGCCGGCCTGGAAATAGATCACGTCATCGACCGCGATCATCCGCATCGACGCGCCGAGCGAGGCGCGGATCCACTTGAGCGGTGCGCCGGCGCCATTGTGGGGCGCGAGCTTCGCGAGCAACGCCGTGAGGTCGAGCGGAGCCGCGGCCAGACGCGCCTTGAGGCGCGCGACTACCTTGGCGATTCGCTCGGGTGCGGGCGGCTTCAGAACATAGTCGACCGCACCTTCGTCGAACGCGGCCACCGCGTATTCATCGTAAGCGGTGACGAACACCACGTGGCAACCGCCGCCGATCTCGCGCGCGACCTCGAGGCCACTCCGGACCGGCATCCTGATGTCGAGGAACGCAATGTCGGGTCGGAACTCGGCCGCCTGGGCGAGCGCCTCGTCGCCGTTAGCGGCTTCGGCGACGATCTCGAGCTCGGGCCAGGCGGCCGCAAGGCGCGCACGGAGCTGCGCCCGCAACAGCGGCTCGTCCTCGGCGATCAGCGCCGTCGGCACGGTGGGCCTCTAGTCCCCCGCGAGCGGAACTTCGATCGCGGCGCGTGCGCCGTGTGGCGGCGCTTCGGCCAGCGAAAAGCGGCCCTTCGAGCCGAACAGCGCGGCAATGCGCTCACGCACGTTGGCGAGGCCCACGCCCTGGCCGGGGCGGCCGGCGGCCCGGAGACCCACGCCCGTATCGGTGACCGCCACCACGAGCCGATTGCCCTCGCGGCGCGCCTCGACGCGCACGCTGCCGCCCGCAGCACTCGGCTCGAGGCCATGGGTGACCGCGTTCTCGACGATCGAGATCAGGAGACCGGGGGGGAACGGCTCCATGCGCAACTCGTTGGGGACATCGATCGTGAATGCGAGGCGAGAGCCCATCCGCATCTTGAGGATCTGCAGATAGGCCTCGGTCAGCGCCAGTTCCTGCCCGAGCGTCGTGCTCGAGCTTCGCAGCTGAGGTAGCGCGGCGCGTAGGTAGGCGAGCAGGTGGCCCAGAAGGGCGGACGCCTGTGGTGGATCGGTCTCGGTCAGGTACTGGACGGAAGCCAGCGTGTTGAAGAGGAAGTGCGGTTCGACCTGCGCCTGCATGAGCTTGAGCTCGGACTCGAGCGCGAGCCCCGAGAGGCGATGTCGTTCCGCCTCGGCCCGGTGCAGCGCCGCTTCGGCGCGCGTCTCGCGGAACTTGAGCAGGAAGAACAGACTCACGAAGAGGCCGTTCGAGAAGCCCGACAGGAGCGTCCACTGGAACTTGTGCGAATCCGAGACGAGCTCGCCGGGCGCGTAGCCCGAAAGCCCAAGGAAGTACCACTTGACCAGCACGACGAGCCCGTATCCCGCGAGCGTGCCGATCGCCACCGCCGCGCACAGCCGCCAGACGGGACGCGACTTCTCCCACGGCGACGCGACGTTGACCGCATACGCGATCGCGAGGCCGAAGCACTGGGCGCTGACGAACGGATGCCAGAACGGCCGCGGATCCTCGATCGACATGATCGCCGCGAAGCCGCTGTTGATCGCGACGATCAGCAGGATCGTAAGCCAGGAAGCGTGGAAGCCCGCCTTGAGCGCGGCCAGCCAGCCGCGGTCCGACGGCAGCGCAAGGGTTGCCATGACACGGGATTTTAGGGCGGACCAGGGGGGAGCGGGGCGGTCCCGACGGAACGTCGCGGGGCGCGATGAAGCGCTCGCGGGCCCGCCCGCCGCGGGAACGTTAGCCGGCCCTTAAGAAGGCGACAATGCGGTCGACGGCCTCTGCGCACTCGGCAAGCGGGGCCACGAGGGCGATCCGCACCCGGCCGCGGCCGGGATTGGCCCCATGCGCTTCGCGGCCCAGGTAGCTTCCCGGCAGCACGCTCACCGCCTGTTCCGCGTAGAGTCGCCGGGCGAACTCCGCGTCGTCGCCGGGCGTCGCCGCCCAGAGATAGAACGCGGCCTCCGGCATCGGGCAGGGCAACGCTGCAGCGAGGCGGGGCTGAAGGGCGGTGAATTTTGCGGCGTAGGCGGCGCGATTCTCTCGGACGTGCACCTCGTCGTTCCACGCGGCCACACTGGCTGCCGCGACGGCCGGCGACATCGCGGACCCGTGATAGGTCCGGTAGAGCAGGAACGACTTCACGAGCCCGGCGTCGCCCGCGACGTAGCCCGAGCGCAGTCCTGGGGCATTGGAACGCTTCGAGAGGCTCCCGAAACAGAGCAGCCTCGGAAACCCGCTGCGCCCCGATTGATGCGCCGCCGCGAGGCTGCCCAGGGGGGGCTTCGCCTCATCGAAGTAGACCTCGGAATAGCATTCGTCGGCGGCAATGACGAAGCCGTAGCGATCGGACAGCTCGAACAGTCGCTGCCATTCGCCGATCGTCGTCACGCGGCCGGTCGGGTTGTCGGGCGAGCATACATAAACGAGCTGGGTGCGGGCCCAGATGGTGTCGGGAACCTCGTCCCACGCCGGCGCAAACCCATGCTCGGGCTTGGCGTTGACGCAATAGGGCGTCGCTCCCGCGAGCAACGCCGCGCCTTCGTAGATCTGATAGAACGGATTCGGCGTGACGACCGTCGCGCCGACGCGGCTCGCGTCGACCACGGTCTGCGCGAACGCGAACAGCGCTTCGCGGCTCCCGAGTACGGGCAGCACCTGCGTCGCCGGATCGAGCGAGGGCAGGCCGTGGCGGCGCGCGAGCCAGCGGGCGATCGCCTCGCGCAACGCGGGGGCACCAGCCGTCATGGGATAATTCGCAAGCCCGGATCCCGCGGCGGTCATCGCGTCCAGCACGAGGCGCGGCGTCGGATGTTTGGGCTCGCCGATCGAGAGCGCGATCGGTTTCTTCGCGGGATTCGGCGTGATGCCCGAGAAGAGCTCGCGCAGGCGCTCGAATGGATACGGCGACAGCCGCGAAAGGCGGGGATTCAAGGAACGCGGGAACGTGTGCCGCGATCGCGGCCTTGCGCTTCGCCCTGCGCGACGCGCCGAGCCATTATAGCGAACACCTCGACACTGTCCCGGGAACTCGACCCCCTCGATGAATCCGCGCACTGCATCGCTTCCTTGGCCTTGGCGTGCCACCGCTTGGATCGGCACGGCGGCGGCGGGAGTCGCGCTCGCGCTCGTGCTTGCGCATTGGGGTTGGCGCTTCCTCGGCCCTGCGGCGATGCCGCTTTCGCCGCTCCCAACGCCCGACCGCTGGGCGCCGGCGATTGCCAGCGCGCCGATCTTCGGCCGCACGGGCACAGCCGTCGTACTGACCAAGGCCGCGCCGATGGAAGGCGACGTGCGGCTCCTCGGCGTATTTGCCGAGCGGGGAGGCACGGGCTATGCGCTGTTCCGGCTGCCTGCGGGACCTGTGCTGGTGCGTTCGGGACAGGACGTCGCGAAGGACGTGCGCCTGGAAGTCGTGAACCACGATGGCGTTCGGCTGCGCGACCACGGAGAAGTCCGCAACATCGCTTTGCGCGCACCGCCGGCCACGAGCCCGGCGCCAGCCCCCGAACGGACGAAGATCGCCGCCGCGCGCGCCGCGTGCACGCCGCCGGCGGGGTACCAGGGGCCGGTTTACCGCGTCAACGCCGAGCTTCTCACGGGCATCGGCTCACAGCCCGACAGCTGGAAGGCGCTGCTCGTCGCGGGCCAGGGGGGTCTTGCCATCCGCGACGACAGCGGTTTTGCGGCGATGCTCGGCATGCGCGGCGGCGACCGGATGACGCAGGCGAACGGCATCGCGCTTTCGAGCGTCGACGACATCATGCTGGCCGTCGTGAAGCCGTTGGTCGCGAACCAGCCGGTGCGCGTGGCAGGCACGCGGGCGGGCAAGCCCGCCGAGTGGTTGTTCGTCAACGCGAGCGCATGCTCGTAGCCTCGGCGCGTGGCAGCCAATCGAGCAGCGCCGCGGGGGCATCGACGATGCCGTCGGCGGCCCACGTGTCCGGGGCTTCGTCGGACTCGATGTAGCCCCAGCGTGCGACGAGCGTCGCCATCCCCGCCGCCTTGCCTGCTTCGACGTCGCGGCGCGCGTCGCCGACGTAGACGCAACGTGACGGCGCAACGCCAAGCTGCTCGGCCGCAAACGCGAGCGGCGCCGGATGCGGCTTCGCGTGGGGCGTCGTGTCCCCGCAGACGATCGTGCCGGCGCGCGCAACGAGGCGCAGCGCCTCGAGCAGCGGCGTCGTGAAGCGCATCGCCTTGTTCGTGACAATGCCCCACGGCAACGCCCTCGCATCGAGCGCGGCGAGGACCGCATCGACTTCCGCGAAGAGCACTGTCGAGACGCACACGGCCGCGGCATAGTGCGCGAGGAACGCGTCGCGCAGCGGTACGTAGTCCGACTCGCCAGGCGCGACGGCAAAGGCGGCGCCGATGAGCCCGCGTGCGCCGTGCGAGGAGTAGGGACGGAGCGCGGCGAGAGGCACTGGCGCGAGGCCGCGATCCGCGCGGACGCGATTGAGCGCGGCGCCCAGATCGGGTGCGGTATCGGCGATCGTGCCGTCGAGATCGAACAGGACCGCCTCGACGGGCAGCACCCGCGGCGCGCCCGGCGCGTCAGGCATCGGCCGGGCGGCGGAATGCCATCATGTAGTTGACCGCGGTGTCCGGCACGAGGCGGAATGTCTTCGCGAACGGGTTGTAGGCGAGGCCGGTGATGTCGGCGTGAACGAGGCCGGCGCGCCGCGCGAAACGGGCAATCTCGGCAGGTTGCAGGAATTTGGCGTAGTCGTGCGTTCCGCGCGGCAGCATCTGCAACACGTATTCGGCGCCTACGACCGCGAGCGCGTACGCCTTGGGCGTGCGGTTGATCGTCGAGATCGCGACGATCCCGCCCGGTTTCGCCAGCGTGGCGCAAGCGGTGACGATCGCCGCCGGATCGGGCACGTGCTCGAGCAGCTCCATGCACGCGACGACATCGAAGCTTGCCGGCGTCTCGGCCGCCAGCGCCTCGGCTGCGATCAGCCGGTAGTCGACGCTCGATCCGGTCTCGAGCTGATGCAGCTGCGCGACGCCGAGTGCCTTTTCGCCCAGGTCGATCCCGACGACCGCCGCGCCCCGTGCGGCGAGCGCCTCCGACAGGATGCCGCCGCCGCAACCGACGTCGACGACGCGCTTGCCGGCGAGACCACCCGCCGCACGGTCGAGCCAATCGACACGCAGCGGATTGATCTTGTGCAGCGGCCCGAACATCGCGCTGTCCGGATCCCACCAGTGATGCGCGAGCGACGCGAATTTCGCGACCTCGGCCGCGTCGACGTTGGCGCGCAGCGGCGCGCCGGGAGGGAGCACACGAGTCATTGCAGTCGTTCCTGCCAGTAGCGGGCACGGCTCACGATGGCGCTCTCGTCGGTGGACTCGAGAACGCGGTCCGCGACCACGCGCCGGCCCGCGACCCAGACGTCGGTGACCGCCTCGCGGCCCACGGCGTGGACCAGATGGGATACCGGATCGTAGCAGGGAACGGCGCCGACGCCCGAGAGATCGACGGCGACGACGTCGGCGTCCTTCCCGGGCTCGAGTGAGCCGAGCGTTCCTTCGAGGCCGAGCGCGCGTGCTCCGCCCAGCGTCGCAGCGCGGATCGCATCCTCGGCCGGAAGCGCAGCGGCATTCCCGGTTTGCACTTTCGCAAGCAGCGTCGCAAGCCGCATCTCGCCGAAGAGATCGAGCCGGTTGTTCGATGCGGCGCCATCGGTACCCAGTGCGATATTGATGCCATGTGCAGCGAACTCGGCCACCGGGGCGACCCCACTGCCGAGCTTCATGTTCGACGCCGGACAGTGGACCACGTGTCCGCCGTGGGTGGCGAGGATCGCGATGTCGTCGGCGGTCAGGTGCACGCCGTGGATCGCGATGAAGCCCGGACCGGTCGCGCCCAGGCGATGCAGCCGCGCGAGCGGCGTCATGTTGTAACGCTCGCGGCTTGCCGCGACTTCGTGCGCGGTTTCGGCCACATGCGTCTCGATCGGCAGGTCGAGTTGGCGCGCGTACATGACGATCTTCTCGAACGCGGCGTCGCCGACGGTGTACGGGGCGTGCGGCGCCAGCGCGAAGACGAGACGGGGCTCGTGCCTGAACGCATCGCGCACCGCGAGGCCGGTTTGCAGATAGCCGTCCGGGTCGGCGGCGTACGGCGTCGGAAAGTCGAGAACCGGCAGTCCGAGCATCGCGCGCATCCCGGTCTCGAGGAAGGCCCGCGCCGCCGCGTCGGGGAAAAAGTACATGTCGTTGCAGCAGGTGACGCCGCCCTTGAGCATCTCCGCAGCCGCGAGCCGGACGCCGTCGTAGACGAACTCCGGCGCGACGTTGCGCGCCTCGCGCGGCCAGATGTGGTCCTCGAGCCAGCGCGCGAGCGGAAGGTCGTCGGCAATCCCGCGAAAGAGGCTCATCGCGGCGTGGGTGTGGGCGTTCACGAGGCCCGGGCAGCAGCACGTGATGGGGGAGCGCGACATGCTCGCGCGGCGCGTAATCGCGATCGGCGTCGCCTTGCGGAACGAGGGCCACGATGCGGCCGCGATCGACGATGAGCGCGTGATCGCGCAGCGTTCGTGCGGGCTCGACCGGGAGGACGTACCCGGCGTCGAGGCGAAGGTCGACGGGAGTCATCGTGAGGAGCTAGACCGCCCGCCATTATGCCGTGGGGACGTCGAGACTCTTTGCTAACCGGAAAGGCCTACGTTTCGCTGGGCAAGACGAGAGTGCCAGGCTCAGGGGCCGCAAACGCGAACCTGCGGGTGCCCGGCGCGGCGGCGGGCAGTCAACCCACGACTGCCGCTTGCCGCGCCACCCGCGACCGGTCCGCGCGGCCCATTCGCCTCGCGCTCTTATTCTTGCCCATCGTTTCGCACGAGCGGCCGCGCACGGCGCAAGCGCAAGCGAGGACGTGCCGTAAGGGCGCCTAGCGCCGCGCTGGTGGGCTGCGAGCGGCGCCCCGCTTTCCGGTCGTGGGTTGACCGGCAGCTAGGGGCGCCGTACCACGCAGTCGCCGCGCTGCTTGCGGCGCTCGAAGCCCGCGCGGCATGCCTCGCTTGCGCTCATACGTTAGAAGCGATCAGGGTTGCGATGGCGCCGCAATCGCCGGCGGCAAAAAAAAGCCCCGCCAGCGGCGGGGCTCTTTTCTGGAACGCGAGGCGCTGTTACTTCACCACCTCGCCCTTGACTTCCACTTCGACGCGGCGCAGCGGTGCGTAGCAGGCAACCTTCTCCTTGAAGTTCTTCTGGTTGCAGACAACGCCTGGGATCGGTTGCGTCTTGCCCATGCCGAGGGTCTCGATCTTGTCCTTCGGCACGCCCTTCGACACCAGGTAGTCGCGCACTGCGTCGGCACGGCGTTCGGACAGCTTCTGGTTGTACGCCTGCGTACCGATCGGGTCGGTGTGGCCCGTGACCAGCACGAGCTCGAGCTTCTGCACGCCCGGCAGCTTCGAGATGATCTCGCTGTCGATCGCGGCCTTGCCTTCAGGCTTGAGCACTGCCTTGTCGAAGTCGAACAGAGCCTTCGACGCGAGCGTGATCTTCTGCACCTGCGGCGCCGGCTTCGGCGGCGGGGGCGGCGGGGGCGGCGGCGGGGGCGGCGGCGGTGCTACAGCCGGCGCGGGCTTCGGAACGAGATCGGGATCGCACTGCTCGATCGCCATGCTCGGCGCCCAGTAGCCGGTGCGCCAGCAGAGGTTGCCCGCCAGACCAGCGGCGCCGTTGTAGACGCCGCTCTTGACGACATTGTTGTCGGGTGTGCCGGTGGCCGAGAGCCAATAGCCGCAGTTGTCGATGTTGCAACCTGCGACGCCTGGGACGTAGCCCTTCGGGTCTGCCTTCATTGTGCCCGTTTGGCCAGCGGCGCCGGCCGACAGCACCGCAGCAAGCGCGCCGATGATGGCACCGGTCACGAGACGACGAGTCATTGTTTCACCCCTTTGGCTTTGGTTTTGAACAAGTTCTTCTGCAAACCTTGCAATTCCAGCGTTCGCACCGCGCGCAAGGCCGGAGCGGGGACGCGCCGAATCCTTTGTTTCCACAAAAACTATAGCACAGGGGTTGGGGGGGTGCAAAAGAAAACCGGGTTTCCGCAACACGCGCAGAACGACTGTCGCGGCCATGCAACGCCGTGATAAAATTTTGCATTTTCAAGGCCCTCCGCGACTTGCCGCGCCCGGAGGCCGACCGCCCGAGATCGATGGTTCCCGCCGCCGCAAAGGTGGCAAGGGGCGGTCGCCGGGGACAACCAAAGCGACCGAAACAACCCGCGGCCGCCACGCGACGACCACCGAGTAACCGTATTCGAGGAAGAAATCCCCGCCCATGGAGCAGTTTGCAAAAGAAACCCTGCCGATCAGCCTCGAAGCGGAGATGCGGCATTCGTACCTCGATTACGCGATGAGCGTGATCGTCGGGCGGGCGCTGCCGGACGTCCGCGACGGCCTCAAGCCCGTCCATCGCCGCGTCCTGTACGCGATGCACGAGGCGAACATCCTCCACAACCGTCCCTACGTAAAGTGCGCGCGCGTCGTCGGCGACGTGATGGGGAAATACCACCCGCACGGGGACATGGCGATCTACGACACGCTCGTGCGGATGGCCCAGGAATTCTCGCTGCGCTATCCGCTGATCGATGGCCAGGGCAATTTCGGCTCGGTCGATGGCGACAACGCCGCCGCGATGCGCTACACGGAGTGCCGGCTTCAGAAGATCGCGGCCGAGCTCGTCGCCGACATCGACAAGGAGACCGTCGACTTCGTCCCGAACTACGACGGCAAGGAGCAGGAGCCGACGGTCCTACCCTCGCGCCTGCCCAATCTGCTCGTCAACGGCAGCTCGGGCATTGCGGTCGGGATGGCGACCAACATCCCGCCGCACAACCTTACGGAAGTCGTGGACGCGTGCCTTGCGCTGCTCGGCAACCCCGCGATTGGGCTCGATGAGCTGATCGACATCGTGCCGGCACCCGACTTCCCGACCGCGGGGATCATCTACGGCACCGAAGGCGTCCGCGAGGGCTATCGCACGGGACGCGGCCGCGTCGTGATCCGCGCACGCACCCACGTCGAGGACATCGGCAAGGGGGACCGCCAGGCGATCATCGTCGACGAGCTGCCCTACCAGGTCGGCGGCGATCAGGTGCTGAAGCGCATCGGCGAACTCGTCACCGAAAAGAGGATCGAGGGCATCTCCGAACTGCGCAACGAGAGCGACAAGAAGGGCCTGCGCCTCGTGATCGAGCTCAGGCGCGGCGAGGTCGCGGAGATCGTCCAGAACAACCTCTTCAAGCTGACGCAGCTTCAGGACAGCTTCGGGATGAACATGGTCGCGCTGGTCGACGGCGCGCCGCGGCTCCTCAATCTCAAGCAGTTCCTCGAGTTCTTCCTCCAGCACCGGCGCGAGGTCGTCGTCCGCCGGACGCACTACGAGCTGCGCAAGGCGCGCGAGCGTGGCCACATTCTCGAAGGCCTGGCGGTCGCGCTGTCCAACGTCGACGAAATCGTCGCGCTGATCAAGGCGGCCGCGGGCCCGCCGGAAGCGAAGGCCGCGTTGATGGCGAAGGCGTGGCGCTCGCCGCTGGTCGAGGAGATGCTCGAGCGCGCCGCGGCCGATGCCGCGCGGCCCGAGGGATTGCCCCTCGAGTACGGCTGGCAGAAGAGCGCGCGCGGCTATCGGCTGTCCGATGCGCAGGCGCAGGCGATCCTCGAGCTCCGCCTGCAACGGCTGACGGGACTCGAGCAGGACAAGATCTTCGCCGAGTACAAGGACGTGATGGCCCAGATCGTCGACCTGATCGACATCCTCGCGAAGTCGTCGCGCGTGACGGCGATCGTCGGCGACGAGCTCAAGGCGATCAAGAGCGACTTCGGCGATGCCCGGCGCTCCGAGATCGTCGCCCAGGGCGTCGACCTCCAGCTCGAGGACCTGATCGCGCCACAGGACATGGTCGTCACGATGTCGCACGGCGGCTACATGAAGGCGCAGGCGGCGGACGAGTACCGTGCGCAGCGGCGCGGCGGCCGCGGCAAGCAGGCGACGGCGACGAAGGAAGACGATTTCGTCGAGCGGATGTTCATCGCCAATACGCACGATTTCATCCTCTGCTTCTCCAATCGCGGCCGCGTCTACTGGCTCAAGGTCTACAACGTGCCGCAGGGCTCGCGGGCCGCGCGCGGCAAGCCCATCGTCAATCTGGTGCCGCTGGCCGAGAACGAAAAGATCACGGCGATCCTGCCGGTCAAGGAGTTCACCGACACGCAGTTCGTTTTCATGGCGACGGCGATGGGCACGGTCAAGAAGACGCCGCTCGCCGATTTCTCGCGGCCACGCCCCTCCGGCATCATCGCAGTCGATCTCGACGACGGCGACCGGCTGATCGGCGTGGCGCTGACCGACGGCAAGCACGACGTGATGTTGTTCAGCTCGGGCGGCAAGGCCGTACGCTTCGACGAGAACGACGTGCGGCCGATGGGCCGCGGCGCGCACGGCGTGCGGGGAATGATGCTCGAGAAGGGCCAGCGCGTGATCTCGATGCTGGTCGCCGAGGACGAGGAGCAATCGGTGCTGACGGCGACCGAGAACGGCTACGGCAAGCGCACGCCCATCGTCGAGTACACGCGGCATGGCCGCGGCACCAAGGGAATGATTGCGATCCAGCAGAGCGGGCGCAACGGCACCGTCGTCGCGGCCGCGCTGGTGCGTCCCGACGACGAGGTGATGCTGATCTCGACGGGCGGCGTCCTGATCCGAACGCCGGTCAAGGCAATCCGCGAAATGAGCCGCTCGACGCAGGGGGTCACGCTCATCAACCTGGGCGAAGGCGAGAAGCTCGCGGGACTCGAGCGCGTCGTCGAGCGCGAAGTGGACGACGAGTAATCGCTGCGGCGCGCCGCCGATGCCTCCCGCCGACGACCGCGAGCTCGCCCGCCACCGGGCGGCTATCGACGCGATCGACCGCGAGCTCCTGACGAAGCTCAACGCGCGTGCCGCGCACGCGCACGCGATCGGCGAGCTCAAGGCCGGGGGCGCGGCCTATCGCCCTGAACGTGAAGCGCAAGTGCTGCGGCGCCTCCAGGCCGAGAACCATGGCCCGCTCTCAAACGAGGCGGTGGCCGGCGTGTTCCGGCAGGTGATGTCGGCGTGCCTCGCGTTGGAGCAGCCGGTGCGTGTCGCTTACCTGGGACCTGCCGGGACGTTCTCGCACGCCGCCGCGGCGAAGCATTTCGGCCAGTTCGCGCACGGCGAGCCGTACGCAACGATCGACGAGGTGTTCCGTGCGGCCGAAGGCGGCCAGACCGACTACGCCGTCGTGCCCGTCGAGAATTCGACCGAAGGTGCGGTCGGTCGCACGCTCGACCTCATGTGCCAGACGCCGCTGTCCGTCTGCGGCGAGATCAAGCTGCGCATCGGACAGAACCTGCTGTCGAAGGCGACGGCGCTGAACGCAGTCACGCGTGTCTATTCGCATGCGCAGTCGCTGTCGCAATGCGCCGAGTGGCTCGCGCGGCACCTGCCCGCCGCCGCGCGGGTCGCGGTGTCCAGCAACGCGGAAGCGGCCAAGCTCGCCGCAGCCGAGCCGGGCTCGGCCGCCATCGCGGGCGAAATCGCCGCCGCGATCTACGGCCTCGACATCCTCGCACCCCACATCGAGGATGAGCCCAACAACACGACGCGCTTCTGGGTACTGGGTACGCAGGAGGTACCGCCTTCCGGGCGCGACGAGACGTCGCTGGTCATGTCGGCGCCGAACCGTCCGGGCGCGATGTACGCGCTGCTCGAGCCGCTGGCGAAACATGGCGTGTCGATGTCGAGACTCGAATCGCGGCCCGCGCGCACGGGATTGTGGGAGTACCTGTTCTTTGTCGACCTGGTCGGTCACGCGACGGAAGCGCCCGTCGCGGCTGCCTTGGCTGAACTACGGGACAAAGCCCCTTTTATCAAGCTATTAGGCTCATATCCTGCTGCAGTTTATTAAGATGGATCCGAACTCGACTGCCGCCGCTGTGCATTCGCGCGACCCGTCCCGCCTGGCGCCCGATTACGTGCGCAGCATCGCCCGTTACATTCCCGGCAAGCCCGTCGAAGAGCTCGCGCGCGAATTCGGGCTCGACCCGCAATCGATCGTCAAGCTCGCGTCGAACGAGAATCCGCGCGGGCCGGGGCCCGCCGTTCGCCATGCGCTCGCGGCCGCGACCGAAGACCTCTCGCGCTACCCCGACGGCAACGGGTTCGCGCTCAAGGCGGCGCTGGCCACGCGCTACGGCATCACCGCCGACGAGATCGTCCTCGGCAATGGCAGCAACGACGTGCTCGAGCTTGTCACGCAGGCGTTCCTGCGCCCGGGCGACACCGCGGTCTATTCGCGTCACGCGTTCGCGGTGTATCCGCTCGCGACGCAGGCGCGGGGCGCGACCGGGATCGAAGTTGCGGCGAAGGATTTCGGCCACGACCTCCCGGCGATGCGGGCGGCGATCGCGCACTCGACCCGGGTCGTCTTCGTTGCCAACCCGAACAACCCGACGGGGACATGGCTCGCCCCGGCGGCGGTGGAACCGTTCGTCGCGTCCGTGCCGGACGATGTCCTGGTCGTGCTGGACGAGGCTTACAACGAATATCTCGAACCCGAGCAGTGCGCGCCCAGCGCGGCGTGGACGCGCAACTACGCGAACCTGATCGTCTCGCGGACGTTCTCGAAAGCGTATGGCCTGGCCGCGCTGCGCGTCGGCTACGGCATCATGGGCGCGCGCGTGGCCGAGATGCTGAACCGTGTGCGCCAGCCCTTCAACGTGAACGCGCTGGCGCAGGCTGCGGCGGTGGCCGCGCTCGCGGACACCGCCTATGTCGAGGAGAGCCGCGCCCTGAATACGGCCGGCCGCGCCACGCTCGAGGAGGGCTTCCGCCGGCTTGGCCTCAGCTATGTTCCTTCGCACGCGAATTTCGTGCTGGTGAAGGTCGGCGACGCGGGTCGCGTCTACCAGCGGTTACTCGAGCAGGGCGTCATCGTGCGCCCGGTCGCGAATTACGCGCTGCCGGAATGGCTACGGGTGACGGTCGGCGTGGGTCCGGAGAACCGCCGCCTGCTCGAAGCGCTCGCGCGCGCGCTTGCAGGCTGATCTCCGCACTCGCCCGCCATGGCGACGCCGCCCGCCGCGCACCGCATCGACAAGCTCGTGGTCCTGGGCGTGGGCCTGATCGGCGGCTCGTTCGCGCTCGCGCAGAAGGCGGCCGGCGCGGCCGGCACGATCGTCGGCGTTGGCCGCGGCCGCGTAAACCTCGCGGAAGCGGCGAACCTCGGCATCATCGACAAGCAGGTGCCGCTCGACGGCGACTGGACGGGCGAGCTCGCGACCACCGACATCGTGCTGCTTGCCGCGCCGGTCGCCCAGTACCGGGCGCTGTTCGAGGCGATGGCGCCGCACCTCGGTCCCCACACGATCGTCACCGACGCGGGCAGCACCAAGCAGGATGTCATCGCGGCGGCACGCGCGACACTCGGCGGCGCATTGCCGCGGTTCGTGCCGGGCCACCCGATCGCGGGCACCGAGCAGTCCGGCGCCGCGGCCGCGTTCTCGACGCTCTACGCCGACCGCAACGTCGTGCTGACGCCGCTGCCCGAAACCGATCCGCTCGCACTCGCGACCATCGCCGCGGCCTGGCAGACGTGCGGCGCCCGTGTGCGCACGCTCGACGCCGCCGCGCACGACCGTGTGTTCGCCGCGGTGTCGCACCTGCCGCACCTGCTCGCGTTCGCGCTTGTCGACGAGTTGGCCGCGCGGCCCGACGCGGAAGAGCTCTTTCGTTTCGCCGCGTCCGGCTTTCGCGACTTCACGCGGATCGCCGCGAGCTCGCCCGAGATGTGGCGCGACATCACGCTTGCGAATCGCGAAGCGCTCGTCGCGGAGATCGCGGCGTACCGCGCGCAGCTCGACCGGATCGCGGCGCTGGTCACCGCGAGCGATGGCGCAGGCCTCGAGGCTTTGTTCGACGCTGCGAGGAACGCGCGGCGCGCGTGGGATGCGCGCCGCAACGCCGCTGGCGGTCGCGTGCCCGAAGACGGTCCGCGCGAGCCGTAGGTTCCAGGATCGCCGTGTCGCGTCCGCCCTGGCTCGACCTGCCGCCCGCGGAGCGCGCCGCGGGGATCGTCGCGCTGCCGGGGTCGAAGAGCATCTCGAATCGCACGCTGCTGCTCGCGGCGCTCGCAGCCGGCACGACGCGCGTCCGCGGGCTGCTCGACGCCGACGACGTCGACCGGATGCGGGAGGCGCTTGCGACACTGGGTATCCAAATCGAATCGCACGCGCATGGCGAAATCGTCGTCGACGGCACGGGCGGACGCATTCCCAACGACCGCGCGTCGCTGTCGCTCGGCAACGCCGGCACCGCGTTCCGGCCGTTGACCGCCGTGCTGGCCTTCGCGGGCGGCCGCTACGAGCTGCGCGGGGCCCCGCGAATGCACGAGCGACCCATCGGCGATCTGGTCGACGCGCTGCGCGCGCTCGGCGCCGACGTCCGATATGTGGATGTCGAAGGATTTCCGCCGCTCGCGATCGGACCCGGCCCGGCGCCCGGTGCGCCTATCCCGGCACGGGTGACCGTGCGCGGCGACGTCTCGAGCCAGTATGTCTCGGCGTTGCTGATGGCGCTGCCGCTCCTGACCGCTCGTTGCGGGCACGACATCACCGTCGACATCGCGGGAGAGCTGATCTCGCTGCCGTACGTCGCCATCACCACGAACCTGATGGCTCGGTTTGGCGTCGCCGTCGATGCACGCGACGGTCGCGAGTTTCGCGTCCCAGGCGCCGCGCGCTACGCGTCTCCGGAAACGATCGACGTCGAGGGCGATGCGTCGGCGGCGTCGTATTTCCTGGCCGCGGGCGCGATCGGCGGCGGGCCCGTGCGAGTCACCGGCGTGGGGCGGCGCTCGATCCAGGGCGACGTCGAATTTGCCGACGCCCTCGAGCGCATGGGAGCCCGGATTCAGCGCGGCGACGCCTGGCTGGAGGCGTCGGCGGGCGAACGTTTCGATGGCATCGTGTGCGATTGCATCGCCATTCCCGATGCGGCGATGACGCTCGCCGTCGCCGCGCTGTTCGCGAAGGGTCCGACGACGTTGACGGGCATCGGCAGCTGGCGCGTGAAGGAGACCGATCGCCTTGCGGCGATGGCGACGGAGCTGGCGAAGCTCGGCGCGCGGGTCGAGGCAGGGACCGACCGGCTGACCGTGCACCCGCCGGAAGGTCTCGTGCCGGCGATCATCGACACTTACGACGACCACCGCATGGCGATGTGTTTCTCGCTCGCCACGCTGGGCGATATCGCGGTCCGCATCAACGACCCCGATTGCGTGCGCAAGACGTACCCGGGGTACTGGGACGCGTTTCGCTCGATCACCCGGGTGGAGGCCCTGTGAGCGAGGGGCCGGTGCCGGTGATTGCGGTCGACGGCCCGGCGGCGTCGGGCAAGGGGACGGTGGCGCTGGGCGTGGCGCGCTCGCTCGCATTCCACCTGCTCGACAGCGGCTCGCTCTACCGCCTCGTGGCGCACAAAGCGCTGGCCCACCAGGTCGACCCGGACGACGAGCCCGGGCTCGCCGCAGTTGCCAAGACGCTCGACGTCGCCTTCCGCGACGGCCGCATCCTCCAAGAGGGCCGGGATGTGACGGCCGCCATCCGCGCCGAGGCCGTCAGCGCCGCCGCGTCGCGCGTTGCCGTCCACCCGGCGGTGCGCGCCGCGTTGCTGGCACGCCAGCGGGCGTTCCGGGAGCCCCCAGGGCTCGTCGCCGACGGCCGCGACATGGGGACCGTAGTCTTTCCTGATGCGGTGCTCAAGGTGTTCGTCACGGCGACGCCGGAGGAGCGGGCACGCCGCCGGCATAAGCAGTTGATCGAAAAAGGAATCTCCATTACAATGGAAAGTCTTTTGCGCGAGATCCAGGAGCGCGACGCGCGCGACGCCCGCCGGACGGCAGCCCCGCTCAAGCCGGCCGCGGATGCCGTGATCCTGGACACCACGCAGATGACGATCGCCGCTGCGATCGACTCCGTGCTCGGGCTGTACCGGGCGCGGGCGGCGGCAATCGAAGGCAAGGCAGCGAACTGAGGGCGCCGCGGAAGGCCCCTCGCGTGCAAGAGGCCGCTCGAAGGTGCACTGGTCGGCGCCGCCGAGCGAATTTCGACAACCCGCCCGCCGCGCGAGATACAGGGTTCTCGCACCCGGCGGTTGATTACGTGAGAAGGAACCAACCCGTCATGGCGACCGCCACCCATAGCATGTCCACCACCAACCCGTCCGAAAATTTCGCCGCGCTGTTCGAGGAATCCCTCTCCCGCCAGGAGATGCGGCAGGGCGAGCTCATCACCGCCGAAGTCGTTCGCGTCGACTACAACATCGTCGTCGTCAACGCCGGCCTCAAATCCGAGAGCTTCATCCCGATCGAGGAGTTCAAGAACGATCGCGGCGAAGTCGAAGTGAAACCCGGTGACTTCGTCACCGTGGCGATCGAAAGCCTGGAGGATGGCTACGGCGAGACGAAGCTCTCGCGCGACAAGGCCAAGCGCCTCAAGGCGTGGCATGACCTCGAAGCCGCGATGGAGCAGGGCACCATCGTCACCGGCCAGGTGACGGGCAAGGTCAAGGGCGGCCTGACCGTGATGGTCAACGGCATCCGCGCGTTCCTGCCCGGGTCGCTCGTCGACATCCGACCGGTCAAGGATACTTCGCCGTTCGAGAACAAGGCGCTCGAGTTCAAGGTCATCAAGCTCGATCGCAAGCGCAACAACGTGGTCGTATCGCGGCGCGCCGTGCTGGAAGCGAGCCTGGGCGAGGAGCGCGAGAAGCTCCTCGCGACGCTGTCCGAAGGTGCGACCGTCAAGGGCATCGTCAAGAACATCACCGACTACGGCGCGTTCGTCGACCTGGGCGGCATCGACGGCCTGCTCCACATCACCGATCTCGCCTGGCGTCGCGTCAAGCATCCGTCGGAAGTCCTCTCCGTCGGCGACGAAGTGACGGCCAAGATCCTCAAGTTTGACCAGGAAAAGAACCGCGTTTCGCTGGGCATGAAGCAGTTGGGCGAGGATCCGTGGGTCGGCCTGGGCCGCCGTTATCCGACCGGCACGCGCCTGTTCGGCAAGGTCACGAACATCACCGACTACGGCGCGTTCGTCGAGATCGAATCGGGGATCGAAGGCCTGGTTCACGTCTCCGAGATGGACTGGACCAACAAGAACATCCATCCGACCAAGGTCGTGCAGCTGGGCGACGAGGTCGAGGTGATGATTCTCGAGATCGACGAGGACCGCCGCCGGATCTCGCTTGGCATGAAGCAGTGCATGCCGAATCCGTGGGACGAGTTTGCCGCGAACCACAAGAAGGGCGACCGCGTGAAGGGCCAGATCAAGTCGATCACGGACTTCGGCGTGTTTGTCGGTCTGCCTGGCGGCATCGATGGACTCGTGCACCTCTCCGACCTGTCGTGGACGTCGCCAGGCGAGGTGGCGGTGCGCGATTACAAGAAGGGCGCGGAAGTCGAGGCGGTCGTGCTCGCGATCGACGTCGAGCGCGAGCGGATCTCGCTCGGCATCAAGCAGCTCGACGGCGACCCGTTCTCGAACTACGTCGCGACGCACGACAAGGGCAACGTCGTGAAGGGCGTGGTCCGCTCGCTCGACGGCAAGGGCGCCGTGATCGCGCTCGAAGGCGACGTCGAAGGCTACCTGCGCGCTTCGGAAGTCGCGCGCGATCGCGTCGAGGACATTCGCACGCATCTCAAGGAGGGCGACGCGGTGACCGCGATGATCATCAACATCGATCGCAAGAACCGTTCGATCAATCTCTCGATCAAGGCGAAGGACCACGCCGAGGAGACCGAGGCCCTGCAGTCGGCCAAGGCGGACGCCGCGAGCGCTACGACCGGGACGACGAACCTGGGCGCCCTGCTCCGGGCGAAGATGGATAACAAGACCAACGAATAGACGGGCCGCGCGATGACCAAATCGGAGCTGATCGACCGCCTCGCGGCGCAGTTCCCGCAGCTGGTCGCGAAGGACGCCGAGCTCGCGGTCAAGATGATTCTCGACGCGATGGCCGAGAGCCTCGCAAAGGGCGAGCGCATCGAGATCCGCGGGTTCGGCAGCTTCGGCCTCAACTACCGGCCGCCGCGCACGGGACGCAATCCCAAGTCCGGCGAGAAGGTGCTGGTGCCGGAGAAGCACGTTCCACACTTCAAGGCCGGCAAGGAATTGCGCGAGCGGGTCGACTTCAAGAACGGATGAACGGGACGCACGCGCGAGCAGGGCGCAGCCAACCGGACATGGGGCGGAGTTCCTGATGCACATCGTGCGCTGGATCGTCGGCGTCCTCCTGTTCCTGGCGTTGCTCTTCCTGTCGCTCCAGAACTCCGACCCCGTCACTATCAAGTTCTACTACTGGTGGAACTGGGAGGCGCCCCTCGTGTTCGTCGTGCTGATCGCGTTCGCGCTCGGCGTCGCCGCGGGCCTGCTCGCAGGCGCACTGCGCGCGTCGCGTTTCAAGCGCGAACTGAGCCGGATGAAGCGCGCCGACCGGACCGCCGCCGCCGCGGCCTCGACGACGCCGCGGGCCTGGCCACCGACGGGCGCCTGACGCGCCGACACCACGAGGACGGGTTCTCCACCCAGCCACCGCCTCCATGGAATTCGAGCTCTGGTGGCTCTTGCCGATCCCGGTCCTGTTCTTCGCGCTCGGCTGGGTGGCCGCGCGCATCGACATCCGCCACCTGCTGCGGGAATCGAGCGCGCTCCCGCTGTCGTATTTCCGCGGACTCAATTTCCTGCTGAACGAGCAGCCGGACAAGGCGATCGAGTCCTTCATCGAGGTGGTCAAGGTCGACCCGCAGACGGTCGATCTGCACTTCGCCCTGGGCAGCCTGTTCCGTCGTCAGGGCGAGATCGACCGTGCGATTCGCATGCACCAGAACCTGCTCGATCGGCCGGACCTGTCGCCGGACAAGCGCCGCGCCGCGGAGTTCGAGCTCGCGCAGGACTTCCACCGCGCTGGCCTGCTCGACCGTGCGGAGGACCTCTTCACGCGGATGTCCGGCTCGCCATTCGAGCACGCGTCGCTCGGCTTCCTGCTGTCGATCTACGAGCAGGAGAAGGACTGGCCCAAGGCCATCACCGTGACGCGCCGGATGGAAGCGCTGGCCAAGCAGCCGTACTTCAAGGAAATCGCGCACTATCACTGCGAGCTCGCGCAGGCCGCGCTCGTCGCCTCGGATTTCGACGCCGCGCGCAAGCACATCGACGAGGCCCTCGCCGAGTACCGCGCGTGCGCGCGGGCGACGATGCTCCTGGGCGATCTCGCCGCGCAGCAGGGTGACTACGCAAGCGCGATCGCCGCGTGGCAGCGGACCGAGTCGCAGAATCCCGCATTCCTGTCGCTCGTCGCCGAGCGGCTCGCCGACGCGTACCGGAAGTCCGGCAACGCCGCGCAGGGCCTGCGCGTGCTCCGCGCCTACCAGCAGCAGTATCCGTCGCTCGACCTGCTCAACACCGTCTTCGCGATGACGCTCGCGGACGAAGGACCGGCGGCGGCGGGCGAGCTCATCAAGGACGAGCTCGCGCGCAATCCGACGCTTCTGGGCCTCGATCGGCTGCTCGAAGCGCAACTCGTTTCGGCGCCGGCCGATCGGCGCCACGACCTCGAGCTCGTGAAGCAGCTCGTAGGACAGCACATCAAGCGTCTCGGTATGTACAAATGCGAGCAATGCGGCTTCCGCGCCCGTCAGTACTACTGGCGCTGTCCCGGCTGCGGCAAATGGGAAACGTATTCGCCGCGGCGCACCGAGACCCCGGAGAGCTTTGCGTGATGAACGATCCCAAGGTATTCGTCGCCCTCGACTTCGAAGAACCCATGCGCGCGCTCGCACTCGCCGATGGGCTCGACCCGGCCGCCTGCGGGCTCAAGATCGGCAAGGAGCTCTTCGTCGTGGCCGGCCCCGAGCTCGTGCGGTGGGTGGTCGCACGAGGCTTCCGCGTGTTCCTCGATCTCAAGTTCCACGACATCCCGAACACCGTCGCGCAGGCCTGCACCGCGGCCACGCGCCTCGGCGTATGGATGATGAACGTGCACGCATCTGGCGGGCGCGCGATGCTCACTGCCGCGCGCGCCGCGGTCGACCAGGCGGCGGCAGGGCAGGGCCGCCCGGCGCCCCTGCTGCTGGGCGTCACCGTGCTCACGAGCCTTGACGATGCCGACCTGCGCGAGATGGGCGTCGCCGCGACGGCGACCACACAGGCGCTGGCGCTCGCGCGGCTGGCCGCGTCGTGCAAGCTCGATGGCGTCGTCTGCTCGGCCGTCGAAGCCCCCGACCTGCGCGCCGCGCTGGGCAAATCGTTCAAGCTCGTGACGCCTGGCATCCGGCCCGCGACCAGCGGCCGCGACGACCAGGCGCGGATCATCACGCCCGAGGAGGCGATGGCGAACGGCGCCGACTACCTCGTCATCGGCCGTCCGATCACTCGGGCACGTGATCCCCTCGCGGCCCTCGCCGAAATCAACGCCTCGCTCGGAGCCGCCGCGTGAAGGTCACCGTCATCGGCACCGGTTACGTCGGGCTCGTCACCGGAACGTGCCTCGCGGAGGCCGGCAACGACGTCGTGTGCCTCGACGTCGACGCTGCCAAGATCGCGACCCTGAACGACGGCGGAGTGCCGATCCACGAACCCGGGCTTGAACCGATGATCCGGCGCAACGCCTCGGCTGGGAGGCTGCGATTCACGACCGACGCTGATCTCGCGGTCGCGCATGGCGCGCTCTTATTCATCGCCGTGGGTACGCCGCCCGAGGAGGATGGTTCGGCCGACATGCGTTACGTGCTTGCCGCGGCGCGCGGCATCGGGCAACGGATGACGGACTTCAAGGTGGTCGTCGGCAAGTCGACGGTGCCTGTCGGCACGGCCGACCGCATCCGTGCCGCCATCGCCGACGAGCTCTCTGTGCGCGGCGTGAAACTCCCGTTTGCCGTCGCGTCCAATCCGGAGTTCCTGAAGGAAGGCGCCGCGGTCGAAGACTTCATGAAGCCCGACCGCGTCGTGATCGGCGCCAATGACGAGCGGGCGATCGCCGCCTTGCGCGCCGTCTACGCGCCGTTCATGCGCAACCACGACCGACTGCTCGTGATGGACGTGCGCTCGGCGGAGCTGACCAAATACGCGGCCAACGCGATGCTGGCGACGAGGATCTCGTTCATGAACGAGCTCGCGAACCTGGCCGACGCGCTCGGAGCAGACATCGAGCACGTGCGGCAGGGGATCGGCTCCGATCCGCGCATCGGCTATCACTTCCTCTATCCGGGCGTAGGCTATGGCGGCAGCTGTTTTCCGAAGGACGTAAAGGCGCTCCGGCACACCGCAAGCGAGCACGGGCGGCCGCTCCTGATCCTCGATGCGGTCGAGGACGTCAACGACGCCCAGAAACTGCGGCTCGTCGAGAAGATCGTCGCGCGCCTCGGCGATGACCTCACGGGCCGCACGTTCGCGCTGTGGGGGCTCGCGTTCAAGCCGAACACCGACGACATGCGCGAGGCACCGTCGCGGGCTGTTGTTGCCGCGCTCGTCGCGCGCGGCGCCCGGGTCCGCGCGTGGGATCCGGTGGCGATTCCCGAGGCGCGCAAGACCCTGGGCGGCGAAAAACAGCTCTCGTTCGCAACGTCGCCGATGGCCGCGCTCGAGGGTGCGGACGCGCTCGTGGTCGTCACCGAATGGCAGGAATTCAGGAGCCCCGACTTCGACGCGATCCGCAGGGTGTTGCGCGAGCCCCTCGTCTTCGACGGCCGCAATCTCTACGATCCCGCACTCGTACGTGCCGCGGGCCTCGAATATTTCGCGATCGGCCGCCGGTGATGCCGGATCCAGCGGCGGTACCTCGCTTTTCGGCCTTCCGCGACCGCGCGGCGAGCGCCCGCGTGCTCGTCGTCGGCGACGTGATGCTCGATCGCTACTGGTTCGGCGACGTCGAGCGGATCTCGCCCGAAGCGCCGGTTCCCGTCGTCAGGATCGCACGCAGCGAGGAAAGGCCGGGCGGGGCCGCCAACGTCGCACGCAACGCCGCGGCGCTTGGCGCCAAGCTCACACTTCTTTCGGTCACCGGCGCCGACGAGCCGGGGCAGACGCTCGAGCGGCTGCTCGCGCGGGACGGCGTGCGGACGCTCTTCCATCGCGACGCGTCCTTCGGGACGACGGTCAAGCTCCGCGTGATCGGACGCCAGCAGCAACTCCTGCGGATCGATTTCGAGACCGCGCCGTCGCATGAGGTGCTCGCCCAGAAGCTCGTCGACTTCGATCGCCTGCTCGAGGAAACCGACGTCGTCGTGGTCTCCGATTACGGCAAGGGCGGGCTCGCGCACATCGCGACGATGATCGAGCGCGCGAAGGCTGCGGGCAGGCCCGTGCTCGTCGATCCCAAAGGCGACGACTGGACGCGCTATCGCGGCGCGACGATGATCACGCCGAACCGCACAGAGTTCCGCGAGGTCGTCGGCCGTTGGCGCGACGAGCGCGAGATGGCCGCGAAGGCGAAGGCGCTCCTGGCCTCGCTCGACGCGGACGCACTGCTCGTCACGCGATCGGAGGAGGGGATGAGCCTGTTCACCGCGACCTCGGATGAGCACATCCCCGCCGTCGCGCGCGAGGTGTACGACGTCTCCGGTGCCGGCGATACGGTGATCGCGACGCTGGGCGTGCTGCTGGGCGCCGGCGCGCCGCTTCCTGCCGCCGTGCGCATAGCGAACCAAGCGGCGGGCGTCGTCGTTGGCAAGCTCGGCACCGCGGTCGTCACGCCCGAGGAGCTCGGCTAGGGCCCTGTTCGCAGCCCTGACGTGAACCAGCCGAGTCCGGCGCCGATGAAGGCGAAGACTGTCTACAGCTGCACCGAATGCGGCGGCCAAAGCCCCAAGTGGCAGGGCCAGTGCCCGCATTGCGGGACGTGGAACACGCTCGTCGAATCGGTGGCCACGCCCGCACCAGCGCGTTATCGGAGCGCCGCCGGCAAGGCCGCTCCCGTGCGCGCGCTCGCGAGCGTCGAAGCGAAGGCGACGTCGCGCTTCCCCACTGGCATCTCCGAATTCGACCGCGTGCTGGGCGGCGGCCTCGTCCCGGGTGCCGTGATCCTGCTGGGGGGCGATCCCGGCATCGGCAAGTCGACATTGCTCCTGCAGGCGATGGCGGCGCTCGGCGCCACGCGGCCGGCGTTATACGTGACCGGCGAGGAATCGGCCGAGCAAGTTGCGCTCCGCGCGCAGCGGCTGGGCCTCGTCAACGCGCCCGTCGCGCTCCTGGCCGAGGTCCAGCTCGAGGCGATCGCCGCGACGATCGGGACGGCGAAGCCCGAGGTCGTCGTCATCGATTCGATCCAGACTGCATACACCGAGGCGCTTACCTCCGCGCCAGGCAGCGTCGCCCAGGTCCGCGAATGCGCGGCGCAGCTGACACGGCTCGCGAAGCAGCGCGGGATCGTCGTGATCTTCGTCGGCCACGTGACGAAAGAGGGCGCGATCGCAGGACCGCGCGTGCTCGAGCATATCGTCGACACCGTCCTATACTTCGAAGGCGACACCCACTCGAGCTTCCGGCTCGTCCGTGCGATCAAGAATCGCTATGGTGCTGCGAACGAGCTCGGCGTATTCGCGATGACCGAGCGCGGGCTCAAGGGCGTGACGAATCCGTCGGCCTTGTTCCTGTCGCAGCACTCGGCGCCCGTCCCGGGCTCCGCCGTCGTGGCAACGCTCGAGGGATCGCGCCCGCTGCTGGTCGAGATCCAGGCCCTGGTGGACCCCATCCAGGGCGGAGTGCCGAGGCGTGTGGCCGTTGGGCTCGATCCGCAACGGCTCGCGCTGCTCCTGGCCGTGTTGCATCGGCACGGCGGCGCGGCGACCTCCGGCTACGATGTCTTCATCAACGCCGTCGGCGGCGTACGGATCGGCGAGCCCGCGGCCGACCTCGCGATCCTGCTCGCTGTCCAGTCCTCGCTCGCTGGGCGGCCGCTGCCGCCGAAGACGCTGATCTTCGGCGAGGTCGGCCTCGCGGGCGAGATCCGCCCCGTGCAGGGCGGCCAAGAACGGATCCGGGAAGCCGCGAAGCTCGGGTTCCGGCGATTCCTCATCCCGACTCTTAATAAGCCGAAACAGGCTATTGATAATATTGAAATCGTTACCGTAGACCGCGTCGATCAGGCGGTTGCGTTCCTTCGCGGCTGAGCGCATGGCCGCGATCACACGCGCGGACTGTGCGGCGCTGGACCAGGCCGACCCGATCGGAGCGCTCCGCGACCGCTTCGAGTTACCGGAAGGCGTCGTCTACCTCGACGGCAATTCGCTGGGACCCCGGCCTGCGACCGCGGCCGCGCGCGTTGCCGAGGTGGTGGCAGAGGAGTGGGGTGACGGCCTCATCCGCAGCTGGAATGCCGCCGGCTGGTTTGCGCTGCCGCGGCGCTTGGGCGACAAGCTCGCACCGCTGATCGGCGCCGGTCCAGGCGAAGTCGTCGTCACCGACACGACATCGCTCAATCTCTTCAAGGTGCTCGCGGCCGCCCTACGGGTCCAGCGCACCCGTGACCCGGCCCGCACCGTCATCGTCTCGGAAAGGAGCAACTTCCCGACCGACCTATACATCGCCGAGGGCCTGGCCGACCTGCTGCAACAGGGCCATTCGCTGCGCCTCGTCGACTCGCCGGAGCAGATCGGCGCGGCGATCGGCGCCGAGACCGCCGTCCTGATGCTGACGCAGGTCAACTACCGAACCGGCGAGTTGCTCGACATGGCCGCGCTCACCCAGGCCGCGCACCAACGCGGGGCGCTCGCGATCTGGGACCTCGCGCACTCGGCCGGTGCGCTGCCGGTGGACGTCCGCGGCGCCGGCATGGACTACGCGGTCGGCTGTACGTACAAGTACCTGAACGGCGGTCCGGGAGCGCCGGCATTCCTGTGGGCGGCGCCGGCGTTGCGGGAAGCCTTCCTGCAGCCGCTCGCGGGCTGGTGGGGCCATGCAGCGCCGTTTGCGATGGAATCCTCGTATCGGCCCGGGGAGGGCATCGGCCGCTTCCTCTGCGGCACGCAACCGATCGCGTCCCTCGCGCTGGTCGAATGCGGGCTCGACATTTTCGCCGAGACCGACATGGCGGCCGTGCGGCGCAAATCGCTCGCGCTTTCGGACCTGTTCATCGAGCTCACCCTGGCACGCTGCGCGCGGCATCCGTTGACACTGGTGACGCCCCGGGACTGGGCGCGGCGCGGGAGCCAGGTCAGCATCGAGCATCCCGAAGGCTATGCGGTCATGCGCGCGCTGATCGAGCGCGGCGTGATCGGCGACTACCGCGAACCGCGAATCCTGCGCTTCGGGATGGCGCCGCTCTATGTGCGCTTCGTTGATGTGTGGGATGCGGTCGAAGCTCTGCGCGACGTGCTCGACACGAGTGCCTGGCAGGATCCGCGCTTCAGCACGCGAGCTCCGGTCACCTGATTCGCGGCGCACGCATCCCGATTTGCTCCGCACCGCCCCGGACGGGCTTGACACCCGCTGCAGCCGGAGCAAGATTTCTCGGTCGCAGGCGTTCTTTGCTGTCGCTGCTGACGGCGGGGAGTACGCCGCGCTTTCGCACCCCACCGACCACAACCGCAGGCAAGGGGGAATCGCATGACCAAACTCGAGATCAACGGAACGCAACACGACATCGATCTGCCCGACGACACTCCGGTGCTCTGGGTCCTGCGCGACCAGCTCGGCCTGACCGGCACGAAGTTCGGCTGCGGCGTGGCGCTGTGCGGCGCGTGCACGGTCCACCTCGACGGTCAGCCGGTGCGCGCCTGCGTGACGCCGATTTCGTCGCTGCCGGCAAGAAGATCACGACGATCGAAGGGATCGGCGCGGACAGCGTCGGCAAGGCCGGTGCAGAAGGCGTGGGTCGACGCTCGGCGTGCCGCAGTGCGGCTACTGCCAGGCCGGGCAGATCATGACCGCGACGGCGCTGCTCAAGAGCAAGCCCAAGCCGACCGACGCCGACATCGATGCTGCGATGAGCGGGCAACCTCTGCCGCTGCGGCACCTACGTACGGATCCGCGCCGCGATCAAGCAGGCGGCGGGCGCGAAGGGAGCCACCGCATGAACGCGCCCCTCGACATGATTCCGCCGGCGCCACGCGCGTCGGTGACCGACGGCGAGTTCGTGATTGCCAATGTGAGCCGGCGTCGCTTCCTGCAACAGACCTCCGCGCTCGGCGGACTGGTGCTCGCGGTCGGCTTCCCGGCGTCGCCGTGCGGCGCAGACGATCCGCCGAAGTACGGCGCAGACGGCATGCCTCATGGCTGGGTCGACAATCCGCTCGTGTTCATCGCCATCGGCGAGGACGGCATCGTCAGCATCGTCTGCCACCGGTCCGAGATGGGGCAGGGCGTTCGCACCGGCATGCCGATGATCGTCGCCGACGAGCTCGAGGCCGACTGGAAGCGCGTGCGCGTCGTGCAGGCGCCGGGCGACGAGGAGCGCTACGGCAATCAGGACACCGACGGTTCGCGCAGCACGCGGCACTTCTTCATGCCGATGCGTCGCTGCGGCGCCGCGGCGCGGCAGATGCTCGAGACGGCCGCGGCGACCGAGTGGAAGGTGCCCGTCGGCGAGGTCGAAGCGAGGAACCACGAGGTCGTCCACAAGGGGAGCGGCAAACGCTGGGCTATGGCGCCCTCGCGAAGGCGGCGGCCGAACTGCCGCGTTCCACCGATGGACGAGGTCGCGCCTGAAGAATCCGTCGCAGTTCCGCTACATCGGAACCGGCAAGCTCAAGCTCGTCGACGGCGAGGCCATCGTCACCGGCAAGGCGCAGTACGGCATCGACACGTGGACTGCACGGCATGCTGTTCGCCGTCGTCGCGCGTCCGCCGGTGCTACGGCGGCAAGGTCAAGACCTTCGATGCTGCCGACGCGCTCAAGGTGCCCGGCGTGGTCAACGTGGTCGCCATCGACGCAACACCTGGCGCCGCCGCAGTTCAACCCGTTCGGCGGCGTCGCCGTGATCGCGAAAAACACGTGGGCGGCGATGCAGGGGCGCAAGGCGCTGAAGATCACGTGGGACGACGGCCCCAACGCCAGCTACGATTCGGTGGCCTATCGCAAGACGCTCGAAGCGTCGGCGGCCAAGCCCGGCAAGGTCGTGCGCAATGAGGGCGACGTCGACGGCGGCGATGGCCAGCGCTGCGAAGCGGATCGAGGCGCAGTACTACGTGCCGCATCTCGCGCACGCGTCGATGGAGCCTCCGGCCGCGACGGCGCAGCATCGTCAACGGCAAGTGCGAGGTGTGGGCTGCTTGCCAGTCGCCGCAGGCGGCGCGCGACCTGCGTCGCCAAGCGGCTCGGCATGCCCGCTCGAGAATGTCACCGTCAACGTGACACTGCTCGGCGGCGGCTTCGGTCGCAAGTCCAAGCCGGACTTACGGCGTCGAGGCCGCGGTCCTGTCGAAGGCGATGGACGGCCGCCCGGTCAAGGTCGTCTGGACGCGCGACGACGATCTGCACAACGACTACTTCCACACTGTCTCGGTGGAGCATCTCGAGGCCGGCGTCGACGCGAAGGGCACGCCCGGTCGCGTGGCTGCACCGGAGCGTCGCGCCGACGATCATGTCGATCTTCGACGCGAGCCAGGTGCAGGAAGCGAACTGGGAACTCGGGCATGGGCGTCATCAACGTGCCCTTCGCGATCCCCAACATCCGGATCGAGAATCCGGAGGCGACCGCGCACACGCGCATCGGCTGGTTCCGATCGGTGTCGAACATCCCGCACGCGTTCGCGGTGCAGTCGTTCGTCTGCCGAGATGGCTGCCGCGCTCAAGCGCGATCCGAAGGACTACCTGCTCGAGGTCATCGGCCCCGCGCGGGTCGTGTCGCCCAAGATGCTCGCGGACACGTGGAACCACGGCGAGCACCCCGAACGGTATCCGGTGGATACGGGCCGCTTGCGCCGCGTGGCCGAGATGGCCGCGCGCGAGGCGCACTGGGGACGCAAGCTGCCGAAGGGGCACGGCCTAGGCATCGCCGCCCACTACAGCTTCGTGTCCTACGTCGCGGCGGTCGTCGAGGTGGCGGTCGACGCAAAGGGCGAGGTGACGATTCCGCGCGTCGACATCGCGGTCGACTGCGGCGCGACGGTGAATCCGGAGCGTATCCGCGCCCAGATGGAGGGCGCGTGCGTGATGGGCGTCGGGGTCGCCACGCTGGGCGAGATCAGCTTCAAGAACGGTCGCGCGCAGCAGGACAACTTCGACACCTACCAGGTCACGCGGATGCCCGGCGCGCCGCGCGAGATCCACGTGCACATCGTGGGCGGAGACTATGCGAAGCCGATGGGCGGCGTGGGCGAGCCCGGCGTGCCGCCGATCCCGCCCGCGCTCTGCAACGCGATTTTCGCGGCCACGGGCAAGCGGATCCGCAATCTGCCGATCGGGGACCAGCTCAAGGCTTAGTGGCGGGCGTCAGCGTTCGAGCGCCTCGCGATCCCACCGCGCGAGGCGCGCGGCCGCCTCATAAGTCGATTCGAAGAACGCCGTCAGCGCCTCCGCGGGCTGCGCCGAGGTGCGCACGGCCTCGTAGGGCAGAATGAATTCGCCGAGCTCTGTCTTGTAGTACGCCGCCGGCGGTCGTATCGAAGCGCCGCGGAAGCCCGCCGGCTCCGGCGCGGCGTACGCATAGAACACCGGCTCGGGGAGCGCCGCGCCGCCCGGCCAAAAACCGTGGCTGATCACCTCATGCGAATACGCCTCGCGCGTGACTTCGTCGGCGCCGGGACGCTCCGGCGCGCGTCGCCCGGAAAAGCGCGTCACCGCGAGGTCGAAGCTGCCCCAGAAGAAATGCACGGGGCTGCACTTGCCAGCGAACCTGCAGCGGAACCCCTCGAACACAGGTTGCATCGACACGAGCGCGCGAAAGAACGCGTTCGCCGCCGCCGGATCGTAGCTGCGATGCTCCGTGTCGAGCTCGAAGCGGATGGGCTCGGGAACCTCCACGGGCATCGTCCAGATGCGTACGGCAATACCGAGGCGTGCCAGCGCCGCCATCACCGCGGCGTAGAAATCGGCGACGGTGCGCGGCGCGAGCGGCAGCGTCTCGGACGCACCGTCCGCGCACTGGATCACCAGGCGGTGCTCGACCAGGTCGAACGTGATGCCAAAAGCGCGATCGCCTGCCTGCAGCAGCGGCGTCGACAGTCCGCGGGAGGTGACGCGGAACGCGATGTTCCACCAGTGGTTGGTCAGCGTCGTCGCGGCGAGGCAGATCTTGCCGACGACCTGCGTCCACATGTGGAGCGTCGCGTAGGTGTCGCGCCAGCCCTCGAGGGGAAGCGCAGGCCACGCACCCGCTGCGGCGCCTGTACTCACGCCAACACCGGGCGGAACGACCGTGCCGCCCGCACGCCAAGCCAGCCGAAGAGCACCAGCACGACCAGCTGCGTGACGCCGAAGGCCGGGTCCGACTGGGTCGGCGCGATGGCATGAAGCGCCGGCACCTTGAGGAATGCCTGGACGACGAGGACGAAGACATTGAGATACAGGGCGAAGATCGCGGCCGCGGCGTAGATCCAGCGCCACGACCCCGCGAGCCGCCGGCTGTACAGCGCGAAGACGGCGATCGCGAGCGCGACGAGCGAGATGATGCCGACGATGTGCGACGGCAGGATCCCCATGACCGGGAACAGGAATCCCGTCGCGCTCGTGAGGATCGTCGTGACCAGGAACGACGCCGTCACGCCGCCCGCGACGCGCGACCGCAGAAGCCCGGCGAGCACTATGAAGCCGGTCAGGATCCCGATCAGGCTGAGGGCAACGTGGAGTTGCGTGAAGGTCGAGAGCGACATGCCCAGGATCATCGAGGCCTCCGGTGTGCCCGCGCCGGGTGCGGGTCAGCGGCGATTTTCGCACGGGGCCCGACGCCGCGATTGCCCCTGCGCCTTGGCGATGCCGCATGTCGAATGTCGCATAATTTGTATTATGTCAAATGACGAGGATGGCGGCTCAGCGAGTCCGCGTTGTCAGGCAATTCCCCCATGGCACGGGTGGTGCGTCCTTTAATGGCATGGACTCCTGCCCGGGCTGGATCGCACGACCGCGCCGCGCCGCCGGAGTTCGAGGAGGCGCCATGGATTCGCCGTCCGGTGGTCGCTTGAATGTCGCGCTGATCGGCGCCGCTGCGCTCAGCGTTTTTTGCTGGATATGTCTGTACGCGGCCTTTGCCGACTATGCGCAGATGGGGTTCGAGCTGCTGGCTCAACCGAGCCTGCTGCATAGCCTGGCGGGCGCCGCGCTCGTTCTCTTGCATGCGCTGGGCCTGTTGCTGCTCTTCTTGCTGGCCGGCGGCGCCGTCGCGCTGATCATCGGCGCAGTACCGACGCACGTCGATGATCGCAGGTTGAACGGGACCTCGCACTGAACAAGGGTTGCGGAACCCCCTTGTTTGGAGTCGGCAGCATTTGCCAGCCCTCGGGTCGGGAGCCGGCAAGATTTGCAACGCACCTGTAGGGCCGGGCCTACGTGCTCAGCCCGGCTGAGCGTCGATTGCCCGGAGGCAATATGAGGCGATCGCGTCGATCACCGCCTCGTCCTCACCCGCCGGCTCCGCGAGCTCGAAGGTGGTCCCCGGGATTGCCTGCGCGGTCGCAGCGATCAGCCGCGGCACCGATTCGCGCAGATGACCGCCGCGTCCGAAAAAAAGCGGGACGACGCGGATCGCCGTCGCGCCTTCGGCAGCGAGCGCTTCGGCGGCCGCACGGAGGTCGGGGGGAGCATTTCCAGATACGCGAGTTCGATGCGCCGGCCGGGCGCGGCTTGGCGCACCCGCTGCAAGATCCGCACGAAGGGCTCGGCCCATCTCGGGTCGCGGGCGCCGTGGGCAAAGAGAATGATGGCCGGCTTGGCCGGCAGTGGCGTTGTCAGAGCTTCTCCGGATATAGCCGCCCGACCCTACGTCATGACTTGATATTCTTTCCGATTATAGTGCGCGGCCGGTACGCTGCAGCTTTGCTCATAAGCGATTCTGCGCCATGTACCGCTACGACGATTACGACCGCGAGCTCGTGACCCGCCGGGTCGAGCAGTTCCGCGACCAGACGCGGCGGTTCCTTGCCGGCGAGCTCAGCGAAGACGAGTTCCGGCCGTTGCGTCTGCGCAATGGGCTCTACATCCAGAGGCACGCGCCGATGCTGCGGATCGCGATTCCGTACGGGCTCCTCTCGACCACGCAGCTGCGCACCCTCGCCCACGTCGCCCGCACGTACGACCGCGGCTACGGCCACTTCACGACGCGGCAGAACCTGCAGCTCAACTGGCCGAAGCTCGAGGACGTACCCGACATTCTCGCCGAGCTCGCCAAGGTCGAGATGCACGCGATCCAGACCTCGCGGCAACTGCGTGCGCAACATCACGAGCGATCCGCTGGCGGGCGTTGCGGCGGACGAGATCGTCGATCCGCGCCCGTGGTCCGAGCTGATCCGCCAGTGGTCGACGCTGCAATCCCGAATTCTCGTTCCTGCCGCGCAAGTTCAAGATCGCCGTCACCGGCGCGACGCAACGATCGCACGGCGGTCCTCGTCCACGACATCGGCGTGCAGGCAGTGCGCAACGAGGCCGGTCGCACCGGCTTCCGCGTCGTCGTCGGCGGCGGCCAGGGCCGCACGCCGATGATCGGCCACGTGATCCGCGAGTTTCTGCCGGCGGCCGAGCTCCTCAACTACTTCGACGCGATCCTGCGCGTCTACAACCGTTACGGGCGCCGCGACAACCTGTGGAAAGCGCGGATCAAGATCCTGGTGAAGGAGCTCACGCCCGCCGAGTTCGCGCGGCAGGTCGAGGCCGAGTGGGAGCAGCTCAAGGACGGCCCCGGCACGATTCCGCGGAGCGAGATCACGCGCCTCGCCGCGCACTTCGTCGACCCGCCCTATCGCGAGTTCGAGCGCGACAGACGTCGCGCATCGCGCCGCCATCGCCGACAGCCGGCCGTTCGCGCGCTGGGTCGAGCGCAACGTTCGTGCGCACAAGCGGCGCGGCTACGCGATCGTCACGTTGTCGTTGAAGCGCACCGGCCGGCCGCCGGGCGACGTCACCGCGAGCGAAATGGATGCAATCGCCGCCCTCGCCGACCGCTACAGCTTCGGCGAAGTCCGCGTCACGCACGAGCAGAACCTGCTCTTCGCCGACGTGCTGCAGTCGGACCTGCACGCGCTGTGGACGAAGCTCAAGGCGCTCGGGCTCGCGACGCCGAACATCGGCCTCCTGACCGACATCGTCTGCTGCCCCGGCGGTGACTTCTGCTCGCTCGCCAACGCGAAGTCGATCCCGATCGCCGAGGCGATCCAGCGCCGGTTCGACGACCTCGACTACGTGCACGACCTGGGCGACCTCGAGCTCAACATCTCGGGCTGCATGAACGCATGCGGCCATCATCACGTCGGCCACATCGGCGTACTCGGCGTCGACAAGAACGGCGAGGAGTGGTACCAGGTATCGATCGGTGGCGCGCAGGGCAACGACGCGTCCCTCGGCAAGGTGATCGGCCCGTCGTTCGCCGCCGCCGAGATGCCGGAGGTCGTCGCGCGGCTGATCGATGTCTACGTCGAGCGCCGGCACGAAGACGAGCGGTTCATCGACACCGTCCGCCGGATCGGCCTCGAGCCCTTCAAGGAACGCGTCTATGCCTCAGCTCATTAAGGACGGCGCGCTCGCGGAGGACCCCTACGCACTGCTGCGCGAGGCGGCATCGCTCACCGACGTCCCGCCAGAAGCGCCGGCCATCGTGCCGCTCGCGCTGTGGCAGAAGGAGCGGAGCGCACTCCTCGCTCGCGGCAACGTGGGCGTCCTGCTCGCACCCACGGACGACCCCGCTGCGCTCGCCGCCGACGCGGCCGCGGTTCGCGTCGTCGCCGTCGACTTCCCGAAGTTCGGAGACGGCCGCGGATTTTCGACGGCACGGCTGCTGCGCGAGCGCTACCGCTTCCGCGGCGAACTGCGCGCGGTCGGCGACGTGCTGCGCGACCAGCTATTCGCGCTCCGCGAATGCGGCTTCGACGCCTTCCTGATCCGCGCCGACCGCAATGCGACGGAGGCGCTCGCAGGCCTCGACGATTTCACGAACGTCTACGCGCCGACCGTGCGTGAACCGCAGCCCTGGTTCCGCCGGCGCGCGGCCACATCGGACGACGAACCCGGCGCGACGCGCGTCGAGGCCGCCGTTGCGCTGTTGCGCGACGTCGCGGCCCGCCATTCGCCCGCCGTGTTCGCATCGAGCTTCGGCGCCGAGGACATGGTCGTGATCGACCTGATCGCTCGGCACGGCTGCCGATTCGCGTCTTCACGCTCGACACCGGGCGTTTGCCCGAGGAGACGCTACGCGCTGATCGACCGAAGCGCGCGAGCGTCTACGGACTGCCGGTCGACATCTACACGCCCGACGCAGCGCCTGCTGCAGAGCTTCGTCCGCGAGCACGGCGTCAACGCCTTCTATCGAAGCGTCGAGCTGCGCAAGGCGCTGCTGCGCGTGCGCAAGGCGGAACCGCTCGCGCGCGCGCTGTCGCGCAAGGGCGCCTGGATCACCGGCCTGCGCCGCACGCAGTCGGTGACCCGCGGCAGACCTGGCGATCGAGGAGTTCGACGCGGTGCACGGCCTGCCGAAATTCAATCCGCTGGCCGACTGGAGCCACGACGAGGTCTGGGCTTACCTCCGCGCGAACGACGTTCCCTACAACGCGCTCCACGATCGCGGCTATCCGAGATCGGCTGTGCGCCGTGCACGCGCGCGATCGCGCCGGCGAGGACATCCGCGCCGGCCGCTGGTGGTGGGAAACGCCGGAGCACAAGGAATGCGGTCTGCACGTCGCGTCGAATCCCCAACGTCGCTGCGAAAGCCGGGCCGTCGGCGGCGGTCGCTTCATGACGGCGACGATCGCCACCGGACGCGCCGAGCCGCGCCGGGACAGAGCGCACGACCTGCCGCCGGCCGATGCGGACCACCTGACTGGCTCGAGGCCGAGGCCATCCACATCCTGCGCGAGGTGGCCGGCCAGTGCCGCAATCCGGCCCTGCTCTTCTCCGGCGGCAAGGATTCGCTGTGCTTGCTGCGCCTCGCCGAGAAGGCGTTTCGGCCGGGCCGCTTTCCGTTCCCGCTGCTGCACATCGACACCGGCCACAACTTCCCGGAGGTCGATCGACGTTCCGCGACCGGCGCGCCGCGGAGCTCGGCGAGCGCCTGATCGTGCGCTCGGTCGAGGACTCGATCGCCGCGGCACGCGTGGTGCTGCGCCGCCCGGCGGAGTCGCGCAACAAGCACCAGTCGGTGACGCTGCTCGATGCCATCGCCGAGTTCGGGTTCGACGCCTGCATCGGCGGCGCGCGGCGCGACGAGGAAAAAGCGCGCGCCAAGGAACGCATCTTCTCGTTCCGCGACGAGTTCGGCCAGTGGGATCCGAAGAACCAGCGCCCGGAGCTCTGGAACCTCTACAACGCGCGCGCGCATCCGGGCGAGAACATCCGCGTGTTTCCGATCTCCAACTGGACCGAGCTCGACGTCTGGCAGTACATCGCGCGCGAGCAACTCGAGCTGCCGTCGATCTACTTCGCCCACCGCCGCCCGGTCGTGCGCCGCGGCGCGGTCGCTGGTGCCGGTGACCGACACTCACGCCGCCGACGCGACGGCGAGACGGTCGAGAACGTCACCGTGCGCTTCCGCACCGTCGGCGACATCACCTGCACGGCGCCGGTCGAGTCGACCGCGGCGACGGCTCGACGCGATCGTCGCCGAGACCGCGGCCACGACCATCACCGAGCGCGGCGCCACCCGTCTCGACGACCAGACCATCGGAGGCGTCGATGGAGCAGCGCAAGAAGGAAGGTTACTTCTGATGTCCGCGCTCGAGCCTCCTGACGCCGCCCTCGACGACCACGGCGGCTGCTGCGCTTCCTCACCTGCGGCAGCGTCGACGACGGCAAGAGCACGCTGATCGGCCGCCTGCTGTTCGACACCAAGACGATGCTCGCCGACCCGCTCGCACGCCATCGAGCGTACCTCGCAGCGGCGCGGCCTGGCGCGATCGACCTCTCGCTGCTGACCGACGGGCTGCAGGCCGAGCGCGAGCAGGGCATCACCATCGACGTCGCCTACCGCTACTTCGCCACCGCGCACGCGCAAGTACATCATCGCCGACGCGCCGGGCCACGAGCAGTACACGCGCAACATGGTGACGGCCGCGTCGACGGCGCACCTCGCGATGCATCCTGATCGACGCCCGCAAGGGCGTGCTGACGCAGACCCGGCGGCACGCGTACGCTCGCGCACCTGCTCGGCATCCCGCACCTGGTCGTGGCGGTGAACAAGATGGACCTGGTCGGCTGGTCGACGAGACGTCTTCGAAGCGATCGACGCGGACTTCCTCGCCTTCGCGGCACGCAGCGGCATCGACGACGTACGCTTCATGCCGATCTCGGCGCTCGAGGGCGACATGGTCGTCGATCGCGGCGAGCGGCTGGACTGGTACGACGGCCCGACCCTGCTGGAGATCCTCGAAACGGTCGAAGTGCCGCAGACCGCTCGCTCGTGCGCCGTTCCGCTTTCCGGTGCAATACGTCTCTCGTCCGACGGGAACCGAGCCGCGCGGCTACATGGGCCGCATCGAGTCGGGGTCGATCGCCGTCGGAGACCGCATCGCGGTTCTGCCTTCGGGGGACACGACGACGGTACGCGCGATCCGGACGTTCGACGGCGACCTGCCGCGCGCCGGCCTGCACGCCGCGGTCAGCCTGGCCCTCGCGGACGAACTCGACATCTCGCGCGGCGACCTGCTCGCAAGCGAAGTCGACCGACCGGCAGCCACCCGCAGCCTCGACGCCACGCTGTGCTGGCTCGCCGACGCTTCGCTCGATCGGCGACGTCGGTACCTGCTTCGGCATACGACACGCGAAGTTCGTGCGTTTGTGTCGCGGATCGACCACCTCTGGAACGTCGCGACCCAATCGGCGGAGCCGGCTCCCCCAGAGCTCGCAAGGAACGACATTGGCCGCGTGAACCTGGCGCTGGCACAGCCGGTGTTCGCTGATGGTTATGCCGACAACCGCGCGACGGGCAGCTTCATCCTGATCGACGAGACGACCCATGACACCGTCGCCGCCGGCATGGTCGCGTGAGCGCGGCCTGGCAGAACCCTGAGGCCTCACGGGTCCCGGCCGTGGATCTTGCGTACACGTTCTCCGGCTTCGTCGTCGGCGCGATTGTCGGCCTGACCGGCGTCGGCGGCGGCTCGCTGATGACGCCGCTGCTCGTACTGCTGTTCGGGGTGAACCCGGCCACCGCGGTCGGCACCGACCTGCTCTACGCCGCGATCACCAAGGCCGGCGGCGTCGTCGTGCACGGCCGGCGACGCCACGTCCGATGGGACATCGTCGGAAGGCTTGCCGCAGGCAGCATCCCCGGTGCACTCGCAACGCTCGCGGTACTCGCGCTGGTGCACGTCGACAGCGCCGCGCTCGGAAGGCTTATTACGCACAGCCTCGGGTTCGCGTTGATTCTGACCGCGCTCGCGATCGTCCTGAAGCCTCGCCTGCAGCGTTGGGGCAGCCTGGCGAACGGTCCATGGCGCGACCGTTGGATCGGTCGGCTCACCGCGGTCACAGGATTCGCGCTGGGTGTGCTCGTCACGCTGTCGTCCGTCGGCGCTGGGGCGCTCGGCGTCGCCGCACTCTTCTTCCTGTATCCGCGGCTCGCGACGGTCGAGATCGTCGGCAGCGACATCGCGCACGCCGTGCCGCTCGCTCTCGTGGCGGGGCTCGGCCACGCGCAACTGGGCACCGTGGATTTCTCGCTCTTGGGGTCGCTCCTCGTGGGATCGCTCCCGGGCATCGCGCTGGGAAGCGCGCTCTCGGCCCGTTTGCCGGAACGGCTGTTGCGTTCCGGGCTCGCCTCGGTGCTGGTGATCGTGGGCGGCAAGCTGGTGCTCTGAGGCTCGCTCGCGCGCTCGCGGTAGAATCGTTGCAGCGGCCGCTTTGGGCCGCGCGTCGCGATGCCGCTTCCCCTGTTCCGCCTCTCGCCGGCCGCGCAGCGCGACTGGCTGATCGACGCCCTCGCCCGTCCGGCGCCTCCTGCAGCGCGCAACCTGTCTGACGGTTTTCGCTTGCCTGGGCGCGAAGGAGCGGCCGTGCCTGCGGCCGTCCTGGTCCCGCTCGTCAATCGCCCGGAAGGTCTCCAGGTCCTGCTGACGCAGCGCAGCGCGGACCTGCCCGACCACCCCGGCCAGATCAGCTTCCCCGGTGGACGCGTCGAGCCGAGCGATGTATCGGTCGACGCCGCCGCGCTCCGCGAAACAACCGAGGAAGTCGGCCTGTCCTCGGCACGGGTCAGCGTGCTCGGGCACCTGTCCGACTACGAAACCGTCACCGGCTATCGTGTGACACCCGTCGTCGGCTGGGTCGAGCCGCCATTCGCGGTTGCGCCCGATCCGGTCGAGGTCGCCGACGTGTTCGAAGTCCCGCTCGCCTTCCTCATCGATCCCGCGAACCAGCAAGCGTCATTTCCGGATGCTGGGCGCGCTGCGCCGCGACTTCTGGGCGATTCCCTACGGCGAGCGCTACATCTGGGGCGCGACGGCCGCGATGCTGCTGATCCTCGACCGCACGCTGCGTGCGTCCGCGGAAGACGGGGTCAGTTGACGTTGATGAGCCCGCCCACTGGCGGCCCGGCCTTGGGTCGGTCGGCGGGCAGGTTGGCGATGATGCAGTTGATGCCGCGGTCCGTCGTCGCGCCCCCGCCGAAGAAGCCGTTGATCGCGCTGCGATAGTCGGCCTCGGTCGAACGCTGGTAATAAAGCTGCGACGTGACGTCCAGGAAGTAGTTGTAGTTGTTGTCGTAGAGGCCCTCGTGCTGTAGCTGGTAGGTCATGTCGTAAGCGCCGATCATCAGCGGCTTGCATGCGGTGGCGATCTGGCCCAGGTACGCGTTGAATCCGGTCGCGTACCTGTTGGTCACCGTGTCCGGAGCGCAGGCTGCGAGGGCGACGACCGCGGAGGCGACAGCGAGCGCGGCCCGGCGCCGTGGGTAAGCATGACGATTCATCGAAGATCCCTGTCGAGAGTCGGCGGTCGGATTTCCATTGTGCGACGAATGCGTGGCGGTCGCTACCGCGACGCGACGTCCTCTTTGCGCTAGTCTTCCAGCGTGATACCGGAACGCCGCGAAAACCACTTCCGCAGCCTGTCGCCGCACGGCTTCCACCGCGTCGTCTACTACGAATGGGGCGCGCCCGACAACCTGCACGTCGTGATCTGCGTGCACGGCGTGGGCCGCAACGCGCGCGATTTCGACGTCCTCGCCGACGCGCTCGCGCCGACGCATCGCGTGCTGAGCCGTCGACATGCCGGGCCGCGGCCGCGAGCGACTGGCTCGCCGATCCGAACGACTACGTGTTCCCGACGTACCTGACGGTACTCGACCGCGCTGATCGCGCGGAGCGGCGCGGAGCACGGTCGACTGGGTCGGCACGTCGATGGGAGGTCTGCTCGGCATGCTCATGGCGGCGCAACCGAACTCCCCGGTCGCGCGGCTCGTCGTCAACGACGTCGGACCTACGATCGAGCCGGCCGGCGCTCGAGCGCATCCGCGGCTACTTCGGGATGGACCCGACGTTCGCGACGCTACGCCGAGATCGCGAAATACGTGCGCACGATCTCCGCGCCGTTCGGGCCGCTGACCGACGAGCAGTGGGAGCATCTTACGCGTACCGAACGTCCGGCAGCGCCCCGACGGCCGTTGGGGCATGGCCTACGATCCGGGAATCGCCGTGCCGTTTCGCGCGGCGGCGACGCCGCCCGACCTGTGGCCCGTCTGGGATGCGATTCGTTGCCCGACGCTCGTGCTGCGCGGCGCGCGAGTCCGACCTGCTGTCGGCTGCGACGGTCGCGCAGATGGCCGCGCGCGGACCCAGGCCCGCCGTCGTCGAGTTCGCAGGCGTCGGCCACGCGCCGATGCTGCTCGCCTCCGATCAGATCGACCCCGTCGTCCGCTTCCTCCGCGGCTAGCGTTCCTCGCGACCGGCCGTCGCGGTGGCCGGGATCTTGCTTCGTGGGGTCCCGACGGCCCCCTCCAATCCCGTACAATCGGCGCGCAACCGTCTCTCGATCACGATGCCCGTCAACCTCAGCCTGCCGCCGGCCGATCCGCGGCCGGCCAACCCTCCGGAAACCCGTCCCGCCAAGGTCTTTCCCTGGCTCGACGAGGTGATGGCGCGCGGCCCGGTCGAGGCCGCGCGCGTCATCGGCGACTCTCTCGCGGCGATCAACCGGGTGGAGCTCGGCGATTCCAAGCGGCTCGAGCTCGCCGAGCGGTACTGGGCGACGGCAGCGAAGCTCTGGCCTCAGCTCGAAAAGCAATTCTCGAAAGCCACCCATCCGCTGACCGGGGATGCGCTCGCCGCGGCAAAGGCCGCGCTGATCCTCTCCCACGAACTTTCGGTGGCCTACAAGCGCCTGCTGCTGCACGAGTCGGAAAAGCGGATCCTGCTCTCGGGCAACCGCCTGCTGATCGCGCTTCTCCACCGCTGCCTCCAATGCGTCGCGCGCGTGCTCGTCAACAGCTACCTCTCGTACTCGCCCGTACCACCCAAGACCTGGCTCGACGCGCACGCGATCTACGCGTTCGCGCGCGAGCGTGGCCTCCACCAGCATCCGATCACGCCGGACCAGGCGGACACGACGCCCGAGCGCGTCTATCTGCAAGCGCTGTTGCTCGCGCTCGCGAATCCGTACGGCTTCCTTCCGGGGCAGCTTGCCATCGTGGTCCGCTATCTCCTGGACTATTGCCACTGGGCGAAGCTCACCGACGTCGCGCCGGTGCATCGCATGGCGAAAGCGGTCGCGATCATTCCCGTGGGCCACGACTTCCCGCCGTTCTCGGCCAACAAGGGCGGGTCGATCGATGGCTCCAAGATCTTCCTGCTCACGTTCGATCTTGCGTTCCAGATCCAGGAACAGCTGCGCGCGCTCGAGTCCGGCGGCGAGGTTCCAACCGGCATCCCCAAGGATCCGAGCGGCAGGCTCCAGTACATCGCGCTGCTCAAGCGCCTGCTGCGGCAGTGGGCGATTCCACCGGCTCGCCAGTTCAACCGATTGCCATCGCGCGCGCGCGTCGTGATGTGCGCGGGCCTGTCCGGCGTCTGGCAGTACAGCCGGGGCGTGCACGCTGGTGTTGCGCAGGCGCCGACGGGCCTCCCGCCGATGACCGCGTGCCAGGTGATCAACCACACGCCGGCGGGTTACGCCCTTCGCCAGATCGACGCCAATCCCACCGCGCTTCGCATCGGCGACCTGATTGCGCTGCGCGTCGAAGGACGTCAAGGATTGCAGGTCGCGATGGTTCGCTGGTTTCGTAACACGTTGAAGGGCAGCGGCCTCGAATTCGGCTGCGAGCTTCTCTCCGACAATCCCGAGGCGGCAGCTGCGGCGACCGAGGACGCCGTGGACGGCAATCTCGCGCCGGTCGTCGTGCTGCCCGAGGATCGCGCCACGCCGGGTCCGGAGGCATCGCCGCCGCAGATCCTGGTTCCGGCCGGTTCGTTCCAGGTCGAGCAGGGCATCTCGCTCAAACGCGGCGGCGACGCGGGCTTCGCCGTGCTGCTGAAGCTCGTCGAGCAGGGTCCGGGCTTCGAGCTCTACGATTTCGCGCCGGTGGGCTAGCTCGGCAACGGGCGCCGATCCGGGCTTCTCGCCTGCGGTGCCGCTCGTACATGCCAACTTGAGCGCTGTTGTCGCTGCGTCAGGCGAAAAAGCGCCCGCCTTCGCACGTTCGACCGAACCATGCTGACCATCGACGATGTCCGGGCCGTCCCCTTGTTCTCGACGCTCGCGTTGCCCGAGCTCGAGCGCCTTGCCAAGACGTCTGCCGATGTGCACCTCGGGGCCGGGGAATACGCGGCGTATGAGGGCGGGGAGGAGCGCGTGCTGTACGCGATCCTGGCCGGCAGGATGGAGGTCGTCAAGGTGTTCGATGGAATCGAGCGCACGCTGGGCTGGCGCCCGGTCGGCAGCATCTTCGGTGAACTGCCCGTCGCCCTCGGCACTCCACTCCTCGCAGGCTATCGGGCGGCCGAACCCTCTCGCCTCATGCGCGTGGAAATCCGGGAGTATTACGCGATTGCAGCGGTAGCGCCGGAAGTCGCATTGAAGGTCTCCACGCTGGCGCGCGAGCGCATCGGCGGGATGCAGGGCATTCTCGCCGAGGCGCCCAAGCCGCGCGTCACCATGATCGGTCACCGCTGGGACAGCACGTGCGGCCAGTTGCGCCAGTTCCTCGCGCGCAACCAGATTACGTTTGACTGGATGCCCCCCGACGCAGCCGATTTGCGGGAGCGTTGGCCCGGCACGCCTCCGACGGATGAAGAATGCCCCGTGCTGAAGCTGGCCGACGGCACTCTCCTGAGCCGACCCGCAACACGGGACCTCGCCCGGCACCTCGGCCTGGAAACGAGCGCGCGGCTGGGCGAGTACGACACGATAATCATCGGCGGCGGCCCGGCGGGTCTTGCGGCAGCGGTCTACGGCGCGTCGGAGGGTCTGCGCACGCTCGTAGTCGAGCGCGAGGCACCCGGCGGCCAGGCGGGAACGTCGTCGCGCATCGAGAACTATCTCGGTTTCCCCAGTGGCGTGTCGGGTGACGAACTCGCGAGTCGGGCCTTGAAACAGGCGCGACGGCTCGGAGCGGAGATCCTGGTCACGCGCTCGGTCGCTCGGATCGATCCGCAACGGCGTCTGACCTATCTCGACGGCGGCGATGTCGTCCAGGCGCGAACGATCATTCTTGCCACGGGCGTCACGTGGCGCCACCTGACCATCGAAGGCTTCGCTCGGCTCATCGGCAAGGGCATCTACTACGGGGCGGCACGCAGCGAGGCGAACGCAACCCATGGACTCGACGTCCATCTCATCGGTGCCGGCAACTCGGCCGGACAGGCCGCTCTGTACTTTGCGAACCACGCCCGAACGGTGACGCTCGTCGTCCGCGGCGATTCGCTCGAAAAGAGCATGTCGCACTACCTCGTCGAGCAGCTTGCCGGGAAATCGAACGTGAAGGTGCAGCTGCGTTCGGAGGTGGTGGCCGTGCACGGCGACATGCATTTGACCGGCATCGACATCCGCGATGGCGCCACGGGCAGCGAGCGTCGGCACGACTGCGGTGGCCTATTCGTTTTCATTGGCGCCGACGCGGCAACCGACTGGCTGCCGGTAGAGATCGCACGCGATGCGCGTGGATATGTCCTGACCGGTGACGACGTGGTGAAGGCCGGGCGCTGGTCGCACAGCCGCGATCCCTACCTCCTCGAATCGAGCATGCCCGGCGTCTTCGCCTGCGGGGATGTGCGGCTGAGCCCGGTCAAGCGGGTGGCCTCGGCCGTCGGTGAGGGCAGCATGGCGATCGCCTTCGTCCACCGATATCTGCAGCAGGACGCGCGGTAGCTGCCGCCGAGCGCGGCCGGCAGGCCCTCATGCACGATGTCCGGACGGCGGCCCCGCAACGTGCGGTCGTCGCACTCACTTTTGCCTTGGTGGTGCTCCTCGTGCTCTGGGAGATGTTGCTTGCGCCGGTGAGACCAGGCGGATCGTGGCTCGCGCTCAAGGCGCTCCCGCTTGCACTGCTGCTGCCGGGCCTCGCCAAAGGACGCGTGCGCGCACGTCAGTGGGCGTCGCTCCTGCTGCCGTTCTATTTCGGCGAGGGCTTGGTGCGCGGGCTCACCGAGGCGGGCCGCCATGCGACGGTGGCCTGGGCCGCCGCCCTGCTTGCGCTCGCCGCATTCGCGGCGGTACTCGCCTCGTTCCGCACGCCGCGGTGAACGCGATCAGCCTTCCGCCGCCGAGGCGTGCGCCGAAGGCAGACCTTTGGGCAGCGGGAACACGATGGTCTCGGGCGTGCCCGCGAGCTCGCGCACGCTGCCAGCGCCCAGCTCGCGCAGTCGCGCGATCACTTCGCGCACAAGCACTTCAGGGGCTGACGCGCCCGCGGTGACGCCGACGCGCGCCTTCCCTTCGACCCAGCGCGGGTCGAGCTGGTCGGCGCGATCGACCATGTACGCGGCGATGCCGCGGTTCGCGGCGACCTCGCGGAGGCGGTTCGAGTTCGAGCTGTTGGGGCTGCCGACGACGATGACGACGTCGACCTGCGGCGCCATGAACTTGACCGCGTCCTGCCGGTTCTGCGTCGCGTAGCAGATGTCGTCCCTCTTCGGACCGACGATGCGCGGGAAGCGCTGCTTGAGTGCCACGACGATCGCTGCGGCGTCGTCGACGGAGAGCGTCGTCTGCGTGACGTAGGCAAGGTTGTCGGGGTCGGAGACGACGAGACGGTCGACATCGGCCACCGACTCGACAAGCTGGATGCCGCCCGTACTCTGCCCCATCGTGCCCTCGACCTCGGGATGGCCGCGGTGGCCGATCATCACGATCTCGCGGCCGTGGTCGCGCATCTTGGCCACTTCGACGTGCACCTTGGTGACGAGGGGGCATGTCGCGTCGAAGACCGTGAGGCCGCGCGCGGCGGCCTCCGCTCGTACTGCCTTCGACACACCGTGCGCGGAGAATACGACAGTGCAGCCGGCCGGGACTTCCGCCAGCTCGTCGACGAACACGGCTCCCTTCGCCTTCAGGTCGTCGACGACGAACTTGTTGTGCACGACCTCGTGGCGGACGTAGATCGGCGCGCCAAACTGGGCGAGCGCCTGCTCGACGATCGCGATCGCGCGGTCGACGCCGGCGCAGAAGCCGCGCGGGTTGGCCAGCAGGATGTCCATCAATGCTCCACGATCGATTGCGCACCGGGTCGCGGCAGAAGACTGTCGACGATCAGCAGCGCTGCGCCCATCGTGATTGCGCTGTCGGCGACGTTGAACGCCGGCCACGCCCAGCGATCGTAATGGAAGAGCAGGAAATCGACGACCTTGCCCAGCGCCAGGCGATCGAACAGGTTGCCGAGCGCGCCCCCGAGAATCAACGCCAGACCGAGGCAGTACAGCGTGCGGCCGCCGCGCCGCAAGAGCCAGGCGATGACCACCGCGGCCGCGACCGCCACCGCGGTAAAGAACCAGCGCTGCCAGCCCGAGCGATCGGCAAACAGGCTGAACGCGGCGCCGGTGTTGAACGTGAGCACGAGGCTGAAGAAGCTCGTGAAGACCCGCTCTTCGCCGGGGTGAAAGGTGGCCATCATCGCGGCCTTCGTCGCGTAGTCGGCGACGATGACGGCGCCGCTCACCCAAAGCCAGCGCAGGCCACTCATGCGAATTGCCGCGGCTCGCCGCTGCCGTAGAGGTTGGCGACGCAGCGCGCGCACAGTGCCGGATGGGCCGAATCGGCGCCCACGTCGTCACGCCAGTGCCAGCACCGCTCGCACTTGTCACCACCGCTCGGATTAACCGCGATCGCGAGCGCACCGCCGTCCTCCGCGCGCTCGACCCGCGCCGCCGATGTGATCAGCACGAAGCGCAGGTCGTCGCCCAGACTCGCCAGCGCCTCGAAATCCGCATCGGGCGCCGAGATCGTGACCTCCGCCTGCAGCGACGAGCCGATCCGACCCTCGCTCCGCAACGCCTCGAGCTCCTTCAGCACTGCGGCGCGGACGGCGAGGATGCGCGGCCATTTCGCGAGCAGCCCTTCCGCATCCGGCGTCGCCGGCAGCGCGTCGCCCCACGTGTGCACGAAGATCGTCGGATCCGCGGGATGCACGATCCGCCATGCCTCCTCCGTCGTGAACGACAGGATCGGCGCCAGCAGCTCGAGCAGCGTATCGCGAATATGGCAGAGCGCCGTCTGCGCCGAACGGCGGGCACGGCTGCCCTTGGCCGCCGTGTACAGGCGGTCCTTGAGCACGTCGAGATAGAAGCCGCCCAGGTCTTCGGAGCAATAGGTCGACAGCCGCTGCACCGCCAGGTGGAACTCGTAGCGGTCGTAGTCGGCACGGCAGGCGTCGAGCAATGCCTGTGCATTCGCGAGCGCGTAGCGGTCGAGCTCGAACAGCGCCGCGACCGGTACTGCATCGCTGGCAGCATCGAAATCGCCCGTGTTCGCGAGCAGGAAGCGCAGCGTGTTCCGGATGCGGCGGTAGCTCTCGACGACGCGCTTCAGGATCTCGTCGGAGATCGAGAGGTCGCCCGAGTAGTCGGTCGCAGCGACCCACAGTCGCAGGATCTCGGCGCCAAGCGTATCGGACACCTTCTGCGGCGCGACGACGTTGCCCTTCGACTTCGACATCTTCCGGCCTTCGCCGTCGACAGTGAAGCCGTGGGTCAGCAGCGCCTTGTACGGCGGCACGCCGTTCAGCATGCACGAGACGAGCAGCGACGAGTGGAACCAGCCGCGATGTTGGTCGGAACCCTCGAGGTACAGGTCGGCGGGAAAGCCGGTGTCCTTCGCATGCGAGCCTGCGCGAGTCTTGGTGCCCCCGGGTCCGCCCAGCACGGTCTGGTGCGTCGACCCCGAGTCGAACCACACATCGAGCGTGTCTGTGAGCTTCCGGTATTTCTCCGGGTCGACGCCGAAGTCCTCGTGCGTCGATTCGAACCACGACTCGATGCCGCCCTTCTCCACCTTCGCGGCGGCGAGCTCGAGAAGCGCAGGGGTGTCCGGATGGAGCTCGTCGGTCGCCTTGTCGACGAAGAACGGCAGCGGCACGCCCCACGTCCGTTGCCGCGAGAGCGTCCAGTCAGGGCGGTTCGCGATCATCGAGTACAGCCGCGACTTGCCCCACGCCGGATAGAAGCGCGTGTTGTCGATGCCGCGGAGCGCCGTCGCGCGGAGCGGCTCGGTTGGCCTCGTCCCGTGGTAGCCGGGCACGTCATCCATGCCTGCGAACCATTGCGTCGTCGCGCGGTAGATGATCGGCGTCTTGTGCCGCCAGCAATGCATGTAGCTGTGCGTGAACTTCTCCGCGTGCAGGAGATTCCCCGCTTCACGGATCTTCTCGACGATCTTCGGATTCGCATCCCAGATGCGCATCCCGCCGAAGAACGGAAGATTGGCTGCGAACGTGCCGTCCCCCTGCACGGGCGTCAGGATCTCGTCATCCTTCATCCCGTAGCGGCGGCACGACAGGAAATCGTCAACGCCGTAGGCCGGCGAGCTGTGGACGATGCCGGTGCCCTGATCGAGCGTCACGTACTCGCCCAGATAGACAGGCGCCACCCGGTCGTAGAACGGATGCCGGAACGCGACCCGCTCGAGCGCCCTCCCCTTCGCCGTCGCGACGACCTTGCCCTCGAGCTTGTAACGCGCGAGCGACGACGCCACCAGGTCCTCCGCGAGCACGAGGTGGCCGCGTGGCGTCGCCACGAGCGCGTACGTGAAGTCCGGGTGTGCGTTCAGCGCCTGGTTCGACGGGATCGTCCACGGCGTCGTCGTCCAGATCGCGGTGCCGATCGGTCCTTCCGGCGCGCGCGGGAGCCCGAACGCTCGCGCGAGCTTGTCGCGCTCCGCCTTGTCGGTCAGCGCGAAGAAGACGTCGATCGCGATGTCCTGGCGATCCTCGTACTCGACCTCGGCCTCGGCGAGCGCGCTGCCGCAGTCGAAGCACCAGTTGACCGGCTTCAGGCCGCGGTAGAGATAGCCCTTCTCGAGGATCCGTCCCAGCGTACGGATCTCGTCGGCCTCGTTCCGGTAGGCCATCGTCGTGTACGGATGATCCCAGTCGCCGAGCACGCCGAGCCGCTCGAACTGCACTTTCTGCCGTGCGATCTGCTCGGTCGCATAAGCGCGCGCGAGCCGCTGCGTCTCCGCGGTCGGGAGGTGCTTGCCGTGCGTCTTCTCGATCTGCACCTCGATCGGCATCCCGTGGCAGTCCCAGCCCGGAACATACGGCGCGTCGAAGCCCGCCATTGTCCGGCTCTTCACGACCAGGTCCTTCAGGATCTTGTTCAGCGCGTGGCCGATGTGGATGTCGGCGTTCGCATAAGGCGGGCCGTCGTGCAACACGAAGCGCGGCCGTCCCGCGCAGGCCTTGCGGATCGCTTCGTAGACTTTCCTCTTCTGCCAGTCAGCGACCCAGCCGGGCTCGCGCTTCGCCAGATCGCCGCGCATCGGAAACGGCGTGTCCGGCAGGTTGAGCGTGGCCTTGTAGTCGGGTTTCGATTCGTCGGGCATGGGGTCGGCGTTCACCGCGGCGAAGTCAGGAGCGTGGCGTGCCCGCCTGCGAAAAAGGCGCGCGCCTCCGCGACGTCGGCGCGGATCTGGCGCGCGAGCGTGTCGAGGTCGGGGTAGCGCTCTTCATCGCGGAGCTTGTGCAGGAATTCGACGACGATGCGCCGGCCGTAGATGGCGCGGTCGTAGTCGAGAATGAAGACTTCGAGCAGCGGCTCGCCGCCCGCGACCACCGTCGGCCGCACGCCAACCGAGGCGACGCCGTCGTGCGATCGCACGTCGAGACCATGCACGCGGACCGCAAAGACGCCTGCGACCGGCGGCATGCCCTTGAGCTTCACGTTGGCAGTCGGAAACCCGAGCCCGCGGCCGAGCTGCGCGCCGTGCGCGACGCGACCCGCGATCGTGAACGGACGCCCCAGCAGCTCCGCCGCGTGGTCCAGGCGGCCCGCGGCGAGCGCTTGCCTCACCGCCGTCGATGAGGCACGCTCGCCGTCGACGGCGACGGTGCGCATTCCCTCGACGCTGAAGCTCTTCGCTGCCGCGCGCAGCGTCGCCAGAGTCCCGGCCCGACCCTTGCCGAAACGAAAGTCTTCGCCCACGAGCACCCAGCGTATTCCGAGGCGGCGCACGAGCACGTCCGCGATGAATGCATCAGGCGAAAGCGCGGCGAGCCGGTGGTCGAAGCGCGCGACGATCGTCCGCGCGATGCCCAGGGCACGGAAGAGCTCGAGCTTTGTCCGCAGTGTCGACAGCCGAGGCGGCGCCGAGCCGGGCGCGAAGAACTCGCGCGGGTGTGGATCGAAGGTGAGCACCACGGCAGGCAGCGCCAGGTCCTCCGCGGCTTCGCAGAGGCGCGCGAGCATCGCCTGATGCCCGCGATGGACGCCGTCGAAATTGCCGATCGTCAGCGCGACGGGGCCGTCGGCCGCGGTCGGCAGGCCGCGAATGACCCGCACGGAGAGCCCTTTGTGAATTCGTCGAACTAAGACCGTGAATTTTAACAGGTTTGGGGGTCCCGCTCACCCCGCGTACGGCCACTCGCGCCAGCCTCTCAGCTGAGCGTGGTAGAGCCCCAGGCGAATGGGCCGCCAATCGAGCGCCCGCACGAATCGGGCATAGCGCTCGAGCTGGTCCCGGTAACGCTCGCGCTCCTGGTCGAGGAATGCCTCCGGCTCGGCGCCCTCGTGGCGCCCCGTCTTGAAGTCGACGATCCAGCGCACGCCGTCGGCGACGAAGCTCCGATCGATGGCCACATGCGCGACGTCGCCCGCGTCGACGCCGGCGAGTGCCCATTCGCTGCGCGCCTCCTCGTGCCCCGGCGCGAACAGCCAACGCCCGCGCGGATCGGCGATGACGTTCGCGAGGACGCCGATAACCTCCTCGGTCGCGCGATCGAGCTCGCGTGGGTCAACGCCTGTCTCGGCCAGCTCCACGCGGACGCGTGACGCAATCGCCGCGATCCGTGCTTCGCTCCACGCCTCGAGGCCCTCGCGGGCAACGAGCGCGAGCCAGCGGTGTGCGACGACGCCGACACAGCGAGCGGTCTCGTGCGCCCAATCGAACGGCACATCGTCGCCGGGACTCGGCTCTGTCGCAACCGGAATGCCGGCGGCGGGCGGTGCCGGCCGCCAATGCGACGCCACGCGGACCAGGCGCGGCGCATGAGGAGCCGGTACGACCGCGGGCGCGCGCGCGGGCGGCGGGGGCGGCATCATCGCGACGATGGTGTCGCCGAGTCGCGCGAGTGCCGAGTCTTTCGGAGGGGGCGCCCAGGCGAGTTGTCCGCTCGAACCGGTCGCAACGTCGAGCGGCGTGCAGAGGTGCAGGCGCGACTTCGCTCGCGTGCAGCCGACGTAGAGCAGCCGACCAAGCTCGGCGCGGTCCTCATCGGTGGCGAGCAGGCCCAAGTAGGCATAAATCGGGTCGGCGTCGCCTCCGCGCGCACGCGACGGGGCGACGAGCGGGCCGCGCTCGCGAATGCGCAGGCGCAGGAGCACCGCATCGCGTCCGGCGGTCCGGCGCCCGAGGCCGGGCAGGATCACCGTGTCGAACTCGAGCCCTTTAGCGCGATGGAGCGTCATCACCTGCACGCGCGCGGTCGCTTCGTCTGCGGGAGCTGCATAGAGCTCGCGTAGCGCTGCGACGAACGCCGCCCAATCCGGAACGTCACCGGCTCGTTCATGTGCCGCGACCAGTCCGAAGAAGCGTTCCGCCGCGTCGAGGTCGATCGCTTCGTCGAGCGTCGCCGGACCCCCCAGCGCGAGCCACGCTCCGCGCACTCGCGCGGTGAGCGACCCGCGGCCACGTGCGCTGAGCGCGGGCCGCAGGATCGACGCGGTGCGCTGCAGCCGCGCCGAGCCGTCGGCGCTCATCCCGGCGACGCCATCAGGAGCATCGAGGAGCGCCGGGATCGACGCTGAGGGGTGTGCATCGGCTGCGGCGACGAGCGCGAAGATGTCGGCCAGCGCAAGCCCGCACCACGGCGCGCGGAGGACGGAGAGCCACGCGAGTCGATCCGCCGGCTGGGTGAGGGCGTGCGTCAGCGACTCGAGATCGAGGATGGCCTGGCGTTCGGCGAGCGCGTCGAGCTCCACCGCCGCATAGCCAATCCCGGCCGCGCGAAGTGCTGGCAGCACGCAGTCGAGATGCGCGCGGGCGCGGACCAGGATCGCGACGCTGCCAGGGCCCTGGTCAAGCGCGGCACGCACGCGGTCGACAACCCGCGACGCTTCGCCCGCCGCCGTCTCGGTGACATCGAGCGTTACCGCCACACCGCGCACCCGCGCCGATGCGGCCTCCGCCGGTGCAAACGCGACGGCGCCGCGCCACGGGTCGTTGCGGGCGCCAAGGACGTAGGGAAAGGTCCTGTTGACCCACTCGACCAGCGCCGCGTCCGAGCGAAAATTGCGTTCGAGCCGCAGATTCTCGACTGGGATGTCCGCCACGCGGCCGGTGGCCTGGGCTTCGACGAAGATACGCACTTCGGCTTCGCGGAACCGATAAATCGACTGCATCGGGTCGCCGACGGCGAACACCGTGCGTCCGTCGCCTTCGGCCCAGCCTGCGGAAAGCCGACGCAGGAGCGCGAGCTGCGTGTACGACGTGTCCTGGAATTCGTCGATCAGCAGATGATCGATGCGCGCGTCCAGCTTGAGCAACAGGTCCGAGGGGGCGAGATCGTTGCCCAGTGCGTCGATTGCAGCGATCGTGCCCTCGACGAAGTCGAGCTCGCCCGCATCGCGGAAGGCGATCTTCAGCTCGGCGGCCAGCACGGGCAGCACGTCCTTGAGCGCGCTGACCAGCGCCCACGCGTCGTCCTCGTAGCGCGCCGGCGGCAGCCGACGGGCCAGATGCAACTGCGCGGCAAGGCCGGGAACGCTAGCGAGTGCGGCGAGCACCGCGTTCATCGCCACGCAGCGCTCGCCGCGCAGCACGCCGTCACGGAGGGGACCGCCGGGTGGGAAGCCGTCGTGAACGTCCACCTTCGCCCGAAAGCGCGCGTCGTGCGCCACCAGCAACCACGAAGCGAGCGCGTTCCATCTTGCACTGTCCTCGACCGTTGTGCCTGGTGTACCCCCTGCCTCCGCGCAAGCGACGAGTGCCTCGGCCAACGCCGCTACCCGTTTCGCGCCGGCCGCGTGCCGAGCCGCGTGGAGCTCTAGCGGCGGCAGCGCTGCGGCAAGTTCCGGCGGAAAAACGGCGGCGATCGTACGGAGCTCCCCGCGAATCTCGTCGGCGAGCACCTCCTCGAGCGCAGTGCGCAGCGCGTCGCTATCCGGGTGCACGAGCTCGCGCAGAAGCGGCGCGCGCTTCGCGAGCAACGACGACAGAAGCGCCACGGCACGACGCGCGTCGTTGTCGAGATGCCGCAGCAGCCGGCGCCAGGACGGATCGTCGGGACGGGCCGCGGCCAGCGCCGCGCGCACCGCTGCCTCGTACAGCGGCTGCGCGTTATCGACAAAGCGGGGGTCGGCCCCGAGCCGCGTAGCCAGCGGCGCCTGCCGCGCGATGCCCGCGCAGAACGCGTCGATCGTCTGTACAGCGAGCCGCGCCGGATGCTTCGCAAGCTGCCAGTCACAGCGCTTATCCTGTTCCAGCGCCGCGCGAGCGAGCTGCCGCGTGCGCGCCTCGTGCGGTGATTTCGAGGCGGGGCGATCGGCGTGCGCAGCTGCCGCCAGCGCGTGGATGATCCGCTCCCGCATCTCGCCGGCCGCTTTGCGCGTGAACGTCATGGCGACGATCCGCTCGGGACGATCGACGCGGGCGAGCAGCGCGAGGAACCGCTGGATCAGGAGCTCCGTCTTGCCCGAGCCGGCAGGCGCCTGGACCAGGAACGAGCGGCCGACGTCGAGTGCTCGCTCGCGGGCGCTCGCGTCGGCGTCCGCGAAGAGATCAGGCGTCGTCATCGTCATCGCTGCTTTCCTGCTCGGTCGCGTGCAGCGCGACGGCGCCGATTCGACAGAACGGCTGGAGGCCGCAGTGCTTGCAGGTCTCGCCCGGGTCTCGCGGCGTCACCGTCGCAAGCCCCGCGACGATCTCCTTGCCGAGCATATCGAGGGCGTCGGCCCAATGCGCGAGCGCGGCGGCCCAGTCGGCGAGCGCCGCACGCTTCACGTTCGGCGGCAACGGCAGACCCGGCCACGCGGCATCGTCCGCGGCCAGGCCGCGGACAGCCAGCTCGCCGGCTTTGAGCTGCGCGTAGACGACCGCGCGCACGCGTTCTCCTGGTGTCGCTGCCCGTTGCGCGAGCGCGTAGAGGCCGAGCTGGGGGGCGCGCGGCCGCGTTTCGAACCAGACGTCCGGGCCCACGGTACGGCCCGTCTTGTAGTCGATGATCGCGACGCCGCCGTCATCGAGCGCGTCGACACGGTCGAGGCGCAGAGAGATCGTGAGCCCGTGGACGTCGAGCGCGAGGCCCTTCTCGACGCCGATCACGGCAAAGGACGGTCGCTTGCGCTCGTGATCCCTGAGCCAATCGGCGACGACGCCTTCGATCCGCCCGCCCTCCTCGGCCGCCACGGCAGGCAACACGGTTCGCCAGCGCGCCGGCGGCAACGCTTGCTTCGCCTGCGCCGCGGCGACGGCGATGGCCGTTCGCAACGCGTCGGGCGTCATGGCCGCGAACGCGCGCTGCGTTCCGGCCACGGCCCAGAACGCGGCCAGCGCAGCGTGCATCAGGATGCCGCGTTCCTGCGCGGACAGGCCATCGATGGGCTCGGGCCACGGCTCTGCACCGAGACGATGCGTCGCGATCGCCTTGAAGGGGCATGCGGCCTGTGCTTCGATCAGCCTGGCGCCGCCGCGCACGCGTTGGGGGTACGCGAGCGACGGCGCGAAATCGTCAACGAGCTCCTCGCGTGGCGCGGGCGTCGTTCGCTCGCGCGAGGCGACGCCCACGTACGTCTCCGCTTCCGGAATCAACAAAGACGGCGAGCATCCGTGATCGTCGACGTTCGCCGGATACGAGAAGACGACTTCGGGCGCAGCACGGGTGAAGTCCGTGGTGAGCGAGGTCGCGTAGGCGAGTTCCCGCGCCGCGGTCGAACGGGGAACGTTCCGCTGCCGCTGCCAGGGCACCGGCAGCAGCGGATGCGGTCGGGGCGGCTGCGGCCAGGCTTCCGCGGCGAGCCCGGCCACCCACAACGCGTCGAAGGGTTGCCCGGCTGCTTCGAGCAGCCCGACGATCTGGATCGGCGCCGTCACTGTCTCCGGTTGGAACACCTGCCGCAAGAGCTGGGCGCGCAGAGCGCCTAGCGCATCGGCGCGCGACATGCGAGCGTCGACGACGTCGAGCGTCGCGAATTCGGCGAGCGCTTCGTCCCACGCCCGGCGCGCCTGGTATTCGGCACTGTCGAGCGCACGGGCACCGGGCCACCCCAATGCGGCGAGCCAGGCGCGCCACGCCAGTGCGTGCTCGCGCGGCGATCCGTGCGCAGGGGGAGTGTCGCGCTCGAGCGCCTCCTCCCAGCGCACGGCAAGCCCGCGATCGACGTCGCGCAGCGCCGCGTGCGCGGCCCGGAGCGTGATCGTTCGTCGGCCCTGGTCGAGCCAGCCTCGTTCGAGCCGCGCGCGCGGAAGCCACGCGTCGGGCGCACCGAGGTAAGGCGAGCGCAAGACGGCAGCCGCACGACCTGCGGGCAGCGAGCGATCCGCCCACGCGATGAGCTCGAGCGCTGCGGCGACAATAGGCACTTCGCCGAGTCCGCTGCCCAGTGAAACGTTGTACGGGCGCGACGTCGACTCCATTCCCGGCCGTTGCAACGCGGGGCAGAGAACTTCATCGGCCCGCGCGCGAATCGTTTCGCGCCGCGAGGCCAGGTCGGCGACGGCGATCGCGATCGCCGCACCGGGATCGGCGAGCGCGCGGTCGCGCGCCCACGCGAGCGCCAGCGTGATCTCGTCCTCGGGCGTGGCTCCGCTTGCCTGCCGCAGGCGACCGCATTCGGCGGAAAGGGTCTCCACGCGCTGCACTTGTGCGCCGGCAGCGACGAGAGCGGCCAGCCATCGCTGCTGCTGCGGGGAAAGCTCGACGAAACCTGCAAGGGCAATCCGGGCCTCGCGAATCATCGGCAATCGTGCGACGCACGCTCCCAATCGATCGGCGAGCTCCGCGGGATCCACAGCGCCGCCCGCCCCGAGCCCCCGTGCGTAGCGGTCGGCCCAGCGAGCGAAGGCCGCGCAATCGGCGTCGACCGCTGCCTCATCTTCCCAGCGCCGCCAGCTGACGCCGCCCTCGCCCCAGGCATGGAAGATGGACCAGGCGTCGGCGGCGAGCACCGCGGCGCCTTCCGGATCGAGGAGCGGCGTCGCCTGCGCCGCGACGATCCGCCGCCATGCGTGCGCCGCTTGCAGACGGCTGCGCAGTCTGAGCTCGTGCGGGACAGCGCCCGCTGCCTGTGCCTCGCCCCACAACGCCGGCAGCCAGGCGTCCCACGGCAGCACGCGAGCCGCGGGCCACGCCATGCGGCCCGCGCCGCGCTCGCCCTGGTCGTACAGGGCAACGAGCCGGCGCGCGAGCCGCCGGTTCGGCGTGACGACGGTGGCACCCGCGGCGAGGGCGTGCAGCAACGGTTCGGGCAGGGAAGGCATTGCGGTGCTGCGGGAAGCGACACGGCGGGCGCCACGTCGCGGATTGCGTTCGACCCCTACAATGCACAGACTCTAGCAGCTTTCGCGGGCCCAGGGCGGGCCGGCGCAGAACAACGGCGAGAGAGGAGACGACGATGCCGGCGTATATCGTGGTCGACTGCGAGGTGACGGATCCCGCGCGCTACGAAGCGTACAAGAAGCTCGCGCAGGCGGCGATCGCGAAGCATGGCGGGCGCTACATCGTTCGCGGCGGCGAGACGACGGTGCTCGAGGGGGAATGGCAGCCGCGGCGCATCGTTGTCGTGGAATTCCCGAGCACCGACGCGATCCGGCGTTTCTACGACTCGCCCGAGTATCGCGCCGCGCGCGCCGAGCGCCAGGGCGCGGCGCGGATGAACATGATTTCGGTCGCTGGCGCCTAGCGCCGTCCCGCGAGCGGGAGCGGCGACCGACCGTGACGGGGCGTCAGTCGCTGGCCGAACGCCCCATCACGGCCGGCGCCACATTGGAAAGCTGGCCTGGAGACGCAGCCGCGCCGGCGGGTGCGGTCGTGTTCGTAGTCAGCGTCGTAATGCGTTGCACCGGTGACGACAACGACTGCGGTCCCGACATCAGCGGCGCGTTCAGCGCCTCGGCGACGCGCGAATCGACGCGGCGTGCCAGGAGCTTCCATTCGCCGCACCAGTCGTCGTCACGCACGAGCGGCCACACGCCTTCGATCACGTACGACTTCGCGTTGACGGGATTCAACTGCGGCGCGCTGCGCCGGCATTGTCCCGAGCTTGGCGCGCTGGACGCGACCGTCTTCCTGCGATCGTAGTACTGGCACGTCTGGCACTTCTCCATCGATCCTCCGCTGCGTTTCGTTGTGGTCGTTGTCGATCGAAGTGGAGCAAGATCTTTGCCACGCTCCTGGTGTCGACGTGCCGTCAGATAAACGGACGACGAACGGTCGCAACGCGAGAACGCGCGTGCAAAAACGACTGCGGCGCCGCAAGTGCGACGCCGCGATGTCGACGAACGAAGGAATCAGTGGGTGCGCAGCGGCACGAACCCGCGCGGCACGAGGGCCTCGCGGCGCATGCGCATGCGCCGCGGCCGGTAATCGCGGACCGCGGGCGAACGGGTGAGCGGCCGCGCGTCGCGGTCACGCGCACCGGGAACGCGTCGCGCGATGCGTTCGCTGCGACGCGACGCATCGGCGTGGCGCGGCGCCGGCAGGGCCCGCATTGCCTGGCGTCTCGAGAAAAAGACGGTCGCCGACCGCATCGCTGTTTGCAGTTAAAAACCCGGCGACCGTTGAAGCTAACCGGTGTCGGATTAGGCCGCGAGCGCGCGAAGCGCACTCGTGAGAGGGGCCGGCACGTCCTGGACGTGACGGGGCATCCAGCTCGATCGCGTGTCGAGCGCCGCCTTGAGCTCGGCGTCGGCCATCGCCGCTTCCTGATCAAGCTCGCGGTCGTATTGACGGCGCGTTTCCGGATTCGAGAGCACTTCGTACGCCGCGTGAATCATCCGCACCAGTCCGCCGAGATCCTGTCCGGCTTCGGTCACGCCGTAGCCGAAGCGCTCGAGCAGCTGCGCATACGCGGCTTCGATTCGCGCGGCGCTGGCGCCGGGTGCCAAGTCCAGGTAGTCGTAGTGCGTGTAATTCACACTTGCCTCCAGAAGATGTCCGCGGTTCGCCGCGGGGTCTCACCCTAGAGGGAGCAGCAACCGTGCCAGGCAGCCGAACGGTGCCGGGCTCTTCCGTTATCGCGCTGTTTTTCCTGCGTGTTTCAGCGACGCACCATGCTGTGCATACGCCCGTGTACACGACAGCGGACGCCGTCGCACACACCTTCGATGCAGCTCACACGACCGACAGCGGCGACGGACCGCGCGGCGGTGGAAACGCGGCGTCCAGAGCGGCGCACGCTTCCGCATCGAGCACGAGATCCGCGGCAGCGCGATTGCTGCGCACATGCTCGAGATCGGCGGACGCGGGAATCGCGATCACGTCGCCCGCCTGCAAGAGCCACGCGAGCGCCACTTGCGCCGGCGTCGCGTGGAGGCGCGACGCAATCGCCGCGAGCTTGCGATTTCGCAAGAGTGCGCCCTGTCCCAGAGGCGAGTACGCCATCGCGGGCATCCGCCGCTCGCGCATCCAGGGCAACAGATCCCATTCGACGCCGCGCTCGCCCAGGTGATAGAGCACCTGGTTGGTCGCGCAATGTCGCCCCTCGGGCAGCGCCGCCAGCGCCTGCATATTCGCGCGATCGAAGTTCGACACGCCCCAGCGCAGGATCTTGCCTGCGGCGCGCAGCCGCTCGAACGCGTCGACGGTTTCGGTGAGTGGAATGCGACCCGGCCAGTGCAGCAGATAGAGGTCGATGCAGTCGGTGCGCAATCGCCGCAGACTGCGCTCGCACGCGGCAATCGCAGAATTTCGGCCCGCGTTGTGCGGATACACCTTGGTCACTACAGTGACCTCGTCGCGCCGGCTTGCGATTGCGCGGCCGACGATTTCCTCCGCCCCGCCGTCGCCGTACATCTCGGCGGTGTCGACGAGCGTCATGCCGAGGTCGAGGCCGAGCGCGAGCGCCGCAACTTCGCCCGGAGCGGTCGAGCGGCGCTCGCCCATGCGCCACGTGCCCTGTCCCAATGTCGGGACGGCGAACCCGTCAGGCAACGCCGCGGTCGCGATCCGTTGCTGCGACGCAGGCTTCGATGAGGGGCGTGAGCGGTCCATCGCGCGGCCTATAATCGCGTTTTCCCGACCATTGCGCCATGCCGCCCGATTCCGGACCCGCCCCCGCCGCAAGCCGCAAGGTCGTCCGTGGCGCGTGCCCGCACGATTGCCCGGACACATGTGCGCTGCTCGTGACGGTCGAGAACGGCCGCGCCGTCGAACTGCGCGGCGCGCCCGATCATCCGCCGACCGCGGGCGTGCTCTGCACCAAGGTCGCGCACTATCTCGAGCGCACCTATTCGCCGGAGCGTGTTCTGCATCCGATGAAGCGCGTCGGCCGGAAAGGCGAAGGCCGCTTCGAGCGGATCACGTGGGACGAAGCGCTCGACACGATCGCCGCGCGTTACAGCGAGATCGTCGCCTCGCCCGACGGCCCGCAGGCCATCCTCCCGTATTCGTACGCGGGTACGATGGGCCTCCTGCAGTACGGCTCGATGGACCGTCGGTTCTTCCATCGGCTGGGGGCATCGCTGCTCGACCGGACGATCTGCTCGACGGCCGGCAAGGCCGGCTGGATCGCCACGATCGGTGCAGCCATGGGTACCGATGTCGAGCAGTTCGAGCAGAGTCGGCTGATTCTGATCTGGGGCAGTAACCCGATCGTCTCCAACTTGCACTTCTGGACGCGCGCGCAGGAGGCCAAGCGGCGTGGCGCAAAGCTCGTCGCCATCGATCCCTACCGGAGTGCGACAGCCGAGAAGTGCCACGAGCACCTGGCGCTCTTGCCTGGCACCGACGCGGCGCTGGCGCTCGGCATGATGCAGGTTCTGATCGTCGAGGGCCTCCTCGACCGCGACTACATCGACCGCTACACGCTCGGCTTCGAGGCGCTCGCCGCGCGCGCGGCCGAGTACCCGCCGGAGCGCGTGGCGGCGATCTGTGGCCTGCGCGCCGACCAGGTTGTCGCCCTTGCCCGCGACTACGGGACGACGAAGCCCGCCGCGATCCGCGTCAACTATGGGCTACAGCGGCACGCCGGCGGCGGCAACGCAGTGCGTGCGATCGCATGCCTGCCGGCATTGACCGGATCATGGCGAGACCCCGCGGGCGGCGGGCTCCTGTCCTCGTCCGGCACTTATCCTGTCGACAGCGCAGCGCTCGAGCGGCCTGACCTGATCCGGGGCAAGCCACGAACGATCAACATGAGCGCGATCGGCGACGCACTGCTTGAAGCCAAAGATCCGCCGATCCGCGCGCTCTACGTCTACAACTCGAACCCGGTCGCCGTCGCGCCCGAGTCGGCGAAAGTGACGGCGGGCTTCGCGCGCGAGGATCTCTTCTGCGTGGTTCACGAGATCTTCCGGACCGATACCGCGGACTACGCCGACATCCTGCTTCCGGCGACGACGCAGCTCGAGCACGACGACGTCCACAACTCGTACGGCCATCTCTATGCGCAGGCGAACAACGCGGCGATCGCGCCGCTGGGCGAGGCCAGGCCCAACACCCTGGTCTTCCGCCTGCTCGCCGCGCGCATGGGGTTCGCCGAGCCCTGCTTCCGCGACAGCGACGACGATCTGGCACGGCAGGCATTCAAGGCGAGCGATCCGCGTGCATCGGGGCTCGACTGGGACAGCCTGCGCAAGAGGGGATTCGCGCGGCTCGCGGTCCCTTCCTCCTGGGCGCCGTTCGCGCAAGGCAACTTCCCCACGCCGTCCGGCAAGTGCGAATTCTTCTCCGCGAAGCTCGCCGCCCAGGGCCACGACCCGCTGCCGACGTTCGTGCCGCCGCGCGAATCCGTCGCGAGCAATCCCGTGCTCGCGCAGCGCTATCCGCTGGCATTCCTGTCGCCGCCCGCGCGCAACTTCCTGAACTCGTCGTTCGCGAACATGCCGCGCTTCGTCGCGGGCGAAAAATCGCCGAAGCTCGACATCCACCCGGACGACGCCGCCGCGCGCAGCATCGGCGAGGGTGAGCGCGTGCGGATCTGGAACGATCGCGGCGCCTTCACGGCACAGGCGCGCGTCACCGATCGTGCGCGACCCGGCGTCGTCGTCGCGCCGTCGATCTGGTGGAGGAAACTCTCGCCGGATGGAGCCAACGCGAACGCGGTGACGAGCCAGGCGTTGACCGACCTGGGTAACGCCGCGACGTTCTACGACTGCCTGGTCGAAGTCGCCAGGGCTTAGGCGGCGATGAGTGCGTCGATCTCGGTGCGCTTGATGCGCGCGTCGGCGCGCCCCAGCGCCATCAGCGCCTTGCAGTAGCCGGGCGAGAACAGCAGGTAGGACAGGAACGCGGCTCCGCCGGGGCGCGTGCCGCCGACGCCCTGCAGCAGCAGCCGGATCGTACGGGGCAGCTCATCAACGTAATCGAGTGCGATGTCTTCGAGCGGCACGCTCGGCGTGACCGTCGCGAGTCCGACGTCGCGCAGCGGTACGGGGCTCTTGCCCAGGACGTCCAGCGGAATCTGCCGCACGGCGGTGTTCACGAGGCGTACCTTCTCGAGATCCGTGCCGAGCGAATCCGTGAAGATGCTCGCGAGCACCTGGCCGCCGATCTGCGCCATCGAGGGTGGTGCCGTGCTCGGCGGCGCGTCGACGCGGACCGTGGTGCGCGCGGCGCCCACGACGAGGATGCGGTCGGCTCCCAGGTGCAGCGCCGGGCTTGTCGGTGCGACCTGCCGGACCGAGCCGTCTCCGTAGTAGTCCCCGTCGATGGCGGCGGGCGGAAACACGAATGGAATGGCACTCGATCCGAGCAGATGCGCGACCCCGATCGTGGCGCGCACGCCAACCCGCTGCGAGCGCGACCACAGCTCGACGTCGGGTCGCGCCTGGCAAAAGGTGACGGACATCCCGCTGCGGTAGCTCATCGCGGTGACCGCGAGCGCCTCCAGCGCGCCGGTGTCGATCGCGTTCCTGACCGCTCCAGTCGGCACAACGCGTGGGAGAAACGTCGCGAGGGGCGCGTTGTCGAGCAGGCTCGCCGGCCGCCGGTGTCTCCACGCCGGGACGAACGACACCAGCCAGCGGCCGCCCGAGCCCGCGAGGCTTGCCGCGTCGGTGCGGTAGATGTCGTGCGCGTAGAGATTGCTCCACAGGCTGCAGAGCCGCTTGGTCGCGCCGCGGAAGTCGGGCGCGCCGGCGGCGATCGCAAGCGCGTTGATCGCGCCCGCGGACGTCCCGGTGACGATGCCGAAGGGAGACGCGGTTCGCGTCCCGCGCCACTCCGCGATCGCGCGCAGTACGCCGGTCTGGTAGGCGGCACGCGCGCCGCCGCCGGACAGCACGATGGCGACCTTGCGCCGCATGGCCATCCGTCGATGTTACGGCATGGCCCGGGACCGCCGTGCGAGCACGGGTCCGGGCGGCTATAGCTTGCGCACGAGGCCGACCGTCACGCCGAAAATCTCGAGGTCGCCCTCGGGGCGGATGATCGGGTATGCCTTGTTCTCGGGCTTGAGGATGAACTTGCCGCGCTCGAGGTCGAGCGTCTTCAGCGTGAACTGGCCGTCGACAATAGCGACGACGATGTCGCCGCGCTTGGCGGAAGCGCTTTTCTCGACGACGACGAGATCGCCGTCCAGGATGCCCGCATCCATCATCGAATCGCCCTTGACCCGAATCAGCACGGTCTGCGAGGGGCGCTCGATCAGATAGTCGTCGATTGTGAGCGCGTCCGCGGGCGCATCCTCGACCGGGTTGGGGAGCCCCGCGTGGACCGGCGATTCCGCGACCGGGCGCTCGAAGAAGCGCCGCGTGGGCGCGAGCCGCTTGTCGGGGGTGGAATCGATGTACCCGGCGAGCTTGAGCCGTGCCACCATCGCCGCGACGGACGACTTGGACTTGAGCCCCAGGAGCTGGCCGATCGACGCGTAGGACGGCAGTGCCCGATGCTGCGAATAGTAGTCCTGCAGCCGGGTCAGGTAGGAACGATCGTTCGACATGGTGGTACGATAACGAACGAACGTTCGGAGGTCAAGCCCCTTCGTCGGGCCTATCCGCGCGCCCATGGACCTCTTCGCCCCAGCCCTCGCCTTCGTCGACCTCGAGACGACCGGCACCGCGCCTGCGGCGGACGCCATCACCGAGATTGGCATCGTTCGCGTAGCCGCGGATCCTGCCGGCAACACTCCCGAGGTCGCCGAATGGTCGACGCTCGTGAATCCCGGCATGCCGATTCCGCCGGCGGTCCAGGCGTTGACGGGCATCAGCGACGCGATGGTGCGCGATGCGCCGCCATTCGAGGCCATCGCCGACGAGGTGGCCGCGCGGACCGCGGGTGCGGTCTTCGTCGCGCACAACGCGCGCTTCGACTATGGCTTCCTCAAGCATGCATTCGCGCGCCTCGACCGTGCGTACAGCGCCCGCGTGCTGTGCACGGTGAAGCTGTCGCGGCGCCTGTGTCCCGATGCGCCGCGGCACAACCTCGACAGCGTGATCGAGCGCCACGCGCTGCCGGTGGACCATCGTCATCGCGCGCTTGGCGACGCCCGCGTTCTGTGGGCATTTGTGCAGGCGCTCTACCGCGACTTCGCGCCCGACGCGGTCGCTGACGCCGCGAAGCGCGTGCTGAAGACCCCGAGCCTGCCGCCGCAGCTGCCCCCCGACGCGCTCGAAGCGCTGCCGGAGGCGCCCGGCGTCTATTTGTTCTACGGACTGAACGCGCTGCCGCTCTACATCGGCAAGAGTCGCAACCTCCGGGAGCGCGTCGGCGCGCACTTCTCTTCCGATTACCGAAGCTCGACCGACGTCCGCCTTTCCGCGGAGATTCGGCGCATCGAGTTCGAGGAGACGGCCGGCGAGATCGGCGCACTTCTGCGCGAATCGGCGCTGGTGAAGTCATTGATGCCGGCGCACAACCACGCGCTCCGCCGCAAGGCCGAGTCCGGCGTGCTGGAGCTCGACGTCGAGCCCAGCGTTCCGCGCTTCATTCCGGCCGCGGCCGTGGAGCCATCCGAGTTGCCGGGACGCTACGGCCCCTTCACTTCGAAGCGTGCCGCGCGTGAAACGCTCCGCTACCTGGCACGCGAGCATCGTCTCTGCTGGTCCGCGCTCGGACTCGAACGCCGCGCCGGTCCGTGTTTCGCGCGGCAGGTCCGTCGCTGCGCGGGTGCGTGCGTCGGCGAGGAGACGATGGAGGCGCATCACACGCGGTTGCGCGAGGCATTGGCGCCCTATGCGGTTCCGCGGTGGCCGCATCCGGGGCTCGCAGCCATTCGCGAGCGCGCGCTCTTGCCCGAACGCACCGACGTCCATGTGCTGCGCGACTGGTGCTGGCTCGGCACGGCGCGCGATGAGGGCGCGTTGGGCGACATGCTCGACACGCCGCCGCGCCCGGTGTTCGATGCCGACATCGCGAAGCTCCTGATGCGCACGCTCGCGCGCGGGCGGCACGAGGTGCTGCGGTTGGAGTGAGAAAAACCTCCGGTCATTCCCGCGCAGGCGGGAATCCCGCGTCGTTCGATGAACGTCACTGGGTCCCCGCCTGCGCGGGGACGACTTGGGCCGCCTCAGCGCGTAGCGTGCGCGACGATCACATCCGCAACGCAGGCCGTCAGCTTCTTCGCGTACGGCACGTGCAGGAATTCATTCGGGCCGTGCGCGTTCGAATGCGGGCCGAGGACGCCGGTGATGACGAATTGCGCCGCCGGGAATCGTCGCCCCAACATCCCCATGAACGGGATCGTTCCACCCTCGCCCATCGTCGCCGCGGGTTGACTGTAGTGCGAGCGTGACGCGGTATCGAGGGCTTCGGTGAGCCACGGCGCCGTCGGCGGTGCATTCCAGCCGGTGGCTGCCTGATCGGGTTCGAAGTGCACGACGGCGCCGTGCGGCGGATCGGCTTCGAGCAAACGCTGCAGGTCGGCGGTCGCCCCCTCGCCGTCGAGCGTCGGTGGAATCCGGAGCGAAAGCTTGAGCGACGTTCGCGGCCGCAGCACGTTGCCCGCGCTAGCGATCGGTGGCAAGCCGTCGGCGCCGATGACGCTCAGCGCGGGGCGCCAAGTGCGGTTCAGGATCGCCTCGGCGCGGCCGCCCACCATTGGCTTCGTGCCTCCCGCGAACGGAAATTTGCGAATCACGAGCTCGCCCATGATGTCCGCCGCAGCGCGCGCCTGCTCGACGCGCTCGTCCGGGATCGGTACGTGGAACTCGGAGGGCAGGATGCGACCCGTCAGCGAATCCTCCAACCGGTCGAGCAGGTTCCGGGCGATCCGGAACGACGAGGGCACGATGCCGCTCGCGTCACCCGAGTGGACGCCTTCGGTGAGCACATCGACGGTCAGCGTACCGGCGGCGATGCCGCGCAGCGACGCTGTCGCCCAGAGGCGCTCGTAGTCGCCGCAACCGGAATCGAGGCCGATGACGAGGTCGACGTTGCCGAGACGCGTCGCCAGATGCTCGAGATAGGCCGGCAGATCGTAGCTGCCCGATTCCTCGCAGGTCTCGATGATCCCTATGCACCGCGCGTGGGGAAGATTCCGCGCATCGAGCGCCGCGAGTGCCGCGAGCGAAGCGAACACCGCATATCCGTCGTCGGCGCCGCCGCGCCCGTAAAGCTTGCCGTCCTCGAAGCGCGGGATCCAGGGACCCGCAGCGGAGTGCCAACCGGTCATTTCCGGCTGCTTGTCCAGGTGGCCGTAGAGCACGACGGTGGAATCGCGGGCGCCTTTCCCCGATGCGGGTACATCGAAAAACAGGAGGGGCGTGCGGCCCTTGAGCCGCACGATCTCGAGCTCGAGCCCGCGCACCTTCTGCCGGCGGACCCACGCCTCAGCGAGCGCGATGACGCGATCGATGTGTCCATTCTTCTTCCAGTCCGGATCGAAGTGCGGCGATTTCGCAGGGATGCGAACGTAGTCGGTCAGCTGAGCGACGATCTCGTCGTCCCAGTGACGTGCGATGGCGGTGGCGAGGTCGGCGGCAGGCACGGGAAATCCTCGAGGAAGTGAACGCGAGAGTTTATACCGGTGGCGATCGCATCCTTCCGGGCTTCGCCACGATTGAACAAATGTTTTCGCATCATCGTCGTCTACAACATAGCAACGATTGCCATTGCCGCGAGACTGGAATACATTGCCGCACAGGGGAGCCGCGCCACGCCCAATCGGGCGCGCGATCTTCTGCAGTTTCGTTTCGGACCCCATCCGTCTTGCCGGGCAGCGCTCCGCATGAACGGGGCGTCTGTACAGCTCGACCAGGGCGGATGACAAGATGAAGCAGAGGTTGATCCGGGTCCTCGCGCGCGTCGCACATCGCGCCGTCGGTCTGCCGCGTTGGCGGAGCATTCTCCGTCGCGTCGTTGCGTCGTCCGCCGCGCTGCCGTGGCTTCTCGCTATCGGCATCGCAGGCGCGCAAGCGCCCGCGCCGCCGCAGGAATTCAGTCCGCAGGCGCTCGAGCAGATGCGGCTCCTCGATCTCGAGAAGGCATCGCTCGCGCCGCACCAGCAGAAGATCGACTCGCGGCTCCGCCGGATGCTCGACGCAGTCAGCGCGTCGCCCAAGTTCCCGGGTCTCGCCTCGATCGCCCATCCGATGCCGCAGAAGGACGGCACGATCGCGCTCGACATCGATACGTTCACGGGCAGCGATGTGAAGACGGTGATCAATGCAGTCGAGGCCGCGGGCGGCACCGTCGTCTACCCCTCGGTCGAATACAAGACGGTGCGGGCGCGCGTCGTTCCCGCGGCCATCGACGGTCTGGCGCAGCTCCCCGGCGTGCGTTTCATCACGCCGGCGCGCGAGGCGACCACGAACAAGATCAATACCTCGGAGGGCGACGTCACGCACCGCGCTGCCGCCGCCCGCAGCTTTTTCGGCTACGACGGCGCCGGCGTCAAGGTGTGCGTGCTGTCCGATGGCGTGAGCTCGCTCGCAACGGTTGTAGGGACCGGCGACCTCCCGCCCGGCGTCGACGTGCTGCCGGGACAGGCGGGCTCGGGCGACGAAGGCACCGCGATGCTCGAGATCGTCCACGACCTCGCGCCCGGCTCGCCGCTGGGCTTCGCCACGGCGTTCAACGGCGAAGCGTCGTTCGCGGCCAACATCGTGGCGCTCAAGGACGCCGGCTGCAAGATCATCGTCGACGACGTGTCGTACTTCGACGAGTCACCGTTCCAGGAAGGTCCGGTCGTCAATGCAGTGAACACGGTGACGGCGGCAGGCGTGCTCTATTTCTCGTCGGCCGCCAACTCGGGCAACAAGGACCACAACCAGTCGGGAACATGGGAAGGCAACTTCAGCGCGAACGGCACGATCGTGCTGCCGCCGTGCGCCAGCCCGACGTGCTCGCCGCCCTTCCCCGGGGGCACGTTCACCGTGCACAACTTCGGCGATGGCGGCAAGTCGATCGTGGCAACCACGTCATCGAGCAATCCGATCACGCTGCACTGGAACGATCCGTTTGGCGCGTCGGCGAACGACTACGACCTGTTCCTGATGGATGCGGGACTCACGACGATCCTCGACGCGTCGACCAACGTGCAGAGCGGCTTCCAGGATCCCTTCGAGATCATGGGCGGTGCCACCGCGGCGGGCGAGCGCATCGTCGTCGTCCAGCACGCGGGCGCCGCCAACCGGGTGATCAATGTCGCGACCAACCGCGGCCGCCTCGACGCGACGCTCGCCACGGCCGGGAACGTCCGCGGCCACAACGGCAGCAATACGACGGTGAGCGTCGCCGCGACGCCCGCGGCCAGCGCGTTCGGAGGGCCGCCCAACCCGACCGGTCCGTACCCGAACCCGTTCAACGCGACCAACAAGGCCGAGCTCTTCACCTCCGACGGCCCGCGACGCATGTATTTCGATTTCGCCGGTAATTTCCTGCCGGGCGCACCCGTCGGCAACTTCACCTATGCCGGCGGGGTGCTGCTCCAGAAGCCGGATCTCACCGCTGCCGACGGCGTGTCGACGTCAGCACCCGGTTTCTCCTCGTTCTACGGCACCTCGGCCGCGGCACCGCATGCCGCCGCGATCGCCGCTTTGGTCAAGGACGCGTTCCCGGCGATGACACCCGCTCAGCTCAAAGCGGCGCTGATGGGGTCGACGATCGACATCGAAGCCGCCGGCTGGGATCGCGTCACTGGCAACGGCATCGCGATGGCGTACGAGACGCTGCAGGCGCAGGGAGCCGTCGCGCACGCGAATATCACGCTGGGCACGGTCACGACGACGCAGGTCGCGGGCAACGGCGACGCGTTCATCGATCCGGGCGAAGACTGGAAGTTCGACATCACGCTCGGCAACACGGGCGGTCTCACGGCCTACGGCATCGTGGCGACGCTGACGAGCGTTACACCCGGCGTTGTCGTGACGTCCGGCCCCGTCGCCTATCCCAACATCGCTCCTGGCGGCAACGCGACCAACCCGGCGGGGACGCCGTTCCGCTTCAGCGTGACGACGGCCGCCGCCTGCGGAACGGTGGTCAACTTCACGCTCACCGTGGCCTTCGGCGGCGGTGCAGCGCCGTCGAACAGCTTCCCCATCACCGTCACCACGGGCGGCGTCGGCGGCGCCTCGACGTTCACCTATTCGGGCCCGGTCGTTCCGATTCCGGATGGACTGGGGGCCGAGATCCCGGGTGCCACCGCCACCGCCAATCTCGCAGTAGCCGGGCTGCCGGGGCCGGTCGGCAAGGTCGTCGTTCAAGTTCCTGGGCAGCGCGTGCACGGTCGGTCGCCGCGGGTGCGACGACCGTCGGCCTCGACCACAGCTTTGTTGGCGATCTGGTGATCAAGCTTGTCGCACCGGACGGCACGACGAATACGACGCTCGTCAATCGGATGGGAGGAGAACTCAACGGCGGCAACAACTTCTGCCAGACGACGCTCGACGACGCGAGTGCCGGCGCGAGCATCGACACGGTGAGCTCTGCGTCGAATCCCTTCACCGGCAGTTTCAAGCCGTCGCAGCCGCTCGCGGCGCTCGTGGGCGCGAATGGCAACGGCACGTGGCAGCTCCAGGCGACCGACTACTTCAACACCGACACCGGGCAGCATCCGCACCTGGTCGCTCGACATCCGCCCGCTCGCCTGCGCTGCAGTATCCAATCCCACGAACATCACCGCAACCAAGACGGTCACGGGCTCGTTCGTTCCGGGCGGCAGCGTCGATTACACCGTGACGCTGACCAACACCGGCACGGGGACGCAGATCGATAACCCGGGCGACGAGTTCACCGACACGCTGCCGCCGCAGCTCACGCTGCAGTCGGCCTCGGCGAGCTCGGGTACGATCACGCTCGCGGGCAGCACCGTCAAGTGGAATGGTTCGATCCCGGGCGGCGCCAGCGTCACCATCACGATCAACGCGAAGGTCAATGCGGGCACGACCGGAGTGACGGTCTCGAACCAGGGGACGGTCCATTTCGATCCGAGCCATTCGGGCACCAACAGCAGCACCGTGTCGACCGACGATCCGGGTGTCGGCGGTGCGGCGAATCCGACGCAGTTCGTCGCCGTGGCAGCCGCGGGCCTGCCGCGAACGTTCGTAGCTTCGTACGGCATGAATACGAATCCATGCACGCTGACGGACCCGTGCCGCGACTTCGGGACGGCCCTCGCCGCGACGGTCCCCGACGGCGAGATCGCGGTCGTCGACGCCGCCGGCTACGGCTCCGTGATCATCGACAAGCCGGTGACGATCGTCGCGCCGCCGGGCGTCTACGCGGGCATTTCCGTGACGAGCGGCCATGGCATCGATGTCAATCCGGGCGCGGGCCGCGTCGTGCTGCGCGGACTGACGCTGACGGGCCTCGGCGGTGACTTCGGCGTCAACGTCATGTCCGGCGACGCGCTCTACCTCGAGAACTGCGTCATCCGCGGGTTCACCAACACCGGCCTGTATGCAGTCCCGTCGATGCAGACGACGGTGTTCGTCCGCGATTCGACGCTCCGCGACAACGGTACGGGCGCGCTCTTCGGCAGCACGGCCGGCGCGTCGGGTCCGGCCCGCGCGATCGTCGAGCACAGCCGCTTCGAGAACAACGGCACCGGGATCGCGTTCTCGACCAGCAGCGCGACAGGCACGATCAGCGAGACCGCGATCATCGGCGGTACGTTCGGACTCCTGGTCAATCCGACGACGGCCGGCGCCTCTACAGCGGTGACCGTGCGCAAGTCGACGGTGACGAAGGCCGCCACGAGCGCCGTCCGGGTCGGCGGTGTGGCCGGAGCGACCGCTTCGGTCGCGCTCGCGCAGTCGCAGACGACGGAATCGGGCATCGGCATCGAGGCGTTGCTCGGGGGCACGGTCTACGTTTCCGGCACCGCGGTCGTGCGCAACACGACGGGCGTGTCCGCACCGTCGGGCACCATCGTCTCGCTCGGCGACAACCAGCTCACCCGCAACGGAACCGATGGAACGTTCTCGACGACGCTGTCGAAACAATGATCACGACCTAGAGCGCAGGAGAAACCTATGTTCAAGCGTTATCTGCTCACCCCGTTGGCGCTGACGGCCATACTGGCGGGCGGGCTCGCCGGCGAAGCCTTAGCCGCTGCGCAGCGAACGTTCGTCGCATCGACCGGCGACGACGCCAACCCCTGCAGTCTGTCTTTGCCGTGTCGCGCATTTACTGCCGCGATCGCGCAGACGTTGACCGACGGCGAAGTGATCGTTCTCGACTCGGCCGGCTACGGCCCGGCGACGATCACCCAGCCCGTGTCGATCATCGCTCCGCCCGGGATCTATGCCGGCATCTCGGTTACCGCGCTCACGCCCGGCGCCGGCATGACCGTCAATGCCGGCTCCGGTAAGGTCACGCTGCGCGGTCTAACGATCAACAATATCACCGGCGGCACCAGCGGCATCGCGTTCCTGTCGGGCACCTCGCTCTACGTCGACAACGTGATCGTCACCAATTTCCCGACCGCGGGCCTCGCGGCCACGGTCGGCGCGTCGAGCAGCGTCATCGTCACCAATTCGATCTTCCGCGACAACGGGACCGGCGCCGTGTTCAACGCGAGCTCTGGAACACTGACGGTCGGCATCGAGAACACGCTGCTCGGCCGCAACACGACGGGGCTCGACTTCCGCGACGGGACCGTGGGAACCGTGCATTTCTCGACGGTCAGCGGCGGGTCCAATGGGGTGGTCGTTGCGCCGCCCACAGGTGGCAAGACCGCCAATATCGAGCTGCGCGACAGCACGATCTCCGACAACGGCAACATCGGCGTCAGCGCGGCTCAAAGCGGCGCCGCGTCACCGGTGAACCTGGTGAGCGTCATCAGCTCGCAGGTCTCCGACAACCTGATCGGCATCCAGCTGAGCGGCGCCAACAGCTCGGCCTACGTGTCGGACAGTACCATCGTCCGCAACGTGACCGGGCTTAATGCGGTGTCCTCGGGAACGATCGTATCGGGGGGCGACAACCGCCTCGCCGCCAACACCTTCAACGGCGGCTTCACGTCGACCGTGCTCAAGCTCTGACGGCGCCAAGCGAAACTGCAGGTTCGACAACGCCCGCGATGTCCTCGCGGGCGTTTTCTTTGCGGCACACTACGTGACCGTTTCCCGCCGGTCTCGATGGTGACGGAACGCTGCCGCCTTACTTCAGCCCTTTGAGCAGGAACGCCGGGACCGGCTGCGAGTAGCCCTTGAGCGTGAGCGGGCCGACGGTCTCGAGCTCGACATCGTCGCCCAGGCCCGCTCGCGTGCGTCGGTCGATGAGGATCTGGCCGCCGTGCGCCTCGCCGCACAGACGGTCGGCCAGGTTCACTACGGTGCCGATGGCCGAATAGTCCTGGCGGCCTTCGAAACCGAATGCGCCGAGCGTCGCGTAGCCCTGCGCAATCCCGATGCCCAGATCGAGATCATGGCCGATCGCGAGCCACTGCTTCCGGAGCGGCACGAACTCCTTCTGCATCGCCAGCGCCATCGTCGCCGCGCGCCGCCCGGCCTGCGCCACCGGGAACGGATCGTTGAAAAAGATCAGGATGCCATCGCCGGCGAACCGGTCGATCGTCCCCTCGTGCGCGTTGGCGATCGCGCCCATCACCGCGTGATAGTCGGAGAGCACCGCCTGCACTTCCTCGGGCTCGGAGTGGTCGGTGAACGCGGTGAAGCCGCGCAAGTCGGCAAACACGTAGGAGATCTCGCGCCGGTGCGGCGCCAGGATCGAGCCGTCCCCCGCGGCGATGATGGCGTCGGCGACCTTGGGCGAGAAAAACCGCTTGAGCTGTGACAGCCGCTGCATCTGCGCGACCTGTTCAGCGACACGTTCCTCGAGCTTCGCGTTCCAGGCCTTGAGCTCGTCGGCCTGCCGCCGCACTTCGTCCTGCAGCGACTTGACGCGCAAAAGCGAGCGCACGCGCGCGATGAGCTCCGCCTGGTTGATGGGCTTCGACAGGAAATCGTCGGCGCCCGCCTCGATGCCCTTGACCCGCTCGCCCTGCGGATCGAGCGAGGTGACGAGCACCACCGGCAGGAGCGCCGTCGCCGGGTCTGCCCGAATGCGGCGGCAGACGTCGTAGCCCGAGAGCCCGGGCATCATGACGTCGAGCAGCACGATGTCGGGCGGCGCGTTCGCGACCTGCGCGAGCGCCTCTTCGCCGTTCGCGGCCGTCGCGACGCCGAACCCTTTTACCGTGAGCAGGTCCGCGAGAAGCTTGACGTTGGCGGGGGTGTCGTCGACGACGAGCACCTTTGGAGCATCGCTCATCGCCGTGGTGTCTCGAGGACCCGTTTAACCGTCGTGATGAATTCTCGGATGTCGAGCGGCTTGCTCAGATAGGCGTCGAAGCCGGCCTCGGTGATGTGCTTGCGGTCCTGCTGCATCACGGAGGCCGTGACCGCGATCACGGGAATGTGCGCAGTCGCCGGATCGGCGCGCAACGCCTTCAGCGCATCGATCCCGCTCATCCCGGGCAACTGGATGTCCATGAGCACGAGATCGGGCTTGCGCGAGGCCGCGAGGACGAGGCCGTCCTCCGCGGTGCCCGCCTCGACCGTCTCGTAGCCCTTCACCTGGAGCACGTCGCGCACAAGCTTCAGGTTCTTCTCATTGTCTTCGACGATCAGGACGAGGCTCATGATTTGACCGGAATGGTGAAGGTGAAGGTCGCGCCCTTGCCGAGCTCGCTCTCGACCCAGATCCGCCCGCCGTGGAGCTCGACAATGCGGCGCGTCAGAGTGAGCCCGAGGCCCGTGCCTTCCTGCTTGTTCGTGTAGTGGCGCCCGACCTGGCGGAATTCCTCGAACACCGCCTCGTGGTCCTCTGGCGCGATGCCGATGCCGGTGTCACGCACCGCGATGACGATCGCATCGACCTCGCGTCGTGCCATCACGTCGACGCTACCTCCGTCCGGCGTGAACTTGACGGCGTTGGTGAGGAGGTTGACCAGGATCTGCTTGACTTTGCGCTCGTCGGCCGTCACCTCACCCAGCGTCGGCTCGATCGTCTTCCCGAGCGCAATGTTGTGCCGCTGCGCGCGCTCCCGGACCAGCGTCATCGCGTTCGCGAGCGCGGCGCCTACGTCAAATGTCGACAGGTCGAGCTCCATCCGGCCCGCCTCGACCTTGGAGAGGTCGAGGATGTCGTTGATGAGGCCAAGCAGGTGCTTGCCGGACGAGTGGATGTCGCGCAGGTAGTCCTCCTGCTTCGCATTGACGTCGCCGAACAGTTTCTCCTGCAGTACTTCGGAGAAACCGATGATCGCGTTCAGCGGCGTTCGGAGCTCGTGCGACATGTTGGCCAGGAACTCGCTCTTGTGCTTGTTCGCGACCTCGAGCTGTCGGCTCTTTTCCTCGATCTCGCGGAAGAGGCGCACGTTCTGGATCGCAATCACCGCCTGGTCAGCGAAAGTCTTGAGGAGCGCTAGCTCCTTGTCCGAGAACGGGCCCGTGAAGTCGCGGCTGACGAATATGGACCCGATGCCCTTTCCCTCCCAGAGCATCGGCGCCACGATGCAGGCCTTCACGCCGGTCGCGGCCGCGGCTTGTCGGACTCCGGCCGGGACGTCGTCCCCGTTCGCGATATCTGGGTAGTGCAGGACGGTGCGGCGGGCGATCGCAAGCGCGGTGCCTGTCTCCTCGTAAGGCAACCCGCTCGCGCGAGCCTGCTCGAGCTTCTCGCGATCGGGACCCTGGTACGCGACCAGGTGCAGGCGGTGCTTCTCCTCGTCGAGCAGGTTGATCGCGATCACCTTGCCCGAGAAGATGCGCTCGCAACTTGCCAGGATTCGGTCGAAAACCGGGGTCGTGTCGGCGATGGAGCTCGAGATCGCCGCGAGCACCTCGCCCGAAGCACGCTGCTGCTCGAGCGCCTCGTTCGTCTCGTTGAACAGCCTGACGTTCTCGAGCGCGATCGCCGCTTGGTCCCCGAACGTGCCCAGCAGCGCGATTTCACGCTCGGTGAACGGCCGCACTTCCTCGCGCCGGAGCAGGATCACGCCGAAGGGATGGCCTTCGCGAAAGAGAGGGGTGGCGACAACGGTGCGGTGGCCCAGGGTTTGTGCAATCGCGTAGCTCGCGGGATAGGTTCTCTCTTCCGCCAGTATATCGGGCACCTGGATCGTCTTGCCGTCGAGGAGCGAACAGCTCGCGAGCGATTCGCGATTGATCGGCACGGTGTCGATGTGCGTCACCGCATCCGGCGACGGCCCCTTCGACGCGAGGTGCCGCAGCACGCTGCCCTCCGTCAGGTACACGGAGGCGGCCGATGCGTCGCACAGGCGTGCGGCGCGTTCGGCGATGGCGTCGAGTACGGGTCGCACGTCGGTAGGCGAACTCGAGATCACCCGCAGGATCTCGCTGATAGCGGTCTGTTGTTCCAGCGCCTCTTTCGTCTGGTTGAACAGCCGCACGTTGTCGATGGCGATCGCCGCCTGCCGCGCGAAGGTCTCGACCAGCGCCACCTGCGCCGGGGCGAAGAGGCCCGCCTCGCGCCGGAAAACAAAGATGCTTCCATAGGCGCCGCCTTCGCGCATCAGGGGCACCGCAAGCACGGCAACCGATCGACTGTGCTCCAGATCGATGTTCGGCCGTGCGTCCGGGAATTCCGTGTCGAGCAGCGGCACGACGTCGGCCAAGTGGACCGTCTGCCGGTCGAGCACCGCGCGGCCATTGACCGATGATCGGCGCAGCGGCGTGGGTAGGAGACCCTCCGTCCGTGCGCCCTCTTCCCTGACGTAGTTGGCAGCGATCCGCAGAGAGTCGCCGTCGACCAGCAGGACGCGCGCGTAAGGCGAGTCGCACAGGTACGCGGCACGTTCCGCGACGGCGTCGAGCACCGGCTGGACGTCGGTCGGTGAGCTCGAGATTACCCGCAGGATGTCGCTGATTGCGGTCTGCTGCTCGAGCGAGTTCGACAACTCCTGCGTGCGGGCCTCGACCTTGCGCTCGAGGCCCGCGTACGACTCCTTGAGCTGCGCCGACATGCGGTTGAAGCGACCCGCGAGTGCCTCGAGCTCGTCGCCCGTGTGCACATCGATGCTCTGGTCGAGATCACCCTTGCCGATGCGCTGCGCGCCTTCTGCCAGCGTTCGGATCGGCTGCACCATGCCGCGCGCGAGCGCCGCGGCACCCAGCGCCGAGATGCCGAGGCCGGCGAGGAGCAACAGGCCGGTTCGGGCCAGCGACGCATAGAGCCGCGAGTAGACCTCAGCCTCCGGCTGCTCGACGAAGACGTTCCACCTGAGCGATTCGATGGGCGCCCACGACACCAGAACCGTGGCTCCGGCGAGATCCTTGGAGATCATGGCGGGCTCCTCGGCGGCAGGCGCTCCATTCGCCGCGGCCTTCACGTGCGGAAGCTGCGAGAGATCCGACTTCCGCAACACGAGGCCGATATCGGGGTCCGCGACCAGGTAGCCGCTGGGGTCCACGACGTACGCCTTGCCCTTCTCGCCGATCTTGATTCGCGACACGACGTCCCAGATGAACTTGAGGTTCACATCGGCGACGGTAACGGCACCTTGCTCGCTGCCCGAGCGCAGCGATATGGTCATGTACGGCTCGGTGCCTTTGAGGAAATACACGGGGCTGAACCAGGGCTTGCCCCGCTTCGCATTGATGAAAGCGCGTTCCTGCGAGCGATCCATCCGCGAATTGATGCGATCCATCACGAGGCGCGACACGAGGATGAGCTCGTGGCCGGAGGGATCCAGAAGCGCGATCTCGGTGACTTCGGGCAACTGCCGGAGGAGCTTCAGGAACTCGATCCGCCGCGTATCGAGATCGCTCGCGTCGATCTGCGGGAGTGACGCGTAGCTGAGCTGCTTCGTAATGCCGTCGATGTACTGCTCGATCCGCGCGGCGGCCGCACGCGCCTTCTCTTGCTGCAGCAATCCGATCTGCGCCTTGTTCTCCTGGTAGCCGAAGTACAGGCCAATGGCGCCCGAAACGAGCAGCGCGCCGCCGACCAGCACCAAGATCAGCAGCAGGTACTTGCGGAACAGCCGGCCGCGGAAGGCCCGCGGCCGCAGAGCAGCCGGCGGGGTGCTTACGTCCAAGGGTGTAGGGAGGGTGCCGTTCCGCGCCATGTCAGTCCGGGAGCTTGCCCTACATTGACAAGAGACCGCAATGGCGGCTCCGCCCGTCACGGGTCCATGGCGGCACGTCGAGATCAGCGTAAGCCATGTTGCCGGCAGCGGTCGGAACCAGCAGCAACAAGTTGAGGCCTGACGTTAAATTGGGGATGGCGATACGACTCTCCGGAAGGGTCCTCAGGGACCAGGTGCGCGCGAAAAGACGTTGGCCCGTCGATCCGTGTCGGATTCGGAAACGTAATAGGTGTCCCCCAGCTTGAACCAGAACTCGCAGCGGTCTGGCACATTCACCTGGTCAAATCGCATCGCTGTCGTGCAGATTCTTGCCGATTCGTCAATCGTCCATTTGCCTACGATGAAAACCGGAAATGGAAAATTCGGCATCATTGGATTGGCCCCACTGCCGCTCACCGAGCCGTCCGTTGCGTAAACGATTTCCATTCTCCTCCCCCCGGTCAAGGGCTGTCCGACCATTCTGCGTCGAACGACATCTCGCCTGAATTCTTCGGCCGAAACTCGTTTCGCTCCTGCATCGAGCAGCGCGCCCAAGTTGTGTTGGGGGAGGACATTGGAGGACGGCATGATCGTGCGTCGAAGGACCTTTGCGCGGCGGTCCGAATCCGAATCTGAGATGAAGTACGCATCGCCCGACTTGAACCACGTCTGACAGCGCGGCGGCAAGACTGCCGAGGCCCCGCCAAAGGGCGCCGATGTTTTCATGCTGGCGCAGATCCTTCCTGCGTCATCGATAGTCCACTCGCCACTGAAGGCTGTATTCGTAACTTGACTGTTCGCCGCCACCACGCTCCCCATGCCGACGATCGAGCCGTTGGCGACATACATCAGCTCGATCGTGGCACCCGTCGGGGTAGGCCCCACGATGGGGCGCAGAACGATCTCGCGGCGAAACTCCTCGGCCGACACCTTCTGCGCCCCGGTGTCGAGCAGCTCGCCGAGATTGCTCTGCCCCTGCGCGAGCGGCGCCAGCAGCAGCAGGGCGAGCCCCCATGGCAGTCCGACGATGGTTGTCACGGTTCTCCCCTATTGGATCAGATCGTCGGCCAGGATCAGGACCCCAGGCGACGGCGCGAGACCGAGGGCCTTCGCAGTCCCGAGGTTGATCACCAGGTCGAACTGCAGTGGTCGTTCGACCGGAAGTGACCCAGGCTTGGCGCCCTTCAGCACCTTGTCGACGTAATATGCCGCGCGCCGTCGCTGCGCCGGCAGGCTGGCGCCGAGCGACATCAGGCTGCCCGCCTCGACGTATTCCTTGATCGGCGCCAAGGTCGGCAGCCGTTGCGCCAGCGCGAACTCCGCGATCCGACGAGCCTGCGCGAGCGTCACGCTGTCCCAGCAAATGACCAGCGCATCCGGTCGCTCCTTGGCGATGACCGCAAACGCCTGCTCAAGCGCAGCAGCGTCAAGCACTTCCTGCGACGTCACCTGCAGGCCGAGTGCCGGCGCCGTCGCCTTGATCTCGTCGAGACATGGCCTATTGCCCGGATTTGCGGGGTTCCACAACACCGTCACGCGCGAGACCTTCGGCGCGATCTGCTTGAACATGCTCAGGCGCTTCTGCCATAGCTCTTCGTTCAGCGTTGCCAACCCGGTCACGTTTGCCTCGGGCCGGGCGAGACTCGTCACGATTCCTGCCTTGACCGGATCCATCAGGATCTCGGTTGCGACCACGGGGATCGTATTTGTCGCGCGCTTGGCGGCAAGCGCTGCCGACTCGCCTGCCGCGACGATGACGTCGACCTTGAGCGTCACGAGCTCGCCGGCAAGCTGCGGCAGGCGGTCGACGCTCCCGTAGCGGTATTCGACGACGAGGCTCGGCCCCTGGACGTAGCCCAGATCCTTCAGCGCCTGCTGAAAATCCCCGGAAGTCCGTTCGGATTGCGAAGGCGGGCTGCCAACGCCGAGCCAGCCGATCCGATAGGTCTTCGCGGGTTGCGCGTGCACCGCGGCTACCAGGCCAAGTAGGCCGAGGGTAGAGCCAACGAAGCAGCACCAGCGTCGGTAGGCCGGCATGCTTGCCTCCCTTCCGCGCAACGCACGACTGACCGCGTGATCGCACGTTAGGCCGTTGCGGTCGGTGGGTCAACCGACGGCGAGTCCGGGCGCGGGCTGAAGGTCAATTGCTGGCCGCCCGCCGCGTTGCAACGGCGCAGCGGATCGCGGCGAGCGCGGCGGTCACTCGGGCGGGAAGAAGATATCCAGCATCGGGAAGCTGCCTGCGCCGCGGAGGCAGTCCCAGAGGTAGATCGCGAGGCCCGGGTCGCCGGTCCAGACCGAGTAGCGCAGCTGCCCGTACTGAAGGGCGTGCGCCTCCATTTGCGCGATAGCATGCATCGCGAATGCCCGCGCCCGCTCGAGCCAGCGCTCGTCGCCGGTGCGCTCGAAGAGCTTCAGGAACGCGTAGCCGTTGCCGCCGGTGCCGTGGCAGAGCCCCGCTCCCTTCCGCAGCGGCCCGGCTTCCCAGATCGCTTCGCCGCCCGCGACCAGCTCGGCATCCAGCTCATCGGTCGGCAGGCCCGCGAGGTCGATGACGACGCCAGGTGCGCCGTGGCAGACCTGCATCAGGCGTTTCGGCGGGTAGACGATGCCGTTCTCGGGATAAAGAAACGGTAACCAGTTGAGACGGTTGCCCTCGCGCTGCGTTGTAGCACGCATGGTGCTGACGATGCACCGCTCCCAAGCGTCCCACTCGCTCGTGTCGAGGAGATCGCGACCTTTGATGATCGCCGCGGCCGTCGCGGCGAAGCCGTGGACGCCGCCCAGGTAGGTGCAGCGATAGCGACCGAGCTGTTGCGACCAGTAGTGACACCCAAATTCGGGCGACCATTCGAGCTGCGCCCACAACTTGCGCGACGTCGCTGTGTAGTGCCCGCTCCAGCACGGCTCGTCCGTGTGCTGATGCAGGAACAATGCCGCGAGCATCGTTCCCGGCGAGCCCAGCATGAGCTCCCGCGCCGGATGGTCGAGATTGCCGCCGATCAGCCTGTCGAGTTCGTCGGCTTTGTCGGCGCTCGGGGACAGCCAGAAGTCGACCAACAGCGCACCCGTATCTCCGGTCAGGTACGAGGCTGCATTGTCAGATTCGCGCCGGTGGCGTGACCGCACCGTCGCGAGCTCATCGCGATAAGAACGACGAAGTGCGGTCGCTCCGACGGCTTCGAGGTAGTGCAGCGCCCATATGACGCCGGCAGCTCCTCCATAGAGATCGTGGGTGGGTCCGCGTCCGCCGCCGTCGGCGTCGAGGGAATGGAGCGGCCACAATGAGTCGCGGGAGTAGCGCTCCTCCGCGTCGAGGACGATCCGCTCGATCGTTTGCCGGACGGCGGCGGGATTCCACTCGAACCGGTTCAGCGGTTCGTGCCGTGCGGGATCGTGCAGCATGAGTGCACTAGGGTCTCGATGGCCCGGCCGACGCAGCCCCGTCTGCAGCCCGCCGTCGATAGTCATCGTATGGCATGCGTGTGGTGGCGAGGCAGCGGTCGCGCTCGACCTGATCGAGAACGCGATAGCAACTCTCGCGCTGCCAGTTCTGGGCGGACGCGTAGGCTTGCTGCCACGAACAGCCCGAGCACTGCGTGAATGCCGCGGCGGCCACAAGCGACGCGATTATCCGCAACATCCGGTGAACTCCGGGGGACACATTACATCTTCGGTTGCGCTCTCACCCCATCCTACACGGTCCACCGCAAAGCGAATGGCCAGCGGACGGACCATCGCTCGGTGTCGGCTGATCGCGGAGTGCCGTTGCTCAGCGACCGACCAGGCGCTGCAGATGCGCCGGATACCGCGCCCCCTGCACCGGAATCTTCGAGATGGCGGCCTCGATCATGTGCAGCTCCTCGGGCCGCAGCTCGACGGCCGCTGCGCCGATGTTTTCCTCGAGGCGATGGAGCTTCGTCGTACCGGGGATCGGAACGATCCATGGCTCCTGGGCCAGGAGCCAGGCGATCGCAATCTGGGCGGGCGTCACGCGTTTCTGGGTTGCGATCCCGGCGAGCAAGTCGACGATGGCTTGGTTCGCCTTCCGCGCTTCCGGCGCAAACCGGGGGACGACATTTCGGAAGTCGTTGCTGTCGAACTTCGTGCTTTCGTCGATCGCCCCCGTGAGGAAACCCTTCCCCAGCGGGCTGAAGGGAACGAAGCCGATGCCGAGCTCCTCAAGCGTCGGCAAGACCTCCTGCTCGGGTTCGCGCCACCAAATCGAGTATTCGCTCTGAACGGCCGTGACGGGCTGGACGGCGTGGGCCCGTCGGATCGTTTGCACGCCCGGCTCGGAGAGCCCGAAATGCCGGACCTTGCCTTCACGAATCAGGTCGTTGACCGCGCCGGCGACCTCTTCGATCGGAACGTCTGGGTCGACCCGATGTTGATAGAAGAGATCGATGACGTCCGACTTGAGTCGCTTGAGCGATGCCAGAGCCACCTGCTTGATGTGCTCGGGGCGGCTGTTGAGGCCGCGCTGCTTGCCGCTTTTCGGATCGATGTCGAAGCCGAACTTGGTTGCGATCACCACTTGATCGCGAACGGGCGCCAAGGCCTCGCCAACGAGCTCCTCGTTCGTGAACGGACCATAGACTTCGGCGGTGTCGAAGAAGGTCACCCCCCGTTCGAATGCCGACCGGATGAGCGCGATGCCCTCCTGCTTGTCGACCGCCGGACCATAGCCAAAGCTCAGTCCCATGCAGCCCAACCCGATGGCTGAAACCTCCAGTCCGCTGTTTCCCAATGTGCGCTTGCGCATGTCTCCTCCACGAAGGTCAAGAACGAAATGTCCTTTGCCTAGGGGTAGATGATCCGCGTCCGGACTCTTTTGATAAAGGCGTATAATCCGGATGAGGTAATGACAAATTATCAGTAATGGATCGAGAAGACTGGGGCAGCCTCGCCGCCTTCGCCCTCGTCGCGGAGGAACGCAGCTTCACGCGAGGCGCAGCGCGACTCGGCGTATCGCCCTCCGCGCTCAGCCATACGATGCGGCGCCTCGAGGAGCGCCTGCACGTCCAACTCCTCGCCCGCAGCACGCGGAGCGTTTCCACCACGGAGGCCGGCGAGCGATTGCTCGCGCGGCTTCGCCCGGCGCTCGACGAGATATCGGGTGCCGTCGAGGATCTGGGGCGGCTTCTCGGCCGACCGTCGGGACATGTGCGTCTCACGTGCTCGAGAACCGCGGCACGGATGGTGATTGCGCCCGCTCTCCCGCGATTCGCGCAGAACTATCCCGACGTAGTCGTCGAAGTGCTCATCGACGCTGCACTCACGGACATCGTGGCCCGTCGCTTCGACGCGGGCGTCCGGCTTGGCGAGTCGCTCGAGAAGGACGTGGTCGCCGTCCCCGTGACGGGCCCCCTGCGGATGGCGGTCGTCGGGACTCCGCGCTACTTCGCAACGCATCCGGCTCCGCGAACGCCACACGATCTCCGCCAGCATCGCTGCATCAACTTCAGGTTGCCAACTGCAGGAACGATCTACAAATGGGAATTCGAGCAGGGTCGCCACAAGGTCGAGGTTGGCGTGGACGGTCCGCTCGTCTTCGATGATGAGCACATGGTGCTCGATTCCGCGCTCGCCGGCCTGGGCCTCGCCTACATGATCGAGGACCAGGTGGCTTCACTGCTGAAGGCCGGCACGCTGACGAGGGTCCTCGACGATTGGTGTGCGCCTTTTCCAGGCTTTTTTCTTTACTACCCAGGTCGACGGCAAGTGTCGCCTGCCCTCGCGGCCTTCATCGAGGCGGTTCGCGCGCCCGCCAAAGCAGCCCGGCGTCGCTGATCCCGTGCGCTGGAGAGTGCCGCGGCGAGTGCATCCCGCGCCGATGCACCACGTGCGTCCGATATTTATTTTGCCGCTGGCACGCGATCGACTGAATTCGGCGCATACTCGCCTAGACTCGCCGGCGCGCGAAATTCCGCGCATCGGGAGAGAACGATGAGACCGCAAATGACCTTCGAGCGCCGGCCTGTTACGGCTTGTGCTGTACACTCCGCGTGTTGCTCCGTCGCGATGCTGCTCGCATGACCGCACCTTACGCGTCCCCGGCGATTCGCGATGAGTTTCTCGCTGCGCTAGATGCGGACGACCGGAAGCTTTCGACCCGACTGGCAATGAAGCTGACGGGCTGCACGAATCCGCTTCCAGGCATGACGTGCGACATGCTCGGTCTGCCCATCGGAAGCACGTATGGTTCTGCCGCGAGCCGCGTATTGCTGCTCTATACGGCCCCGTCCCGCTGATCACCGCTTTCGAGAGATACCCGTGGTTGAAATCCTGGACTGCCTGAAGAAATACGGTCAGCGACTCGATGTCGAGATCGCCAAGGAGACCGGCGTGCCATTGGAAAAGGTGCGCGAGCGGCTCGCCGCTCTGGCAGCGACGGGGGCGGTGATCACTTGCAGTCTTACCCGCTTCGAGAAGGGCAAGCGCATCGAAGCCTGGCAATGCCGGGTGTCGGGCTACGTGCCCCCTCTGGCCCCCGGCCGCAAAGCTGCGCCCAAACCGTAGCTCGGAGGGCACCGGTTGGGTCCATAGGCTCGTAAGCAATTAATTTATTTGCTATTACGGGCCACTACGTGCATAGTATGGGCCTGCGATCTTCAAGCAGCGTTGCTGCTGGTCTTTAGTATCCGCAAATCCGCCGGATACTTCTCCCCATCATCCGCCGTCTTGATCTTCGCCCTACGCTGGGGCGTTGTCCCCTTTTATTGTTCATTCAGGAAATCAAGACATGGCAACAGGCACAGTGAAGTGGTTCAATGATTCGAAGGGTTTTGGCTTCATAACGCCCGCAGACGGCGGCAAGGATCTCTTCGCCCATTTCTCCGCGATCCAGGAACAGGGCTTCAAGACATTGAAGGAAGGTCAGCGCGTCAGCTTCGACGTCACCACCGGCCCCAAGGGCCAGCAGGCATCGAACATCCGCTCCGCGGAATGAACCTACTCCAGGGCATGACGTCGCCGTCGTGCCGTTGAATCGTTTCGAAGCCCGGCAATCCGCCGGGCTTCTTGTTTTCGACTGTCGAGGCACCGCTATGGCCAAAGAAGAAGTTCTCGAGATGAATGGCGTGGTGGCCGAAGTGCTGCCCGACGCCCGCTATCGAGTCAAGCTCGATAACGGCCACAGTCTCGTCGCTTACAGCGCAGGAAAGATGCGCAAGCATCGAATTCGGATCATCGCAGGCGACAAGGTCTCGCTGGAGATTTCTCCGTATGATCTGAGCAAGGGGCGAATTACCTTCCGCCACATCGAGGCACACGCCCCGGCGGCGATCCCGCGTCGCCGATACTAGTCGTGCATGTCGCCGGGCTGATCGACCCGGTGGGCATCGCAAAGTGTCGGGGTGCCGTTCGCGCCTGACCTAAATTCAGCGCATACTGGCTCGCACCTGCGTTATGTCCGCAGGCCGGCGCCCGAATGTCCGGGCGCAGAGCACGGGAGACCTATATGCCGGCTACTCATCCCCCGTCTACTGCTTCCGCGATCGATTCCATAACGGGGACCCCCAAGATGCGCGCGGTCGCCCTTGCGGAGGACGCGCCACCATGTGCGGGCCACCCACTGCGCTTTGCAGACTTGGCTCTCGGCCAAACCGCGTCTGCCAGGATTCGGATAACGCCGGAGATGATCAACACCTTTGCCGCCGTGACCGGTGACCATAACCCGATCCACACGGACCCGGTCTACGCCCATGCCCGCTTCGGCGGCGTCATTGCGCACGGCGTCCTGCTGGTGGGATTTTTCTCGGCACTCCTGGCGACCAGCCTCCCCGGCCCCGGGGCACTGGCACGCGATCTCAAGGTGCGATTCAGGGCTCCGGTGCGCCCAGGCGATGACGTCGATATCGAGGTCAAGATTGTCGAACTCGTCCCCAGAATTCGTAAAGCGGTGCTCGAGGGACGTGCGAGGGTCGGAGCGAATTTGGTGTTGAACATCACGGCCGAGACGCTGCTCGAAGGTTGATCGAGCTGTCAGCTTCCGAGTTGATCCCTTCGCGGAGAAGATTTCGGACGCGCGTGAGCGCGAGACCCAGTTCGGAATCCGGTCCGGCCCCAACCTCGGCGGCGATCGCGTTGGCTTCCTCAAGTGCAGCCTTCGCGTGATCGGGCGCTCCGGCGAGGAGCTCCGTTTCGGCGCGGGCGCAGAGCAGGATCCCGAGGCTCATCCGATCCGATACCGCGCGTAGCAGTGCCTCACCCGAATCCAGACAACCACGCGCTCCATCGAAATTCGCCTGGCGGGCGTGCAGCCGACCGAGATAGCTCAAGCACTGACCTTCGCTGCGTCGATCCCCCATCACGCGCGCGATGACCAGCGCCGCCTCGAAGTGTATCCCGGGCCTCGTCGAATCGAGCCAAGCTCTCGCAGGCCATTCCGAGGTTGCACAGCACTAAGCACTCCAGTTGGGCACTCCCCATGTCCCGGGCTATCGCCAGTGCGGCCTCGAGTCGATCGAGGGCTTCACCGAAGCGTCCCTGCACCTGATGCAGCAGACCGAGGTTACACAGCGTGTTCCCTTCGAGCCGCCGATTGCCAACCTCCCGCGCCACGGCAAGTGCGGCTTCACTATGCAATCGTGCCTTGTCCATGATCCCCATCTCGGCGTATTCGTTTCCCAGATTGCCGAGTACGGCGCCCTCACGATGGCGGCTCTTTGCTTCCCGCGCGAAGGCCAGCGCCGCGTCGTAATTGGCAAGCGCCCGTTCGCGCCGGCCCAGAACCGACTCCACGTTACCGAGCACGTTGTAAGCGTCGCTCTGAATGCTCCGATCGTTCAGTTCACGTGCGATGGACAACGCCATCTCGGCGCACGCACGGGCCGATTCCAGGCTGCCTCCCTGGATATGCAGAAAGCCGAGGCTCACAAGCGCACGACACTCGCACGCGCGGTCCCCGCCCTCGCGCGCTCCCGCCTGTGACGCCTCGAACCGGACGCGCGCCTCAGGACCCTTCCCGCGACCATTGAAGTGCACGTCCAGCAACATAGTCCACCCTGGCAGCAGCCGCTTTTGAGATTTCGGAGATGGCCCGCACCAAAGACGCCAGCTCGATCCCGACCTGGAAGGGGCCGCGCAAGCTCAACCCCGCCCACGCGCCTTCCAGCGCGTTCGCGGCCATCTCCGCATCGTCTCGCGCCGCAGCCCGGCGACAGGCCACGACAAGATTGTCGAGTTCGGCACAGCTATCTGCGATCGCGGCCTTCTCGTCCAAACCGGCAAAGTACGCGCCGTGACGCGCTTCCGCCGCGAGCAGCGCGGCGGGACCGCTCCCCACGTAGCGGCCCTCGGTGCGCAGGTGCTCCGCTGCGTACTCCTGCACGCTCACGAGGAGATCGAAGCGAGCGTCGGTCACCTGCCTTACAAGTGATTTGTGCACCAGTGATTGCAGCGCGTCCATCGGCCACGGCGCGTTCTCGTAAGCAAAGAGGTCAAGGACGGCCTCCACCGACTCGAGGGTGAATCCACCCTCGAACACCGACAGTTGAGCCAGCGCGGCTTTCTCGGGCAACGACAGCAGATCCCAGGACCAATCGAACACCGCGCGCAGCGTCGCCTGCCGGTCCAGGCGGCCACCGGCGGACGACAACAGCTTGAACCGCTCGCTCATGCGCAAGAGCAGCATCCGCGGAGGCATCACGCGCACCCGTGCCGCTGCCAGTTCGATCGCCAACGGCAGCCCCTCCAGCAGCTTCACGAGCGGGTCGACGGCCGATTGATCCTCGACGCTCGGCTCGAATCCCGGCTTCGCCGCCTCGGCCCTGCGCATGAACAGAGCCGCTGCGTCGGACGGCGGCAGTGGCGCCAGCGCGACGATCTCTTCTCCGGGCAAGCCCAGCACTTCGCGCGTCGTCACCAGGAATCGGGCATTACTTGCGCGGCTCAGCCACCGGCCCAGCGTTTCCTCCGCGTGACGCGCGACCTGCTCGAAGTTGTCGAGTATCACGAGACACTGTCCGCGGCCCGCGATGGCGCGCCCAATCTGGATTACCGGGTCGTCCTTGCCCAGCGGTACGTCGAGCCCCTGCGCGGCAGCATAGACGATGCCGTCCAGACTTCGAGCCTCTGACAGATCGCAGAACCAGACGCCGCCCGGGAAAGTTCGTGAGCTGAGCTCCACCCGAACCGGGTGACCAGCCGCGTTTTGCCGGTGCCGCCGAGGCCCAAGGACGGAGATGAGCCGCGCGCCGGCATCCAGGCGTCGTGCCAACTCGGCCAAGGGCTCGCGCCGACCGACGAAGGCGTCGCGCTCGGCCGGCAGGCTGTGCCCCGCTTGTGACGCCAATGGCGGGAAATCGCCACGCAAGTCCGACGCGACGACCTGCACGAGGCGTTCGAGATTGAGCAGGCCCTTCAATCGATGCTCGCCCAGCTCGCGCAAGGTCACGCCCTCGGGCAACTGTCCGCGCAGCATTTCCGCCGTGGCCGCAGAAAGCAGGATCTGGCCGCCGTGCGCGACAGACATGATTCGCGCAGCGCGATTCAACGCCGCGCCGAAATAGTCCCCGTCGCGAACTTCCGCCACGCCCGTGTGCAGCCCCATGCGAACGGCCAGCGCGACGGGCGGCCGCGTATCAGGCGCGGGCGCCGCTGGGTTCGAGCGATCCTCCTCGCGCGCCTGCAAGGCGCGTTGTGCCGATAGACACGCCGCGAGCGCATTCGTAGCAGCGGCGAAGACTGCATACACGCCGTCGCCTGTGCTCTTGACCACGCATCCACCGGATGACTCGATCGCAAGCCGCAACAGGCTGTCGTGGCGCGCGAGTGCAGCTTGCATCGCGTCAGGATTCTGTTCCCACAGCGCTGTGCTGCCCTCGATGTCTGTAAACAGGAAGGTGACAGTGCCCGTGGGCAGACTCGAGTGCGGAGGAGCTTTCGGGGACATAGCGGAGAAAGGCGGTGAAGACATTCTGCGAGCCGCCCGCCGCTGGCGCAACCCGCTTGACCGCTTCTCGGAAAATCTACGTTTGGCCCGCGCCTTGCGCCGACGGCGGCCGCCGACGCGTAACAAAGGGTGGGCCTCCAGCATTCCAAAACGCTGGCCGCGGGCGCAAACTGCGAGCGGTCTTCAAAACGCTGTCGCGCCGGACGCTAGCCTTTCGAATGAGTCCGCGCACCACGAAATCCATTCCTTCGGTGCCATCGAAGACGTGCGCCATTCGATTGCCTGGCCGGTCGCGCTGTTCGCTGTCGTGTGGGTCGCGTTGGGATATTTCATCCGCGATGCCGATCTCCAGAGTTATGGCCTGCAGCAGATCGGTATTGACGCGATCGTCGAACATCGCACCTTTGCCGTGGGCCTAAGCGACAACCCCCGTTTGCAGCCGGCCGGCGACGTCTTCCGATACAACGGGCGCCTGATGGCCGCCAAGCAGCCCGGGCAGTTCGCGTTCGGCGCACTGAGCTTACTCGATGGTCAGAGCCGTGGGACTGACCTATGAGGAAGACTACCTCACGACGGCGAGATGGGTGACCTGGCTTTCATCGACGAGCTTTGCCGCGCTGACCATCGTCGCGCTCTTCGTCCTGCTCCACCAATTGTGGGAGCTCTCCGCTGTCGCCGCACTTGCTGCCGCACTCGGCCTCGGTTTCGGCACGCCGCTGCTGGCCTATTCGGGCGTTGCTCACCACGATGTGATCGCCGGCAGTCTCGCCTTTTTGGCCTTCACCGCACTGGAAGCCGCACGGCTCGAGCGCATCCCACTTCGTTGGGCGTGCGTTCCTTGGGGAGTGATCGGACTCTGCGCCGGGCTTGCCTTGTTTACCTCGATGCTGCCGGCGCTGATCATCCTGGTGATCCTGTCGGCCGCAGGCCTTCTCGCGCTGTCGCGATCGTTACGATGCGCTACGGTCCTGATCGCTTCCTTCGCGATCGGCTTGCTGCCGCTGGCTCTCTACAACGGGCACTACTTTGGCGCGCCCTGGATCCAGGCCAACATTGCGGGTGGGTACACCGACACGTTCTTTCACCCGTCGTTCGCACTCTTCAGCGACCATCTTTGGCGCTACCTGGGATTGGGCACCGTGTCGCTGCTCGCATTCTCGCCGCTGGGTTTCATCGGCCTGCTGACCTTGCCGTCACTGCGGGCCGTGCCCGCCCTTCGCTTTCCGCTGCGCGTGGCCGGCGCGGCGATTCTCCTGCATCTCATCTACCTCTTCAGTATTAAGACCATCGGCGATTGCCAGTTCGGACCGCGCTACCTGATCCCCTTGTTGCCGTTCTTCTTCCTCGCGCCGGGGTTGCTGTGGACCTCGGCGCTTCGAGAACAGTCGCGGCCGTTGCGCGGACGGCGAGGCTTCGCATCGCATGCGCCGATTGCCATATTTCTTGGATGCGCCTGGTTCGTGTCCGTTGGCATTGGTCTGCTGGGCGCGCGAGTTGGCACGATGAACTGCAATCTTGGCGCCACGCCATTTGCCTTTCTAGGGATGAGTCATTGAAATTGTCGCTGCTGTGCAAGGTGCCTCTGTACAGCTCGCCAGAGCAACATCAGTTGTGCCGCCCTGAATGTCACCATGCCCGATATCAAGCCCCACCACCATCCATCGTGCAACGTGGACGTGCTATGCGGTGAGAGAAACTGAACGAGGCCGAACAACGAACCAACGACCAAGACGGCCAATCCGGTCTTTGCGGCAACGTTCGTCCGGAGTCGTGCGACCCGGTCAGGATCGGACGCCACAGCCTCGACTTGCGCCTTCTGCCGTTCCTGTACGTCACCCCAACCGCCCTGGGCCTCGGCGCTGAGCCGCACGACGCACCACAGCGCGCACCACATGACGGGAAACATGACATAGCCCCACGCGAACCCGCGCAGAAGAACTGGGTAATCCATGGGTGTATCTCCCTCGGCGGGACATTGGGTGTCCCCCGAGGGGTACCCCAAGCACGAAGTCTGCCAACGTGGGGCCATACCTGCGCGATGTCGGTTGCCGCACAGGAGCGCTATGAGGAGCCCTTGCGCCCCGAGAGAGGCGCGGCATTCCGGGCGGACGAGCAAGCGATGCTCAGGCCGAAGAGCGCCGCCAGAACTGACGATATCGGTAGTCCCGGTGGACGCCTGGGTCAAAACCGGCGCCTTTTCGGCGCCCGACGCTCACCGCTGCGGGCAAACCGCCCGCGCCTTCGAGGCTCGAGAGGCGGAGTGCTATTAGATCGGCGTCAGCGAGCCAATCGTGCCGAAAGTCTGAACGCCGCCCCCGTTGTTGTCATGCACGGTGTTGTCGCCACGCGATTGGAGCGTCCGGGAAATATTGTACATGCCCTCGCTCTTGTTCCGGACAATCACGCTCGTCGCCACGACAAGCTTTGCGGAGCTTCCGCCAACAGTAACGCCCTGGGCGTTTCCGCTGAGAGTGCTATTGGCGACCGAGACAAGCGCGGTGCCAAAGCCGACGCTGCTGTCCGCCAGCACAGCACCGCTCGCAGCCCCCGTAATGGTGACGCGCGTCAGATAGGCCTCGGCCGTCCCGCTGTGACCCCCTCCACCCGCCACGACGCCGTAGCCGCAGTTGTGGACCGTCACCTCATCGGCGACGAGCGTGGTCATCTCGCCTGGCGCGGCTTGTCGTACCAAGATACCGGGAACGAACACGGAATCACGGACGGCGCTACTCGCTCGGACGGCTTCCGGCAGGCTTGGCAGCCCCCCGTGGCACAACCGTGGCATAAATCCATAGCTGCCATCCATGAAAATTTGCGCGATGCGTTACCGAATGGAACGCTTGGGCATCAAGTAGCACACCTCGGTTTTCCCCTGTCCGACTAATCCCTCGGGACGCGCAGGCGAATGCCGTGTGCCGTCGCTACGGCATTACTCTGAGATTTGTTGGAGGCGGAAGGCTCGGCGTGCTGGCGGCCGTCTTGACCGCCATGATGGTTCCATACCAGTCATCAGCGCCGGTCCAGGTCGTCGTGCAGATTTTCACTCCGCCGGTCGCGCTCGTCATCGCGGCCAGGATGTTGCCCGCGTAAAACTGATTGACCGTCGCGAATGGCGCCTGCACGGTCATCGTCAAGTCATTGGTATTGTCCAGCGCGCAGACGAAGAGATCCTTCGTGAAGCTCGCGCCGGGGTTTGTCGAGACTGATGCCGTCGTGCTCTTGCCCGTGCTCGCCGCTCCGCCGTCAGTGTCGAATGCGCCCGCGCCGCTCGTCGAGGTGAGTCCGGTCCATTCGCTCACCCAGCCGGTCATGTAGTTACAGGCGCCGGCCGGGCTGCAGGTCAAGCGGAAATTGTTGACGCCCGCCGGGATGCTCGGGCAGAACCACATATATTGCTGGAGGTGCTGCGCGCCGGTCTCGACGAGTGTGAACGGCGAGCCGGGGGACTTGGTGAAGCACGGCTCCGGGCTGTTGACGTTCGTCGACAGCGTCATCGTCGCCGTGCCGGTCGTCAGACAATTGGAATCCCAGCACTGATAGGCGCTCACGATGACGCCGTGACCGGCCGTGACGGTCATCGTGAGGTCTTTGGTCGTCTGATTCGTGCCGCCGCCGCCGTAGCCTGCGGCCTGGACGCACGTCACCCCGTTGCCGTAGCTCGTGTTGGCGCACTGAGCATTGACGACAGCCGCAAAAACAATAGCCGCGAGTGCCAGCGCGACCCGCGGCGTGAGCATCCGCATGGGGCTACCCGTCAAAATCAATCGTAAAAGAACTGGATCGTTGAGGCGACGTCGGTATCGCGGAGTTCGTGCCATTGCGCGTGCGTGGCGCTAGTGCGCAGGTCGGCGGCAACCTTTGCACGCTTAGCCTCCTGCCCCGTTATTGTCGGAGCTTGCACGAGGAAGCTCTTCAAGCAATTTCATTACGGACTCCAAGTCCTTCCCTCGATCCTGCGCGGCGGTGATCCTCCGAAACACGCGACGCGCCGAACGTCCTCGAACACGACACCGGCCAACACGGCGGCGGGGTCCTTGCGGCCATCATTCAAATACGCCTGGGCATGTTCGAGCAGGTTGTCGAACGTGTCCGCGCTCGCCTGATCGCCGGGAGATCCTAGGTAGCCTGCCGCGGCGTCCGCCTCGAGGCGCTTGAGCAGCGCGACTACTTGGCCGACCGTCTGATGGACGGTGTAGCCATGAGCGGCTATGGCCCGCGTGTCGATATTCTTTCGATAAGCATTTTGCGGATCGATGACGTGGACACTCGCAACTTGTGCCGCGGCTGTAAGCCAGCCGACACATTCGGCTCGGTGCGCCGGGTCCGTCGCCTGGCCGTGTTGGTTACCGCGGCGAGCTAGAGCGTCGCCGTCTGCAACCAGCCGGTGAATATGTTCGATGTCTTTTGGCGAAAGCGCCATCGCCGATTATGGGGTCAGTTACGGGCAGACCGAGGAGGTCGACCGCCTCAGTGTGTGTAACCGCATGATTTTATTGGCGTCCCCAAGGGGATTCGAACCCCTGTACTCACCGTGAAAGGGTGATGTCCTGGGCCTCTAGACGATGGGGACCCGGGCCGAACAATGCAGCGGCAGCGCGGTCACTCCGGCTGCGGATGGATCGTGGTGGAGGTAAGCGGGATCGAACCGCTGACCTCTTGCATGCCATGCAAGCGCTCTCCCAGCTGAGCTATACCCCCACGGCGGATCGAAAATTATACCGGCCCGGGCTTGCACTGGCAAACCGCGCACGGATGCGCTGGCCAATTCGGCTATCATCGCGCGCCCGGCTCGCGCCGCTGCTTCCCCGTGCCGCTGCCCTCTTCTCGAAGGTTCGACCCGCCCGATCTCACCGGTCGCGCCATTCTGGTCACCGGCGCGTCGGGCGGCCTCGGCCGCCCGCTCGCTCTTGCGTGCGCCACGCGTGGGGCGACTGTCGTGCTGCACGGCCGCGTCGTGCGCAAGCTCGAAGCCCTCTACGATGAGATCGTCGCTGCGGGGCATCCGCAGCCGACAATCCTTCCACTCGATCTCGCGAAGGCAGGGCGCAACGATTACGACAATGTCGCCGGCGCACTGCGCGCGCAACTGGGTCGACTCGACGGCCTCGTGCACACCGCCGCGTTTCTGGGCTCGCTCGGTCCCATCGAACATCAAACCCCGGAAGCGTGGCGCACCGCCTTCGACGTCAACGTGACCGCGGCCGTCGCGCTCACCCGCGCCGCACTGCCCTTGCTCACTGCCGCACCGAAGGCGTCCGTCGTCTTCACGCTCGACACCCGCGGCGTAGCCCCGCGCGCCTTCTGGGGTGCGTACGCGGCATCGAAGGCGGCGCTCGGGGCGCTTGCCGCGACACTGGCCGACGAATGGGAGGCGCGGCCGAACCTGCGCGTCAATGCCGTCGTGCCCGGTCCCATCCACTCGCCGCTGCGCGCGCAGACCCATCCTGGCGAAGACAAATCTGTGCTGCCTCCGCCCGACGCGCTGGTGCCCCTCTATCTGTATCTGCTTGCCGCGCAACCGAAAGCCGAGAGCGGTGTCATCGTAGACGCCCGCGCGTGGCTTGATGGTCAGCCGGCATCGCGCTCACTCGCGCCCTTGTCGTCGCCGGGCTGACCGTAGCGCAGCAGCACGCGCAGTCGCCGGAAGGCGTCCGCGGCGAGCGAATCCGGGAGGATCACGATCGCGCGTACGGGCATGTACCAGGGCGCACCGTCCGGACGCCAGACGATCGTGGTCAATTGCGCGCCGACATACGAATCATCGAGGATATGCCCACTGCACGATCGGCCATCGCGCGTGATTGCCGTAAGCCGGCGATCGCCACCTATCTGGAGCACTTTGGGGACGGCACGTCCGACACACAATCGAAGAGCGCGAAGCGCAACGCCGGCGATCGCGAGCAGCGTCGCCGCCACCCACCATGGATCGAGCGGGAGGACCAGCATGAGCGCCGCCATCGCGGCCGAACCACCGGTGATCGCGGCGCCGGCGATCCGGGACCGGCGAAGCTCCACATGCAGGCATGGCGGCAAATCCATCGCCTGCCATTGCGCGACGCGCGCCGAACTCGGTCAATCCGCCGGATGACCGAACGGATGGGCCAGGTTCACGCCGGCGACTTGCCGGCAAGCAGCAGCCACGTCGCGACGATCGTATCGGGGTTAAGCGATATGCTCTCGATGCCCTGCGCAACCAGCCACTGGGCAAGGTCCGGATGGTCCGACGGACCCTGGCCGCAGATGCCCGCATACTTACCTGCCTTGCGGCAGGCCGCTATGGCCATCGCCAGCATCGCCTTCACGGCGTCGTCGCGCTCGTCGAAGGTTGGAGCGATCGGCCCGCCGGAGTCGCGGTCGACGGCCAGCGTGAGCTGCGTCATGTCATTCGAACCGATCGAGAAGCCGTCGAAGTGCTCGAGGAAACGGTCGGCGAGAATCGCGTTCGACGGGATCTCGCACATCATGATGACCTTGAGCCCGTTGTCGCCGCGCCGAAGGCCCTGCTCCGCCAGGAGCGCGATGACATTCTTTGCTTCGGCGAGCGTCCGCACGAACGGGACCATCAGCTCGACATTGGTGAGCCCCATCTCGTTGCGCACGCGCTTCATCGCCGCGCATTCGAGCGCGAAGCAATCGTGGAACTCGGGCGCAATGTAGCGCGACGCGCCGCGAAACCCGAGCATCGGATTCTCCTCGTGGGGCTCGTAGCGCCCGCCACCCACGAGATTCGAGTACTCGTTCGACTTGAAATCCGACAGTCGGACGATCACTTTCTTCGGCCAGAACGCGGCGGCAATCGTGGCGACGCCTTCGGCGACCTTCGAGACGTAGTACTCCGTGGGGCTCGCGTAGCCGGCGATGCGCTCGCGAATCTCGCGCTGCAGATCGGGCGGCTGGCGCTCGAGCTCGAGCAGCGCTTTCGGATGGATGCCGACGTTCTTGTTGATGATGAACTCGAGGCGCGCGAGCCCGACGCCCTCGTTCGGCAGTCTACGGAACTCGAAGGCGAGCTCGGGATTGCCGACGTTCATCATGAGCTTCGTCGGCACCGCCGGCATCCGGTCAAGCGCCACCTCGACGATCTCGACCTCGAGCCGGCCCTCGTAGACGTGCCCCGTGTCGCCTTCGGCGCAGGACACGGTGACGTCCGCGCCGTCGACGAGCTTCTTCGTCGCATCACCGCTGCCGACCACCGCCGGGATGCCCAGCTCGCGCGCGATGATCGCCGCGTGGCACGTGCGGCCCCCGCGGTTGGTGACGATCGCCGCGGCGCGCTTCATGACGGGCTCCCAGTCCGGGTCGGTCATGTCGGCGACGAGCACGTCGCCCTCGCGTACGCGGTCCATCTCGGCGGCCGACTTGATGAGCCGCACGGTCCCCTGCCCGATCTTCTGGCCGATCGCACGACCCTCCACCAGGACGGCGGACTTCGACTTGAGCTTGTACCGCCGCAGGATGTCACCGCGATCGCGCGATTTCACGGTTTCGGGTCGCGCTTGCAGGATATAGAGCTTGCCGTCGACGCCGTCGCGGCCCCACTCGATGTCCATCGGGCGCTGATAGTGCTTCTCGATCGCCAGCGCGTATCGCGCAAGCTCGTGGACTTCGGCATCCGTGATCGAGAAGCGGTGGCTGTCCTCTTCCGCTACGGGCACGGTCACCGTCGACTTCCCGGCTTGTTGGGCGTCCGCGAAGATCATTCGCGTCGCCTTGCCGCCGACGGCTTTGCGCAGGATCGCCGGCCGCTCCGCTTCGAGGTTGGGCTTGTAGACGTAGAACTCGTCCGGATTGACCGCGCCCTGCACAACCGTCTCACCGAGCCCGTAGGACGAGGTGATGAAGACGATCTGATCGAATCCGGACTCGGTGTCGAGCGTGAACATGACGCCCGCCGCACCCAGGTCGCTGCGCACCATGCGCTGGATGCCCGCCGAAAGTGCGACGTGCTCGTGCGCGAAGCCCTGATGAACGCGATAGGCGATCGCGCGGTCATTGTAGAGGCTGGCGAAAACCTCTTTTATCGCTTGAAGTATGTTTTCCAACCCTTTGATATTAAGGAATGTCTCCTGCTGGCCGGCGAACGAGGCCTCGGGCAAGTCCTCGGCCGTCGCTGACGAGCGCACCGCCCACGAACCGTCGGACGCGTTGGCGGGGTCGGCATAGGATTTGGCAACCGCGTCCCGCAGCGCGGGAGGCAGCGTGCCGGAAACCACCCAACCTCGGATCTCGGCGCCCGCCGTCGCGAGTGCGCCGACATCATCGACATCGAGCGAGGCAAGTCGCGACGCGATGCGCGCCTCGAGCTGGTTGTGCGCTAGAAACTCGCGGAAAGCGAAGGCGGTCGTCGCAAATCCCCCAGGGACCCGGATGCCCGCATCGCTCAACGCTGAAATCATTTCGCCCAGCGAGGCGTTCTTACCGCCCACGCGTTCGACGTCGGCCATCCGCAGTTGCTCGAACGGGACGACCCGTGCCTCTTCTGCCATGCGATTCCCCAGGGGCGCGCCGACCCTGCTTCGACGCGCAAATCGACTTGCGAAACCCGGAATTCTACCTTGCCAGTCGGGGTGCCCTTTGGGGTGGTGCATCGCTGAAACAACAAACCCGCCGAAGCGGGTTCATTGGATGAGGGCAACGGAGGGGCTACCCGAAGTGGCCGCCCTTCGGTTCGTCGCCGACGACGACGTCTGCAGGCTCGGGCGCGTCGGCTTCCGCTGTCTCGGCAACCATCGCATCGTCGAGTACGAGCGGCGCGCCGCCCGCCTTGTTGCGCCCCTTCACCGCCCGCCGCAGCGTGCGATAAAGATCCGCGTGCGATTCCTTGAGATAGCTGATGATCTCGAAGTCGACCCGCTTGACTTGCGAGAGGTCGATCTGCTCCACGTGCACGAGGCGCAGCAGCTCGCGCACTGGCTTCGGCATCTCGCGGCCGCTCTCGTAACGCGAGCCTCCGCTTTGCGTCACGCCGATCTGGGTCCAGAACTGCTCCTGGTTGAGCCCGAGCCGGCGCCGGATTTCGCGAGGATTGAGGACGCGGTCGAAGAGTTTCACTGAGACATCCGCCTTTGGTTGAGATAGTCCCTGCAATGCCGAGGGAAATCCCCGGCTCCGCTCACGACGCTATACCAATGGCATATTTTTCACCAGAATGGCCCCCTAATGCAAGCGCCACTTATCCGGCGGTCGGGCCCGTCTCTCCGGCAATCGGATCGCCGGGCTGCCGAGACCGTCGCGAATATGTCAGCTTTGACAACAGGATAGCGCCGTCGGTTTGCTAGAATCAATGGGTTAAAGCAGAAATCTCAAGCTAGGCCCGATGCGCCACTACGATCTGCACTGCCATTCCACGCGCTCGGACGGGCTTCTCCCGCCCGCCGCGCTGGTCGAGCGCGCCGCCGCCCGCGGCGTCGACGTCCTGGCACTCACTGACCACGACGAGGTGTCGGGGCTTCCAGAAGCACGCGACGCGGCGAGTCTCGCGGGCATCGAATTCGTGTGCGGATCTGAACTCTCCGTTAGCTGGGAGGACCAGACGATTCACGTCATCGGCCTCCGGATCGATCCGGACAACGCGGCGCTGACCGCGGGACTGACGGCAATCCGCGAGGGGCGCGCCACGCGCGCGCGCCGGATGGGCACCGCGCTCGCGACCGCAGGCATCTCCGGCGCCTACGAAGGCGCCCTGAAATACGTGACGAGCGAGCGGCTCGTGTCGCGCACGCACTTCGCGCGCTGGCTCGTCGAAGCCGGCCACGCACGGGATGTAAAGGACGTCTTCAAGCGTTACTTGGTCGCCGGCAAGCCCGGATACGTCGCGCACGCCTGGGCGACGCTGGGCCAGGCGATCGATTGGATCCACGTTGCGGGCGGACAAGCTGTCGTCGCGCACCCCGGGCGTTACCGCCTGAGCGCGAGCGACATGCGGCGGCTCCTCGCGGAATTTCGCGATACCGGTGGCGACGCGATCGAAGTGCTGACACCAGCGCACACAGCGGCCCAGTACACGGAGTTCGCGACGCTGTGCCGCGTGTTCGGCGTTCGCGCCTCGTGCGGCTCCGACTTCCACGGTCCCGGCGAAAGCTGGATGGACCTGGGCGACCTGCCACCGCTGCCCGCCGGCGTCGTCCCCGTATGGCAGGACTGGTAGCGTGCCAGCGGCCCAATGATGGCGAACCGCCGTACCGTCTTCTTCATCTCGGATCGCACCGGCATCACGGCCGAGATGTTCGGCAACAGCCTGCTGTCCCAGTTCGAGGAGTTCCAGTTCCACCGACAGACGATTCCGTTCGTCGACACGCCCGAACGGATCGAAGCGGCGGTACGGCAGGTCAACGAGACCGCGGCTCGCGAAGAGAGGCCGCCGATCGTGTTCAGCTCGATCGTCGATGAGACGATGAGCGCGATCGTCAGGCGCGACGCCAACGCGCTCACGCTCGACCTCTTCCAGATCTTCATCGCGCCGCTCGAGGCCGAACTCAAGGCGAAGAGCTCGCATGCGGCGGGCCGCACGCACGGAATCGCCAACAGTCACGAGTACTTCGCGCGGATGGACGCGATCAACTTCACGCAGGCGCATGACGACGGTGCCGACACGCGCGATCTCGCGAAGGCGCAGGTGATCCTGGTCGGGGTGTCCCGCTGTGGGAAGACACCAACATCGCTCTATCTTGCGCTCCAGTTCGGCATTCGCACGGCGAATTTTCCACTCACGCCCGACGACTTCGCCGACCGCAAGCTGCCGCAGTCGGTACTACCGTTTCGCGACCGACTCTACGGGCTCACGATCAATCCGGACCGGCTCCAGAAGATCCGCGAGCAACGGCGCCCGGGCAGCAAGTACGCGTCGCTCGAGAGCTGCCGCTATGAAGTGCGCGAGTGCGAAGACCTGTTGACGCGCGAAGGGGTGCCGATGCTCGATACCACGGCGCGGTCGATCGAGGAGATCGCGACGACGATCGTTCATCGCGCGAAGCTCAGCCGGCACATGTACTGATTTTCGCGCGTGTCTGCGATCAGCCTGTTTCAAGGCCGTAGAACCGTGCAGCGTTGCCCCCCATGATCGCCGCGCGATCTCCCTCGGGCAGCGGCGCAAGCAGCGCTTCAGTAGCCGCGAGCCAGCGCCCGTAACCGCCCGCAAGATTCACAACGGGCCAATCGCTGCCCCAGATGAGGCGATGCGGGCCGAAGCACGCGAGAAGGTGTTCGACCCACGGCCGGAGCGTGTCGGCCGACCACTCGGGGCCTGCTTCCGTCGCGAGACCGGACAGTTTGCAATGAACGTTGGGATGCATAGCCACCGCCGAAATCAGATCCGCCCAGGGTTCACGTCGGCTCGCGGCGATCGGCGGTTTGGCGGCGTGGTCGACGACCACGGCGAGCTCGGGCAGCCGGTCGAGCATCCGCAGCAGCGCGGGTAGCTCGCGCGGGGTGACGAGCGCGTCGAAGCGGAGCCCGAGCGCGGGTAAAGCGGACAGCGCCGCGGTGACGTCGGGCCGCAGGATCCAGTCTGAATCCGCGATGTCCTGCAGCATCGGTCGTACGCCACGCAACGACCGATTGCGGACGAGATGCTCGAGCGTCGCAATCGCCGCAGGCGCGGCGAGGTCGACCCAGCCGACGACGCCTTGCACGATGCCCTGGCTCGCCGCCGCGACGGCGAGCAGGAATTCGGTCTCGGCGACGGTCGGCGCCGCCTGGACGAGCACCGTCGCGTCGATCCTGGCCTGGTCGAGCCAGATCTCGAGATCGGCGAAGGAGAAGTCGCGATGAATCGCAGCCAGCGCCGGCGTGAGCCAGCCGTAGTCGCCGCGTGAGAGGTGCCAGACGTGGTGATGGGCGTCGATCCGAACCATGTAGATGACAGGTTGTCAGACGGAGCTGACATTCGCCGCGTAAGGGGACACGGTATCATCGCGGCGCCTCCTCCATCTCAACGAGTGAATTTCATGACCTTGAAGCTGCGCAACGCTCTCGCTTTCGCCCTTGGCATTTTTCTCCTGCAGGCCCTTCCGGCACGCGCCGACGACTACACGGACATCTGGTGGGCCGCGGGCGGCGTCGAGTCCGGCTGGGGTGTCAACATGGCCCAAAGCCAAGACTTCATCTTCGCGACGTTTTTCGTTTATGGGCCCGCGCCCGCGAAGACGCCGATCTGGTATGCGGGCAACTTGACCCGCCAGTCGAACGGCGCGTTTTCGGGCGGCCTCTACCAGACGACGGGGACGGGCATTGGCGCGCCCTGGGTGCCTGGCGACAACAGCGCCGCGCAGGTAGGCACGGCGACCTTCACCCCGACGTCGACGACCACCGGCACGCTCACCTACAACGTCGGCAGTACCGTCGTGACCAAGAGCATCGCGCGGCAGACGCTCACGAGCATCGCACTGGGCGGAAGCTACTTCGGCACCGGCGTGCTCGTCACCTCGAGCTGCGCCAACCCCGCGAACAACGGCCAGCAGATCTTCGACGTCGATCCCGTCGTGTCCCAGAACACCGGCGGGCAACTCCAGATGGTGCTGACGTTCGGCTCCGACTCCTGCACGATCGCGGGGAGCTACGTGCAGGAGGGCCTCCTGTTCCGCATTCCGACGGCGAGCTACGTCTGCACGAGCGGCATCAACACCAGCGCCACCGTCTACGAGGTCAGAGGGACGTCGATCGGCCTCGAAGGGCGCTGGAGCGCGCCCAACGTCGGCGGCTGCCAGGAAGACGGCTCATTCGCGGCCGTCTTTCCCTGACGTCAGCGCGGCGGCGCTTGCCGCTGCCGCACGCACTCGAACAGACAGATCGCCGCGGCGGCTGCGGCGTTGAGAGATTCCATGCCGCCGGGCATCGGAATCGTCACCCGCTGCGTGGCGTGCGTGACGAGGGCTGAGTTGAGCCCGGCGCCCTCGTTTCCTATCGCGATGGCGACGCGACCGCCGAGACGCGCTTCGTAAACGCTGATCCCGCTTGCGGCGACGGTTGCAACGACTTCGCCACCGGTCTCTCGATAGCGCGCGGCCCACGGCGGCAGGTCGATGTCTTCGTGGATATCGAGACAGAAATGCGCACCCTGCCCCGCGCGCAACACCTTGGGCGACCAGGCAAACGCGCAGTGCTTCGAGAGGAACGCCTGCGGCACCCCGGCGGCCGCGGCGGACCGCAGAATCGAACCGACGTTGCCCGGATCCTGAATATGGTCGAGGAGCACGCAGAAGTCGCGCGGTTCCTTCGTCGCCGGCCGCAGCGTCGGCACGACGGCGAGCATACCCACCTCGGCGGGAAGCACCGCCAGCTCCGCGAGGAGCTTCGACGTGACGACGAGCGTGCGACTCGCGTGACGCTCGGCCAGCGTCCGCACGGCCGGCCGCGCCAGCGCGTCATCGGTGACGATCAGCGTTTCCGGCGCGCCGTGGCGCTCGGCATAGACAGCGACGAGATGCTCGCCCTCGAGCACGCACTTGCCGGCCTTGCGCCGGTCGCGCGCCGACGCGATCAGCCCGATCGCTTCGCGCAGGCGCGGATTCTGGCGTGAGGTGACCCGCTGCATGCGTCGACGATGCTCGCTGGTTCGTCATTCCCGCGAAGCTTGGGAACGGGGGCGGGAATCCGGTGACTTTCGCCGTGTGCGCGCGGACGACAGCTAGCGACGCTGGGTCCCTGCCCCCGATTGAGTCCTCGGGGGCAGGCTCTGCGCGGGGACGACACGACCATCCGCCGCGGCCTCGTCCTTGGCGGGCGCGCTGCCGCCCTGCACCTGGAAGAACACCTCGTCGCGACGGACCATGCCAAGCTCCGAGCGCGAGCGCTCCTCGATCGCCTCGGAGCCCGTCTTGAGATCGCGCACTTCGGCGTCGAGCGCGGCGTTGCGCTCCTTGAGCTTCGCGTTCGCCGCATGTTGCGCGCCGACTTCGCGGGAGAGCTCGCGGACCTGCAGCCAGCCGCCCTTGCCGAGCCACATCGGATATTGCAGCGCGGCGATCAGGAGGACGAAGACGAGCGCGAGCCAGCGCACCTTGGGGACGCTCCTATTTGAGCTGGAAGAACGCGGCACGCCCGGGATACGAGGCCGCGTCGCCCAGGTCTTCCTCGATCCGCAGCAGCTGGTTGTACTTCGCCATCCGGTCGGAGCGCGACAGCGACCCCGTCTTGATCTGGCCGGCGTTCGCGCCTACGGCGATGTCGGCGATCATGCTGTCCTCGGTCTCACCGGAACGATGCGAGATCACCGCGGTGTAGCCGGCGCGATTCGCCATCGTGATGGCGGAAAAGGTCTCCGTCAGGGTGCCGATCTGATTGATCTTGATGAGGATGGAATTGGCGATGCCCTTGCCGATGCCCTGCTTCAGGATCTTCGTGTTGGTGACGAAGACGTCGTCGCCCACGATCTGCACCTTCTTGCCGAGGCGGTCGGTCAGAAGCTTCCAGCCGTCCCAATCGTGCTCGGACATCCCGTCCTCGATGCTGATGATCGGGTATTTGTCGCACCAGGTGGACAGCATGTCGACCATCTGCGAGCGCGTGAGCTTCGCGCCTTCCGCGGCAAGCGTGTACACCCCATCGGCATAGAGCTCACTCGCCGCGCAATCGAGCGCGATTGCGATCTCGGTGCCGGGCTTGTAGCCAGCCTTGCCGATCGCCTCGACCAGGAGCTCGAGCGCCGCCTCGTTCGACGGCAGGTCGGGCGCGAACCCGCCTTCGTCACCGACCGTTGTCGGCATGCCTTTCCCGTCGATGATCTTCTTGAGCGTGTGGAAGACCTCGGCGCCGTAGCGCAACGCTTCGCGATACGAAGGCGCGCCGAGCGGCACCAGCATGAACTCCTGCAGGTCGATCCGGTTGTTCGCGTGCGCACCACCGTTGATGACGTTCATCAGCGGCACCGGCAGCTGCATCTCGCCCGCCCCACCCAGATAGCGGTAGAGCGGCAGGGACGACTCGTCCGCCGCGGCCTTTGCGACCGCGCACGAGACGGCGAGCATGGCGTTTGCGCCGAGGCGCGACTTGTTCTCGGTGCCGTCCAGATCGATCATCGTCTTGTCGATGAACGCCTGCTCAGTCGCATCGAGGCCGATGATGGCTTCGCAAATCTCGGTGTTGACGTTCTCGACCGCCTTCAGCACTCCTTTGCCGAAGTAGCGTGCCGCATCGCCGTCGCGAAGCTCGATCGCCTCCCGCGAGCCTGTCGAAGCGCCCGACGGCACGGCCGCCCGACCCGAAACGCCTGACTCGAGTACGACGTCGGCCTCGATCGTGGGATTGCCTCGGGAATCGAGGATCTCGCGGGCGATGACGTCGACGATGGCGCTCATGATCTATTTTCCTCCTTGACTGCGATCTTGTCGTTTGGGTCTATCGGGCTGTCGAGTGGTCCTGGCGGATCAGCTCGTCTTCCGGAAATCCCGCGCGTTTCGTCGCCACGTCGAGCGCCTTCAGCGTCTCCAGGAGCGCGCGCATCCGGTCGAGCGGCCACGCGTTGGGTCCATCCGACAGCGCCTTTGCAGGATCGGGATGCGTCTCCATGAACACCCCCGCGACACCGGCGGCAACGGCCGCGCGCGCGAGCACCGGGACGAACTCGCGCTGGCCGCCCGACGATGCGCCCTGCCCGCCCGGGAGCTGCACCGAGTGGGTAGCGTCGAAGACCACGGGGCAGCCCGTCTCGCGCAGGATGGCGAGCGCGCGCATGTCGGAGACGAGGTTGTGATAGCCGAACGAAGCACCGCGCTCGCAGACCAGGATGTTGTCGGTGCCGCTCGCAGCCTTCGCTTTGGCGACAACCTGCTTCATGTCGTCGGGAGCGAGGAACTGTCCTTTCTTGATGTTGACCGGCTTGCCCGCGCGCGCTACCGCCTGGATGAAGTCGGTCTGCCGGCACAGGAACGCCGGGGTCTGCAGCACATCGACGACGGCCGCCGCGTCCGTGACTTCGTCCTCGGCGTGGACGTCGGTCAGCACCGGGACCCCCACCTGGCGCTTGACTTCGGCGAGCACGCGCAGGCCCTCGTCGACGCCGAGGCCACGAAACGACGCGGCAGAGCTGCGATTCGCCTTGTCGTACGACGACTTGAAGATGAACGGGATCGCGAGCGCCGCGCACATTTCCTTCAGGCGTCCCGCGACATCGACCTGCAGCGCCTCCGACTCGACCACGCACGGGCCCGCGATGAGGAACAGCGGCCGGTCGAGCGCCGCGTCGAAACCGCAGAGTTTCATCCGGCGGACGGCGTCAGATCGACGCGACCAATTCGGCGACCGCGTCGGTCGCGCCGTGCGCCTGCGTGCGCCGTTGGTGCTCGAGCGCGGCGTTGACGAACGAGATGAACAGCGGATGGCCGCGCCGCGGGTTCGACGTGAACTCGGGGTGGTACTGACAGCCAAAGAACCACGGATGATCGGGCAACTCGATCATCTCGCAGAGATCGCCGGCGACAGCACTTTGGGCCCGCGCGCCGACGGCGAGCCCGGCCTTCTCGAGCCGTGGCAGGTAATGATTGTTGACCTCGTAGCGGTGCCGGTGTCGCTCGGCGACCGTCGTGTTGCCGTAGATACGGTGCGCCAGCGAGCCCGGAACCACGTCGCAGGGCTGCGCGCCCAGGCGCATCGTGCCGCCCAGGTCAGAGGCCGTCGTCCGCGTCTCGATCGAGCCGTCGCGGTTCTGCCACTCAGTGATGAGCGCGACGACGGGATGCGGCGTCGCCGGCTCGAATTCAGTGCTGTTCGCGTCGGTCAGGCCGGCCAGGTGTCGCGCGTACTCGATCACCGCGAGCTGCATGCCGAGGCAGATGCCGAGGTACGGGATGCCGTTCTCGCGCGCATAGCGGATCGCCTTGATCTTGCCCTCGACCCCGCGCTTCCCGAACCCGCCGGGAACGAGGATCGCGTCCATTCCGGACAGGCATTCGACGCCGTCGCGCTCGATCGCCTCCGAGTCGACGTAATGAATCTGGACCTTGGTCCTGGTGTGGATGCCAGCGTGCGTCAACGCCTCGGACAGCGACTTGTAGGACTCGGTCAGGTCGACATACTTTCCTACCATCGCGACGTTGACGGTGTGTTCCGGGTGCTCGAGTGCCGCGACCAGGCCGTTCCACGTCGACAAGTCGGTCGGCGGTGGCTGGATGTCGAGCTTCTTGCAGACGATCGCGTCGAGCCCCTCGGCATGCAGTGCGGCCGGAATCTTGTAGATCGAATCGGTGTCGAGTGCGGGGATGACGGCTTCAGGCGTGACGTTGGTGAACAGCGCGATCTTCCGGCGATCGCCCTCGGGCAGCGGCCGATCGGCGCGCGCCAGGATCACGTCGGGCTGGATCCCGATCTCGCGCAGCTCCTTGACCGAGTGCTGCGTCGGCTTGGTCTTCATCTCGCCCGCCGTGGCGATGAACGGGACGAGCGTCAGGTGGATGTAGCAGACGTTGTCGCGGCCGAGCGTGATGCCCATCTGCCGGATCGCTTCGAGAAACGGCAGCGACTCGATGTCACCGACGGTGCCGCCCACCTCGACCACCGCGACCTCCGAGTCGCCGGCGCCCGCCGTGATCCAGCTCTTGATCTCATCGGTGATGTGCGGGATCACCTGCACGGTCCCGCCCAGGTAGTCGCCGCGGCGCTCCTTGCGGATCACGCTCTCGTAGATCTGGCCGGTCGTGAAGTTGTTGCGGCGGCTCATCTTGACGTCGACGAACCGCTCGTAGTGCCCGAGGTCGAGGTCGGTCTCGGCGCCGTCCTCGGTGACGAACACCTCGCCGTGCTGGAACGGACTCATCGTTCCAGGATCGACGTTGATGTAGGGGTCGAGCTTGAGGTTGGTGACCCGGACGCCGCGCGAGGCGAGGATCGCGGCCAGCGACGCGGCGGCGATGCCCTTTCCCAATGAGGAAACGACGCCACCGGTCACGAACACGAACTTGGGCATGGGAGCCTAAGGGGCCGGAAATTGTCATTCTACCGGAACGACCGCGGAGCGCCAAGCAAGCCCCGCCGCGGCGAGTGCGCCCATGGGATCGTCGCTCCCTCGAAGGCGGGAGCCCCGTAGCTTTGCAAAGGCCCGACGACTCTGGGTGCCCGCATGCGCGGGGACGACGAGCGCTAATTCAATCGCGCGAGACCTGCGGCAATCCGTGCGCGCACCGTCTCCCGGCCAAGGAGCGCGAGCACCGCGTCGATAGCGGGGGTCTCGCGTGTGCCGCAGGCCAGCATCCGCAGCGCCATCATGATCTGCGGCGGCTTGAGCTTGTGCTTGGCAGCCACCGCCTTGATCAGCGCCCCGATCGCCTCGCGCTTCCATTCCACGGTCGCCAATTCCTCCGCGACCTCCGTCAGTGCCGCACGGTTGCCGTCGTTGACGAACTCGGCGATGGCGTCCGTCGATGGATGGGGCACCGAGTAGAGATAGTGCGCGGCATCCGCCATCTCGGCGAGCGTGGCGACTCGGTCGCGCAGCAATATGGCCACCGGCCCGGGCGCAGGCCCGGCGTTCGGCTTCAAACCGGCGCGGACGAGATAAGGCACGAGCCTTTGGCCGAGGTCCACCTCCGGCAATCGCTTCATGTGCTCCTGGTTCACCCACTTCAACTTCTGGGTGTCGAAGCGCGCGGGCGAAGCATGCACATGCGCAATGTCGAACCACTCGATGAGCTGCTCGCGGCCGAAGATTTCGTCGTCGCCATGGGCCCAGCCGAGGCGGGCAAGGAAATTGATCATCGCGTCGGGCAGAAAACCGTCTTCCGCGTACTGCATGACGCTCACCGCTCCGTGCCGTTTGGAGAGCTTCGTTCCGTCGCTGCCCAGCACCGTCGGCAGGTGCCCGTACGCGGGAGGGGCGGCGCCGAGTGCGCGGATGATGTTGATCTGCCGCGGGGTGTTGTTGACGTGGTCGTCGCCGCGAATGACGTGCGTGATATTCATGTCGAGATCGTCGACCACGACCCCGAAATTGTAGGTCGGGATGCCGTCGCGGCGCACGATCACCAGATCGTCGAGCTCGGCGTTGGCGATCTCAATGTGACCCTTCACCTGGTCGTCCCAGGCCACCGCCCCATGCAACGGGTTCTTGAAGCGAAACACTGGCGCGACGCCTTCGGGCGGGGACTGGCCGGGCTTTACGTTTTCCGGACGCCAGCGGCCGTCGTAGCGCGGCTTTTCGCCGCGCGCGGTCTGTTCTGCACGCAGCACTTCCAGTTCCTGCGGCGTCATGTAGCAGGGATACGCAACGCCGCGCCCCAGCATGTCGTCGAGCACGGCCTTGTAGCGGTCCAGCCGCTGCATCTGATAGTACGGACCCTCGTCGTAGTCGAGACCGAGCCATGCCATCCCATCGAGAATGGCCTGGATGGCCGCCTTCGTGGAGCGCTCGACGTCCGTGTCCTCGACGCGCAAGATGAACTGACCGCCGTGATGCCTGGCGAACGCCCACGCGAAGAGGGCGGTGCGCGCGCCCCCCAAGTGCAGGAAGCCCGTCGGACTGGGCGCGAAGCGGGTGCGGACTTGATTCACGGCCGAAGCGAATGCGGCAAAGCCGCGATTTTACTTCAGCGTTAGCGTCAGCTCGACGGCTGCCAGCGCAGATCGAGCGTCGCGGGCGTCGCAGGATTCGGTGGCTCGTCGGCGAGCTTCATCCCGCCGGGCGTGTGGCCGTGCGACCAGAAGCGCGCGAAGCGCCGCGCTTCCGCTTCGTTCGCGTTCACCGGAAACGTATCGTAATTGCGGCCGCCGGGATGCGCGACGTGGTACGTGCAGCCGCCGAGCGAGCGCGCTGCCCACGTGTCAACGAGATCGAACACGAGCGGCGCCTGCACATCGATCGTCGGGTGCAGCGCGGACGGAGGATTCCATGCGCGGAAGCGGACTCCGGCCACGAACTCACCGGGTACGCCGGTCGGCACGAGCGGCAGCGAGCGGCCGTTACAGGCGACGCGGTGACGCTCGCCGATCATGCCAGTCACCTTGACCTGCATCCGCTCGACCGACGAGTCGACGTAGCGCGCAGTGCCGGTGCCGCTCATCTCCTCGCCCAGAACATGCCACGGCTCGATCGCCTGCCTGAGCTCGATCGTGACGCCGTCGTAGCTGACGGTGCCATAGCGTGGAAAGCGGAATTCGACAAAGGGCGCGAACCACTCGTCCGCGAACGAATAGCCGAACGCGTCCAGATCCGCGACGACGTCGTGCAGGTCGGCCGCGACGAAGTGCGGCAGCAGCCAGCGGTCGTGCAGCGCAGTGCTCCAGCGCACGAGCTTGCCGTTGTACGGCCGCTGCCAGAAACGCGCGACGAGGGCACGCAGCAGCAACATCTGCACGGCGCTCATCCGCGGGTGCGGCGGCATTTCGAATGCACGGAACTCGAGGAGCCCGAGGCGGCCGGTCGCGCTGTCGGGCGAATAGAGCTTGTCGATCGAGAACTCGGCGCGGTGCGTGTTCCCGGTCAGATCAGTGAGCAGGTGCCGCAGCAGGCGATCGACGAGCCACGGTGAGGTCGCCTCCTCGCCTGCCTTGTGTCGACGATGCAATTGCTGGAATGCGATCTCGAGCTCGTAGAGGCGGTCATCGCGGGCCTCATCGACGCGCGGTGCCTGGCTGGTCGGGCCGATGAACGTTCCCGAGAATAGATACGACAGCGACGGATGGTTTTGCCAATACGTGATTAGGCTCTGGAGGAGATCGGGGCGGCGCAAGAGCGGGCTGTCGGCCGGCGTCGCGCCGCCGAGGGTCGCGTGGTTGCCGCCACCCGTCCCGGTGTGGCGGCCGTCGAGCATGAACTTCTCGGTGGCGAGACGTGACTGCCGCGCTTCCTCGTACAGCGTCTCGGTCGTCGCGATCAACTCCGTCCACGACGCCGCCGGATGGATGTTGACCTCGATGACGCCCGGGTCCGGTGTCACGTTCAGCACTTTGAGACGCGGATCGCGCGGCGGCGTGTAGCCCTCGATCGCGACCGCCTGCCCCGCCTTCGATGCTGCGGTCTCGAGCGCGCCCAGGAGCGCGACGTAATCCTCGAGGCGCACGAGCGGCGGCATGAACACATGGACGTGTCCTTCCCGCACCTCGACGCAAAGCGCCGTCTTGACGACGTCCTTTGGGGCGAGCGACGCGCGCTTCGTCTTCCGCCGCGCCTTGGTAGCCGCGCCTGCCGGCGCTCCGGTCAGGTCGCTGCGCGGCGCGAACGGATCAACGGGCGGCTCGACGTCCTCGTCCTCAGGAAGCACGTCCGGCAGCGAGCCCAGCGGCAGCCGGAGCCCGAGCGGCGAGTCGCCCTCGATCGCGTAGAGGCGTTCCCGTCGCAGCGGCCACGCGCTGGTCTCCCAGACCGATGCCGCTGCGTCGTCGCTCGTGACAGCGCGCAGCGGCAGCACGAAACCTGCAGGCGTGTCGAGCCCCTTCCGCAGAAGGCGCGCGAGCCGCGCGCGCTCTGCGGGCTGCGCGAGATCGGCCTGCATCGGGTCGGCATTCACGGGCAGCGCGGCCTCGCCAACCACGATGTTCGGCACGTCTTCGTACGCGGTGATGACGGCGGACGCCTCGAGGCCAAGCCCTTCGGCGAGCGCGGCGGAGAGCCGTTGAGCACCGCCGATGTCGGCCCGCCCCGGCGCCCTTGTGTTGGCCAATAGTGCCGCGTCGTTCCACAGCGGCACACCGTCGGTGCGCCAGTACGCGCCAAGCGCCCAGCGCGGGAGCGGCTCGCCGGGATACCATTTGCCCTGCCCCAGGTGCAGGAAGCCGCCCGGCGCGAAGCGCTCCGCGAGACGTCGTAGGAGCGCCTCCCCGAGCTCACGCTTCTTCGGCGACAGCGCGGCGTAGTTCCACTCGGCGCCCTCCATGTCATCGATCGAGACGAAGGTCGGTTCACCCCCTTGCGTGAGGCGGACGTCGTGCGCGGCGAGGTCGGCGTCGACGCGCTGGCCCAGCGTATCGATCGCAACCCACTGCGAATCGTTGTAGGGCTGGGTCACGCGCGGGTCCTCGTGGACGCGGGTGACGCTCATCGCGTGCGAAAAGTCGACCGTGCACGGGTCGGTGAACCCAATGACCGGCGCGGCGTTGCCCGGATCGGCCGTACACGCGAGCGGCAGGTGGCCCTCGCCGGCGAGGAGGCCCGATGTCGGGTCGAGACCGATCCACCCCGCGCCGGGGAGGAAGACCTCCGCCCACGCATGCAGGTCCGTGAAATCGTGGTCGGTGCCGGCAGGGCCGTCGAGCGGTTTCACGTCCGCCACCAGTTGGATCAGGTAGCCCGACGCGAAGCGCGCAGCGAGGCCGAGGTGCCGCAGGATCTGCACGAGAAGCCACCCCGAGTCGCGGCAGGAACCGCATGCGCGTTCGAGCGTCTCCTCGGGTGTCTGTACGCCAGGCTCCATCCGCACGAGATAACGGATCTCGTGCTGCAGCTCGTGGTTCAGCCGGACCAGCATGTCGACGGTCTTCTCGCCCGCACGGATCGTCGCGCGGAACCGTTCGAGCCATCCCGCGAGGCGCGGCCCGACGGGTGCCGTCTCGAGGAATGGAATCAGCTCCTTCGCGAGCGCCGCCGCATAACCGAAAGGGTAGTGTTCCGCATACGGCTCGACGAAGAAATCGAACGGATTGACCACCGTCATGTCGGCCGTCAGGTCAACGACGATGTCGAGCGCCGCGGCAGGCTCGGTGAATACGAGCCGCGCGACCCAGTTGCCGTAAGGGTCCTGCTGCCAGTTGAGAAAATACGTGTCCGGCGTGACGTTCAACGAGTAGCCGAGGACGAGCGTACGGCAGTGCGGCGCGGGCCGCAGCCGGATCTCGTGCGGCGAGAGGCTGACCGGCCGGTCGAAGCGGTAAGATGTGCGGTGATGTAGCGCGACGCGGGTGGCCATTAGGACCAGTCAGGATTCGGCAGCTCGGAGAATACGCGCCGCAGCCCCTCGCCCCACTCCTTGTGCACCATCTGGAAGTAGGGATCGGTCTCCTCGATGCGCCGCTGCAGCCGCACCGAGAACGCGTCGGCCTCGTAGACGAGCAGGTCGATCGGAAGCCCGACCGAGATGTTCGAGCGCATCGTCGAGTCGAAGGAGACGAGCGTGCACTTCGTCGCCTCGACGAGCGACGTCTGGCGCGTGACGACCCGGTCCAGCACCGGCTTGCCGTACTTGCTCTCCCCGATCTGGAAATAGCAGGTCTCGGGCGTCGCTTCGATGAAGTTGCCCTCGGTATAGACCTCGAACAGGCGCGGCATCTCTCCCCGGATCTGCCCGCCGACCAGGAAGTTGGCGCTCGAATCGATGTTGTTCTGCAGGAGGTACGGCCCATCGCGGGTCTTGATCTCGCGCAGCGCATCCCCCAGGAGCCGCGCGACCTCGAACATCGACGTCGCGTTCCACAGGCTGATTTGTCCGTCGCCGCTGCGCGCCCGCTGCTCGAGCGTATTGATTGCGTTCTGGGTGATCGACAGGTTGCCCGACGACAGCATGACGATGACGCGCTCGCGCGGCTGGATGAAGGTCCGCATCTTCGAGAAGCGGGAGATCTGGTCGACCCCCGCGTTGGTACGGGAATCCGACGCGAAGATCATTCCCGCGTCGAGCGTCATCGCGACACAATAGGTCATGGAGACCGCATTGGAAAAGGTCGAATTTTACCGAAAGCGCCCTGGCGTCAATATGCCGGCACGAGGAAGTGGCGGGTGATTCCCTCGCCGAGCGCCGAGATCCGCTCGAGGAAATCCATCAGGTATTCGTGCAATCCCTGCCGGATGATCTCGTCGGCGCGTCCGTAGTGGAGCCTCGAGTAAAGCTCACCCGACGCGCGCTCGACCTCGCGGCTCGACTTGTCGCACAGCGTTTCGAGCGTCTGGTGAATGAAGCTCATGCAGGCATGCAGCGAGCGCGGCATGTCGTCGCGCAGGATCAGGAGCTCGGCGACCCGTCGCGGCGTGATCACGTCGCTGTAGATCTTGCGGTAGGACTCGAAGCCCGACAGCGAGCGCAGCAGCGCGCCCCACTGGTAGTAGTCGACGGCGCCGCCCACGTCGGCCGCGCTCGGCAGGAGCGTGTGATACTTGACGTCGAGGATCCGCGCCGTGTTGTCGGCGCGCTCGAGGTGCGTGCCGAGGCGGATGAAGTGGTAGGCCTCGTCGCGCAGCATCGTGCCGACGGTCACGCCGCGGAAGAGGTGCGAGCGCATCTTGACCCAATCCAGGAACTCGGAGACCCCGCGCGACTCGAGCGTGCCGTAGTCGCACAGGCGCATCTCGAGCCACGACGAGTTCAGGTCCTCGTACATCTCCGAGGTGATCGCCCCGCGCACCGAGCGCGCGGATTCGCGGGCCGTCCGGATGCAGTTGTAGATCGACGACGGGTTGGAGGGATCCAGCACCATGAGGCGGAGCACGCTCTCCGCCGAGAGCTCGCTGTACTTCTCGTAGTACATCTTGGCGAGCCCCGAGGAGACGAGCGGCACGGCCCAGGGCTCCGCCCACGCCAGACCGGGCTCGATGACCTCGTAGGGCAGAAGCGACATCCGGTAGGTCACGTCGAGCATCCGCGCCGTGTTCTCGGCGCGCTCGATGTGCCGCGACATCCAGAAGAGCTCGTTTGCGGTGCGACAGAGCATCGCTATCTCGCGACGACCCACGTGTCTTTCGTGCCCCCGCCCTGCGACGAGTTCACGACCAGCGAACCCTCGCGCAACGCGACCCGCGTGAGGCCGCCCGGGACCAGGCTCACCTGCTTGCCCGACAGGACGTACGGACGGAAATCGACGTGCCGCGGCGCGAGTCCTTCGCCGACGAAGGTGGCGCAGGTCGACAGTGACAGCGTCGGCTGCGCGATGTACTTGTCCGGGCACGCGAGGATGCGCGTACGAAAGGCGTCCCGCTCCGCCGCGGTCGACGCCGGCCCGATCAGCATCCCGTAGCCGCCAGCGCCGTGCACCTCCTTGACGACGAGCTCATGGAGATGCGCCAGCACGTGGTCGCACTCGTCGGGCCGGTGGAGCTGCCAGGTCGGCACGTTGTTGAGAATCGGCTCCTCCGAGAGGTAGAACCGGATCATCTCGGGCACGTACGGGTAGATCGACTTGTCGTCGGCGACGCCGGTGCCGATCGCGTTGGCGAGCGTCACGCGGCCCGCCCGGTACGCGGCGAAGAGCCCCGGCACGCCGAGCATCGAATCGGGGCGGAAGGCGCGGGGATCGAGGAAATCGTCGTCGACGCGGCGGTAGATCACGTGGACGCGCTGCGGACCTCTCGTCGTGCGCATGTAGACCGTGTCGCTCTGGACGAACAGGTCGAGACCTTCGACCAGCTCGACCCCCATCTGTTGCGCGAGAAACGCGTGCTCGAAGTACGCCGAGTTGTGGGCGCCCGGAGTGAGCACGGCGACCGTTGGCGACTCCTCGCCAGCAGGCGCGAGCGCGTGGAGGTTCTCGAGCAGCAGGTCCGGATAGTGCTGGACCGGCCGGATCGCCTGGGTCGCGAAGAGCTCCGGGAAGAGCCGCATCATCATCTTGCGGTTCTCGAGCATGTACGAGACGCCCGACGGCACGCGGAGGTTGTCCTCGAGAACGTAGTATTCGCCTCCGCCCGCGCGGACGATGTCGACGCCGGCGATGTGTGCGTAGATGCCGCCGGGAACATCCATTCCCTGCATTTCGCGCCGATATTGCGCGTTTCCGAGGACGCGCTCGCGCGGAACGACGCCCGCGGCGAGGATCGCCTGCTCGTGGTAGACGTCGTGGAGGAATGCGTTCAGCGCGTGCACGCGCTGACGCAGCCCGCGGTCGAGCATCTTCCACTGATCGGCGGGAATGATGCGCGGCACGATGTCGAACGGAATCAACCGCTCCGTGCCGGATTCCTCGCCATACACCGCGAACGTGATACCGACGCGATGAAACGCGCGCTCGGCTTCCTCGCGCTTCTGGGCGATCCGGGCTGGGGGCGTCCGGGCCAGCCAACCGGCGAAGGCCTCGTAGTGGGGCCGTATCCCCCCCTCCGGGGTCTGCATTTCGTCGTAGGAGGTACGGGACACGGAAAATTTCCGGGGAGGCGCAAAACGACGGAATACCCGAGCGCAAATCCCGGGCCAAAAGGGAAAAGCGTTCGGCGCTAGGGGGTTATCCCGACCCCCTGAGTCCCGGGGAAAATCCGGGCCCCATACGGGGGCGCGAATCGCACCGGCGGGGTGCCATTTTCGTCCTGGACGCCACTAGACAAATCGGCGCCGCCGGTTTGACCCCCCTCCTTTCAGCATGCTTAAATCGGGGCTCCTGTCTGGGTTCGCGGGGCGGTTAGCTCAGCGGTAGAGCACTGCCTTCACACGGCAGGGGTCACTGGTTCGAACCCAGTATCGCCCACCAAATGAACCAAGGGGTTACGCGCAAGTGTAACCCCTCTTTTTTTGCCCGTCGCGGGCGTGCACTCCCGTTGCCATGACGAATTCCGTAGTCGCCGTCGACGCCGTCGTGTTCGATGCCTATGGCACCTTGTTCGACGTGCATGCGGTCGTCGCCCGCGCGGAGGAGCTCGTACCCGGCCACGGCGCCATGCTGTCGCGATTGTGGCGCACGAAGCAGCTCGAGTACACGTGGTTGCAAAGCCTCATGGGGCCGTCGGTTCGTGAGGACTTCGAGGCGGTGACGGCGCATGCGCTCGATTACGCGCTCGCCGAGCTCGGACTGCGGCTCGCGGCGCGAGAGCGGCGTGCCTTGCGCGACGCCTATTTGACGCTCGCGCCCTTTCCGGATGTACCGGCAACGCTGGCGGCGCTTGCGCCTCGCCCGCGCTGGATCCTGTCGAACGGAACCCTGGCGATGCTGGAGCCGCTGGTGCGGCACCACGGCCTCACGGCGCATCTCGACGGCATCCTCTCGGTCGAATCCGCCGACATCTACAAGCCGAGCCCGCGCGTCTACCAGCTCGCCGTCGACCGGCTGAACGTCCCTGCAGGCCGGATCGGCTTCGTGTCGTCGAACGGCTGGGATGCGATCGGAGCGAAAGCGTTCGGATTCAGGTCGTTCTGGATCAATCGTACTGGCGCGCCGGTCGATCGCCATGGGCCGCCCCCCGACCGGATCATGGCGACGCTCGCAGATTTACCCGCTCTGCTCGCCTAGACGCTCATTTCTTCGAACGGGGCGACCGGCATGCCACAACGGCGTCGCGGATCGCCTGGATCGCCTGCGGGCGCGGGAAGCTCTTCCGCCAGGCCAGCGCGACCCGGCGTGCGGGCGTGGGCCGCGCGAAGGGAACCGGCACCACGAGTTGGCTGTGGTACTTGGGTGTCATCGCGTCGCGCGGCAGCACCGACACGCCGAGGCCCGAGGCCACCATGTTGCGGACCGTCTCGAGCGAGTTCGCCCGTGTCACCGTCGACTCGCCCCGGTTCAGCTCCTTGCACGCTTCCAGCACCTGATCGCGGAAGCAATGGCCGACGCCCAGGAGGATCGTGCGCTCGGTCGAGAGCTCGTCCGCCGCCACCGACTTGCGCTTCGCCCACTTGTGGTCGCGCGGCACGACGATCTCGAACGGCTCCTCGTAGAGGAATTCGGTGGCGATGCCCGGCGGATCGAACGGCAGCGCGATGATCGCCGCGTCGATCCGACCGCTCTTGAGCGCCGCCTCGAGGTTCTCGGTCAGGTCCTCTTCGATCTCGAGCGGCATTTGCGGCGCGATCGCGCGCAGCGCGGGAATCAGATCGGGCAGCAGGTACGGCGCGACGGTGTAGATCGCGCCAAGCCGGAGCGTCCCGGCGAGCTGGTTCCGCCCTGCCTGCGCGAGTTCCTTCACCCGCGCCGCTTCCTCCAGCACCTTCTGCGCCTGCTCGACGATACGCTCGCCCACGGGCGTGATCGAGACCTCGGCCTTGCCGCGCTCGAAGAGCCGTGTGCCGAGCTCTTCCTCGAGCTTCTGGATGGCGACCGAGAGTGCCGGTTGGCTCACGAAGCAGCGCTGCGCGGCACGCCCGAAACTCCGCTCGTGCGCAACGGCGACGATGTAGCGGAGCTCATTCAGCGTCATCGGGGGCGCGGCTCTCCGCTCGTTTTCAGGAACGTCGCGAAGGCGTCGGCGAGCTCCGGGTGCTTCAGGCCGAAATCGACCGTCGCTTGGAGATAGCCGAGCTTGCTGCCGCAGTCGTAGCGGCGCCCTTCGAACGCATACGCCAGCACGCGCTCCTCGGCGAGCAGGGCCGCAATGCCGTCGGTCAACTGAATCTCGCCGCCGGCGCCGGGGTTGATGGCGCGCAGATGATGAAAGAGCCTCGGGGTCAGCACGTACCGGCCCACGACGGCGAGCGTCGACGGCGACGTGCCCGCCTTCGGCTTCTCGACAATGCGTGCGATCGGCGCTGCGCGGTCGACCATCTGGCCGGTCTCGACGATGCCGTAGCTGCCGATGTCCGACGCCGGGACGTTCATCACGCCGATCACCGAGCACCCGTCATGCGCGGCCACGTCGGTCATCTGCCGCATCACCGGTACCCCGGCGTCGATCAGGTCGTCGGCGAGCAGCACCGCGAACGGCTCGTCTCCCACCACGGGTGCGGCACACAGCACGGCGTGTCCCAACCCCAGCGCTTCGGTCTGCCGGATGTAGATGCAGTTGATGCCCCGTGGCGTCACCGCCTGCACCATCCGGAGGAGGTCGTTCTTGCCGCTTCGGGTGAGCTCGGTCTCGAGCTCGTAGGCCATGTCGAAATGGTCCTCGATGGCGCGCTTGTTGCGGCCGGTGATGAAGATCATGTCGGTGACGCCTGCCGCCGCGGCCTCCTCGACCGCGTACTGGATCAGCGGCTTGTCGACGATCGGCAGCATCTCCTTCGGGCTGGCCTTGGTCGCGGGCAGGAAGCGCGTGCCGAGCCCGGCCACGGGGAACACTGCCTTCGTGATCTTCTGCATCGGCTGACTCCTCGTCCTGTATGGGTTAGCGCTTGGGTCCGGTCGCGAGCAGGCGCTTGAGGCCCGCCTCATCCAGAATGGGAATGGCGAGCTCCTGCGCCTTGGCGAGCTTGCCGCCGGCATCCTCGCCGGCGACGATATAGTCCGTCTTCTTCGAGACGCTGCCGGCCGCCTTGCCGCCGGCAGCCTCGATCAGGGCCTTCGCATCGTCACGCGAAAGCGTGGGCAGCGTGCCGGTCAGAACGAGCGTCAGCCCCGCGAGCTTCCCCCGCGCCGCGCGCTGCGGCGCCGCTTCGGTCCAATGGACGCCCGCCTTGCGCAGCGCGGTGATGACTTCGCGATTGTGCCGTTCTCCGAAAAAGTCGGCGATGCTCTCAGCCAGCACGGGACCCACGTCAGGCGCTTCCTGCAGTTGCTCCCGGTCCGCCTGCATGACCGCATCGAGGCCGCCGAAGTGCCGCGCGAGGTCGCGCGCCGTCGCCTCACCCACGTGCCGGATGCCGAGCGCGTAGATGAAGCGGGCGAGCGTCGTCGCCTTGCTGCCTGCGATCGCCGCTACCACGTTGGCTGCCGACTTGCCGGCCATCCGCTCGAGTTCCGCGAGCGCTTCCGCGGTGAGCCCGTAGACGTCTGCCGGCGTGTGCACGAGGCCTGCATCGACGAGCTGGTCGACGAGCTTGTCGCCCAGGCCTTCGATATCCATCGCGCGACGCGACGCGAAATGCAGGAGTGCCTGCTTGCGCTGCGCCGGGCAGACGAGCCCGCCGGTGCACCGCGCCACCGCTTCGTCGGGGAGCCGCACGACCGCGGAACCGCATTCGGGGCACGTCGTCGGCATCACGAACGCCTTGGCGCCGCGTGGCCGCTTGTCGAGGAGGACGCGGACCACCTCGGGTATCACGTCGCCCGCGCGGCGCACGATGACAGTGTCGCCGACGTGCACATCCTTGCGCCGAACCTCGTCCTCGTTGTGGAGCGTCGCGTTGGTGACGGTGACCCCGCCCACGAACACCGGCGCGAGTCGCGCGACGGGCGTGATCGCCCCCGTGCGACCCACCTGGACGTCGATGCCGAGCACTTCGGTCGCCATCTCCTCCGCGGGAAACTTGTGCGCGACGGCCCACCGCGGTTCGCGGGTGACGAAGCCCAGCTTGCGTTGCAGGTCGAGGCGATCGACCTTGTAGACGACCCCGTCGATCTCGAAGGGCAGCTTCGCCCGCCGCGCGGCCACGTCCTCGTAGAAGCGGGCAAGTGCCTCGGGACCGCGCGCACGATGGCCGGTCGCGATTGACGGGAAGGCCGAACGCTTCGATGGCGTCCAGGACACCGGAGAGCGTGTCCGGGCTCGCGAACCCTGTCGTCTGACCCAGGCCGTACGCGAAGAAATGGAGCGGCCGCTTCGCCGTCGCCGCCGGATCGAGCTGGCGAACGGCACCGGCCGCGGTGTTGCGCGGATTGATGAACGTCTTCTGACCCGCCGAGCGCTGCCGCTCGTTCAGCGCCTCGAAGTCGCGGCGCGTCATGTACACCTCGCCGCGGATCTCGAGCACGTCGGGGAAGGACTTCCCGCGGAGTCGCGGCGGAATGGCGCGAATCGTCCGGATGTTGCGGGTGACGTCCTCGCCGAGTTCGCCGTCGCCGCGGGTCGCCGCCTGGACGAGCACGCCCTTTTCGTAGCGCAGGCTGACCGCGAGTCCATCGAACTTGAGCTCCGCGAGGTATTCGACCGGCGGCGCGTCCGCCGCGAGTCCGAGATCACGCCGGATGCGCGCGTCGAACTTCGCAGGCGCGCTGACCGTGGTGTCGGTCTCCGTGCGGATCGAGAGCATCGGCACGCGATGTCGAACCGGTTCGAACGCCGCCGCCGGCGCACCGCCGACACGCTGCGTAGGCGAATCGGGCGTAACGAGTGCGGGGTATTGAGTCTCGAGCGCGACGAGCTCGCGGTAGAGCGCATCGTACTGGGCGTCGCTGACGGTCGGTGCGTCGAGCACGTAATAGCGGTGGTCGTGCTCCCCGATCTCTTCGCGCAGCGCCTTCGCGCGCGTGCGGGCCGCGGCGGGAGACCCAGCCTCGCCTGCGACGCGCGTTGCGCTCATTGGCGACCGCGACGGTCGGCACAGCCGCCGTCAGCCCCCGAACAGCGCCAGCGCGCGCGGGCTTCCGGGCTCGATGTTGACCTCGGAAAGCGCCGCCGCCGTGGCTTGCACCTGCCCGCGGATCGAGGCGAGCGCCGCGTCGTCGAGCGGGCGCCGGTTGTCGTCGCAAAGCACGCCGTCGAGCGTGTGCGCCATCCGCTTTGCCGCGAGCTTCATCTGATCGAAGACGCGGATGGGATCGGTCACGCGCGGAACGTCGAGCAGGAACACGACGCCGGGCGTGGACGCGGCGCGCAGCGCCTCCGCCGTGAACGGCTCGGACCGGTAGTTCGCAAGCGTGTAGTGGACGGCAGCGGTCTCGTCGTCGATCCATTCGAAGCGGCCGGTGTCGCCCAGCTTGAACCCCGCCGCCTCGGCCACGCCGCGCAAACGAGTTCCGGCGACCGTGGCGGCGCCGGTCTTGAGCACGGTCAGGCCGATCTGCACGTCGAGGTCCGCGCAAAGGCGATCGAGCGCCTCGGCGCGCGCCGCTTCGCGCCCGGAATCGGGGGGAACGTAGGCCGCGGGCAGCGACGAGGCCACACTGCCAGCGAGGCGAGAGAACGCGTCGATCAGATCCTTGCTCGCCGCGCCACCGCGATCGGCGAGCAGCAGGCACGCCGCGATTTCGGTAAATGTACCCGGCGTGTCCGAACGCAGGAGCTGCCATTGTCCATCGGCACCGTTCCGACCGAACCAGCGCAGTGGCTTGCCGATTCGCGCGTGGAGGCCGGCCGCGACCGACCCCGCACTGACCGGATGTACGGGCTGCAGCGTAACGACGCATTCGATGTCGGGATCCGGCAAACGGACGTCGGAGGCGACCGCGACCGGGCTGATGGGGACGGGTCCTGGTGACGGCGCGGAAAGATCGGTGGTGATGCGCGCCTGGATCTCGAGCGGAGGCTCGTACGCGGCATCGTCGATCCCCGCGTCGGCAACGCCCGGCGGGTTCTCGGGCACCGCCGTCGCGACCTCTTCGGCAGGCGCGAGCGTCGGCTCGATGCGCGCGCTGCCGCGCCCGCTGGCGACACGAGGCGCCGTAGCGGGGTTCGCTCCGTCGGTGTCGCCGAACGCCTCGCGGATCCGACGCCGCACACGGCGCTCCACGAGCCAGTTGTAGATCAGAACGCCGACGACGAGGGCGACACCGGCGGCGATGAGGCCGAGCTGCAGCGTGGTCATGCGAATCCCGGGAAGACGCGAGAAATTATAGCGCTGCGCCGATCGATAGACGGCGCTTCTCGCGCGTGTCAGGCCGCCTTCGCTCCGGATCCGGCGAGCTCGATGGCCTCGGCAATGTCGACCGCGACCACCCGCGACACACCCGGCTCCGGCATCGTGATGCCGATGAGCTGGCCCGCCATCTCCATCGTGATCTTGTTGTGCGAGATGAACACGAACTGCGTCTCGCCGGCCATCGCCGTGACCATCCGGCAGAAACGGCCGGTGTTCGGATCGTCGAGCGGCGCATCGACCTCGTCCAGCAGACAGAAGGGCGCGGGGTTGAGCTGAAACAGCGCGAACACAAGCGAGATAGCGGTCAGCGCCTTCTCTCCCCCCGAGAGCAGGTGGATCGACGTGTTGCGCTTGCCCGGTGGCTGCGCGACAACCTGCACACCGGAATCGAGGATCTCCTCGCCGGTCAACAGCAGGCGTGCCTGACCGCCGCCGAAAAGCGCGGGAAACAGCTTCGCGAAGTTCTGGTTGACCGCTTCGAAGGTCTGTTGCAGCAGGTGGCGCGATTCGCGGTCGATCTGGCGGATCGCGCTTTCGAGCGTCGCCATCGCCTCGGTCAGGTCGGCCGCTTGCGCGTCGAGGTACTGCTTCCGCTCCTGCGCGAGCGCAAGCTCGTCCAAGGCCGCGAGATTGACCGCGCCGAGGCCCTCGATCGCCGCCTGGAGCCGCTCGAGTTCGGGCGCGAGCCCCGTCTTGCTCCCGAATGCCTTGAGCTCCACCGGGAGCGCTGCGAGATCGGCGCCCGCCTCGGCCAGCTGCGCGGTGAACTGATCTTCCGACAAGGCGGCCGCCTGCTCCTTGAGCCGCATCTCCTCGATCTTCGCGCGCGCGGGATCGAGCTTCTGCATCGCCGCGAGCCGAGCTTCATCGGCCGCACGGAGTTCCGCCCCGAGGCCTTCCAGACGGTCGCGCGCCGCCGCCAGCGCCTGTTCCGCTTCAACCCGCAGCGTGAGCTGGCGCTGCAGCGCCTCCTCGACGGGCGTCCAGTCGATCGCGGCCCGCTCGGTGCCAAGCTGGGCAAGCAGTCCCTGCTGCTGGGTCACCTGCGCCGCCAGCGATTCGCGCCGGTGCTCGAGCTCCGCGAGGCGGTCGCCGCAGCTTCGCTCTGCGAACGTGGCCTCCTGCGAGGCGCGCTCGGCCGCGCGCACGCGCTCGCGCGCTTTCGTCTGCGCGACTTCCGCTTCGTTGCGCGCATGCCGCGCGGCATCGCGCTTGACCATCTCGTCGTGTAATGCCGATTGCGCTTCGGCCAGCTCGCCGCCGGTCGCGCGCGAGCGCTCCTGCTCACCCCCCTCGTCTGCTGCGATGCCAGACAACTCTTCGCCGATCTGCGCGCGGCGTTTTTCCGCGGCGTCGGCGGTCTGCTTGAGCTGCAGGAGCTCGAGCTCCAGATCATGGCAGCGGCGCTGCTGCGACGAGAACGCAATGCTTTCGGCGTGATAGGCGTCCTGCGAGGTCGTGAGGTCCGCGTCGATCGCGGCAAGCGCGTCGCGCTCAGCGTCGGCCGTCGCCCGGGCGCCGGTGACGGCATGCGCCAGCTCGGCCAGCTCGCGCTGCCGCGCGAGCACGCCGTGGAGCTCGCTGTCGGGCGCGAAGAAGCTCACCGCCTGACCATTGACCACGTGTCCCTGCGGCGTGACGAAGGATTCGCCCGCGCCTAAGCCGCCACGGTCCGCGAGCGCCGAGGCGAGGCTGTCGCGGCAACGGACGCCGGCGAGCCAGTCGGCCAGGAGCCGCTCGACGCCCGGCCGTGCCGCGCGCACTTTGCCCAGCAGCGCGTCGTTCGGGGCGGAGGTCGTGGGCCCCGCCGTCCCCGGCGCGTAGACCGCCATCCGACCCGGCGGTACGCCGCCGGTCCAGCTCGTCACCGCGTCGAGCCGCTCGAGCTCGATGGCCTCGAGCCGTTCACGCAGTACGGCCTCGAGCGCGTCCTCCCAGCCGGGTTCGAGATCGAGTCCTTGCCACAGGCGGTGCGCTCGCGCGAGGCCATGCTCTTCCTGCCACTTGGTCGTGTCCTTGCCTTCGGGGATCTTGGCCTGCAGCGCGGCGAGCGCCTGCGCGCGCGCGTCGAGGTCGGCGAGCCGTGCGGCACTTTCGCGCGCCGTCTCGGCTGCTGTGCGCTGGCGTTCCTGCAGATCCTGGACCGATGTCCGGAGTGCACCCACCGCCTGTTCCTTCGTGCCGAGCTCGCCGGTTTCCTGCGCGAGTTGCTCCTCGACCTCGGCAATCGAGCCGGTCACCGGCGCGGCCAGCGACTGCTGCTCGGCTTCGAGGCGCTCACGCCGCTGGGCGAGCTGCGCAAGCGCGTTGGCGTGATGCTCGCGGCGCGTCTCACCGACGCGGATCGCCTGCTCCCCCTGCGCGATCCGTTCGGAGAGCTCGGCCACCACCGCTTCGGCCTGCCGCAGCGACTCGTCGACCGCAGGCAGTGCGGCGGCCGCCGCCTGCTCGTCGATGCCCGCCGCTTCGCGCGCGGCCTGCGCCTCCGCGAGGGAGGCCTCGAGAGCCTTACGCTCGTCCGCGAGCGCGGCCTCTTGTCCCGAAAGCGCCCCGAGTTGCTCGGTGAGCTGCGCCGCCTGCTGCGAGATCCGGGTCTCGGATTCGCGCGCAAACGTGAGCTGCTGCTCGAGGCGCGTCACCTCGGCATTGGCCTCGTAGTAGGCCCCCTGCTTTTCGTGCAGGGCATCGCCGGCCGCATAGTGGTCGGCGCGCAACGCCTCCTGCCTGGCCTCGGCCGCGCGAACGTCCGCCTGCACTGCCTCGAAGGCGACGGTCAGGCTCGCGATTGCGCCCGCGTGCCGCTCCCGCGCTGTGGCCGCGTCCTGCTGCTTCGAGAACCACTGCAGGTGCTGCACCTGCTTCAAGCGTGCCTCGTGCTCGCGATACTCGGTCGCGATCCTGGCCTGCGCGTCCAGCTTCTCGAGCTGGCTCGCGAGCTCGACACGGATGTCCTCGACTCGGGAGAGGTTGTCGCGCGCGTCGGCCAGGCGTCCTTCCGTCTCCTTGCGCCGTTCCTTGTATTTCGAGACGCCGGCCGCCTCCTCGAGGAAGACGCGCAGTTCTTCGGGCTTCGCCTCGATGACCCGGGAGATCATCCCCTGCTCGATGATCGCGTAGGCACGCGGTCCGAGCCCGGTGCCGAGGAAAAGGTCGTGGATATCCCGGCGGCGCACTGGGATGTTGTTGATGTAGTAAGTCGAGTCGCCATCGCGCGTCAGCACGCGCTTGATCGAGAGCTCGGCATACTGGCCCCACTGGCCGCCGATGCGCCCGGTGCTGTTGTCGAAGAAGAGCTCGACCGAGGCGCGACCGACGGGCGGCCGCTCGCCGGCGCCGTTGAAGATGACGTCCTGCATCGATTCGCCGCGCAGCGCGGATGCCTTCGATTCGCCCAGCACCCAGCGAACGGCGTCGATGACGTTCGACTTGCCGCAACCGTTGGGACCGACGATGCCGACGAGCTTGCCGGGCGTGCCGATGGTCGTGGGGTCGACGAACGACTTGAACCCGGCGAGCTTGATCTGGGTGAGGCGCAATTGGGAACCGGAGCGGCGGACGAAAACTTGGGCTTCAAGCCACCGGACGCGCCGGCGTTGTTGTCGGGTCGGGCAACGGAGGATGCGCGCCATCGACCCAGGACAGCAGCATCCGCACCGCCGGAAATTATAGCCGATTCGCGCGCCATTTTTCGAGAACTCGCGTCGCTCCACGCGCGCGGCGCGGGCGTCTGCGGCGTGCCGATGCGCGTGCAGCGTCGCTTCACCGGATCGGCGCCATGGATACGATTCCACTCGTCTTTCATCGGCACGTCCGGCCCCCGACGCCGCGCGACAGTACGGGCGACCTCTCGAGTGATCGCGCAGATCGCCTGCAGCACTTTCCTGCGGCGTTTCCGCCCCCGCTCGAGAGCGACCTGCGGGAGCGGCTACGCTTCAGCCGACCTGCGCCGCCGTCGCATCGATGCGACCTTCCTCGACGGCGTGACACGCCGCCTCGCCGCCGCCGGGCGCGCTGCGCAGCAGTGGCCGCTCCCTCCGGCACCGGTCGTTCGCATACGCGCAGCGCGGGTGGAAGGCACAGCCTGCGGGCGGGTCGAGCGGATTCGGCACCTCCCCGGCGACCGCGGTGCGCGCTTTGCCGGTCATCGCGAGATCGGGGACGGCGGCGAGCAGCATTCGCGTGTACGGATGCTGCGGCCGCGCGAACAGGCGGCGCGTCGGCGCGAGCTCGACGATGCGGCCCAGATACATCACGCCGACGCGATCGGCGATGTGATGGACGACCGCAAGGTTGTGCGAGATGAAGAGATAGGTGAGCCCCATTCTCCGCTGCAGGTCGCGCATCAGGTTCAGGACCTGCGCCTGCACGGACACATCGAGCGCGGACGTGGGTTCGTCGCAGACGAGGAAGCGGGGTTCGGTCGAAAGCGCGCGGGCGATCGAGATGCGTTGCCTCTGGCCGCCCGAGAACTGGTGCGGATACTTGGTGCGATCGGCGGCGGCGAGCCCGACTTGCGCAAGCAGTGCCCCGACACGCTCGGCGACCTCGCTCCGACCGATCCCCGGCTCTTGCGCGCGGATCGGCTCGGCCACGATGTCGTCGATCCTCCAGCGTGGATTCAGGCTCGCATAGGGATCCTGGAATATCATCTGCATGCCGCGCCGCGCCGCCCGCTGTTCGCCGGCCCGCGGCCGACGCCACGCCTTCGCCCACGAGCGCCGTGCCGTCGAACGCGATCGTCCCGCGCGTCGGCTCGTGCAGCCCGACGATGAGCCGCGCGACCGTCGACTTGCCGCAACCCGACTCTCCGACGAGTCCTAGCGTCTCGCCCTTCGCGATCGCCAGCGTGACGCCGTCGACCGCGGTGAGCAGCGCGCGCGGCCGCCGCTCGAGCATGCGCTCGAGCCAGGGCGGCGAGACGTCGAACGTCTTGGCGACATCGGTCAGCGCGAGCAGGGTGTCCGCCATCTCGGTTCAGGTTCTCGTCTGTGGACGCCAGCAGGCCGCATACGTCGCGCCCGTCCTTTCCAGCACCGGAAGATCTTGCCGGCATTTGCCGATGGCATGGGTGCAGCGGGGATGGAATGCGCACCCGCCCGGCACGGCGTCGAGTCGCGGCATCGCCCCGTCGATCTGGGCGAGCCGCGTCCGTTCCTCGATGATGGAGGGTATCGAGCCCATGAGGCCGATCGTGTACGGATGCGCCGGCCGGTGGATGACGTCGGCGACGGGACCGATTTCCACGATGCGACCTGCATACATCACGGCGACGCGATCGGCCGTTTCGGCGATGACGCCCATGTCGTGGGTCACGAGCATCACGGCAGTGCCGTGTTCGCGGCACAGTCGCTTGAGCAGCTGGATGATCTGCGCCTGGATTGAGACATCCAGCGCCGTCGTCGGCTCGTCGGCGACGATGAGCCGTGGTTTCGCCGCGAGCGCAAGCGCGATCACCACGCGCTGGCGCATGCCGCCCGAAAACTGATGCGGATAGTGGTCGATCCGCCGTGCCGCCGCCTGGATCCCCACTTCCTCAAGCAGCGCTATCGCTTGCGCACGCGCCTGCGCGGCCGACAGCGGCAAGTGCGTGCGCATCGTTTCGACGAGCTGCCGCCCGATCGTGTAGAGCGGGTTCAACGAGGTCAGCGGATCCTGGAACACGGCACCGATCTCGCGGCCGCGGATCCGCCGCATTGCCTCTTCCGGAAGGTTGTCGATGCGCCGGCCAGAGAGCCGGATTTCGCCACCGGCGATGCGCCCCGGCGGATCGATGAGACCGATCACCGCTGAACCGGTCACCGACTTGCCGGCGCCGGACTCGCCGACGACGCCCAGCACCTCCCCCGCGGCGATCGCAAATGAGATGCCGTTGACGGCGTGGAGCGTTCCGTGGCGCGTCGGAAACTCGACGCGCAGCGCCTCCACCGTGAGCAGCGCTTCTGCAGCGGCCCCGCTCATCGCGCGCCGCTAGCGCAGCTTCGGGTTGAGCGCATCGCGCAGCCAGTCGCCCAGCAGGTTGATCGACAGCACCATGATCACGAGGGCGGCGCCCGGGAACACCGTGATCCACCATTCGCCCGAGAACAGGAAGTCGTTGCCGACGCGGATCAGCGTTCCGAGCGAAGGCTGCGTCGGGGGCACGCCGACGCCAAGGAACGACAGCGTCGCCTCGGTCACGATCGCCGTCGCGATGTTGATCGTCGCCAGCACGAGCACCGGCCCGAGCACGTTCGGCAGCAAATGGCGCCGCATGATGCCGAGCGGCGGAATGCCGATTACGCGCGCGGCCTGCACGTACTCGCGGCTCTTCTCGACCATCGTCGAGCCGCGGACCGTTCGCGCGTACTGCACCCAGTTGGCCGCGGCGATCGCGAGGACGAGCACGACGAGCGCGACGTTCGCATGCGCGTCGCGCGGCAGCATCGCTCGTGCCACGCCGTCGATCAGGAGCGCGATCAGGATCGCCGGAAACGAGAGCTGCACGTCGGCGACGCGCATGATGAAGGCGTCGAGCTTGCCGCCCGCGTAGCCGGCTACGAGGCCGAGCGCAACGCCCAGGACGACGGCGAGTGCCACCGAGAGCAAGCCGACCAGCAAGGAAATCCGGGCGCCGAACATGATCGCCGACAGCACGTCGCGTCCCTGGTCGTCCGTCCCGAGCAGGTAGCCTGGTCTTCGCGCCCGCGAGCCAGGCCGGCGGAGCGAGTGCATCGGAAAGGTTGAGCGTCGCCAGGTCGAACGGGTTGTGCGGCGCGACCCATGGCGCGAAGAGCGAGGCGAAGAGACAGAGCGCAAGCACGGCGGCCGATACCATCGCCACCGGGCTGTGCCGGAAGCTCCACGCGACGTCACCGCGCCAGACGATGGCGAGACGGCCGCCGAGCGTGGCGCGCGTACCGGCCTCCGTCAGCGGCGCCGAATCGTTCATCTCACGGCGCAAGTCGCGCGAGCGCCGCCAGCGCCGCGGTCCGCGCCTGCGCGAGCACCTGCGCCTTCCATTCGTCGGCGTCGATGTAGAACGCATCGCGCATTTGCCGGCGGATCGTGGCGCGAAGACCTGCCGGCGCGTCCGGATGGTTGTGCAGCCAGTGATCGGCGCGCAGCACGCCAAGCATGTCGCGCAACGGAAGGGTTCCGTACTCGAGGGCAATCGACGCGTAAGGAATGGCCGGGCACTCGTCTGCGATCGCACCGCCGTTGATGCCGACGAGCGGTGCCGAGCTCGAGGTGCCGTCGAGGAACGAAGTCACGTCCTGACCCCACCATTCGCGCGTGCGGCCGATGTCGGCAGCGTCGGCGCGACCGTTGTAGATCTTCTCGCCATGGCCGCGCGGGCCCAGGCCGGTGTGGAAGTCGATGACCGCAAGCTGTTTGCGTCTCGCGGCATGCTGCCGGAGCACGGCGCGCAGCGTGCCGTTGCTCCAAGTCGGCTTCGTCCCGCCGAAGAACACACCGTCCGGGTATGCGTATTGACCGCCCGACATGGCCGTCTGAAACGCGGGCTCCCCGTGCTTGGCGATCCACGCGCCAAGCTGTGCCTCGATGGCCGGCGGGGGTGGCCAGGTGGCGGGGAGGAGGAGTGCGTGGATCTCGGCGTACGCGGCGTTGACCGGCGCGGGCGCCGTGAAATCCCTGAAATTGCGGTTGAGGTCGACGTTGTCTTCGTTGACGCGGCGGCCGTACGAGAAGCCATGCGGATTGAGCGCATGGACGAAGAGTACGGCCGCGCGGGCGTTGTCGATCGCGTGCAGAAAACCATCATCGCGCAGGAACGCCGTCTGGCAACCCGCGCCGCAGTGGCCCTCGACGCCATGCGTCGCCGACCACAGGATCAGCAGGCCCGGCGCCGCCGCATCGCCGGCCAGCGCCACGTCCATGGCGAGTGTCTCGCCTTCGGCGCCGCGCAGATCGGGTAACACATGCGACTCGACCGGCAGCCCGCGTGCTCGGGCGGCGGCAAGGAAGCGTTCGCGCGCCTCCGCATAGTTTCTCGAAAAGGCGGCGGCATCCATTGCGACAACCGCGACGGCTCACGCCGGCGCGAGCGGCATCGCCTTTTCCGCGAGCGACGCCAGGTAGCCGGCGCCCAGCGGGATCACGTCGTCGTTGAAATCGTATGTGCTGTTGTGCAGGAAGCAGCCGCCTTCGGCGCCGCCCTGCCCCAGCCTTGCGAATGCGCCCGGCTTTGCCTGCAGCATGAACGAGAAATCCTCGGAGCCCATCGAGGGGTCGAGATTGCGCACGACGTTGTCGCGGCCGATGAGCGACTCCGCCACGTCAGCGGCGAAGTTGGCCTCGCGCTCGTGGTTGATCGTTGCCGGATACACGCGCTCGTAACGAAGTGTGGCCTTCGCTCCGAATGCGGCGGCGATCGACGGGATGAGCTCGGCGAGCCGCCGCTCGATCATGTCCTGCGTCGCCGGGCGGAAGGTGCGCACGGTGCCGACGAGCTTGGCGTGAGCGGGAATCACGCTCATCGCGCCCGGATTGCCGGCATGCATCGCGCACAGGCTGACCACTGCCGTATCGATCGGGCTCACGTTCCGGCTCACCACCGATTGCGCCGCGGTGATAATGTGCCCCGCGACGAGCACCGGGTCGATCGCCGCGTGCGGGTGCGCGCCGTGGCCGCCCTTGCCGTCGATCGTGATCTCGATGCGATCGGCGGCCGCCATTGCGGGGCCGGGCGTAATGCCGATGCGACCGGGCGGCAGGCCTGGCCAGTTGTGCAGCGCGAACACCTGCTCGGCCGGGAACCGCTCGAAGAGCCCGTCCTCGATCATCGCCTTCGCACCCGCGTAGCCTTCTTCGCCCGGCTGGAAGATGAGGTAGGCGGTGCCGTCGAAGTTGCGCGTCTCGTGCAGGTAGCGCGCCGCCGCGAGCAGCATCGTCGTGTGACCGTCGTGGCCGCAGCCGTGCATGCGCCCGTCGTAGCGCGACTTGTGCGCGAAGGTGTTCTCTTCCTGCATCGGCAGCGCATCCATGTCGGCGCGCAAACCCACCGCGCGGCCACTCGCGTTACGACGTCCGGGGACGACGGCGACGATGCCCGTGCGGCCGATACCCGCGTGGTGCTCGATGCCAAGGGCCGCAAGCCGGTCGACGACAGCCTTGGCCGTCCGATGCTCTTCGAAGCCGAGCTCCGGGTGCATGTGGAGATCGCGCCGGAACGCCGAGAACTCGGCGTGCCAGCCCTGGATGTGCGCGACGGGATTCATTGGCAAGGCGCCTAGTGCGCGACTGCCCGCTCGATGCGAAGCCGCGGGTCGACCGCATAGTACATGAGGTCGACGACGAGATTGATCACCACGAACACGAGCGCGATGAAGCAGAGATACGCCGCCATCACGGGGATGTCCGAGAAGTTGACCGCCTGGATGAAGAGGAGTCCCATGCCGGGCCACTGGAACACCGTCTCGGTGATGATCGCGAAGGCGATGATCGCCCCGAGCTGCAGCCCGGTGATCGTGATGACCGGCACGAGCGTGTTCTTGAGCGCATGGCCGAAGTGGATTGCCCGGTTGCTGAGGCCGCGGGCGCGCGCGAACTTGATGTAGTCGGTCCGCAGGACCTCGAGCATCTCCGAGCGGATCAGACGCATGATCAGCGTCATCTGGAACAGCGACAGTGTGATCGCCGGCAGGATCAGCGCCTTGAGGCCGCTCTTCGTGAGCAGGCCGGTCGTCCACCAGCCCAGCGCCACGGTTTCGCCGCGGCCGAACGACGGCAGCCAGCCCAGCATCACCGCGAACACGAGGATCAGCAGGATGCCGATCAGGAACGTGGGCAGGCTCACGCCGACGAGTGACGCCGCGAGCAGCAGGTGCGCAAGCCAGGTGTCCCGCTTGAGCGCCGTGTAAACACCGAGCGGAATGCCGACCACGAGGGCGAGCAGCGCAGCGACGATCGACAGCTCGAGGGTCGCGGGCAAGCGCTCCTCGAGCAGCGCGGACACCGGACGCCCCTGGCGCAGCGACCGCCCGAAGTCGCCGCGCGCCGCGTTCTCTACGAAGCGGGCGAACTGCACGGGAAAGGGCTGGTCGAGGCCCAGTTCGCTCCGCAGCTTCGCCTTCTCCGCGGCCGTCGCGTCCTGGCCCACCATGAACACCACGGGATCGCCCGTGTAGTTGAACAGCCCGAACGCAATGAACGCCACGACCGCCATCACGGCAAACGACTGCAGAACACGGCGAAGGATGAAGGCGATCAAGGGCTTGGGAGGGCGGGCTCCGGATTGCGCGGGGTGGCGCGTCGATCATGCCGAAAGCCTCCTGGAGCGTCAATCCGCGCAGGGGAAGTATGGTTCAATACGTCGGCTGCAGCGGGCGGTGCCGGTCTCGCAAGCCCGTTGGCGTCGGGGGCGTTCGCATCATGGTTCGTTTCCTGCTGACCCGGATCTCGCTCGTCATCCCCACGTTCATCGGGATGACCCTTCTCGCGTTCTTCCTGATCCGCCTCGTGCCGGGAGACCCGATCGAGACGATGGCGGGCGAGCGCGGGATCGACGCGGCGCGGCACGAAGCGCTGCTCAAGGAATACGGGCTCGACCGGCCGATCCTGGTCCAGTACGGCATCTACATCGGCCGCGTGCTTCGAGGCGATCTCGGGCGCTCGATGATCACCCAGGAACCCGTGTTGCGCGAGTTCCTGACGCTCTTTCCGGCCACGATCGAGCTCGCCCTCAGCGCGATCATCTTCGCGCTGATCGTCGGGATCCCGGCAGGCATGATCGCAGCGGTGCGACGAAACTCGGTGTTCGACCACGGCGTGATGGGCGTCTCGCTCACGGGCTATTCGATGCCGATCTTCTGGTGGGGGCTGCTGCTGATCCTGCTCTTCTCCGTGCAGCTCGGATGGACGCCCGTCTCCGGACGGATCGACGTCAAGTACTACCTCGAACCCGTCACGGGATTCCTGACGATCGATGCGCTGCTCTCTGGCGAGAAGGGGGCCTTCAAGTCGGCGCTGTCGCACCTGATCCTGCCGATGATCGTGCTCGGCACCCAGCCGCTTGCCATCATCGCCCGGATGACGCGCTCGTCGATGCTCGAGGTGCTGGGCGAGGACTACATCCGCACGGCGCGGGCCAAGGGGCTGTCGCCCGTGCGCGTCGTCGCGCTGCACGCGTTTCGCAACGCGCTCATCCCCGTCATCACTGTCATTGGCCTGCAGGTCGGCGTGCTGTTCACCGGTGCGATCCTGACCGAGACGATCTTCTCGTGGCCGGGCGTAGGCAAATGGATGATCGAGGCGATCAACCGGCGCGACTATCCGGTGCTGCAGGGCGGCCTGCTGATGCTCGGCCTGGTCGTAATGATCGTGAACCTGCTGGTCGACATGGCCTACGGTGTGATCAATCCGCGAATAAGGCGATCGAAATGAGTACGCCCATGCTGACCGCCGAAGGCGTGGCACCGGCGCCCCCGGCGCCGCTGCGCGAATTCTGGGGCTACTTCAGCCGCAACCACGGCGCCGTCGCGGGCCTCACCATCGTCATCGCCGTGCTCTTGATGGCGGCGTTCGCCAACGTCATCGCGCCCTACCCGCCCGACCTGACCAACAATGCCGCGTTTCTGAAACCGCCGGTGTGGCAGGACGGTGGCTCGACAGCGCATCTGCTGGGTACCGACGCGATCGGCCGCGACATCCTGTCCCGGCTCATCTTCGGTGCACGCCTTTCGCTCCTGATCGGCATCGCCGTGGTCGCCCTGTCCATCGTCGTCGGCATCTCGCTCGGGCTCGTCGCCGGCTTCGCGCGCGGCATCACCGAGATCGCGATCATGCGGCTCATGGACATTATCCTCACGCTGCCGAGCCTGCTGCTCGCCATCGTGATCGTCGCGATCCTGGGACCGGGCCTCATGAATGCGATGCTCGCGGTCGCGGTGGTCGTGCTTCCGCACTACGTTCGCGTCACCCGCGCGGCGGTGATCACCGAAACGTCGAAGGACTATGTCACCGCGGCGCGCGCGAACGGCGCGGGGCTGTTGCGGCTCATGTTCGTCGAGGTCCTGCCCAACTGCGCCCCGCCGTTGATCGTTCAAGCCTCGCTCGGCGTCTCCGTGGCAATCCTCGACGCCGCGGCGCTCGGCTTCCTCGGGCTTGGCGCTCAGCCGCCCGCGCCCGAGTGGGGAACGATGCTCGCCGACGCGCGCGAGTTCGTGCTCCGCGCCTGGTGGGTCGTCACGTTCCCCGGGATCATGATCCTCGCCACGGTGCTCGCGTTCAACCTGCTGGGTGACGGCCTGCGCGACGCGCTCGATCCGAAGCTCAAGCGATAGCCACCATGCCCCTGCTCGAGATCGAGGACCTCCACGTCGACTTCCCGTCGCAGGGCGCGGTCATGCGCGCCGTGGAGGGCGTGAGCCTCACGCTGGACGAGGGCGACGTATTGGGCATCGTCGGCGAGTCCGGTTCGGGCAAGAGTGTCTCGATGCTCGCCCTCATGGGATTGATCGCGTACCCCGGGCAGGTTCGAGCGAAGCGGCTCGCCTTCGCCGGACACGACCTGCGGCGCGTGTCGGACCGCGAGCGGCGATCCCTCGTAGGCAAGGACGTCGCGATGATCTTCCAGGATCCGACGACCAGCCTGAATCCGTGCTTCACCATCGGCTTCCAGCTCGCGGAGACGCTGCGGCTGCACCTGAAGCTCGATCGCGATGCGGCGCGACGGCGCGCGATCGAACTGCTCGAGCAGGTCGGTATCCCGGCCGCCGCCAGTCGCCTGGGCGACTTCCCGCACCAGATGTCGGGGGGGATGAACCAGCGCGTGATGATCGCGATGGCGATCGCCTGCAACCCGCGTCTGCTGATCGCCGACGAGCCGACGACGGCGCTCGACGTGACAATCCAGGCGCAGATCCTCGACCTCCTGCGCGGGCTGCAACGCGAGCGCGGGATGGCGTTGATCCTGGTCACGCACAACATGGGCGTGGTGGCCGAGATGGCGCGCCGCGTCGCGGTGATGTACGCGGGACAGATCGTGGAGGAGCGCACCGCCGACGATCTGTTCTCGGCGCCGCAGCACCCGTACACCGCGGCGCTCCTGGCGGCGATGCCCGAGCGGAGCATGGTCGACGCGCGCCTCGCGACGATCCCAGGCGTCGTTCCGGGCCTCTATGACCGGCCGTCGGGTTGCCTGTTCGCCCCACGCTGCACCTACGCGACGAACCTCTGCCGTGCCGCGCGCCCCGAGCTTCGCGACTGGATGGTGGGACGCGTGCGCTGCCACTATCCGCTGAGCGATGCGCAACGCGAGGCGGCGATGGCGCACGATCGGACCGTGGAGGCGGCGCGACTATGACTGCGGCCGTCGTCGAAGCGCGCGACGTGACGCGCGTCTACCCGATTCGGCGCGGCCCATTCCGACCGCCAGCGCACCTGCACGCGGTCGCCGGCCTCTCCTTTGCGCTCGCTCCGGGCCGCACGCTCGCGGTGGTGGGCGAATCCGGCTGCGGCAAATCGACACTCGCCCGCGTGGTCGCGCTGCTCGAGCCGCCCTCGAGCGGCGAGCTCAGGCTCGCCGGCAATGATGCGGTGGCGACGACCGAACGCGCTCGCAAGGATCTCCGCAAGACCGTGCAGATGGTCTTCCAGAACCCGTATGCGTCGTTGAATCCGCGCCAGAAGATCGGCGCGATCCTCGAAGCGCCGCTCGCGATCAACACCGATCTCGCGCCGGCCGCACGGACCGAGCGCGGACGCGCAATGCTCGCGAAGGTGGGACTCCGTCCCGAGCACTACGCGCGCTACCCGCACATGTTCTCGGGCGGCCAGCGCCAGCGCATCGCGATCGCGCGCGCGCTGATGCTGAATCCGGCGCTGGTCGTCGCCGATGAGCCGGTCTCGGCGCTCGACGTGTCAGTGCAGGCGCAGGTGCTCAACCTGCTCGCGGACCTGCAGCGCGAGCTCGGGCTCGCGTACCTGTTCATCTCGCACGATCTGGGCGTGGTCCGGCACATCGCGCATGACGTGCTCGTCATGTATCTGGGCCTCGCGATGGAGCAGGGTCCGAACGAGCGAATTTTCAGTCAGCCCCTGCACCCGTACACGCAGGCGTTGCTGGCGTCGACGCCGAGCATCTCGCCCGCCGACCGCCGCGAGAAGATCGTGCTCAAGGGCGAGCGCCCGTCGCCACTCGATCCGCCCGCCGGGTGCGTGTTCTCGACGCGCTGTCCGCATGCCATCGACCGCTGCCGGACCGAGCGACCGGCGTTGCGCCCGCTGGCCGGGCGGCAGGTATCATGTCACCTTGCGGAGCAGTTCCTGGGCCCCGGGCGATCCGAGGCGGGCGCTCCCGAGCCATCCTTGGAGGAGTGACACCCATGACGAAGTCCGTTCCGGCCTCGCGCCGCTCTCCCGGCGTCCAGCGCGCGCTGATCGCGGCGCTCGCGTTCCCCGCGCTCATCGCGGCGGCACCGCTTGCCGCAAAGACGCTTGTTTTTTGTTCCGAAGGCAGCCCCGAGAACTTCTACCCGGGCGTCAACACCACCGGCACGTCGTTCGACGCGAACAGCCAGATCTACAGCAGGATTGTCGACTTCGAGCGCGGCGGCACGACCGTCGTGCCCGGGCTCGCCGAGAGCTGGGAAATCTCGCCCGACGGCAAGGTGTACACGTTCCACTTGCGCAAGGGCGTCAAGTGGCACAACAACCGTGCGTTCAAGCCGACACGCGACTTCAACGCCGACGACATGATCTTCATGATCGAGCGGCAGTGGAAAGAGGACAACCCCTACTTCAAGGTGACGAGCTCCAACCACTCGTACTTCAACGACATGGGGCTGCCCAAGCTGCTCAAGTCGGTGGAGAAGGTCGACGACTACACGGTCAAGGTCACGCTCGAGAAGGCCGAGGCGCCGTTCCTCTCCGACCTGGCGATGGAATACGCCGGCGTGCAATCGAAGGAATACGCCGACGCGATGATGAAGGCCGGCACGCCCGAGAAGCTCGACCAGGAGCCGATCGGCACCGGGCCGTACTATCTGGTTCAGTACCAGAAGGACGCGATCATCCGCTACAAGGCGTTCCCGCAGTTCTGGGGCGGCAAGGCCAAGATCGACGATCTCGTGTTCTCGATCACGCCTGATGCGTCGGTGCGCTGGGCCAAGCTGCAGAAGGGCGAGTGCCACGTGATGCCGTACCCGAACCCGGCCGACCTCGAGGCGATGCGCAAGGATCCGGCGATCCAGATCCTCGAGCAGCCCGGCCTCAATGTCGGCTACCTCGCCTACAACGTCACCAAGAAGCCGTTCGACGACGTGCGCGTGCGCAAGGCCGTCAACATGGCGATCAACAAGAAGGCGATCATCGACGCCGTGTACCTGACGACGGGCGTGGCGGCGAAGAATCCGATTCCGCCGACGCAGTGGTCGTACAACGACTCGATCAAGGACGATCCGTACGATCCGGCGGCCGCGAAGAAGCTTCTGGCCGAAGCCGGCTATCCGAACGGCTTCACGACCGATCTCTGGGCGATGCCCGTGCAGCGGCCGTACAACCCGAACGCGAAGCGGATCGCCGAGCTGATGCAGGCGGACCTGCTCAAGGTGGGCATCATTGCCGAGATCAAGAGCTTCGAGTGGGGCGAGTACCGCAAGCGGATGCAGAACGGCGAGCACCAGATGGGAATGCTGGGCTGGACCGGCGACAACGGTGATCCCGACAACTTCCTCAACACGCTGCTAGGGTGCGACGCTGCCAAGACCAATGGCAGCAACGTCTCCAAGTGGTGCTACCAACCCTTCGAGGAGCTCGTGCAAAAGGCGAAGACCATCTCCGACCAGAAGCAGCGCGCCGAGCTCTACTCGAAGGCGCAGGTGATCTTCAAGGAGCAGGCGCCGTGGTTCACGATCGCGCACGCCGTGCAGTTGAAGCCGGTGCGCAAGGAAGTGATCGACTACAAGCTTTCCCCCTTCGGTCGGCACACGTTCTACGGCGTCGACATCAAGGAAAGCGGGTCCTGACTGCGGTCAGCATCGCAAAGCCAGCAGCGACGCCCCGCCTTCGCGCGGGGCGTTGTTTTTATGCGGAAGGCGCTGACGTGGAACGCGCGCGACGCGATGCGAAGAGGCAGATTCCCGCCGCCACCGAGACGTTGAGGCTCTCGACGGTGCCCGCGAGCGGGATGCCGACAATGCGGTCGCAGAGCTCGCGCGTGAGGCGGCGCAGACCGGCGCCCTCGGCACCCAACACCCATGCGACAGGCCCCGTGACATCCGCCTCGAACAGGCTTTCGCCGCCCGTGTCCGCGCCGAGGATCCAGACACCGCGATCTTTGAGATCACGAAGCGCTCGCGCGAGGTTCGTCACCGTGATGACCGGCACCGTGTCGGCGGCCCCGCTCGCGGCCTTCGCCACGGTAGCGTTGACACCGACGGCGCGGTCCTTCGGGACGATGACGGCATGAGCGCCAAACGCGTCGGCGCTGCGCAGGCAGGCGCCGAGATTGTGCGGATCGGTGACGCCGTCGAGCACCAGCAGCAGCAGCGGCTCGCGCGCGGTCTCGACCACTCGATCCAGCGTGAGCTCGGTCTCCGCCGCATCGACGATCGCGACGACACCCTGGTGGTGATCGGTCCCCGCAAGGTCGCGCAACCGCTGCGCATCCGCGGTGTGTACAGGACGACCCGCACCCGACGCGCGCGCCAGGAGGTCGCGCATGCGCGGTCCCTGTTTCGCATCCGCCACGTACAGCGCGCGCACGGAATCGGGCCGCTGCCGCAGGCGGGCGGTCACCGCATGGAAACCGTGAAGAGTTCGCGTCGCGGACATTCGGGAGGGGCCGAGGCCCAGATCGTTCGAGCGCGACCGGATTGTATCTGCGGCACCCCTGCCGCATGGCGGAGGCGCCGATTTTCCGTTAAAATTCAAAGTTGGCCCGACGTGCTCTGGCGTGTCGCGGCCCATCCAATTCGAAGGTTTGTGCCGGTGTAGCTCAGCTGGTAGAGCAGCGCATTCGTAATGCGAAGGTCGAGGGTTCGATTCCTTCCACCGGCACCATAAAATCAAATACTTACCATAGATTGCCGCGACACAGCGATCTACCGTAAGTGCCCAGTAAGTGCACCCCTGCGATTCAGATACGCGCGCTCCGCGCGCATCGCCATCGCTGCCGAGCGCGGCGCAATGGTCGTGTGATGGTCCGGGCAGGCGCTCGATGTCGTGCGCCTTCGGCTAGAGGCGCAAGTGCCTGTTCCCTAATGTGCGGCCAATGAGGGCCCGCTCGCCTCTGCGCAAATGGCTGCTTCCGACCCGAAGCAGTCCGACGAACTTCCCCAAAGCCGACCTTCGAAGGTGAGGAAGCAGCCACTCGGTGCAATACTCACCATCGGACCTTCTCTGATCACGTTGTTCCGCCTACACCGAGCGAATCGCCGGAGGCGGCGCGAACGCGGTCTTCGGGATCGCGAAAATCCCGTTCCACGCCGCGACCGAGAAGCTCGAGTTCCGCGCGCAACAGAACCGCTCTATGCGGCGGCACCGTCTCGATCAGGTTTTCCAGCATCGCACGCATCCGGCGGACGATCTGAATGCTGTTGGCGCCAAACTGCCTGATCTCGGTGATCGCCAGGCTGACGAAGTCTTCCCAATCCGGCGTGCGATAGGCGAGCCGCAGCCGCCCGGTGGCGTCGTCTATCCGCCCTGTATCCAGTTGCCGCTCGCCGACCGCTCGCAGCAGGCGGTGGATCTGGTCGAGCGCGAGTACAGCGGTGGTCGGATCGTTGATCGCGGGCGAAAGCGCTTTGGCGGCGATGTCGACGATGATGCGGAACGCGAATTCGGGATCTTGCTCCATCGTGCGCTCCGGACCGATGGCGACGGCCTGATGTAATAGGCTGTCTGAAACGACCTTTCCTCCGCCGTACAACCGGAACAGCGGGCCCCCGCTAGTCACAAAGTCTCCCACCTGCGGAACGAATTCGATCAGGCAGTCGGCCCGCCGAGCCAACTCCACGAGGCCAACCACGTCGAACGCAAGCACGACGCCAGTGCGATTGGTCCTGACAGTGCGCGACGTTGTTCCCTCAGGCACCAGTGCGCCATTGGACGGCGCGTCCTCCGTCCCCGCGACCGGAAGCGGGTACACATCATGGATGACCTCCTGTCCCGTGTTGCCGATTCGGGTCAGAACGCTGACGGGGCGCAACGACTTGCCCACGTAGTCGATCATGTAGAGGAAGATACCGACGCACGTGGCGCTGCTGTACGTGGCTATCCACACCGAGATCTGCGGGACGGTATCCTCGATGCGGCTCAGCGCGATCAGCGTATAAGCGAACGCAAACACGAAAACGGTAAGTGAGAAGCGGAGGATACCGCTACGAAAGAAGCTGGCAATGATCCGCGGCGTTAGCTGCGCGCTGGCGAGCTGTACGGTCACGAGCATGATGGAAAAAACAAAGACTATGAACGTGAGCATGGACGACGCCAGTGCAGCCAGCACGGCGCGTGCGCTTTCGGGGCCGATGGCAGCCTTCAAGTCCAGGATCTGATCGGCGCAACGAACCAACGGGTGCACGAGCAGCGCCACCACCATGCCAAGCAAGGGCGGGAGCCAGACGGAGTCTCTGAGGAATCGGATAATGCGGTACCGCTGCAGCCAAGTCATGGCATCGACCGATTCAGACGACAATTACATCTGTCGAGTCTAGCACTCTGCGCTCACACGGCGTGACGCACCTTGCGGCAGATGATTGCTTTCGACCAACTCCAGCGATGCGGGGTTTTGCGAGGCGGACACTTATTAGCATCTTGGAATGTCGGGTCGATTAACTCCCCAGACTGGCGACCTGGAGTCTTCCCGTCGGCTATCGCGGCCAGCGCGGCCCAATCGACAGTTCAGTGTGAGTGCGGGATCTCCTTGCCATCGCCGGACCCCGTTTCGCCCCAAGCGCGAATTCGTCGCGAGAAGTCCGCGGCCCCATCAGCCGCCTGGGCGCGCGCATTGACGTGGGCCTGCTGCTGCAATTCTGGAAACGACAAGCCCATCGTCTCCAAGCGCCCCTGTTCATACAGATAATCCGGCACATAGCCGCTCGCCAGGATCTTCCAGCTCAGTGGCACGCGCCCCGCATTGACGTGGTCGTTCGTCCAGATGTTGGTCGTGCAGTTGGTCGTCAGCGTGTTGTAGAACTCGGGGTGCGTCCTCAGCGCGTTGATCCTGTGTATGTACTCCAGGAACAGTCGCCGCCCGACGTCGATCGAAGCCTTGGCCCGGTAGATGTACACATCCTCGGGCGGATCGCGGCGATAGTTGGTGCGTAGCCGGATGATGTCCCGCTCGTCGGCCACGACGTAGACGAGCTCGTACTGGCGGAAGAAACCTTTGAGCGTCGAGTAGCCCTCGCCTTTCGGCTTGCGCACCTCGATGGAAATGGCGAGATAGTCGTCCCCCGTGAAGCCGAAGCTCACGAAGACATGGGCAATCGCCGGGCCCGTCCAATAGGAGGTCACGAGGTCCACCGATCGCAGTTCCTGCAGATCGAAGGTCTTGTCGTAATAGGCGGGCGTGTAGTCGGTCTCGCTCCGGTAGTCGAAGTTTCGGATGTTGTGGACGGTGACGCGATCGCCGGCAATCGTGGCCGACGGCAGTATTGCTACCTCCGGCTGCCAGTCGCGTTCGTTGGTCGGCTCGATGCTCGACCACAGGATCGCAAGGCCCGCGCATAGAGCCCCATACGTGCCAATCGCACGCCAGCGCCAGCGGCGTACGAAAAGCGCGATTAGCGTCCCCGCAGCAGCCAGGGAGAAGCCGATCACCAACACTTGACGGGGCAGGACGTTGCTCGGCCCCGCATACTCGAGCAGCAGCGCGCCCCAGACGCCGACCCCCGCAACCAGGAGAGCCAGAGCGGCGAGGCCCGCACTCTTGGCGATTCGAGCGAGCAAACGTCGCAGGGACATCGTGGCGGTCGCTCGAGTCCTGGCGCCCCGCGCGGCTCAGTCAGCCCCGCCGGCACTATCCTTCGCCTCGGCTTCCGTCGGGACCCGCCAGAACGGCCGCTTGACCTCCTCCAGCGGCCGGCCCGGTTCGTTGGGCTTGAGCCCGTATCGCAACATCGCGATGAGGTCGGCGCTCGCCCTCGGGTTCGAGACGAAGTAGCCGTGTCCGAACAGGTCGGTCGTGCCGCGAACCTGAACCACGTCGAGGAAGCCCAACCTGGCCGCCAGCTCGATCTGCTCCGGTGTCAGTATCGAAGTATCGACGCGTCCCAGCCGGGCAAGGCTACCGAACAGCCAGCCCGACGTGGCGAGGGCCTTGTCGTCGGGCGAGACGTAAATGGTGAGGTGGAACGGGCGCAAGGGCCGGAACACCGCATGCGGGTCCGGCGTCGCGCCGTACGGCACGTCGGGATCGGAGATTATCGCCAAGATCTTTTCCGGAGCCACCTCGACGTCCAGATCCGGTGCCAGCAGCACGACGTTGCCGAGCTTGACGCGCTGGGGCAGCGTGGTCTGCTGCATGTACGATTCGAAGGAAAGCTCGGACAGCGCGGTGGCGAGCACGTCGGTCCCGCGACTGTGGGCCAGGATATGAATTCTCTCGAGCCCCGGCGTGTCCGCGATGGTGCGGATCGCCTTCCGCAAATGCTCGACCGCGAATGTGCTCGATTCGTAGTCTTCTTCGTAGCCGAACAGGATGCCGTGCTTTCCGCCCGCGGGCCAGGTGAACATCGCGCAAACGAACTCGCGGCCCAGGAAGTGGCACATCTCACCCATCGTGAAGGCCGCTTCGCTGAACGTATTGCTGACGCCGTGGACGTACAGCACCATCTCCTTGCGCGGACTCAAGGCGAGGCGACGCGCGATCTCGGCCTGCAGCGCCCGGTTGGCCGCTTCGTGCGCATCGACGACAGCGGGAGCGCGCGTGAGCCCCGCGGGCGTCGCCGCAACGTCGTAAGGAATGCGCGGGTAGCGCCCGAGCTCCTTCGTCGGACCGAGCTTGAGGTCCGTCGGAGTCGGCCGCTCGATGAGCAGGCTCTGCTTCACCAGCGCGTCCCACGTCATGCCTTCGCCGAACAGGATCGTCGTCGAGCCGAAGGCCATCGAGCGCGACCTGTCCGCCGTGTACGGTTCAGGCGCATCGGGGCTCGTCGCCGGCGCGCGGTCAGTGATGAAAAGCAAATCCAATGGTGGTGTCCGGGTTTCGGCAGGCGCTTCGGTGAACAGCGACTTCGCTTGCGCCCCTGTGTACAACGTCGGCGTCGGCATCAGCGGATGCGTGGTCGCGCACCCGGCCAGGCCGAGCGGTGCGGCCAGCGCAATCGCTACTAGGAAGCGGACTTCAGTCATTGTGCGACTCCATGACGGCTATCCGGGCCGTAATTCCGCTATCCCAGTCACACTCGGGGAAGCGCCGCAGCGACAATGGGCGACGGGACCAAGCGAACGGGCCACGAAAAAAGCGAGGCCGAATCCGCGCTCATTTGACGGTGTACGACGGAACCCACAACTGCCTGCTGTTTAGGCTACGCCGCCGTAAACATCCTTCGTTGACTGAGATCAAATCGCCTGGCTCTCATAGCCATAACCTGTGGACATGATTTCCGGAACCTCTAAGAACGGCTGTAGGTCGCGGACCATCGCCCGCTCTCAGTGACTTCGCTATAGGGCGGCTGTTGGTCGACTCCCGCTGAGAGTGGCTCCCGTTAGTAGGCATCTCAATCAAGTTCTGAGCGACCGTCCGGCTACAATTTGCGCTGGCCTCCACGTCAGCGTCACGAATACGCGTTCGCGTAGACAGCCCCAGACTGGGAGGTACCCCGGACGGGCCAATCGCACGAATTTGCCAATCTGCCCCAGAAGGTTGCCCCATGAATTCCACACTCATTGCAGTCCTCGTATTCATTTTCGTTTTCGGCGGGGCACTCGCCGGCGTCGCCATCCACGTCCCCGCACATCATCAGAATGACGAAACGAAGGACGTGGTCAAGCTGGTGATGGGGCTGGTCGCAACCATCTCCGCCCTGGTCCTGAGCCTGCTGATAGCGTCCGCGCACAGTTCGTACGACACGCAGGAGAGCGAAGTGCAGCAGCTCAGCGCGCAACTCGTTCTGCTCGATGAGGTGTTCGTCCACTACGGCCCGGAAACGAACGACGCCCGCGCGCAGCTGCGTCGCATGGTGACAGCGGAAGTCGCGCGGCTGTGGCCCGATGCCGGCGCCGCACGAGCAGCCCTTCACACGCCGCAAAATTATGTCCCGACGGAAGACCTGTTCGACACCGTCGCCCGGCTGACGCCCAAATCCGACGCCCAGCGATCTGCACAGGCGCGTGCTCTGCAGCTCATGACGACCATGGGTACTACCATCCGCCTGCTGCACCAGCAGGCCGGAGGCTCACTGTCCTGGCCCTTCTTCGTCGTGCTGGTGTTCTGGCTCGTTGTGCTCTTCACCGGCTTCGGTCTCTATGCGCGCCGCAACGCCACCGTCATCGCGGCGCTGTTCGTCGGCGCGTTGACTGTCGCGGGCGCGATTTTCCTGATCCTGGAGATGAATCGGCCGTACAGCGGACTGATGGAAATCTCTAGCGCGTCAATTAGGGACGCGCTGCCGCAGTAATGGCCCCTAATGGGCCTCGACGGTCGGCCGCGTCTTCCGGGTGACGGTGCTCAGGCCAGCCAGAGTCGGCTTTGTAAATTTTCCGAACCGCAGATGTACTTGCGCTTCGCCTCTTGCGGTCTGCCTAGACAATTCGTTGCAACCCTTGCACAAACGTCACTGGTCGGATCACAGATGAGTGTGGCCACAACTTCACTATGAATCAAGCCCGAAACGAGTGTCTGCTTCCCGGAAACTTAGGAAAGTGAGGCTAACCGCCCGGTGCTGGCCGGTAGCGGTCTATCATCGACGACCGCTACCGACCCTGACCCGCCGATCAGATATTCGCAAGCGGTCGTTGAGAACTGGGAAAGCTGCCGTTCGCGTGACCGCCGCGCTTGAGGCAAATCAACGCTGATGTTTAGTAAGCGGAGCAGCTACAGAAGGTAGTCTGCACATCTATTTCCTGGCGCCACCCAGCGGAATGCTGAGCGTCCCGAAGATTGCATAGCCTTCGACGCGGTGAGATACGCCATCCAGTTGTCGTTGCCGCTCGCCCACGCGAGGCTCGCGTACGGATACAGGTCGGCGCCGCCGGTGATCGAGTCGGTGCGGGTGCGTTCCAATGCAGGCTGGGACAGTGTGATGTCCACCGACGTGCGGTTGTAGGCCGGGCCCCAGCCGAGGCCGACATACGGTTGGCCTCCGAGGAACTTCGTGTCCGCTGCATAGCCCGGCTGAAACATCAGCATCGGCACGCTCGACAGGGTTCCTCCGACGAGCGTATCGCCGTTCTGAAACGTCTTCGACTTATCGGCACTGCCGCTGTAGTAATACGGCGACGTGACCATTGGAGCGCGCTCATCCTCGTCGGACACGATCGCGTAGCGCAGCTCTAGCAACCACTCCAACGCCCTGTACGACGCGGAGCCTGACTCTTCGCCATCTTGGCTCCAGGAGAGCGTGCCCGCCGCCCCGGGCCTCAGCCATCCGTGTCGGGCGCAGGTACGTACGTCAAGCCGCCAGCGTTGCTCGATCACACCCCGTTTTGCAGGCCTACCACTGCCATATCCGCCCATATATCGAAATCCTTTGTCTAACCGCTGCTCTCGCCGCCCGACATTTGGGAACCGGGGAGCCGAAGCCCCCCGGCGGCACACTTTGCAGACGGCACAGCATCGAGCCTTGCCAGTTCATCCCGGGCCCGAATTCGGTTGCCAAGGCTTGCCAACGCAACTCGCGGAAATGCTTGACCGGCAATGGTTTACGTACCTTTGGGGCAGGTACTGGTTGCAGGTTACGGGTTACTGCTATTAGGTCTCAGGTAACTGCTCCCTACTCACCACGTTCGATGGTGTTCACCACCGAATATCTGGTTGGCTCTGGCATCAGTTGCTGACGGTAGTTACGCGTTACCGTCCGCGTCGTTATCCGAAACAGCATCGTCCTGAGACCGGCAAGCGAGATCCGATCGGTCCGGAGCTTCACGTCCAACAATCGGGTCACCGTGGCGAATAAGTCGCCCTGCGGGTTGGCCACAAACTTCCCAGACTTTCCCGGCTTGCCCACTAACTTCCGGACGCGGAAGGCGCGGAAGACTCGGGTGCCCAGGTACGCGCCTGGCTCGACCATCTCGAAATGAACGAATACCTTCGGGCTGCCGAATACAATCGCCGTTTCGTAGCCGACGAACTTGGCTTCGTACGCGCGGTCGGGGACGACGGGCTTGTAGCCTTCCACTGCCATGTAGTCCGCGGCATCGTCGAGTGGCGGTACGGCCCGCAGGTGAGGCGCAGCACTCATGACCGCCTGCGGTTCGTTGTGTTAGGCAATCTCTTTGGGTGGCTCATTTTTCCGCGCCCGAATAGGTCGGTGGGTCTGCGAGGCTCGGCCTTGCTGATCGCTCCGAAGACTCACTCCCTCGCGCAGTATTCGGGGGTTTCCGGGCGTCCTGGAAGGGCCGGTACCGATGCAGCGGACAGAGGACAACCAGGCAGTCGGCCACTTCTTGTCGGTCGAATTGTGAACAGTCAAGGCACTTCGCTTTGATCGCAGCGCGTGGGCTCGCCGTTGCCTGAAAGGCGCGCTCGATCGTGCGACGGGCGCTCGTCGGGACAGTGGCGAGAAAATCGTTAGGCGCTTGCGCCTCGATGGGTGGGCTCATGCTTCAGCGGCCTTGCGCGGGCGATGGACAACGGGACGGCCGGCCTCGCTCTCACGCTCGAGCCAGTCAACCCACTCGCGTACGGCCCCGGGGCGCGCAAAGCGGCGCCGCCCGACCAAGAACGTCTTGAGTTCGCCGCGCGCGATGGCGTCGTAGATTACGCTGCGCGATTCGCTTGTGACGGCGACGATGTCGTCGACGGCGAGCTTCAGCTTCTCCATGTCTCTGTCCTCTCGTTCGTGTCGCCGGAATCGGCGAATACACACAGGACAGAATAGCGGCGCTTAGCTGTTCACCAAAGCGATACCGAGGGACACAAAGAGGGGGGGATTATTTCCCGTCCCACGTCCGGATTAGAGACTCGTCTTCTTCCACGTCGATGCCGTGGTGTTCACACATCTCGCGATGGATTTTCATGGGGGGCAACGCGTCCCATTGCAGCACTCCTTTCGCCCGCTCACGCTCCCATCGCCCGGGGTCTTCTCCCTGACTCAGACGCGCCAGCGCAGCATCAAGCAGCCGCGGATCATAGATAAGTGCAAACGGTCGTACCCCCCTGCCCCCTACAAGCTTTTTGTACGCGGCATGGACGCGATCCACGTCCCGAGCTGTACCTTGCGGAAGCAGCGCACAAATGATGTCGCCTATCCTGAAGCGATAGCCATCATGGATCTGCAGGGCAGCAAAGGCCAATTCCCATGTTAGGGGGTTTATTCGGCGACCTGGGCGGCTCGCTGTGCGCTGCCTTTCCGCTTGGTTGCAGTAGAACCAGCAGAATTCCTTCAGATCGTTACGCGCTTTCTCGTCGATCTCCCGTCCGTCCCTTAAGAGATGGTACAGCTCCGCGACACGCTCCAACGACAGCGGCAGGGGCGTCTCGAGTATTTTCTTCTTCTTCATGGTCGCCGGCTTGATGTCAGCAGCTCAACTGCTGCGGCTTTGTGCTCGGCGGCAAGGTGCGCATAGCGCAGCGTCATCTTCATGTCGGCGTGCCCGAGCAGCTCGCGCACGGTGTTCAGGTCGACGCCGGCCATCGCCAGCCTAGATGCAAAACTATGCCGCAAATCGTGGAAATGCAGATTGGCGATCTTCGCGGCGGTCATCAGTGCGGCCCATGACTTCTTGATGCTGCGCACGGCAAACACGCGGCCGACGCCGGACGTCTGCTTCCGCCAGCGCGTTAGTATCGTCGTGGCTTCGGTATTGAGTGGCACGTAACGTGACTTCAGGCCTTTCGCTGCCGCGGCGCGCACCAGCAGGCGCTTTGCCTCAAGGTCGATGTCCGACCAATGGAGCGACGTCAGCTCCCCACGACGAAGGCCGGTGTTGAGCGCGATCAGCGCCATCGGCGTCAAGTGATCGACGAACCCGCCCGCAGGCATGGTTGGCAGCAGCTCGTAGCCGCGTGCCGTGCGCCACTTGTTACCGCGGACGCGTCCGCTGATCCCTTCGCGGTCGCGCTTCGCGAGCGCTGCACGCAGGCGCTTTTCTTCATCGTCCGCGAGAAAGCGCACGCGCTCGTTGTCGACCTTGCGCAGCTTGACCGCCGCCGCGGGATTAGATGCAAGGACGCTCCACTTTACCGCCAGTGCCAGAGCCGACTTCAGTCCGGCGAGCTCTCGGTTGACCGTTCCGGCGCGGTTCCCTGCTTAAGGCGACGAACGCGCCAGCCCTCCACTGTCCACGCCGTGATCGCAGTCAGCGGCTTGTCGAGCCAGTCGTCGAAGGCAGATTTCAGCCGCTTGACGGGGTTGAACGTGCGGTTCGCCGCTGCCCACGGATCGAGATCGTTATCGAGAAAGTCCCGCAGGGTGACTGACTTCTTCTTCCGCTTTGCGGCTTCCGGCACGCCATGCTTGTCAGCATCGGCCAGGATCGCGCGAGCTTCTTTGCGCGCCGTCTCGATCAGCATCCCCGGCGGTCGGCGCTTAAGTGTTACGCGTTTGGCGCGACCGTATTGGACCACGAACGATTTCACCCCGCTCGGCTGCACCCGCAGAAGCAACCCCGGCTGGCCCGTATCCCGGATCTCATAAGGCTTCGCTTCGGGCCTTACGCGAGCGATGCTGGCGGCGCTTAGCTTCTCGGGCGGACGTGATGCACGGTTTCCCACATGACCCCGGTTCGTTTTACGTAAGTGCAACGGTAAGTGCGACAGCGATCATTTTGCGACACATAACGACGTGTCGCAAGCACCGTAACTAGTTGATTCGGGATGTAAACCATTGAAGCGCCATAGTGGCTGGAACGCATTCGTAATGCGAAGGTCGGGGGTTCGATTCCCTCTACCGGCACCATTAAATCAAATAGTTACGACGATTCGGCGAGATTGACTTGATCGTCGTCCAATCGTCGACCTCTGGGGTCATGGCCTGTCCCCCTCGCTGGGGGAAGGTCTGCCGCTTCCGCTGGTCATTTCACCAACGTAAAGCCGCCGAATGTTCGCCAGCAGCAGGTGAAGGGAGCGGCGCTCCGCCTCGGATGTCGCTCCGTCGATAATGATCTTCTGCGGCTTGAGCTCCAGCACCGCGTTGCGCAAGGCCGGTTCATCGTCGCACGCCAGCTGCTCGGTGCGGCCATCGCGCATCGTGAAACGGATGACGTACTCGTACTGGTATTCGGGGACCTTCTTGCGCACCGCGCTCTTCGTCGCGATCTGCATCAATGCGCAGCCCAACGAAAGATCGATCTTGGCGGGTTCAGGCATGGTTAGGTGTGCGTGAGACAGACGAGTTGCGGTTGAACGTACAGGATGTGCGCAGCGATCGCGATGCCGACGATCTGCACCGCGGCGCCCGTCGCACTCGGCGGCGATTGCGTGAGGCCGCCGGAGTCGCGAGATCGACGAGACGGCCAAGCGTGCCCAAGGTTACGCCGTCGACGCGCAGCACGCCCATGGGTAAAAACGACCTCTAGCGCACCCCTAAGTCCCGGATCCCGCTGGCATCATCTAGGCGGCCAGGACCGGGGTTTTCGCACTTCTCACCGGCCCTGGCGTCTAATCGGATTGACTGTGTGTGCGCTTGGGGTAACGTCCACATCATGACGCGCGATCGCGCTCTTCTGCCAATCGTCGCCTTCCTGGCGGCTTGCTCGCCGGCGCCTGTCGACAAGGCGCCCGCGCCGCTCCCATCCGCGACCGAGACGGCCGGCGCGCCCGTCGTCCGGCGCGCGGTTCCCGAGACGCCTGCCGCACCGCCGACTGCCGCTCCCGCGCCGATCGCCCTCCCGCCTGGCGCGATTTACGTTTGCGTTACGGACGCCGATGGCGTGCGCCAGACCACCGTCATCGAATTTGCACCGAAGGTCCACGCACTGTGCGCGAAGAACCCCGAGATGGGTCCGTGCCAGTACGAGCGAAACGTCTGCCGCAGTCACGGGGGCCGAGTCTATGCCGCCAACGGCGTCGAGATCACGATGCAGACCGAAGCGGAGTACGACAAGAAGGTGATGCGCGTCCGGTTCAAATCGAACTAGCGTATAGGAGTGGGTCTATGGGATGGCGCTCGCCCTGGTTGCTGGTCCTCGCGGTCGGCACCGTCGTGCCCTTGTTGGCTCACGGCGCGCCGGACGACCGCTATCACATGGCGCAGGAAATCGTCCTCGGCGGCGAGGGCGGGTGGGATTACCTGACATACGACGCGGACGCTCGGAAGCTTTATGTCTCTCGATCTACGCGCGTGGACATCGTCGACCCTGACTCCGGCAAAGTGGTCGGAACCGTACCCGACACTCCCGGCGTACATGGAGTCGCCTTGGCGAAGGAGTTGGGAAAGGGTTATACGAGTAACGGCCGGGACGGAACGGTCACCGCATTCGACCTCGAAACGCTACGGAAACGCGGACGCATCGGCGCGGGCACTAATCCTGATGCGATCCTGTTCGAGCCTACGACGCAACGAGTCTTTGCTTTCAATGGTGGCAGCCACGATGTCACTATCATCGATGCGAAGACCGACGCAGTCATTCGCACTATTCCAGTGGGTGGCAAGCCGGAATTCGCCGTTGCTGATGGCCAAGGTCACGTCTATGTCAACATCGAAGACACGTCGGAAGTGCTGGCAATCGATGCACGAGAGCTCAGCATCCGCAGCCGCTGGCCCGTCGCGCCATGCGGGGACCCCACCGGGATTTCGCTGGACGCAAAGCACCACCGCTTGTTTGTAGGCTGCTCGAACAAGCTGATGGCGATCGTAGATGCCGATCAAGGCCACTTGATTACTACCCTCCCCGTGGGATCCGGCTGCGATGCGACCGCGTTCGATCCGCAGACCAATCTTGCATACAGTTCCAACGGTGACGGAACCTTGACCGTGGTTCGCGAAGATGGACCCGGCCGCTTCCTTGTGTCGGACAGCGTCCCCACCAAGGTCGGCGCTCGAACCATGGCGCTCGATTCGCCAAGACAAAGAATTTATCTGGTGACCGCTGCTTTCGGACCGCGTCCCGCGGCAACGGCAGACGAGCCACGCCCTCGGCCACAGATGGTGCCGGGTTCGTTCACGCTTTTGGTGTTGCAACGCTGAAATCGTGCTGGTAAACGGCGGCTGGCCGCTTGGCAGCGCGCCAGGCTGACAGCGTAGGCGCACGTGAGCGTACCGTGGCCGCACGACGCTCAGGCTAGTACCTTTGCGCGCAGGCGCCGACGCTACAATGGAAAGCGGCAAGCCCAGTTCTGCCCGTGGGGCGCCGCGCCCTGGCCCTGCCCTGACCCGCACTAGCTCCTCATATGAATGCCCAATCTACTGCCCCGCACGTCGCTTCGAGTGCCTTGAATTTTCTCAGTGGCGGCGGAGAAATGGGATCTCGGATCCGCGCCTTCGAATGGTCGAAAAGCTCGCTCGGCCCAACCGAGAAGTGGCCACAGAGCCTGCGGAGCGTTTTGAGCATGATGCTTCCATCAAAGGCGCAGATCGTCCTGTTCTGGGGGCCAGAGTTCGTGGTTCTCTATAACGATGCCTATCGGCCGGTCTTTGGTGCCAAGCACCCTGAAGCGCTTGGAATGCCCGGCCGCCAAGCGTGGAGCGAGATCTGGGAAACCATGCTGCATGGGCTACTCGAAGGCGTCGTAAGCACAGGTGAAGCATTCTGGGCCAAGGATTTGATGTTCCCGATCGAGCGTTACGGTTTTCTCGAAGAGACCTACTTCGATGTCTCGTACGACCCCGTACGTGATGAGTCCGGGCGCGTTGCCGGTGTCTATTGCATAGTCACCGAAACCACCGATCGCGTTGTCTGGGATCGCCGGCTGGAGCTGTTGAAGGACTTGTCCTCCCATAACGTTGCTGCGCGAACTCCGCGTGACGCCTGCAGGCTCGGGATCGAAACACTAGCTTCCAATGTCAACGATATCCCCTTCGCCTTGGTTTATCTGGACAACGAGTTGCAGGCGTGCACGCCGGAAGCACAAGCGGAGCTGTCCGCCTCGAAACGCGATCATATCAAGGAGCTGACGATCAGCCGCGCCGGGCACGACAGTCCCGGGAAGCTCATCGTCGGCCTTAATCTCAAAAGACCTTTTGATGCGTCTTACCAGACCTTTCTCGAACGTGTCGCAGGACAGTTCTCCACGGCTATCGCCATCGCGCAAGCCTATGAAGATGAGCGAAAGCGTGCTGAGGCACTTGCAGAGCTCGACCGTGCGAAAACGGATTTCTTCAGCAACGTAAGTCACGAATTTCGTACACCGCTTACGCTAATGCTGGGTCCTGTAGAGGAGCTATTGGCTCAAGAGAGCACGAAAAGCCGCGAATTGGCTGCCGTCATCCAACGCAACGGTCAGCGGCTACTGAAGCTGGTCAATACGCTGCTCGATTTTGCGCGTATCGAAGCCGGTCGCGTGCAAGCGACCTTTAAGCCGACCGATATGTCCACACTCACCGCGGATCTCGCGAGCAACTTCCGCGCGGCGTGCGACAAGGCGGGCCTGCGTCTCGAGGTCGATTGTCCGATGCTGGATGAAGGGGCATGGCTCGATCGCGAGATGTGGGAAAAGATTGTCCTTAATCTTCTATCCAATGCTTTCAAGTTCACCATGCAGGGCGGTATTACAGTCGCCGTTCGTGACGCACAGGAGAACTTTCGACTTGTCGTGAGCGACACCGGCGTAGGTATGCCGCAAGAAGCACTGGGGCGAGTCTTTGAGCGATTTCATCGTGTCGAGGGAGTGGCTGGCCGCAGCCATGAAGGTAGTGGCATCGGTCTTGCCCTGGTGCATGAACTCGTCAAATTGCATGGCGGTTCGATAACCGCTGAGAGCAAGCAGGGAAATGGAACGACATTCACAGTCGATATTCCGAAGGGCTATGGCCATCTTCCAGCCAAGCATGTCGTTCAGACGCGTCAGGATTCGACTCAGAGTGGGCGCGCAGATGCGTACGTATCTGAAGTCTTGGGATGGCTTCCCGGCACCTCCCCTGCGGCAGCCGTCCAAGAGCGCAAGAGCGGAGGACGTATTCTCGTAGCGGATGACAATGCCGATCTGCGTGAGTATGCGAGTCGGCTGTTATCCGAACACTACGAGGTGGAGACAGTGAGTGACGGTGCCGCAGCTCTCGATGCGGCGCGCGCTCGCCGTCCAGACCTTATCGTGTCGGACGTCATGATGCCAAAGCTGGACGGCTTTGCGCTGGTTCGGGAGCTGCGCAACGATCCGGCGCTCACCTCAATCCCGGTCATCATGCTCTCGGCCCGCGCCGGCGAGGAGGCCCGGCTTGAAGGGCTACACCGCGGCGCAGACGACTATTTGGTCAAGCCTTTCAGTGCACGCGAGCTGCTGGGTCATGTGGCGGCGTTGCTACACGCGGATGAGATGCGGCAGCGCGCCCTCAATGCGCTGCGGCAAAGCAATGCGCAGGTGAAGGCACTCCTTGATCATGCGCCGATCGGTGCCTACTTGGTAGACGCAGATTTCCGAATAAGGGAAGTGAATCCGATCGCGCAGCCTGTTTTTGGCGATATTCCGGGAGGGGTCGTCGGCCGTGATTTCGGTGAGATTATTCACATCATGTGGGAGGAAAAATACGCCGATGAGATGGTCACGTTGTTCCGTCACACCCTCGATACAGGCAAGCCTTATGTCGCGCCTGAGCGAGCGGAAAAACGTCGCGATCGGGGCATCACCGAATACTACGAATGGCGAATCGACCGAATCCCGCTACCTGACGGGCACAATGGCGTGGTGTGCTACTTTCACGACGTCTCGGCACAGGTCAATGCTCGCAAAGCGATCGAAGAATCGCGCGAGGCTTTGCGCGATGCCGACCGGCGCAAGGACGAGTTTCTTGCCACCCTTTCGCATGAGCTGCGCAATCCGCTTGCGCCACTGCGCAATGGGCTCCAATTAATGCGTCTGAGTGAAGACGACGTTTCCCGTTTCAGGCAGGTACGCGAAATCATGGAGCGTCAGCTTAACCATCTGGTGCGGTTGGTTGATGATCTGCTCGAAATGTCGCGAATCACCAGCGGTGCATTTGAGCTACGTCGAGACTATGTCGAGCTGTCTACGATTGTGCGGAATGCCGTCGAAACCAGTGCCCCACTCATCCAGGCAGGAAAGCATCGTCTCGATGTCTCCCTACCAGGCGAAGCGCTCTGGCTCCGCGGAGATAGCGTCCGGCTAGCGCAAATTATTTCCAACCTTCTTAATAATGCGGCCAAATACACCGATCACGGTGGCCTTATCACGCTTTCTGCTCGACGAGATGAGAATCTGGCAGTGATAGGAGTGCGTGACAATGGGCGCGGTATTGCCGCCGAAGGCTTGGCACGAATATTCGATATGTTTCGGCGTGAAGGGACAGGCGATGCGCACGACCCAGGAGGATTGGGCGTTGGACTCACGCTTTCGCGGCGGCTTGTTGAGATGCATGACGGCACCATAGAGGCCCGCAGCCCAGGCCTGGGTCATGGCAGTGAATTCATCGTTCGTCTGCCCTTGGCCCAGCCGGGCACCGAAGTTTCAACGAGTCCGGAAGAGCGTGGCACTTTGTCGCCGATACGAATACTGATTGTCGATGACAACCGCGATGCGGCAAAGAGTCTTGGCATGGTTCTGGAAGCGCACGGTGCCGAAATACACTTGGCTTACGACGGGAAGACCGCTATTGACCTATTTGCCACGGCAAGTCCATCCGTAGTCTTATTGGATATTGGTATGCCAGGGATGGATGGGTATGAGGTAGCCCGTTCCCTCCGCGCAGCTTGCCCGGATCGCCCGTTCGCTATCGTTGCGCTCACGGGATGGGGGCAGGAAAACGATCGTCGGCGGACGCGCGAAGCGGGGATCGACTACCACCTCGTGAAGCCAGCAGACATCGAAATGGTGCGGAAATTATTAAACGAAATTGCTCAAAAGAACGCGAATCGTGCTTTTGGCACGTAGATTGAATTTGCTTGAGGGGTCTGCTTTTGGCTGTGGATTCAACAAGTGGATGCACCACACCAAGATCTGAACAGTCAGAGGAGTGTTGCAGATGAAACAACGGCTTGAGTAAGTCCTCGGGCGGCCTGATCTACACCCGCCAGAACAACACCGTCCGCGGCAACACCACCGATCTCGTCGGTACCCCGTTCATCAACGTCGGCGGCTCGTGACTCGTATGCCCCGTGGCGGTGACTACTGAGTCAGGCGGTTCGGGTACGCGGGTTTCCAGGTCCCGTCGACAGCCGCCTGCTTCGGTCCGTAGAGTCTCAAGGTCAGCGAAAATCCCGCATCCGGCGACGGCAGCCAGTTCGATTCGAGCTCCGGCCCTGGTGAATCGCGCTGGATCGCGATCTCGACCGACCCGTCCGCGTTCTTCTTGAGGCCGGGCATGCGACTGTCGATGACGTAACGGTTGACCGGATTCTCGCGATACCGGACGTCGGGCACGCTGATCATCTCAAGCGACCAGAAGCCGTCGATGGGTGGCAATTGGTTCGGCGGAAACACGAGGCGATACTTCGCCCCCTTCTCGTACGGGTCGCCGCCGCCGTCGCCTGTAATCGGGAGCTCGACGATCTCGTTCTTGGCAACGCGGTGCAGATCGAATCCCGAGCTGATCGCACGCTTCATTGCGTCGCCGGCAAAGGCTTCGCGCGTACCGACCGGATCGACGGCGCCGCGCGCGTCGGCCATCGCTTTCTCGAGCTTCGCGGCCGCGTCCTTGACGCCTGCATCGATCGCCGCCACGACCCCGCTGTCCATCTTCGCAGGATCCCACGGCTTGCCGGGCGCCATGCCGATTCCGGCGTACCGCTTGAACTGGACTTGCTCCGCGGCATCGAGCCTGACGTACGGCAGCAACGCGTTGACGTAACCGATGAAGGCTCCACTGTCGGCCTTGGCGTCGTCCCACGCGGCGAACGTGATCGGAGGCGCCGGTTTCGGCGCGGCGGTTTTCGCAAAGCGCGACATCGGGACGACGCCGAACTGGCGCTGGAGCTCGGCGACACTCGCCGCGTCGCCTGGCGTGGCGGCCGAGGTACGGGCCGTCACACCGACGAGGGATGTCTCGGCGTGGACGACCTGACCGATCCCCTTGGGTGGCGCGCCCTTCCAGCCGGGACCGACGACGAGCACATTGAAGGGCTTGCCGCCCGCGAGCTTCGCATCGACGTGCAGCAGATTGTGTCCCCAAACGTCGTAGAGCTGCACGACAAAGAACCGGCCGGCGGCAACCGCGGGAAGCTGCATCACGACCGGTTCGGCGCGGAGGTCGAGCCACGCCCACGAGTACGGCGCGTCGTAGCTCTTGCGCCTGACCGACGTGTCCTGCGGCGACGGCAGGCCGTCCTGGTGCCTGAACATGTTGAACTTGCCAACGTAGTCCGGCGCGTCCGCCTTGTTCATCTCGCGATCGAGCTCTCGAGCCGTAAGCAAGAGCGGGTAGGTCTGCAGGTAGGCGTCGACCGTGATGTTCTTGGCGTCGGCGGCGGACGCCATCGGCACCGGCTTTTCGGCGGCCTTGCTTTGGGCGAATGCAGCGCCGCCGCTGACGGCCCATCCGAGCGCAACGGCGGCGCACGCCAACTTCGACAGTGAATTCATCTGAGGAGGGATCCGGACACGAATGCGGGACGCCCGCGGGCGGCCGCTAGTGTACCAATCCCCAATCGCGTTCAGGCAGAGCGCGACTCGGCTTCCACATCCTCGCGAATCGCGCCTGTGTGCGAGTCCGAAACGCCAGGGCTTCCGTCGAGGCAATGCGCGATCCACTGGGCCGTGAGCTTCTCCTGCACCGAGTTCTGCCGCAGGCGCGTGCTGAGCCCGGGGAAGTCGACTCGATCGAGCGGCTGGTCCTGGTTGAAGCACGAGAAGACGTACGAAAGCTTGCCCGTCTCCGGATCGCGCTGCGGCTGCAGGCACTGGCCGCAGATCTCCTTCATCATGCACTGCATCGGCGAGTTGATCGACGCAATCGCGTGACGGGCGCGCGGAAGGTAGGGGGCGAGCACCGTCCGCCGCGCCGCGCCGACGGCCGCCATCATCGCGTCGGAGCCGATCGCGATAAGCCGATCGCAGTCGGCGAACGCCACGGACTGCGTGCCGAGCGCACCGCTTGCGTAGGCGCGCATCGCCTCCACGATATTGCCGACGAACGCGCGATCCTGCGGCCGCGAAGGCTCGAACCCGGGTGCCTCGTCGCAGCACCAGACCACGACGTCGGCGGCCGCTTCGATGTCGGCGACCTTGTAGCGGTCGACGCGCTTCTTGTAGCCCGCGAAATACAGCACCTTCGAGCCGGCGCTGCGGAACGCTTGCCCGATCGAGAACAGCACCGCGTTGCCGAGCCCGCCGCCAGCAAGGACCACCGTTTCGCCGCTTTCGATTTCGGTCGGCGTGCCCGTGGGTCCCATCAGGATCACGGGTTCCCCAGGGCAGAGCTTCGTGCACAGGTCCGACGAGCCGCCCATTTCGAGGACGATCGTCGACACGAGGCCGCGCTCGCGGTCGACCCAGGCGCCGGTGAGCGCGATGCCCTCCATGGCCAGCCGTGTACCGTCGGCACCGCCCGCGAGCGCTTCGAAGTTCTGCAATCGGTAGAACTGGCCGGGACGGAACCGGCGCGCCGCGGCCGGAGCGTGCACGACGACCTCGACGATGGTCGGCGTCAGCCGTTCGACGCGGACGACGGTCGCACGGAGTTCGCGGTCGAGCGTGCGGAAAAACACCGAATCGCTGTCGATGGAAGCCGGTTGCACCCGTTCCAGGACCCGCGTCACGATCGGTGCGCCCTGCTTCGCGCTCGCCATCGCCTTGACCACGTTGCCCGCGTACGAGGGATGCAGATCGCCGAAAAAGCTGGTCGCACGGCCGTCGGGTCGGATATCCGTGAGCACCGCGGGCGCCACGGGCTTGGCCAGACCCTTGACCGGGGTCACAGGTTGGCCGTCCTCGGACAGAAGCCGAAAGAACTTGCCATCGAGATGAAAATGCGGCGCGTCTTCACGCGCCAGCACGGTATTGGGTTGCGTCCCGGCTGCGATCAGGATCGTGCGCGCGGGCAGCGTCACGCGACCGCGCTCGTGCCACACGCCGTCGCCGTCGTTATGCTGCTCGGATAGCTCGAGTGCGCAGGCGCGGCCGACCGCATCGACTTCGACCGCCACTGGCGTCAAACCTTCGGCGAACCGGATGCCCTCCTCCAGCGCCTTGGCGACTTCCTCGTGGTTGAGCGTATACGCCGGGCTGTCGATCAGGCGGCGGCGATAGGCGATGGTGACGCCGCCCCAGCTCTGCAGCATCTCGACGACGCGAGGCGCGCGCCCCTCGCGCTCGGCGGCGGCGCGCTCGGCGCGGATCCCGCGGGCGTGGGCGAGAAACTCGTGCGCGACCGCGCGCTCGTCGGTCGTCCACGCCGCCTCCATCACCGCTGCGCCACGCTCGCTCGCGAGCGTCTCGAAGCGCGCAAGAAACTTCTCCACCTGGACCGGGTAGTACGCGAGCGCCTCGGTCGCCGTATCGATCGCGGTCAGGCCGCCGCCGATGACAACGGCGGGCAAGCGAAGCTGCATGTTGGCAAGCGAATCGGTGCGGGCGGCGCCGGTCAGCTGGAGCGCCATCAGGAAATCCGATGCAGTCCGCACGCCGTTCGCGAGTCCGTTCGGCAATTCGAGCACGGTCGGCTTGCCTGCGCCTGCCGCGACTGCAATGTGATCGAAGCCCAGCGCAAACGCGCCTTCCGCGTCGAGCGTCCCGCCGAAGCGCACACCGCCGTGCAGGGCGAAGCGGGCGCGCCGTTCCAGCAGGAGCCGGATCAGCTTCAGGAAATTCTTGTCCCAGCGGACCGTGATCCCATACTCGGCGACGCCGCCGAAGCCCGCCATCCGCCGCTCGCCCAGCGATTCCTCCAGCGCGGCAACATCCCGGATCGGCGCGAACGGTGTCGGCTCGCCTTTGCTTGCGACGCCCGACAGCGCGGGTTCCAGCGGCTCGATCTTGAGTCCGTCGATGCCGACGACCGTGTGGCCGTCGTTCAGCAGATGGTGCGCGAGCGTGAATCCGGCGGGCCCCATGCCGACGACGAGCACGCGTTTGCCTGTCGCCGGCAGCGGCAGCGGCCGCCGCAGGTTCAGCGGATTCCAGCGGGTGAACAGGCTGTAAATCTCGAAGCCCCAAGGCAGCGCCAGCACGTCCTTGAGGATCCGTGTCTCGGCCTGCGGTACGTCGACGGGATCGGTCTTCTGATAGATGCAGCTCTTCATGCAGTCGTTACAGATCCGGTGACCGGTGCCTGCGACCAGCGGATTGTCGACACACATGACGGCGAGCGCCCCGATGGGCCAGCCCTCGGCGCGAAGCTTCTGGAACTCGGAAATCTTCTCCTCGAGGGGGCAGCCCGCGAGCACGACGCCGAAGGGACTGCGGCGGAACGGGATCTCCAGCAGGATGCCGTCGGCGGGTTTTTTCTCGGGCAGTCCGCGCGCGCAGGAATCCTTGCCCTGCTCGTGACACCAGATGCAGTAGTGCGCTTCGCCGAGCGCATGGGTCAGGTCCATGCCCGGATCCGTGAGCGCGAAGCCGTCGCGCCGGCGCGGATGATCGCCCGGGTGCTTCCACACGGTGACGCCGTTAACGTGCGCCGATTCGAGCGGAACGAGCTGCAGGTGATCGAGCTTCCGCGGCGCGCGGAAAAGGACGCCACTGCGATGGGCAGCGCGCCCCTCCGGCGTGTGCGCCGCCCACGCCGCGTAGCGCGTCGCGACGTCGAGTGCCGCGGCGTTCGCCGCCTCGTCCTCCTGCCACCGGGTGACGGCGTTGGCAAACGCAAGCTCGGTGAAGCGCGCGTCCATCGCCGCCTCGAGGTCACGCTCGAGCTTTGCGCCATCGAAGGTCGCCGCTTCGGCGGGCTTGTGGGCGTTCATCGCCCGCCGCTGGACGAAGAGGCGCTTGACCGCGTAGAGCGGCGCAAGCTCGTGGTGGCGTGCCTCGAGCACTCGGACCTCGGCTCCGATGCCGAAGAGCGCCGCGACGAAATCCTCGAGGTGCGGCGCGAGCGCAATCAGCAGCTCCGATTCGGTCTTCCGATCGAGCGCCTCAGGGCGCTGGCGCGACGCGGCGAGCCTCTCGGCCAGCGCAGCGTCAGCGCCCTTCAGGTGCTCGACGAACAGCGCGTCGATGCGCGCCGCTCCCTCGCCGCTGTAGAGGTCGGCGAACTCGAGGCCGGCGGAGAGCGCGAGCGGTCGGGACGGGTCCATGGGCATGCCGGGCGTAACGTACGCAAAACATGTAATTTTACCGGCGCAGGCGGGTTCCCGTCAGTCCGACGGGTTCTATGCATGTGCCTGGGCAGCTGCTCAGGCGTCTCGTTGCCGACTGCCGCACCGTTCCTGTCTCGCCGGTCAACCGTCAAACTTCATCGCCCGTTTTTGGCGGCCGCATTGGACAATACGGCCTTGGACCGGTCCGGGAGACCCCATGATCCGCCTCGCCCGCTTCGCCTGTCTGTTCGTCGCCGCCGCCGTCGCCGGCACCCTGCCGGCCGCTGCCCAGACGATCAGGGTCGGCGAGCTCAACAGCTACAAGACCTTTCCCGCCTTCCTCGAGCCATACAAGAAGGGGATGGATCTCGCTGTGGCGGAGATCAACGCCGCGGGGGGCGTACTCGGGCGTCCGCTCGAGATCGTCGTGCGCGACGACAACGGCAATCCGGGCGACGCCGTGCGCGTAGCCGAAGAGCTTCTCTCGCGCGAGAAGGTCGCGTTCCTGATGGGTACGTTTGCCTCGAACGTCGGCCTCGCCGTCGCCGACCTGGCGAAGCAGCGCAAGGTCGTCTTTCTCGCGGCCGAGCCGCTGACCGACAAGATCGTCTGGGATTCCGGCAATCGCTACACGTTCCGGCTGCGCGCGTCGACCTACATGCAGACGGCGATGCTCGTCCCTGAAGCGGCCAAGCTCGGCAAGAAGCGCTGGGCGATCGTCTACCCGAACTACGAGTACGGGCAGTCGGCGACGGCGGCGTTCATGCAGCTGATGACCGCTCAGCAAGGCGCCGGCATCGACTTCGTCGAGTTCGCGGTTCCGTTGGGCAAGATCGACGCTGGACCGGTGGTTCAGGCGATGCTCGACTCCAAGCCCGATGCGATCTTCTCGTCGCTCTTCGCGACCGACCTCGCCCGCTTCGTCCGCGAAGGAGAGTTGCGGGGCCTGTTCAAGGATCGTCCCGTGTTCAACCTCCTGGGTGGTGAACCCGAGTACCTCGACCCGCTGAAGGAAGAAGCGCCCGTCGGCTGGTGGGTCACGGGTTATCCGTGGTACGCGATCGACACGCCCGCGGCGAAGCGCTTCCGCGACGCGTATCAAGCCAAGTTCAACGACTATCCGCGCTTGGGGTCCGTCGTCGGCTACAGCGCGGTCAAGGCAGCGGCAGCGGCGATCCAGAAGGCCGGATCGACCGACACGGAGAAGCTCGTTGCCGCGTTGAACGGCCTCACCTTCGATACGCCGTTCGGCGCCGTGACGTTCCGTCCGCTCGACCACCAGTCGACGATGGGCGCCTATGTCGGCCGCACCGCCGTCAAGGACGGCAAGGGCGTGATGGTCGACTGGCGATACGCCGATGGCAAGGACTATCTGCCATCCGACGATACGGTCAAGCGGCTGCGACCGGCGGAGTGACACATCGTTCGTCGTCCCCGCGGACGCGGGGACCCAGTGTCGTTGGCGCGGGCACGACACTGGATTCCCGCCCCCGATTACTTCCTCGGGGGCAGGCTCTTCGCGGGAAAATGACGCCTCGATGCCATGCCCCTAGAATCGGACCTTCGGGGCGTTGCCCCGGGACGTCCCCGCCCGCGTGTCGCTCGCTTCCCTCCTTGCGCAGCTCCTGAACGGCCTCGCCGGCGCGTCGTCGCTGTTCCTCGTCGCGGCGGGATTGACGTTGATCTTCGGCGTCACGCGCGTCGTCAACTTCGCGCACGGCTCGCTCTACATGCTGGGCGCCTATCTCGCGTGGACGATCGTCGGCGTTCTCGGGCGCGGACCGCTGGGCTTCTGGGGCGCCGTGTTGCTCGCAGGGCTTGCGGTCGCCGCGATCGGCGCGGTGATCGAACGCTTCCTGCTCAAGCGCCTCTACGCGGCGCCTGAGCTCCTGCAGCTCGCGGCGACGTTCGGCGTCATGCTCGTCGTGCGCGACGCAGTGCTGTACGCGTGGGGGCCGGAGGACCTGCTCGGTCCGCGTGCGGCCGGCTTCGCAGGCGCCGTCGACCTCTTCGGGCGGGCCGTGCCGTCCTACGACCTGCTCCTGCTCGTGCTGGGCCCGCTCGTGTTCGGCGCCCTGTGGACGCTCGTCCATCGCACCCGCTTCGGCGTCGTCATCCGCGCAGCCACCGAAAACCGCGTGCTCGTCGGCGCGCTCGGCATTGACGAAGGACGACTGTTCACACTCGTGTTCGCGCTGGGCGCCTTCCTCGCCGGCCTCGCCGGCGCGTTGCGCTTGCCCGATGAGCCGGCGAACCTCGGCATGGATCTCTCGGTGATCGCCGAGGCGTTCGTCGTCACCGTCGTCGGCGGGCTGGGCTCGATACCCGGCGCCTTCGTTGCCGCGCTGATCATCGGGCTCACCCGCGCACTGTGCATTGCGCTCGGAACTGTGGACATTGCCGGGATCGCCGTGGCATTTCCCAAGCTCACGCTGGTCGCCGAGTTCGTCGTGATGGCCATCGTGCTTGCGGTCAAGCCCTACGGCCTTCTCGGTGCCGCACCGGCGACACCGCCCACAACGCCCGTCGCCGAATTTCGCGAGCTCGTCGTGCCCCCGGGGCGCCGCACCCTCGTGACCGCGCTGGCCGCCGTCGTGCTCGCGGCGGCGCTTCCCCTGGCCGGCGACGACTATTCGCTCGTGCTCGCGACCGACATCCTCGTGCTCGCACTATTCGCCGCGAGCCTGCAGCTGCTCATGGGAACCGGTGGGCTCGCATCGTTCGGCCATGCCGCGTACTTCGGCCTGGGCGCGTACGGCGCCGCGCTCGGCGTGAAGCACGGCATGCCGATGGAGGCCGCGCTGTTAATCGCGCCAATCGTCGCGGGGGCTGGCGCCGTCGTCTTCGGTTGGTTCTGCGTGCGCCTGTCAGGCGTCTATCTCGCGATGCTGACGCTCGCGTTCGCGCAGATCGTCTGGTCGATCGCCTTCCAGTGGGATAGCGTCACCGGAGGCTCCAACGGGATCGTCGGCGTGTGGCCGGCGGCGTGGCTTGCAAGCCGGCATGCGTACTACGAGCTCGCGCTGGGGATCACCGCCACTGCGCTGGCCGCGATCGCCTGGATCGTATATGCCCCCTTCGGCTACGCATTGCGCGCCGGCCGCGATTCGCCATTGCGGGCGGAAGCGCAGGGGATCGACGTTCGGCAGGTCCAATGGCTCGCGTTCGCCGCGGCCGGCTCCTTCGCTGGACTCGCCGGCGGTCTCTTCGCGTTCTCGAAGGGGAGCATTTCGCCCGAGACGCTCGCCATTCCGCGCTCGGTCGACGCGCTCGTCATGGTGCTGCTGGGCGGGCTCAATGCGCTCGCCGGTCCCCTTCTGGGAGCCGCGGCGTTCACATGGCTCTCGGATACGCTGGCGCGCGCGACCGAATATTGGCGCGCGGTGCTGGGCGTCGCGATCCTGGTGCTCGTCGTCGCGTTTCCGATGGGAATCGGCGGCGCGATCAAGCGCGTGCTCGTGCGACGGAGGAACAGCGGATGACACGTCCGGTGCTCGCGGTCGAGGGCCTCGCCAAGGCGTTCGGCGGCGTCGTCGCGGTGCAAGACGTCTCGTTCCACGTCGGCGCGGGCGAGCTCGTAGCGCTGATCGGGCCGAACGGCGCCGGCAAGACGACGTGCTTCAACCTGGTCAACGGCCAGCTCGCACCGGATGCAGGAACCGTCTCGCTCGGTGACGAGCGCGTCGAAGGTTTGCCGCCCCGCGAAATCGCGCGCCGCGGCGTCGGCCGAACGTTCCAGGTGGCTGCGACGTTTGCGTCGATGACCGTCCGCGAGAACGTGCAGGTGGCACTGCTGGCGCGACGCGGTGCAGAGCGCGGCCTCGGTGCGCGCGCGGGAGACCGGCTACGCGGCGAAGCGGATGCACTCTTGGAGCGCGTCCGGATGACGCGCTTCGCCGACCAGGGATGCGCGACGCTCGCCTATGGCGACGCGAAGCGGGTCGAGCTTGCCCTTGCGCTCGCGGCGGCGCCGAGGCTCCTTCTGATGGACGAGCCCACCGCGGGCATGTCGCCCCGTTCGCGGGGGCGGATCATGGACCTTGCCACCGCCCTCGCACGCGAGGAGCGGATCGCCGTCCTCTTTACCGAGCACGACATGGACGTCGTCTTCGGCCACGCCGATCGCGTGATCGTCCTCGATCGCGGCCGCATCATCGCCGAGGGCCCTCCCGCGGTGATCCGGGCGAATGCGCAAGTGCAGGCGGTCTACCTGGGCGAGAGCGCATAGCGCCGTCAGGCTCTGCGCAGGGACGACAATCATTCGGCTAGGCGCGCGAAGCCAAGGGCGAGATCGGCGATCAGATCCTCGGGATCCTCGAGTCCGATCGCGAGCCGCAGGCTTGGACCGCCGCCGTCCCAGCGCGTAGCCGTGCGCGCGCGCTCGGGATAGATCGGGATGATCAGGCTCTCGAAGCCGCCCCAGCTCCAGCCCATACCGAAGAGCCGCATGCCGTCGAGCATCGCGTCGATCTTCGCTTTCGCCACGGGCTGGAGTACGACTGCAAAGAGGCCCGACCCGCCCTTGAAGTCACGGCGCCAGAGCTCGTGGCCGCGCGAGCCCGGCAGCGGGGGATAGATCACCTCGCGCACCTCGGGCCGCTCCTGCAGCCAGCGTGCAATCCTGAGCGCGCTCGCCTGATGTTGCGCGAGGCGCAACGGCAACGTGCGGAAGCCGCGCAGCCCGAGGAAGCAATCGTCCGACGACGCGGTGATGCCGATGTCGGTCCACAGGCGGTGCAGCGCCGGTGTGGTCGCCTCGTTGGCGAGGATCAGTCCCAAGAGCACATCCGAATGGCCGCCGATGTACTTGGTCGCCGCGTGCACGGAAACGTCGACGCCATGGTCGAACGTCCTGAAGCCGAACGGCGTCGCCCACGAGTTGTCGATGACGACATACGCGCCGCGCCGGCGCGCAACGTCGGCGATAGCCGGGATGTCCTGCACTTCGAAGGTCAGCGATCCCGGCGATTCGGTGAACACGAGCTTCGTGTTGGGCCGGAAGTCGCGGTCGATCGCGGCCGCGGCCAACGGATCGTAGTAGCTCACCTCGATGCCCAGCCGCGCCAGGTGACGATCGCAGAACCGGCGCGTGGGCCCGTAGACCACGTCGGTGACGAGCGCGTGCTCGCCTGCCCGAAGGAGCGCGAGGAAGGGTAGCGTCGTCGCGGTGAGGCCGGACGGAACCGCGAACGCGCGGTGCCCGCCCTCGACCGCCGTTACCGCATCCTGCAGATCGGTGACCGTCGGCAAACCATGGAGGCCATACGAGATGCCGTCGTATTCGCCCGCGGCTGCCTGCTCGAGCGCCGCCACCGTCGGGAAGAGCATCGTCGTCGCGCGGAAGACTGGCGTATTGACGGCGCCCATGAACTGCGTCGGGTCGCGGCCGAGATGGCCCGCCTGCGTCGACGGCTTCCAGCGACGGTCGTCGTTCATGCTGAAGTCGCCAGGCCGAGCTGGCGTCTTATGCCGGCGACTTCGTCGGCGATGCCGTTGCGGGCATCGACGACGATCGCATCGGCCGGGTCCTCGAGCGTCGCGTACTGGCTGCCAAGCAGGGATGCGGGCATATAGCGATGCTGTCGCGTGGCGAGCCGGGCGGCGATCGTGTCGTAGTCGCCCTTCAGGTGGACGAAGCGCACGTCGCCCGGTTTCTTCGCCGCTTGGGACAGGCGGTCACGGTAGCTCTGCTTCAGCGCCGAGCAGGCCAGCACCGCATTACCGCCGCGGGCCAGGATCGTGGCCATCTCCGCGGCGAGGCGATCGTACCAGGGCCAGCGATCGTCGTCGTCGAGCGGCGTGCCCGCGGCCATCTTGGCGACGTTCGCCGGCGGATGGTAGTCGTCGCCCTCGATGAACGGCCAGCCCAGCGCCGACGCGAGCGCCTGCCCGACGACGGTCTTGCCGCTTCCGCTCACTCCCATCACGACGACGATCATCGCATCCGCTCCGTGGCCGCGATGCTACCGGTTCGCGCGCGCCGAGCCAACGTCCACCCGACGCGAAACCGCGATCGCCGCGCCGACGATCAGCACGCCGCCGACGAGCGTGCGTGGCCCGGGCATCTCGCCCAGGAGCCATGCGGCTAGCGCGATGCCGTAGACCGGCTCCAGCGCCGCGATCGTCGCCGCGGTGTGCGCGGTCAGGTCGGCGAGCGAGGCGATGAACAGCGTGTGCGCTAGCGCCGTGCACACAAGGCCCAGGATGAGCAGAAGTGCTAGGTCGCGCGCGCCGATGCCGGCGATCGCTTCTCCCTGCAATACCGCGATCGGCAGCAGGACCACGGCGGCCCACAGGTTCTGGCCGAACGCGAGGTCGGCGGCGCCACGCGTTGCGGCGAGCCCGCGGTTCCTGACGGCGAGGAGCGCGAACGTGAACCCTGACAGCACGCCCCAGGCGAGCCCCTGCACGGCGCGGTTCGCGAGCGACGGTTCGGGTACAAGCAGCGCGAGGCCGGCAGCAACGACCAGCCCAGTGGCGGCTTCGCGACCGGTCCAGTGCCGGCCAAGGAACAGGCGCTCGAGGATCAGCGTGAACAGCGGAAAGCTCGCGAATCCGAGCAAGCCGACGGCGACGCCCGCCGCCTGGATCGCGGCGAAGAAGCTGACCCAATGGAGCGCCAGGATCGCGCCGTTCGCGACGAGGCTCCACTCGAACGGCGACCGCGTGCCTCGCTTGTGCCCGCGCACGAACGCGAGCGCGGCCGCGGCGACGATAGTCCGCCCCAGTACGATGACGACGGGCGCCAGAGCGAGCCAGCGCCCGAACAGCCCGGCAAAGCCGAATAGGAGCGCCGCCGTATGGGCGGCGATGAGTGCGCGGGCATTCATCACAACCAGGCGATCTTCGGACAGCGCGGAGTCGGATTCGTAGTCTCGCGGTTAGGCTATCATCTGCGCGCGCCAACGCCTGCTGCCGAGTCGCCCAGGGAGAAGTTCATGCCGCTGTCCACGCCGGCCGCCAAAGCCATCGCCGCCGTTCGCCACGCGCCGGGCACCCGGGTCAAGGTCGCCGTAGCCGACATCGACGGCGTGCTGCGCGGCAAGTACATCCACAAGGACAAGTTCTACTCGGCCGTCGAAGGCGGCTTCGGTTTCTGCGACGTCGTGTTCGGCTGGGACATGATGGACGTCACCTACGACAACACGACGGTGACCGGCTGGCACAAAGGCTTCCCGGACGCGCTCGCCCGGATCGACCTGGGCACGTTCCGCACCGTGCCGTGGGACGACGGCGTGCCGTTTTTCCTGGGCGATTTCGTCGAGCAGCGCAATGGCAAAGAAGTCCCGTTGTCGATCTGTCCCCGCCAGTTGCTGAAGCGCGTACTCAAACGTGCGGAGAAGCTCTCGGTCATGCCGATGTGCGGCATGGAATACGAATGGTTCAACTTTGCCGAGACGCCGCAATCGTGGGCCGAGAAGAAAGGCGTCGGACCGACGACGCTGACGCCCGGGATGTTCGGATATTCGCTCCTGCGCGCCAACGCGAACCGGGATTTCTTCGCGGCGCTGATGAACGACATGGCCGCGTTCGGCGTGCCAATCGAGGGCCTGCATACCGAAACGGGGCCTGGCGTCTACGAGGCCGCGATCGCGTTCTCCGAAGCGCTCGAAGCCGCGGACCGCGCAATCCTGTTCAAGACCGGCGCGAAGGAGATCGGCGCGCGCTTCGGGATCATGCCGAGCTTCATGGCCAAGTGGAGCGCGCGATATCCGGGCTGCTCGGGACACATCCACCAGTCGCTGTCGGACGGCAAGAAGAACCTGTTCCACGACCCCAAGGGCCGGCACGGGATGAGCAAGCTCTTCGAGAGCTATCTCGCCGGGCAGATCGCCGTGCTGCTCGAGATGGCACCGATGTACTGGCCGACGATCAACAGCTACAAGCGGCTGGTCGACGGCTTCTGGGCGCCGGTCAAGCCGACGTGGGGGCTCGACAACCGGACCGCGAGCTTCCGCGTGATCGCGGCATCGCCGAAGTCGACGCGCCTCGAGACCCGCTGCCCCGGCGCGGACATGAACGCGTATCTCGCCGCTGCGGCCTGCATCGCGGCAGGGTTGCACGGCGTCGAGCGGGGGCTCAAGCTGACCGCGAAGCCCATCCACGGGACGAACGTCGGCGCCGAGCACATTCCACGCGCGCCGCGGACCTTGATCGAGACCGCGCGGATCTTCCGTGACTCGGACGTCGCGCGGGACTGGTTCGGCAACGAGTTCGTCGACCACTTCGCAGCCACCCGCGAATGGGAATGGCGCCAGTGGCAGGACGCTGTCACCGACTGGGAGATGAAGCGTTACTTCGAGATCATCTGAGCGGAGTGCGCAGGAGCTCTCGATCCGGCGCCTGGTGCCTGCCGACGCCGCCTCCTATCGGGCGCTACGCCTGCGCGGCCTTGCCGAGCATCCCGATGCGTTCACGTCGAGTGCCGAGGACGAAGCGAAGAAGCCGCTGGCCGCGACCGAGGCGCGGATCGCGCCGGACAGCGCCGACGCCGTGTTCGGCGCGTTCGCGGGCGGCGAACTCGCGGGCGTTGTCGGCCTCGCGCGCGAGCGCCGCGCGAAGAACCGGCACAAGGCGACCGTATTCGGGATGTACGTGGCGCCCGAATTCGCGCGCCGCGGCGTCGGCCGGGCGCTGATCCGTCACGTGCTCGCAGTCGCGCAGCGCGAGCACGGCCTCGAGCAACTCGAGCTGACCGTGACGCAGACCAACGACGCTGCCCGTACGCTCTACGAGAGCGAAGGATTCCGCTCGTTCGGGATCGAGCCGCATGCGATCCGCGTTGCCGGCCGCTACTACGACAAGAACCACATGGTGCGGTTTCTCGACGGGTCTCAGTAGGTCGGCACCAGCGCGAACTGCTCGGTCCGCGTGCAGCCGCTCATGCCCATCCCCATTCCCATCGCCGTCGAGATCTTTTGCCAGCCCACCAATGCGCGGTCGAGCGCGAGCAACGTAAGATCGAGCGCGGCCGTTTCGAGGGGCGAAGGGCACGTCGCAGTGCCCAGGATGCGCACGGTCTGGCCGCTTTGAGTCGCGGTGCCTGTCCAGCTGCAGGTCGCCCCGCCGACCGTCGCCACGCCGCTCGCCTCGGTGCCCGCCACGCTGATCGACAACGTCATCGGACCGTGAATGGCCATGTCCGTGGGCGGCATCGACATGGGCATCGGCATGGGGCCGGGTCCCATCATGTCGGAGCAGAACAGCTCGCCGTCCGTCGTGCCCTCGTAGCGGCCGGCGATCGCCGTTGCGCCGTAGCTCTGCCGCACGAGCGCGAGCGTGCCCGACTTGCCGTCGACGCTCCAGTTGAACGTCGCGTGGTGCATGTCGGCGAAGATCAGCGTGCCGGTGCCGACCGAAGTCGCGACGACCTTCGCCGGATCGAAGCTCGAGCCGAGCGCAGGACCGGTGGTCCGGTAGAGCGTTCCCGTCACCACGCGGCCCGCAGCGTCGAGCGGTCCCGAGAACACGACCCACATGCCGTTGCCGGACTCGTCGTAGGTGAACCACGAGGCGAAGATCATGCCCCCGTGCTGGCCGACGTTTACGCCTTGGCCGGTCTGCGCCGAACCGCCCCACCACCAGTCCGTGTAATTGGAAGCGCGGGCCGGCATGCCGATCAGGAGTACGACGAGCGCGGCGAAGACGATGCGGACCCGCATGGCGACCTCCTCGGACCTGGGAAACGAGCCCGCCAGGCAAACAGCGGCATCCCCGGCCCTAATCCGTAATTGTCGCCCCGCCGCAGGGTGTCGGCGTGCCCGCTGCGGTAAAATTTGCGATCGCGCCGGCCTCGCCGGTGGTCGCACCCCTCCACCGGCCCCTCGAATGATCCATCGCTTCAGCTTCCCCACGACGATCCATTTCGGCCCCGGGGCGCGCGCACTTGTGGCTGACCACCTGAAGGCGCAGGGCGCGCGGCGGCCGCTCGTCGTCACCGACCGCGGCATCGCGCCGCTGCCGCTTCTCGCCGAATTCGTCGCCCGCCTGCACGGGCTCGCCGTCGCCGTCTACTCCGACATCGGCGGCAACCCGGTCAAAGGACAGGTCGACGCCGGTGTCGCGGCCTACAAGGCCCATGGCGCCGATGCGGTCGTGGGCCTCGGCGGCGGCGCAGCGCTCGACGTCGCCAAGGCGATCGCGCTGATGGCGACGCACCCCGGCGACGTCCTCGAGTACGCATGGGACCATCCCAACGTACGGCCGATCGACCGCGAGTTGCCGTACTTCGTGGCTCTGCCGACGACCGCCGGCACGGGCTCGGAGGTCGGGCGCTCGTCGGTGGTTTCCGACGACACGACGCATGTGAAGAAGATCATCTTCTCGCCCAAGCTGCTCGCGAAATGCGTCTTCGCCGATCCGGAGCTCACGCTCGACCTGCCTGCTGCGATCACCGCGGCGACGGGCATGGACGCGCTTACCCACAACGTCGAGTCCTACCTCTCGCCCGAGTACCACCCGCTCTGCGACGGAATCGCACTCGAGGGCGTGCGCATCGCCGCGCGCGCGCTGCCGCTGGCCGTGCGCGAGGGCCGCAACCTGCAGGCGCGCAGCGACATGCTGATGAGCTCGATGATGGGCGCCATCGCATTCCAGAAGGACCTGGGCGCGGTGCACTCGTGCGCGCACGCGCTGTCCACCGTCGCCGATCTCCATCACGGCCTCGCCAACGGGATCATGATCGACCACGTGATGCGGTTCAACGCCGAAGTCGCCGCGGCGAAGATGGCCGAGCTTGCACGCGTCGCCGGTGTCGCCGGTGCGGGGACGATGGCCCCGACCGCGGCGGCCGCCGCCTTCGTCGACTGGCTGAGCCGGATGAAAGCCGACCTCGGTATCCCCGCGACGCTCGGGGCGATCGCGGGCAAACGTCCGGTCACGCGTGCCGACGTTCCCGCGCTGGTCGACGTCGCCATCAACGACACGTGCCATCGAACGAACCCCCGGCCCTGCACGCGGGCCGATTTCGAGGCGCTGTTCGCGGCCGCCCTGTGAAGAACCGATGTTGAAGATCGGCATCTCCGCGTGCTTCTTCCACGAAGATCGGGAGCGCCCGATTTTCAAGGGGATGACGCTCCAGTACATCGAGCAGAACGTCGCGCACTGGCTCATGCAGCGCGATGTCCTCGCGTTCATGGTGCCCTCCCCCGACGGCCGCACGCGCCGCGCGGGCAGCAAGGCGACGATCGACGCCTACGCCAGCGAGCTCGACGGCCTCCTGCTGATGGGGGGCGCTGACGTGTGCCCGGAGTCCTACGGCGAGAAAGCGCAAAAACCCGAGTGGAACGGTGATCGCATCCGCGACGACTACGAGATCGCGCTCTTGCGCGCGTTCATGGCGCAGGACAAACCGGTGCTCGGCATCTGCCGCGGCGCGCAAGTGATCAACGTCGCGCAGGGCGGCACGCTGTGGCAGGACCTGGGCACGCAGGTCCCGGGCGCGCTCAACCATCGCAACTGGGCGATCTACGAGGAGAACTGCCACGCCACCACGTTTGTTCCGGGATCGGGGCTGGCGCGTCTCTATCCCGGGAGCGCGGCGGTCAAGACCAACTCGATCCACCATCAGGCGGTCAAGGCGCTCGGCCGCGACCTCGTCGTGGAGGCATGGTCGGAGCCTGATCGCATCGTCGAGGCGATCCGCTACAAAGGACCTGGCTACTTGTTCGCCGTCCAATGGCATCCCGAATTTCACGCCCCCGACGATCCCTCGTTCGTCGACGACACGCCGATCCTGGACGAATTCCTGACCGCCGCCGCGCAGCACAAGTCCGCCGCGTTCGCCCTCTGACGATGAAGATCGCCAATCCTGCCGACGGTACGGTCATCACCGAGATCACCGCCGACAATGCGTCCGCAGTCCGCCGCAAGTACGAACTCGCGCGCGGGGGTCAGCCGAAGTGGGCCAGGACGCCGTTGCGGGCGCGCCTCGCCGCCATCGCCGCGTTCCGCGAGCAAACCGTCGCGAAGCGCGAGACGCTCGCGCGGACGCTCACGCAGGAAGTCGGAAAGCCGGTCCGCCAGTCGAGGAACGAGCTCAACGGGCTGCTCGCCCGGATCGATTTCTTCCTGGCCGAGTCGGCGCGCGCGCTGCGCGGGGAGAAGGTCGGCACGAACGCGTCGCAGAAGCTCGAGGAGCGGATCACGCACGAACCGCTTGGCGTCGTCGCGAACATCTCGGCGTGGAACTATCCGTATTTCGTCGGCAGCAACGTCTTCGTTCCCGCCCTCGTCGCCGGTAACGCGGTGCTCTACAAGCCGTCCGAATTCGCGACGCTGACCGGGCTCCACATTGCCGAGATGCTGCACGAGGCTGGCGTGCCACGCGACGTGTTCGTGCCGGTGATAGGCGACGGGACCACCGGGGCCGCGCTTCTGCGCCAGCCGGTCGACGGCGTCTTTTTCACGGGCTCGTACGCGACTGGCGCCAAGATCGCCGCCACCGCCGGCCGGAGGATGATCAAGGTGCAGCTCGAACTGGGCGGCAAGGACCCGGTCTACGTCTGCGACGACGTCGACGCCGCCGCGGCGGCCGCCGCCGTCGCCGATGGCGCGTTCTACAACACCGGGCAGTCGTGCTGCTCGGTCGAGCGCATCTACGTCCACGAAAAGGTCCACGACGCCTTCGTGCGCGCGTTCGTCGCTGAAGTGCGCGGCTACAAGCTCGGCGACCCGCTGGACGAGTCGACCTACATCGGCGCGATCACCCGCCGCCCGCAGCTCGACGTGCTGCGGAAACAGGTTGCCGATGCAAAGCGCAAAGGCGCGAAAATCCTCATGGGCGGTGCCGCGGTCAAGCGGAAGGGCAACTGGTTCGAGCCGACGGTGCTGACCGACGTCGACCATTCAATGGCCGTGATGCGCGACGAGAGCTTTGGGCCGATCATTGGCATCCAGGCCGTGGCCGACGATCAGGCGGCGATCGATCTCATGAACGACACCGACTACGGGTTGACCGCCGGCGTCTACGCAAAGGACGAGCGCCGCGCGCGGAAGATCCTGGCCCGCGTGAACGCCGGTACCGCGTACTGGAACTGCTGCGACCGCGTAAGCCCGCGTCTGCCGTGGTCAGGCGTCAAGCATTCGGGCATCGGGCTCACGCTCTCGACCTACGGCATCCAGACGTTCACCCGGCCGAAGGCTTGGCATCTCAAATCCGCCTGACGCCGGCCCTTCACCTTCGAGGACGCCATGAACGATGTCGTGACGCTGACGCCTGCCGCCAAACGCGATCTCGCGTATCACCTGCATCCATCGACCAACCTCAGGCAAGTCGAAACGGAAGGCCCGCTCGTCATTACCCGCGGCGACGGCGTGTACGTGATCGACGAATACGGGAACCGCTATCTCGAGGGGATGGCCGGGCTATGGTGCGCTTCGCTCGGGTTTTCGGAGGCGCGGCTCGCCGAGGCCGCCTACCGCCAGATGCGGGAGCTCCCGTTCTATCATGCGTTCGCGGGCAAGGTGCCGGCGATCGCCACCGAGCTCGCCGAGAAATTGATCTCGCTCGCCCCGGCGGGCCTCGCGCGCGTCATCTTCGCCAATTCGGGCTCCGAGGCGAACGATACGGCGATCAAGCTTATCTGGTATTACAACAACGCGCTCGGCCGGCCGGAGAAGAAGAAGATCATCGGCCGGCAGAAGGGCTACCACGGGATGACGGTCGCGGCCGCGAGCGTCACCGGGCTCGCGTTCGCGCACAGCGACTTCGACCTGCCGCGCGGCCGCTTCATTCACGCGGGCTGCCCGCATCACTACCGCTTCGGTCGGGCGGGCGAAAGCGAGGAGCAGTTCGCAACGCGGCTCGCCGCCGAGCTGGACCAGCTGATCCTGCGCGAAGGTCCCGGAACGGTCGCCGCATTCTTCGCCGAGCCGGTGATGGGCGCTGGCGGCGTAATCGTCCCGCCCGCCACCTACTTCGAGAAGATCCAGCCCGTGCTCCGGAAGCACGACGTACTCTTCGTCGTCGACGAGGTGATCTGCGGCTTCGGCCGCACGGGTAACCTGTTCGGCACGCAGACGTATGGCCTCAAGCCCGACATCCTGACCTGCGCCAAGGCCCTGACCGCCGGCTACCTGCCGATGTCGGCAACGCTCGTGTCCAAGCAGATCTACGATGCGCTGGTCGCCCAGAGCGACAAGCTCGGCGTGTTCGGGCACGGCTACACCTATTCCGCCCATCCTGTCCCTGCAGCCGTCGCGTTAGAAACGCTCAAGATCTACGAGGAGCGCGACATCGTCGGCCAGGTGCGCCGCGTCGGCCCCCGCTTGCAGGAGGGGCTCCGGCGCCTGTCCGCGCACCCGCTCGTCGGCGAGGCGCGCGGCGTCGGGCTTATCGGAGCGCTCGAGCTCGTGCGCGACAAATCGACGCGCGTGAATTTCGACACGAAGGTGGGCGTGGGCGCGTACGTGGTCAAGCGCGCGCAGCATCACGGCACGATCCTGCGCAACATGGCGGGCGACGTCATCGCGTTCTGCCCCCCGCTGATCATCACCGAGGCCGAGATCGACGCGCTGCTCGAGCGCACGGCACGCGCACTCGACGACACGCTCGCGATGGTGCGCGGGCGCGGCTTCCCGGGCTGACGCGGGACGGCCGGCGGCGATGTCGGCTGGAAGAGTCTCCTCGGCGAGCGCCGGCAACGGCGCCCTCGTCCGCTTCGTCGGCGTCCACAAGACCTACGACGGCGTCAACCGCGTCGTCGACCGCCTCGATCTCGACGTCGTCAAGGGCGAGTTCCTGACACTGCTCGGCCCGTCAGGGTCTGGCAAGACGACCACACTCATGATGCTCGCGGGCTTCGAGATACCGACGGAGGGCGAAATCCTGCTCGAGGGCCGCGCGATCGGCCGGCTGCCGCCCCACAAGCGCGAGATCGGCATGGTGTTCCAGCACTACGCGCTGTTTCCGCACATGACGGTCGCGGAGAACGTCGCGTTCCCGCTCACCGTCCGCGGCCTGGCGAAGGACGAGGTCGCGACGCGCGTCGCGCGCGCGCTCTCGATGGTGCAGCTCGCCGCGCTCGCCGGACGCCGCCCCGCCCAGCTCTCCGGCGGGCAGCAACAGCGGGTTGCCGTCGCCCGGGCACTCGTGTTCGAGCCCAAGCTCGTGCTGATGGACGAGCCGCTGGGCGCGCTCGACAAGCAGCTCCGCGAGCAGATGCAGCTCGAGATCCGTCGCCTGCATCGCGAGCTCGGCGTAACGATGGTCTACGTCACTCACGACCAGAGCGAGGCGCTCACGATGTCCGACCGGATCGCCGTGTTCCGGCAGGGGCGCATCGAGCAGATCGGCACCCCGGAGGCGATCTACGACGAGCCGGCGAACGCGTTCGTCGCCCGGTTCATCGGCGAGAACAATCGCGTCGTTGGCACCGTGGTCGAGGTCGAGGGCGGGCGTTGCGCGGTGCGCGCCCGCGGCGGGGCGGTGCTGGCCGGGACCTGCGCCGGCCCGCTCGCGCCGGGCGACGAGGCGCTCGTGTCCGTCCGCCCGGAGCAGATTGCGCTGGACGAGGTGGCGGATTGTGCGCTCGACGGGACCCTTGCCGAGGCCATCTACCTGGGCGACCACCTCCGGCTGCGCATCGCCGTGCCCGAGATGGGCGACATCGTCGTCAAATCGCAGGCGGCGCGTGCCATAGCGGTCGGCGCGCACGTAAGATTCGGGTGGCAGGCCCGGGACTGCCGGGTGTTCCGGCTTGACGACGATTGAGGCGTGGCCTCAGCGCGCCGGTCCCGTCCCACGAGAGCACGATCGATCTCTATCACGTCCAGGAGGACACGATGCAACGACATCCCCTGTTGTTCCTGCTGGCGGCCTTTGCCGCCGGCGCCGCGCTGACTGCCCAAGCGCGGGATCTGACGGTCGTTTCGTGGGGCGGCGCCTACCAGGACGCCCAGCGCGAGGCGTATTTCAAGCCGTACATGGCCACCGGCGCCAAGATGGCCGAGGAGAGCTGGGACGGCGGCGTCGGCACGCTGCGCGCCAAGATCCAGGGCGGCGCCAACAACTGGGACGTCGTCCAGGTCGAGTCCGAGGAGCTGCTCCTCGGTTGCGAGGAAGGCCTCTTCGAAAAACTCGATTGGTCGAAGCTCGGCGGCAAGGACAAGTACCTGCCGGACGCGGTAAACGACTGCGGCGTCGGCGCGATCGTCTACAGCTTCATCCTGGCCTACGACGGCGACAAGATCAAAGGCGACGCGCCGAAGAGCTGGGCCGACTTCTGGAACACGCAGAAGTGGCCGGGCAAGCGCGCGCTGCGCAAGGGACCGAAGACGACGCTCGAGATCGCGCTCATGGCCGATGGCGTTGCGCCGGCGGACGTCTACAAGGTGCTGGGCACGCCGGCCGGTGTCGACCGCGCGTTCGCGAAGCTCGATCAGCTCAAGTCGAACCTCATCTGGTGGGAAAAGGGCTCGCAGCCGCCGCAGCTCCTCGCCGCCGGCGAAGCGCTGATGGTCGATGCCTACAACGGCCGGATCGCCGCGGCGAACGACAAGGACAAGAAGAACTTCAAGATCGTGTGGACCAACAATCTCTACACGATCGACTCGTGGGTGATCATGAAGGGGACACCCAACAAGGCCGATGCCGAAAAGTATCTGGTCTTCGTCAACGACCCGAATCACCAGAAGGACCTGCCGCCGCGGATTCCCTACGGCGTAACGACCAAGGCCGCGACGGCGCTGATCGACAAGAATGTGCTGCCGAACCTCGCCACTGCGCCCGAGAACATCAAGTCGGCGCTCTACATCAACGACAAGTTCTGGCTCGAGAATCTCGACAAGCTGAACCAGCGGTTCAACGCCTGGGTCGCCAAGTAAGGCACGCTGCTACGCTCTGCGCCCGCCGCCGCCGGCGGCCGGCGCGGAGTTCTCCGGCACCATGATAGCCGCCGCACCCGCGCTTCCGGACCGCGGGCTCGCGCGCGGCCTCGCGCGCTCCGAGCGCGCGGCGAAGGTCCGCGCGATCGCGCTCACGCTGCCGCTGCTCCTGTTCCTGCTCGCGACCTTCGTCGGGCCGATCGCCGTCCTGCTTGCGAAAAGCGTCGTCGACACCGACGTCGCCCGGATCTTCCCGCGCGTGACCGAGGCGCTGCGCACCTGGAACGGCCTGCAACTTCCTCCGCCAGAGGCCTGGACCGCACTGGCAGACGACATTCGAGCGGCACGGACCGACGGCACGCTGGCTTCCGCCGGGACGCGGCTCAACTACGACGTCACGGGTTACCGTTCTCTGCTGTTCTCGACCGCCCGGCAGCTGCCGGATCCGCTCCCCGACGACGTCCGCACCGCCTTCGTCGCCATCGATCCCAAGTGGGGCGAGCTCGAGACGTGGGGTGCGATTCGCCGCGCGTCGGGCCCGGTCACCGACTATTTCCTGCTGGCCGCGGTCGATCTCCGGCGCGATGCCGCCGGGCACATTGTCCAGGAGAAGGACGATGAGACCGTCTTCCGGATGATCCTTGGCCGCACATTATGGATCGCGGCCATGGTGACGCTGTTCTGCCTGCTCTTGGGCTACCCGACAGCGTGGTACCTGTCGCAGCAGACGGGCCGCAAGGCGGCGATCCTGCTCTTCCTCGTGTTGCTGCCCTTCTGGACGTCGCTTCTCGTGCGCACGGTGGCGTGGGTCGTGCTGCTCCAGCGCGAGGGCGTCGTCAATGACGCGCTCCTGACCGCGGGGCTCGTGACCGAGCCGTTGCGAATGATCTTCAACCGGTTCGCGGTCTACACGGCGATGGTCCACGTGCTGCTGCCGTTCATGATCCTTCCGCTCTATAGCGTAATGAGAGCGATTCCGCCTTCGTATCTGCGCGCGGCCGCGTCTCTGGGCGCGCCGCCGGTCACCGCATGGCTTCGCGTCTATCTTCCGCAGACGCTGCCCGGCATCGGCGCCGGCTGCCTCATGGTCTTCATCCAGGCGCTGGGCTATTACGTGACGCCCGCGCTCGTCGGCGGCGCCGACGATCAGATGATCAGCTATTTCATCGCCTTCTACGCGAGCAAGACGATCAATTGGGCGATGGCCGCGGCGCTCGCGTTGATCCTGCTCGCGGCGACCATGGCTCTCTATGCCGTCTATCAGCGCCTGATCGGACTCGACCAGGTGCGGCTCGGATGAGCGTCGACAACCGCACTTCCGGCCAGCGCATCGCCGCGGCCATCGTCCCGGCGATCGCATTTGCCGTGCTCGCGTTTCTCGTGGCGCCGATCGCGGTCGTCGTTCCACTGTCGTTTTCTGCCGGCTCGTTCTTCCACTATCCGCTGCCGGGCTTTTCGCTTCGGTGGTACCAGGACTTCTTCACGTCCCCGTTCTGGTTGCCCGCGCTCAAGAACAGCCTGTTCCTGGGCTCGGTCGCGGCCACGCTCGCCACCGTGCTCGGCACGCTGGCCGCGATCGGTCTCTGGCGCGCACGCTTCCCGCTCCGCGGCGTCGTCCTCGCGGTGCTGATCTCGCCGATGGTCGTGCCGGTCGTGATTGTCGCGGTCGGCGCCTATTTCGCGTTCGCTCCGCTGAATTTGACGGACGGCTTCACGGGCCTGATCCTTGTCCACACCGCGCTCGGCGCGCCGTTCGTCGTGATCACCGTTCTCGCGACGCTGTCCGGCTTCGACCGCAACCTGATGCGGGCGGCCGCGGCGAGCGGCGCCGGCCCGCTGGTCGCATTCCGGCGCGTGATGCTGCCGACGATCTTGCCCGGCGTCGCGTCCGGCGCGGTGTTCGCGTTCGCAACGTCGTTCGACGAGGTTGTCGTGGTGCTGCTGATGGCCGGACCGGGTCAGCGCACGCTGCCGCGCCAGATGTTCGCCGGGATCAACGACAACATCAGCCTCACGATCACGGCGGCAGCGACGATGCTGATTGCCTTCTCGACGCTGCTTATGGCCTGCGTCGCGCTGCTCAAACGCCGTGGAGCCATGGGCCGGCGAGCCCGCGTCAGCTAGATCCGCTCTGCAATTCGGAGGCCCGGAGGGTATTCGCGAGCAGCGTCGCAATCGTCATCGGTCCCACGCCACCCGGCACCGGCGTGATCCATGCCGCGCGTTCGCGCGCCGCCGCGAAGTCGACGTCGCCGCAAAGCTTGCCGTCGGCCCCGCGGTTGATGCCGACGTCGATGACGATTGCACCGGGCTTGATCCAGTCGCCCTGGACGAAGTTGGGCTTGCCTACGCCGGCGACGACGATGTCCGCCTGTCGCACGAGCCCGGGCAGGTCGCGCGTTCGCGAATGGCAGACCGTGACCGTGCAGCGCTCGATCAGGAGCTCGAGCGCCATCGGCCGGCCGACGATGTTCGACTGCCCGATGACCACCGCATGCTTGCCCGCGAGCTCCTCGCCCGTATCCTTGAGGAGCGTCATGCATCCGTACGGCGTGCACGGCCGCAATAGGGGCCGCTTGAGCACGAGGCGACCGATGTTGTACGGGTGGAAGCCGTCGACGTCCTTGCGCGGGTCGATCCGCTCGGTAACCCGCTCGTCGGCTATCTGCGGCGGCAGCGGCAGCTGCACCAGGATGCCGCTGACTGCCGGATCGGCATTGAGCCTGTCGATCAGCGCGAGGAGCTCGGCCTCCGCGGTCTCCGCCGGGAGGTCGTGCGCGAACGAGCGCATCCCCACGGACTCGGTCGTCCTGCGCTTGTTGCGCACGTAGATCTGCGAGGCCGGATCGGCGCCGACGAGCACCACCGCAAGGCCGGGCGGCCCCTTGCCTGCGGCCACGCGCGCCGCGACGGCAGTCCGGATCTCCTCCGTCAGCCGTTGCGCGCGCGCCTTGCCGTCGATCAGTTGCGCCGCCATCGCCGCGATCTCCAGGCCGTTTCAGTCATTGCTTCCGCTCGCTCTCGCTTGCAGTACTTTCATCAGCGGCCAGCCCATGTGATGAGCGTCCACCGACAGCACCGGGACGTGCGGAACGAGGGTGGGGTCGAGGTCGAACAGCGCAAGAACGGTGGCGCTCAAGTGAAATGGAAGGACGACCGGATAGAATGCCGCATGATCGACGCCGGCATTGTAGCGGCGATCCGCGCCCGGCTCACGTCCGACCTTGCACCACCGCAAGGCGAACTCGCGCCGTGGCGTATCGACGGCCGGATCGCAGGATGGCTGGACGCGCGGCGTGTCGCGCGCGCGTTGCGGTTCACGGACGTCTTTCGCGACGATGATGACGGGATTGCTTTCGTGCCGGCGCTCGACACTGTCGCCGCACGAACGGACGCGCTCGAACGGGTCGCCCGCACACTCGCCGCGGAGGGGGCACTGACGGCGTGGCGCGACGAACGCTACGCGGTCGGTGCCACATTCGGCGCGCCGCCCTGGTTCGAACTCGAACGAGCTGCAGCCCGCTATTTCGGCGTCCGCACGTTTGCGGCGCACGTCAACGGTCTGGTCCGTGCAAACGATACGATCGAAATGTGGTTCGCGCGTCGCAGCCCTACGAAGGCCATCGATCCCGGGCTGCTCGACAACCTGGTCGGCGGCGGCATCGCAGCGGGATCGTCGGTGGCGGCCACCGCAGTCAAGGAAGCATGGGAGGAAGCAGGCATACCCGCCGATCTCGCCGCGACGGCGACCCCCGCAGGTGCCGTGCACGTCTGTCGCGTCCAGTCGGACGGCCTCCACCGTGAAACGATCTTCGTCCACGATCTCGTACTGCCGGCGGCGTTCCGGCCCACCTGCCGCGACGGCGAGGCGGTGGATCACCGGCGCGTGGACTTCGCTACCGCCGCTCGATGGATCGCGCACGCCAGCGGGGCTGATGTTGTGACCGTCGATGCGAGTCTCGTCGTCCTCGACTGCCTGCTGCGGCACGGCGCGATTCCGGCCACATCGCCCGACTTCGCGGCGCTCGCCGCCTTGCGCGGTCCGAGCGACCCGGTCTGGGATTAGCTGCGGCGTCAGGCAGCTGCTCGCGCGCCCGCGCTCACCGGGGCCATTTGCCCAATCCCGAGCTCGATCAGCGTGTCGCGGATCGCGTTGACCGCCTGCTTCATTTCGTCGGGCCCGATGGCGCCGATGCAGCCGACACGGAACGTCTCGACTTGCGTGAGCTTGCCCGGGTAGAGGATGAAGCCTTTGTCGCGGACGCCATCGTAGAGTTTCTTGAACGTGTACGAGGGGTCGATCGGGGCGTGGAACGTCACGATGATCGGCGCCTGTACTTCGGGCCGCAGGAACACTCGAAAGCCGAGTGCCGCCATCCCGGCGATCAGCGCTTCGCAGTTGCGCGCATAGCGGGCGAACCGTGCCGGTTGGCCCCCCTCCGCCAGGAGCTGCTCGAGCGCCGCGTCGAAGGCGACGACGACATGCGTCGGCGGCGTGTAGCGCCATTGCGTGGTCCGTTCCATGTAGGTCCACTGGTCGTGGAGATCGAGCGCGAGCGACGTCGAGTTGCCCGCGCACCGCTCGAGCACGCTTTCGCGGGCGAAGACGAACCCCATCCCAGGCGGCCCCTCGACGCATTTGCCCGACGCCGCGATCAGGGCGTCGAATGGAGTGGTCCGGGCGTCGATCGCAACCGCCGCGAATGAGCTCATCGCATCGACGATCAGGCTCCGCCGGTGGCGGGCGACGACGGCGGCGATCTCCGGCAGCGGATTCAGGATACCTGTCGACGTCTCGCAATGGATGAGCCCCACGTGCGTGATCGACGGGTCGGCGGTCAGCAGTCGATCGACGTCCTGCGAAGTCGTCGGCACATCCTCGGCCGTCTCGAATGTCGACAGCTTGCGTCCCATCATCTTGGTGAGCTTCGCGAGCCGCATGCCGTAGGCGCCATTGACGAGTGCCAGCAGATGCCCATCGCGCGGGACGAGCGTGTTGACTGCAGCTTCGATCGAGAACGTCCCGCTGCCCTGCATCGGGACGCACACGTGGCTATCGTGCCCGTGAATGATGTCGAGAAGCTTGCGCCGCACGTTCGCCGTGACCGCGTTGAACGCCGCGTCCCACGAGCCCCAGTCACGCAGCATCGCGGCCTTCGTAGCGAGCGAGGTGGTCAGCGGCCCGGGCGTGAGCAGGATCGGATCTCGGGAAAAGAGGCTCATGGCGGTGTCCTTCGGAGTAGCGGTGCCGGCGAATTCAGCGTTGGGGCGCCTGGCGGCGCCACGCCTGCGTCCGCGTCAGGAGCACGCGGGTCACAAGCGCATACAGGAGGCACACGACGGTCGAGCTCAGCACGATCAGGGTCGCCATCGCCGCGGCCGGGCCGATCTCGCCAGCTTCATCCAGGTTCAGGATAGCGACGGCCGCGAGGCGCGTGTCGGGCCCGTATAGAAATACGACGGCGGAGATCGTCACCATCGCGTTGACGAAGAGGTACCGGCCGATGTCGAGGATCGCGGGCAGGCACACGGGGACGGTGACGCGCCAGAACGTCTTGTAGAACGGCACCTTGAGCGACGAGGACACGGACTCGAATTCGGCGTCGAGCGCCTTGAGCGCGGTGACGGCGGTCAGGTGGCTCGACGTGTAGTAATGCACGACGGTCGAGAGCGCCAGAAGCCCGAGCGTCTTGTACATGAAGTTCAGCGGATTGTCGGGATGGTTGAAGAAAAAGATGTAGCCCAGGCCGAGCACCATGCCTGGCACGCCCATCGGGATCGCGGCAAGCAGCCGTATCACCGCGCGAATCGCCGGCACCCCCCGCGTCTTCTCGAGCAAATACGCGCAACCGAAGATGAACACCGTTCCGAAGAGGGCCGCAAGCAGCGCCATCTTGAGGCTGTTGAAGTACGCATCGATGACACCGCCGTCGATGAGGCCGAACGTGTAGTGACGCAGGCTGAAGCTCTTGTCATAAGGCCAGAGCTTGATGAACGACGTGTAGATGGCCATGCCGAGCACTGCCAGCAGCAAGAGCGCGATGACAACGCAGAAGGCGAGCATCACCGCGTCGAACCACGGGTTCGGCTTCGGGACGTACGGCACTGCGCGCGCGGAGAACTGCGACTGCTGCCTGCTTTGCATGATCCAATCGACGATGAACGCGATGAGCACGGGCACCAGCAGCACAATGCTTACGACGGCGCCTTTGTTGAAGTTTTGCTGGCCGATCACCTGCTTGAAGATGTCGACCGCCAGCACACTGAAATTGCCGCCGATGACTTTTGGAATCCCGAAGTCGCTCACCGTGTAGGAGAACACGACCATCGCGGCGCTGACGAGACCGTACTTGGCGCAAGGGAGCGTGATGGTGAAGAAGCGGCGGGAGGTCCGGGTGCCGAGCGACGCGGCCGCTTCATAGAGTCGACCGTCGGAGAGCAGGAGTGAGGTCAGCACGATCATCAGCGCGTGCGGGAATGTCGCGTAGATCGAGCTGATGATGATGCCGAGCGGACCGTAGACCGGAGCTCCGCCGAGAAGGCCCTTCAGCACGCCCTGATTGCCGAACCATTGGATGAACGAGATCGCCGATAAAAGCGACGGCGCCAGGATCGGCGTCAACCCGATGACGCGGAAGAACCCCTTCGCCGGGATGCACGAGCGCGTGAGCGCGTAGGCATAGGCGAACGCGAGAGGGATGGTAATGCCGGTGACGACGAGTGCGACCCACAGCGTGTTCCAGATCGAATCGCGCAGCCTCGGCGTGGCCAGGTACTCGCGGAATTGGAGGAGCCCGACGAACGCGCCATCCTTGTCCTGCACGCTCTTGACCAGGATCATGAAGAGCGGGCCCAGCAGGAACAGCGCGAGCGCCGCGCAACAGCCGACCAGAAGCAGCTGCGCGAGGCGGTCCTGCCAGTGCACGATGGGCCGTATCGACCCACCCGCTGGAGACGCGCGTAACGTGGCAGCAGCCGTCGCCATCGAAGTCGGCTAGACGATTAGGAGAGCACCCGCAGTGCCGCCGGCGCGATGATCATCCGCACTGCGGCGCCCGGGGCCAGGCCGCCGGCGTCGACCGCCTGCCGCGGCACGTTCGCTGTCAGTGCCGGCACGTCCGGAGCGTCGGGCGCGAGACCGACCATGCAGAATGCACCGAGAAACTCGACCTTGGTGATCTTCGCACCGAGCGCGTTGCGCCCGGCCGCAGCTCCGCCGTCGGGATTGACGTCGATGTCCTCTGGGCGCAGGTAGAGCTTCGTCGCCGTGCCCGCCGGGATGTCCGTGCGCGCGATGTCGAGTGACACTGCACCGACGCGAACTCGGCCCGCAGCCTCGGCCACCGCCGGGATCACGTTGATCTTGCCGATGAAATCTGCGGCAAACGACGTCGCCGGCGTTTCGTAAATCTGGCGCGGCGTGCCGACCTGCTCGATATGACCACGATTCATCACGACGATCCGGTCGGCCATCGACAGCGCTTCCTCCTGATCGTGCGTCACCAGGATCGTCGTCACGCCGAGGCGCTGCTGGAGTGTCCGGATTTCGCCCCGCAGGCGCACGCGCTCGAGCGCATCGAGCGCGGACAGCGGCTCGTCGAGAAGCAGGAGTCCCGGCGACGTCGCCAGCGCACGCGCGAGCGCAATCCGCTGCTGCTGGCCGCCGGAGAGCTGGCCCGGATACTTGGCGGCGGCGTCAGGCAGCCCGACCAGCTTCAGAAGCTCGCCCACGCGTGCGCGGATTTCCTCCTTGCCACGCCGCCTGTTGACGAGTCCGTAGGCAACGTTGTCGTAGATCGTGAGGTTCGGGAACAGTGCGTAGGACTGGAACACGATCCCGTAGTCGCGCCGGATCGCGGGGAGCCGGGTGACGTTCTTGCCGCCCTGCACGATCGAGCCGGCGTCCTGCGTCTCGAGCCCGGCGATGATGCGCAGGAGCGTCGTCTTGCCGCACCCCGAGGGGCCGAGGAAGGTGACCAGCTCGCCCTTGTGGATGGCGAGCGAGACGCTCAAGAGCGCCTGGAAGGTGCCGAAGCTCTTGCTGATCCCTTCGAGCTCGAGGTACGCGGAGCCGACTGCCGGCGATTCGGCGGGCAAAGCGGACGCGGCACTCGGCACCTCTATCCTCCCGGAGTGGCGCCGCCGCGGCAGCAAAAAAGTCGCCACGCCCGGCTCGGACGCGGCGAAGCGTGGGTGCATGGGCACGCACTCCCGGCGCCCATGCAAAAGTTCACTTCGGTTCCGACTTGCCGTCGTAGCGCTTGGTCCACTCGGCGAGGATCTTGTCGCGATTCTTGGCGGACCACGCGAAGTCGTTCTTTACGAGCCGCTGTTCGTAGTCGGCAGGCACATAGTCGAGCGGCTTCGCCATCCCGGGCATCGCGAGCACGGCGAAGTTCTTCGCGAAAAGCTCCATCGCGCCCGGCGTCGCGAGCCAGTCCATCAGCGCGCGCGCCGCCTCGACCTTCTTCGTGTTCTTCATGATCCCCGACGCCTCGAGGTCCCAGCCCAGCCCTTCCTTCGGGAAGATGATGTCGATCGGGGCGCCGCCCTTCTTGGTCGTCACCGCGCGGTACTCGAACGACACCCCAATCGGGAACTCGCCCGCCCCCGCCTGCCGGCAGGGCTTGCTGCCGGAGTGCGTGTACTGCGCGATGTTCTCGTGCAGCGCGTCCATGTATTTCCATGCGTCCGCCTCGCCCCACATCTGGATCCACCCGGAGACGTCGAGGTAGCCGGTCCCGGACGACGCCGGGTTGGGCATCACGATCTTGCCCTTGTAGATCGGCTTCGTCAGGTCCTTCCAGGTCTCGGGCTTGGGCAGCCCGAGCTTGGCCGCCTCGACGGTGTTGAAGCAGATCGCCGCGCCATAAACGTCCATGCCGACCCATTCCGGCGGATTCTTCGGGTCGCGGTACTGCGGCGAGAGCTTGTCGAGGCCCTTGGGCGCGTACGGCTGGAGCATCCCTTCGTTCTCCAGCACGGCCAAGCTCGACGCCGAGGTGCCGATGACGATATCGGCCTGCGGATTCGCCTTCTCGGCGAGAAGCTTCGCGGTGATGACGCCCGTCGAGTCGCGGGTCCACTTGAGGTCGATGTTCGGATACGCCTTCTTGAACGCTTCCTCGTAGGCCTTGATCTGGTCGGTCTCGAGCGCCGTGTAGACGTTGAGCTCGGTACGCTGCGCGACGACCGGCGCGGCAACGAGGATGCCGACGGCGGCGGCCAGGGTCTTCCACCAGATGCCGGAATTGCGGTTCATGCGTGAGCTCCTTGGGGGTTGTACGGCGTCCACGTCGTTCGGGGCTTGCAAGCCGGGCCCTGGCAATGCGACCTCTGGGCTGAAGCGGGGCAATGCTACGCCGGGCTCCGAGCATCGGCAACACAGGCACGTATGGCGAGCATCTGCGCCGGAACGGCGCGCGTGCGATCGCCAGGTTCCATGATTTTCTTTGCAGATTGTTGACAATCTACACCCCTCACGGTTGAATACGCAACATGCTCAAGCCCTCTACCGCTCCCACGCGCGGGGCGCTGTTGCGCTCGCCGCCGCCACGAGGCCCGCGCCGCCCTCCGTCGCCCCGCAACGGCGCCGACACCATCGCACTGGTCCAGTCGAGCTCCCTGCCTATGCTGGTGCAGAAGGAGCTGGAGCGGATGATCTTGGCCGGCGATCTCCCCGCCGGCGGCAAGCTGTCGGAGGCTTCCGTCGCCGCGCTGCTCGGCGTCTCGCGCGGGCCCGTCCGCGAGGCCTTCCGTGCCCTCGAAGCGTCGGGGCTCGTCCGTCTCGAGAAGAATCGCGGCGTGTTCGTTCGCCAGGTCAGCGTCGCCGAGGCTGACGAAATCTACGAGGTCCGGGCGGTGCTCGACGAGTTCGTCGGCCGGCGCGTGGCCCAGATTGCGACCGCCGATGACATTCGGGACCTCCGCGCTCGCGTTGAGCGCATGGAGCGCGCCGCCGCCAAGGGCGACGTCGACGCCTACGCCCTGGCGAATCTCGATTTCCACGACCGGCTCGTGCTGCTCGCCGGCAACGACAAGCTGCTCGCCACCTATCGGCGACTCGTGAACGAGCTCCACTTGTACCGGCGGGCGACTCTTGCGCAGACCGGCACGCTGCCGGTCTCCACGCGCGAGCACCGCGACATCGTCGACCGCATCGCCGCCGGCCAGGCCGCCGCGGCCGGCCGTGCGCTCTTCGATCACGTGATGGCGAGCCGCGAGCGCATGCACCGTGCGCGTCCCGGTTCGCGCGCTCAAGGCGCCCCGGCGTCGAAAAAACCGCGATGACCATGACCGCGTCTGCACTTGCGGTGAACGGCCGCACGTACGCGCCGCCAAAGCGAACGCTGGTCGTGATCTGCGTCGACGGCTGCGAGCCCGAGTACATCAACCAGGCGATCGCCACGGGCCGCACGCCCTACCTCGCGCGACTGCGCGATGCGGGCACGTGCCTCATGGCCGACTGCGTCGTGCCGTCGTTCACGAACCCCAACAATCTCTCGATCGTCACCGGCGCCCCGCCGTCCGTCCACGGCATCTGCGGCAACTACTTCTGGGACCGCGATGCGGGCGCCGAAGTGATGATGAACGACCCCAAATACCTGCGTGCCGGCACGATCCTGGCTGCCTTTGCACAGACCGGTGCGAAGGTCGTCGTCGTCACGGCCAAGGACAAGCTCCGCGCGTTGCTCGGGCACAAGCTCGACGGCATCTGTTTCTCAGCCGAGAAAGCCGATCGCGCGACGCGCGCCGAGAACGGTGTGGAGGACGTGCTCGACCTGGTCGGCATGCCACTGCCGTCGGTGTACAGCGCGGCGCTGTCGGAGTTCGTCTTTGCCGCAGGTGTCAAGCTGGTCGAGCGCGACCGTCCCGACATCGTCTATCTGTCGACCACTGACTATGTCCAGCACAAGGCGCCGCCCGGGTCGTCGGCCGCGAACGACTTCTACGCGATGATGGACCGCTACCTCGGCGAGCTCGATGCGGCGGGCGCGACGATCGTGCTGACGGCCGACCACGGAATGAACGCAAAGACCGACGCGTTCGGGCGGCCCAATATCGTCTTCTTGCAGGATGCGCTCGATCGTGCGTTCGGGGCGGGCACGACGCGGGTGATTCTGCCGATCACCGATCCCTATGTCGTCCACCATGGCGCGCTGGGGTCGTTCGCGACGGTCTATATGTCGACGCCCGTCGTCGCCGCCGACGCGGCAGCGCGCATCGGCGCGATCCCCGGCATCGACCTCGTGCTCACGCGCACCGAGGCGTGCGAGCGCTTCGAGCTGCCCAGCGATCGCGTCGGCGATCTGGTCGTGCTCTCGGAGCGTCTCACCGTCGTCGGCACGAGCCGCGATCGGCACGACCTGGCCGGCCTCGACGCTCCGCTGCGCTCGCATGGTGGCCTGTCCGAGCAACAGGTACCCCTGATCGCGAATCGTCCGGCGCCCGGCTTGCCCGTCGGACGCCGCTGGCGCAACTTCGACGCGTTCGACCTCGCACTCAACCATCTGGCCTGAGCGGAGCGGCGCCGTGAACATGATGACCGAGTTGAAGGACGTGCGGCACGGTCACGTGTTGCGCGAGCGGATGCGGATCGCCGGCGAACGCATCGGTGGCGCGCGAACGCTGGACGTCCACAACCCGTTCACAGGCGGCCTCGTCGGGACAGTGCCGAAGGCGACGGTCGACGAGGTCCGCCGCGCGTTTGCCGTCGCCCGCGCCTACCGACCGACGCTGACGCGGCACGAGCGCTACCAGATTCTCTACCGTGCCGCCGAGATCATAGGCAGTCGCAGCGACGAAATCTCCGACCTCATCACCGCCGAGTGCGGCATCTGCAAAAAGGATTCGCTCTACGAAGTAGGTCGCGCCCGCGACGTGCTCGTGTTCTCCGGCAATGCGGCGCTGGCCGACGATGGCCAGATCTTTTCGTGCGACATCACCCCGCACGGGCGCCGGCGGAAGGTCTACACGCTGCGCGAACCGCTGCTGGGCGTAATCTCGGCGATTACGCCGTTCAACCACCCGTTGAACCAGGTGGCGCACAAGGTCGCCCCCGCGATCGCGACCAATAATCGGATGGTGCTGAAGCCGACGGAAAGGACGCCCCTTACGGCGCTCTTGCTCGCCGACATCCTCTACGAGGCGGGATTGCCGCCCGCGATGTTCTCGGTCGTGACCGGGGAGCCGCGCGAGATCGCCGACGAGATGCTCACGAATCCGGACGTCGATCTCGTCACCTTCACCGGTGGCGTCGCCATCGGCAAGTACATCGCGGCGAAAGCCGTCTACAAGCGGCAGGTGCTCGAGCTCGGCGGCAACGATCCGCTGATCGTGATGGAGGATGCCGATCTCGACGAGGCCTCCGCGCTGGCAGCGACCGGTTCGTACAAGAATTCGGGCCAGCGGTGCACGGCGATCAAGCGGATGCTCGTCCACCACAGCGTCGCTGACGACTTCGTCGCCCGGCTCAAGGCCAAGACCGAAGCCTGGACCTACGGCGACCCGATGGACCCGGCCATCGAGATGGGAACGGTGATCGACGAAGCGGCGGCCAAGTCGTTCGAGGCGAAGGTCGACGAGGCGGTCACGCGCGGGGCGAAGCTCATCTGCGGGAACGTCCGCCGCGGTGCGCTCTATTCGCCGACGCTCATCGATCGCGTCACTCCGGACATGCCGGTCGTGAAATACGAAACCTTTGGCCCGGTGTCGCCCATTATCCGGTTTCGCGATATCGACGAGGCGATCGCGATCGCCAACAGCACCGACTACGGCCTCTCGTCGGCCGTGTGCACGAACCGCCTCGACTACATCACGCGGCTGGTCTCGGGACTCCATGTGGGCACTGTCAACGTCCGCGAAGTCCCGGGCTACCGGCTCGAGCTCACGCCGTTCGGCGGCATCAAGGACTCGGGACTCGGCTACAAGGAGGGCGTGCAGGAAGCGATGAAGAGCTTCACCAACGTCAAGACGTACTCGCTGCCTTGGTAGATGCGGTGACGACGGCGCGAGAACGATCCCTGCCACCGCCGATCGACGGTGCCGCCGAGGGAGACATCAACTTTTCTCCGGCGCGGCGCGCCTTCGAGGCCGCGCACGTCAGCGGACGGACGCGCGCCCTCCTCGATGCCGACGCCGACGTGTTCCTGCACCAGTCGCTTTCGACGCCGTGCTTCGATGCGCTCGCGGCGTGCGAAGGCATCTGGCTCACCGACGTCGCGGGACGCCGGATCATGGACTTCCATGGCAACAGCGTGCACCAGGTGGGCTACCGGCATCCGCACGTGATGGCAGCCGTGCGGGCGCAACTTGAGACGCTGCCGTTCTCGCCGCGACGCTTCACCAACGAGTCTGCGATTGCGCTCGCACGCAAGCTCGCGGACCTTGCGCCCGATCCCCTCGGCAAAGTGCTGTTCGCCCCCGGCGGCGCGCTCGCCATCGGCATGGCGCTCAAGCTTGCGCGGGTCGCGACTGGACGCCATAAAACGCTGTCGCTCTGGGACAGCTTTCATGGTGCCTCGCTCGACGCCATCTCGATCGGCGGCGAAGCCGTCTTCCGCAAGGGCATCGGGCCCCTGCTCCCCGGCACCGAGCACGCGCCACCGTGCGACCCTGGCGGCTGCCGTTTCGGCTGCGGCGGTCGCTGCAACCTGCGCTGCGCCGAGTACCTCGACTACGTGCTCGGGAAAGAGGAAGACATCGGAGCGGTCGTGATCGAGACGGTGCGTTCGACCGACGTCCAAATTCCGCCGCCCGAGTACTACCGGATCGTGCGCGACGCCTGCGATCGCCATGGTGCGCTCATGATCCTGGACGAAATCCCGATCTGCCTTGGCCGGACCGGCCGAATGTTCGCCTTCGAGCACTACGACGTCGTGCCGGATATGGTCGTCCTGGGCAAGGGGCTGGGCGGCGCGGTGTTCCCGCTCGCGGCACTGATCGCACGACGCGATCTCGACGTCGCCACCGACCGCGCACTCGGCCACTACACCCACGAGAAGAGCTCCGTCGGCTCGGCAGCGGCGCTGGCAACGCTCGAAGTGATCGAACAGCAAGGACTCTGCGAGCGTGCCGTTGCGCTGGGCGCCGCCGCGCTCGATCGCCTGCGCGCGATGAAGGCGCGCCATCGGCTGATCGCCGATGTCCGCGGCGTCGGCCTGCTGCTTGCGGTCGAGCTGGCACATGACGGGATTCCGGCGCGACGCGAGGCCGAACAAGTGATGTACGAGTGCCTGGCGCATGGCCTTTCGTTCAAGGTTGGCCAAGGCAACGTGCTGACGCTGTCGCCTCCCCTCGTCATCGCCCCGGCGGACCTCGACGCCGCCCTCGATATCCTCGATGCCGCGCTCGGCGCCGTCGAGACGCGGGCCGCCTGACGATGCAAACGTTGCTCAACCTGCTGGCCGGCGTGTCGCTGCTCGTCTGGGGCACGCACATCGTGCGCACGGGCATCCTGCGCCTGTATGGCGGCTCGCTGCGGCGCCTGCTGCGCCAAAGCGCGAACAATCGCGTCGCCGCGTTCTTCGCCGGCGTCGGGGTCACCGCCCTGATCCAGAGCAGCACGGCGACGGCGCTGATCATTGCCGCCTTTGCCGGCCAGGGCCTGATCGGCACCGCGCCCGCCCTCGCCGTGATGCTGGGCGCCGACGTAGGCACCTCGCTGGTCACGATCGTGCTCTCGTTCGACCTGTCTTGGCTCGCGCCGCTCCTGATCTTCGTCGGCGTCGTGCTGTTCCTCGCCCGCCAGGCCGAAACGATCGGACGCTTCGGACGGATCCTGATCGGCCTCGGACTCATCATCTTCGCGCTGCAGTGGATCGGCGTCGCCGCGCGCCCGGTCGTCCAGGCCGCCGGAGTCAAGGTCATCTTCGCGTCGCTCACGGGTGACCTGCTACTCGACATGCTGGTCGCCGCGCTCCTGACCATGCTGTGCTACTCGAGCCTCGCAGTCGTGCTGCTGCTCGCCGCGTTCGCCTCGCTCAAGGTGATCGCGCTGCCGGTTGCACTGGGCCTCGTTCTCGGCGCCAATCTCGGCAGCGGACTGCTCGGCATGGTATCGACGCTGCCCTCGCCGCCCGAAGCGCGCCGCGTGGCGCTGGGCAACTTCCTGTTCAAGGTAATCGGCTGTCTCCTGCTGATGCCGGTCGTCGGCCACGTCGAAGACTGGATTTCCGGCCTGCAGCTCGATCCGGCGCGCGAAGTGGTCCTCTTCCATTTCTGCTTCAACGTCGCGCTCGCGCTGCTGTTCATCTTCTTCACCGGGCCGATCGCGCGCGTGGCCGAGCGGATCCTCCCGTCGCGGCCGGCGAGCGACGACCCGACGAAGCCGCGTCACCTCGATCCCTCCGCGCTCGAAACGCCGGCGCTCGCGATCTCCTGCGCCGCCCGCGAGGCGCTGCGGATCGGCGATACGATCGAGCAGATGCTCAATGGGATGCTGACCGTGCTGCGCACCAACGACCGCGCGCTGGCCGACCGGCTGCGGAAGATGGATGACATCGTCGATAAGCTCTACACCGCCGTGAAGCTCTACCTCACCCAGATTTCCCGCGAGTCGCTGGAGCCGGCCGAGGGGCGGCGCTGGGCCGACATCGTCTCGTTCACGATCAACATGGAGCAGGTCGGCGACATCATCGAGCGTATCCTCATCGACCTCGAAGACAAGAAAATCGACAAGGGCCGCAATTTCTCGGAAGCCGGGATGGCCGAGATCTGTGACCTCCACGCGCGGCTGATCGCCAATCTGCGCCTCGGCCTCGCCGTGTTCCTCGACGGCGATCTCAAGGCAGCGCAGGAGCTCCTCGCGCAAAAAGTCCTGTTCCGCGATCTCGAGCGCGCCTACGCGGACTCGCACCTCGAGCGCCTGACGAGCCAGACGATGGAGAGCATCGAGACGTCGTCATTGCATCTCGACTTGATCTCCGACCTGAAGCGGATCAACTCGCACATCTGCTCGATCGCCTACCCGATTCTCGAGAAGGCCGGTGTACTCGCGAAGACGCGGCTGATGGAACCCGAGGCGCCGCGCGCACGCGGTTCGCGCCGACAGGGCGCAGCGGCCAACGGCAAAGCGGCAGACGGCGAGCCTCCACAAGCGGACTGGCAGAAGCGCAAGCCGCATTCCGCGTGACCTGGCAGCCGGCGCTGTGACCGAACTTTCGCTCGGCGTCACGCTCGCGGTGCTCGCCGCCGGGCTCTTGCACGCATGCTGGAACGCGCTCCTCAAGTCGGCGCCGGGCGGCGATCCCATGCTCGACATGGCGACGATCGTCGCCGGCTCCGCGATCTGCGGGCTCATCGTGATCCCGTTCGTCGGCATCCCCGATGCCGGGGCTTGGAAGTTCGCGGGGGTCTCGGCCTTCATCCACTGGGCCTACTACGTGACGCTGGCACATGCCTACCGCACCGGCGACCTTTCGTTCGCCTATCCGCTCATGCGCGGCGCCGCACCGTTGATCGTGACGCTGCTCGGCATCGCTTTCCTGCGCGAATGGCCCACGCCGCAGATCGCGCTCGGGATCCTGCTGATTTCGCTGGGCATCGTCGCCATCGCTTTCGCGCAGCGCGGCCGGCATTCGCCCGCTGCAGCCGGCTGGGCGCTGACCAACGCAGCCATCATCGCGGCCTACACGCTGGTCGACGGTGCGGGAGCCCGTGCTTCCGGCAATGCGCCCGCGTATGTGAGCTGGCTCATCTTTCTAGAAGCCTTTCCGTTCCTCGCGTGGATCTGGGTGCGTCAGCGCTCCACCGCCGTCCGCTACATCGGCGCGCACTGGAAGCGCGGGATTGTCGGCGGGGCGGCAAGCCTGGGCGCCTACGGCATCGTGCTCTGGGCCATGACGCGCGCGCCGGTCGCCGCAGTCGCCGCGCTGCGCGAAACGTCGGTGCTGTTCGCGGCTTTGATCGGCGCGGTCTTCCTCAAGGAAGGCTTGGGACTCCGACGCCTTGCCGGGGCAGCCACCGTGGTCGCCGGCGTCGCCGCGCTCAAGCTCTAATCCCCGGAATCGCCCGGATGACCACGGCCCTCCCGTCCCGCGCCCGGGTCGTCGTCGTCGGCGGCGGCATCGCGGGCGTCTCGACCGCTTACCACCTGGCGCTCCTGGGGATCAGCGACGTCGTCCTGCTCGAGCAAGGACAGCTCACCTGCGGCACGACGTGGCATGCGGCCGGACTCGTCGGGCAGACGCGCGCGACGCGCAATGCGACCCGCATGAGTCGCTATGGCATCGAGCTCTACGCTTCGCTCGAGAAGGAGACGGGCCTCGCTACCGGCTGGAAGCAATGCGGCAGCCTCAACGTCGCGAAGACGAAGGACCGGCTCACGCTGATGAAGCGCCAGATGGCCCGCGCGAAAAGCTTCGGTGTCGAGTTCGAGTTCGTATCGCCCGCGGAGGCCGGCCGTATCGCGCCGATCCTGCGTGTTGACGACCTTGCCGGCGCCGTCTGGATCCCGGGCGACGGGAAGGCCAATCCCACTGATCTGACGCAATCGCTCGCACGCGGGGCGCGCATGCGTGGCACGACGATCGCCGAGCGTGTGAAGGTCGTCGGCGTCGACAGCCGCAATCGACATGTCTCCGGAGTGCGCTGGAAGACGGCGGACGCCGAGGGTACGCTCGAGTGCGAAGTCGTCGTCAACTGCGGCGGGCAATGGGCGCGCGAGCTCGGCCGCCGCTCGGGTGTCACAGTTCCGCTCTATCCCGCCGAGCATTTCTACCTGGTGACCAAGCCCATCGCCGGGGTGACACCGGACCTGCCCGTGATTCGCGACCCCGACGGTTTTCTCTACTACAAGGAGGAAGTCGGCGGCCTCGTCATGGGCGGCTTCGAGCCCGAGGCCAAGCCGTGGAGCGTGGATCCGATTCCCGACGGCTTCGAGTTCCAGCTCCTGCCCGAGGACTGGGACCACTTCGAGATCCTGATGCAGAATGCGATGCATCGGACACCGTGCCTCGAAACGGCCGAAGTCAAGCTGCTGCTCAACGGCCCCGAAAGCTTCACGCCCGACGGCAACTTCATTCTCGGCGAAGCGCCCGAGCTCGGAGGCTACTTCGTGTGCGCCGGATTCAACTCGGCGGGCATTGCGAATGCCGGCGGTGCGGGAAAGCTCGTCGCCGAGTGGATCGCCCGCGGCGAAGCGCCGGTCGACCTGTGGGACGTGGACGTCCGCCGCTTCGCACCCTTCCACGCGAATCGCCGCCACCTCGCTGATCGCACGGTCGAAACGCTGGGACTCCACTACGCGATGCGCTGGCCCCGCGAGGAGCTCGAAACCGTCCGCCCCCTGCGGCGCTCGCCGCTCTACGATCGGCTCGCTGCCAAGGGCGCGGTGTTCGGGTCGAAGCTGGGCTGGGAGCGAGCGAACTACTTTCTTCCGCGCGGCGCATCGAGACCGCCGCCGACACTCGCTACCCCACGCTGGCTGCCGTACGTACTGGATGAGCAACGCGCCTGCCGCGAGGATGTCGCCGTGTTCGATCAGACTTCGTTCGGCAAATTCGTGCTGAAGGGCAACGATGCGCTCGCGGTATTGCAGCGCCTCTGCGCAAACGAGATCGACGTTCCGGTCGGCCGCATCGTCTACACCGCCATGCTCAACGCGCGCGGCGGGTTCGAGAGCGACCTGACCGTCCTCCGGGTCGCGCCTGCCGAGTTCTTCATCGTGACGGGATCGGCGCAGACGACCCGCGACTTCGCGTGGATCGAGCGCCACATCGGCGAATCGGAGCGAGCTGCGCTGGTCGACGTCACCGCCGGCTGGTCGGTCGTCTCCGTGATGGGACCCAAGGCCGAGGCGCTGCTCCGCCGTCTGTCCCCCGACGACCTTACGAAAGGCGGCATGCCGTTCGCAACGGTGAAGGAGATCGACGTCGGTCACGCGCGCGTGCGCGCTGCTCGTATGAGCTATGTGGGCGGCCCCGGATATGAGCTCTACGTCACCGCCGATCAGTGCCTGACGCTCTATGACGCCATGACGACCGCCGGCGAAGAGTTCGGCCTGCGCGATGCAGGCTACTACACCATCGACGCACTGCGCATCGAGGCGGGTCGCCGCGCGTGGGGCGCGGAGCTATCGCCCGATGAGACGCCGTGGGAGGCGGGGCTCGCGTTCGCCGTGAAGATCGACAAGGCCACTGCGTTCATCGGCCGCGATGCGTTGGCTGCGAATCGTCCGGGCGAGTCGACCAAGCGCTTGGTCCTCCTGTCGTTCGATGACCTCACGGTCTTTCCCTGGGGCGGCGAGCCGATCCTGATGGAGGGTCGTAACGTTGGCGAGATCACGTCGGCCGGTTACAGCCGCCGACACGGCCGAGCGTTGGCGATGGGCTACGCGCGCACCGAGCGCCCGCTGACTGACGCCGAGCTCCTCGCCGCGCGCTGGCGCGTCGACCTCGCAGGCGTGGAAGTCGCTGTCACGCCGCACGCCGGCGCGTTCTGAGTCGCCATGCACCGGCTGTCACGCAACGTCGCGCGGGTCGTCCGACACCCGGGTCACTTTGCATGGCGCGTGCTCAAGAGCTTTCGCGCCAACCAGGGCTTCCTGCTCGCGAGCGCCGTGGCGTTCAACACGTTGCTGTCGATCCTGCCGCTCATCATCCTGCTGCTGATTGCGCTTACCCGCTTTATCGACGAAGCGCTGTTGCTGTCGACGCTCGAGCGGCTGCTCGCATTCCTGGTCCCGGGTCAGGCGACGGCGATCGTCGAAGAGATGTCGCTGTTCCTCGCGCACCGCGACGTCGTGGGCTGGGTGCTGGCCGTCACGCTGCTGTTCTTCAGCTCGCTCGCCTTCACCGTGCTCGAGAACGCGATGTCGGTCATCTTCCACCACCGGGTGAAGGTCCGGCGGCGGCCGTTTGTCGTGTCGCTCCTGATTCCGTTGTTCTACATCCTGTTTCTCGCGCTCGGCATCCTGCTCGTGTCGCTCATGTCCGGTGCGCTGCAGGCGATGGGACACGAGAATATCGAGCTCTTCGGCCATGTGCGCTCGCTGGGCGGCGTCTCCGCGTTCCTTCTCTACGTCCTGGGTGTGGCAGGCGAGATCCTGCTCCTGACGTCGATCTACCTCGTGATGCCAGTAGGTCGGCTGTCGTTGAAGCACGCGCTGATCGGCGGCGTCACGGCCGGGTTGCTGTGGGAGCTCACGCGCCACGTGCTCATCTGGTACTTCTCCACGCTCTCGCAGGTCAAGGTCGTCTACGGCTCGCTGACCACAGCGATCGTGGTCCTGCTCACGCTGGAGATCGCCTCGCTCGTGCTGCTGTTGGGCGCGCAGGTGATCGCCGAATACGAGCGCCTTTCGCACGAGGAGCGCGAGCGAGCATCGTCGCCCCTGCACACCTAAGGTAACGGTCGATCCGGCACCCACACGTAGCCGTCAGGGTCCCCGATGTAGGCTTCCCGCAGGCCGTGTGGCTTGTCGGCAGGATCGGCGACGACGATGTAGCCTCGTGCGCGCGCCGCGGCAACGGCCGCATCGGGATCGCAGCCATGCAGTCGGAGCTCGATGCCGGTACCGCGCGCCGTCACTTCGCTCACCTCGTGGTGCAGCGGATGGCCCTCGTAGGTGTGATCGGCGTGCAGCATCCATTCGCTGCCGTAGCCGCGAACGACGGCGAAATCGGGATCTGCATAGACCACCGTCGCCCGGAGCACGTCGCGCTGGAACGCGAGCGACGCCGCCATGTCGCCCACGAGCAGGTTGACGGTGAGCCCGCGCAGCGAGCGCCCGTAGTCGGGAGCCGGCATCCACGGATCTCCGGTGCGGCGCTTCATGACTCGCTGGGAGTGACGCGGGACCCGCAATCTACGCGGCGCGGCGCCTCGGGTCAACGCGTCGGACGCCCTGTGGTAGTGTGACAGACGCTTCGCGTACCCATTGCTGCGATGCCTCACCGCTTCTCTCCTCCGCCGCGCCGCGGCCGCACGCCGTCGAAGCCCGGCGGGACGACGGCGCAAGTTCAGAGCCTCACGCGCGGCCTCTCGATCCTCGAGGCGCTCGCGCGTGCGGAGGGCGGCCTCACGCTCACCGACGTCTCGCAACGCGTCGAGCTGCCGCCGTCGACGACGCACCGGCTGCTCGCGACGCTCGACCGGATGGGCTACGTCTACCAGGCTGGCGAGCTCGGCCGCTGGTACGTCGGCTTGCAAGCGTTCGCCGTCGGCTCGACGTTCCTCGCGAGCCGCGATTTCGTCGCGCAAAGCCACCCGCACATGCGCCGGCTCATGGAGCAATCCGGCGAGACCGCAAATCTAGCGATCCTGGATGGCACCGAAGCCGTCTTCATCGACCAGGTGCAGTGCCGCGAGATGATGCGCACGATCGTGAAGCTCGGAAGCCGCGTCCCATTGCACGCGTCAGGCGTCGGCAAGGCGTTGTTCGCCGCGCTGCCCGACGAGCAGGTCGACGCGATCCTCAAGGTCAAGGGGCTGCCGCGAATCACCGAGCACACGATCACGTCACCGGAGACGATGTGGGCCGCGCTTCGCGTGATCCGTCAGCGTGGCTGGTCGTTCGACGACGAAGAGCATGCTGTCGGCACCCGCTGCGTGGCGGCATCGGTCTTCGACGAGCATGCCGAGCCGCTCGGCGCGATCTCGCTCGCCGGACCGTCGACCCGGCTTCCGGACGAGCGAATCCGCCAGCTCGGCCCCGTCGTTGCGCACGCGGCAGAGGAGTTGACCAAGCGGCTGGGCGGCCACTGGCCGCATCCGCGCTGAACATCGGTCCAGCTCGGCGCAATGCGCCAATGGTCGATGCTTGACCGCTTACGGCCAGTTCCGGTCGGTCACCGCTGTCCGGCAAATCGCTTCATAGCAGACGCTCGACCCACGCGATCTCTGGTACGTTACTAGTGGCGTCCGAGCCCAGAAATGTAGTCGACCAGCACGTCGATGTCCTTGTCCGTGAGGCCCTGCGCGGCGGATGTCATGTTGCCATCAAGATCGGCTCGGGTCTGGGCCTTGAAGCCGCGCAGTTGCGTTTTCAGGTATTCGTATTGCTGCCCGGCCAGCCGCGGGATGTGCTGCAGGCCCAGCAGGGCCGGGCCATGACATTGCACGCAGTTAAATTGCTGCGCGAGCTTCGGCGCGGCCGCGGCGTTGGCCGGGTCCGTCTTGTGGGTCGTCGGCTCCGGCTTCTGCGCGGAGAAATACGCCGCGAGATCGTTCATGTCGGCATTGGTGAGGTTCACCGCCATCGGCGTCATCTGCGGGTCCTTGCGGTTGCCCTCGCGAAACTGGAACAGCTCGGTGGAGATGAACTGTGCCGGCTGCCCGGCGAGAGACGGTATGACAGGATTGGTCGAATTGCCCGCCGGCCCGTGGCACGCGACGCAGACCTGCGCTTTCTGCCGGCCTTGCTCGATGTCGGCGCCAGCCGCCCCTTCGATCCAGAAAACGAGCGGCAGCGCAGCGGCCAACGCTGTTGCTGCTGCCGCCACACCCCTTCCGGGACTATTCCATTTCACTTCTTGTAGCTGACGCGGTAAACGATGCCGTTGTAGTCATCCGAGACGAGCATCGATCCGTCCTTCATCACCAGCACATCCACCGGCCGGCCCCACATCGGCGGATCGGCCTTGTCGTCGACGAGAAAGCCCGTGAGGAACGGTTCGGCCTTGACTACGTTGCCCTTGTCGTCCAGCACGACGCGATAGACATCGTAGCCCTGCTTGACGGCACGGTTCCAGGATCCGTGGCGGGCGATGAAAATGTTGTTCTTGTATTCGGCCGGGAACATCTTTCCGGTATAGAAGCGCATGCCCAGCGGAGCGACGTGCGCGCCGAGTTTCAGCACCGGCGGGGTGAATTGCGAGCAGGAGCGATTCTTGCCGTACTCGGGGTCGAGCGTGTCGCCTTGATGGCAATAGGGGAAGCCAAAATGCTCGCCTTGGCGTGTCACCACGTTGAGTTCGTCCTGGGGCGAGTCGTCGCTGATCCAGTCGCGGCCATGCTCGGTAAACCACAATTGCTCGGTTTGCGGGTGCCAGTCGAACCCTACCGTGTTGCGCACACCTTGGGCGTAGTTCTCCAGCACGCCTGACGCAGGGTCGACGCGCATGATCACCGCCTGCATGTAAGTGGGCATGGTGATGTTCTGCGGCGACCCGATGTTGAAATAGAGTTTGCCATCGGGACCGAGCCCGAGGAACTTCCAGAAATGACCGGGTTGTGTCGTCGGATCGAGATTGTCGACCACGACCTTGGCCTCCGGTGGATTATCGAGCTTGTCCTCGATCCCGTCGTAACGCGTGATTCGATTGCGTTCGGCAACGTAGAGCGTGCCCTTACTGAACGCGATTCCGTTCGGGGCGTTGAGACCTTTGAGAATCGTCTTGACCTCGCGCTTACCACCACGATCGACGACCGCGTACACGTTCTTTGCGAGTCGATTGCTCACGAACACGGTGCCCTTGTCGCCGAGCGCGAGCGAGCGTGCCTCGGGAATGCCATCGGCCCACACTTCCACCTGGAATCCCGCCGGCACCTTGAGCTTGTCGATCGGCAATTCGCTCGCCGGTCGACCGGTCATCTTCGGCGCAAACGGGTGCAAGGTCGAAGTCCCCTGTTCTGGCGTCCGTCCTTGCTGCCAGGCCGGCGGAGCGAGCCGGTGGGGCTGCGGCGGAGTGCGGCGGGAGCGGGGCCGCCGGCGGCGCCTGCTGCGAAAGCACTGCGGTGGGCACGATCAGCAGGGCACAGGCAAGCGCTGCTGCACTCAAACAGCGAACGGGCAC
>CAVZAE010000013.1:0-140976 GCA_963773195.1 uncultured beta proteobacterium
CGTGCTGATTGCCCCGACGATGGAAGCGGCGTCGCTCTTGCTCCGCGCGCTCACCGGTCTCACCGGTGGCCTCGCGGCAGGCATTGTGCTCGGCGCGCGCATTCCCATCGTCGTGCCCCTGCGTGCCGACTCGATGGAAGTCCGGATGGCCTCGTGCGTGCTCGCTTCGCTCTTGGTCGTTGCGCGCGCCACGGGCGCCGACAAGGCCGCGAAGTCGGCCGCGACGGCACGCCCGGCCGAGACCGCGCGCGCCGCGGCCTGAGCCGGAGTTCTCTTCTGTTCTTCTAACGCTGCTTCACGCAATCCATGAAGTAGCGGACGAGGCTGCCGTCGCGCTCCTCGATGAGCCCGTGGATGTCGGTGTCGAAGCCCGGGAACTGCGCATTGAACGTCCGCGCGAACTTGAGGTACTCGACGATCGTCCGGTTGAAGCGCTCGCCGGGGATCAATAGCGGGATCCCCGGCGGATAGGGCGTCAGCAGCACGCTGGTCACCCGCCCCTCGAGGTTGTCGATCTCGACGCGCTCGATCTCGCGGTGCGCCATGCACGCGAACGCGTCGGACGGCTTCATCGCCGGCTGCATGTCGGACAGATACATCTCGGTCGTGACCCGCGCGACGTCGTTGGTCTTGTACGCTTCGTGGATCTGCTGGGAGAGGTCGCGCAGGCCCACGCGCTCGTAGGAGGGGTGTGCCGCGACGAACTCCGGGAGGATCCGCCACAGCGGCTGGTTCTTGTCGTAGTCGTCCTTGAACTGCTGCAGCGCGGTCACGAGCGTGTTCCACCGGCCCTTGGTGATGCCGATCGTGAACATGATGAAGAACGAGTAGAGCCCGGTCTTCTCGACGATGACGCCGTGCTCGGCGAGGAAGCGCGTGACGATCGACGCCGGGATGCCCGTCTTCGCGAACTTGCCCGACATGTCGAGCCCGGGCGTGATCACCGTCGCCTTGATCGGGTCGAGGATGTTGAACCCGGGCGCGAGGTTGCCGAAGCCGTGCCATTTCTCGTTGGCGCGCAAGAGCCAGTCGTCACGCTTGCCCATTCCCTCGGGGGCGAGCCGCTCGGGGCCCCAGACCTTGAACCACCAGTCCTTCCCCCATTCGTCGTCGACCTTGCGCATCGCGCGCCTGAAGTCGAGCGCCTCGATGATCGATTCCTCGACCAGCGCCGTGCCGCCCGGCGGCTCCATCATCGCCGCCGACACGTCGCAGGACGCGATGATCGCGTACTGCGGCGAGGTCGACGTGTGCATCAGGTACGCCTCGTTGAAGATGTGCCGGTCGAGCTTTCGCGTCTCGGACTCCTGGACGATGATCTGCGACGCCTGCGAGATGCCCGCGAGCAGCTTGTGCGTCGAGTGGGTCGCGACGATCAGCGAGTCCTTGCTGCGCGGCCGGTCCTTGCCGATCGCGTGCATGTCCTTGTAGAAGTCGTGGAACGCCGCGTGCGGCAGCCACGCCTCGTCGAAATGAAGCGTCTCGATCGTGCCGTTCAGCGTCTGCTTCAGCATCTCGACGTTGTATGCGATGCCATCGTAGGTGCTCTGCGTGAGCGTGAGGATCCGCGGCTTCTTGTTCTTCGCCTCGCGCGCGAAGGGGTTCGCCTCGATCCGCTTCCGGATGTTCTCCGGCTTGAATTCGTCCATCGGAATGGGGCCGATGATGCCCAGCTGATTGCGCGTCGGCGGCAGGAACACGGGGATCGCGCCTGTCATCGTGATCGCGTGCAGGATCGACACGTGGCAGTTGCGATCGACGACCGCGATGTCGCCTGGCGCCACGTTCGCGTGCCACACCATCTTGTTCGAGGTCGACGTGCCGTTGGTCACGAAGAAGCAGTGGTCGGCATTGAAGATGCGTGCGGCGTTGCGCTCGGCCGCGGCCACCGGGCCCGAGTGATCCAGCAGCTGGCCCAGCTCGTCGACCGAGTTGCAGACATCGGCGCGCAGCATGTTCTCGCCGAAGAACTGGTGGAACATTTGGCCGACGGGGCTCTTCAGGAACGCAACGCCGCCGGAGTGCCCCGGGCAGTGCCACGAATACGACCCATCCTGCGCGTAGTCGACGAGCGCGCGGAAAAACGGCGGCGCGAGCGAGTCGAGGTAGCTCTTGACCTCGCGGATGATGTGCCGGGCCACGAACTCCGGCGTGTCCTCGAACATGTGGATGAAGCCGTGGAGCTCGCGCAGGACGTCGTTCGGGATGTGGCGGGACGTGCGTGTCTCGCCGTAGAGGTAGATCGGGATCTCGGCGTTCTTGAACCGGATCTCGTCGATGAACTTGCGCAGGTTGACGACGGCGGGATCGAGCTCGGGGCCGGGCGTGAACTCTTCGTCGTCGATCGACAGGATGAACGCCGACGCGCGGCTTTGCTGCTGGGCGAACTGCGAGAGGTCGCCGTAGCTCGTGACCCCGAGCACCTCCATCCCTTCCTTCTCGATCGCCGAAGCGAGCGCGCGGATGCCGAGGCCCGAGGTGTTCTCGGAGCGGAAATCCTCGTCGATGATGACGATCGGAAAGCGGAACTTCATGGACTCCGGTCTCTTAGGGGATACCGCGCGGGCGGCAGGTCCAGTGACCCGCGCCTCCGCCGGGGCATCCCGGACCGGCGGGTTGGAAAGGCGCGCATTATGGGACGATTCGACCCCGGCGGCTACGAAAAATGCCGCGTCGCTCGCGAGCGACGTTGCAGCGGTGCGACAGCGGCAGTCGATTCCGGATACACGTCGACCTGATAGGCGCCGGGCAGGGCGAGCACACTCGGCTTGGGGGCCGCAACCGCGGACCTGCGGGTGCCCGGCGCGGCGGCGGGCAGTCAACCCACGACTGCCGCTTGCCGCGCCACCCGCGACCGGTCCGCGCGGCCCACGCGCCTCGCGCGCTTCGCCCTGTCCGCCGTCGTGTGCCACCGCCATGTCGGCGTAAGCGAGGCACGCCGTGCGGGCGCGTAGCGACGCGCCGGCGCGCTGTGCGCGGCGCCCGGCCCTCCGGTCGTGGGTTGACCGGCAGCCTCGGGCGCCGTATCGCGCAGCCGCCTTGCTGCCTGCGGCGCTCCAAGCCCGAGTGGCGTGCCTCGCTTGCGCTGAGCACGCTGGATAAGGGCTGGACGCGACGCTATAGGTGTGCGAGTGCGATCGTGCCGGCCCACGCCAAGAGGCCGACCCCGAGCGGCGTGCGCAGCCAGCGACCCCACGGCAGATTCTTCTCTGCCGCCATGACCGCCGCGAGCGCGAGCATCCAGCCGATGCTGCCGATGCCGACGACGAACATCACGAGCATCAGCGCCCAGCAGCAGCCAACGCAGAAGAGCCCGTGGTCGAAGCCGATCCGGAACGCCTCGCGCGCCGGAGCACGGCCGTGCCAGCGCGCCCCCACGAAGGTGAACGGCGTCCGGCACGCCTCGAGACAGCGGTACTTGAGCGCGCTCCACTGGAAGAGCCCGGCGCCGGCGAGCACGACCGCGCCAACCGCCCAGCCGTGCGCGACGATCCACCCCGAACCTTCCGCCGCGTGCTGCAGCGCCGAATCGGCCGCGTGCGCGACAAGGCCGAACGCGAACCAGGCGACGAAGAAGCCGAGCACGACGAGCGCCGCGAGCCGGCCCGCATCGGCGCGGCCACCCGTGATCCGCCGGAACATCGCGAGCAGCGGAAACGCGGTCGGCAGCATCATCGCCGCGATCATCAGCACCCATGCGGCCGCATGCAGCGTCGCCGGCACGAGGAACTGGCCCTGCGGAATCGCGCGACAGAAGTCGGCGAGCGCGCCGGCGTCGATCCAGCCGGGGTGCGCGACGTAGCGCGCGTAAGGGCTTGCGCTCCACAGCGCAAGCGCGCCCCACGACGTCACCACGAGGGCGCCCGTGAACAGCCAGAACAGCGCGCGACGGTCGCGCGCACTGCTGCGGGCGCCAACCTCCGCCGCGGTGGGGATACGCTCGCCAACGTCAGCAGTCGAAGAGGAACGTGCTCTGCAGCGCGTTGTGGCCCGAGATGTCGAGGTCGATCCCGAGCTTCGCGTTCTTCGACTTGTATCGGGGCGACTTGCCGACGAACACCGGAGCGCCCGGGACCGTCGAGAAGACGGTGTCGGTGAGGGTCGTCGTCGCGCCGCTCGCGCTCACGTACGGCTCGAGCTCGGCGTATCCGGCGTCGCCCAGCTTGATCGTGCCGCGGCCGCCCTGCACGGTGAACGTCACCGGCACCTTCTCGACCGAGACCACCTCGCCGACGAGCTTCGCGAGCTCGGCGACCGGCCCGCCCTTCTTGCCCGTGTAGACGCCGAGCAGCGCTGCTTCCTGCTGCGGCGTGACCTTGTCGTCGAGATAGACCGCGGCCTTCCAGTTGCCCTGCAGGATGTTGCCGGGCACGTGGGCGATCATTGCGATCGTACGGCCGGCGACGTCGACGCCGTCGATCGTGCCCTTGTCCATGTGCCAGGCGACGATCGTGTCGCAGGTGCCGTAGTCGGGGTCCTCGCCGATCCAGCATGGACACAGCACGCGGCAGTTGCACACTTCGAGCAGACGACCTTCGAGGTGATACGGCATGAATTCCTCCGTCGATGTTTGGCGACGCGCCGGTCGCAGGGCGCCGGCGCCTTCCCCCGAACCGACGATGCTACGCCCACCCCGGCGGCGATGCCATACGCCGTCTCCAACGGCGACGCGGCTAGCGCCGGCCGCCGGCGAGCCTGATCGACCGCGGGTGCGCCCGCAGCCGCGCCATCGCGAGCACGCCCAGCGCCGGTCCGATCGACAGCGGGACGAAAGCGTAGCGCCAGCCCATAGCGTCGACCCAGTAAGGCAGGAGGTGGATCGTGATCAGCGTGAGGGTGAATCCCATCGCGGTCTGCAGCGTGAGCATCGTGCCGACGTACGACGGGTCGGCGAGCTCGGCGATCGACGCCGAGAACTGCGCAGAATCGGCGACGATGCTGATGCCCCAGATGACGCAAACCGCCACCAGCGCCCACACGGGACCGCCGAACAACAACCCGACCGAAGCGGCGCAGCTGCCGGAGATCGCCATGGCGACGATGGTGAGCGTCGTGCGCCCCAAGCGGTCGGCAAGAAAGCCTGCGCCGATGCAGCCGATCGTCCCCGACCCGACGGTCACGAACGCCGCGAGCTTGGCCGCGGTCGCGGCGGTCCCCGGCGGGAGCGTCAGTGCGAAACTCGCGTCGAGGAACACGGCGATCCACGCCCACATCGCGTAGAGCTCCCACATGTGGCCGAGATACCCCAGATTCGCGAGTCGGAGCGGCACGTCGCGCCACGCATCGAGCACATAGTGCGGATCGAAGCGCGGCGCAGCGGCGCGGTTGGGGCCGATGCCGGCGAAGCCGATCAGCACTGCCGCGGTTGCGGCGCTCGCCGACGCCACGACGAGCGGAATACGCCAGTCGATGCCCCCGATCGCGTTGAACAGGTGCGGGGCCGCGGAGCCGAGCGTCAGCGCGCCGACCAGGATGCCGACCATCAACCCCATGTCGCCCTTCGCCCAGGTGGCCGCCAGCTTCATGCCGACCGGGTAGACGCCGGCCATGCACGCGCCCGTGACGACGCGCAGCACCGGGGCGATGGGTCCTGCCGGATCGACGACGAGCAGGAGCGCGTTCGCGCCGGCGCCGATCGCCGCCGACGCGGCAAAGAATCGCCGCGGGTCCAGCCGGTCGGCGAGCCCAAGGAGCGCGCTCGCGAGGCAGCCGATGACGAACCCCGCCTGGACGCCGCTGGTAAGGGCGGCCTTCTGGAAGTTGGAAAGATGGAATTCGGCGGCAAGCGCCGGAATCACCGCCGACGCCGAGAACCAGAGTGCCATCGCGGCAACCTGGCAGACTGCGATGATCGCGATCGACGCGCCCTTCGACTGCGCGAAGCGGTTGTCCATCGCGGCCGGTCAGATGCTTAGATACCTAAACAATTCCGCCGACGACAAGGCGCGATGGCTCGCGCTCCCTTGCCTTGGGGCGGGGCCCCGGCTCGCCGCTCGCACCGCCCATCAGATCTTGGGCAGCGTCACGCCCTGCTGCCCCTGGTACTTGCCGCCGCGATCCTTGTACGACGTCTCGCAGACCTCGTCCGACTCGAAGAAGATCACCTGCGCGACGCCTTCGTTGGCGTAGATCTTGGCCGGCAGCGGCGTCGTGTTCGAGAACTCGAGGGTGACGAAGCCTTCCCACTCGGGTTCGAACGGCGTCACGTTGACGATGATGCCGCAGCGGGCATAGGTGCTCTTGCCGAGGCAGATCGTGAGCACGTTGCGGGGAATGCGGAAGTACTCGATCGTCCGCGCAAGCGCGAACGAGTTGGGCGGGATGATGCAGACGTCGCCCTTGAAGTCGACGAACGACCCGGCGTCGAACGCCTTCGGATCGACGATCGTCGAATTGATGTTCGTGAAGATCTTGAATTCGTCCGAGCAGCGAATGTCGTAGCCGTAGCTCGACGTGCCGTACGAGACGATCCGCTGGCCGTTCGCTTCGCGGACCTGGCCCGGCTCGAATGGCTCGATCATCCGCCGCTCGGCCGCCATGCGGCGAATCCACTTGTCCGACTTGATCAAGGCGGTAATCCCCCTCTGTAAGCCAGCGCTGCGGCGCCTCGCGCGACGCTTGTTGTTTTGATCACCGGGCGACGGTCTCGGCGCGATGACCGGCGCCCGCGGCGCCGGTCCAGCGCGGTGGGACCGTCGCCGTGACTTCAACCTATGTGTTCTGAATAACGATACTTGGAAACTTCGTGGAGAAGTCCTCCGCTTTCTGGGCGACGAAGACCGCCGTCTTGCGCGCGATCTCGCGGTAGATGTGCGCGATCTTGCCGTCGGGATCGGCGATCACCGTCGGCCGTCCGGCGTCGGTCTGCTCGCGGATCCGGATGTCGAGCGGCAATCCGCCGAGGAACGGCACCTTGTAGTCGGCGCACATCTTCGCGCCCCCGCCCTCGCCGAAGATGGCCTCGGCGTGGCCGCATTTCGAGCAGACGTGGATGCTCATGTTCTCGACGACGCCGACGATCGGCACGCCGACCTTCTCGAACATCTTGAGCCCCTTGCGCGCGTCGATCAGCGCGATGTCCTGCGGCGTGGTGACGATCACGGCGCCGGTGACGGGCACTTTCTGTGCGAGCGTGAGCTGGATGTCGCCGGTGCCCGGCGGCATGTCGACGACGAGGTAGTCGAGATCGCGCCAGTTCGTGTCCTTGAGCAACTGCTCGAGCGCCTGCGTGACCATCGGGCCGCGCCAGACCATCGGCGTATCGACATCGATCAGGAAGCCGATCGACATCGCCTGCAGGCCGAAGGCTTCGAGCGGCTCGAGCGTCTTGCCGTCCTTCGATTCCGGCCGGCCGGCGATGCCAAGCATCATCGGCTGCGACGGCCCGTAGATGTCGGCGTCGAGCACGCCCACCTGCGCCCCCTCGGACGCGAGCGCCAAGGCGAGGTTCACCGCGGTGGTCGACTTGCCGACGCCGCCCTTGCCGCTCGCGACCGCGATGATGTTCTTGACGCCGGGCACGAGCTTGACACCGCGCTGCACGGAGTGCGACGTGATCTTCTGCGACATGTTGACGCCGACACGCCCGGCGCCCGGAATGGCCGCAACGGCGTCGGCGATCAGCTTGCGCAGCACTTCGTGTTGCGTCTTCGCAGGATAGGCAAGCTGGACGTCGACATCGATGTTCGCGCCGTCGACGTGTATCTTCTTGATCGCCTTGCCGGTCACGAAGTCCTTGCCGGTGTTGGGATCGACGAGCGCACGAAGGCGGGTCTGGATGTCGGTCTCGGTAATGACCATCGTCTGCTCTCGCTAAGGGAAACGAAAAGTATTCGATTCTAGCGAAATCCGCACCGCGCCGAAATTCCGGCTTTATTCGCTTTGCTAGAATCCTTCTTTTCCCTCCCTCCCGCAAGGTCTTGGTCGATGTCTGCCCTGCAAGCCGATTCGCTCCCCCGTCGTTGGCTGTTCGTCACGACGGCGCTGCCGTACGCGAACGGCGCGTTCCACATCGGTCACATCATGGAGTACATCCAGGCCGACATCTGGGTGCGCTTCCAGCGGATGCGCGGCCACGCGGTGCATTTCGTCTGCGCCGACGACACGCACGGCGCGGCGATCATGCTCAAGGCCGAGGCCGATGGCGTGACGCCGCAGGCGCTGGTCGCGGCGATCGGAGCGACGCGATCCAAGCAGATCGCGGGCTTCCACTTGAGCTTCGACCACTGGCACTCGACCGACTCGCCGGAAAACGTTGCGCTGTCGCAGGACATCTACCGCAACCTCAAGGCGCGCGGCTTGATCGACCGTCGCAAGATCGAGCAGTTCTACGATCCGGTGAAGGCGATGTTCCTGCCCGACCGGTACATCAAGGGCACGTGCCCGAAGTGCGGCACGAAGGACCAGTACGGCGACGCCTGCGAGAACTGTAGCTCGACGTATGCGCCGACCGACCTCATCGATCCGTACTCGACGCTCTCCGGCGCACGACCCGAGCTCCGATCGTCCGAGCACCTGTTCTTCCGGCTCTCGGATCCGCAGATCGTCGCCTACTTGCGGCGCTGGACGCGCGAGCCCGCCCCAGGCCAGTCGCTGCAACCGGAAGTGCTCAACAAGATCCACGAATGGCTGGGCGAGGAAGGTGGTCCCGACAAGCTGACCGACTGGGACATCTCGCGCGACGCGCCGTACTTCGGAATCCCGATCCCCGACGAGCCCGGCAAGTACTTCTACGTCTGGCTGGACGCGCCCGTCGGCTACCTCGCCTCGCTCAAGAGCTACTTCGACAGCGGCAAGGCGCGAGCCAACGGCGAAACGCGCACGTTCGAGGCCTTTCTCGCCGCACCGGACACCGAGCAGTATCACTTCATAGGCAAGGACATCGTCTATTTCCACACGCTGTTCTGGCCCGCGATGCTCGAGTTTGCCGGCGCGCCGTACCGGGCGCCGACCAACGTGTTCGTCCACGGCTTCCTCACTGCGCTGGGCGAAAAGATGTCGAAGTCGCGCGGCACCGGCGTGAGCCCCGACTATTACCTCGACCTGGGCCTCGACGCCGATTGGCTGCGCTATTACCTCGCGGCCAAGTTGAACGACCGCGTCGAGGACATCGACTTCAATCCCGAAGACTTCATCGCGCGCGTCAACAGCGATCTCGTCGGCAAGTACGTGAATATCGCGAGCCGGGCGGCGCGGTTCGTCGCAGCGCAGGGCAATGCGATCGCGCGTGGCAGGCCGTTCGAAGTGCGCCACGGGGTGGGCATCGACGAAGTCGCGCGGACGGTGGCGCAATACTACGAGGGGCGCGAGTTCGGGAAGGCGTTGCGCGAGATCATGCTGCTCGCTGACAAATCCAACCAGCAGTTCGATGCCGCGAAGCCATGGGAGCTTTCGAAGAGCCCCGACACGGCGCCGCGCGCGCTCCGAGCGGCGTCCGAATCGCTCGACGATTTCCGGGTGCTCACGGTCCTGCTGAAACCGGTGCTTCCCGCGCTGGCGGCGCGGGCCGAAGCGTTCCTCGGCCTCGCGCCGCAATCGTGGGCCGACCTGACGCAGCCGCTCCCCGACGGGCATCGCATCAACGCGTACACCCATCTCGTGCAGCGCATCGACCCGAAGCAGGTCGCGACGCTGCTCGAGGGGCCGAAGGCTGCGGCGGCCGCCGCCGCTCCCACTGCAGCCGCCACACCAAGCATCATCACGATCGAGGATTTCGGGAAAATCGATCTCCGCATCGCCCGGATCGTCAATGCGGAAGCGGTCGACGGTGCGGACAAGCTCGTCAAGCTCACGCTCGATGTCGGCGAAGGGCGGCACCGCACCGTCTTCGCTGGCATCAAATCGGTGTACAAGCCGGAGGACCTCGTCGGGCGCCTGACGCCGATGGTCGCGAATCTCGCCCCACGCAAGATGAAGTTCGGCGTATCGGAAGGCATGGTGCTCGCGGTGTCGGGCGACGGACCCGGGCTCTTCCTGCTCGCGCCCGATGCGGGCGCGGCGCCCGGGATGCGCATCAAGTGAATGAATGCCGTCGTCCCCGCGCAGACGGGGACCCAGTGACTTCGTTGCGACCGACACTGGATTCCCGCCCCCCGACTCCAACGCTCGGGGGCAGGCTTCGCGGGAATGACGAAATCAGATGAGCGTGCACTCGCTTGATCTGGTGCTCGCCGTCATTGCGACATGGCTAGCAATCGGCGCACTTGGCCTCGTGCGTCCCCGTAGTCTCGCCCTGACCCGTCGCGCGCTCTTTCCTGCCGGCGCCGCTGTCGGCGTGGGCCTGGCCGTGACGGCGTTCTTCGCGATCGGAGCGGTTCCGCAGTCGAACGTGCTACCGGCAGGACTGCCGGACCTGCCGTTCCACGTGCGTCTCGATTCGCTGTCGGCGTTCTTCCTACTGCTGCTGGGGTCGACCGCCGCCGCGATTTCGCTGTTCTCCGCGGGTTACTTTCGCGCGGGCGAAGGCACTGCGCCCGGCCTCATCTGTTTCCAGTACCACGTGTTCCTGGCCGCGATGGCGTTCGTGCTGATCGCCGACGACGCGTACCTGTTCATGGTCGCGTGGGAGTCGATGGCGCTTGCCTCGTTCTTCCTCGTCACGACCGACCACCGGATCCCGGAGATCCGGCGCGCGGGATTCCTCTACCTCGTGATCGCGCACATCGGTGCGATCGCGATCCTGCTCTGCTTCGGCGTGCTGCAGGGCGGCAGCGGTGACTACACGTTCGGGAGCATGCGGTCGGTCGTGCTGCGGGACGCGTGGCCGAGCGTCGCGTTCTTCCTCGCGCTCCTGGGCTTTGGCGCGAAGGCAGGTCTGCTGCCGATGCATGTCTGGCTGCCCGAGGCGCACCCGGCGGCGCCGTCGCCCGTCTCCGCACTGATGAGCGGCGTCATGCTGAAAACCGCCATCTACGGCCTCGTGCGCGTCTCGTTCGACCTGCTCAACGGCCAGCTTTGGTGGTGGGGCGTCGTCGCGCTCGCGCTCGGCCTCGCCACGGCGCTCTTCGGGGTGATCTTCGCCGCGGTCCAGACCGACATGAAGCGGCTTCTCGCGTATTCGTCGATCGAGAACATCGGCCTCGTCGTCGCCGGAATCGGGCTCGCCATTCTGTTCAAGGCCTACGGCAAGACACTGCTCGCCGCGATTGCGCTGACCGCATCGCTTTACCACTGCCTCAATCACGCGTTCTTCAAGAGCTTGCTGTTCCTCGCGACCGGATCGGTGCTCCACGCGACGAAGGAGCGCAGCCTGGGCAAGCTCGGCGGCCTGATCCACCGGATGCCGTGGGTCGCGTGGCTCGCGCTCGTCGGCACGCTCGCCATCGCCGGGCTGCCGCCGCTGAACGGTTTCGTGTCCGAATGGCTGCTGCTGCAAGCGTTCCTGTTCACGCCGAGCCTGCCGCAGTCGTTCGTCAACATGCTGGTGCCGATCGCCGCCGCGGCGCTCGTCCTCGCCGTCGCGCTGGCGGCGTACGTGATGGTCAAGTTCTACGGCATCGTCTTCCTCGGTCGCCCGCGCGAGCCGAATCTCGCGTACGCCCGCGACGCCGGCATGCTGGAGCGGATCGCGCTCGCGTGGCTCGCAGCCGGCTGCCTGGCGCTGGGGATCGCTCCGGCGGTGCTGATCCGTCTCCTCGACCATGTCAACGCGATGTTCATCGGCTCGACGGTCGCCCACGCGGCGACCGCGAGCTGGCTGTTTCTCGCGCCGATCAATGCCGATCGCTCCAGCTATAGCCCGGTGATCGTGCTTGCCGTCATCGCCGGGGTGGTGCTGCTCACGATCATGCTCGTCCACCGCATATATCACGGTCGCGTGCGCCGCGCCCCCGCATGGGACTGCGGCTTTCCACAGCAGACGCCGCGGATGCAGGACACGGCCGAGGGCTTCGGCCAGCCCATCCGGCAGGTGTTCGAGCCGTTCTTCCGGATCGAGCGCCACCTGCCGTCGCCGTTCGATGAGAAACCGCGCTACCGCGTGATTGCGAGCGATCCGACATGGCATGCGCTGTATCTGCCGATCGCGCGCGGTGCCGACTTCCTGGCACGGCAGGTGGGCCGGATCCAGCAGGGCCGGATCTCCGTCTACCTGACCTTCAGCTTCGTCACGTTGCTCGCGCTGCTCTTCTTCGTCCGATGACGGCCGCCGGCCTCAGCTCGCAGTTTCTCCAGCTCGCGCTCGCGATCGCGCTCGCGCCCCTGCTGGTTGGCTGGGTTGGCCAGTGCCGCGCCTGGTTGCAGAACCGACGGGCGCCGTCGCTGCTCCTGCCCTACCGGACGATCCGCAAGCTCTTCACCAAGGAAGCGGTCGTCGCCGCGGGTGCGTCGCCGATCTTCCGCCTCGCGCCGTACATCGTGTTCGGCGCGATGTGCTGTGCGGCCGCGATCGTGCCCTCGCTCGCAACCGATCTCCCGTTCGCGCGCGCTGCCGACGCCATCGCGCTCGTCGGGCTGTTCGCGCTTGCGCGTGTCTTCATGGCGCTCGCGGCGATGGACATCGGCACTGCGTTCGGCTCGCTCGGTGCGCGGCGCGAAATGTTCATCGGCTTCCTGGCCGAGCCTGCTCTCCTGATGGTGCTGTTCACCGCGTCGCTGCTCTCGGGATCGACGTCGCTGCCAACGATCGTCGATACGCTCGCGCATCGCGAGCTCGCCATCTATCCGAGCCTGGCCTTCGCCGGTGTCGCGTTCACGATGGTGTCGCTGGCCGAAAATGCGCGGATCCCGATCGACAACCCGGCGACGCATCTCGAGCTCACGATGATCCACGAGGCGATGCTGCTCGAGTACTCCGGGCGCCATCTCGCGCTGCTCGAATGGGCGTCGGCGCTCAAGCTGTTCAATTACTCGTGCATCGGCCTCGCGATCTTCTTTCCCGTCGGCATCGCAACGGAAGGGGGCTGGGTAGCGACGCTCGGCGCTGCACCGGTACTGGTGCTCAAGCTTGCGATCGGCGGATTCCTGCTCGCGCTGATCGAGACCCTCTCGGCGAAGCTCCGGATCTTTCGCGCGCCCGAGTTCCTGGGCACTGCATTCCTGCTCGCGGTGCTGGCGATGCTCGTCAACCTGCTCCTCGGAAGCTAGCGTGTCCGCGCCCCCGCTCTACGCGCAGCTCATCAACCTCTTCGCGGCGATCCTCCTGCTGCTGTCGTTCGCGATGCTGGCACAGCGCCGCGTGCTGTCGCTGATCGATCTGTTCGCCTTGCAGGGCCTCACCCTTGCCGCCTCGACGTTCGTTGTCGCTTGGGGAACCGGGCAGCCGCACCTCTATTGGTCGACCGCGCTGACGCTTGTGCTCAAGGTCGGCCTCCTGCCGTGGCTTCTCTACCGGCTGATCCGACGACTCGACGTCCGCTGGGAATTCGAGGGTCTGATCAATATCCCGACGACGATGCTGATCGGCATCGTGCTCGTCGTGTTCGCGTTCAACCTCGCGCTGCCCATCTCGCAGCTCGCAAGCACCGCCACGCGCTCGACGCTGGGCATCGCGCTCGCGAGCGTGATGTTGTCGTTCCTGATGATGATCACGCGGCGCAAGGCGATCCCGCAGGTGATCGGCTTCCTGTCGATGGAGAACGGGCTGTTCTTCGCGGCAACCAGCGCGACCTACGGAATGCCGATGGTCGTCGAGCTCGGCATCGCGTTGGACGTGCTGGTCGGGATGCTGATTTTGGGCGTGTTCTTCTTCCAGATCCGCGAACAGTTCGACAGCCTCGACTTGAAGCACCTCGAGAAGCTCAAGGAAGGCGAGCCCTAATGGGCGAAATCGTCGCCGTCCTCGGTTTTCCGCTCGCCGGCGCAGCGATACTGGCGCTCGTCGGTCACCGGTCGTACGCGCCGATGCTCAATGCCGGCGCGAGCCTCGCCACGCTGCTCGCCGCGGCGGTGCTCGCGGCCCGGGTCATCGCGACAGGGCCGTTCATCACGCTGGGCCGGCTGTTCTTTGTCGACCCGTTCAACGTGTTCCTGGTCGTGCTGACCGCGTTCGTCGGTTTCACGACGTCGCTGTTCTCCCGACCCTATATGCGGATCGAGCAGCAGCACGGGCGCCTCACGCCCGCGCGGCTGCGGCTCTACCATTCGATGTACCAGCTCTTCAACTTCACGATGCTGCTGGCGCTACTGTCCAACAACCTGGGCGTCCTGTGGGTGGCGCTCGAAGCCGCCACGCTCGCGACGGTGCTGCTCGTCTCGCTGTACCGCACGCCGGCCTCGCTCGAGGCCGCGTGGAAATACTTCATCCTGTGCGGCGTTGGCATCGCGCAGGCGCTGTTCGGCACGATCCTGCTCTACTTCGCCGCCGAGAAGCTGCTGGGCGCCGAGGGCGGCGCGCTCCTCTGGACCGAGCTCGATCGGGTCAAGAGCAATCTCGAGCCGACGGTGCTCTCGCTCGCGTTCGTCTTCCTGCTCGTCGGCTATGGAACGAAGGTCGGCCTCGTGCCGCTCCACAACTGGCTGCCCGACGCGCACGCCGAAGGTCCGACCCCCGTCTCGGCCGTGCTGTCCGGGCTCCTGCTCAACGTCGCGTTGTACGCGGTGGTCCGGTGCAAGGTGCTGGTCGAGGGCTCGCTCCACACGGCAATCGCGCGCGAGCTGATGATGGGCTTCGGGCTCCTGTCGGTCGTCGTCGCGGCGTTTCTGTTGTCGCGGCAGAAGGACGTGAAGCGCCTGTTCGCCTATTCGTCGATCGAGCACATGGGTATCGTCACGTTCGCCTTCGGCATGGGCGGCGCGATTGCCAACTTCGCCGCATTGCTGCACATGACCGTACATTCGTTGACCAAGTCGGCGATCTTCTTCGCGGTCGGCCACGCCGTGCAGAAGGCCGGCACCCAGGTCATTGACGACATCCGCGGCATGATCACGATCAGCCCGCTCGTCGGCTGGGGGCTCATCCTGGGGTCGCTCGCGATCCTCGGCATGCCGCCGTTCGGCGTGTTTGCGAGCGAGTTCCTGATCCTCACGACCGCGATCCGCGAGCAGCCGTGGGCGACGCCGTTCCTGCTGCTCGCGCTCGGCGTTGCGTTTGCGTCGGTGTTCTCGAAGGTGCAGCCGATGGTGTTCGGCGAAACCACGAGTCGGCGGTTGCCACAGCGGCCCGCGATGGTGCCGGTCTTCGTGCACCTCGCGCTTGTGCTGATGCTGGGCCTGTGGATTCCGCCAGCGCTCGCCGAATGGTACCGGCAGGCGGCGAGACTCATCGGCTGACGACGACGATGGACGTCTCTCGCCTCGGGCTCGCCCCTGCTCCCCTCGCCTCCGCCGTCCCGGCGCAGCGCGTCCCCGTCAGCTCGGGCCAGCTCCTGACGGCGTCCCGCCTCGCGTGGGAAGGGGGCGGCCAGCTCGTCGCGCTGTGGGTGACCGACGATCGCGACCGTGATCGAGGCTTTGTCGTCCGAGTCGCGCTCGAGGACGCCGACGGGCTCACGGTGCTCGAGCACACGCTGCCGGATGCCGGCGCGCGCTATCCTGACGTCTCGGCGATCTTTCCCGCGGCGAACCGGATGCAGCGCGCCGGCTTCGACCTGACCGGCATCGCCGCCGACAGCGACGACCAGCGCCAATGGTTGTGGCAGGCGAGCTGGCCGATCGACCGTTATCCGCTGCGGCGCGACTTCGAGGCGTCGCCCAAGTGGGAGCCTGGCGAGGAGGACTACGCGTTCGTCCGTGTCGACGGCGATGGCGTCCACGAGATTCCAGTAGGCCCGGTGCACGCCGGCATCATCGAGCCGGGGCACTTCCGCTTCCAGGTGGTCGGCGAAAAGGTGCTGCGACTCGAGGAGCGACTGGGCTACGCTCACAAGGGCATCGAAAAGCGGTTCGAAGCGCTGTCGCTGTTCGACGCATGCCGACTCGCGGGCCGCGTCTCCGGCGACTCGACGGTGGCCTACGCGTGGGCCTACGCGCAGGCGGTCGAGGCCATCGCCGGCACCGAAGCGCCTCCGCGCGCCGCGTGGCTGCGCGCGCTCGCGCTCGAGCAGGAGCGGCTCTCGAACCATTTGGGCGATCTGGGCTACCTCGGCAACGACTGCGGGTTCGCGTTCGGCCTCGCCCAGTTCTCGCGGCTCAAGGAGGATGTACTGCGCACCAACCAGGCAGCCTTCGGGCATCGGCTGGCGATGGACTACATTGTGCCGGGCGGAACGACCATCGACGTCCCGCAAGACGCCGCGATCGCGCTGCGCGACGAGTGCGCGCGCATCGAGCGCGAGATCGTCGCGCTGCGCGACATCTACGACGAGCACAGCGGGCTGCAGGATCGCGTGCGCAACTGCGGGGCCGTGACACCGGCGCTCGCCGCGAAACTCGGACTGCGCGGCCTGGCGGGGCGCGCGAGCGGCTGCCTCCGCGATCTGCGACGCGACCTGCCCGTCGCACCCTATGATGAACTCGCGGTGCGTATTGCCTCGCGCACTGACGGCGACGTCGCGGCAAGGATCGCGGTCCGTTTCGACGAAGCGCTGGAGTCGCTGCGTTTGATCCGCGCGATCGGCGATGCGGCGCCGAAAGGCGAAGTGCGGATGGAGCTTCCCGTGCCGCCGGCGTTCAGGCTCGGCGTGGGCTATGTCGAAGGTTGGCGAGGGCCTGTATTCGTCGCGCTCGAAAGCGGGCCGGATGGATCGATCCGGCGCTGTCATCCGCACGATCCGTCGTGGTCGGCGTGGCCGGTGCTCGAGCACGCGGTGATCGGCAACATCGTTCCCGACTTCCCGCTGATCAACAAGTCGTTCAACTTGTCGTACAGCGGCCACGATCTGTAGGGCCTGGCCCTGACCGATGCTCCATATCCTGAAGCAGATCGCCAGGACGGGCCTCAAGAGCGAGCCGCCGCCCGCACCCGCGGAGGAAGCCGCGGCCGTCGAGCGGCTGCAGGCGGACATCCTGCGCGTGCTCGGTCGCGCGCTCGCTATCCGGCAGGTCGATGCCGGATCGTGCAACGGCTGCGAGCTCGAGATCCACGCGCTCGGCAATCCGTACTACAACATCGAGGGGCTTGGGATCCGATTCGTGGCGAGTCCGCGCCACGCGGACCTGCTGCTCGTAACGGGCCCGGTATCGAAGCACATGGCGATCGCGCTCCGGCGCACCTACGAGGCGACGCCGGATCCCAAGCTCGTCGTCGCCGTGGGCGACTGCGGCTGCACCGGCGGCATTTTTGGCGAGAGCTACGCGAGCCTTGGGCGCGTCGCAAACGTCGTTCCGGTCGACGTCGAGATCCCCGGCTGTCCGCCGACGCCACGCGCGCTGCTCGCGGGAATTCTGGCTGCAGTCACGTCGCGTCCTGCACCCGTCGTTGCCGACGAGCGGCATCCGGCTCCGGCGGCACCGGAGAGCCCGTAGCGCGACGCTTCCGCGCCGAGCCGCCGGACTCGCCAGTCGACGCCGCGCGGGCGGTTAGAATAGGTTTCAACACTTCAATGACGGAGCTCGATCCATGCAGCGCTTCCTGAACGTTCGCCGAGCGAAGTTGCTCACGTTACTCGGGGTAATGGCAGCGACGGTTGCCGTTGCACTCGCAGCCCGCGCGGCCCCGGCGCCGATCGACGAAGATCAGCTGCTGGGGAACGGCTTCAAGGTGCTCGTTGCGACGAACAAGGTTCAGGAGGATTGGGTCCGGCGACTCGCTCCCGGCAAGATCAGGGCGATGCAGACGAACGGGAAAGAAATATTTTATCTACCCCGACGCGGCGAAGAACCAGATCTACGTCGGCGGCCCGAAGGAGTACGAGGCCTACGTGCAGCTCCACCCCGAGCACCGCGTGGCGAATGCGGAGCAGGCCGCCAAGGAAGCGAGCGCATACCGTGGCAAGCAGGACAAGGTCACGCGGGAGGCGACCGCTCGCGACCTGTCGGACCCGTTCCTCGGGGCGAGCTGGGCGGATCTCGGCTGGTAGGGTCCTGAAAGCCCGACGGCGCCTTGGGAGGCGCATAAAGAAAAACGCCGGTGAAAACCGGCGTTCTCTTGTCTGCGCCTTGCTGCTGCTATGACCTGCGGAGGCGAATGCCCGCCAGGGCTAGCAATGCGATCCCTAGAAGGCTGAGCACTCCAGGTTCCGGAATTATTACCGGCGGTAGCGGCGTGCAATCGCCGGTTACGCCGAACTCGCATACGCCAGAAACACGCGGCTGCTTGAAATCCAGGAAACCGCCCCCTGTATCCACCGTTATGGAAACGTCGGTCATGACGTCACCACCGGTTGCAACGATCGTGAGGAAGTTCTGACCGGACCCGAGCGCGTAGGTGAACGTGGCCGCTCCAACGGTCACGGTTGCCATCCCGTGCCCGCTCGCGGGATTAAAGATGAAGTCAGTGAAGCCAAACCCCGCTTCCAGCATGAAATGCATGCTGGTCAGATCAACCTTCTTGCCGGCATTGTTGGAAATGTCCGCTTGACCACGACGAGTTCTGCAGCAGCGTCTCGCCGGTCAAGCTGGAAAAGATGGCAGCGATGCCCGCATGGTCGACCTCGCCGGTGATCGTCGCGCCGGTTTCCTTCGCACCAAACAGGATATTCGGCCTCGTCGGGTTGAGGGTTATTGCCCAACGTAAAGATGATGCTCGCCGACGCTGGCGACAGCCAAGACCCGCACTACTAGAACCGCTGCGACAGCGATTGTTTTGATCTTCATGGAAATACCGTCCGCGGTGATTCTTACACTTGGGCCGGAAAATCACCCTTCGTAGCTTCTGCACGCAATGGTCGTGCCCATCAGATTCAAGCGCTTGAATACCCAAGCTATCGTTTATATGTTGCCGTCATGGACTTTGGTCGAACGTAAAGATTTTCGACGATTCCCTGTAGGACAGCGGCTCAATCGATGATCGCGCGCTCGTAAAGGACATCGGGCTCGTTTTCCTCGTTACCGTCGCCGTCGCCGAAGCCGATGGCGACGAAACGGTTGCGCTCGTAGAAGCGGCGCGCGCCGGCGTTGCGCTGAAACGTCCACAGGCGGACGACCGGGATCGACGCGCTCCGCGCTTCATCGAGAAACGCTTCGAGCAGCCGCTGGCCGATTCCCAGTCCGGTCCGACCCGGCGCGACGTAGAGCTGCTTGACCCATTCGCCCTCGCGCGAGAGCACGCCGACGACCCAATCGTCGTCAACCGCGAGCCATACCGAGCACTGCGCAAAGACGCCGCGAATCCATCCGCGGTCCTCGTCTGCCGTGTGCGGATTGTGGAGCCCCGGCAGCGTCGAGCGGAGCGCGGCCCGCTGGACAGCCATCGCAGCGTCGGCCTCGGCGTCGAGCCGCGCCGGCAGCGGACGGCGGATGACAACGTCCGCCATCGCGCGCGTCAGCCGAGCAGGTCGCCGGAGGCTTTGCGGCTGCGCGCGGCACGACCCTCGCGCGCCGGCGTTACTGCGCCGCGAGATTCGCGCGCCCGCCGGGCCGCGTGCGCTTCGAGCACGGGTCGCAGATAGTGTCCCGTGTGGCTCGCGGCGACCTTGACGATCTCCTCCGGCGGGCCTTCCGCGATGATGCGCCCGCCTCCACCGCCGCCTTCGGGTCCGAGGTCGATGATCCAATCCGCGGTCTTCAGCACGTCGAGGTTGTGCTCGATCACGACGACCGTGTTGCCGTGATCGCGCAAGCGGTGCAGCACCGTCAACAGCATCTCGATGTCGTGGAAGTGGAGGCCGGTGGTCGGCTCGTCCAGGATGTAGAGCGTGCGGCCCGTGTCGCGTTTGCTCAACTCGAGCGCGAGCTTGACCCGCTGCGCTTCGCCGCCGGAAAGCGTAGTCGCCGACTGACCGAGCGTGATGTAGCCCAGGCCCACGTCGAGCAGCGTCGACAGCTTGCGCGCGACGGCGGGCACCGGCTCGAAGAACGCGTAGGCCTGCTCGACCGTCATCGCGAGCACTTCGTGGATGTTCTTCTCCTTGTACCGGATCTCGAGCGTCTCGCGGTTATAGCGCTGCCCGTGACAGACGTCGCACGGCACGTAGACGTCGGGCAGGAAATGCATCTCGACCTTGATCAGGCCGTCGCCCTGGCACGCTTCGCAGCGCCCGCCCTTCACGTTGAACGAGAACCGCCCGGGTCCGTAGCCGCGCTCCCGCGCCTCCTTCACCTGCGCGAAGAGCTCGCGGATCGGTGTGAAGAGCCCCGTGTACGTCGCCGGATTCGACCGCGGCGTGCGGCCGATGGGGCTCTGGTCGACGCTGATCACCTTGTCGAAGAACTCGAGCCCGAGCATCTCGTGGAACGGCGCAGGCTCGGTCGTGCTGCCGTACAGGTGCCGCGCGATCGCGTGGTAGACGGTGTCGTTGATCAGCGTCGACTTGCCCGAGCCGGACACGCCGGTCACGCATACGAACAGACCCACCGGCAGATTCAGCGTGACGTCGCGCAGGTTGTTCCCGGTCGCGCCGGTGACGGTCAGCTTCCGCTCGGGATCGGCGCGCATTCGGCGCGCCGGCATCGGGATATGGCGGTGACCCGCGAGGTACTGGCCCGTCAGCGACGTCGTCGCGAGGCGGATCTCCTCCGGCGTCCCCTGCGCGACGACCTGCCCGCCGTGCTCGCCCGCGCCCGGTCCCATGTCGACGATGTAATCGGCGGCGCAAATCGCGTCGTGGTCGTGCTCGACGACGATCACGCTGTTGCCGAGATCGCGCAGGTGCTTGAGCGTCGACAGGAGGCGATCGTTGTCGCGCTGGTGGAGGCCGATCGACGGCTCGTCGAGCACGTACATGACGCCGGTCAGGCCCGAGCCGATCTGCGACGCGAGCCGGATCCGCTGCGACTCGCCGCCCGACAGCGTCTCGGCGGAGCGGTCGAGCGACAGGTAGTCGAGGCCGACGTTGTTCAGGAACGCGAGGCGACTCACGATCTCCTTGATGATCTTCTCGGCGATCGCCTGCTTCTGTCCTTCGAGCGTGAGCGTCGCGAAATAGCCGGCAGCCTCCTTGAGCGCGAGCCCGGACACCTCGTAGATCGCGCGGGCGGCAGCACCGTTGCCGACCTTGACGAAGCGCGCCTCGCGCCGCAGTCGCGTGCCGCCGCATTCCGGGCATGGCTTCGAATTCAGGTATTTCGCGAGCTCCTCGCGCACCATCACCGAATCGGTCTCGCGGTAGCGGCGCTCGAGGTTCGGGATGATCCCCTCGAAGGCGTGCTCGCGCACGACCGGCCGGCCGCGCTCGGACAGGTAGGTGAACGGGATCGCCTCGTCGCCGCTGCCATAGAGGACGAGCTGCTGGACGCGCTCGGGCAGCCGCGAGAACGGACGCTCGAGATCGAAGCCCGCGTGCTTGGCGAGGCTCCCGAGCATCTGGAAATAGAACTGGTTGCGCCGGTCCCAGCCTTTGATCGCGCCCGATGCGAGCGAGAGCTGCGGGAAGGCGACGACGCGCTTGGGATCGAAGAAGCTGATCGAGCCCAGACCGTCGCAGCGCGGACACGCGCCCATCGGACTGTTGAACGAGAACAGTCGCGGCTCGAGCTCCTGCAGCGAGTAGTTGCAGATCGGGCAGGCGAACTTTGCCGAGAACAGATGCTCGGCGTCCTCCGCGCTCGCTCCCGCCTCCTGAACCGCATCTTGCTTGTCCAGCTCGACGACGATCGCTCGCCCGTCACCCGCGCGCAGCGCCGTCTCGAAGGATTCCGCGAGCCGCTGTTTCAGGTCGGGCCGCAGCCGCAGCCGGTCGACCACCACCTCGAGCGTGTGCTTCGTGTTCTTCGCGAGGCGCGGCACCGCGTCGATCTCGTAAACCTTGTCGTCGACCCGCACGCGGACGAAGCCCTTGGCCCGGAGCTCGACCAGAAGCTCCTGCTGCTCACCCTTGCGGTTGACGACAACCGGCGCCAGGATCATCAGGCGCGAATCGTTCGGCAGCGCAAGCGTCGCATCGACCATCTGCGAGATCGTCATCGCCGCGAGCTTCTGCTCCGGATGATCGGGACAGTAGGGATCGCCGACACGCGCGAACAGCAGGCGCAGGTAGTCGTGGATCTCGGTGACGGTGCCGACCGTCGAGCGCGGATTGTGCGAAGTGGCCTTCTGCTCGATCGAGATCGCCGGGGAGAGCCCCTCGATCAGGTCGACGTCCGGCTTCTCCATGAGCTGCAGGAACTGGCGCGCGTACGCCGATAGCGACTCGACATAGCGCCGCTGCCCTTCGGCATAGAGCGTGTCGAATGCGAGCGAGCTCTTGCCGGAGCCCGACAGGCCCGTGACCACGATCAGCCGGTGTCGCGGCAGCTCGAGGTTGATGTTCTTGAGGTTGTGCGTGCGCGCGCCGCGGATGCGGATGTATTCCATGCTGCTTCGATTCTCGACTGACGGTTGCGGTTTCTGCCCGTGGCGTGCTTCTGTGCGCTTCTGCGCGATGCTGCGCGCTTCTTCCGCTTCTCTTTCGCTTGCTCGGCCATTCGGCGCATGCCGGACCGCGGGGCAACCTGCTACTATACCGCCAATTCGCAGTTCGCTTCCAATCGCTTTCGTCCCCTCGATCCGCCGCGCACGGCCACCGCCGATGCCGCCCGACCCCGTTTCCGTTCCGGCTTCCGGGGCGCCGCCCAAGCCTCGAGTCGCCATGACCCCGGTCGAGCGCCGCGCGACGGCCGGCCTCGCCGGCATCTTCGGCCTGCGGATGCTCGGCATGTTCATCGTGCTGCCGGTGCTCGCCCTGTACGCGGAAGCGCTGCCCGGAGGACGCGATCACACGCTTGTCGGTCTCGCGCTCGGCGCGTACGGACTCACGCAGGCGGTCCTGCAGATTCCGTTCGGCTGGGCGTCCGATCGCTGGGGTCGGCGGCCGGTGATTGCCGGCGGACTCGTCATCTTCGCGCTGGGCAGCTTCGTTGCTGCGTGGGCGCCGACGATCTACTGGACGATCTTCGGGCGCACCGTGCAGGGCGCCGGTGCGATCTCCGCGGCGGTGATCGCGCTCGCTGCAGACTTGACGCGCGACGAGGTGCGCACCCGTGCGATGGCAGCGATCGGCATGACCATCGGCGCGACCTTCGCGCTGTCGCTCGTCGCAGGCCCGGCGTTGACGGACGTCATCGGCGTCCCCGGCATCTTCGTCATGACCGGCGTTCTCGCGCTCGGGGCCATCGCTGTGTTCAATGTCGTGGTGCCCCGCGTTGCCGTCCAGTCCGTGGCCGTCGATTCGCGAGGCCAATGGCGGCGGGTGCTCGCTGACGGGCAGTTGCTGCGCCTCAACTACGGCATTTTCGCGCTGCACGCTTCGCTGATGGCGCTCTTCGTGCAAGTGCCGTTCATGCTCCGCGACAACGGCGTGCCGCCGGCGCGGCACTGGCTCGTCTACCTGTCGGTGCTGCTCGCCTCCGTCGCGCTGATGCTGCCGGCCATGCTGAACGCCGACCGCCCGGGACGGGGCAAGCCGATCTTCGTCGGCGCGATTGCCGTGCTGCTCGCGGGACAGGCGCTGCTCGCGATAGCCGGCGCCTCGCTCGCGCTGACGATCGGCGCGCTGGTCGTCTTCTTCACGGCATTCAACCTGCTCGAAGCGACGCTGCCCTCGCTCATCTCGAAGTTCGCGCCGCCGACCGCCAAGGGCACGGCCGTCGGCATCTATTCCAGCGTGCAATTCCTGGGGACGTTCGTCGGTGCGGCGGGAGGGGGCTGGCTGTCGCAGCATCACGGCCCCCCCGCGGTGTTCGGCTTCTGCCTCGTCCTCACGGCGCTCTGGCTCGCAGCGAGCGCGACGATGTCCGCGCCGCCCGCCTACAATCACGGCAGTTACTCAATGGGAGAGACTTAAATGGCTTCGGTGAACAAGGTGATTCTGGTCGGCAACTTGGGCCGCGATCCCGAGACGCGCTACGCGACCAGCGGTGCGGCGATCTGCAACATTACGGTCGCCACCTCCCGCCAGTGGAAGGACAAGGCGAGCGGCGAGAAGAAGGAGGAGACGGAATGGCACCGCGTCGTCTTCTATGATCGTCTGGCCGAGATCGCGGGCGAGTATTTGAAGAAGGGGCGTCCCGTCTACGTCGAGGGCCGACTCAAGACGCGCAAGTGGCAGGACAAGGAAGGACAGGACCGCTACACGACCGAGATCATCGCCGAGGAGATGCAGCTCCTGGGGTCGCGTGAAGGTGGTGGTGGTGGTGGCGGCGGCGGCGGTGGTGGCGGTGCCGGCGGCACCGGCGCCGGACCCGCCGGCGACGTCGACTTCGGTGCTCCGCCCGGTGGCGGCGGCGGTGCGCCCAAGGGCGGAGGCGCCAAAGGCGGCGGCACCAAGCCCAAGACCGACGACTTCGACGACGATATTCCGTTCTGACGCGCGTGCGTCAGGCGGTCGCCATGGCCGCGGTCGCCGCGGATGCCGATACCGGCGCGGCAATGACACCGCCGCCAAGGCATACGTCGCCGTCGTAGAGCACCAGGTACTGCCCCGGCGTCGGCGCCCATTGCGGCGCGGCGAACGTCGCGCGCCACGAATCCTCGCCGAGCCGCTCGAGACGGCACGCGGCATCGGCCATCCGGTAGCGCGTCTTGCCCCCGAGTCGGGCAAGCACAGGCGCCGCGGGAGGCGTACCTGCGATCCAGTGCATGTCCTGCGCATCCACCTCGCTGCGGCGGAGCAGCGGGTGTTCGTGGCCCTGAACGACGATCAGCGCGTTGCGCACCGCATCCTTTGCTGCCACGAACCACGGCAGCGCGTCGCCCGCCTTGGTCCCGCCGACCCCGAGCCCCTGCCGCTGCCCGAGCGTGTAGTACGCAACGCCGTGGTGGCCGCCGACGACACGGCCGTCCGGCGTCTCGATCGGGCCCGGCGTTCGCGGCAGGTACTTCGCGAGGAAATCGCGGAACGGACGCTCGCCGATGAAGCAGATGCCGGTGGAGTCCTTCTTCGCCCAGGTCGGGATCCCTTCGCGCTTCGCAATCGCGCGCACCTCGCGCTTCGCGATCTCGCCCAGCGGGAAGACGACCGGCGCCAGCTGCGCCTGCGTAAGCTGGTGCAGGAAGTAACTCTGGTCCTTGGTCGCATCGACCGCTTTGAGCAGCTCTACCCGGTCGCCCGCACGCCGCAGCCGCGCATAGTGACCGGTCGCGATCCGATCGGCACCGAGCGCCCGTGCGTGATCGAGGAACGCGCGGAACTTGATCTCGCTGTTGCAGAGCACGTCCGGATTGGGCGTTCGGCCCGCCTCGTACTCGCGGAGGAAGTGCGCGAACACGCGCTCGCGATACTCGCGCGCGAAGTTGACGGCCTCGAGCTCGATGCCGATCACATCGGCCACCGCCGCCGCGTCGACCAGGTCCGCCCGCGACGTGCAGTACTCGTCGGTGTCGTCGTCCTCCCAGTTCTTCATGAACAGGCCGACGACCTCGAAGCCCTGCTGCTTCAGGAGCCACGCCGCGACCGACGAGTCGACGCCGCCGGACATGCCGACGACGACGCGAAGCTTGCGAATCATCGATACACCGTCATCGCTCGAACGAGGCGTGAGGTCACTATCGGCGCGCTCCGGAAAAGAAAAAGGCAGGGAACCTCGCGGCCCCTGCCTTCTGGAATCGAACGGCAGCGAGTTATGGGCTCGCTTCCTTCTTCGTGGTCGAGTCGACGGCCTTCTGCTTGTCCTTGGTCGTCGGCAGCGCCTTTTGCGTGCCCTTCGAGGCCTTCGCGTCGGCGACGCCCGCGGCTTCCTGGGACCTGTTAGCAGAGGTGGTCGTGCTCGCCGCGGTCGAGGCGTCGACGGCCTTCTGCTTGTCGGCCTTCGTCGGCAGATCCTTCGGCGTGCCCTTGGCGGCCTTCGCTTCGGCGGTGCCCTTTTGTTGCTGCGCCCTGTTTTCGCCGGTTTCGGTGGAGCTCTCGGTCACGGACTTGACGGTGTTTTGCTTTTGCTTGTCCTTCGGCGTTTCGCCGGGCATCGTGCCTTGCGCGGCGACCGTCGCGGCGAACCCGCCGGCGATGAGCGCGATCAATAGTTTGTTCATCTGTGGTTCCTCATGGTTTGAACTGCTAAGACTTCAATTCGGCTCGCGGAGTTCGCGCGACGGCCCAAAGTCTAAAAAGCCTTGGAATGATAAGGACTTCCGGCCGTGAACGCAACCCTAAAAGCCCTTACTTCCCGGGCGTGGTCGAAGCCGGCGCCGTGGTGCTGGCGTGGTGCTCGGTCGTGGTGGTGTGCTTCTTCTTCTTCTTGCTGGATTTCTTCTTGTCCGACGTCGACTTGCCGGCGTCCGCCGAAGTTGTGGCCTCGGGGGCCTTCGCGGGCGTCGCAGCGGCCGGAGCTGCTGTGGCCGCGGACGCTGCCGGCGCAGAGGCCGGAGCGGTCGTCTGCGCCGCCGCCGTGAAGGCGAAGGCACTGGCGATCAAGGCCGTAAGGAGTCTGCTCATGATTTGCGGGTACTTTCGTGGTTAAGGACGGATCGACACAATGAATGCGGGTGTCGCCGCAGTTAACGTTTGACATGGATCGGGGTTGACACGTTTCGCGACGGCGCAAATCGGCGTCGTTCGATTCAACCCGTTGTTTTATATACAAAACTTGCAGCGGACGAGCCTCGGGCGGCTCAGCGCAGCCCCATGTCGCCCTGAAGCCAGTCGCGGATCATCGGCACTGTAATCGGCCGGCGCACCGCGAGTGAATGGCGATCGAGCGCTGCGAGCGCGCCGATCAAGGTTGGCATGTCGCGTCGGCCGTGCGCGAGGAGATAGCGGACGACGTCGTCGGGGATCGCGAAGCCGCGCCGTTGCGCATAGGCGCCGAGGGCCGCGACCTTGTCCTCGTCCGCGAGGGGTACGAGCTCATGCACAAGGCCCCAACCCAGGCGGCTTCGCAGGTCCTCACGCAGAGCGAGCGACACGGGCGGTGCGCGCGAGGCAGCGAGCAAATGTCCGCCTTCCGCCTGGAGCTGGTTGAACAAGGTGAACAGGCGCGCTTGGGCATCGGCGCCGGCGGTATCTACGCTGTCGACCGCAACGAGCGCGTGCGCACCGAGCGTGCTGGCGTCCGTCGCCGCAAGCGTGCCAGGATCCGCGAAATAGGCGGCCGTCGCTCCGCGCGCCGACGCGGCGGCGACGCTCGCGCGCAGCAGATGCGACTTCCCTGCGCCCGGAGCACCCCACACGAGGACGCCGGTCGTCGTCGCCTCGCCTGCCGCGAGTCGGGCCAGCGCCGACAGCACCTCGGCATTGCGCCCCGGCAGGAAATTCGCGAATGAAGGCGGCTCGGGCGGTGCGAGATCGAAGACGAGCTGTTCCATGGAAATCGTCGGGGCGCGCGTCGTGGCGCGGCGAGCCGGAGCCGGACGGAACTCGCTCTCGGCGATTCCGGTAAAATTCGGCCGGGTTGCGCACTGTACCGCGGCGCTTCGCGGGCGCTCAACCTTCCCTCGACAGCGCGAGGATCTCCGTTTCGCTGCAGCGTCCCCGTCGATGAGCTCTTCCGTTCCCGCCCCCGCGCACCCGCTTTCGTATCGCGAGGCCGGTGTCGACATTGACGCCGGCGATGCGCTCGTCGAGCGCATCAAGCCGTTCGCGAAGCGCACCCTCCGTCCCGAAGTGCTAGCTGGCATCGGCGGCTTCGGTGCACTCGTCGAGCTGCCGAAGCGCTATCGCGAGCCCGTGCTCGTCGCGGGCACCGACGGCGTGGGCACGAAGCTCAAGCTCGCGTTCGCGCTGTCGCGCCACGACACGATCGGCATCGACCTGGTCGCGATGAGTGTCAACGATATCCTGGTGCAAGGCGCCGAGCCGTTGTTCTTCCTCGACTACTACGTCTGCGAGCGCCTCGACGTCGCGGTCGCCGCCGACGTCGTGAAGGGTATTGCGGCCGGTTGCGCCCAGGCGGGCTGCGCGCTCATCGGTGGCGAGACCGCCGAGCATCCGAACGCGTTCCCGCCCGGCGAATACGATCTGGCCGGATTCGCCGTCGGCGTGGTCGAGAAGTCAAAGGCGATCGACGGCCGGAGTATCGCCGCGGGTGACGTCCTCCTCGGCCTCGCGTCGAGCGGGCCGCACTCGAACGGCTTCTCGCTGATCCGCCGGATCCTGGACGTTTCCGGGGCCGACCTGCGGGCACCGGCGCCAGGCCTGCCAGGAACGCGGACGCTGGGCGAGCTGCTGCTCGAGCCGACGCGCATCTATGTCAGGCCCGTGCTCGCGCTCTTGCGCGAGGTCGATGTCAAAGGCATGGCGCACATCACGGGGGGCGGAATCGTCGAGAACACGCACCGGATGTTTCCCGACGGGCTCGCCGCGCGCATCGAGCGCGCCGCGTGGCCGCGGCCGCCGATCTTCGACTGGCTGCAGCGCGCGGGGAACGTCACCGAGGGCGAGATGCATCGCGTGTTCAACTGCGGCCTCGGCATGGTCCTGGTCGTCGCGCCCGACGATGCCGCGCGCGCCCAGGCGATGCTGGCCGCGGCCGGCGAAGCGGTGTATCGGATCGGCACCGTCGAGCGCAAGGACGGAACGCCCGCCACCGTCGTCGCCTAGAGCGCATTCGCGGATTCTCGCGATGGCGATTCCGCGCATCACCGTCCTGATCTCCGGCCGCGGGTCGAATCTTGCGGCGCTGCTAGGAGCCGAGCGCAAGGGCGAGCTCGGCGGCACCGTGTCCGCGGTGATCAGCAATCGCCCCGACGCAAGTGGACTTGGCGTCGCCGCCGAGCACGGTGTCGCGACCGCGTGCGTCGATCATCGCGGGTTCGCCGATCGCGCGTTGTTCGATGCCGCGCTCGCCGACGCGATCGACACGAGCGAGCCCGACGTCGTGGTCCTGGCCGGATTCATGCGCGTGCTCGGTCCCGCGTTCGTGCAGCGCTTCCGAGGCCGCATGCTCAACATCCATCCCGCACTCCTGCCCGCCTATCCCGGACTCGATACCCATCGGCGCGCGCTCGCCGATGGCGTCCGCGTCCACGGCTGCACCGTTCACTTCGTCACCGACGACGTCGACCATGGGCCGATCGTCGCCCAGGGCGCGGTCGCGGTGCACGAAGACGACGACGCCGAAAGCCTCGCAGCGCGCGTGCTCGAGATCGAGCACCGCCTGCTGCCGATGGCTGTTCGCGCCTGCTGCGAAGGTCGGCTCGTCATCGACGGCCGTCGGGTCCGCGTTAAGGAACAGCCCGTACCGGGTAACGCGCTCGAAGTCCCTGCGCCTTGAACGGCCATGAGCTCCCCTGCCTCCGCTCTTCGACTCGGTATCGCTCGGGCGTCCGGCTCGCCCCGACGGCCGCCCGCGCGCCGCGCGTTCGTGCTGGCGCTGCTGGCGTCGATCGCCGTGCACCTCGCGTTCATGGAATGGCCGCTCGAGCTCCCGAAGTCGCCCGATACCGTGCCGTTGCAGGCGACGATCACGGAACTTCCGCCGCCGCCGAAGCCCGTCGTGGTCGCCGCGAAGCCCAAGCCCCGCCCCGCCACACGATCGTCGCGGCCCCGCCGCGCCCCATCACGACCCCTTCTCCGATCGCGCCCGAGATCGTGCCTTCCGAGCCCGCGCTCATCGATCCGACGCCCGAGGCGATCGCAGCGGGTCCCGAGCCGCCGGCGACGCCGGTCGAGATCGCCTCGGCAGGCGTGCCGAGCGCACCGCCTGCGGAGATTTCGGAGAAGACGCTTCCGCCGCGGGTCGATCTCGTCTACAAGGGCTTCCTCGGCACGCAGGGCTTCATGATCGGCGACGCGACCTACCGGTTCGAACATTCCGGCAACCGTTATCGCATCTCGAGCGTCGGCGAGCTCAGGGGACTGGCCGCGCTCCTCTATCCCGGACAGGGGCGCGTCGAGAGTCGCGGCTCGATCACCGCAAGCGGCCTTCAGCCCTACGAGTTCACATTCGAGCGGAGCGACCGCCCGCAGCACGAAATCGCCGTGTTCGACTGGGAAGCGGGTGTCGTCACGCTGAACGACATGAAAACGGCAGCGCTCGAGATTCCGACCTTCGACTGGCTCGCGATCATGTGGCAGTACTACTTTTCGCCACCGAGCGGGCACGAGGTGTCCTTCAGTGTCGCCACGACCCGCCGCGTCGCGCGTTACACCATCACGCGCGAGGACGACGAGCGCATCGAGTGGGGACAAGGCGAGATCGACACCGTGCGTTGGCACCGAGTGAGCGAGGACGGCCGGAGCGACGGCTACGTCTGGCTCGCGCCTTCGCTCCGCTTCATTCCCGTCAAGATCCGCTACACCGGGCCGCGCGGCACGTTCGAGGCCCTGCTGCAGTCGATCCGCGCCGACGAAACCGCCGAGCCCGCATCGTAGGCGATGACGCTACGCGCAAACCAGCTCGCGGGGATCGGCGCCGCGATCGCCGAGGTGCGTGCGCTCGCAGCGCCCGCGGATACACTGCTCCATCACTTCTTCCGGCGGCACCCCGCGATGGGTCAGCACGATCGCGCGCGGATCGCCGACGCCGTCTTCGCGTATCTGCGTCGCAGGCGCTCGCTGGAAACGCTGGCCCAGACCGAGAACCCGAAGAAGCTCGCGCTCGCCGTGCTCGTGCGCGAGCTCGGCCACAGCGTCCGCGACCTCGCACCGCTCGTCTCCGCCGCCGACGCGGCGTGGCTCGCCGAGTTCAAGTCACGACTTGGCACCGAGCTCGCGCCCGCCGTGGCCGCCGATCTGCCCGATTGGCTGTGGCAGCGCCTCGGCGCAGCGTTCGGCGAGGACGAGCGCATCGAGCTCGCACGCGCGTGGCTCGCTCCCGCGTCGCTCGATCTTCGCGCCAATCCGCTGAAGGTGACGCGCGATGCCGCGCGCAAAGCGCTCGCGGCGTCGGGCCTCGATGCCACCGACACGCCGTACTCGCCACTCGGGTTGCGCATTGCGGGACGACCCTCGCTCGGACGGCATGCGTTGGTCACGGAAGGCATGCTCGAAATCCAGGACGAAGGCAGCCAGCTCGTCGGCTACCTGGTCGCGCCGCGCCGCGGTGAGATGGTCGCCGACTTCTGCGCCGGCGCCGGTGGCAAGACGCTGCTCCTGGGTGCGCTGATGCGCTCGCAGGGGCGTCTCTACGCGTTCGATGTCTCCGCGAAGCGGCTGTCGAAGCTCAAGCCGCGACTCGCACGCTCGGGACTCTCGAATGTCCATCCGCAGCACCTCGAAGGGGAGCGTGACACCAAGATCAAGCGCCTCGCCGGCAAGCTCGACCGCGTGCTCGTCGATGCGCCGTGCACCGGCTTCGGCACGCTGCGGCGCAACCCCGATCTCAAGTGGCGGCAGCCGGAGTCAGCATTGGCTGAGCTCGTGCGCAAGCAGGACGCGATCCTCGCGTCGGCGGCAACGCTCGTGAAACGCGGCGGCCGGCTGGTCTATGCCACCTGCAGCGTGCTCCCCGACGAGAACGACGCCGTGGTCGCGCGCTTTCTCGCCGCGCATCCGGCGTTCGTACGGGGCAATGCGGCGGCCGAGCTCGCGCGGGCGAACATCGCGCTCGACACGGGGCCTGACCTTCGCCTCCTTCCGCACCGCCACGGCTGCGACGGATTCTTTGCCGCGATCCTCGAGCACGCCTGAACGAGCGGGGCGCAGCCAAGGCCCGAAGGGCGCGTCCGCGAGCGATGGCGAGAGACCGACAAATCGGCACCTCGCGAAGGCCGGCGGTGCGGAGGCCACCGTGTGACCCCGCCGCCGGCGCTGGGCATATCCGCTAGACTTCCGGTCATGTTTCCACCCGTCGATTTCAGCCGGATCACGACGGAGCTGTCGACGCCGCTCGGTTGGCTCGAGCTGGCGTTGACCGCCGCGTGTTTCGCGGGCGGGTGGGCGATCGATCGCCACGTGCGACTCAAGCGCGCGGACGCCGGCGAGTTCGTGCGCGTGGGGCTGGGCGGGATCAACCGGTTGATCTTCCCGCTCGTCTCGCTCGTGCTGCTGGTACTCGCGCATGCGGTGTTCCGCATCGTCCACACGCCGTTCTTCCTCTCCGTCGCACTGCCGCTCGCGATCGCGCTGGCGCTGATCCGCATGTTTGTCTACGCGCTGCGCGGGCTCTTCGGCGATGCGAACTGGATGGCGGCGTCGGAGCGGATGATCTCGTTCGCGATCTGGGCGCTGGTCGTGCTGTACTTCCTGGACGTGCTGCCGCGGATCGGCGCCGAGCTGGACGCGATGCAGATCCCCATCGGCAAGACGCGCATCTCGGTGCTCGAGATCGGCAAGGGGCTCGTCGTCCTGATGGTGACGATCGCCGCAGCGCTCTGGGTGTCCGCGTTCATCGAGCACAAGCTCAGCAACGCCGACGCGCTCGACATCAACATGCGCGTCGTGCTCTCCAAGGTCTTGCGGGCGCTACTGCTCGTGATCAGCGTGCTGTTCGCGCTGCAGGCGGTCGGCATCGACCTGACGTTGCTCACGGTGTTCGGCGGCGCGATCGCCGTGGGGATCGGGCTCGGGCTGCAGAAGCTCGCGAGCAATTACATCGCCGGTTTCACGATCCTGCTCGACCGTTCGATCCGCCTGGGCGACATGATCACCGTCGACGGGCGCCACGGCATCGTGACCAGCGTGACGTCGCGCTACGTCGTCGTGCGGAGCCCGGACGGCGTCGAGGCGATCGTGCCCAACGAGACGCTCATCACGACGACGGTGCTCAACTACACGTACACATCGAAGAACTCGCGGGTCGCGATCCAGGTGCAGGTGAGCTATGACAGCGACGTCGAGCTCGCGCTCGCGCTGATGGCGGCCGCGGGCGACAGCCATGGCCGCGTGCTCAAGTCGCCTTCGCCGCCGACGGCGATGGTCACCCGGTTTGCCGAAAACGGCATCGAGCTGGAGCTCGGCGTGTGGATCGACGACCCCGAGGCCGGCCAGGGCGATCTGCGCAGCGTGCTCTACCGCGAGATCCTAGCCGCGTTCCGCAAGCACGGCATCCGGATCCCCTTTCCACAGCGCGAGGTCCGCCTTCTCGGGCGGGATGGGCCGGATCGAGCGGACCCGACGGCGGAGGCTGCCGGCGCGGCGCGGGCGACTCCAGGAGCGCCACCACAACCGCCTAATTGATATAGCTAAAATGCCCTTGTAGGATTTCCCTGCGCCGCCCCTGGGTAGGGTATAATGGCGCACCTCAAATTGACTGGCGTCCGGGAGCCAAAAGCCCGACGGTCGCCTCCCTCCATCTATGTCCTTTGATTTCCTGTCGCTGGCCGCGCACGGCCTGATGGCGCTCCCCTGGTGGGGCTACATCGTCGTCACGCTCGCGCTGACGCACGTCACGATCGCCGCGGTCACGATCTACCTGCACCGGCACTCGGCGCACCGCGCGCTCGACCTGCATCCTGCGATCTCCCACTTCTTTCGCTTCTGGCTGTGGCTCACCACCGGCATGGTCACGCGCGAGTGGACCGCGATCCACCGCAAGCACCATGCAAAGTGCGAGACCGATGAGGATCCGCACAGCCCGCAGCGGCGCGGCTTGCGCAAGGTCTTCTTCGAGGGCACCGAGCTCTATCGCGCAGAGGCGAAGAACCAGGACACCCTCGAGCGCTTCGGCAAGGGCACGCCGAACGACTGGATGGAGCGCAACGTCTACTCGCGCTATTCGTGGGAAGGCGTCGGCCTGATGCTCGCGCTCAACATCGTTCTGTTCGGTCCGATCGGAGCGACGATCTGGGCCGTGCAGATGGCGTGGATTCCGGTGCTCGCCGCCGGCGTCGTCAACGGCATCGGGCACTTCTGGGGCTATCGCAACTTCGCCACCGGCGACGCGTCGACGAACATCGTGCCGTGGGGCATCCTGATCGGCGGCGAGGAGCTCCACAACAATCATCATGCGTTCGGCTCGTCGGCGAAGATGTCGTCGCGGTGGTACGAGGTCGATCTCGGCTGGGGCTACATCCGCGCCCTCCAGGCGCTCGGGCTCGCGCAGGTCAAGAAGCTCCCACCCAAGCTCCAGGTCGTAGGAACGAGCAAGCACGTGCCGGACATGGCGACGCTCGAGGCCGTCATTGCGCATCGTTACGTCGTCGCGCGCGCCTATGCCCGCTCGCTCAAGGAAGCGTGCGCAACGGAGCTCGCGGCGCTGCGCGAGCGCGTCGGCCGCGCCGAGCTCGCGCACGTTCCAAGCATGCGCCGCTTGACGGGCTGGCTCTCGGGCGGCCATACCGGCACGCTGCGCGACCATGAGCGCGCGACGCTGGCCCGGGCGATGGCCCGCAGCAAGGCGCTGGCCACGATCTACGCGATGCGCCAGGAGCTGAACGCGCTGTGGGAACGGTCGACCGATTCGAGCGAGCAGCTCCTCGCCCGTCTGCAGGACTGGTGCCGGCGCGCCGAAGACTCGGGGATCGCTCCGCTCGCGCAGTTCTCGCTGCAGCTCAAGCGCTACGCGTAACGGGTCCCTTCTCACCGGCAGAGCCCGCCGCATCGCGGGCTCTTTTCATTTCGGTCCGCGGCATGGGCCGCTTGAGACCGGCTTCTCCCGCAACCACGTATCCTAGACTGTCGTCCCCGCGCAGGCGGGGACCCAGTGACGTCCGACGAACGACGCTGGGTTCCCGCGTGCGCGGGAACGACGTGAGACAGGAGCCCGGATGGAATTCCGCGACTACTACCAGACGCTCGGCGTTACGCGGGAAGCGACACAGGACGAGATCAAGAAGGCGTATCGCCGCCTCGCGCGCAAGTACCATCCGGACGTCTCGAAGGAGCCGGATGCCGAGGCGCGGATGAAAGAGGTCAACGAGGCGAACGCCGTGCTCTCGGACCCCGAGAAGCGCGCCGCCTACGATCAACTCGGACGCGGCCACCAGGCGGGCCAGGAATTCCGGCCGCCACCGGGCTGGGACGCGGGCTTCGAGTACTCGGGCCGCGGCGCGCCCGACGGCGACATGGGCGACTTCAGCGATTTCTTCGCCGAGCTCTTCGGCCGCGCCAGCGCGCGCGGTGCGCGCATGCGTATGCGCGGCGAGGATCATCACGCGAAGATCCTGCTCACACTCGAAGATGCCTACCGCGGGGCCTCGCGCACGATCACGCTGCGTGCGCCGCAGGTCGACGCGCAGGGACACGTGACGCTGGCGGAGCGGCATCTCGACGTCCGGATCCCGAAGGGCGTCCACGAAGGGCAGGTGATCCGTCTGGCCGGCCAGGGCGGGCCTGGCGGTGGCGAGGGCCCGGCAGGCGACCTCTATCTCGAGGTGCACTTCGAGCCGCACGGCCGCTATCGCGTCGAAGGCCGCGACGTCGACGCGACGCTGCGCATCGCGCCATGGGAGGCCGCGCTCGGGGCGACGGTCCGCGCCGACTTGCCCGACGGCTCCGTCGACGTCCGCGTTCCCGAAGGTTCGCAGACCGGGCGCAAGTTGAGGCTCAAGGGGCGCGGCATTCCCGGTACGCCGCCCGGCGACCTCTACCTCGTACTGGAAGTCGTGCTGCCGCGTGCCGACAGCCCGAAAGCGCGGGAGATCTACGAAACGATGGCGCGCGAGCTCACGTTCGATCCGCGTCGCTGACTGGGAGCAGTCCATGGCACACGACAACATTGCTTCGCTGCTCGACGAGCTTGGGGTCGGCATCGACGAGATTGCCGGCAATTGCGGCGTCGACCAGGCGTGGATCGTCGAGCATGTGCAGGCCGGCGTGCTTCTCGGAGGCCAGGGTGGCGATCCCGCAGCGCTGGGTCTTTGCGAGCCGCGATGTCGTGCGTGCGCGGCGCCTGCGCGACGTCGAGCGCCATTTCGACGCCAACCCCGACCTGGCGGGCCTGTTCGTCGACCTGCAGGAGGAGCTGGAACGGCTGCGGACCCGGCTGCGTCGCGCGGGGCTGTCGCTCGACTGAGGTCGTCGTCCCCGCCGGCTCGTCGTTCCCGCGAAGGCGGGAACCCAGTGTCGTTCGGGCCACGGGAGAGTCGCTGGATTCCCGCCCCCGACTACAACGCTCGGGGGCAGGCTTCGCGGGAATGACGGAAACAAAAAGCCCGCCGGGCGGCGGGCTATTTCGAGCGACTGCAAGTCGCTGGATCCCCGCGTTCGCGGGGATGACACGTTCCGCGTCACTTGAGCTGTTCGCGGGGATGACGCGTTCCGCGTCACTTGAGCTTCGTCTCCTTGTACATCACGTGCTTGCGGGCGACGGGATCGAACTTCTTGATCTCCATCTTCTCCGGCATGTTCTTCTTGTTCTTCATCGTCGTGTAGAAGTGGCCGGTGCCGGCCGACGATTCGAGCTTGATCTTCTCGCGCATGATCGATTCCTCCGGCGGTTAGACGTGGACGCCGCGCGCGCGGATCTCGGAGAGCACGACGTCGATGCCCTTCTTGTCGATCGTGCGCAGCGCCGCGTTGGTGAGGCGCAGGCTCACCCAGCGGTTCTCGCTCTCGATCCAGAACCGGCGTTGCTGGAGGTTCGGCAGGAAGCGCCGCTTGGTCTTGTTGTTCGCGTGCGAAACGTTGTTGCCCACCATCGGGGCCTTGCCGGTGACCTGACACACTCGAGCCATGGCTCGCTCCTTCGGAAATTCGGGACGGCTAACGATGCAAAGTCGCGTAGTATAGCGCGAATTCCGACCCTGATTCAAGCGGTTAGGGGCACCCGTCCCACGCCCCGCGAAGGCGGGGCCCGGCGGTCTGTCGCCCCCGCGAAGGCGCACCCGCGTCGTCCCCGCGAACGCGGGGACCCAGTGTCGTTGGGATGCAGTCGTGCGCAGATAAGCGAAAGTCACTGGGTTCCCGCCTTCGCGGGAACGACGTACGACCGCGGGTCTCCGCCTTCGCGGGAACGACGTACGACCGCGGGTCTCCGCCTTCGCGGGAACGACGTACGACCGCGGGTCCCCGCCTTCGGGGGAACGACGTACCACCGTGGGTCCCCGCCGCAGCCTGCCCTCAAGTGGGGCAATCGGGGCGGGAACGACAACGCGTAACTACTTCGGCGAGTAGCCCCCCGGCGCGCCGTCGGTGCCGTTGCCCTCGATCGTATTACTCGCGGGCGACAGGATCGACCCATTCGCGCCGGTCTGGATGCCGGTCGTGTTGCGCGAGATCACGTTGTTCGTAAGGCGCGCCGTCGCCGCGCTCGAGCCGCCCTGCACGAAGACGCCGGTGATGTTGCCGACCGCGGTCGAGCCGGTCATCGCCACCGTGATGCTGCCGCCCGCGACGTTGAGGCCGTTGCTGTCGTTGTTCGAGAGCATCACGTTGTCGAGCGCGGCGTCGAGCACCTGACCCGCACCCGTCTGCAGGCTGACACCATGGCCCGTGTTCTCGCTGACGATCGAGTTGCGCAGCGCAACCCCGCCCGAGAAGCTCGCGGTCACCCCCGTGACGTTGCTCTCGATGCGCGTGTTGTCGATCGTTGCCGAGGCGGCGGTCGTGCCGTTGGCGAGGTTGATCCCCGCCTGCCCGCCGCGGATGTAGCTGTCCTTGACGAACAGCTTGCTCGCCGCGGAGGGAGCGAACTTCACATTGGCCATGCCAGGCAGAGAGAACCCGCGAATCGTGCAGCTTTCGATGTAGAGCGCGGCACCGCTATTGAACACGACGCCGTTGTTGCCACCCTGGTTGTTGATCGTGAGACCACGCAGAACCACTTCGTCCGCGCCGCCCGCGCTGACAACGATGCCGTCGGTGCCGGCGACCGTGACCGACACGCCGGCGTAGATGCCGGGGGGCACGACGATCGACACCGCCTTCGTGATTGTTACCGGCCCGTAGCCCGCCGAGTCAAGCACGACGATTTCGCCGCCCGGATTGGTCTGCACGAGCGCCGCCGCGAAGCCCCTGCACGCCGCCGTCAGCGAGCAGGAATTGGCGTCGTTGCCTCCCGCAGATACGAATGTGCGCTGCGCGCCCGCCCAGGCGGCGGGCGTCGCAGCCAGCGCAGTGACGGCCAGCAGGGCCGCGCCGATTGCCTTGGTCGATGTCGTCATCGTCGATCTCCTGCCTCGACTCCCGAGGCCGTGTTGAAGGTCGTTTGCGTGCGCCATGATCTATTTCCCCGAATAGGTTGCGCTGAAGCTGCCGTCGGCGTTGTTGCCTTCGACCGTGTTATTGCCGCGCGAAAGCATCGAGCCGCCCGCGGCCGCGCTGATGCCGGTCGCATTGCGAACGATGGTGGACTGAGTGACACGCGTCTCCGACGGCGTTCCACCGCCGGACACGAAGATGCCCGCACCACCGTTGCCGCGTACGGTCGAGCGGCTGACGGTCGTGTAGACCGGCACCGTGCCTCCCGACGTGATACCGGCAAGCGCGTTGCCGGAGACGAGCAGACGATCGAGCGTCACGCTCAGCGGCAGTCCGTTGGCTGCAGCGAGGTTGATCCCGTCCTGTGTGCCGCTGCTGACGATCGAATTGCGGATCGTGAGTTGACCGTTCGCGATCGCCTTGACGCCCGTGCCGTTGTTCTCGAAGCGAACGTTGTCGACAACGACGCCGACGTCGCCCGCGGTGTTCGCGATCTGGAGCCCCGTGGCTCCGGATTGAATCCGGCTGTCCTTGATCGACAGCTTTGCGGCACCGGCCGGCGCGAAGTTCACGTCGACCTGCCCTGCCGCCGAGTAGCCGCGAACGATCATGTTCTCGAGGTACAACGCGCCGCCGCTCGAGAACAGGATCCCGTTCGTGCCGCCTTCCGACGTGACGGCAAGCCCGCGCAGGAAGACGTTGTCGGACGGTCCGGCAGCGATCGTGATCGCACTCTGACCCGGAAGCGCCGAGACGCCCGCGTAGATGCCCGCGGCCGCGAGGATCGAGACCGGCATCGTGATCGTGACGGCGTCGTAGGGCGCCGAATCGAGCACGATGACTTCGCCGCCGGGCAGTGTCTTGCCGAGCGCCGCGGCCAGCGTGCGACACGGTGCGGTCGCTCCGCACAGGCTGCTGCTGTCGTCCCCGGTCGAGGCAACGAACGTGCGCTGCGCGACCGTGTAGAAGACAGACCCCGAAGGCGAGCTCACCGCACCCGAACCGATCGCATTGATCGCCCGGACGTTGCACGTGTACGGCGTGTTGTTGGTGAGGCCGGTAGCGAGGATGGGGCTCGCGGTCCCGCTCCCGGTGATCGCGCCGGGGTTGCACGTCACGGTGTAGCCCGTGATCGGCGAACCGCCCGTGTTCGACGGCGGCGTGAAGCTGACCAGGATCCCGCCCTGCACCTGAACGGCCGTGATGCCCGTCGGCGCGCCCGGCGGCGTCGCGATGACGTCGAACGGATTGCTGAGCCCGCCGATGAGCACATCGCCGCTCGTGCGGTTCGCGCTGAGGAGGGCGCCCACCTGGGCAGTGTCGATCGTCGCGCCGGACACTGTGCAATTGTTGGCGGCCGCGGCCATCGTGCAGGTCGTCGTTCCAGCGAGCGTGCCAGCGCCGACCAGGCTCAGCGCGATGCCGGTGCTTGCCGTGACCGCCGCCAATGTGTCGCCAACGTCGCGGCCCTCGACGACAACGTTGAATCCCGTTCCCGCGGCGACCGAATTGCCGCCGTTGACGGTCGTGATCGCGAGACGCGTCGCAGGGCCGACGACCATCACGCTTGCCGGAAATGGGCGCGTCCCCATCGTGCCGTCATTGAGCTCGCCTTCGTCGTTTTCGCCCCAGCACATGACGCCGACTTTGGTGACGATCGCGCACGTGTGGTTCTGACCGGCCGAGATCGCCGTGACCCCGCTCGTAAGGCCACTGACGTCGACGGGCGTCAATCGCTGCGTCGTCGTGCCGTCGCCGAGCTGGCCGCTGGTATTGAGACCCCAGCACTTGACGCCGCCGGCCGTCGTGAGCGCGCAGCTGTGAAACAGGCCGGTCGTGATCGCGGCGACCCCGCTTGCGAGCCCGCTCACGTTCACCGCTGTCCACCGCTCCGTCTGCGTGCCGTCGCCCACTTGGCCGTTCGCGTTCTGTCCCCAGCACTTGACGCCGCCGGCGGTGGTCAGCGCACAGTTGTGGCCGGACCCCGCTGCGACGCGCGCGACGCCGCTGGTCAGGCCGGTGACATCCGTTGGCGTCCACCGCGTCGTCAGCTGCGTTCCATCGCCGATCTGGCCATGCCCGTTGTAGCCCCAGCATTTGACGCCGCTGCCGACGACCGCGCAGCTGTGCGCGAACCCCGTTGCGATCGCGACGACGCCGCTCGAGAGGCCGGTGACCGCTACCGGGGACGGACGTTGCGAGTTCGTGTTGTCGCCGATCTGACCGGCGATGTTGCTGCCCCAGCACATCGCGCCGCCGCCGCTTACGATGCTGCAGTTGTGATTGCCCCCCACGCTCGCAGCGATCACGAGCGGACCTGGGAAGGCCGACGACATCGACCGGTGTCGGTCGAGGCGTGTTGGTGTTGTCTCCCACCTGCCCAAACGAATTGTCGCCCCAGCACTTGCCCGTTCCCCCGACGACGGCGCAGCTGTGACTGGTGCTGGGCGCCACGAGCGTGGCGCCGTTCGTGAGTCCGGCCGGGATGACCGGCGCGAGAGCGGTCACCTGCGTGCCATCGCCCAATTGGCTGGACGCGTTGCTTCCCCAGCAACGGATTCCACCGCCGACGGTCAGTGCGCACGAGTGCAAGCCGCCGCCGGCGACGGATGCAAACGCGGCCAGGCCGATGACGTCGACCGGCGTGGGCCTTTGCGTCACCGAGTTGTCGCCGAGCTGGCCGTTGCTGTTGAGTCCCCAGCAGGCGAGGCCGCTCCCGATGCGTCCGCACGTGTGCAAACCGCCGGCGACGACGGCCGTCGCGCCGGCGACGCCGACGACGTCGACGGGGGTGAGACGCTGCAGCACTGCACTGCCGTCGCCGAGCTGTCCGTACGTGTTGTCGCCCCAGCACTTGAGACCGCCGGCGCTCATCGCGGCGCAGGTGTGGTTGTTGCCGGCAGTGACGCCGGCCACGCCGGTCGCGAGGCCGTTGACGGCCACCGGCGTCGGCCGCTGGATGACGGAGTTGTCGCCGAGTTGTCCATAGTCGTTCGAGCCCCAGCACTTCACGCCGCCGCCCACCAGCGCGCACGTGTGATACTGGCCCACGGCGATCGCGGCAATGCCACTCGCGAGTCCGCTCACGTCGACGGGTGTCAGCCGTTGCGTCGTCGTACCGTCGCCCAGCTGGGCGAGTCCGTTCCATCCCCAGCACTTCACCCCGCTCGAAGCCGTCAGCGCGCACGTATGGGCGGCTCCCGCTTCGATCGCCAGGACGCCTGAGGTCAAACCGACGACATCGACGGGCGTTGTGCGTTGCGTGGTCGTGCCATCGCCGAGCTGGCCCGTCGTGTTGAGCCCCCAGCACTTGACGCCACCGGTAATCGTGAGCGCACAGGCGTGGGTGTCGCCGGCGACGACGGACTTCACGCCGCCAAGGAGCCCGCTCACGTCGACCGGCGTCAATCGCTGAGTGGTCGAGCCGTCGCCGAGCTGCCCGTTCGAGTTTCCGCCCCAACACTTGGCGCCGCCCGCTGCCGTCAGTGCGCAAGTGTGCGTCGCGCCGGTCGCCACCGCGGCGGTGCCGCTGCCGAGCCCGACGACGTCGACGGGCGTCAACCGCTGCATGATCGAGTTGTCGCCGAGCTGGCCGTTGTCGTTGGCGCCCCAGCACTGGACGGCGCCGTTGCCGACGATGGCGCATGTATGCAATCCGCCGCCCGCGACTCCCTTCACGGCGGGCTGGCCGGCCGTGGCATGCGGCGTCAATCGTTGTCCGTTCCCGTTGTCGCCGAGCTGGCCGAGATGGTCGCTTCCCCAGCAGCTCACGGCGCCGCCGGTCACGAGCGCACACGTGTGCTGACTGCCCGCCGTGATCGCCGAGACGCCGGTCGCCATGCCCGTCACTGCAACGGCCGTGAGACGCGGGTTCACGAGGGTGCCATCGCCCAACTCGCCTTCCTGGTTGAGGCCCCAGCACTGAACCCCCGAGCCCGTGGTGCGTGCGCACGTGTGCGACATGCCCGGCCACGACACTCGCGATCCCGCTGGTCAGGCCGACCGCGCTCACCGGGATCAGGCTCTGGTTCTGGGTGCCGTCTCCAAGCTGACCGTTGGCGTTGAGACCCCAGCACTTGACGCCGCCGGAGACGACGGCGCAGGTGTGCGCGTTGCCCGCGGCTACCGCGGTGGCCCCGCTCGCGATTCCGGAAACGGTGACCGGCGTCAGTCGCTGCGTGACGGAGTTGTCGCCGAGTTGTCCGTTCGTATTGTTGCCCCAGCACTTGACGAGCCCGGCACTGGTCACCGCGCAGGTGTGGAACTGGCCGGCAGCGATGGCCACGACCCCGCTCGCGAGGCCGCTCACGCTGACGGGCGTCAGCCTCTGGGTGACTGTGTTGTCACCGAGCTGACCCCAGCTGTTCTTGCCCCAACACTTCACCGCGCCACCCGTCGTGAGCGCGCAGGTGTGAGCGGCGCCCGCGACAATGGCCGCGACGCCGCTCGCGAGGCCGCTGACGGCCACGGGCGTCAAGCGGTTGGTCTGTGTGTTGTCGCCGAGCTGCCCGTTGGTGTTCGTCCCCCAGCACTTCACGGCGCCTGCGCTGGTCAGCGCGCAGCTGTGCACATTCCCGGCCGCGACGGAGGTGACGCCGCTCGTCAGGCCGCTGACCTGAATCGGCGTCAACGCGGGATTGGTCGTGCCATCGCCGATCTGGGCCGCGCTGTTGTCCCCCCAGCATTTGGCGGCGCCGCCCACAACGGCGCACGTGTGCTGGCCGCCGCTGCTGGCAGCGAACGCGGTCACCCCGGTGAAGGGTATGTAAGCGAAGGAGTGGCCGGCCCAGCACAGCGCCGCCACTGCGAGAAGCAATGCGACGAGGCCCGACGAGGTCCCGGCGCTCCAGGGGCTTCGTGACGAAAAGGCACGTTCGCGACGGTGGGCAGCAAGCATTTGGCCGAGTCTCTCGATCGCCCGCCTTGGTGGCTCCAGCTGCGATCGATCGACTCAAGCCGCGTTACCCGAGTCAATCCTCCCATTCGCAGGGCGAGTCGATCGCCGCCGATCCAAGGCAGATGCGTCTTTTGTCAGCAACAACTGTGCCATTTTGATTGGCCGCGAAAGGACTGCCTCCATTCGCCACCGGAGCGTCGAAATCGAATTTCTCGAATGAAAACGACCCGTCGTCATCGGGGTAGTGCGCTCCGGCGGATGAATGGATGTCTGCCATGTTGTACAGAACAGTACGGCAATCGCGGGCGAGAACTCGAATCCCGAAGCGCTACAGCAACCCGCGCTCTGCAAACGAGGTGAGACGGCCGCCAGCGATCACAAAGTGGTCGAGCGTTCGAATATCGACCAGGGCCAGTGCCTGCTTGAGCGCCTGCGTCAAGAGCTCGTCGGCGCGACTCGGTTCCGCGACGCCGGAGGGATGGTTGTGCGCGAAGATCATCGCCGCGGCGTTGCGCGCAAGTGCAGCCTTGACGACCTCTCGTGGATACACGCTGGTCTGTGCCAGCGTGCCGCGAAAGAGCTCCTCGGCGGCGAGCACGCGGTTCTGGCTGTCGAGGAACAGGCCCACGAAGACCTCGTAGGGTCGGTTGTCCAGCGTGAGGCGCAGATAGTCGCGCACCGACTGCGGCGATGTCAGCGCGTTGCGCAAAGCGGCTTCTTCGGCCAGCGATCGCCTGGCAAGCTCGATGACACTCGCGATCACCGCGCAGCGTGCCGGTCCGAATCCTCGCACTTGCAACAGCTCGCCGATCGGCGCCGAAAGAAGACCTCCCAAGCCGCCGAAGCGAGCAAGCGCATCGCGCGCGACGTCGATCGCGCTGCGGCCCGCAACGCCTTCGCGGAGGAGGAGCGATACCAGCTCCGCGTCGGACAGGACCGCGGTCCCGCGCGCAAGCAGCCGCTCGCGCGGACGCTCGGATCGCGGCCAGTCGGTGATGCTCATGACGACACCGTCTTATCCCCGCTCCATCGCGCAAGAACGAAACGGGCGGCAGTGTAAACTCCGCGCTTTTCGAGCCCAATCCGCCGGACGGATGATCATGTTGCCCACGTCGCCGCTCACCCGGATCGTGCTCGGCATCACGGGCGGCATCGCAGCGTACAAGGCCGCAGAGCTGACACGCCTCTTCGTCAAGGCGAACGTGGTCGTGAACGTCGTCATGACACCCGGCGCCGCTCGGTTCATCACGCCGATGACGCTGCAAGCGCTCTCCGGAAATCCGGTGCTGACGGACCTCTGGGCGTCCGGCGCAGCCAACGGGATGGGGCACATCGATCTCTCGCGCGGCGCGAACGCCATCGTCGTCGCGCCCGCATCGGCGGACTTCCTGGCCAAGATCGCTAACGGCCACGCCGACGATCTGCTGTCGACGCTGACTCTCGCGCGCGACTGTCCGCTCTTCGTCGCTCCCGCGATGAACCGCCAGATGTGGGGCAACGCCGCCAACCAGCGCAACGTCGCGCGCCTCGTCGCCGATGGCGTCGTCGTGCTCACGCCCGGCGTCGGCGACCAGGCCTGCGGCGAGACCGGCGCGGGCCGGATGCAGGAGCCGGAGGACATCTTCGCCGCGATCGCGGCCTGGGCGCAGCCGAAGGTGCTCAGCGGCAAGCGGGTGCTGTTGACAGCGGGACCGACGTTCGAGGCGATCGACCCGGTGCGGGGGATCACGAACACGAGCTCCGGAAAGATGGGTTTCGCGCTGGCGCAGGCCGCGGCGGAGGCGGGCGCAGCGGTGATACTGGTGGCAGGGCCGACGGCGCTGCGGTACGCCAGCGAATGTCGAGCGGATCGACGTCGTCAGCGCCGCCGAGATGGCCGACGCGGTATCGAGGCATCTTCCAGGCTGCGACGCGTTCGTTGCCGTGGCCGCAGTCGCCGACTACCGACCGAGCTCGCCGTCGGCGACGAAAGTCAAGAAGAAGGCCGAGCCGCTGACGATCGCGCTCGAGCCGACGGTCGATATCCTCGCGACGGTGGCGGCACGTCCGGACGCGCCGTATTGCGTCGGATTCGCGGCCGAAAGCCACGACGTCGAACGGCACGCCGAAGAAAAGCGCCGCCGCAAGAACATCCCGCTGATCGTCGCCAATCGCGTGCAGGACGCATTCGGCAGCGACGACAACGAGGTCACGCTGTTCGACGACGCGGGCGCGCACTCGCTGCCCAGGATGGACAAGCTGGCGCTTGCCCGCAGGCTCATCACCGAGATCGCAGAGCGCCTCCCCAAGCGTCGGCCGCGATGAGTGTCGTAAACGCGCGAATCGCCCTCAAGGTCCTGGACGAGAGAGTTCGCGGGCACCTCCCCGCTTATGGCTCGATCGGCGCCGCCGGCATGGACCTGCGTGCCTGCATCGACGCGCCGATCACGCTCGAGCCGGGCCAGGTCGAGCTGGTGCCGACCGGCATCGCCATCCACATCGCGGATCCCGGCCTCGCGGCGCTGGTCCTTCCCCGCTCGGGCCTCGGCCACAAGCACGGCATCGTGCTCGGCAATCTCGTCGGGCTGATCGACTCGGACTACCAGGGCCAGCTGCTCGTCAGTTGCTGGAACCGCAGCGGGCGTCACTACGCGCTGCAGCCGATGGAGCGCCTCGCGCAACTCGTGATCGTGCCGGTCGTCAAAGCGGCGTTCGACGTCGTCGACGATTTCGAGGCGAGTGCGCGCGCCGAAGGCGGGTTTGGCAGCAGCGGCCGCCACTAGGTGTCAATCGTCAACACGTTGTATCCGCGACGAATGCATCGGTCGCATGCATCCTCCATCGTCCCCGCGGAGAGCCTGCCCCCGACCTGATCGGGGGCGGGGACCCAGCGACGTGGGACTGTCGCCTGCATCCTCCGTCGTCCCCGCGGAAGCGGGGACCCAGCGACGTGGGACGGTCGCCTGCAATGACCCAAGTCGCTGGATTCCCGCTTTCGCGGGAATGACGACTGCACCAGGCGCGACGGCGGTCGGCCGACGGGCACGCCGCGTGCGTTTTTGCTTGCCTGGCCCGGACAAGCCTGGCATACCATGTGCTACATCGACGAAATGATTCGACCGCCGCGACGACCATGACCGCACAGCGAGCCCCGACGACGCGCGTCAACGAAGCCCGCTCGCAACCGACGGACGACGCCCGGCCGCCGAAAACGATTCGATCGTCCCGCGATCTTGCGATCAACGGGGCGGCGCCGATGTTCGCGGAGCCGATTCACGTCGGCCGGCCGAACATCGGCGACCATCGCCGATTCCTCGAGCGCGCGGGCGATGTGCTCGACCGGCGGTGGCTGTCGAACAATGGGCCGGTTCTGCTCGAGTTCGAGCGGCGGATCGCGGCGTTCCTGGGGGTCCGCCACTGCGTCGCGATGTGCAACGGGACGATCGCGCTCGAGATTGCCACCCGGGCTCTGGATCTCAAAGGCGAAGTGATCGTACCGTCGTACACCTTCATCGCGACGGCGCATGCGCTGCAGTGGCAGGAGATCACGCCGATCTTTGCCGATATCGACCCCGCGACGCACAACCTCGACCCCGAAGCGGTGCGTCGGATGATCACCCCCAGGACCACCGGCATCATCGGCGTCCACCTGTGGGGACGGCCGGCTCCGGTCGACGCGCTCGCGGCCGTCGCCCGCGAGCACTCGCTGCAGCTCATGTTCGACGCGTCGCACGGCTTCGGCTGCACGCACGGCGGGCGTCCCGCTCGGCAACTTCGGTGAATGCGAGGTCTTCAGCTTCCACGCCACCAAGTTCTTCAATACGTTCGAAGGCGGCGCCGTCGTCACCAACAGCGACCCACTGGCCGAGAAGATGCGCCTGATGCGCAACTTCGGATTTCTGGACTACGACCAGGTCGTCTACCCCGGCACCAACGGCAAGATGACCGAGATCGCTGCGGCCATGGGACTCACGAACCTCGAGGCCCTCGATGAGTTCGTCGGTCACAATCGCCGCAACTACGAGCGCTATCGTGCGCATATCGGCCAGCTGCGCGGTGTGCGGCTGCTCGCGTACGACGAATCGGAGCGCAACAATTTCCAATACATCGTCATCGAGATCGGACCGGAATTCCCGGTCGCGCGCGATCGGATCGTCGAAGTGCTTCACGCCGAAAACGTGCTCGCCCGAAGGTACTTCTGGCCCGGCTGCCACAACATGCAACCCTATCGGGCGTACTATCCCAACGCGGGCCTGGTATTGCCCAATACCATCGCCGTTGCGGAGCGCGTGGTCGTGCTGCCAACCGGCTCCGCCATCGGCGCCACGGAAATCGACGGAATCTGCGCGGTCATCGCGGCGCTCGCCTCCTAAGCGCGCTGAGTCCCGCCGCGCCTACGCTTTCGCGCCCGGGCCGCACACCAGGAAGATGCTCGAGCAAAGGTCGGGGTACTCCTGCCCGAGCGCGTAGCACGCCTCCAGGTACTCGGCCGAGACGATTTTCGCTTCGAGCAGCTGGTCCCATTGGAAGTTGGCCAGCGCCTTGAAGAAGATGCCGGAACGGTGAAGCACCTGAAGGCCGCCGAGTCGCGCGTCCCGCTCGAGCGTGTCGAGGGAGTACGTCCGTCGGTGCCCGTGCTCGGCCTCCGCCGGAGTGACGGCGGCGTTGTGCGCGATGAGGCCCATCTTGACGGCGAGCTGGCGCGACGGAGCATTGGCGTTCGGACAGACCAGGAAGAACCTGCCGCCTTCGGCAAGCCATTCCTCGTTGACCCGGCGCAGCACGGCAACGGGGTCATCGAGATGCTCGAGCACGTGCGTCAGTACGATGTTGTCGTAGCGCCGGGGCAGCGTCACCTTCTCGAATACGTCGTTGACGAACTCCACGTTCGCATTCAGCGCGCGACGCGCTTCCTCGATCGCCATGGCCGATGCCTCCACGCAGGTGACGTCGTCGAAGTGCGACAGGAGCCGCCGCGTGAAGTCGCCTCGGAAACTGCCCAGCTCGAGCACGCTGCCCGGATTGAAGAAGGGCTCGAACGACCTGACAAGAAACGGGTGCATGACGTCGAGGTCGAAGTTGTACGCGTAGCGGTGACCGGCAACGTCCTGCAATTCCGAGTCGTAGTCGCGTTGAGTGCTCATGGTCCCTCGATGTCGTAGACGCATGATCGCCACCCCGCCCTGCATCCCGGTGATCGCGAAGCCGCTCTTCTCGTAGCGGTCGACGGCGCGTTCGTTCGCGAGGTCGACCTCCAGTCGCACGCATCGAAAGCCGGCGCGTCCCGCGTGCGCGACGAGAAGCTCGATCAGGTGCGTCGCGATGCCCTTGCCCCGCCACTCCCGCCGCACGCTGACGTTGGTGATAAAGGCGGCGCCGCTTTCAGGATCGTTGCAATACGCGGCCACCAACCCGACAAGAGTCCCGTCCCAGGCTTCGAAGCGAGTAGCGCGGTCCACGATCTTCTGCGCATAGCGGCTAGGTCGACGCGGCTCGCGAGCGGCGGAACGAAATCGGCGTCGCAACGGGCAAGGTGGTCGACGATCTGCACTTCGGACGCGGTATTCATTTCGAACGCGACGCCGGCCATCACGACTCCAGCGTGGCCAATCCGAAGCCATGCCGGCCGAACTCGTTGCCGTTGTAGAGCAGGTGGACCCGGCCGTCGATCTCGAAGACGTTGCGGATAGCACTGCATGTCCGAGTCCCATTCGCCCGGCGTGCCTTCGATTGCGGATCCGTCGTCGTCGCGCGTCCAGCGAACGAGATCGTCCGACCAGGCGTGGCCGATCCGGTAGCCGCGGTCGCGGTTCGTCCTGAAGTCGAACGACTGCCGATAGCAGAAGAACATGTGATAGCGCGCGCCGATGCTGGATGACCGTCGGCAGCGCCTGGCTTTCGTCCGGCCCCAATCGGTCGTCGATGATCTGCCGCGCTTCCTCCTTGCTCCAGTTGACGCCATCGCGCGAGACGGCGTGCCCGATCTTGTAGGTTCGCTCGGGCGGCGCGCCGCGGCGCGTACTCGGCTTCCAGCCTGTGCCGAAGATGTACCACATGTGGAACACGCCACCGACGCTCTTCACGAACGCCGTCGCCGACCAGGAAAGGCTCGTGCAGCGACGCGGCGAGCACCGGCCCGTCTCCGATGCGCTGGAACGTCAGACCCTCGTCGCGGCTGATGGCGAGGCCGATCGCCGTATCGACCGAGACGGACACGCGCCGGCTCCAGCCGCAGGTGTAGCCGTAGACCGCATCGCCGTGACGCAAGACGTTCATCGGGAAGATGCCGTGCTCGTCGAAGCAGCCGAGATCGCCGAGCGGGATGACGGTACGATCCGAGACGCGCACGATGCTGCGCAGGTCTTCGCGAATATCGACGAAGGCGACATGACTGAGGTACTTGCCCGTTGCGCTCGTCGACCGCGCGGGTCGAGAAGTAGATCCGCACGAAGTCGTCGAACACGAGCGCTTGCGGCGACTGTGCGAACGCGACGCAGCCGTTCGGCAGCACGTGCTGCGACGGATCGAAAATCCTGCCGAGCTTCCGCCACTTCATGGCCAGCCGTCACCCAGCCGGTCCGTCCGGCGATCGCCAGCCCGAAACCGAAGCGTCCGACCTGGTCGCCGAGATAGGCGAGGTAGGTCTTGCCGTCGAGTTCGAACACGTGCGGATAGCTGATCATCTCGGCGTCCCAACCTTCGTCCGAAACGTCGATGCCGGCCTTGGCGTCGTCGCGCGTCCAGTCGATCGAGGTTCGGGCTCGATGCGTACCCGATGCGGTAGCCGTTCGCCCGACTGCGGTAGTCGCTGCTGCAGCGATAGCAGAAGAACATGTGGTATTTGCCGTCGGCGTGGAACACATCCGGGCTGGCTTGCGCCTCGTCCACTTCAAGGCGGCTCTCGATCAGGTCCCTGTTCACGCGGGTCCAGTGAATGCCGTCGTCGGACATCGCCATTCGGATCTTGTAGACCGGTTCCGCCCTGCCGTCGCACCACTTCCACTTGCGCCCGGCGATGTACCAAAGGTACCAGCGGTCGTCGAAGCGCCGGATCTTCGGTCCGCTCAGGACGAAGGGCTCGTCGGGGCTGTAGCCGAGCACCGGACCCCGTGCCGAGCTTGCGAAAGGATTTCCCCTGATCGCGACTGATCGCGCATCCGATCGCGACGTTGAAGGGCACCGACTCGCAGCGCGTCCAGCCTCCGTAGTAGGCTCGAACCTCGTCGCCGTCGCGGATCACGGACACCGGGTAGGTACCGAATTCGTCGAACTCGCCCAGCCCGCCCAGGCGCAGGATCGGCCGCTCGGCGACGCGCCGTATCTTGAACAGGTCCGCTCGATCCAGGTCGACGAACGCCGAGTAGCTCACGTACTGACCATTCGCGTCAGCCGCAGGACGGCACGAAAAATACACGCGCACGAAATCGTCGAATACGAGCGTCGCGGGCGCCTGCGCGAATTCCTTGAGCCAGGACCTTCCCTCGACCGCCTGCGGCGAGAACACCTTGCCGAGTTTTTCCCATCGAAACATGAGCCGATGCCTAGGTGTCAATCGTCAGCACGTTGTATCCGCGACGGATGCGCCGGTCGCATGCATTCTCTGTCGTCCCCGCGGAGAGCCTGCCCCCGACCTGATCGGGGGCGGGGACCCAGTGACTTCGTCGAACTGTCGCCCGCGATGACCCAAGTCGCTGGATTCCCGCGTTCGCGGGAATGACGACTGCACAGGATTCATGCATCGCAGAAACAACGTCTTGAATGTTCGCACCTAGGGATCGATCAGCTCGAAGTTCGACTCGACGCACGCACGCACCGCTGCGATCGGATTGAACATCAGCATGTCGACAATCGACAGATCGGGCACGAAAGCGCCGTCGAACTGTCGGTACTCGAACGGCCGCGAGCGGATGAACTTGAGCTCGATTCCGCGGGCACGGAACGCCGAGGCGGAATAGAGCTCGGTGCCACCGATGGCGTTGACGTATTCACTCGCTCCGGCTGCCGCGACAAGTGCCAACACCCGGTCCTGGTGCCGCAGTTCGTGGTCAACGGGGATCTCGGACGAAAGCCTGATCGGGGTGCCGATCCCCAGGTGCGCGCAGGTCCTCGAGAGCGAATGATGAACAAAGCGAAACAGGTTGTGGTCCTCGTATCGCAGTATCGCTTCGAGCAAAGGCATCGTGGCAGCCCGTTCCGGCGCACCGCGGTAGGCGGCATCGATCCGGCGAAGGAGCCGATCCGGATCGAAATCGGGCGCGATGGTCCGCTCACGAATCTCCAGCAGATCCGAGTCGCCCTTCAAGGGCAGCGAAAACACGGCGTCCTTGCCATTGAGCAGGAATCGGTTGCGATTGATCCATCCCCGCTTCGTGTACTTGACATTGTCGTACACGATGAAGACATCGACGGCGCTGATCAGCTGGAAGTACCCGCCATAGGGAAGGAAATACGGCTGCATGACGGCCGCTCTCCTGGGTTGGTCGCGGCGAAGTACTGTCGAGGCCATGCCTGGCACCGCGAAGCGGCGTCACGCGTCGGCGGGATCGCCGGACACGTCGATCGGCTCCGCGGGCAGGCCTGCGCACCAGCGCTCCCACATGACCCGCAGCGCGCGGTCCAACGCGGAGGCGATCACGTCGGGCTCACGTATTCGCGTTTGATCGCAACGCGCGCGGAGCTCGGCGCGCACTGCCGCCAAGGCGGCCGGGTTGTCGATCCAGGCCGTACCCTTGCGAACGAAGTCGCTCGCATCCGACGGCAACGAACTGATCCAGCCCAATCTGGCCCAGGAGCGCCGCACCCTGTCGTCCGGCCGGAGTCAGCCCGGCGAGCGTCAGTGTGGGGACGCCCATCCACAGGGCGTGGCTCGTGGTCGTTCCCCCGGTATAGGGAAACGCGTCGAGGCACAGGTCGACGCGATGGTGCAGGGCGAGGTATTCGGCGGTGCTGCAGCGCGGATGGAACTCCATGCACTCCGGCGCGATCCCCTCCGCGGCGAACCATTCGATCAATTGGGCTTGGCGCCCGTCGGCAGGCATGCCACCGATCAACATCCGCGTGTCCGGGCGCGCACGCAGGAGACCCGACCACAGCGAGACTGCGGTCCGGCTGAGCTTGGTAATCCGGTTGAAGCTGCCCAACGTCACCCAGCCGTTCTGCAGCGCCGGCAACGCGTTGACCGGGGGCGCATCACGAGCCGGCAAAAACGGTGCATTCGCAGGCAAATGGACGAGCTTCTCCGTGAATTGTCCATCGAACTTTCCAGGAGGAAGGAAATGTGGATCGGCAAAGTAATAATCCATCGCCTGGAGACCGGTGGTTCCGGGATAACCGATCCAGCTTGCCTGCACCGGCGCGGGCTTGCGCGCGAACGTCAGCAGTCGGTTGCCGGCCGTATGCCCGGACAGATCGATCAGGATGTCGATCCCATCGGCGGCGACTTTCGTGGCGAGTGCATCATCGGACAGGCCTGCGATCGCGTGCCAGTGCTCGAAATGCCGGCGCAGCCGCGACGTAATCCCGTCCTCGATCGGGTGGCTGTAGTAAGCGTGCAGCGCCAGGTCGGTCCGGGTCGCCAGGCGATCGAGGATCGGCTCGATGAAATGCGCCACGGCATGGTTGCGGAAATCGGCTGAGACGAAGCCCACCTGCAACGGGCGCGAGGGCTCCCGGCGATTGCGGTGCTGTGGCCACCGCTCACGCAGCGGCCGCTCGAACCGCTCTGCGAAGCGGCGGTGCTCGTCGAAGAGCGCGACGGGGTCGTCGCCCTCGTGCTCGCTCAGGCAGAACAGCAGATTGTGGTGGGCGGGCGCAAAATCGGGACGAAGCTCGAGCGATCGCCGGTAGCTTGCCTCGGCCTCGCCGGGGCGCAGCAGCGCATCGAGCGCGTTGCCGAGATTGGAGTACGCCTCCGCGAAGTCCGGACGCAGCTCCAGCGCTCGTCGAATGCTCGGCCAGGGACTCCTCGAAGCGCCCGAGGTCGCGCAGCAGCGCCCCGGCGTTGTTGTGCGCCTCCACATGGTCGGGACGGATCGCGATCGCGCTCCGATGGCTTGCGAGCGCCTCCTCGAGCCTGCCCTGCTTGGCCAGCACGTTGCCGAGACCGAAATGGGCGTCGGCGTGCTGCGGATCGGCAGCGAGCGCTTCGCGGTAGGACGACACGGCAAGGTCGAGCTGGAGCAGCTCCTGCAGGACATTGCCCCTGGCGTAGAGCGCGGCGACGAAGCCGGGCCGAAGTTCCGCCGCCCGCCGCAGGCTCGTCGCAGCGTCGTCGAGTTGTCCCAGCTTGGCGAGCGACGCGCCCAGATTGAAGTGGGTCTCCGCGAGATGCGGATCGAGCTCGAGGGCGCGGCGATAGTGGACGATGGCCTCTTCGCCTCGCCCGAGCTCGTCGAGCATGCAGCCGACCCCAACCTCGCCCGCAGCGAGGCCGGGCTCCAGCGCAAGCGCGCTGCGATAGGCCTCCAGCGCGGCCTGGGTCTCACCTCTGCGCGCGTAGGTGTTGCCCATGTTGAGGTGAGCGGCCACGTAGCGAGGATCGTATTCGAGGGCTTGCTCATACGCGGCGAGCGCACCCTCGGCATCGCCTCTCGCCAGCAGGACGTTGCCGCGGTTGACATGCGCGCGTGGCAGCGTCGGCGCGAGGCGGATCGCCGCCTCGTAGCGCTCCATCGCCACGTCGAGACGACCCGCGTCCTCGATCGCGTTGCCCTCGTCGATCAGGCGCAGCGCCTCGCGCTGCGCAGTCTCGGCATCATCGCTCGCGGCCATGCCGTCCTTCGAGCGCCCCCGAAGCCGTCCGAACATCAAACCGCTCCCAACGAGCAGCGTTTTCGGGTAACGTTAGCGCAGACTCGCGGCATCGACGACCTCCCGTTTCCGACCGAAAACATGATACGCAACTGGCTCGATGCGACCGAGGCGGTGGCCTTCGCCAAGGACATCGCGCGCGACGTCGACCGGCTGTTTCCCCTCGAACCGCAAAAGGTGAGGCGGCCCTCGAAGAAGCTCGACCTCAAGAATCGCAAGCGCCTCGACCAGCTCGTCCGCCGCACCCACGCGTTCGCCCGCGAGCATCCGCTCAACGTATACAAGAAGGGGAAGCTCCTCAACACCCTCAAGTGGTCGTTGCGGGAATCCGGCCACGAAGAGGCGCTGATCGACGAGATCGTGGCGCTGCTGGCGCCGGCGCTGACCTCGCGCCCCGGTTGACCGAAGTACAAATGAAAAGCCCCGCCGGAGCGGGGCTTTTCGAATTGCGACGTCGGTCCGATTAACGGCACTGCGACGGCAGGTACTTCGGGAGGATCGTCGTCAGCCGCGGCGTTGCACAGCCAGGAAATGCGGTCCGACGGCACCGTGCCCGCGACCAGCGCAGCACCCGCCGAATCCGGCACGAACGCGACGTCACCGCCACCGGCGATGGCGGTCGTCGTAATGGTGATGGTACCGTTGCCGGCATTAATCGCCGCAGCCGCCATGTTTTGCGTCGGGGCCGGAGCCTGCCAGCCCAGGTCGAGCGCGGCAGCGCCGTTGGCGGCGTTTTCCGCCACCGTGGTCTTCGCCGCGTCGGCGAACACCATCGCTTCCGAAACGCGGGAGCGAACGACATAGTCCTGATACGCCGGCAGCGCGATGGCCGCCAAAATACCGATGATCGCAACCACGATCATCAGTTCGATCAATGTAAAGCCTCGTTGAATACGCTTCATGGTTTCCCGTCTCCGTTTGGTCATTGATGACAAGTCCTGCGCACGCACCCAGCGATGCTGGGACCTATTGAGCAAGGGGTATGCCACGGGTACAGGTACGGGCGACCGATGGAGTGATCGCCGGGTAACGTGATGTTTATCATTGTTTTTCTGCCACAATTTCGGACACACGGTCGACTGCAATCCTCCACTGAACCGCCGGGCGAGAAGCCGAGGCGAGCGCAAGCGACGTGGCGCGCGCGCCGGGGTGACGCTGCAGCGTCACCCTGACGAAACTCGTCACCTGCTACTTCTCCGCGGGCGGCACGCGCTCGACCATCTGCAGCTCGACGCCGGCGACCTCGAACGAGTCGCCGGTCCGAAGCTGCCGGCCTTCGGGAGGAACCGGCGCGCCATTCACGCTCGGTGGCGATGCCCCCTCGACCGGAACCAGCACGAAGGTGCCGTCGACGTGCCGAACTGCAGCGACCTGGACACCGACGCGGCCCACCGCGAACTCTCCCTTGTCGAGCACCACTTCGCGACCCGCGCTGGGGCCCGTGAGCACGCGGATCAGCGCGCGCGGCAGAACAGGTTCGCGGTTTGGACGACGGTGGCGGAGCCGCAGTGGAGACCGCCCGCTCGCCCTCCTCCTTGCGTGACGTTCCGAGTTCCGCCGCGACAAAGCGGTCGATGTCGGCCATCGAGCCGCCCTTCTTGACGAGCGCCGGATCTGGCGCGCGCGCGGCGGGGCCGGCCTCCGGAACAACGACCTTGGGCGGGGGGCTCGCCGCTTCGACGCGCTCGCCATAGATCCGGTTCTCGAGCCGCTGCTGCGTCGCTGCATCGGACTCGAGCTGCACCGAGTCGTCGGCGACGTAGACGAGCTTCTGCTTGCCGATGTCGATCTGGTCGCGATCGCGGAGGAAGTGCTTGGCGATCGTCCTCGCCGTTCACGAGCGTTCCGTTGGTGCTGCCCAGGTCCTCGAGGAACGAATCGGCGAGGATCGTGACGACCGCGGCGTGCTCGCCGCTGACGGCGGGATACGGCAGGCAGACGTCGTTGTCGGCGCGGCGGCCGATGGTGATGCGCTCGCGCGCGAGGCGCACGTCGAGCGTCGATCCGTCGGGAAGGTAGAGGACGAGTTTGCTCACGGCAGCCCCTACTTTGCCGCCTTCTTCTTCGCGAGGAACCGCTGCGCCCAGCCCGACGACGGCAGGAATTCCGGCGGGACGCGCACCAGCACTACCGAGATGTTGTCGCGGCCGCCGTTCTGGTTCGCGATCTCGACCAGCTCCGCCGCGGCGATCGCCAGGTCGGCGCGCTTCTCGGTCACCACCTTCTGGATCACTTCCGGCTCGACCATGTCGGTCAGCCCGTCGGAGTTGAGCAGGTAGATGTCGTTCGCTTCGACGCGGTACTCGACGATGTCGGCCGGGACGATCGCCTCGATGCCGAGCGCGCGCGTGACCAGGTTCTTGTTGAGCGAGTACTTCGCCTGCTCCTGCGTCAGCTGGCCGCTGTCGATCTGCTCCTGCAAGAGCGAGTGATCGTGCGTCAGCTGCTCGAACTTCTCGGCGCGCAGCCGGTAGCAGCGCGAGTCGCCGATGTGCCCGATGCTCACGCGATTGCCGCAGAACACGGCGCTGACGATCGTCGTGCCCATGCCCGCGCACTCGGGACGCGCCTGCGCGGCTTCGTAGATCCCCTTGTTCGCCGCCGCGATCTGGTGTTGCAGCAGCAACGCCGCATGGGTGAGCCCGCTGGCGACATCGATCTTGGAGAGCTCGCGGCCCGAACGCAGGTTGGGCAGGAGGCCGTTGCTCACGACGTTGACGGCGATGCCGCTCGCGACCTCTCCGGCGTTGTAGCCACCCATGCCGTCGGCGAGGATCGCGATCCCCGCGTCCGCATCGACGAAGACCGAGTCCTCGTTGTGCGAGCGCACCATCCCCGGATGGGAGAGAGTGGCGCAATCGAGCGCGGCGTGAACGGGCATCGGTGCGGGGGGTGGGCAGGCGCCGGCCGCCGCGCGGCCGATTCAGGCTGCGAGTTTAGCGGCCCGCCGCGTTTGTTGCGAGAGGCAGGAGCAATCCGCGCAGGGCGCTCAGGAGGCCTCGGCCTTCCCCGACCGCCGGACGAACCACATTCCGACGGCGACGACGATTGCAACCCCCGACAATCGGCGCGACCCAGTGGAGCGCCGGCAATTGCGTGTCGATCCACGGCTTCACCGCGGCGTCGTGCGTCGCGATCTCGCCTGCGATGTACCCGAGAAGGCCGCCGCCCGCGACGACGAGCCAGGGAAACCGCGTGACCAGTTTCATGATGAGCTGAGCGCCGACCACGACGAGTGGAATGCTGACGACGAGCCCGAAAATCAGGAGCAGGAGGCTTCCCTTGGCCGCGCCGGCAACACCGATCACGTTGTCGAGGCTCATCACGAGGTCGGCGACGATCACGGTCTTCACCGCCGAGAGCAGCCGATCGGCGGCCGCGACTTCGTGCTCGCCGCCGTCGTCCTCGGCGATGAGCTTGATCCCGATCCACACGAGCAGCGCCGCGCCGACGAGCTGGAGCCAGGGCAGGAGCAGGAGCTGAACGGCGAAGAACGTGAGAACGATCCGCAGGATCACCGCCCCAATCACCCCGTAGAAGATGCCCATCGCACGTTGTTTGCGGGGCAGGTTGCGGCAGGCGAGCGCGATCACCACCGCGTTGTCGCCCGACAACAGGATGTTGATGACGATGATCTCGAGGGCCGCAACCCAGAATTGCGGCGAAAAAAGCTCCAACGTGTTCCTCCAGTCGCACCGTGTTTCCGTTGGGGCCGGAACCCGGTGTCGCTTGCTCGTCGTTCCCGCGCACGCGGGAATCGCTTGTTGCGGCTTCTCTACAGGACCGACTGCAGGAGCTTACCCATCTCCGCGGGATTGCGCGTGACCTTGATGCCGCAGGCTTCCATGACTGCGAGCTTTTCCTGCGCCGTGCCCTTGCCACCGGAGATGATCGCACCGGCGTGGCCCATCCGCTTGCCCGGAGGCGCGGTAACACCGGCGATGAAGCCGACGACGGGCTTCGTCATGTGGGTCTTGGCCCACTCCGCCGCGTTCTCTTCGTCGCTTCCGCCGATCTCGCCGATCATCACGACGGCGTCGGTGCCCGGATCGTCGTTGAAAAGGCGAAGGACATCGACATGCTTGAGGCCGTTGACGGGATCGCCACCGATGCCCACGGCCGTTGATTGACCCAGGCCCAGCTCGGTCAGCTGCCCTACCGCTTCGTAGGTCAACGTTCCCGATCGCGACACGACCCCGATGCGGCCCTTCTTGTGGATGTGGCCCGGCATGATCCCGATCTTGATCTCGTCGGGGGTGATGACTCCCGGGCAGTTTGGGCCGAGCAGTAGCGTCTTCCTTCCCTCCATCCGGTATCGCGTGCGGATCATGTCGCGCACCGGGATGCCCTCGGTGATGCACACGACGAGGTCGAGGCCCGCGTCGACTGCCTCGTCGATGGCGGCCGCGGCGAACGGCGGCGGAACGTAGATCACGGATACGGTTGCACCGGTCGCGGCCTTCGCTTCCTTGACCGTCCCGTAGATCGGGATGCCTTCGAAATCCTCGCCGGCCTTCTTCGGGTTGACGCCGGCGACGAAGCAGTTCTTCCCGTTCGCGTAGTCGCGGCACATCCGCGTGTGGAACTGGCCGGTCTTGCCAGTGATGCCCTGCGTGATGACCTTCGTGTCCTTGTTGACCAGGATGCTCATGGATCCGCCATCGCTACGTTCGTCGTTCCCGTGTACGCGGGAACCCCGTGTCTCTGTCCCTGTTCGTCGTTCCCGCGCACGCGGGAACCCAGTGTCTCTGTCTCTGCTCGTCGTTCTCGCGCACGCGGGAACCCAGTGTCTCTGTCTCTGCTCGTCGTTCTCGCGCACGCGGGAACCCAGTGTCTATGGTTCTGCCTGTCGTTCCCGCGCACGCGGGAACCCAGTGTCGTTACTTGACGATCTCCGAATAAAGATCGTTCCAATAGGGATTGGCCGCTTCGATCAAATCAACCTTCCAAGCCCGATTCCATTTCTTGAGTTGCTTCTCGCGGCTGATCGCACTGTCCGCCGATTCATGCTGCTCAAACCAGACGAGCCGCTTAATCCCGTATCGCTTGGTGAACCCTTCGACCAATCCTTCCTTGTGCTGCCACACGCGCTGGGGCAGATTCGACGTCACACCTATGTACAAGGTGCCATTCCGATCGCTGGCCAGAATGTACACGCAGAATGCCTTGTCCATCGCATGCTACGACACTGGGTCCCCGCGTTCGCGGGGACGACGGCCGGGCCCTCTTCCCCCGCTATGACACTGGGTCCCCGCGTTCGCGGGGACGACGACCGGGCCCTCTTCCCCCGCTACGACACTGGGTCCCCGCGTTCGCGGGGACGACGACCCCTCTCCCCCCGGCTACGACACTGGGTCCCCGCGTTCGCGGGGACGACGACACATTCGGCGACCCCTCTATTTCCCATCCACGGCCGCGACGATCTTCCGGGCGGCGTCGGCCATGTTCTCGGCGCTGATGATCGGCAGGCCCGAGTCCGTGAGGATCTGGCGCCCCTGCACCTCGTTCGTGCCCTTCATGCGCACAACGAGCGGCACGGAGAGCCGTGTCTCCTTGGCGGCGGCGACGATGCCGTTCGCGATCGTGTCGCAGCGCATGATGCCGCCGAAGATGTTGACGAGAATCCCCTTCACCTTGCGGTTCCGCAGCATGATCTTGAAGGCCTCGGTGACCTTCTCGGTCGTGGCGCCGCCACCAACGTCGAGGAAATTCGCGGGCTCGCCGCCGAACAGCTTGATCGTGTCCATCGTCGCCATCGCAAGACCGGCGCCGTTGACGAGGCAGCCGATATTGCCGTCGAGCGAGATGTAGGAGAGGTCGAACTTCGACGCTTCGACCTCGGAGGGATCTTCCTCGTCGAGGTCGCGCAACTCGACCAGCTCGGGGTGACGGAAGAGCGCGTTCGAATCGAAGTTGAGCTTCGCGTCGAGTGCGATCACCCGGCCATCGCTTGCCACGATCAGCGGGTTGATCTCCGCCAGCGACGCATCGGTTTCCTCGAACGCACGGTACAGCCCCTGGAGCATCGCGCGACCCTGCGGCACGCTCGCTTCCGGGATTCCGATCTTGCGTGAGACTTCGTCGGCCTCGGTGTCGGTCAGCCCCTTCACCGGATCGATGAAAACCTTGTGGATCTTGTCCGGCGTCTTTGCCGCGACTTCCTCGATGTCCATGCCTCCTTCGGAGCTGGCCATCAGCACGACACGCTGCGTGCCGCGGTCGACGACCATCCCGACATAGAGCTCCTTGCGAATATCCGCGCCCTCTTCGATCAGCAGGCGACGCACTTTCTGTCCGGCGGGGCCGGTTTGGTGCGTGACGAGCTGCATGCCCAGGATCTTGCCGGCAAGGTCGCGCACTTCGTCGATCGATCGGGCCACCTTGACGCCGCCGCCCTTGCCGCGGCCACCGGCGTGGATCTGCGCCTTGACGACCCAGACGGAACCACCGAGGGATTGGGCAGCGCGCACGGCTTCGTCGACGGTGAACGCGGGGATGCCGCGCGGCGTGGCCATTCCGAACCTGCGGAAGATCTCCTTCCCCTGATACTCGTGGATCTTCACAAGATCTCCCGTCGTCCCCGCGAAGAGCCTGCCCGCGAGGGGGGAATCGGGGGCGGGGACCCAGCGTCGTTCGTGGAAAGACACTGGATTCCCGCGTCCGCGGGAATGACGACACGGATCCCGCCCTGGATTCCCGCGTCCGCGTAAATGACAGCACGGATCACGCAGCACCCCTGTACCACTTCGGATAGTAGCGACGCACGGTGTCCGTCGTCGTCGCCAGCGCGTGACAATGATCGAGCTGGAACGGCTTGCCTTCTCCCGCGTCTTCGCGCCGGAGGCCGGCGAACGTCTGCACCGCCGCCGTCGGCAGCGAGCCCAGAAGCTCGGTCACGTGCGTGCAGCCCTTGATGCCACCCATCGTTTCGTGCAGGAGCTTGCGGAAGCCCCTGATCAGATTCGCGCCGACGAGCTTCGAGTACGCAGGCTCGATTTGGTCGCAGGCGCCCGGATATGGCATGCCATCGGTCCTGACGTCGATCGCGCGCACGTTGTACTCGCGATCGATCGTGACTCGCACCCACATGTCGTGCACGGCCTCGCGCGCGGGACGCACGCCGGTCAAGAGCGCGAAGTCGTGATCCTTCGCGTCGTGCAGATGAGCATCGATGTCGAACAGGCCGTCGTCGCGCTGCCAGCCCTCGTAGACGATCTGCCGGACGTGGAGACGCTGGCGCGAAACGGGACTTTCGGGAAGGGGCATCGGCGTAGCGCTACAATGACGACGCCCGATCGAGAACGCCGCGCGAAGCGTCCATTCTAAGCCGGCGCGGCCGGGCGCCGCAACCGACGAAGCGGCCGACGGTTCGTCATTCGCGTTCCCACCGCCATGGCGTTCATCCTCGCCCTCGACCAGGGCACGACCAGTTCGCGGGCCCTCGTCTTCGACCACGCGGGCACTGTTCGCGCGGTCGCCCAGCAGGAGTTCCGGCAGATCTTTCCCGAGCCGGGCTGGGTCGAGCATGACCCGCTGGAAATCTGGGCGACGCAATCCGGCGTCCTCTACGAGGCGCTGGCGAAGGCGGGACTCGATGCCACCGACATCGCGGCGATCGGGATCACCAACCAGCGTGAGACGACGGTGCTGTGGGATCGCGCGACCGGCAAGCCGATTGCGAATGCGATCGTCTGGCAGGACCGCCGGACCGCGCCGATGTGCGATGCCTTGCGTGAAGCCGGCCACGCGCCGCTCTTCGCGGCCAAGACCGGCCTCGTCATCGATGCCTACTTCTCGGGGACGAAGCTCAAGTGGATGCTCGACCATATCCCGGCCGCGCGCGAGCGCGCGAAGCGAGGCGAGCTTGCGTTCGGGACGATCGACAGCTGGCTCGTCTGGAACTTGAGCCGCGGTGCGACGCACGTCACCGATTTCTCGAACGCGAGTCGCACGCTGCTCTTCAATATCCGAACGGGAGAGTGGGACGACGAGTTGCTGCAACTGCTCGACGTTCCGCGCGAGCTGCTGCCGAAAGTCGTTCCCTCCTCCGGGATCTGCGCGGAGGTGTCGGTCGGCAGCGCGACGCTGCCTATCGCGGGCATCGCCGGCGATCAGCAGGCGGCGCTGTTCGGCCAGGCCTGCCATACGCCGGGCCTCGCGAAGAACACCTACGGTACCGGATGCTTTCTTCTGCTCAATACCGGTAATCGCGCGGTGGCGTCGACCAACAATCTGCTCTCGACCATCGCCTGGGGCGGACCGGCAGGTCTCACCTACGCGCTCGAAGGCAGCGTGTTCATCGGTGGTGCCGTCGTGCAGTGGCTGCGCGACGGCCTCAAGATCATCCGCTCGGCACCGGAGATCGAGGAACTCGCGGCCACCGTGCCTGACAACGGCGGCGTCTATCTCGTACCCGCGTTCGCCGGGCTCGGCGCGCCGCATTGGGATGCGTACGCGCGCGGCTCGATCTTCGGTCTCACCCGCGGCGCGACCGCCGCGCACATTGCGCGCGCAGCGCTCGAGGCCATTGCCTATCAGAGCGCCGACGTGCTGGCGGCGATGGAGCGCGACGCCGGCATCAAGCTGAACGAGCTCCGTGTCGACGGGGGCGCCACCGCAAACAACCTGCTGATGCAATTCCAGGCCGACGTGCTCGGCGTTCCGGTCGTCCGACCGAAAGTGCTGGAGACCACGGCGCTGGGGGCCGGCTATCTCGCAGGACTTGCCGTCGGCTACTGGAAGGATGCCGCGGACGTCGCGGCGAACTGGCAGGTCGACCGCGTATTCGAGCCGGCGATGCCGCGTGAGCGCGCAGCGGCCCTGCGCGCGAACTGGGACAAAGCCGTCTCGCGCGCCAAGGCGTGGTCGTAGCGCCCTTCGCGCGGCTTCGGGATCCGAGCCGCGAATCGCGCGAAGCGGGGGCTCCATTGGATTGACGTCCGCAAAACAACGTGCATATACTCCCAATTGGGTGTATCTGCACCCAATCCTGACATCGCCATGACTTCCAGCATGCACCCCTGCGCCTGCGGTCGCCTCCGGCGCGCGAGCCGCGCGCTGACCCAGCTCTACGACGACCTGATGGCGCCGTCGGGACTGCGCGTAACGCAGTTTTCGCTGTTGCGCGCGCTCGAGCGTGAAAGCCCGCAGCGGATCACCGCCCTCGCGGCGGCGACGCTTCTCGACCGCACGGCGCTGTCGCGCACGCTCGAACCTCTGGTTGCGGAGGGGCTGGTCGAAATACTGCCCGGGCGCGACGCGCGAACGCGCGAGGCCGCCCTGACGAGTTCCGGCACCGCGGCGCTCCGCGCAGCCGAACCGCATTGGAAGCGCGCGCAGGCGGCCGTCACGAAGCGGCTCGGTGCCGCCAAGCTCGATGCGCTGATCGCGACGCTTGCCGAGATCGAATCGCTGCACCCGGCCCCCGCGCGGCGCGCCGCGTAAGTCGGAAGGAGAACAACGATGTCCACCGCCACGACGAGCCGCGCCGACTGGCGCACCCCGACGGTCGTGCTCCTGGCGAGCGGCCTCCTCCTCACGCTGTCGATGGGGATCCGTCATGGTTTCGGCCTGTTCCTGCAGCCGATGAGCGCCGATCTCCACTGGGGTCGCGAGACGTTCGCGCTCGCGCTGGCGGTGCAGAACCTGATGTGGGGCATCGCCACACCGTTCGCGGGCATGCTCGCCGATCGTTTCGGCAGCCATCGGGTCGCTTTCGTTTGCGCACTGCTCTACATCGCTGGCCTCGCGACCATGGGATCGGCGACGACGCCGCTGATGCTCGTGTTGACCGCTGGCGTCCTCATCGGGACCGGGCTCGCCGGCCTGTCGTTCTCGGTGGTCGCGGGCGTGCTCGGCCGCAAGTTCCCGCCCGAAAAGCGCAGCATGGCGCTCGGCATTTCCGCCGCGGCGGGATCGTTCGGCCAGTTCGCGATGCTCCCGCTCACGCAGGTGCTCTTGTCGCAGTTCGGCTGGTACAGCGCACTGCTCGCGCTCGCGGCGGTCGGACTCCTGATGCTTCCGCTCACGGCGGTGATCTACGAGCGGAACGTCACGACCGGTCACGCATTCCAGCAATCGGCGGCCGCCGCGATGCGCGAGGCGCTCGGACACCGCGGCTACCTGCTGCTCACGATCGGCTTTTTCGTCTGCGGGTTCCAGGTCGTGTTCGTCGGCGTCCACCTTCCGGCCTACCTCGCCGACAAAGGGATGGCGCCCCATGTGGCCGTGACTGCACTGGCGTTGATCGGCCTCTTCAACATCGTCGGCACCTGGACGACCGGCTGGCTCGGCAGCCGCGTGCAGAAGCGCTACATCCTATCCACCATCTACTTCGCCCGCGCCGTCGTGTTCGCGCTGTTCTTCTTCCTGCCGCTGTCGCCGTGGAGCGTCTACCTGTTTGCCGTAGCGCTCGGGCTGCTGTGGCTGTCGACGGTGCCGCCGACCAACAGCATCGTCGCGCAGGTCTTCGGCGTGCGCTATCTCGCGATGCTGACCGGCGTGACCTTCTTCAGCCACCAGATCGGCAGCTTTTTGGGTGCCTGGCTTGGCGGCAGGCTGTTCGACACGACCGGCAGCTACGATGTTGTCTGGTACCTGGCGATGGCGCTCGGCGTGATCGCGGGCCTCATCAACCTGCCGATCGACGAGCGCGAGATCAAGCGGCCCATCACCGCGGCAGCCTGACGACGGCCGTTCTCAGTGCGCTGGCGCCGACGGCGCAGCCGGAAGATGCGCAACGATGCAGTCGAACGAGCGCTGGTTGTATGAGCCGCTCCCGATGAACGCATCCAGCGATTCACGGTAGACCTGCGGCGAGATCGCGCCGGCGTAGAGCGCCGACGTCTTGCCAAGGAAGTTGCTGTAGTTCTCCTGCGTCGCTCCGAGGCCGTTGAAGACAATGGCTTGGCCCATGTCGTCGCTGCCAATGATGAGCGGCTTGCAATCGGCGGCGATCTTCGTGAGAAATGCATTGTAGCCGCCGCCCTGATTCGGGCTGGCACACGCGCCCGTCACCAGCATCGCGGCGACCACGAGGCGCACTCCGCGTGCATTCGTCGTTCGTTTCATCTTCGCTCTCGCGTTTTTTGTCGACACGGCCAGTGTGGCGTTGCGTCGACACGATTGCAACTCGTGGCAAACGCGGCGCCGAATGCGAGTCGATGCGTCAGCCGATCGCGAACGCGATCCTGACAACCGCCTGACGGCCGGCTGTCGGCTCGCTTGCAAATTTGCGCGAATGTATTGTCGCTGCAACAACGCGACAAGCGATAGCAATTGTTTTTGCGCGGATGACGATCACGCGGGGACGCACCAGTGCAAGAGTTCCCATTGCGGCCATGCGCGCAAGGCTTGGCGCGTGGATCGACTCGGGCGCACTCGTTGCGCCCGCAACGATACCAACACCGGAGGAGACCACGTGAACGCCAAGAAAATCCTCGTCGTCGCCGTCACGCTCGCCCTCGCCGCAGCGGGTCCCGCGAGCGCCGATGAGGTGAGCGACCTCAAGGCGCAGATGGAAGTGATGCAGAAGCAGATGGACGCGATGAAGGCGCGACTGGAGCAGGTCACGACGCAGGTGCAGGCGCAGAAGGAAGCCCAGCAGCAACAGGAGGCGAAGAACAAGCAGTTCCTCCAGATGGCCCCCGGCAGCGGCCTGACTTTTCTCACACCGGGCGGTGGCGACGTGACGCTCTACGGGAACCTCGACGTCTCGGTCGATGCGACGACCAAGGGCCTGCAGAGCAGCTACGACCCGGGCGGATCACCGGTCGGCGCACTGGGCTGGCAAGGCGCCATCTCGACCAACCTCTCGTACGTCGGCGTGCGCGGACGGCACCCCTTCGATCCCGAATTCAACCTGATCTGGCAGCTCGAAGCCGGGATCGACATTTCCGCGACGCCGGGCACGAAGGCGAGCAACTCCAACACCAGCGATTCGGTCACCGGCGCCTTGTTCTCGCGCAACAGCTTCATCGGCTTCTCCGGAAAGGACTGGGGCGCCGTCATGGTCGGCAAATCCGAAACGCCCTACAAGCTGTCCACGGACCGCCTGAACCCGTTCTCCGGGGAGATCGGCGACTACCGCGTGATCATGGGTAACACCGGCGGCGACAATCGCGTGGAATTCGGGTACCGCGCGCCACACGCCATCTGGTACAACTCGCCCACGTGGGAGGGTCTCGCGCTCAACGTCCTGTACTCGCCGGGTCAGAATCGGTCCAGCAGCGGCACCGACCTCGGAGCCAACAACAACCTCTCGTCGGGCGAAGCCGATTGCGCGGGCGGCAATATTCCCGGAAGCGGCGCGCTCCCGCCGTCCTGCAACGACGGATCGTTCGGCAACCTGGCGAGTGTCGCCGGCACGTTCACCTACGGTCCGCTGTACGTCACAGCCGCCTACGAGCTGCACAACAACGTCAATCGGAGCAGCGACACGATCGGCTTCCCGACGACGCCGCCCGAAGACACGCAGGGCGATCCCAACGACGTCGGCAACGAAACCGCGTGGAAGGTGGGCGCCCAGTACCTGTTCCCGACACAGACGACGGTCGGGTTCATCTACGAGAAGTTCCACCGCGACGTCCCGGCGTACCTCGAGTACCAGAACGAGCGGCAGCGCTGGGGGACGTGGCTGGTGCTGACGCAGGCGCTGACCGAGAAGGACGTCGTGAGCGCCGGCTGGGCGCACGCAGCGGCAAGCCCGGGCGATCCGGGTCAGCACAACACGTCGGGCGGCCCCAATCCGAACAATGCAGCGAACATGTACACGGTCAATTGGAAGCACTTGCTCGATCGCAGCACGACGATCTACGCCGACTGGGCCATGACCGTGAACCATACGGATGCGCACTACGATCTCGGCGCGGGCGGACACGGCGTGACCACCGACTGCCATGACGCGAGCCAGCAGGCGGCCTTCGACCCGACGGCGGGCGACGGCGCCGGCGGCGTGTCCGGCAACGGTCCCCATTGCTTCGCCGGTGGCCGGCTGCAGGGCTTCTCGGTCGGCGTGCAGTACCGCTTCTAGTCGCGCGCGGGTCGATCGACGCAGCGGCGGGCGCCTCCCGCCGCTGCACGGGATCAGGGCAGCGGCAGCGGGGGCGTGAGCGAGTCCGCGGGCACGTGGTCGACGGCATCGGTGATGATGCCGTCGATCCCCCACGCGGCGAGCTCGGCAATGCGATCGGGCTCGTTGGGCGTGTAGCAAAGGAATCGAAAGCCGGCGTGCCGTACCTTCCGCGCGAGCTCGGCCGTGATCGCCTGGTGATCGAGGTCGAGCGCGACGCAGCCGAGCTGCTCCAGCCGCGCTTGCCAGTCCGCGGGTGCTTCGTCAGCGAGCAGCGCGCGCGGCAGGCCGGGCGCGGCGTCGCGGGCGGCAGCCAGCGCGTCCTCCGAGAACGACGACAGGAGCGGCGGGACGTCCGCATCGCGCCAGAGCGCCATCGCATCGAGCGCGACCGCAGCGCCCGTCTCGCGTTCGCGACCGACCGTCGGCTTGATCTCGATGTTGCAGGCGACGCCCGTCGCGCGCGCCCAGCGGGCGATTGACGCCAGCGTCGGCAAGGGCTCGCCCGCGTACTTGGCCGAATGCCAGCCGCCGGCGTCGAGGCGCGACAGCTCGCGCCACGGCAGTGCGTCGGCGCGACCGCGGCCGCTCGTCGTTCGCTCGAGCGTCGCGTCGTGCAGCAGGAACGGCAGGTTGTCCGCCGAGAGCTTCACGTCGAACTCCGCCATCCGGTAGCCGTGGGCGTGACCGACACGCATCGCCGTCAACGTGTTTTCGGGCGCGACCTTGCCCCGCGCCACGATGGGCGACGAGGCGTGGATACGGCCACTCGGCGGCCAGCGGATGCGACATGGTCAGCGTAGCCTCGCGCCGGTGCCCGCGTCGAACAGATAGACGTGGGCCGGATCGGCAGCGAGGTGCAAGGTCGAGCCAGGACCATGCGCGGCACCCTGCGGCAAGCGTGCCGTGACGAGGTCGTTGCCGTGCGCGAGATGCACCAACGTGTCGGCGCCCAGTTGCTCCACCAACTCGACTGTCCCGGCGAACAGCGACGCCGTGGGATCGGCCGGCCGCAAGTGCTCGGGCCGGATACCGACTGCGACGGCTCGTTCCGAGGCCACCGTGCCCGAAGCATGCCGGACAAATCCGCCGTGGTCCAGCGCGATCCGGTCGCCGCCTTCGGAGCGGCCGGCCAGGAAATTCATCGACGGCGAGCCGATGAACCCGGCGACGAATTGCGTCGCGGGGTTCTGATAGACCTCCATCGGCGATCCGATCTGCTCGGCGTTGCCGGCATTCATCACGATCATCCGATGCGCGAGCGTCATCGCCTCGACCTGGTCGTGCGTGACGTAGAGACTGGTCGTCCCAAGCTGCCGGTGCAGCTTCTGGATCTCGAAGCGCATCTGCACCCGGAGCTTGGCGTCGAGGTTCGACAGCGGCTCGTCGAACAGGAACACGGCCGGCTCGCGAACGATCGCCCGCCCCATCGCGACGCGCTGGCGCTGGCCGCCCGAAAGCTCGCGCGGGCGCCGCTCCAGCAGCGGGGCGAGCTCGAGGATCGTCGCCGCTCGCTGCACGCGAGTCTCGATATCCGCCTTGGCGAAGCCACGGATCTTGAGCCCGTACGCCATGTTCTCGGCCACGCTCATGTGCGGATAGAGCGCGTAGTTCTGGAACACCATCGCAATGTCGCGGTCCTTGGGTTCCAGCGCGTTGACCAGGCGCCCGCCGATCAGGATCTCGCCGCTCGTCACCGTCTCGAGCCCGGCGACCATCCGCAGCAGCGTCGACTTGCCGCAGCCGGAGGGGCCGACGATGACGATGAACTCGCCGTCCGCGATCGCGTGGTTGACGCCGTGGATCACCTCGAGCGTGGCGTAGCTCTTCCTCACGTTGCGCAATTCGAGCGTGGCCATCGTCAGAGGATCCAGTACACCACGTAAATGGCCGCGAGGAGCAGCGTCGTCAGCGCGAACAGGAAGATACCGAGAGCCGTGCGCAAGAGCAGATCGGCCCGTCCCAGCGAGCGCGTACGCGCCGCCCAGAGGACCAGATAGACGCAGCCGACGAACAGCATCGCATCGATCGCGATCACTTCGTCGGCGTAAGTGTTCGCGAGCTCCGGCCGCTCGGTGGCCTGCAGGAAACCCAGCGCGGCCAGACAAACTCCCGCCAGCGATGCCATGACCGGGAGCAGCCGCAGCAGCACGTCGCGGTCACGTGCGACGCGATCGGCCAGTGCGGAATCGGCGGGCGTTTCCCTCATCGCCGTCACTTCTCCGTATCGACCAGGCCCTTGACGAACCACTTTTGCATCAGGATGACGACGAGCGCGGGCGGCAGCATCGCGAGCATTGCCGTGGCCATGACCAGGTTCCATTCGGTCGCGGCGTCGCCGCCCGCAATCATCCGTTTGATGCCGATCACCGTGGTGTACATCGACTCGTCGGTGGTGACGAGCAGCGGCCACAGGTACTGGTTCCAGCCGAAGATGAACAGGATCACGAACAGCGCGGCGATGTTGGTGCGCGACAGCGGCACGACGACGTCCCACAGGAAGCGGAGCGGGCCGGCGCCGTCGATGCGCGCGGCCTCGGCCAGCTCGTCGGGGATCGTGAGGAAGAACTGGCGGAACAGGAATGTCGCCGTTGCCGAGGCGATCAGCGGAATCGTGAGGCCGGCGTAGGTGTCGAGCATGTGCAGGTCCGCGACGACCTTGTACGTCGGGATGATCCGCACCTCGACCGGCAGCATCAGCGTCACGAAGATCATCCAGAACGCGAGCATCCGGAAGCGGAAGCGGAAGTAGACGATCGCGAAGGCCGAGAGGAGCGAGATCACGATCTTGCCGATCGGAATGATGAGCGCCGTGACGAGGCTGTTCACCATCATGCGGCCGACCGGCGCGCTGGTGACATTGCCTGAGAGACCCGTCCCCAGCACGGTCGCGTAGTTCTCGAGCAGGTGCGTCCCGGGAACGAGCGGCATCGGCGCCTGCAGCACTTCGTCCGCGGCGAGCGTCGACGCGACAAACGTGATGTAGACGGGAAACGCGATCACCGCCACGCCCAGCGCCAGGACCAGGTGGCTCACGAAAGTCAGCACGGGACGATTCTCGACCATGGGATCGCTTCAGTACTGGACCTTCCGCTCGATGTAGCGGAACTGCAGGAAGGTGAGCGTAATGACGATCACCATCAGCACGACGGACTGGGCCGACGAGCCGCCGAGGTCCAGTCCCCGCACGCCGTCGTCGAAGACCTTGAAGACGAGGATCTGGGTCGCCTTGGCCGGCCCGCCGCCGGTCGCCGCGTCGATGATCGCGAAGGTCTCGAAGAACGCATAGACGATGTTGACGACGACCAGGAAAAATGTCGTCGGCGACAGCAGCGGGAACACGATCGTCGCGAAGCGCCGCAACGGCCCCGCACCGTCGATCGCCGCCGCCTCGATCAGCGATTTCGGGATCGACTGCAGGCCAGCCAGAAAGAACAGGAAGTTGTAGCTGATCTGCTTCCACACGGCCGCGATCACGACCATGATCAGCGCGTCGGTGCCGTTGAGCAGCGGATCCCACGGAATGCCGAGCCGGCGGAGCGCATGCGCGACGACGCCCAACGTCGGATTGAACAGGAACAGCCATAGGATCGCGGCGACGGCCGGCGCGACCGCGTAGGGAACGATCAGGAAGGTCTTGTAGATGCCCGCGCCGCGGATGACGCGGTCCGCCATCACGGCAAGCACGAGCGAGATCGAAAGACCGAGCCCCGCGACCAGGAACGAGAACACCGCCGTGACGCGGAACGAAGCCAGGTAATCGGGATCGGCGAACAGCACCCTGAAATTGTCGAGTCCCACGAATTCGGTGCTGTTTCCGAACGCGTCCTGCACGAGCGTCGACCAGTACACCGCCTGCCCGGCCGGCAGGAAGAAGAACACGAGCGTGATCGCGATCTGTGGCGCGATCAGCGCATAGGGCAGCCAGCGGGACTCGAAGCGGACGCGCTTTTCCATAGTCGGCGGGCTGGGGCGCGGCGGCGCGTCAGTGCCACGAGCGGCGCGCACCCGTCATTCCCGCGAAGCCTGCCCCCGAGTGTTGTAGTCGGGGGGCGGGAATCCAGCGTCTTTGGTATTGCCTTTCGCCTTGGAAGCCCCAGCGACACTGGGTCCCCGCCCCCGATTACCCCCTCGGGGGCAGGCTCTTCGCGGGGACGACGCAGTCATGGGCCTACCGCATGTTCGAGTGGACCGTACCGAAACACCATTGCTAACTCTTATTTGCTTTGTTGAAGCGATCGATGATGTCGTTGCCGCGCTTCACGGCGTCGTCGAGGCCCTGCTTCGGCGATCTTCTTGCCGGACCAGACGGCCTCGAGCTCCTCGTCGATGGCGTCGCGAATCTGCGACATGTTGCCGGCGCGCACGCCACGCGAGTTGCTCGTCGTCTTGACGATCATCTGCTGGACAGGTACGTCGGTGCCGGGGTTCTTGTCGTAGAAACCGGATTTCTTTGTAACCTCGTACGCGGCCATCGTGATCGGCAGGTAACCCGTCTCCTGCGAGAACTGCGCCTGCACGTCGGGCTGCGACAGGAACGTCAGGAACTTGGCGACGCCCTTGTATTCGTCCTTCTTCTTCCCGCCCATGACCCACAGGCTGGCGCCGCCGATGATCGTGTTCTGCGGCGCGCCGGCAACGTCGGCGTAGTAGGGCATCGTCGACTCGCCGAACTTGAACTTGGCGTTCTGCTTGATCGTGCCGTAAGCGGCCGACGACGTGACCATCATCGCGCACTCGCCGCTGTAGAACTTGGCCTCGGGCTCGTTCTTGCGGCCGCCGTAGACGAAGTAGCCCTTGTCGATCCAGTCTTTCATGTTCGTGATGTGGCGGACCTGCAGCGGGCCGTTGAAGACGAGTTGCGCGTCGGGACCGGCGAAGCCGTTCTCCTTGGTCAGGTACGGCACGTTGTGCCAGGCGGAGAAGCTCTCGAGCTGCGTCCACACCTGCCAGCCGGTCGTGAACGGACATGCGTGCCCGGACGCTTTCAACTTCGCCATCGCGGCAACGACCTCGGGCCATGTCTTGGGTGCGCGGTTGGGATCGAGTCCCGCCTTTTCGAAGGCGTCCTTGTTGTACCAGAACACTGTCGTCGAGCTGTTGAACGGGAACGACAGTATCTGGCCCTTGGGGTTCGTGTAGTAGCCCGCGACGGCAGGCACGTACGACTTCGGATCGAACTTCTCGCCGCCCTCCGCCATCACTTCATAGACGGGCTTGATGGCGCCCTTCGCCGCCATCATGGTGGCGGTCCCGACTTCGAACACCTGCAGGATGTGCGGCGCGTTGCCCGCGCGGTACGCGGCGATCGCCGCCGCCATCGCCTCGGGATAGCTGCCCTTGTACACGGCGTTGACCTTGTACTCGGACTGGCTCTCGTTGAAGCGCTTCGCCAGATTGTTGACGCGGTCGTTGTTCGCGCCAGTCATCGCGTGCCACCACTGGATTTCGGTGACGGCGGCAGCAGTGGCCGAGTAGACGAGCGCCAGGGAAGCCGCGGCCAGCGCTGCCGCAAGACGTATGAACTTCATCAGGGTCCTCCAGGGAGAAAGCCAACGCTCGACAGCCTGCGCGAGCGCGATGTCTATTTTATTGCAGTATACCGTGGCCCCGGAGGCGAGCCGCACGCGCCGCGGCCTCCGCGCCACTAATCCGCGGTGCCGGGATGCGGGACCGCCGCGGGGACCGACTTGGCCTTCGTCAGGTGTGCCCGGGCGCCGGCCAGCAGCGTGTAGGCGGTCGGCACGACGAAAAGGGTGAGGAACGTACCGAACGTCATTCCACCGACGATCACCCATCCGATCTGGGTCCGCGATTCGCCGCCGGCTCCCGTCGCAAGCGCGAGCGGCACCGCGCCCAGAACCATCGCGCCGGTCGTCATCAGGATCGGCCGGAGCCGCAAGGTGGCGGCGTCGACCACGGCGTCGAAGAGCGGCTCGCCCTTGGCCCGAAGCTGGTTCGAGAACTCGACGATCAGGATCCCGTGCTTGGTGATGAGGCCCACCAGCGTCACGAGGCCAACCTGGCTGTAGATGTTGAGCGTCCCGCCGGCGAGCCACAGCGTAAACAGGGCCCCCGTCATCGACAGCGGCACCGACAGCATGATCACGAACGGGTGCCGGAAGCTTTCGAACTGGGCGGCGAGGACGAGGTAGATGAACAGAAGCGCGAGCACGAACGTGAAATAGATCTCGCCACCCGAGGTGCGGAACTCGCGGGACTGTCCGTCGAGGTCGGTCTGGGCCGTGACCGGCAGCGCGCGCTTCGCCGCGTCGTTCATCGCCTGCAACGCTTCACCGATCGCATAGCCCGGCGCCAGCGTCGCCGTGACCTTCACGGCGCGGAGCCGGTTGAAGTGGTTGAGCGACTGCGGCGCCACGCCCTCGCGCACGTCGACGAGGTTCGACAGCTGGACCATGCCGCCGTCTCGCGCCCGGACATAGGCGTCGCTGATGTCGGCGGGCGTCGAGCGGTCGAGGGGCGCCACCTGGACGATCACGTCGTACTGCTCGCCGTCCTTCTTGAAGCGCGTGACCTGGCGACCGCCCAACATCGTTTCGAGCGTCCGGCCGACGGTGTCGACACCGATGCCGAGGTCGGAAAGCTTGTCGCGATTGATCCTGACACGGACCTCGGGGGTGTTGAGGCGCAGGTCGGTCTGCAGATTGAGGACGCCGGGGTACTTGCGCGCTTCGTCGAGGAAGCGGTCCACGAGGCGCTGCAGCTCGACGTACGGCACCTGCGACATGATCACGTATTCGATCGGGGTCGAGCGGAACGACTGACCGAGCGAAGGCGGATTGATCGCGAACGCGATCGCGCCGGGGATCGAGGCGAGCTTGGGCCGGATCTCGTCGGTGATCTGCTGCTGCTTCTTCTGGCGCTCTTCCCAGGGTTTCAGGCGGAGGACCGCGTTGCCATCGACGACGGTCGGAAAGCCCTGAATCGTCGTGAAGGCCGCTGCCTCCGGAATGTCCTGATAGAAGCGTTCAATCGGGCGGATCTGGTCCGCCGTGTACTGCGGCGTCGACCCCTGCGGCGCGGTGACGAGCCCGAACACCACGCCTCGGTCCTCGATCGGGGCAAGCTCGGCCTTGAGCAGCATGAAGAACGCGCCTCCCAGCGCCGCCACCACCGCCCACAACGCCACGATCAGCCACCGGTTGTGCAGCGCAGCCGTCAGCAGCCGGCGATAGCCCTGCGTCATTGCGGTGAATCCGCGCTCGATCGTGTTGTAGAGCCACGAATGTCCTTCCTGGTGCCGCAGCATCAGCGAGCACATCATCGGCGAGAGCGTCAGCGCGACGAAGCCCGACACGATCACCGCACCGCGACAGCGTCAGCGCGAACTCGCTGAACAGCCGCCCGGTGCGTCCGGTGGCGAACGCGAGCGGCAGGAACACCGAAGCGAGCGTCAGCGTCGTCGCGACCACCGCGAAGGAGATCTCGCGCGCACCGTCGATCGCCGCCTGCCGCGGCGGCATGCCGTCCTCGATCCAGCGCGTGATGTTCTCGAGCACCACGATCGCGTCGTCGACGACCAGACCGATCGCGAGCACCATCGCCATCAGCGTGAGCGTGTTGATCGTGAAGTCGAGCGCGTACAGGATCGCGAAGGCGCCGATCGATCGAGACCGGGATCGCGACGCGGGATCAGCGTCGCGCGGAAGCTGCGCAGGAAGAAGAAGATGACGAGCAGCCACCAGCACGATCGCTTCGCCGAGCGCGTGGAATAACGTTCGAGATCGAGTCGCGGATGAAGATCGACGCGTCGAAGGCGATCGTCAGCTTGACGCCGGGCGGCAGCTCGTCGCGCAGCCTGCCGATTTCGGCGCGCACGGCGTGCGACGCTCGAGCGTGTTCGCGCCCGACTGCTTCACGACGCCGAGCCCGACCGCGGCCTCGCCGTTGAAGCGCACCACCTTGCGCTCGTTCTCGGGCCCGATCTCGACGCGCCCGACGTCGCGCAGCCGCACCGGGTAGCCACCGACGTGTCGCGATGATCAGGTCGTTGAACTGCTCGGGTGTCTGGAGATCGGTTTCCGCGACGACCGTGAACTCGCGCGTCGACGACTCGATGCGCCCGGCTGGAATCTCGGCGTTCTGCCGGCGCAGCGCGTCCTCGACATCCTGCACGGTGAGCTTGTAGCCGGCGAGACGCGAGCGATCGAGGTTGATCCGCATCGACACCTGGCGCTCGCCGAAGATCCGCACGTCGGCCGCGCCGGGCAGGACCGAAAGCCGCGGCTGCACGTAGCGCTTGACGTAGTCGGACGCCTCGAGCGTCGACAGCGAGCCCGCCTGCACCGCGATGTAGATCACCGGGTTCGAGTCCGCCTCGACTTTCGCGATGATCGGGCTCGTCGATCGTATCCGGCAGCTTGCCGCGGGCGCGGGCGACCTTGTCGCGCACGTCGGCGGCCGCCGAGTCCGGGTCGCGCTTAAGCGTGAAGCGGACGTTGATCCGCGAATTCTCCGAGCGGCTCTGCGAGGTCATCACCTCGACGCCCTCGATCCCCGCAAGCGAATCCTCGAGCGGCTTCGTGACCTGCGATTCGACGACTTCTGCCGACGCGCCCCGGTACGTGACCGCGACGCTGACGACGGGCTCGTCGATGCGCGGGTACTCGCGCACCGACAGGCGCGTGTACGAGATGAGGCCGACTAGCAGGATGACGAGCGACAGCACCGTCGCAAAGACGGGCCGCTTGATGCAGATCTCGGGCAGTTGCATGTCTAGACGGCAGGACGCCTACGACTTCGGCGCCGACCCCGGCGGCGCCTTGTCCGGCTCGATGCGCGGGGCGTCGTTGCTCGGGCCGCCCGCGACCTCGCGTTCGCCGTTGCTCGCCACGGCCACGGGCGTCCCGTCGCGGAGCTTGAGCTGGCCCGCGCTCACGATGACGTCGCCCGCCGCGAGACCGTTGACGATCTCGACCTTGCTGTCGCGCCGCCGGCCGACGGCGACCTTCGTGCGCAGCGCCTTGCCGTCGACGACCCGGAACACGTACTGCTCGTCGCCCTGCGGCACAATGGCCTGCTCGGGAATGACGAGCGCGTCCTGCTGATCCTTCGTGATGAGCCGCACGCGGGCGAACATCCCGGGCCGTAGCGTCGTGTCGGCGTTCTTCACCTGCGCCCGGATCACGATCGAGCGGCCGGTCGCATCGACGAGCGGATTGATTGCGAAGACGCGCCCGTCGTGCGTCTTGCCGGGAAGCGCGTCGAGGGCGATCTCGAGGGGCTGCCCGACCTTGACCTGCCTCATGTAGATCTCGGGGACTCGGAAGTCGACCTTCAGCGGATCGATCGCCTCGAGGTTCACGACATCCGAGCCCTCCTTCACGTAATCGCCGATGGACACCACCCGGAGGCCGATCACGCCCGAGAACGGTGCCTTGATCTCGGTCTTCGCGAGCTTGGCTTCGGCGAGCTGCAGCGAGGCCTCGGCTACGCGCAGATTGTTCTCCGCCTCGTCCTTCGCCTGGCCGGATATGAAATTGCTTTTCGCCAGATCGACGGCGCGATCGAACTTCGACTTCGCGAGCTTCAGGTTCGCGCGCGCCTGCTCGACGTCGGCCTGGTTGATCGACGGATCGAGCTTCACCAGCGTCGCGCCCTTGCCGACGCGTTGGCCCTCGTTGAAGAGGATCGCGCTGATGCGGCCGGCGACTTCGGGCCGCACCGTGATCGACTCGTCGGAGCGCAGGCTCCCGACCGCGGTGATCGTCTGCGGCATCGCCGCCGTCCCCACCTTGACCGCCTCGACCGTCACCGCATTGGGCGCGGCAGCGCCCGCGTTCTGCGCGGGGGCAGCGACCGCACTCGCGCCTGCACCGGGAGCGCGCTGCTGGCCAAGCCAGTAACCGCCACCGGCGGCGAGGCCGACTACCACCAGGGCAAGGACGACCAGAATTGTCTTGTTCACGTTTGCAGGCAGTACGGCCGGAGAGGCCAAAGACCGTCAATTATCGCCGACGGCGCGCCGCTCGCCAATCGCGATATAGCTTTGCCCTCCTATAGCTGACGCGCGGTCGATGGTGGGGTATCGGCGCTGCGAGCGCCTGTTCACGCTATGGGCAGGCCCTATAATCCCGGCGCCGCCCAAATCCCGCTGCCCATGCCCGCTGTACGCCGCTCTCTCACGCTGATTTTCGTACTTCTCCTCGCTACGGCCGCGACGTGGCCCGTCGCGACGCTCGCACAGCCCGCGTCTTTTCCCAACAAACCGGTACGCATTGTCGTACCGTTCCCGCCCGGCGGACCGCTCGATGCCACCGGACGCGCGATCGCGCAAAAGCTCTCGGAAGCGTGGGGTCAGAGTGTTGTCGTCGACAACCGTCCAGGCGCCGGCGGCAATATCGGCGCCGACCTCGTCGCGAAATCGCCACCCGACGGTTACACGGTGGTCATGGGCGCGCTGTCGACCCACGCCGTCAACCCGAGCCTCTATCCGTCGATGCCGTACGACGCGGTCCGGGATTTTGCGCCGATCACGCTCGTCGCCGTCACGCCAAACGTGCTGGTCGTCAATCCGGCGCTGCCCGTGCATTCGGTGGCCGAGCTCGTCGCCTACGCCAAGGCCAATCCCAACAAGCTCTCGTTCGGATCCGGCAGCAACGGCAGCGCCGGTCATCTCGCCGGAGAGCTGTTCAAGGTCGACACCGGTATCGATGTCGTCCATGTTCCGTACAAGGGCGCCGCGCCGGCAATGCAGGCGCTCCTCGCCGGCGACACGCAATTCATGTTCGACAATCTCGCGAGCTCGATGCCACAGGTGAAGGCCGGCAAGCTTCGCGCGCTCGCGGTCACGACGTCGAAGCGGTCGAGCCTCGTGCCCGAGCTTCCGACAATGGCCGAGTCCGGTCTCGCGGGCTTCGACATCTCGACATGGTTCGGTCTGCTCGCGCCGGCCGGCACGCCACCGGAAGTGATCGCGAAGTGGAACGCCGACGTCGTGAAGATCCTGAAGTCGCCGGAGATGCGCGAGCGACTGGTGGCGCAAGGCGCGGAAGCGGCACCGACGACGCCCGCAGAGTTCGCCGCGTTCATCGCGGCGGAAGTCCCGAAATACGCGAAGATCGTGAAGGCGTCCGGCGCCAGGGTCGACTGAGCGAGGCGGGCGAGCGAAGCGAGCCAAGGCCCGAAGGGCGCGTCGCCGAGCGATGGAGGTCGGGCGTTGGTCCGGCTTCTCGCGCCTCGTTGATGGTGGAAGAGCCCGACGACTGAGTATTGGAGGAGCCATGAGGTGCATTTCGCTGTTCAGTATGCTTGTCGCCTTGACCGTTGCGCCGTTCGCCGCGGCGCAGACGTCCGCCTACCCCACCAAGCCAATCCGCATCGTCGTTCCGTTCCCGCCGGGCGGCGCCACCGATATTCTCGCGCGCGATGTCGCGCAGAAGCTCACCGAGGCATGGGGCCAGCAGGTGATCGTCGACAACCGTCCCGGCGCCGGCGGCAACATCGGCTCGGAGCTCGTCGCCAAGGCGGCGCCCGACGGCTACACGCTCGAGATGGGCACCGTAGGCACGCACGCGATCAACGCGAGCCTTTACGCGAAGCTGCCTTATGACCACGTGAAGGACTTCGTGCCGATCGTCCTCGTGGCGGCGGTCCCGAACGTGCTCGAGGTCAATCCGTCGCTTCCCGTGAACTCGGTCACAGAGCTGATTGCCTACGCGAAGGCCAATCCGGGCAAGCTCAACTTCGCATCGTCGGGGAGCGGAACGTCGATCCACCTCTCCGGCGAGCTGTTCAAGGTGATGGCCGGCGTCGACATGATCCACGTGCCCTACAAGGGCAGCGCGCCCGCGTTGCAGGACCTGATCGCAGGACAGGTGCAGCTCATGTTCGACAACCTGCCGCCTTCGCTGCCGCAGATCAAGGCGGGCAAGCTGCGCGCGCTCGCGGTCACCTCCGTCGCACGCGCGCCCGCGCTACCGGATGTGCCGACGGTCGCCGAGGCAGGACTGCCGGGCTTCGAGGCGTCGTCGTGGTTCGGCCTGCTCGCGCCCGCGGGAACGCCGCCGGCGATCATCGCGAAGATCAACAGCGAAGTCGCCGGCGTGGCTCGCGACGCCCGAAGCGAAGGACAAGCTCCAGAAGCAGGGCGCGGCGGCTGCCGGCGGAACGCCCGACGACTTCGCGAAGCACATCGCGACCGAGACCGCGAAGTGGGCAAAGGTGGTGAAGGCGTCGGGGGCGAAGGTCGACTAGCCGGCGTATGGTCGTCGCCCCCGCGGACGCGGGGGCCCAGCGTCGTTACGCGTCGCCGAGCGAGGGAGGACGGGCGTTGGTCCTGCTTCGCGCGCATCGACGACGGGGAAGAGCCCGTCGATGAGCGGCGTTCGGTCGTCGCCACTTCGCGGGAACGACGTTCACCACCGCCACGCCGCGAACGCGAGCACCGCCCAGCCGGCCAGGAACGCGAGACCCCCAAACGGCGCGACCGCGCCGAAGGCCTTGGTCCCGGTGAACGCGAACGCGTAGAGACTTCCGGAGAAGAGGACGATCCCGGCGACGAAGAGCGCGGCCGCGATCGCGAGCGCGACATTGTCGGGCTGGTTCAAGAGCAGCACGCCTACGGCGAGAAGTCCCAGCCCATGCCAGAAGTGATACTGGACGGCGGTCTGCCAAACCGCCAGCGCCTCGGAGCCGAGGCGCGCCTTGAGTGCGTGCGCGCCGAACGCGCCGGTGCCCACGGCGACGAAGAGCAGCACCGCGGCAAGGACGATAACGATCCGGGACGTCATCTCGGGCTACAATGCAGCGACACCCCGCCGGGAGCGCCAGTCTCAGGATAGCACCATGACGATCGAACGCCGCCATGTCGGCAAGCGCCTCTCCGAGCTCGTAATCAATCGTGCGTCAGGCACCGCGTACCTTTCTGGGCAGGTCGCGGACGACCCCAAAGCCGACATCACCGGGCAGACGCAGCAGGTGCTGGCGCAGATCGACGCGCTTCTGGCCGAAGCCGGAAGCGATAAGGCGAAGATCCTGGCGGCGACAATCTATCTCCCGAGCATGGCCGATTTCGCGGCGATGAACGCAGTATGGGAGAAGTGGGTCGCGACGGACGCGGCGCCGGCGCGAGCGACGGTCGAAGCGAAGCTCGCGAGCCCCGAATACCGGATTGAGATCCAGATCGTCGCCGCCGTACCGATGAAGGCGTAGCCGCGATGGCCACGATCTCCTCCCCCCTGTCCTCGTCGGCCCAGGTCGTCACCGCGACTTCGACGCGGCGCGATGTCGCGGCCGCGGAAGCCGGGAAGGCCGCGCCGCCCGTCACCCGCGCGACGTTCGACGAGGTGATGGTGCCGTGCTTCGCGCCCGCACCCTTCGTTCCGGTGCGCGGCGAAGGCTCGCGCGTTTGGGATCAGGACGGGCGGATGTACATCGACTTCGCCGGCGGCGTCGCGGTGACGGCGCTTGGGCATTGCCATCCCGCGATGGTGAAGGCGATCGAGGAGCAGTCGAGGAAGCTCTGGCACGTTTCGAACTGGATGACCAACGAGCCGGCATTGCGCCTCGCGAAGCGGCTGACTGACGCGACCTTCGCCGAGCGGGTCTTCTTCTGCAACTCGGGCGCCGAAGCCAACGAGGCCGCGCTCAAGCTCGCGCGCCGCTACGCGCACGATCGCCACGGGCCCGAGAAGATCCGCGTGATCTCGACCTTGAACGCGTTCCACGGCCGCACGCTGATGACGGTCACCGCCGGCGGGCAGGCGAAGTACTCGTCCGGGTTCGGGCCCAATCCCGTGGGCTTCATGCACATTCCCTACAACGATGTCGCGGCGCTCGAAGCCGCGTTTCGCGACGAGGGGGGCGACGACATCTGCGCGGTGATCCTCGAGCCGATGCAGGGCGAAGGCGGGATGACCCCCGGCACGCCGGAATTCCTGCAGGCCGCGCGGAGGCTCTGCTCCGAGCATGGCGCGCTGCTGATCCTGGACGAGATCCAGAGCGGGATGGGCCGCACGGGCACGCTCTTCTCGTACATGCAGAAGGGCATCGTCCCCGACATTCTGACGAGCGCGAAGGGTCTGGGCGGCGCCTTCCCGATCGGCGCAATGCTGACTACCGCGGAAGTCGCGAGTGCGTTCTCGGTCGGCGTGCACGGCACCACCTACGGCGGGAACCCGCTCGCCTGCGCGGTCGCGATCGCGGTGTTCGACGTGATCAACACGACCGAGGTGCTGGACGGCGTAAAGGCGCGCCACGCGCTGTTCATGGAGGGCCTGAAGGCGATCAACGCGCGCCGGCACGTCTTCCGGGATCTTCGCGGCGAAGGCGTCTGGCTTGGCGCCGAACTCGACGCGCCGTGGACGGGCAAGGCGATGGATGTCGTGAAGGCCGCCGGGGATTCCGGGCTTCTGGTTCTCGTCGCGGGGCCGGACGTGGTGCGGCTCGCACCGTCGCTCGTGATCAGCCTCGACGAGATCCTCGAAGGGCTCGCACGGCTCGAAGCCGCGCTCAACCGCGCGCTGACCTGACGCTCGCTACGGCGTGTTCTTCGTCCGCCCGATCGCCCAGGACGACCTGCCGGCGGTGCTCGCGCTGTCCGAGCGCACCGGCCACGGCCTGACGACGCTGCCGGCCAATCAGGATCGCCTGGCCTCGCGCATCGATCGCTCGCTCGCGTCGTTCGCGCGCACGGCCTCGCGAGCCGACGAGTGCTACGTCTTCGTGCTGATCGACTCTGACAGCGACCGTGTCATCGGCGTGGCGGCGATCGAGGCCGCAGTCGGGCTGGCCGAGCCCTGGTACAACTATCGCGTCGGCACGATCGTCCATGCGTCGCGCGCGTTGTCGGTCTACACCGTCGCGCCGACGCTGTTCCTCGCCAACGATCACACGGGGCATACCGAGCTCTGCACGCTGTTCCTCGACCAGGCTTTCCGCCGTGCGAAAAATGGGCCGCTGGTATCCAAGAGCCGGCTCCTGTTCATTGCCGAGTTTGCCGACCGCTTCGCCCCCAAAGTCATTGCCGAATTGCGCGGACGCGTCGATGCGGAAGGGCGGAGCCCTTTTTGGGAAGGCCTGGGCCGGCATTTCTTCGCGATGGAGTACACGACCGCCGACTACCTGACCGGCATCGGGCAGAAGTCGTTCGTCGCCGAGCTGATGCCGCGTCATCCGGTCTACGTCAATCTGCTGCCGCCCGCCGCACGCGAGGCCATCGGCGACGTCCACGTCGACACGCGCGCCGCGCGTGCGATGCTCGAGCAGGAGGGTTTCCGCTACGATGGGTACGTCGACATCTTCGACGGCGGACCTACGGTCGAATGCTTTCGCGACGACATCGGCGCCGCGCGCGCGAGCCGCGTGCTGCCGGTGCAGATCGGCGAGCTCGACCCCGTGCCGGACAACCCGTCGGCCGAGGTCGTCTGGCTCGTGTCGAACCGCCGCTTCGAAGCGTTCCGCGCCACGCTCGCGAAAGCGCCCGCCCGCATCGACCGGATGCCGCTCTTGCCGTTCGTGGCGGCCGAGCTCGGCGTCGGCGAGGGCGATCTCGTCCGCGCCGTGCCGCTGTCGCCGCGCGATCGATGAACGAGATCAACTTCGACGGCATTCCCGGGCCGACGCACAACTACGCGGGCCTCGCGCACGGAAACCTCGCGGCCGAGCGGCACGCTCAGCAGGTCGCGAATCCGCGCGAAGCCGCGTTGCAGGGGCTTGCCAAGATGCGCGCGCTCGCCGCGCGGGGCTTCCCGCAGGCGGTGCTCCCGCCACACGAGCGACCGTTCATCCCGGGGCTGCGCGCGCAAGGCTTCGAGGGCACCGATGCCCAGGTACTCGCGCGCGCGGCACGCGAGGCGCCGCGGATGCTGGCCGCGTGCTCGTCAGCGGCGGCGATGTGGGTCGCCAACGCGGCGACGGTCGGCCCGTCGGGGGACACGGCGGACGGCCGCGTCCACTTCACGCCGGCGAATCTCGTGTCTCATTTCCATCGCTCGATCGAGGCGGAGACGACGACGCGCGTCCTGCGCGCGATCTTCGCCGACACGCGCAAGTTCATGGTGCATGACCCGCTGCCCGCGGCACCGCAGCTCGGCGACGAAGGCGCGGCGAACCACACGCGCTTCGCCGGCACCGGAGGGATCCCCGGCGTCGAGCTCTTCGTCTACGGCCGCGCCGCCTACGATGCGGCGGTCGGTGGTCCGCGCCAATATCCGGCCCGGCAAACGCGGGAAGCGTGCGAGGCGATCGCGCGGAACCATGGCCTCGACCCTGCCAGCACCGTTTTCGCGCAGCAGCATCCGGACGCGATCGACGCCGGCGTGTTCCACAACGACGTGATCGCGGTGGGCCACGGCAGCGTGCTTTTTTGCCACGAGCAGGCGTGGGTGGAGCAGTCCGACGTGCTGCGCCGGCTCGCTGCCGCGGTCGGTCCGGGATTCGAGCCGATCGTCGTGCGGGCGAACGAGGTCAGCATCCACGATGCGGTCGCCACTTACCTCTTCAACAGCCAGCTGTTGACGCGGCCCGACGGCCGCCTGCTGCTCGTCGCTCCCGGCGAGGTCCGCGAGAACGCGCGCGTCGAGCGCTATCTGGACACGCTGCTCGCACGCGACGGCCCGATCGCCGAGATGATCGTCTTCGACCTGCGCCAGAGCATGCGCAACGGCGGCGGCCCCGCGTGTCTGCGATTGCGCGTCGCGCTCGCGGACGCCGAGCGTGCCGCCGTCGGCGCGCGCGTCTTCCTCGACGACGCCCTCGCCGGCGACCTCGAGGCGTGGATCCGTCGCCACTATCGCGACCGTCTCGCGCAGGACGATCTCGCCGATCCGGCATTGCTCGACGAATCGCGCCATGCGCTGGACGAGCTCACGCGCATCCTGAAGCTGCCGCCGGTCTATCCGTTCCAGCTATGACAACGTTGACGTCGACTGGGATCGGGATCACCATCCCGTCGCGACGGCGGCAGCGGTCGCAACGGCCCTCCGTCGTCGACCCGCCGCGTTGACGTTTATTCAACCGAGGAGAACCGGACATGTCCTGCAGAATGTTGATCGGCGCCGTCGTGACCGCGGCGCTCGCTATTGCCGCAAACCCGGCCGCGGCTGCCGATGCCGCGCAGCTCAGCAGAGACGCGCAGAGTTCGCTGCAGGCGCTGTATGCCCAGGTCCCCTCGGCCAAGGCACTGGGAGCGAAGGCGAATGCCATTCTCGTCTTCCCGAAGGTCACCAAGGCGGGCTTGGGCGTCGGCGGCCAGTTCGGCGAGGGGGCGCTGCTCAAGGGCGGCAAACCGGTCGCGTACTACAACACCGCGGGTGCATCGATCGGCCTCCAGGCCGGCGCCCAGACCTACGGGTACGCGCTGTTTCTGATGACCGACAAGGCCGTGCAGGCGCTCGACGCGGCGGACGGATTCGAAGTCGGCGTCGGTCCGACGGTCGTCGTCATGGACGAGGGCAAGGCAAAGACCATGACGACCACGACCACGAAGGATGACATCTACGCGTTCATCTACGGCCAGCAGGGTCTGATGGCCGGCCTCGGGGTCCAGGGCAACAAGATCACGAAGATCAACCCCAAGTAGCCCGGCTTCCCGGACCGTTTGGCCGTTCACCGGCACGGCCGGCTTGTCGGTCGCGCCGCGGCTCGCGCCGCGGCCTCCGCTCCGATTTAGCATATCGATCCGCCGTGCCGTCGGCCGCAAGCGGCGACTCGCCCCACTCGCATCCCCAAGCAAGCTTGGGGCCCCTGCTCCTCGGCTCGCGCCGCTACTCGCGCATCATCCCGCCGCACGCGGCGGACACGCGTGCGTACTCCTCCGGCGAGTCGATCTCGCGCTGGCGCGCCTTGATTTGTCCTGCCATGCGCTCCAGCAGCGGCCCGATCTCGGCACTGATCCCGGCATCCGTCCCGCGTTTCGCCTCGGCTCGACTCTTGTAGTACAGCACGCGGTTGCCGTACGCCGCCGCCAGGGTCGCGCGGACATCGGTGGCGATGCGCACAAGCTCCTCGCGATAGACGGCGACGTGCTTCTGCTCGTGCTCGAGCGCGGTGGCGTCGCGACAATGATCGACTGCGAGCTCGCGGCCGATGTAGACGGTCATTGGTGTCGCGGTGAGCTCGACGCGCACCGAAGGCCGCACGCAGACGCGCCCGGTGCTCTGATCCTCGATGCCGGCGGTCTCGACCGCCACCGTGTCGCCGAGCTTGGCGGTCGTAAGCCCGACGGCGCGCTGCGTCGGTGCCATGTCGTCGCCCATCGCGGTCAGCTCGCGCCATGACCGGGTCCGGTCGGTCGCATAGACAACCGGCGCGGCCCCGACCTCGATGCGCGTCGCGGGAAGCGATGCCTCGCATCTCGCTTCGAAGCCCGCGACTCCCGCGCGCGCGGCCACTGACCACACCGAATCGCAGCCGGCGCAGAGCACGACGAAAACGAACATGACCGCGAAGATCCGCACGCGCATCAGTCGCTGGCCACCACCGGCAGCTTCTGGTGCCTGCGCACCGGAGACCAGAACACGGCCGCGGCGGTCAGCACGAGACCCAGCCCACCCACCGTCAGCAGCGTCGCACGCAGCCCGACGGCGGTCGCGAGTGCGCCGCCGGCGAGCGAGCCGAGTGGCGCCGCTGCGACCGTCAGGAAACGCATTGTCGCGGTCATCCGGCCGAGCAGTCGGTCGGGCGTAATGGCCTGCCGCAAGGACAGGTAGTTGATCGCGTAGAGAACCGCGCCGAAGTCGAAGACCAGCATCGCGATCCCGAGCGCGAGCGTTGCCACCCTGGTCGACCCGGACACCAGCCCGAATGCCTGCCAGCCGACCGCCGTCAGGAACAGCCCGTGCACGATCACCGGTCCAACACCGAAGCGCGCGGTGAGCCGTTCGGCGAACCCGGCGGCGAGCACGCAACCTACGCCGCCGCAGGCGTACGTGAGGCCGATCGCACCCGGCGAGAGACCCAGGTCGCGCGTCGCGAACAGGATCAGCACCGCGACCTGCATGTGATGGAGGACCTGCCACAGGCCGGCGACCCAGGCGAGCGCGAGCAGCGTCGAGTTGTTCCAGACGAGCTTCAACCCCTCGTGGATCTCGGCGGCAACCGACGCGTTCGGGCCCGGATGCGGCACGTCCTGCGGCGCGCGGATCCGGCGCAGCATCAGCGCGGACGCGAAGAACGTGAAGGCGTCGAGCACGATCGCGAAAGGCGCGGTCATGAGCTGGATCAGGCCGCCGGCCAAGCCCGGCCCGATCAGTGCCGACGACGTCTCACCCAGCGTCACCTTCGCGTTTGCCTCGACCAGCCGCCCGCGGCCCGCGATCTGCGCAAGGAGCACCTGGTACGCCGCGCCGCCAACCACGTTCTGCACGCCGCACAAAAAGCCGACCGCGAACAGGATCTCGATCGACAGCATGTCGAACCACGCGGCGATCGGAATGGCGAGCAGCGCAATGCCGCGCCCAACGTCGGCGGCGATGATGATCGGCAGCTTGCGCACACGGTCGATCAGCACGCCCGCATGCAGCGAAACGAGCGCGAAGGGCAGCGTCTCGAGCGCGACCAACACACCCATCTGCCACGGGGTCGCGTGCAGCATCACCGCGGCGGTGAGCGGCAGCGCGAGATTGGTGACCTGCGAGCCGAACGCCGTCACCGTCAGCGACGTCCAGAGCTTCATGAAGTCCGGACTGCGCCACAGACCGCCGAGCGAGCGCCTGATTGTGCATTGCAGCCACGACATCGAAATCCCCTGTCCTTTGATTCCAGTCCGGCAATGCCGGAGCGCGCCGCGCATCGGCGGCGCCCTTGCAAAGGCAGGCGGGTTCTTGCTGTTGCCGGATTCCCGCCTGCTGCCTGGCGGGAAGTCCGGCCAGGCGGTTACTGCGAAATGCCGCGGCCGAGGGGCCGCATGACCCATGCGCTGCCGACGCGCACGACCGTCGCGGCCGCGAGCGCCGCCAGCGACGGAATGTAGGTGTGCGAATCGATCATGGTTGTCGCGTGAGTTGATAGTGCTGGGTTAGGCGATCGATTCTACGCCGCCGCGCCGGCTGCGGCAATCTGCCGCACCGCCAGGCGCGCGCCCCAAGGGACCGCCTGTCGCACGGGCGCAACGTTCACCGGCCGTCCTTCTGGCGCGCCGTGTCGATGTCGTAGTACTTCCACGCGTGCTCGTCGTAGATGTGCTTGCGATAGCCCAGCACCCACGGCCGTACCAGGGTGTTCTCGTAGCGGTAAACGCCGAGCTCCCATGGGTTGTACGCGGCGATGATCGCGTCCATCTTCGCGTAGAGCCTCTGCCGTTCGGAACCGTGCGGCACGCGTACGCTTGCCCGATAGAGCTCGTCGTATTCGGCATTGCGAAAGCGCCCGAGATTGTTCTGCCCCGCATTCGGGCCGTAGAGCAGTTGCATGAACGCGTAGCCGTCGCCCGACGTCGTAATCCAGCCGACAGACCACATCTGCACCTGGCCTGCGCGCGCCATCTTCAACAGATCGGGCCACTTCTGCTTGATGAATTCGATCCTGATGCCGATCGCCGCCATGCTCTTCGCCCACAGCTCGTCGCGCTCGCGGTCGCGCCCACTCGGCGTCGAGCCCATCGACAGCACGAACGAACGGCCGTCCGGAAGGTCGCGCCAGCCGTCACCGTCGCGATCCTTGTAGCCGAAGCGGTCGAGCAGCGCCTTTGCGGTCGCCGGATCGTAAGCGGCGCGCGTCGAGAACCCGGGAATATGACCTTGCGCATCGGGGGGAACGGGTTGCGTCGCAGGAATCGCCTGCCCTTGGTACCAGACGCGGATCAGGTCCGGCGTGTTGAACGCCATCACGATCGCGCGCCGCAGCGCGACCTTGTCCGGCGAATAGCCGCCGACGATCGGGTCTTCCATGTTGAAGTACGCGTAAGTGATCGACGGCTGGACCGCGCGCTCGAGCCGCACACCCTCTTTCGCGTATTCCGGCAACAGCCTGTTGCTCGAATCGAGCGCCCTCGGCACGAGATCGGCGGGAACGTTTGCGTAGTCGAGCGCCTTCGAGTTGAACGCGAGCAGCTGCGGATTTGATTCCTCGATGATCGAGATCTCGACGCGGCCGATCTGTGGCAGCCGCTTCCCCTTCATCTGCGTGACGATCGCCTTGGTAGGATCGTCCGTCTTCTCCGGCGCGGCGGGAAAGTACTCCTCACGGTAGTTCGGATTGGCTTCGAGCACGATCCTCTGCCCGCGGCGCCATTCCTTCAGGATGTAAGGGCCGGTCCCCACCGGATGCGCCATCGCCCAGCCGCTCACGTCGCCATACGCCTCGATCACCTCGCGCGCGACCGCCGCCATCGCCGCCTGCGGCAGCGAATCCATGAGCGTGTAATCGGGCTCGACAAGCTTCAGCCGGATCGTGTAGCGGTCGAGCGCGCGCAAGCCCTCGATCTCGGCGTCGTAGTCGAATCTGCCCGTCGCTTTCGCTTTCTCCGCCGCGACGTCGAGCCCAACCAGCTTGCCGGTGATGTAGAACGCATTCGGCGAGCGCACCTTCGGATCGACGAGCCGCTTCCACGAATAGACGTAGTCGTGCGCCGTCAGCTCGCGCTTCTTCCCGCCGAACACCGGATCGTCGGCGAAGTAGAGGCCCGGCTTCACGTGGATCGTCCACGTCGTCCCGTCGGCGGAAATCTCCGGCATCGCGACGGCGGTGTTTGGCGCCATCCGATACGGTCGGGTCAGATAGTCGGGCGCATAGAGCGAATCGAACATTGCGCGGAGGATGAGCGCCGAGTAATAGTCCTGCGTCGGCTGCGGATCGAAGCCCGTCTCCGCGACCGGGAACATCACGCGGAGCGTCTTGTTCATGTCAGCGGCGGTTGCGAGGCCGCCGCCCGCGAGCGATGCCGCCAGGACGAGCGCGGATACGATTCGTATCAGGCGCTGCAAGACATCGCCCCTACTTGGCCGCGCCGCGGCGCTGAGCCAGGTCGAGATCGAGATACATCCACGGATGCGGGTTGTACGTATCGTATTTGTAACCGACGACCCATGGGTGCACGATTATGTTCTCGATCCGGTAGGTGTGCAGCACCCACGGTGCGTACGCGACGACGAGCTTCGACATCTCGCGGTAGAGCTTTACCCGCTCGGGGCCGTTGGGCAGCTTCTTGGCCTGGTCGTAGAGGGCGTTGAACTCGGGAAGATCGAAGCGTCCGAGGTTCGACATGCCCTTGTGAGGACCGTAGAGGAGATCGAGGAAGCTGCTGCCATTGTCGTTGGTATTGGTGTTCGCGAGACCCCACATCTGCAGCTGCCCGGCGAGGCCCTGCTTCAGCGTGTCGGGAAACTTCTGCTTGGTGAACTCGATGCGGATGCCGACCGCGTCCATGCTCTTCTTCCACAGCTCGTCGAACTGGCGATAGATCGCCGATGGATCGGAGGCAAGGACGAGCTTCAGCGGCTTCCCATCGGGCATGTCGCGCCAGCCGTCGCCGTCGCGGTCGACGTACCCGAACTTGTCGAGCAACGCCTTGGCGCCGGCGACGTCGTCGTGCGCGCCGCCGTTGTAGTCGGGGTCGTGGCCGACGACGTTGGGCGGAATCGGCTGGGTGGCGCGCATCGCCTGACCGAGGCGGATCACCTTGATCTCGTCCTCGTTGTTGTACGCCATGCTGATCGCGCGGCGCAACGCGATCTAGTCGTTGGTATACCCACCGACGATCGGGTCCTCCATGTTGAAGTACGTGTAGACGACGGTCGGCTGGACACCCCGACCGAGGACGATGCCCCGCGTGGCAAATTCCGGCTTCAGCTTGTCGCCGTTCAGGACCTTCGGAACGAGATCCGTCGGGACCGCCGATATAGTCGAGCTGCCCGCTTTCGAACGCCAGGAGCCGAGGATTCGATTCCTCGATGATGTTGATCTCGATCTGGCCGATGATCGGAAGTTTCTTGCCCCGCAGCTTCGCCTCGATCGCACGGTCCTCCGGCTGCGCGCTCGCGGGATAGCTGAGGTCCCGGAAGCTCGGGCTCGCCTCGAGCACGATCTTCTGGCCGCGGCGCCAGTCCTTTAGCCGATACGGTCCGGTTCCGACCGGGTGCTCCATGATCCAGCCCGCCGCGTCGCCATAGGCCTTGACCACTTCGCGCGCAACCGCCGAGGTCGCCGACGAGTTGAGATCGGTCAGCAGGTCGTAGGCCGGATAGGTGAGCTTGAGGCGCAGCGTGTAACGGTCAATCGCCTGTGCGCCTTCGAAGGAAGCGTCGTAGTCGAAGGCGCCGGTCTTTTTCGCGGCATCGATCGCCGCCTTCGCGCCAACCAGCCGGTCGTCGAGGATCTGCGCGTTGTTCGAGCGCAGCTTCGGGTCGATCAGGCGCTTGAAGGAATAGACGTAGTCCTCGGCGACCAGCTCGCGCTTCTTGCCTCCGAACGCCGGATCATCGGAAAAATAGATCCCGGGCTTGATCTTGATCGTCCAGGTCATCCCGTCGGCCGAAATCTCGGGCAGCGCGGCGGCGGTGTTCGGGACGATCTTGTAGGGCCGCGCGAGATGATCGTACTTGTAGAGCGAGTCGAAGATCTCGCGGTTGACCCAGTTCGAGTAGAGGTCGCTCGACGCCTGCGGATCGAACCCGGTCTCGGGCGCGACGAACGCGACATGCAGGACCTTGTCCATGTCGGCGGAGCGCGCGGCGGGCGAGACCGTCGCGAGCATCGCCGCCGCCAAAATCGCCACGGCGTGGCGGGCAATCATGGTGCGACCGGCGTGCGCGCCATCTTCATGTCGAGATCGTAGTACTGCCAGGGGTGCGCCTGGAAGACGCTGTGCTTGTAGCCGATTATCCACGGGTAGCGAATCACGTTTTCGTAGCGATAGACGTCGAAATACCACGGCGCGTACGCCGACACGATGGCCGACATCTCGCGGAACATCCGCGTGCGTTCCGCGCCGTCGGGCAGGCTGCGAGAGCGGTCATAGAGACGATCGAAATCCGGTTGCTTGAAGCGCGCCAGGTTCGAGAGACCGGCGTGACCGCCGTAGAGGAGACCCAGAAAACCGTAGCCGTCGGTGGTCGTGCTGATGTTGCCGAGGTACCACATCTGGAGCTGCCCCGCGAGCGCCATCTTGAGGAGGTCAGGCCATTTTTGCTTCACGAACTGCACCTTCACGCCGATGGCGTTGAGACTGCGCTGCCACATTTCCTCGTATTGGCGGCCCCGGGCGTCCGTCGTCGTACCCATCGAGATGATGAGGGGCTTGCCGTCGGGAAGCTCGCGCCAGCCGTCCCCGTCGCGATCGACGAAGCCGAACTTGTCGAGGAGCGCCTTGGCGCCGGCAACGTCGTATTTGATGTGACCCTTGAAATCGGGATCGTAGCCGTTGACCCCGGGCGGAACCGGCTGCGTGGCGCACTCCCCCTGACTCTGCCAGAGCACGCGGATTTCCTCTTCGCAGTTGTACGCCATGCCGAACGCGCGTCGCAGCGCGATCCGCTCCTGCGTGTAGCCGCCGATCACCGGATCCTCCATGTTGAAATAGGTGTAGTTGATGGCTGGCTGGACGCCGCGCGCGAGCTTGATCCCCGCCTTCGCGAATCGCGGCTGCAGGCCGTCACCCAGGTCGGTCACGTTGGCGACGAGGTCGCCCGGGACGGTCAGATAGTCGAACGCGCCTTTTTCGAAGCTCAGGAGGCGCGGATTGCTCTCCTCGACGATGCTGATCTCGACGCGTCCGATCAGCGGCAGTCGTTTGCCCCTCATCGCCGCCATGATCTGCTTGTCCGCGGGATCGGCGCTTTCGGGATACATCACCTTGCGAAAGCCGGGGTTCGCTTCCAGAACAACCTTCTGGCCGCGGCGCCATTCCTGCAAGCGATAGGGACCGGTGCCGACCGGGTTCGCCATCGCCCACGAGCTCGCGTCGCCGTAGGCCTCGATCACTTCGCGCGCGACCGCTGCCGTGGGTGTGGTCGTGAGGTCGGACAGGAGGCCGTAGGCCGGATGCGTCAGTTTGAGCTGCAGTGTGTAGCGGTCGACAGCGCGCAGTCCCTCGACGGGCGCATCGTAGTCGAACCTGCCCGTCTCCTTCGCTTTCGCCACTGCCGCGTCGGCGCCGACGAAGAGCTGGTCGAACACCTGGAGATTCGGCGAACGGACCTTCGGGTCGAGAATCCGCTTCCACGAGTAGACGTAGTCGGCGGCGACGAGCTCGCGCTTCTTTCCCTTGAACGCCGGATCGTCGGCGAAGTAGATGCCTGGTGTGATCTTGATCGTCCAGTTGAGCCCGTCCGCGGAGATCGTCGGGAGCGCCGCCGCCGTGTTCGGATTGATCCGGTACGGCCGTGCGAGATAGTCGTACCTGTAGAGCGGGTCGAAGATCGCCGTGTTGATGTAGTCCGAATAGGCGTCGATCCACGCCTGCGGATCGAACCCCGTCTCGGCGACGGGGAACACGACCTTGAGTACCTTCTCCGGATCGGCCTGAGGCGATGCCGGAGCCGCGACCGCGACAAGCGCGAGCGCAACGATGGCGCGAAGCGCCATCGCGCGACAATCGCCGGCGCGCGTCACAGAAGCTTCGCGACGTCCGGTGCGAGGGTCTCCGGTTCGACGTTCGGCGCGAACCGCTCGACGACCTTGCCTTCGCGGTCGATCAGGAACTTCGTGAAGTTCCACTTGATAGCTTCCGAGCCCAGGAGGCCGGGCTTGGCGTGCTTCAGGTGCTGGTAGAGCGGCGCGGCGTCCTTGCCGTTGACGTCGATCTTCGCGAACAGCGGAAATGTAACGCCGTAGTTGACCTCGCAGAACGACTCGATCTCCTCTGCGCTGCCGGGTTCCTGCGCGCCGAACTGGTTGCAGGGAAAACCCAGGATCTCGAATCCCTTCGCATGGTACTTCTGGTAGAGCTGCTCCAGCCCCTTGTATTGCGGCGTGAACCCACATTGGCTCGCCGTGTTGACCACGAGCAGCACCTTGCCCTTGTACGCGTCGAGCTCGACGGGCTTGCCGTGGATGTCGTTGACCTTGAAATCGTAGATGCCAGTCATGCTTCTTCTCCATTCACCCGTGGCGCGAGATTATGCCTCCGGAGCAGGGCTCGCGGGGGGCGTCGCACCGCGGGACACCTCCGGTGCCCCATACCCGCCGCCCCCGGGCGTCTCGATCACGAAGACATCGCCCGCGCGCATTTCGACCGCACACGTCGCGCCGAATTCCTCGCGCGTGCCGTCGGCGCGCTCGACCCAGTTGCGCCCGAGCGCTCCCGGCATGCCGCCGGCCGCGCCGAACGGGGCAACCCGCCGGTGGTTGGCTAGCATCACCGCCGTCATCGGCTCCAGGAATCGGACGCGACGGACGGCGCCGTCGCCGCCGCGGTGTCGGCCCGCGCCGCCGCTGCCGCGCCGGATCGCGAACGACTCGAGCCGGACCGGGAACCGCCATTCGAGCACCTCGGGGTCGGTGAGCCGCGAGTTGGTCATGTGCGTTTGCACGACCGAGGCGCCGTCGGCGTCGGGCCCCGCGCCGGCACCGCCCGAGATCGTTTCGTAGTATTGATAGGTGTCGTTGCCGAATGTGAAGTTGTTCATCGTCCCTTGTGACGCGGCGAGCACGCCCAGCGCGCCGTAGAGCGCGTCGGTCACCGACTGCGACGTCTCGACGTTGCCGGCGACCACCGCCGCGGGATAGCGCGGCGCGAGCATCGAGCCTTCGGGAATCACGATCCGGATCGGCTTCAGGCAGCCGGCGTTCATCGGGATCTCGTCGTCGACGAGCGTGCGAAAGACGTAGAGCACCGCCGCCTTGCAGACGGCGGAGGGCGCGTTGAAGTTAGTCGGTTGCTGCGCGCTCGTGCCCGTGAAATCGACGCTCGCCTCGCGCGCTGCCTTGTCGATCGCGATCCGCACGGCGATCCGCGCGCCGCTGTCCATCTCGTACTCGAAATGCCCGTCCTTGAGCACGTCGAGCACGCGCCGGACCGACTCCTCCGCATTGTCCTGCACGTGCTTCATGTAGGCGCGGACGACCGGGGCGCCGAAGTGCGCGACCATCTTCGAGAGCTCCTCCGCGCCCTTCGCGCACGCGGCGACCTGCGCGCGGAGGTCCGCCAGGTTCTGCTCGACATTGCGCGCGGGATAGCGCCCGCCTTCGAGGATCGCGCGCATCTCGGCTTCGAGAAAGCGACCCTGCGCGACCAGCGGGACGTTGTCGAGCAGAACGCCCTCCTCGTCGACATGCTTCGAGTCGGGCGGCATCGAGCCGGGCGTGATTCCACCGATGTCGGCGTGGTGTCCGCGGGAGGCGACGTAGAACTCCGGTCGATTGTCGTCCCCGTGAGCGCGGGGACCCAGTGTCGTTCCCGCAGCGTCGCTGGACAAGTCGTCGTTCAGGAACACCGGCGCGATCACCGTCACGTCCGGCAGGTGCGTGCCGCCGTTGTAGGGCGCATTGAGCACGAACGCATCGCCAGCCCGCATCGTCCCGGCGCGCCGTTCGATGATCGTGCGCACGCTTTCGCCCATCGAGCCCAGGTGCACCGGCATGTGCGGCGCGTTGGCGATCAGGTTGCCCTCGGCGTCGAACAGGGCGCACGAGAAGTCGAGGCGTTCCTTGATATTGACCGAATAGGCGGTGTTGGCGAGCGTCACACCCATCTGCTCGGCGATCGCCATGAAGAGGTTGTTGAACACTTCGAGCAGGACCGGATCCGCCGTCGTCCCGATTGCGTGCTCGCGACCGGCGGCCCGGACGCGCTCGAGCAGGAGGTCGCCGCGATCCGTGAACGTCGCGCCCCAGCCCGGTTCGACGACGGTCGTGGCGTTGTCCTCGCGGATCACTGCGGGGCCCGGAATCGCGTCGCCCGGGCGGAGGTCGTTGCGATCGAAGACCGCGGCATCGTGGAAGCGTCGATCCATGTAGACGCGATTCGTCGCGAGTGGCCTCGGCGCTCCGCGGCGCGGCGCGAACGACGGCGTCACGTCCCGCGCATCGTGCGTGCGGCCGACGGCCTCGACCGCGATGGCCTCGATCACGAGCGGCTTGCCGGGCATCAGGAATCCGTAGTGCTGCCGGTAACGCCGCTCGAATTCCGCCATGATCGAGGAGACATCAGCTACGTCCGTCTCGAGCGTGGTGTCGGTCCCCTCGTACTTGAGGTGCAACGTACGCTTCGCGGTCACGCGCGCTTCAGGAATTCCTTGCGCCGTCACCTCGTCGCGCGCCGCGCGCTCGAGCGCCGCGAACGTCGCCTCGGCGGCCGTCAGCGCTTCGGGCGCAAGGCGCGCCTCGACGGCCTGCTGCCGCAGTGCTCGCACGTCGGCCAGGCCCATTCCGTACGCCGACAGCACGCCGGCAAACGGGTGCAAGAGCACTCGGGTCATCCCGAGCGCATCGGCGACCAGGCACGCGTGCTGGCCACCGGCGCCGCCGAAGCAGCAGAGCGTGTACTCGGTCACGTCGTAGCCACGTTCGACGGAGATGTGCTTGATGGCGTTCGCCATGTTCGCGACGGCGATCTCGAGGAAGCCCGCGGCGATCTCCTCGGGCGTGCGCGCATGGCCCGTCGCGGCGGCGATCTCCGCCGCCAGCGCCGCGAACCTTTCGCGCACGACGGCGGCGTCGAGCGGCAGGTCGCCATTGGGCCCGAACACTTTCGGGAACAGCTCGGGATCGATCTTCCCGACCATCACGTTGCAGTCGGTGACGGTCAGTGGACCGCCGCGACGATACGACGCAGGTCCCGGATCCGCCCCCGCCGACTCCGGCCCCACGCGCAAGCGGGCACCATCGAACGTGCAAATCGAACCGCCGCCTGCCGCGACGGTGTGTATGCGCATCATCGGTGCCCGCAGGCGCACGCCGGCGACTTCGGTGACGAACGCGCGCTCGTATTCGCCGGCGTAGTGAGTGACATCAGTCGACGTCCCTCCCATGTCGAAACCGATCATTGAATCGAAACCGGCTTGCCGGGACACTTCGACCGCGCCGACGACGCCGCCGGCAGGTCCGGACAGGATCGCATCCTTGCCCTGGAAGCGATGCGCGTCGGTCAGCCCTCCCGAGCTCTGCATGAACTGGAGGCGCGGTGGTTCTCGCGCGGGTACGCCGTCTCCGCGCAAATCGCGCTCCACCTCGGTGATGTAGCGCCGGAGGATCGGCGAGAGATACGCGTCGACCACCGTCGTGTCACCGCGCGACACCAGCTTCATCAGCGGGCTCACTTCGTGGCTCGCCGACACCTGCCCGAAGCCGAGCTCGAGCGCAAGCGTCGCCAGCGCCTGCTCGTGCCGTGGAAACCGATAGCCGTGCATGAGCACGATCGCAACGGCGGCGATGCCCGACGCGCGCGCGTCGGCCAGCGCACGCCGCGCTGCGTCGAGGTCGAGCGCCCGCACGAGCTCGCCGCGAGCCCCCACCCGCTCGTCGATTTCGATCACTCGTTCGTAGAGCAGCGTCGGCAGCTCGATCCGCCGCACGAAGAGCTTGGGCCGATTCTGATAGCCAATCCGGAGCGCATCGCCGAAGCCGCGCGTGATCACGAGCGCCGTCCGTTCGCCCTTGCGCTCGAGCAGCGCGTTGGTCGCGACCGTCGTCCCCATTTTCACGGCCTCGATCGCGCCGGCGGGAATCGCGGCACCCGGTGCGAGGCCGAGGAGCTCGCGGATGCCGTGCACCGCGGCATCGCGGTAGCGTCCGGGGTTCTCGGACAGGAGCTTGTGGGTGACGAGCGAACCGTCGGGGCGGCGCGCGACGATGTCGGTGAACGTGCCGCCGCGATCGACCCAGAACTGCCAGCGGGCACCGGTGTTCGTCGGCATGGATATCGTCTGCTACGGGAGGTGGTCCGTCATCGCGCGTTGCGCGGTCATTCGCGTATGGTACCGCGGCCGGATGCCGGTTCCTGCGGCCCACGCCCGGCGCAAAGTGTGGTAAAAAGCGCGCAAGGCGCCGCGCCGGCGGCGTTGCCCGCGTTTCCTGCTCCTTTCCGGAGACTCCCGATGAACCGCCTTCGCATGCTGCTGGTGACGCTCGCCGTCGCCGCGCTGGCGCCCTCGGTCGCGGCGCAGGTCAAATGGGACCTGCCGACCGCGTATCCGGCGTCCAACTTCCACACCGAGAACCTGCAGCAGTTCGTTGCCGATGTCGAGCGCGGCAGTGGCGGCAAGCTCAAGATCGCCGTACATCCGAATGCGTCGCTGTTCAAAGCGCCCGAGATCAAGCGTGCGGTGCAGGGCGGACAGGTGCAGGCCGGCGAAATCCTTCTCGTCAACTTCGAGAACGAGGATGCGCTGTACGGCGTCGACGGGATTCCGTTCCTTGCGACGTCCTACGACGCATCGCTCAAGCTCTACAAGGCGTCGAAGAAGACGCTCGAGGATCGCCTCGCGAAGCAGGGGATCAAGCTCCTGTACACGGTGCCGTGGCCGCCGCAAGGTATTTTCACCAACCGCACGCTCGCCTCGGGCGCCGACATGAAGGGACTCAAGTGGCGCGCGTACAGCCCGGCGACATCGAAGATTGCCGAGCTCGTCGGCGCGCAGCCGGTCACGGTGCAGGCGGCCGAGGTGTCGCAGGCACTCGCGACGGGCGTCATCGATTCGATGATGACCTCCGGTGCGACCGGCCTGGATTCCAAGACCTACGAGACCATCAAGAACTTTTACGACACGCGGGCGTGGATTCCGAAGAATGCCGTCATCGTCAACCAGAAGGCGTTCGACGCGCTCGACAAGCCCACCCAGGCGACGATGCTCAAGGCCGCTGCAGAGGCCGAAACACGGGGCTGGAAGCTCTCCGCGGACAAGAACACATGGTACCTGGACCAGCTCAAGGCGAAGGGCATGACGATCATCGTGCCCTCCGACCAGCTGATGGCGGACCTGCGCAGGGTCGGCAACTACATGCTCGCCGAATGGCAGCGCAAGGCCGGCGACGACGGGCGCAAGGTGATCGAGGCGTACCGCGCGCAACGCTAGCATTGCGGCCCGCGTGATGACGTTGCGCCGGTCGCTCGACGCGCTCTACGCCGCCGCCGGGGCGCTGGCGGCGTTGTTCATGGTGGGGACGCTCCTCATGGTGCTGCTGGGCATCGCGAGCCGGCTCATCGGCTGGTTCGTGCCCGGCACCGACGCGTACGCCGGGTACTGCATGGCCGCCACCGGTTTCCTCGCACTGGCACACACGTTCCGTTGCGGCGAACACATTCGCGTCACGCTCGTGCTCGAGCATACGGGACCGGCTGCGCGACGCGGGCTCGAGCTCTGGTCGCTCGCCGTTGGCACGGCACTGGCGGCGGCGCTCGCGCTGTACAGTGTCAGGCTCGCCTACCAGTCGTGGGCGTTCAACGACGTCTCGACCGGCAACGACGCGACGCCGCTGTGGATTCCACAGCTTGCGATGGCGATTGGGACCGTGGTGCTCGCGATTGCATTGGTCGATGCGCTGGTCGAAGAGTGGCGCGGTCGACGCGCGCACGCAGGGCCTGCGGCCCCGCTGCACAACGAGTAGAACGAGAGCCGTGGACGCGCTTATCACCACGCTCCTGATCGTCGCGCTGTTCGTGCTCCTGGGCAGCGGCGTGTGGATCGGGCTCGCGCTGTTCGGGGTCGCCTGGATCGGGATGGAGCTCTTCTCGTCGCGTCCCGCGGGCGACGCGATGGCGGTAACGATCTGGGGGTCCGCCTCGTCCTGGACGCTGACCGCGCTGCCGCTCTTCGTCTGGATGGGCGAGATCCTTTTCCGCACGCGGCTGTCCGAGGACATGTTCCGCGGCCTCGCACCGTGGCTCGAGCGGCTGCCCGGGCGACTCCTGCATACCAACATCATCGGCTGCACGATTTTCGCAGCGGTCTCCGGCAGCTCGGCCGCAACGTGTGCGACGATCGGCAAGATGACGCTGCCCGAGCTCAAGGCGCGCGGCTACCCTGAGGACATCACGATCGGCACGCTGGCGGGCGCAGGTACGCTCGGCCTCCTCATTCCCCCTTCGATCATCATGATCGTCTATGGCGTCACCGCGAACGTCTCGATTGCGCAGCTCTTCATCGCCGGCGTAATCCCGGGTCTCCTGCTCGCGTCGCTGTTCTCCGGCTACATCGTCGTCTGGGCGCTGCGCCATCCGGACGCCGTGCCCGCCGCCACGACGCGGACGACGCTTACCGAGAAGCTGTACGCGTCGCGCCACCTGATCCCGGTCGTGCTGTTGATCACGCTCGTGCTCGGTTCGATCTACACGGGGATCGCCACGGCGACCGAGGCCGCGGCCTTTGGCGTCGTCGGCTCACTCGCGATTTCGGCGGTGCAGGGCTCGCTCACACGGGCGACGTTCGCCGCGAGCTTGATGGGCGCGACGCGCCTCTACTGCATGATCGCGCTGATTTTGGCCGGCGCGTCGTTCCTGACGCTGGCGATGGGCTACATCGGGCTGCCGCGGCATCTCGCCGAGTGGATCGGCGGTTTGGGGTTGTCGCCGTTCGCGCTCATCATCGCGCTCATGCTCTTCTATATCGTGCTCGGATGCTTCCTCGACGGCATCTCGATGGTCGTGCTGACGATGGGCGTGATCCTGCCGTCGGTCGAGGCAGTCGGCATCGACCTCCTCTGGTTCGGCATCTTCATCGTGCTCGTCGTCGAGATGGCGCAGATCACGCCGCCCGTCGGCTTCAACCTGTTCGTGCTGCAGGGCATGACGCAGCGGCAGATCACGTGGATCGCGCGGAACGCGCTGCCGATGTTCTGGCTCATGGTCGCCGCAGTGCTCGCGATCTGGTTCTTCCCCGCGCTCGTGACGTTCCTGCCGCAGCAGATGAAGACGGGATGACGATGGCCCCTACCGGTTATGCCGCGAAGATCCGGACGCCGTTCGCGGTGCTTGGCATCCGCACCGCCGGCGATAAGGTAACCGCGATCGAATACCTCCCGCGGACCGAACGCGCACAAAAGCCGACCGACGCGGTCGCCGCGCGGGCGGTCCGCGAGCTCGAGCGTTACCTCGCAGACCCTCACCATCGCTTCACGCTTCCGCTCGCCCCACGCGGGACCGAGTTCCAGCGCCGCGTGTGGGACGCTATTGCCGCGATACCGGTCGGCGAATCGCGAACCTACGGCGAGATCGCCCGCAAGGTGCGATCGGCGCCGCGCGCGGTCGGCCAGGCGTGCGGAGCGAATCCGATTGCGCTCGTCGTGCCCTGCCATCGCGTGATCGGCAGCATGGGATCGCTCGGCGGCTTCATGAACGCCGAAGGCGGCGATCCGCTCGCCGTCAAGCGCTGGCTGCTCGAGCACGAAGGTTACCGCTTCGGCGCGTGAGGCGCCGGCCTCGATGGCGAACGACGCGACCGCGCTGATCGACGCGTTCTGCGACCAGATGTGGCTGCAGGACGGCCTCGCCGCGACATCGCTTGCGAGTTACCGGCGCGACCTCACCCAGTGGGCGGCGTGGCTCGCCGACCGCGGACGCTCGCTCAATAGCGCGCAACGGAGCGACGTCGACGACTGGCTCGCCGCGCAGTTCCGTGCGAAGGCAAAGGCGACCTCCGTCGCGCGCCGGCTGTCGTCGCTGCGCCGCTATTACGCGCTGCAGGTCCAGCAGGCGACCGTTCGCGCTGATCCTACCGCCCGCGTGCGCGCGCCCAAGCTGCCGCGCCGCCTGCCGAAGAATCTGACCGAGGCGCAAGTCGAAGCGCTGCTCGCGGCGCCCAATCCCGAAACGACGCTGGGTCTGCGCGATCGCGCCATGCTGGAGACGCTCTACGCAACAGGCCTGCGCGTCTCGGAGCTCGTGGGCTTGCGGCTCACCCAGGTGTCGCTCGACATGGGGGTCGTGCGCGTGATGGGCAAGGGAAGCAAGGAACGGCTCGTGCCGCTGGGCGAGGAGGCGATCGAATGGATCCGGCGGTACCTGTCGCACGCCCGCGCCAACCTCGCCGGCCCCGCGCGCGGCGACGCCGTATTCGTGAGCGGCCGCGGCAGCGGGCTCACGCGGCAGGCGTTCTGGGCGCTGATCAAACGATACGCGACAAAGGCCGGCATTCCGGCGGCAAGCCTCTCACCGCACGTCCTGCGGCACGCGTTCGCGACGCACCTCCTGAACCACGGCGCAGACCTGCGCGTCGTGCAGCTCTTGCTCGGTCACGCCGACATCACGACCACCACGATCTACACGCACGTCGCGCGCGAACGGTTGAAGGAGCTGCACGCGCGCCATCATCCGCGCGGTTGACGCATGGCGAAGGGGAAATACCCGGTCACCGCTGCCGTCCGCGTGCTGCGCGAGCATGGCGTCGCGTTCACCCACCATCCTTACGAGTACGAGGAGCGCGGCGGCACCGTCGTGTCGGCACGCGAGCTCGACGTGCCCGAGCACGCGGTGGTCAAGACGCTCGTGATGGAGGATGATAGGAAAGAGCCGCTGATCGTGCTGATGCACGGCGACCGCGAAGTCTCGACCAAGAATCTCGCGCGCTTCCTCGGGGTCAAGATGGTGACCGCCTGCTCGCCCGCCGTCGCGGACCGCCACTCGGGCTATCAGGTCGGCGGCACCAGTCCCTTTGGCACACGGCGGCGCATGCCGGTGTACCTGGAGCGATCGATCGTGCAGTTGCCTTACCTCTACATCAATGGCGGCCACAAGGGCTACCTCGTCGGCATGACGCCGGCGGACCTGGTCCGGGTGCTCGATCCCGTTCTGGTCGAGGTTGCCGCATGAGCCCGCGATCGCGCGCGAGCAGGAGTGCCATTGCGCACACGCGCCTGGGTCGCGATCGGCTGGTTGCCGGCACCGTGATGCAGCGACACCGTCATGCGATCGGCTACGTCGCCGTCGTGCTCGCAGGCGGTTATCTCGAGTCGGGCGACGCGGGCCGCCGACGCGTCGGACCCGGTGATGCGCTCGTACATCGCCCTTTCGAAGGCCATCTCGACCGGATCGGCCCGCGCGGTGCCGTGGTCGTCAACGTTCCAGTGCCGCCATCGCGCCCCTTGCCCGATGCGTTTCGCGTCAGCGATGCCGACGCCGTCGCGCGAGCCGCCGAATCCGATGTCGCCGCTGCGTCCGAGCTGCTCGAACCGGCAGCGGGCATCGTCGCCGTCGAGGACGACTGGCCCGATCAACTGGCTGCGCTGCTTCGCTTTCGCGCGGACGTACAAATCACGGAGTGGGCCGACACGATGGACCTGGCGCCGGCGACGGTGAGCCGCGGGTTCCACGCGGCGTTCGGCGTTCCGCCCGCGCGCTACCGGGCCGAGTCTCGCGCGCGGCGCGCGTTCGCGGCGCTGTGCGAGCGCGATGATCCGCTGGTGCAAATTGCACTTGCGTGCGGCTTCGCGGACCAGTCGCATCTGTCGCGCGCGATCGTCGAGCTCACCGGGATCGCCCCCGCAGCCTGGCGCCGCAACGCGACCCACTAAGCGAGGCGACACGACGCGCCCCGAGTTCGCATGCGGGATCGCCGCCACGTCAAATCCGTTCAAGACGATCGCGGCACGCGTTGCATAGACTCCCGGCGACCGTCTGAATTGGACGGTGCTACGTGGAGTGGCTGCGTATGTCCTTTGCAATGTCCACGATGTTGATCGCGTCGTTCGCGCTCGCAACGTCGATCGCGCGCTCGCAGGCGACCCCGGGGGCCGCGGAAACGGCCGTCGCTACTGCGATCGGCGCCGCGCTGCAGGGCGATGCCGCGCGCGCAGTGCGCCTGCTGCGACCGCTCCCGGAAAACGAACTCACGCCCGCGGACCGCACGTTCCGCGCATGCATGCTGCGGCGGTTCGATAGTGAGACGCCCGAGCCTGACACGTCCCCGCTGCCCGATCCCTTCGCACGACAGACCCTCGACCTCTATCGAACCTATTGGCGCGCCGCGCTGCTCCGCCCCGAGGCGCGGCCTGCGGCGGAGGCGACACTTTTGCGCGAGCTGCGCCGGCTCCTGCAACGAGAGGACGCGGCGGATCTCGACGCGGTAGAGCCCGAGCTCAAGGATCGTCTCGAAGCGTCCGGCTATCACGCGCTGCTCGGCGTCACGCTTCCGTTGCGCGAGCTCATGCTCTGGACGAAGCAGGACACGCGCGCGGTCGAGGTCGAGCTGCCCGAGGGCGCGCACACGACGGAGGTTGTCTACCTCGACGATTTCGTGAGCATGGGCTGGTCCTACTACGCGACCTGCGGTCGCCGCGGTACCGGTGGCTGGGCCACCGACAAAGCGCTCTACGCCGTCGTGCCGCGCTACAAAAACCTCGACGGCGAGGAATTCCGCGTGAGCTTCCTGGGCCACGAGACGCAGCACTTCGCCGACTACAGGCACTTTCCGGGGCTCCCGCAATGGGAGCTCGAGTACCGCGCCAAGCTCACCGAGCTTGCGTACGCCGACACGACGCGCGCGTCCGTGCTGCGCAAATTCACCGAGGACCAGGGGGACGATCTGCAATCGCCGCATGCGTACGCGGACAAGCGCGTACTGAACGCGCTCAGGCGGCGCCTTGCCCTTCCGCCGAATGCGTCGCTCGATTCGGTACCGGGTCCAAGCCTTCGGGCCGCGGCGGCGGACGAGCTGCGTGCGGACTCGCAGCGGAGGGCTGCGGGACACTGAAGCACGCCGGCGCCTAGGGCGCGTGCCGCTCGATCGCGACGCCGATCTCCTTCACGCCCGGCAGCGCACCGAGCTTCGCGACGCGCACCTTGACCCACGGCGCCTGGAATTCGCCGAGGACGAGCTGCGCGACCCCCTCCGCGAAACGCTCGAGCAGCGGATACGGGTGCTCACCCGCGAAGACCTTGAGCCGCTTCACGACCGCCGCGTAGTCGAGCGCGTCGGCGAACTTGCCGGTGACGAAGGGCTTGTCGGACGGCATGCCGATCTCGAGATCGAGCCTTATCGTCTGCGGCAGTCGCGCTTCCCAGCTGTAGACGCCGATCGTCGTCGTGACGCGCAAATCGTGGATGAAGATCGTGTTCATCGCGCAAGCGAGGGCGGCGGGTTCGGCTACAATGGCCCGAGAGTGTACCCGACCGCCGTCGGTCTTCCGTGCTCGCCGCGTTCCTCATCGTCATCGCCGCGTACCTGATCGGCTCCGTGTCGTTCGCGGTCGTCGTCAGCAAGGCTTACGGCCTCCCCGATCCGCGCGCGTACGGCTCCGGCAATCCCGGCGCGACCAACGTCCTCCGCAGCGGCAACAAGGCGGCGGCGGCGCTGACACTCGCGGGCGACGGCGCCAAGGGCTGGCTCGCGGTCGTTCTTGCGCAATACGCAGCGCCCGCATTCGGCGCTGCCGACGGCACCGTGCCTGCGGCCGCACTCGCCGTTTTCTTGGGGCATCTCTTTCCGGTGTTCCACCGCTTCGCCGGCGGCAAGGGCGTCGCGACCGCGGCGGGCGTGATGCTGGCGCTGTCGTGGCCGGTTACGCTCACGCTGGGTGTCGTCTGGCTGGTCATGGCGTTCGGCTTCAAGATCAGCTCGCTCGCCGCGCTGACAGTCGCGCTTCTCGCGCCGATCGGCGCGTTCTACGTATTCGGCAACACGCCGACCGCGTGGATCTGGGTACCGATCGCTGCGCTCCTGTTCTGGAGACATCGCGGCAACATCCGGAAGCTCATCTCCGGCGGCGAGAGCACAATCGGGCGCTGACGCTGCCGATCGCTTGTCGCGGAGTTACTCAACCGCGGCTACAAGTACCGGCATGGCCGAGCTTTCAGCGAGCGACGCGAGCTCCCAACGCGGCTGCACGGAGAACGCGTAGTCGCCTGCGCGCGCCTGCGCGAGGCGCAGCGCGCCGACGAGCGCGATCATCGCGCCGTTGTCGGTGCAGAACGCGAGCTCCGGATAGAACACCTGGCCGCCTCGTCGCTCGACGGCCGCCGAAAGCCGCGCGCGAAGCTCGCGATTCGCGCCGACGCCTCCGGCGACGACGAGACGCTCGCGTCCCGCGACCCCGAGTGCGGCCAGCGACTTCGCGACCAGCACGTCAACGACCGCATGCTGGAATTCGCGCGCGATGTCGGCTTTGCCCGCATCGTCGAGCGCACCGGCCGCTGCTTGGCGCCGCGCAAGCGTCAACACCGCGGTCTTGAGCCCGCTGAAGCTCATATCGAGATCGCCGCTGTCCAACATCGGCCGCGGCAGTGTCAGCGCGCCGTCGCGGCCCGCTTCCGCAAGACGCGCGAGCTCCGGGCCGCCCGGATACGGCAATCCGAGGAGCTTCGCCGTCTTGTCGAACGCTTCGCCGGCGGCATCGTCCTGCGTGTCGCCGAGGAGGTGGTAGCGCCCGACAGTTTCGACGTCGAAGAGCTGGCTGTGCCCGCCCGAGACGAGCAGCGCGACGAACGGAAACTGGGGCTTCGGATCAGCGAGCAGCGGCGAGAGCAAATGGCCTTCCAGGTGATGCACGCCCACGACGGGCGTCCCGAGCGCGAAGCCGAGCGCATTCGCGACCGCGGCACCGACGAGCAGCGCGCCGGCCAGCCCGGGACCTTGGGTATACGCGATGCCGTCGAGCTCGGCCAGCGTCGTGCCGGATTCGGCGAGCACGCGCTCGGCAAGCGGCACGACGCGCCGGATGTGATCGCGCGAAGCGAGCTCGGGCACGACCCCGCCATAGGCTACGTGCATTGCGACCTGAGAATGCAGCGCATGGGCGAGCAGCCCGCGCTCGGTGTCGTAAACCGCGAGGCCCGTCTCGTCGCAGGAGGTCTCGATCCCAAGGACGCGCATCAGCCGATTATAGAAGGAGAGACTCGCCCGGCTGGACCAGGGGTTGCACCTCGCGGCGCACGGCTTTATAATGCCAAGTTACCGTAAAGCCCGGAAAACCAAGGATTTCGCTTCATGCCTAGCGTTCGCGTCCGCGACAACGAGCCCTTCGAGGTGGCGCTCCGCCGCTTCAAGCGCACCATCGAGAAGACGGGGCTCCTGACCGAGCTCCGCGCTCGCGAGTTCTACGAGAAGCCGACCGCCGAGCGCAAGCGCAAGCTCGCCGCGGCGGTGAAGCGCCACTACAAGCGCCTCCGCAGCCAGCAGCTGCCGCCCAAGCTCTACTGACCGCATTCACACCGCATTCACGCAAGCGAGGGGCGAAGCGATTCGCCCCTCTTTGCTTTTGGAGACCGCAATGACGCTCAAATCCCGTATCACCGAGGACATGAAGGTCGCGATGCGCGCGCACGAGGCCGAGCGGCTTGGGACCATCCGGATGCTGCTCGCCGCCCTCAAGCAGCGCGAAGTGGACGAGCGGATCGAGGTGACCGACGCCGATGTCCTCGCGGTCATCGAGAAGATGGTGAAGCAGCGCAAGGACTCGATCGCCCAGTTCGAGGCGGGCAAGCGCCCCGACCTTGCGGCGAAGGAGCGCGCCGAGATCGACGTGCTTCATGCCTATATGCCCGCTCAGGCATCCGACGCCGAGATCGATGCCGAGATCGCCGCCGCGCTGGCCGCGTCGGGAGCTTCGGGGATGGCCGCGATGGGCAAGGTGATGGCGGTGCTCAAGCCGAAGCTCGCCGGCCGGGCCGACATGGGCGCGGTGTCCGCCCGAGTCAAAGCGAAGCTGAATGGCTAACCGGCGCTCCCGAGCGTGACCTACGGTCACCGCCGGGCGCCGCCTGTCTGGCGCGCTATTTGCGCCCTTTCGCTCGCCGGAGCGTTGCCTATAATTGAGGCGTTCCCTGCCGTGTGAAACGTCCGGCCGGCCCGCCCGCGGGCCGGCCGCGGCGTCCTGCCCCCTCGGGATAACAGCGTCAACTTGATGATTCCAAACGATTTCATTCAGACGCTGCTCGCGCGGATCGACATCGTCGACGTTGTCGACCGCTCGGTCCCGCTCAAGAAAGCCGGCGCGAACTACGTCGCCTGCTGCCCGTTCCACAGCGAGAAAACGCCGTCCTTCACCGTAAGCCCCTCCAAGCAGTTCTATCACTGCTTCGGCTGCGGCGCCCACGGCACCGCCGTCGGCTTCCTGATGGAGCACGGCGGCAAGTCGTTCCCCGAGGCGATCGAGGAGCTCGCCCGTGATGCCGGGCTCGTCGTCCCGCAGGTCGAGGGCCGGCCGGGGGAGGTCGAGCGGCGCGAGCAGGCGCTGGATCTGGCGTCGCTTCTGCTTACGGCCGCGAAGTTCTATCGGGCCCAGCTCCGGGATTCTTCGACGGCGATCGACTACCTCAAGGGCCGGGGGCTGACCGGTGAGATCGCCGCTCGATTCGGGATCGGCTACGCGCCGGACGCCTGGCAGCCGCTCGCCGGCGCCTTCGATCAGTACGACCTGCGCGAACTCGAAACCGCAGGCCTCGTCATCGCCGGGGAGGCCGGCAAGCGCTACGACCGCTTCCGCGACCGGATCATGTTCCCCATCCACGACAGCCGCGGACAGGTGATCGGATTCGGCGGCAGGGTATTGGGGGACGGGGAGCCTAAATACCTGAATTCGCCCGAAACTCCATTGTTTTCGAAGGGCCGCGAACTCTATGGCCTTTACCTCGCGCGGAACGCCATCCGCGCGGCGGAGCGGGTCGTCGTGGTCGAGGGGTACATGGATGTCGTCGCCCTCGCGCAGCATGGCGTCGAATACGCGGTGGCGACGCTCGGGACGGCGACCACCCCCGTGCACGCGCAAAAGCTCTTCCGGCTCGCCGAAACGGTCGTGTTCTGCTTCGACGGCGACGCGGCTGGGCGGCGCGCCGCGTGGCGCGCCCTCGAGAACACGCTGCCGGTGCTGGCCGATGGGCGGAACGCGCTGTTTCTGTTCCTGCCCGAGGGCGAGGACCCCGACGACTTCGTGCGGAAGCGCGGCAAGGCAGCGTTCGAGGCGCTGGTCGAGCAGGCGACGCCGCTCTCCGAATTCCTGATGGCCGAGCTCTCGGCGCGGCATCCGCCGGCTTCCGCCGAGGGCCGCGCAGCCCTCGTCCATGCGGCGCGACCCTATCTCGCGGAGCTCAATGCCCCGGTGCTCGCGGCACTCCTCCGCAAGCGGCTGGCCGAACTCACGGGACTGCCGGAGACCGAACTACGGGGGCTCCTGCGAAGCTCGGAGCCGTCGCGCCAGACAGCGGAGGCGATGGCAGAGCACCCGACGGGAGCCGTCCGGCGGCCAAGCCCGAAGGCGCGCCCGGCGCCTTCGCTGGTCCGCGAACTGATCCAGGGGTTGCTGCTCCAACCTGCGATGGGGCGGCGGGTTCCCGTGCCCGCGCCCGAAGACGGCACGCCGGAAGGCGCGGCGCTCGCGGCATTGGGGGTGTTCTGTGCGACAGGTGAGCACCCACTGACGACGGCCGGCGTGATGCAGCACTTCGCGGGCTCGCCCCACGAGCGAATCCTGACCGATGCGCTGGTGGCCGCCGAGGATCACGGCATTTCCGGCGAGCAAGCCGCGGAACACCTGCGCGCCGGTGTAATCCGTTATTGGGAGCAGGCGAAGCGTGCGGGCCGGCCCGTGGCCGCCGCCCTGGATGGCGAAGCGCTGCCCGCCAGCGCCGAGGAGACCGAACGCCTTCGCCAACTAGAGTTCGTCCGCCGGGCGGCGACCGCCTCGCGATCCGGCAGTACCCGCAGTGGCTAACGGCATGATAAAATTTGAGGTTTTCCCGTTCGTCCCCATGTCGGGGAGTGCGGTACCCGATCACTCAGGATGACCATGGCCAAGAAGCCTGCCCGCAAGTCACCCGCCCGTCCCGCCCATCGCAAGCCCGCCCACAAGGGAACGGCGGCGAAGGGGCGAAAGTCCGGACAACCAACGCGCAAGAAGGCGGCGAAGAAGGCCGTCCATCCGAAGGCGAAGGTCCGGAGCGCCAAGCCGGCCGCGAAGAAGAAGCCGCTCGTGCGCAAGCCCGTGGCGAAGTCCAAGGCCGCGAAGCCGCTGGCGAAAGCCAAAGTGCATCCGGTCGCGAAAGCGCCGGCCAAGCCCGTCGCGAAAGTCGTCGTCAAGCCCGTGGTCCCCGCGCCCGTCGCGAAGGGCGCGAAGGGCGCGAAGGGCGTCGTCGTTCCGCCGCAGGCGCCGGCGCACAAGCCGACCGCCGGCGAGATCGCCGCACGGATCGCCGGCAAGCGCGCCGAGGACGCGAGTCGCAAGGGCAAGAACGGCAGGCATGCCGAGCTCGCGCCGCGCGTGCTGACTCCGGCCGACGTTGAAGCGCGCAAGCGGCGCCTCAAGAGCCTGATCGTGCTCGGCAAGGATCGCGGCTTCCTCACGTTTGCCGAGATCAACGACCACCTGCCGGACGACGTCCTCGATGCCGAACAGATCGAGGGCATCATCTCGATGATCGGCGACATGGGGATCCAGGTCTACGACGAGGCCCCGGACGCCGAAACGCTGCTGATGTCGGACACGGCGCCCACCGCGCCCGCGGAGGACGTCGAGGAAGCGGCTGAAGCCGCGGTCTCGACGCTCGATTCCGAATTCGGCCGCACGACCGACCCTGTCCGCATGTACATGCGCGAAATGGGCTCGGTCGAGCTCCTGACCCGTGAAGGCGAAATCGAGATCGCCAAGCGGATCGAGGAGGGCCTGAAGCACATGATCATGGCGATCTCCGCGTGCCCGATGACGGTCGCGCAGATCCTCGAGCTCGCCGGCAAGATCGAGAAGGACGAGCTCAAGATCGACGACCTGGTCGACGGGCTCATGGACTTCAACGAGGAGCTCGAAGCCCTCGATGACACTGACGACGAAGTCGAAGAGGACGAGGACGAGGGCGACGCCGGCGCGATTGCCGCCGAGAACCTCGAGCGGCTCAAGGTCGCGGCGCTCGCGCGCTTCGCGACGATTCGTCGGCTGTTCGCACGCATGCTCGTCGTCTTGACCAAGGAAGGTCACAAGGCGCCCAAGTATCTCGAGTTGCAGAAGAAGATCTCGGCGGAGCTCATGCAGATCCGGTTCGCCGCCCGGCAGGTCGAGCGGCTGTGCGACTCCGTGCGCACCGAGGTCGACAACATCCGCCAGATCGAGCGCAAGATCCAGGACCTGGTGGTGAACAAGGGCGGCATGCCGCGCCCGGACTTCATCAAGAACTTCCCGAACAACGAGACGAGCCTGCGCTGGATCGACCGCGAGGTCGCCGCGCATCACTCGTACAGCGAGCAGCTCGCCAAGTACCGGCAGGCGATCGTCGAGCAGCAGCAGAAGCTCCTGAACCTCCAGTCGCGCGTGATGATCCCCTTGAAGGACCTGAAGGAGATCAACAAGCAGATGTCGACCGGCGAGGCGAAGGCGCGCAAGGCCAAGCGCGAGATGACGGAAGCGAACCTGCGCCTCGTGATCTCGATCGCGAAGAAGTACACGAACCGCGGACTGCAGTTCCTCGACCTGATCCAGGAAGGCAACATCGGCCTGATGAAGGCCGTCGACAAGTTCGAATACCGCCGCGGCTACAAGTTCTCGACCTATGCCACTTGGTGGATCCGGCAGGCGATTACCCGCTCCATCGCCGATCAGGCGCGGACGATCCGCATCCCGGTGCACATGATCGAGACGATCAACAAGATGAACCGCATCTCGCGGCAGATCCTGCAGGAGACGGGCCAGGAGCCCGAGCCCGCGCTGCTCGCCGAGAAGATGGAGATGCCCGAGGAGAAGATCCGGAAGATCCTCAAGATCAGCAAGGAGCCGATCTCGATGGAAACGCCGATCGGCGACGACGACGATTCGCACCTGGGCGATTTCATCGAGGACATCTCGACGGTCTCTCCGTCGGATGCCGCCGTCAACGCGAGCCTGCGCGACGTCTGCAAGGACATCCTCGACACGCTGACGCCCCGCGAGGCGAAGGTGCTCCGCATGCGCTTCGGCATCGAGATGAACACCGACCACACGCTCGAGGAAGTCGGCAAGCAGTTCGACGTCACGCGCGAACGGATCCGTCAGATCGAGGCGAAGGCGCTGCGCAAGCTCCGCCACCCGTCGCGCTCGGAGAAGCTTCGGAGCTTCCTCGAAGGCGAGTGAGCGAGGCGCGCGAGGCGTAGCCGAGCGAAGGCCCGAGGACGCCCGCGCGAGCAGGCGAAGCCAAGGAGCGAAGCTCGCGTCTGCGAGCGCGGGCGGCAGCCGACCCCGCGATGTAACGCGAAGAGTGCAACGGTTCGGAGGCTGCGCGTCGCCGCGAGCGAGGGCCCCCGAAGAATGGGCCTAGCGATTCACGATGTTAGTGCGGCGTGCGCCGAGTAGCGGTCTCCGTCGTGCAAAAGCAAACGCCCCGGCAACCCCGGGGCGTTTTGCTAGTGGCGGCATGAACCAGGCCGTCTGCATTGCGTGCGACGATGCTCAGGGCCCCGGGTTAGGGTTGTCCGGCTTGGATGGTATGGCGCTCAAGTATTCGTAGATCGCGCGCAAGTCGTGGTCGGTCTTCTTGCCGATGACGGGCCATGGCATCATGGTCGATGGCAGGGGGTGAGATCGAGCGTTGGCGAGCGCGCCCGCGACGCGGCGCGCCCGCGGCAAATCGCACCAGCGTCAGTTCGTGGCGAAGCAATAGAGCAGGCCCGCGCCTCCCGTCGAGACAAGAGCGGGATCGCTGCAACCGCGCGTCGGGTGCGACGAATTCCATGACAGCATGGGCGGGCTCGTGTCGAGTCCCGTCCGATCCGAGTGACCGACGATCGCGCTGCCTTCGCCGCTCTTCGTCCAGTTGCCGCACGTCTTGTCTTCGCCCGCCGTGAATGCCGTTCCGTCGGGCTGGGATCCCGTCAGGATATCGTGCTTGTTCGGAGTGTCGCCACGGCCGTTGACGACCTCGCCCTTCTCGGTCAGCGCGGTCTGCTTGGTCAGGTTGTTCGTGCCGTGCAATTCCGCGTCGTCCTTGGCGATGACGACGCCCTTCGCGTTCTGCCACGGGCCCTTGCCGATGCGATCCCTCGCGTTGGTCGCGGGGGCCGAACCGGATGCCTGCGTGCTCAGGTAAGCCCGCCAGGTCTTTCCTCCCGCGCCTACGGCCGCGGCCAGGTCCTGGCAGTGCTTGTCGGCGCCGGCGAGGCCCCCGAAATCGGCGCCCTTGCCCGAGCCCACGCTCGTGACGAAGAACGACATGTTGGACGACTGCGCCAGCGCGGCGCCCACCGGCGCGAGCGCGAGCGTCGCGAGTGCGACAACGACGGTGCTGCGGGTACCTCCAGTCATTTGCATTCCTCCAATCGAATGGATCCCCTGCGGTGTTGCCATCGAGGGCCGGCTCCCCTTCGAGTCCGGGGCCAGCCTCTCGCCGATCGTCGCGGCGGCGACGCCGCGCGCTACGCCTTCATGAACATGACCGGGACCTTGCTGCGCGCGAGCACCTTGGTCGCGACGGAGCCTATCACGAGATTCGCAAGCGCCGTGTGCCCGTGCGTCCCCATCACGACCAGGTCAAAATGGCCTTCCGACGCCGTGCGCACGATCTCGTCGGCCGGATCGCCGATGTGCCTCTCGATGGAAAAGCCCACGCCACGCGCATCGAGCAGCTTGACCGCGCCTGCGAGCGCGGCATCGCTCTCCTCGGCATAGTAGCGCGCAACCGTCTCATTGCCGACCCAGGTGGCGGCGGCCTTGTACGGAATCGGCGGCTGCGCGTGCAGGAGCGCAAGTTCGACCGTATCGCGAAACCAGCGGAGGCGATCGGCAAGCGCCGCCACGGCAGCGAGCGACGGCGCGGAACCATCGACGGCGACGAGGATCTTCATACGGTCCTTATCCCTCGGTCGGGTGTAGTGTAGCGCGGGGCCGGTGGCTCGGACAGGCGGTGCCGCGCTCAGGTCAGGTCCAGCACCATCGTAACCTGGTCCGGCTCGCTCGGATCGTCGCGCGTCACGAAGCCCAGACCGTCGCAGAAACGGCGCATGTTGACGTTCGTGCGCAGCACCGCGCCCTCGAGTCGCGCGAGGCGACGCTGCTTCGCACAGGCGATCAATCGCCCCATGAGCAACCTCCCGACGCCTCGACCCTGCCAGGCATCCGCGACGACGATCGCGAACTCCGCGCTCTCGCCGTCGGGATTCGCCGTGTAGCGGGCGACGCCGGCGAGCGTGCGCATCGGCTCTCGCGAGTTCCCTTCGTCGATCGCCACGAGCGCCATCTCGCGATCGTAGTCGACCTGAGTGAACCGCGCGAGCATCGCCGGCGTGAGTTCGTGCAGGCGATAGAAGAAGCGGAAGTAGCGGCTCTGCTCGGACAGGCCATTGACGAATGCGCGCTCGAGCTCCGCGTCCTCGGGCCGGATCGGTCGCACGTGGAGCACGGTGCCGTCGCGCAACTTGGCGTCGTCGACGAGCTCGATCGGATACGGATGGATCGCCATGTGGCGATAACCGGTCAACCGACGGCGCGGATCGATGACGACGCGTGCGCTGGCGATGGTCGCGGCGTCGCGACCGATGTGCACGGGATCGAGCACGACCGTCCGCACCCAGGGCAGCGCACAGACGAGGCTCGACAGCTGCAGCAGCAAGGTCACGACGGGCGCCATCGCCGGCGCAGCGCAATTTGCACCCAGCAACGCCGCCGCCGGGGAGTCGCCGATGCCATCGACGACGAGCCGCTCGTTCAGCGGCGGCAGCAGCACGATCTGATCGCGCTCGACGGCGCCGGCGCAGGCGCCGAGCGTGATGACCGGCCCGAACATTGCGTCGGTGTAGACCGCGATCGCCACCGCATAGCCGTCCGCGAGCGTGCGCAGCTTGCGCACGATGACGCCGGCGTGGATGTCGTCGCGCCTGAACGCGCGCCGTACACCCTCCTGCATTTCGCCGTAGGCGCGAGTGAGCATCCGCCCGTCGCGGAGGGCGGTTCGCGCCACGGGCAGCGGCGACTTCGCCGGGATCCCGGGCGCGTCGAGCTTGAGCATGACCGGATAGCCGACCTTGCGCGCGACCGCAAGCGCTTCCTTGAGCGTGTCGGCCGCATCGGCCGGCGGCATCGGCAAGCCGAAGGCCGCAAGCAGCCGATGCGTCTCTAGATCGGTGAGCAGCGTGCGGTTCGCGGTTGCCGCCTCGTCGCGAATCCGCTCCACGACCGTCAACTCGAGGGGGCGCGGCTCGGGTTGTGGCGCTGGCACTTCGAGCAGCAAGGCCTGGTTACGGCGATAGGCCGCGAGGAACGAGAATGCTTCGACCGCATTTTCGGGCGTGTAGAAATCCGGGACACCGCCTGCTTCGAGCGCTGCGCGTACCTGCGGACGCTCGAGCATGCCAAGCCACGCGCCGAGCACCGGCTTCGCCGCACCCCGGACAGCGGCCGCCACTGCGCGCGCGGCGTCCGTCGCGCCGACGATCGGGCGGTCGACGTGCAGCGCGAGGACAGCGTCGACGTTGGGATCGCGCAACACCGTCGCGACGGCACTTGCGAGCCGCTCCGGAGGGGCGTCGCCGCGGACGTTGACCGGGTTGGCGCAGGGCATGTGGGCGGGCAGGATATCGACAAGCGCCTTCTGCGTATCCTGCGAGAGCACGGCCAGCGGCACACCGCAGTCTGCCGCGCTGTCGGCGGCGAGCGTCCCCGGTCCGCGGCCGTTGGTCACGATCGCGAGGCGATCACTCCGCGGGATGCGTCCCATCGCGAGGATGCGGGCGGCCGCGAACAGCTGTGTATACGTCTTCACGCGCACGGTGCCCGCGCGCTTGAGCGCGGCATCGAATACCGCGTCCGGCGTCGGCGCACCAGGCTCCTTTGCTCCCTCCTCCCTCGAGCGGCCGGCGCGCAGGACCACCACCGGCTTCGTCCGCGCGGCGGCTCGCAGCGCGGAGACGAAACTCCGCGCATCGCGCACACCCTCCACGTACAGGAGAATTCCGTCTGTGTCGGGTTCGCGCAGGACTGCATCGAGGAGCTCGCCGAAGCCAATGTCGTAGCCGCCCCCGAGCGCCACCACGGTCGAGAAACCTATCCCGAGGGGCGTCGCGAAGTTCAGCATCGCCGTGCACACCGCACCCGACTGCGCGATCAGCGCGAGACGTCCGGGAAGTGCGACGGCGGCACCCATCGTCGCGTTGAGCCCGATGTCGGTGCGGATCACGCCGAACGCATGCGGCCCGAGGAGCCGGATGCGCCGCCTGCGCGCGGTCGCCATCACCTCGCGCTCCCAGCGCCGCGCGTCGCCCTCGTCCGCCGGCGGTGCGGACAACAGCACCGCGGCGCGGACGCCGGCGCGGGCACCGTCGTCCAGCACTGAGGGGACGTCGGCGCAGGGCACGGCGATCAGCGCGAGCTCGACGGACTTGCCGATCGCGCGCAGGGTCGGATACGAGCGCTGGCCGAGCACGCGCCGGTGGTGCGGGTTGACGAAATGGAGCTCCCCCTTGAACTCGCCGTCGAGCAGATTTTCGGCGACGACCCGGCCCAGCGAACCGGCACGGCTCGTCGCACCGACGAGCGCGACCGACGACGGCGCAAGCAGCGGACGCAGATAGTGCTGCAGCGTCGACATGGCGGAACGATTCTAGCGCGCCCCCGCGACCGTCGCGTCCTCGGGCAGCCGAACTACGAGGTGGCCATTTTACGCGCGTCGGCCAACGACGAGACGATCTCTTTGCGATTTCCTTAGGTACAATCAGGGCCCTCTGAGGGCCCTCTGATTTTTCCCGAAATGACCACGATGAGCTTTCGCCTCCTGCTCCTGGGCATCGCCGCTTCCGGGATCACGCCTGCATTGGCCGATTCCCCCGCCGACCGCTGGAATCTCGCGGAGATTTATTCGTCGACGGCCGCGTGGAACGACGATGCGGCCAAGCTCGATGCGCAGATAAGGGTGTTCGCGAAGTGCAAAGGGCATCTCGGCGACAGCGCGGCGCGCTTCAAGGATTGTCTCGACCTGCAGGCGGATATGACCAAGCGCTATTACCGGATGGCCGCATTTTCCGGCGAGCAACTCTCGGAGGACACTGGGTCGTCGTTCAATCTCGAGCTCGATCAAAAGGGCGACCTCCTCGGCAATCGTTTGACCGAAGCCGGCGCCTTCGTCGATCCGGAGATCCTGCGCATCGGCCGGGACCGCATCGCGCAGTTCCTGAAAAAAGAGCCTTCGCTCTCCGTCTATCGCTACCCGCTGGAGCGCATTCTCCGCAATGCGCCGCACACACTGAACAACGAGGGGGAGGCGCTGGTCGCCGCCTTCGGCCTGATGGACAACGCGGGCGGCAGCGCCTACACGATCCTCGCCGAGGCCGACATGCCGTGGCCGAAGATCAAGTTGTCCACGGGCGAAGAGGTGACGCTCGATGGCTCGGCCTACACCAAATACCGCGAGGCGCCGAACCGCGACGATCGCAAGCGGGTCATGGACGCGTTCTTCGGCACCTACAAGACGTTCGAGCGGACGATCGGCGTCAATCTCTACTCACAGCTCAAGCAGGATTCCGTCTACGCCAAGGTGCGCAAATATCCGGATTCGATCACGCGCTCGCTCGACCGCAACAAGATCCCGGTGGCGGTCTTCGACACGCTCATCGCGCAGACGAACGCCAACCTGCCTACGCTGTATCGCTACTTTCGCCTGCGCGCGAAGATGCTGGGCGTCCCCCAGCTCCACTACTACGACATCTACCCGCCGCTGGTGCATGGCGACTTCAGATTTCCTTACCCCAAGGGCCGCGCCATGGTGCTGGAGGCGGTCGCCCCACTCGGCAAGGAGTACGTCAACGCGTTGACCTATGGCTTCGACCACCGCTGGATGGACACCTATCCGCGGCCGCGCAAGCAATCGGGAGCGCACATGGACGGCTATGCCTACGACGTCCATCCCTACGTGCTCATGAACTACAACGACGACTACGATTCAGTCACGACGGTGGCGCACGAGTGGGGCCATGCAATGCACTCGTATCTCGCCAACCGCGCGCAGCCTTTCGTCACGTCGAACTACACGACGTTCATCGCCGAAATCGCCTCGACTTTCAACGAGGAGCTGCTGCTGCAGCAAGTGCTGAAGACGGCCGCGACCGACGACGAACGGCTGTTTTACCTGGGCTCGGCGCTCGAGCAATTGCGCGCCACGTTTTTCCGGCAGGCGATGTTCGCCGAATTCGAGCGCGCCATCCACGCGCGGGCGGACAGGGGTGAGCCGCTGACAGGTGACACCTTCACGAAGACGTATTGCGACATCCTGAAGCGCTATCACGGCGCGGCCGAAGGCGTGGTCGCCATCGACGATGCCTATTGCGTCGAATGGGCGTACATCCCGCATTTCTACAACGGCTTTTATGTCTACCAGTACGCAACGTCGATCGCGGCCAGCGCGCAATTCGCGAAGCAGGTCGGCGCGGGCGAGCCGGGGGCGCTCAAGCGCTATCTCGACCTTTTGAAGGCGGGCGGCTCCGATGATCCGTACCCGCTCGTCAAGACCGCTGGCGTGGACCTTGCGACGCCGGCGCCGTACCAGGCGTTGGTCGCGCGCATGAACGCGATCATGGACGAGATCGAGGCGCTCCTCGCGAAGCGATAAGCCGTGAAGCTGCATGAATGAAAGACACGCGCCGGACGAAGACACCGTTTTCATCGTCGGGGCCTGTAGCTCAGTTGGTAAGAGCAGAGGACTCATAATCCTCCCATCGACGCTCTACAAAATCTATTCTGGTGGGATTTTGGTGGGGGAGAGGAAGGCAGTCGCATTGCGAGCTGCAACCGGTCAGATCCGTTACAGTTGCCTGCAGAGTTCGCCCCCAACCCGGGTTGACCGCTAATCGAGTTAGGCGTCTCTACCAAGCGCCGGAAGCATCGCCCGCAGTTCGATGCGCTGCTGCGGTCACGGCGGGAAAAGCAGAGCGAAATCGTTGAAAGACATGCGAGGACCGAGTCTGACCGGCGCAGGTCCTTAACCGCACGCGCCTCCCAGTGGCCCGGCCTTGATTTCAGGATTCGGAGGCTCGGGGCCGAGCCAGATCGCCAGCAACGCCCTGGCGAAGTCGTCGCCGTCGAGCGTGCCCTTGTTGACGCCGTTGACACTCACCTGCACGCTGCCTGGCTTGCTCACCAGGACGATCCGCTGGCCGGAGCGCATGTCCGCCATCCAGCCATTGAACGTCGCGATGCGGTCTTTGAGCTGAGGGAGCTGGGCTTTGGAGTTCTTTTCGAATCCTTCGTCCCAGCCCTTGCGAAGATCGTCGGCGCCCACGTCGCGCACGAACTGCATGATGAACTCGTACGGCGGCACCGCTTTCAGAATCGCGCCCCCGTCCGCGGACGTCTTCGTGACGTAGAGTGCGGCCACGTACACATTGACCTTCAGCATCGTCGCCTGCCGCAGGCCGAGGCCATTCAACGCCAGGGTGCTGCCGTCGATCTGTACCTGGTCCGCGAAGTTGACGTCCTTGCAGACCTTCGCGTGCGCGGAGATTGCGCAGAATGAGGCGATGATGCCTATCAATACGAGCTTCATGTTTGCTCCCTGGTGAGTCGCCAAAATGGACTAGTCGACGACGATTTATCGCCAACCGCGCGAACAACCCGTGTTACCTCGATGAAGCCACAGGGGGCCGGGTCTCCGCCGGTCCCGTGACGGGAACGATCGTTGCACCGACGTCCTTCAGCAGCCGCTTGAATTCGGGCGAGTCCATGATGATCGTGCCCGCGGCCGCGCGCAGGCGATCGACGGCCTCCGGCGGCAGCACGAACGACGTCGGCTGTTCATTGAGATAGGCTTGCTCCGCCTTGTCTTTCAATGCGGCGAACGACACGTCGATCGCGTAGATCTCGGCATCCGGGACGCGGAGCGCCGCGGCCACGGCAGGGTCCTTGTTGGCCGCCATCGCGGCCGAGTTGCGCACGACGCGCGCCGTCTGCCATTTCGCCGCCGTGTCCTTCAATAGCTCGACTGCCTCGAAGGAGAAGGCGTCGATCGGCGTGCCGGCCGATTTGAGCAGGACGTCCACGGTGCCGGGCGGGCTCTCGGACTCGTCCCATTTGGTCGGCGGCGAGGACAATGAATTAACTACGAAGACGATGATCCTGCGCGCGCGGTCGAGTTGCGTCGGCACGCCCGCCTCGTGCAGCGCTTCGAGAACCTCCATCGCATCGAGTACGGAACGCATACCCACGTTGTCCGCCACGCCGCCGTCGACGAGATGGAGGTACGGCCGCTTAACCGCGTCGCCGAACGCTTCCTCGGCCTTGAGTGAGCGGATCGCCCGGGCGGCCGGTCGTGGTGGGCTGTCGGACTCGGTGAACATCTTGACCCAGGAAGGCGCGGTCCGCTGGCAGGTTCCGCCGTAGTTGTTCATCGTGACGGGCGAGAGCACCACCGGCACGGCCGAAGACGACGCGGCCGCGCGCGCGAGCGGCACCGCATTGAGGTCCGAGCAGATGATGTCGAAGATGCGCTGCGAATAGACAAACCGGGAGCCGGTCGAGATGTCGGTGGCCGATGCCAGGATCAGGGGACCGTTGCCACGGTCGAGGTCGCCAAACGTGGCGTTGTTGAACAGGATTTCGTCGTACAACTGAGCCGCCAGTTCGGAGCGGCCCCAGCCGGTCGACCCCAGGCTCGCCCAATTGGCAGGGCTCAATGTGCGCGAAATGATCTCACCCTGCACATCGCGCTTCAGGAACCGCTGCTCGTAGTCGACGAACAGCTTGTCGCCGTAAAGCCCGTACGCCAACGCGGTGAAACTGCCACCCGAAACGCCGGTGATGATATCGACCTCGTCGAGCAGGCGAACCTTGTTGCCTTTGGGTCCGACGACTTCCGTCTTTCGAAGGAACTCGAGGACGCCGTACGAAAAGGCCGCCGCGCGCGTGCCGCCCCCCGAGAACGCGAGGACAACCATGTTGTCGCTGTCCTTGGCCTTCGCCTGGCGCGTCTCGAAGCGATAGCCCGCGGTGGGGTCCGTCTTGGTGATCGGCGGATTGACGGGCCGCGTGGCGCAGCCCGACAGAACGGCCAGGGACGCCAGAGAAACGAGAAGAATCACGCGCATAGGTTTCATGACTTCACCTCGACCAAGGATTGCCTAATACTTGGGCAGCGGAGGCGGCCCGAAGAACGTACGTAGCACCTTTTCCCGGCCGATCACGCGCACCAGTTCGCGCCCCATGCAGTAAACGAGGATCAGCACAAACAGGATGATCTGGATCGCCCAGAAGTGAGGCCAGATGATGCTGGCAAGCAACTTTTCGTTGCCGGCAGCGATGCCGCCAGCCTCGCGTGCGAAGTCGTAGAGGTGCTCGAGATAGTGAATGACCGCGGAGACGAGCGTGTAGATCAGGACCTTCCACGCGACGTTGTAGATCAGCGGGTGCTCCGGGTAGCGATTGATCCACGGCAGCATGTCGGCGATCAGCACCGCCTTGCCAAGGACTAGCGCCGCGATGGCTACCGAGACCGTCGTCAGCGGGGCAACCCCGGTTGCCTTGACCATCAACGCCCGGACCAGGGCGACGATATGCAGTGCGACGAAGAAAAAGATCGTCGGCGGCAGCATCGCCAAGAACTCCTCTTTGATCTTTTCCAAGATATGGCTGATGGCGTTCCCCTCGCTCAGTGCTCCATTTGGGCTTCGATCTTACCGTCGCGGATGGCGTCTACTAACGCGGCTGGTCGGCATAGCTCATAGACTCCGCGGCGCAGCCGCGGCTCGTTTGAGCTCGGTGTCCGTGAAATACTTGGTACCCTTTGCCGTTATCTCGAGCGCCAGGCCCTCCGCACTGAGCCGATAGAGCCACACGCCGGGCGTGACCGACACCGCCCCCGCGGATTCGCAACTTGGGTGATCAGGCCGTAGCGCTCGGAATTGCATCCGACCGGAAGAGTTGCTGGCTCTCGGCGACCTCCAGATTCAGGAAGATGTCGTACGAGATAATCTGCGCACCTTGCGATCCCTGGTAGTACATTTTCCGATCCTCCTGCGACCATGCTTGATCGAGATAGATAACGGGATCGCCGGCAGGCTTTGGCCGCTGCGGGATCGAGCAGAAAGAGCCCGAGTACGCAGAGGGCGGCTAGTTAGGCATGGGAATGTTGACGCCGTCCTTCTTGAGCTGTTCTCGGATGTACTCGAACCTCTCGTATTGTGGAAGGGTAACCGGGCCCGTGTAGCCTTCGCTCTGCAGCTTGCGTGGCGGATACTGCGCGTAGGTCTTCATCAGGTTCTTGATCGCGTCACCGATCGTCACCAGTACCCAGGTGCGCTCGGTGTAGTTGTTCATGAAGATGTCGTAGCGCTCCTGTGGGTCCTGCCAGATATCGAAGACCTGGGGAACGATGGCCACATACTTGTCGGGTCCCTTCCAGCCCAGGTTGCTATCCACGGCGAGGCCGCCGGTCTGGGCGCCGTCGTCGCCGCGCAGATTGAACACGGCTTTGTAGTTGCCCACACGCGCTGCGCCGGGCGTCAGCTCAAACTCGGTGAAGTAGAACCAGGACGTGCGCGCGGATTTGCCGGTGCCGAACAGGACCGGCGACATGTCGTAGCTGTCAAAGATGATCGGCTGGCCCTCGCGATCCTTCTCGGGCAGCTTGACGCCGCCGATGTTCGCAAAGGTGGCCATCAGGTCGAGGCCACCCACGATGTCGTAATTGCGGCTCCCCGCCTTGATCCTTCCAGGCATCCAGGCGATTGCAGGTACCCGGTTGCCACCTTCGCGCACAGTTCCTTTGGTACCGCGGAACGGCGTGTAGCCGGCGTCCGGGTAAACGTCTTGCCACGCGCCGTTGTCCGTCGTCCAGACCACGAGCGTGTTGCCCTTGTCCAGGCCGAGCGCGCGCAGCTTGTCCATGATATGGCCAATACGCGTGTCGTTCTCCACAATGGAATCGGAATATTTGGTCTTGTTCAGCGACTTGTGGATGAAGTCCGGGTGCGGCATGTTCGGCTGGTGCACCTTCATGAAGTTAATGCTCATGAAGAACGGTTTGCCGGACTTGGCCGCCTTGTCTAGATACTCGAGCGAAGCCTTCTCGACGTATTCGTCAAGAAACGGGATTCCGACCACACCTTTGTCGGGCGTGTTGACGTACTGGCCGTTGATCTTGAACACCTCGCGCGGCGGCTCCCCAGCGTTGCCTTCCATAGCGCCCTTCGTCACCTTCTCGAACATCGCACGCAGCTCCGGGCTCATGTCGGGGAACCATGTGGGGTCGGCATACGTGTAGGCGTTCAGATGATACAGGCCGACGTACTTCATCTCGTCGTAGCCCTGGGCGTTGGGCAGCGCGTAATCCGACTCACCGAGGTGCCACTTGCCCGTGAAGAAAGTCTGGTAGCCGCCCTGCTTCAGCACCGACGCCAGCGTCCACTCTGCTTTCGGCAGCCCGCCGCCCTGACCCTGAAAGGCCACGGTCGTCATGCCGCTACGGTTCGGAATGCGCCCGGTCTGCACGGCGGCCCGCCCCGGCGTGCAGCTCGGCTGGGCATAGAATGAGAAGAATGTCATCCCCTCGTCCGACATGCGGTCGATACCTGGCGTCGGCATTCCGCGCCCAGGGCCTCCGCCGTAGGGACCCGAGTCGCCGTAACCGAAGTCATCGGACAGGATCAGAATGATGTTGGGCTTCTGTCCCTGAGCCTGACCAATTGCTGGCCAGGCTGTCACGAGCGCAACCCCCAGTAGGGTCAGCAGCGTCGTGAAGGATTTGAGCACACGCATGTCTACTCCTTTCCTCTGTTGCTCCGAAGTACGGGGGGCGATGGATCGAACACCCGACAGCGACCACGTGATGTCTTGAAGCGCCCGATTGCTGCGCCCGGAAACACCACGCGCCGCAATGTAGACGGGCACGGACGCTCGGGCTATAGGGCAGGACACGTATCGATTAGGGGTTAACGCGTAGATCAGCGGGCACTTGTGCCTGCCACGCGCGCCGCAGCGATAGCGCGGCGAACGGCCGCTCGGAGCTGGACATTGCTCGGTGGATGCTCGACGAAATCGGTCGCCCCGGCGCGAATCATGTCGACTGCGACGCGGAGGTCGTCCTCGCGTCCGATGACGACCACCGCTAACGCAAGCTGTCGTCGACGGAGTTCTGCGAGCAGTCCAAGCGCCCCCATACCAGTCAGGTCCACCGACACGAGCACGCATCCGCACGCTTGCGGGGCAAGTGCTTCGATCAGCTGCTCTGCGTTTGCGAATGTTTGAAGCTCGATGCTTTCGCCGGCCAGAGCCTGTGCAAACCGGATGCGCTCCTCTGGAACAGATTCGATGACGTAGACGATTTCGCCCATGCTCGCACAATCGATCGCCTGCCCAACACTCCTGCGCGAAGCGTCGAAAGTGTGTGAGGAACCATTGCCGCGCACCGTGACAAAGGCGGCGTGATGCCACTCAACTTTACGAAACTATTCGAAGGCCAGTCTGCAACACAGGTACCCAGGGTTCCCGGCATTGATCTCGAATATCGTCCGCGCGACTACTTCTGGGCGGCCGATCTGAAGGTTCAATTGCCGTCAAGCATCGCTGGCGAGGCCCGCCGGCAACTGGTTCGCGCTTTGGTGACGTCGGACGCCCCGATTCCCGATGGGCTCGATGCAGCAGTCCTCGACGAGGACGACGCGCCGGCTGTGGGGACGTATGCACCCTTCCAATATGGGCGGAGAGTACCTGCCACCGCTTCGCAAGGGAGAGGTCGAGATCGCGCGCATCTCGCTCGAATCGGTTACCGCCGACCAGATCAGCATCCGCGCGCGGCGCGTGGGCCGACGCATCGGCTACTGCGTCGTCGACGAATATCCCGACGCCTCAACCTACGTCTGTCACCCCGCGAGCTCGGTCTCCCCGCTCTCTCTGGGAGAGTTGATTGCACTGATGGAAGCCGCGAGTGACGGCGGCAGCATCATCTTCCCGATACTGGCGATGAACGTGCGAGACGCATCGACGCCGGCCGAGCTTGCGACGTTCATCACCGTGACCTCGGATTTCTACGCCGAGCTCGGACCTTACTATCGCGCGCTGACCGATGCTTGGCTCGAAGAGCGGGCACGGGAGAATCCCGATGAAAGCTGAACCTTCAAAGCTGGCCCGGCTCGTCATCGCCTACTACGAGAAGTTCGGGCGACATGTGCCGGAGTCGGCCCTGCGGCTACTCGATGCCGGAGACTTGGCGCCAATGCTTCAGGACTCGCTCGCGACTGGTGTGCCGCTCTCCGAGACCGGATGGGACCGGGCCCCACCAATCGGGTTCAGTCCGCGCGGCTGCTGCATCGTTCTTGGAGGAGCCAGAGACCCAACACCGACGAAAGGGCCGGACGACGAATGGCTCCAATAGGCGGCGGCAGCGGGCATACCGAAAACCCCACCGGATTTCGGCCCTCGGTAGCCCCGAGAGCGAACCACGTCTCAGGCCATACCGAAAACACTTGATTTCGGTATCGACGTCGATGCCGATCGCCACGCAACGCAAGGGAGCAACCATGAGCAAACCGAAACGCGTCGCCCTCTACTGCCGCGTGAGCACCGATGGTCAGACGACCGAGAACCAGCGGCGCGAGCTACGAGCGGCGGTCGAACGAAACGGATGGACGATTGCGGTCGAGTACATCGATCACGGCATCAGCGGCGCCAAGGGCCGGAAGGATCGCCCGCAGTTCGATGCACTGCTGCGCGCGGTCGCCCGTAAGGAGTTCGATGTGGTGGCCGCGTGGTCCGTGGATCGGTTAGGCCGCAGCCTCCAGGATTTGGTCGCGTTCCTCAGCGACCTTCAGTCGAAGAAGGTCGACCTGTACTTGCACCAGCAAGCCTTGGATACGTCGACACCGTCGGGCAAGGCGATGTTCGGGATGCTGGGCGTGTTCGCCGAGTTCGAGCGGTCGATCATTCAGGAACGGGTGAAGGCCGGCCTTGCCCGAGCGCGGGCCAAGGGGAAGACGTTGGGGCGACCAAGGGCAGACGCGTCGATTGAGGAGCGCATCCGCGAGCTCGCCGCGCAGGGGATGGGTAAGGTGAAGATTGCCCGGACGCTGGGGGTCGGCGTGAGCCTGACGCAGCGCGTTCTCGCGTAGACCGCCGGCCCAGGCCGATTGTCTTGGGTCGGCCGCGTTGGACACTGCTAGACGTTTGCGACGACCGTCTGCTTTCAGGATGAGCGGCTGTCCGCTGTCGACCCACTCCGGTCGTTCAATCTTTCGAAAGCGGACATCGGTTACTGGCAAACCGTCGCCCATCGGTGTCTCGCCCTTGGGCAGGGCGACGGGCATCTCCTCGCGCGCCGGCGCCCTCTTACGGCTCGTATTCGCGCAGGTACTCGAGACCCTTCGGTGTGATCTTTGTGACGCCGGCGACATTCGTCGAGACATAGCCACCCGCCAACAGCGCTTGGACGATTTCCGGCTTCTCGAAGCGCAGCGAAATGCCGTTGGCACAGGCGCGCAAAGCTTCCCGTTGCTCATCATTGAGACGTGTACTGAAACGTGGCGGCATCGAGGGGGACTAGCAAGTAGTGTCCGACGGCGAAAGGGCTTGGACATCTTGCTACGCGACTGCCGCCGAGCACCGAATACGCGACTACCGGTATTTGGCGGCGGACTAACGACATGTGCTAAACAGCGAACAGGTCGAGCCCTACAGACAAGGGTTTGAAGCCTGTGGCCATCCTGCGACGTGGCTTAGGCCCGGCACAAGCCGTCCATGCCCGCCCCCTCGTCGAGCGTGGAGGCCCAAGCGTGGATGGCGGTTGCGGCCGCCGGCTATTGGCCACTGGGATTAGGCCGTGCCGCCGCAACTCAATTTGAAAAGTAACTCGTGCTGTCGTGGCGCCCAGTTACAGTATTGTGTACAGCAAAGCGCGGTTCCCACTGTCGCCGTGCTTTACAAAACCGCTTCATCCTTCGCAGCTCATGCCATGCAAGCTTTTGAAGCGAGACCGCGTGCTTGTTGATGGTCCGATTTCTGCGCGAGCCTTCAGCGTCTACAGACGACGGGGGTTTGTATGCAACAGTTATCGAAGGCGAAGATGCATTGGTCGCGACGTCCGCCGGATGGAACTGAGCGCAACGAGTCGCGCTCACGGCGATCGCGTACCGACGTGACCCTTGTTCGCGATGAGCACGCGGCGGAATTAGCGGTTGCCGCGCTCATGAAAGGGCATCAGCGAAACGGAGCAATGAAAGACGACGCCGGAATAGCGCCGCCAAGTGGCGATAGAGCAACGGCTATGTGGTGGTGGCTACCGCTCGCCTATTGGTTGGGTGGTCTTGCGTCGTATCTACAACTCGTGCTCATTTGCGGCCGCAGAAGAGGGTCGCATCATGGATGATCGCGAGTCCAGGCGGATCCGAGCTGCACATCGCCTGCATCACGCGAAGCCAGGATTGCTGAACTTCGCGCGCGCATCGCGATCGCGACGGCACAGGTTACGGCGAGGCAGACGCTGCTGCGGCAACGCGAGCGAAGACGCGACAACTCGAAGTAACGGCCGCCTCGCGATAGTCAGCTGTTAGTCCGTCTTGCGCTTGGGAGACATCCGCGCCGCGGCTAGCATCTTGCGTACCCCTCGTCCGTGCCAAGCGAATTACGCTTCAACGTAAGCGAAACTCGATTTGTGCGGCCAGGACCTGACTGGGCAAGACCTGCCGATCTTCCTGTCCGACAGCCCACGAAGTTCCAGTTGGTGATCAATCTCAAGACCGCCCGGGCTCTCGGGATTACGGTTCCGAAGGAACTGCTAATGCGCGCGGACGAGGTGATTCAGTAGCTCGGTGGGATGTCCGCTTCTGGCCGACGGCCGACGTTCTCCGGGCCGAAGTGAACGGCCGGTATCGTTGCGCGCGACCACGACCCACGTATCCCCTTGGCGGCGGCCATCGGCCCGGAAGCAGACCAAGCCGCGACGTACCGGGCCGAACTAAGTCTTCCGGCGGATGACGACGCCCGTCCCGTCTTGCGTCAACTCGAATTCCACTTTTGGCGATTGTCGTGCGCCCCAGGAGTTCGCATCGCGGACCCAATCCGCGTCTTCCTCCAGTCCGGACTGCTGGCGGAAAGAGCCTATCGGCACCGTCACGCTGCCATCGAAGGTGACGGGCGCCTGCATCACTTCAGACACTACCCAGTCGAAAACGGACATCATTGCTCCTTTGCAAGACCTGTTCGAACCGTTAGGAAAATTTCTCCATCGCCACCACGTGCGCCAGATGCACCCGGTACTCCGACCGGCATTTTCGCGCCGATCGGCATCTGAGACCAAGAATATCCCGATAGCGTGCCGGCGGCGAGGCCACGCCAAGCGCCCGTTGCATCGCCAATGACTGCTTCCGCGCAAATTGAAAAGTGAGGGCGACAGTCTGGAACTAGCCGATAGCAGACCGTCACCAACGACCGCTTTCGACCCGTTGCCGCCTGTCGCGCTCTACAGAAGCGGACGTTGCGGACTTCGCGGAACAGCCACGACCAGTCATTCGATCACGTAGTCCGCTCGCAGCAGCATGACCTTCGGAATGGTGATGCCGAGTGACTTTGCGGTCTTGAGGTTGATCCCCAGCACGAATTTGGTCGGCTGCTCGATCGGGAGATCGGCGGGATTTGCGCCGCGGAGGATTCGGTCGACAAATGCGGCGCAGCGTCGGTCTCGCTCCGCCTCGGAGGTACCGTAATGGAGTAACGCGCCAGCCTCCAGCAACACTACATTCGCAGTGAGGATCGGCAACGCGTACCTCAACGCGGCGCTCACAATTGGAACTCGATTCACGTAGAATAGGTTGTCCGCTTGCACATATAGCGCCTGCGCTCGCCGGCGAACCATCTCCGCGATTGCATTCTCCATCTCGCCTACCGTGGCGACTCCAATAATGATCGGTTGCAAGCCAAGTGACCGGCATGTCTCCTCGAACTCTTTGCGCGTGGCGCGATATAACGGATTGGCCGAATTCTCCAGCACGCCGATGCGCTGCAAGCCCGGCAACAATTCGCGCAGCAGAGACAGACGCTTTGCGTCAAGCTCTGGGCCAACAATGGAATAACCGGTGATGTTGCCGCCAGGCCGGGTTAGGCTCGCGACGATGCCGGTGCGGACGGGGTCGCCTGCGGAATACATGACGATGGGTATGGAGGTCGTGGCGTTCTTGGCCGCCAGCGTGGCATCCGTGCCCGACGTCACAATGATCTCCACCTTGAGCCGAACGAGCTCCTCCGCGAAGGGCTGGAGGAGCTCGGCTCTGCCGTTGGCGTCGCGTCGCTCGATGAGCAGATTCTTGCCCTCTGTCCAACCGAGTTCGCTCAATGGAGCGTATAACTGTTGGATCCGAGCGGGAGTCGGTCGCGCATCGAGCGATAAGGTGCCGATGCGGCGAACAGTTGTCGCGCTTTGCGCGTACGCGGCAAGCGGCGCAGTAATGATCCTGCCGCCGCAGCGCCGATAAACGTCCGTCGATCCATCAGCGAAGCATCTCGTCGCGAATAGATCCCAACCGTACCACATCCGCCGGCTGGGCTTGACCCCTCCTGTAGGTGAGCGCTCCTGGCCGCTTTGGATCAGGAGCCGCTACGTCCGGTGATGGCCGTTAGCCGACAGTCTCCAGCGACCGCTTCCGACCCGTTGCTGCCTGTCGTGCGCTGAATAAGCAGACGCTCGCGGATTTCGCTGAACGGCAAACAGCGGCCATTTAATCGTTTGCGAGATCTGGTGGCCCTAACTTGCGCGCGCAGCTACAACGCGGTGTGAGGCTTTTCAGTTCTCTGGAATCCCGGCCTTGCGCAAGTCCGGGAAGACGTGCTCTTCGGTCTGCTGCCAGAATGCCGGGACGTTCGATAGCTTGAGCGCCCTGAAGTCCGCGATCGAAGCGGTCGGCCGCTGTTTGAGCAGCTTTGCCTTTTCCACCTCGCCCTTAGCCGCTTCACCCTGGTGTGTATAGGCCGCGACGAGATAAAAGTGCGGTAGCCACCAATCGTAGAGAGAGGCAGATTTCTCGCACGCCGCAATGGCCTCGTCGTAGCGACCCAACGCCATATCAGCGCGGCAGCGCGTGTACATCGCAAACTGAACGGAGATTGGATCAGCGGATTCCAGCGCGAGCGCCTGCTCGACAACTGCTAACGCCTCGGACGGCCGCCCCATGTAAACCATTAACTCACCACGCTCGACGATGGCTGCCCACGAAGTCGGATCGATATTACGAGCCGCGCTATTCGCATCGAGCGCGGCCTCCCAGCGCCATTGAAAGGCGAGCGCCATCGCGCGGAGTCGCCATGCGCGGGGATTGTCCTGGTCGGCGAATAAGGCGCGGAAAGACAGCTCGTCATATTCCTGGACCAGGCGATCGTGATCGGCGTGCGGATTTTCAACGAGTTCGTAATACACCGTCCCCGCCCGGCCGGACAATGCGTGTCCGAGCGTAGGGTCGAGCTGCAGTGCCTCATCGAAGAACTTTCGTGCCTCGAGCGCTCCTCGCAGGGTGGGGGGATTATCGAGGACTACCCAAACGTATTGGGCGTGCAGCGCAAGATCCGCGGCGCTTGCGCCGCGCCCTGGCGTCTTGTTGGCGCGGGCGGTCTCCGCCGACCACAAAGCTTCGCGCAACCGGACCGCCACCCGCGAAATAAGTGCGGCCGGCTCCTGCGCCAGGCGCGATTGTTCGATTTTCACGTCATTGCTCCATGCTTGTGTTCCATTGCCGGTATCGACGAGCCGCGCTGTGACCACGATCTGGTCGCCTGTACGGCGGACCGTCCCCTCGGCCAGGTACCTCACATTGAGTTGCCGACCGACGGCACGCGCATCGATCGCCTTGCCCCGATACGGCACAACGAGGCCATACTCGACCACGTGCGCCCAGCGAGCGCTGCGTCCAAGTGCAGACGTAAGATCCTCCGTGAGCGTGTCGGCGAGCTGTTCCTCGGCAGCGCTACCTCCCGGCGCCGTGAAGGGGAGGATGGCAACCGATAACGGTGGTGCCGTCGGCGCGGGTGCCGTCTGCCAGAAATACAGTACCGCCCACACCGCAATGCTGGCGAGACCGAGCGTGAGAACGCCTGCGCCGACCCACCGCCACCCGCGCGTTCGCGTCAGGCGCTGCCAGTGCCTGCGCCCTCGGCTACGCGTTGGTAGCGCCGTGCTCCCCAGGTCCACCCGGTATACCTCGACCGGCCGGGCGATGTTCTTGACTTCCTGTGGACCCAAGTCCTCGAAGGCAAAGCTCAGCTTGTCGAGTACCTGATCATGTACGACCTTGCTGACGCAGATCCCTCCTGGATCAGCCAGCGTCTGCAGCCGCGCGGCGACGTTGACGCCGTCGCCAAAAATGTCGTCGCCGTCGATGATGATGTCGCCGACGTTGATGCCGATCCGAAACTCGATCCGCTGCTCGGCAGGTATGTTCGCATTGCGCTCGACCATGCCGCGCTGTACGTCCACCGCACAGCGCACTGCGTCGACTACGCTGGGAAATTCCAGCAATAGGCCATCGCCTGTAGTCTTGACGATCCGGCCGCCGTATTCGGCGATCTTGGGGTCGATGAGCTGCTGGCGGTGTGCCTTCAATCCCGCCAAGGTGGCGCTGTCGTCGCGGCCCATGAGCAGGGAATAGCCCACCACATCGGCCGAGACGATCGCCGCCAGTCGTCGGTGGTCCCGGACCATTGGCGCCTCCCGAACGGCTTCCGCAGTTCAGCAAATATAGGCGGCACTCCCCAAAACGACAATGGCCACGCGAAAGCCCGATCGCAATGGCCGTGTCGCGGTCACGCGACCCTACGGCGGCTCATGACCGGCCGTGCTGGTAAATGGCGGCTTTTGAGAACGAGGCGCTACGGCCGGTTGTGGCCGGTAGCGATCCGTCATCGACGACCGCCGCCGACCCTGACCTGACGTTTGATGTGCTCCGGTCGTTGAGACCGCTGATACCGGTCGTTCAAATGCGGCACATGCGGCCTAGCTGAGCACGTATGTGCGCCACCGAGCAGACGGGGCAACAGCATTGCCGTACGCTCCCGCTAAGTCGCGGTAGAGTCGACCGGTGTTGCACCGTCAGCATAGGCCATGACTCCAACAGCCTTCGTCAGGAATATGGCCGAACCCTGGATGAACTCGGAAGCCAAACAAAGGCCGAGTCGGACCTCAAGGAACGTGAAGACGTGTTGAGCGTCGGCCTCGAACGGCGGAGCGGGAAGCTCGTAAAAGTCGGCGCTGAGAACCCACCAATAGGGGCCGTGCGTTAGCAGGCTTTGACGAGATGTCGGCGAAAACCACTGGGTGCGCCGGTTTCTTGGCTCAGCGACGAGACGCCGCATGTTGTGGCGCCATCAACCTCCACTAGGATGACAGTCATGGACATGTTAGAACCCGGCAAATTCGGCATTTTGGTGCCATTTAAGAAGTGCTACGACAACTTCATCGGCGGGCAATGGGTTGCGCCGGTCGACGGGCAATATTTCGAGAACATCACTCCGGTGACTGGCAAGGTGTTCTGCGAGGTCGCACGGTCTACCGCCGCCGATGTGGAGTTGGCGCTCGATGCCGCACACAAGGCGAAGGGTGCCTGGGGCAGGACATCGACCACCGAGCGATCGAATATCCTCAACAAAATCGCTGATCGCATCGAGGCGAACCTGCCCATGCTGGCGGCGGCGGAGACCTGGGACAACGGCAAACCCATCCGCGAGACGATGGCCGCGGATCTGCCTTTAACGGTCGACCATTTTCGCTACTTTGCTGGATGCATCCGCGCTCAGGAAGGCGGCGTCAGCGAAATCGACCACGAAACGTATGCCTATCACTATCACGAGCCCATCGGAGTCGTCGGGCTGATCGTTCCCTGGAACTTTCCGATCCTGATGGCGACATGGAAGCTGGCCCCAGCCTTGGCCGCGGGCAACTGCGTAGTCCTGAAGCCGGCGGAGCAGACCCCGGTGTCGATCCTGGTACTGGTCGAGCTGATAGCCGACCTGCTGCCACCTGGGGTCCTGAATGTCGTCAGTGGTTTCGGCCTGGAAGCGGGAAAGCCACTCGCCTCCAGTAACCGCATCGGCAAGATTGCGTTTACCGGAGAGACGACGACCGGCCGACTGATTTCGCAATACGCAAGTCAGAACCTGATTCCAGTGACCCTGGAGCTTGGTGGCAAGTCACCCAACATCTTCTTTGCCGACGTGATGGAAAAGGATGACGGTTTCTTCGACAAGGCGCTCGAAGGCTTCGCGATGTTCGCGCTGAACCAGGGCGAAGTCTGCACCTGCCCTTCCCGAGCTCTCATCCAAGAGTCGATCTATGAGCGCTTCATCGAGCGCGCGATCAAACGTGTTGCTGCAATCACCCAGGGCAATCCGCTGGATGCGGCAACGATGATCGGTGCCCAGGCATCGAGCGAGCAGCTGGAGAAGATCCTGTCCTATCTCGACATCGGCCGGCAGGAAGGCGCGCAATGCCTGATCGGCGGTCAGCGTACTCATCTCGAGGGTGACCTCAAGGACGGCTATTACGTTCAGCCGACGGTGTTCAAGGGAAATAACAAGATGCGCATTTTCCAGGAAGAAATCTTCGGCCCCGTACTTTCGGTGACCACCTTCAAGAATGAGGATGAGGCGCTGGCCATCGCCAACGACACGCTGTACGGACTCGGTGCAGGGGTTTGGAGCCGCGACATGAATACCGCGTTTCGCATGGGTCGTGGAATCCAGGCTGGGCGCGTCTGGACGAACTGCTATCACCATTACCCGGCGCACGCGGCGTTCGGTGGCTACAAGCAGTCCGGTATCGGCCGCGAGAACCACAAAATGATGCTCGATCACTACCAACAAACCAAGAACGTGTTGGTGAGCTATAGCGAGAACAAGCTAGGCTTCTTCTGATCCTCGACTGTTTTCTTGGCCCCGTACCGCCAGATCGGCGGTACGGGGTGTCGATCTCTTCACGATAGTCAGGAGGGTCTCATGACCGAGGAAGTTTTGCGCGTCACCGCGACTGACTCCGCACGGGCACTGATCGCCACCTTGCGCGCGAAACATGGCGACTTGATGTTCCACCAGTCGGGCGGGTGCTGCGACGGCAGTGCGCCGATGTGTTATCCGCGGGGAGAATTCATCATCGGTGACTATGACCGATTATTGGGTCACATTGGTGGCACACCATTCTACATAAGCGGGCCGCAATTCGAGTACTGGAAACACACTCAACTGATCATCGACGTCGTGCCGGGTCGAGGTGGGATGTTTTCGCTCGATGGCCCCGAAGGCTTGCGGTTCCTCACGCGCTCGCGCCTGTTTACTGAAACCGAATGGGCCAAGCTCGCCACGATCGAGAACGAGGCGGCCCCGTTGGTTAGGGCAGATTTTCCTTCCTAGGGAGAGCCGACGCAGCCCGGAGCTATTCCCAGCCCGCACGTCCGGTCGTCGTGTTCACGCCGACACGTCCGCTTTATAGAAAATTTCGCTCACGACCTGATCGCCCGAATTGGCCACATTCGGACTGGTCCTCGACGGCACAGTTCGAAGGCATTTCCTGATCGGGCGTTGACGATGGAAGCGTTCCTCAAATCGCAGTAAGTTCCTCATCGATGCCTGGGGTCATGCGGCAGCGTGGTTTCGTTCAGGCCCTGACGCACGGCGGCAAGCGGACCCGAAGGTGAAAAATTTGGCGGCGCGGCAGATAGATACCCGATCACCGCCGTCGCCGCTCTCTGCGCGCGTGCAGCGAGCGGGGCGGCCAGGAGCCCACCTCCAATGCAGCCAATAAACGTTCGCCGGTTCATCACGAATCCCCTCGTCGACAACCCGAATTCCAAACGTACCATGTGTCCCAATCCCACCGGCGCTTCACTCCCGCTCGCGAATGGCTGCATTCGGGTAAATTGTAAGGTGGCAAGCTGGTGCCGTCAGCCTCGGTATCGCGAATGGGCTCCCCACGTAGCGCTTCAATAGCCACAACGATGTGCGGTCCCGCTTGAATCCTGACCGCGGCGGGACATCTTTTGTGGTGCATTCACGCCGATATTATCCCATCGTTCGGCAGGTGCGTCCCCGCGAGCGCCCACCGTCGTTCGTCCTTTGGGTCGTTTGGTAGTTGTAGGCCAATGCAATATCGTGTGACCTGAAGCGCCGCCCTATACGCCGGCGTCGCCGCTGGCATCGTCGCCACGCTCGTGCAGATCGCCTTGTGGTCGATCTTTGCTGACGTGCAGCCGACAATCCTTTTCCGGGATGCACGCTTTACCGCCGCCATCGTTATGGGCCGCGCTGTGTTGCCCCCACCCGCGACCTTTGACGAGAGGATCATGCTGGTTGCGACACTTGTCCACTTCGCGCTTTCCATCATCTACGGCCTAAGTGTGTCATGGGTCATCGCGCGTCTGCGCGCCGCACCATCCCTGCTTGTCGGAGCCATATTCGGCCTCGCGGTGTATGCGGTGAACATGTACGGCTTCACCGCTGTTTTTCCTTGGTTCGAAGCCGCCCGCGATTGGATAACCATCGCGGCGCACCTGGCGTTTGGCATCGCTGCGGCCGGCGTTTACAAGATGCTGTCCCAGCGGCAGTATGACCACGCCCACGGTGCAACGAGCGACCAATGACGGGAGGCTTACAGCGTCCGCCACCTGCTCAATCTGGATTTCGACATCCTTCTGTTCGGCGATGTGCGTCGATCCTCCACGACGCCAAGCTGGCTACTGCGCTCGGCAATCTCAGACACCATGATCGCGCTTGAACGCATCCAGGAGTGGTTACGGGAGCAACCGTCGCCGGCTCACTAACCCCTTCGATACGAAATACCCGAGGGAGCGCCGCCAAAGGGGTGTCCCCGAAGGTGTCACAAGCCTTGCTTCGGCGGGTTTCTTTGGCCGACCGAATGAACGCTACAAAATGGACCACTGACGACATTCCTTACATTTGCTTGTTGCGATTTGCCAATGCAAGTTGCTAACTCATCGGAAGATAAGGAGAAAATGTCGATGGCTCGAAGGTTGCTCGCGAAGCTGATGATGCAACATCGCAGGGACTTTCGGGCAGCCGTAGGCAATAGTGAAAACCAACCGCACCAGAAGCACCCCGCGGAAGGAGCCGACGGAGCGCGCTCCGGGAAGCGACGCCGGTCCGAATGCTCCTGGCGGCGACGCCACTGGTCTGATGTCAATCCGCAAACGCGGCACGACATCGCCGTTTCCGTGGCCAATGGCCGTCAGTGTTGCTGACGGGCATTCCTTTGAGCGGCTGCTTGCAGGCATTGGGAGGCGACGCTAACCGCCCGCAGTTGGCCGGGAGTTGGCTTCGCCCGCAGTCGGCCCACTGCAGCCGGCCGAATTGACGTAAAGCAGACGCTGGCCCGTATCGAAGCGAACGCCTCGTTGAGGCTCAGCGGTGCGTCGTCAGCGGCACGTCCGCTGAAGCAGTGCGTTGCGCGGCTTTGCCTGCTTGATGGTCAAAAACCTCGAAGGTGACCGCATTCTTGCTGCCTTTCTTGACCTCATACATCAGGGAATCGGCGGCATGGATAGCGTCCTCCGCACTAGGCAGCGGGGCTCGAAATGTCACGCAACCGATGCTGCAAGTGATGGCAGATCGCTCATGAACAAACGCTTTGCTAAGAGCGTTCCTCAACTTGGAGACAACTCGCTCTACGTCGTTCCGATCTGCGGCGCCGATCAGCAAGGCGAACTCGTCCCCGCCAACGCGGGCAAGCAAGTCAGTGCGGCGAATGGACTGCGTCAGTGTACTCGCGAAAAGTCGAAGGACACGGTCGCCTTCGCCGTGCCCCCACCGGTCGTTGATCCGTTTGAAATCGTCCAGATCGAAATAGGCCACGGTGATCGGCTTCCCCTCGCGTGCGGCAAGGTCGAGACGCGCTTGCAGTTGCACCATGAAAGCGCGCGCATTTAGAACGCCAGTTAAAGGATCTGAGTCGGCCAAGCGCTGTTCAATTGCGAGGTGGACACGCAGACGGTCCAAAAGATACGCAATTACGAGCATGAACCCGAGGTGCAGGACCGCATTCCACGCGGCGATCCAAGGACGATCGAGGAGATCGCCATCGCCAAACTCTCCCGCAACCACCGAGAGCGTTGAGATCAGCGCGACCACCGTCCCGGCCTTGCTCCCGGCGTACCAGGTGGCAATGCCGACCGGGCAGAGGTAGAGCAAGGACAGGGAGATCTCGGAACCAAGCAGATAGGCGGGTACGGCGACAACCCCGACACCCACGAGCGCCGCCGCCAAGACTTGACCTCGCGAGAGCTTGGCCATCGCCCGGTCAACAAGGCGAAACACGCGTTCAAAATTCACCGATCTGTCGCGCACTGTAGGGACCGGAAGGTTGCACTTTCCGCGATGCTCGGCGTCGCTTATCGAGGTACGCACGCAATAAGTATTTGCGCCCTCGCGCCAGTCCACGAATTCGGCGCTGCGCCTAATCATCCCATTTTAATCCTCGCCCGTTGACGCCAATTGACGAAGGTCAAATGCCTCTATCAATGATCTTGTGGTGTCTTAGTATGGCCGCTTTGAGCGAATTGAGAAGCGGCGACGACGGGCTGCTGGTGGCCGAACGCGCCCATTGCTGAGGCGGGATTGAGCGGCCGGTTTCGCGTGCAGAACCGGACATACCTCCCCATCACAGACGCGCGACGGAATCTCCACAGCGGACCGTCAACAACACCGTGTCGCCCAATCGTATTGCGGAGTGTGGTCGAGCTGGCGTGCACTATGTTGCCCTGCGTTGTGCTCGCTCACAGCATCGCTGGGTGTGACCAGTCGGCAATATCGCCGCACGCGCTGCGAGCACCTCGGAGGTTCCAACGACAATCCAGCCCCGTCATAGGGACACGTCCGAAGACCCTGTCTGGACTTGCTAGACAAATCAACCCGCGCACAAAGCCGTCCTTCGGCACACCAGCTTTTGCGAAGGTCGAGTGGGCCGCTACCCACCGGGAGGGCCGGGTTCGATTAACGCATAGCCATTCATGGTGATTGTCGCGATGCCCGAGTCACCGTCGATCGCGTCGACGCTGATCCTGATGTAACCCTGATCGTCCTGAAATACGTCGCCAACGGTCCGGAGCCCGCCCAGAAGATAGGATTTGTCGTCCGACGAGTTCGCAAGAACATAGTTCGGCGAATCTGCCGCCGTGTGTTGCCCACCCGCGGGGCAGCTGCTATTTGCCGCCCCTGGTCCATAGAAGAGCCCTTGGCAGCGCACACAATGCTGCCATCCGGCCTGTCCCTCCTGCGTTCCCCAAATCAGCGGTAGCCGATAGCTGAAACTCGTACCGCGTTCATGGGCCCCGCCCGCCGGGCAAACGCCGGATACAGCTGTAGTTCCAGAGGCAAGGCCCATGCATTTGTAGCACCAGAACCAGGCATCGTCCCCGGCTGCAGGAAATTTGTAGGCAAGACCATAACCGCTATTAGGATCCCACGCGTGTGGGCCACCAGCCGGACAAGCGGAGCGCAGCGAATAGACCAGTCCCTGACACTTCCTGCAATAGCGCCAGTCGTTCTGACCAGGTCCGCCTGTATCGTGTGGCAGCACGTAGTCGAAGCTGTTCGTTGGATCGTGCTGGCCTCCGCCCATGCAGGCGCTCAGTGCGCCGAGCCCCGAGTAGGTCAATCCCTTGCACTTGTGGCAGTACCTCCATTGGTCCTGACCGGTGCCTCCGGTCAGCAGGCGATAATTTCCGCTATTGGCATGATCATGCAGCCCACCCGCGGCACATGGCCCCCAGGACTCGCTACCCGCATAGGCCATCACGTTGCACCTCCGGCACCAGCGCCAGTTGTCCTGCCCACCGCCGCTGGCGTCGTCGATCGAGATCCGGTAGTCATCGCTTCTACCAATGTCGTGTAACCCACCGGCCGCACACACGTGGTAGCCAGCGTAGTGAAGTCCCTGGCATTTGAAGCACCAGCGCCAGTTCTTCTGGCTGGAACAGTAGTACGAGCGCAGTTCGTGAATCAGGACGGCATCCTGCGGCATGCCCCGATCCCAGCCCCGTTTCTGGCGGAACTCCACGGTGTAAATCCGCTCCGGCGTGTGCACCTTAATCATCAAGGGCAGATTGATGTCGGGACGCTGGAGCGCCGCGACGCGAATTGTTTGAGTACCGCGATACAGAATTCCGCGACCCGGCACGTGCGTCAGGACACGGTCCTCCGGCAGCCACTCCATCCGGTGCACCGTCGCCGCGTTGAGGCGCGGACCGACGGGGACGTACAGACCTATCGTGGCGCTGTCGGTGTTGAAGGCGCTCATGATGTCCCAGCGGTCGCCGTACTCGGTATCCGGCTTTGCGGACCAGGAATGGTGCAGTCCGAACGTATGTCCGCTTTCATGCCCTACGAATTCCACGCTGAAGCTGTTGCCACCATACGGAATCACGTAGTCGAAACTGGTCGAATGATCGTGCTGACCTCCAGCCAGACAAGAGCCGGCGCCCGCGCCGCTATAGGCCAGCGCCTGACACTTCAAACACCACTTCCAGCCATCTTGTCCGCGAAACCCCACTGCGCCGAACCCCAGCCGATAGTTGCCGCTGGTGGAATGGTCGTGCGTTCCGCCGGCTGCGCACGGTCCGGTGACGCCCGCCCCGTTGTAGGCAAGGTCCCGACATTTGCTGCACCATCGCCACCCCTCCTGGCCGGGAAAACGCGGGTCGTCGATCGATAGGGAATAGGCATTGCTATTGGCAAGGTCATGCACACCACCCGCCACACATGGTCCGGGGTTTGCCCCTCCCGCCGAGTCGTAGGCCATGGCCCGACATTTCCTGCAGTAGAACCACCGATACTGCTGATTGGGGGTAGTGAGCGCAATCGCGAGATCCGTCGTGATGGAACCTGACGCGGAATCGTCTGCGGAACCGTTCACGACCGCCATCACACCGTAATATGCGGCAAGGTTTACACCGTTGGCCGTGGCAAGGCGGATTGCCTCGTTGATCCAGGCATCGCGTCCAAGCGACCCGCTGTGCGTGCCCCATCCATATTGCATGGGAAACCAGCCAAACACATCGGACCCGTCCAACGTCACCTGACCCATTGAGCAGTCACGCCAGAAATCGTAGAGCCCACCCTCACCTGCCCTGGCAACGAAGTCCAAAATGTATTGCGGGGAGATATCGGGAGCGGGCAAATCGTCGAACTGACAAAGGACAACCGCAAATGGCTTGGGTCCGCGCAATTGCATGCTCATCGTTGCCTCCGGACTGGGTTCAGTCTTGGCAAATCTGTGCAGGGTTGGTGGTGTGGCTGTACCCGATTACGGTAGGCCCCAATCTGGTATGTGCTGCTTGATCGGAATTTTGCGCCGATTCGGCGACTTGGCGATACGGCCGCAGTCGGCCGTGAACAGCCTACCGACATACGTCGCAGAACGCCCCCTGAGCAGCCGGTTGTTGCGCTTGTTGGTGTGACCAGCCATCGTATGCACGCGCGGATCGTAACAAGCGAAGCTTACGAAATGCTGTCTAGATCACGCTTGGAATTTCGCGCCTGCAGACACGGCATATGGCACTTCCGAGTTTTCGACGATGCAATCTCATTCTCTCGGTCTGCCTCTGATCGTAGCGGCGTTAAGTGTCGCTCGTACTGCTGGCAATGGGAGGGGCGCTTCAACGCTCCACAGTGCGAAAGCGGCAATCATGCTCGTGCCAGCGCTGGCCGTCGGGGCACTGGCGAGTCGTCTGACTCGTGACGGCGTCGGTGGCCGGCCTACCTTGCAAGCTGCAGTTTGCACAAATCGTCGCGGAATCCCGAATCGGGCGCCAATTGGCGAACTCGGCCGTCGGCGTACCGGCCATTCGCAGGATCGCCTGTTTGCTGGAAGCGTCGGCGAGGTTAAGTACACATCGGCGGCGTCGGGCGCCGCTCGACGTTCCCGCCCTTCTGCTCGCCGACCGAATGGGGAATCGTATCCCGCTCAAGGCGATTCGCGTCGTTGCCGCCGGCCTCTTCCTCGCTCTCGGCGTATGGACTTTGCTCTTCGGTTGAGGCGCGCATCCGATCGTCGCGATGGCCATGTGACCCGGCTTGTACACGTTGCGCCTACGGCACGATCGCCACCTTGAGCACGCCGTCGCGCTGGTTCGCGAAGAGGTCATAGGCCTGCTCGATCTGGTCGAGCTTGAACCGATGGGTGACCAGCGGCTTGAGATCCACGCGTCCCGCGGCCACCACGTTCATCAGCCGCCGCATCCGCTCCTTGCCGCCCGGGCACAGCGTCGTCACGATCTTGTGATCGCCGAGGCCCGCGGCGAAAGCATCGAGCGGAAGCGAGAGCTTGCCGGAATACACCCCCAGGCTCGACAGCACGCCGCCCGCTTTCAGCACGCGCAGGCAGCTCTCGAAGGTCTGCTGCGTGCCCAGCGCCTCGATTGCGACGTCGACGCCGCGGCCGTCGGTGAGCCGCATGATCTCGGCGACCGGGTCGGTCGTCCTGAAGTTGATGATGACATCGGCGCCGAGTCGTCTCGCCATCTGGAGACGCTCCGGGATGCCATCGACCACGATGATCCTCGTCGCGCCTTTGAGTTTCGCGCCGGCCGTGGCGCAGAGCCCGATCGGACCTTGCGCGAAGATGGCGACGGTGTCGCCATACTGGATCTCGCCGCTTTCCGCCCCGCCGAAGCCCGTGCTCATGATGTCCGGGCACATCAGCACCTGCTCGTCGGTGAGTTCGTCGGGCACGGGGCGAGGTTCGCCATCGCATGCGGCACCAGCAGACGTACTCGGCCTGGCAGCCGTCGATGGTGTTGCCGAAGCGCCAGCCGCCCATGGGCTTTCCTCCGCACTGCGAGTGCTGCCCGTCGAGGCAGGCATCGCATTGCCCGCACGGCGTGATGGCGCCGACGATGACGCGCTGGCCGACGGCATAACCCGTCACGCCGGCCCCGAGCGCGTCGATGATGCCGACCGGCTCGTGGCCGATGATCCGCCCCGGCTCGACCGGATACTCGCCCTTCAGGATATGCACGTCCGTGCCGCAGATCGTCGTCGTGGTCACCCGGATCAGTGCGTCACCGTCGCCAGCTCCGGGACGGGCTTCTCTTCGAGAACAATCTTGCCCGGTTCGACGAACACCGCGGCTTTCATGGTTCGCATGGCTATACTCTCAAAGTCGGATTAAATTCGTTACGCATTCTTCGCCGGCACGGCTCCGGCAGCCTAAGCGCGCAAATATCGCCATGGCGAGCTTGCGCAATTCTTCCAGTATCAAGACTAGCGCGGCCACGCCCTTGTCGCCCAGAAGCAGGTAGATGGCACCGCAGGCCATCAACAACAGGAACATGGGCTCGCGCGCAACGTCAGGGGCGATCGCGAACAGGCGGCGCGGTTTCGCCGTCGGCAGTTCGTTGTATCCATCACGCGCCAGCCGGGCCGACGCGTCCGCATTGGTGAGCCCGGTATCGGGAAGAAGCGCGGGCTTGACAGTCTCGGTGGCGATGCTCACCGCGTGGGATTCCATTCACCGATTATAGAGGCGAGTTACGAAAGGTGTCTGCCCGGCAGGCATACGGCAGGCGCAGGTCACATTCGACGCTTTGACTTAGGTCAAGCCAGATCGTTTGGCGATCGTCTAGCCTTACTAATGTCGTCCGTAGCGGGCATTGCGGAAGAAGCGAAAGCGGGGTGGCAGCGTTCTTTCGCTGGCCTACATTGCTGCATTG
>CAVZAE010000014.1:0-97067 GCA_963773195.1 uncultured beta proteobacterium
CGCCGTGCCCGACGAATCACGCATCACGCGCCCCTTCGCCACGAAACACCGGACGGCTCCGTGAACGTCGGATGCGGAACTCCGCATCGCACTCAGCGCTACGTTCAATTGCGGCGGCGAGCGCAGAGCTCGAAACGCGGCCGGTCGAGCGGCTTGAGCCGAGCCGGAAAATGTCGACTTGGTGCCGTCGAACCCGCCGAACGGGTACCCGAGGAGCGTCTCGAGGTAAGGCGACAGCTGCATCCGGTCGTCGCCGATCGGCCACTCCCACAGGCCAACGCCGCCGGCAAGCAAAGCGGTCTGCACGAAGGCTTCCGGCACCCCGCCAAGCAACTCCGGCGTAAAACTGGCGCCCGTGCCTTGCTTAGTCATGACCGAAGCGATGTTCCCGCCGAGCGGCATGTGTTGTCGGTGAGACCAACCCCCGACCACGTTCAGCACTGCACAAATATCAATCTTGGCGCCTTGATCTTCCTCCGTCAACCTTCTGCTTCGCAACAAGGCTCAACGGCCGGGTTCAACCCCTCAAAGACAGACGCATCGCGTGCATGCGTGTCATGCTCGCCATCAGGGGGGCCGAACTTCGCCCTCCGACGAGTGACTCCCTCCTTATGGCACCCTAACCAGACCTTCAATTCAGGCCCCAAGCAGACATTCCACAGACCGAGGGGCAGTATGAACGGTGACGTGGCGCGTTGTGCGCTTCTTGACTTACTTCTTCGCCGGGATGACCTGCTCCTTCAGCTTCTCTTTGGTTTCCTGGGCCTCGGTCGTTAGCCTGTATGAGACGTAATACTTGAAGATGTTGCGCACGTAAGTCGTGGTCTCGATACCGATCTTCTCCGCGGTGACGGTCTCGACATTGTTGAACCAAAGGTTCGGGTCAAGCCCGCGCTTCTCGGCCTCCTTGCGCATGTTCGAGATGTTCCCTGGCCCGGCGTTGTAGCTCGCAAACGCGAATAGTGTCCGGTTCTGCTCGTCGAACTTGGCGTCGTTGAGATACCGGGTCATCAACTGATCCATGTACTTCGCGCCAGCGTGGATGTTCGACTCGGCCACTGTGATGTCGCCGACCTTAAGCGACTGCGCGGTCGCCGGCATCAACTGCATCACGCCGATGGCGCCGCCGGGGCTCCTCTTGCGCTGATCCAGCGTCGACTCCTGGTAGCCCTGCGCGGCAAGCATCAAGGGGTCGAAGTGGTACTGCGTGCCATACTTCTTGAAGTAGGCGATTAGATCCGTGAAGCGCTGTTGGTCTTTGGCGGCCGACGCGCTGTGCAGTGCCTTGATGCTCTTCATGTACTGTTGCTGGAGGTGCGGGACCACGCCTTCCTTCTTGGCCCAGCTCGCGTAGAAGTCGTTCAGTTCCGCCGCGAGCTTCGGGTTGTCCTTGCGGATAGCCCAACCCCTCTTTGTCGGCGGCCGCAGTTCGATGTCCGCGCGCACCTTCAGCTTGGGCAAGACCTGCGCCCACATTCTTGCCTTCCAGTCGTCGACGACGATCAACTCGAGGAGCCCGGCGTTCATCATTTCCAGCATGTCCTCATCTTCAAGCGCGTCGGGAACCAGAACGAGCCTGGCTTCGGGCTTGCCCGCCTGCCTAAATCGATCGTTCAGGGCGGTCAGGCTCGCGTAGTAGGAGGACGACTTGCGCACATGGATCGCCTTGCCCGACAGATCGTCGAGCGAGGCGATCTCGGGCGATGCCGGCCCGTTCACGAGAATCTCGACGTTGACGAGCTTGTCGTCGGGGGCCACGAAGTCGACAACCTTGAGCCGTTCCTTGGTGACCGACAGGTTGCCGACCGCGATGTCGGCCAACCCATCGTTGAGATCGGGGAACAGCTTTTCGCGCGTGGTTGCCACGACAATCACGGTAAGGGGACGCTTGCCGAGCTTCTTCGCGTATTTCTGATTCACCCAGCGCTCGAACTCGCGGATGAGCTCGGCGGCAATGCCGCGCTCGCGGCCCTTGTCGATGAAGTAGAGCGAGCGGCTGTATGGCACGCTGACCCGGATGATCCTGCGCTCGAGCATCGCGTCGAAATCGCCTTTCCAGGGCTTGTTCGCGACCGAGAGCTGGCGCGTCGTCTCAGCGCTCGAGCCGCCGGATGTGCGCGACGCGGGAGCTGCGGTGCGTGCGGACGGGCTCTGGCTGAACATGCCGACGGCAAAGGCAAGACCCAAAAGCGCTGATGCCGGCAGCAGAGCCAATCGCTTCATCTGGCCTCCTCCCGCGGGACGCTGTAGGGCGACCGGAGCACAAAGTGGCGGCACGAGTCTCAGGCCTCGGCCAATCAGGATAGTCTAGCAGCTGCCCGCGGTTCCTTAACACAATGCCGGTGAGCCGCCGTTGCACGTTGACGAATATTTCTTGTATACGCCGGAGAAGGTTGCTGTCCATGCACTAACGGCGCCGGGTTGTACGTACTACTGCGAAATTTGTTAACTTGTTTAATGACCAGCCCTCCAAGTTGAGTAGATTGAAAAACAATTTCCAAACACTAGTAGGGGATGGTTCGACCGCTCCGAGGGAGCGGCTGGGGCGCGGGGCTTAGCGCGCCAACCTCTTACTGGACCACTTTAAGGTGACCGCAGGATCAGTGACAGGCCGGAGTCGACCGAAGCGGATGCTCGTGCCGCGTTGGGATGGGTACGGACCGCGCGCCGCGGGCACTTGACAAGGTCCCACCTAAACATGAACGATGGCATGTTTCAGGCGCGCACCTTTGCCGCACAGTGAGATACGGGACACACCCCCAGCGATGGACAACCAAACGGAGAAGAGAACATGAAGCGAGTAACGACAATGCTGAGCGCGTTCGCAGTGGGCTTGGCGCTCGCCCTGCCTGGTTGGGCGCAGGTCAAAGAACTCCCGAAACAGACGATCACCGTCGCCGGCACAGTAGAGACAATCGATAAGAACAAACACCTGTTGCAAATCAAGACGGCCGATGGCAAGTTCGTCGCCCTCGACGTGCCCGCGAGCGCCAAGCGCTTCGACGAGCTCAAGGTGGGGGACAAGGTGAAGGCGACGTATAACAACAACGTCATCGTGCGCCTGAAGCCGCCGGGCGAGGCGGCGGTCGATACCGCCGACGCGGCCTCCACCATGGGGAAGGAAGCGCGGCCCGGTGGCGCGGCATCGATGGTGCGGACGATGACGGCAACCATCTCCGACATCGACAAAGCCAACTCGTCGATGACTTTTACCGGGCCGAACGGGTGGAAATACAGCCGACGGATCGTCGATCCGAAGGTGTTCGATCAGGTCAAGGTGGGCGACCGGGTCGACATCACCTGGGGCACTGAACTCATCCTCGCGGTGGAGTAGCCCCGTTAGACAGTAGGAGTCCCGGCAAGAAGGAAGATGGCGGCCGCCTCGTGGCGGCCGCTTTCTTTTGGATCATGACTGTTATGCCTTTGGTGCGCGCCCAGGTAAATGGCCGCTAACGGGAATTCTTGCAGCCGTCCTTATATTTCCGCTATTGGCCGATAGCGGCCGGCCTCACCGGCGACTGCTTGCGACCCTGAGCGGACATGGGTCTTATGGCAAGCGGGCGTTCACCGGGGCGCAGCCTTCAATCGCGCGCTATTCAAGGTGACGTACTGACTACCTTACACTTGCCACGGATGGGCGCACGCCCTTCGATTGCGGTTACCTCATTATCGGATACATCGCAATTCACGCGAAGCGTTTCTGGCATGTCGCCAAATCGACCAAACTGACTAAGGACCACGAGAGATGCGCCGTCGTCACGCTTTACACACACGCTCCAGTAGTTTCCGGGCGAACCCCAGTTTGTCGCGTCGGTTGGCCTCTTGACTGGGCCAATACTGAATTGGCCTGAATCGTCGGTCATTGTCGTAGCCTCGCCAAGCCCGCAAGGCACGGGGCCCTTACCGCCTGCCGGAGAATCACTCAGAAAATCTTTCGTACTCAATGTCACTTCCACCCTTCTAAGAGGGATGGTCCCGTCACTAATGACGCCCGATACTTGGGGTGAACGTATTGCCTCGTACCGAATCGTAAAGCACCCGGTCAGGGTGCAACTCAGGAGAACAGATATTAGTACAGTCCGCATGGCGGGAGACGGCGTCTCAGTGCGTGCGTGCCAAGAGGACATGGGATGACGGCTCAGCGGCGAGGCCGCAGAAGTCGACCGCGTCCGCTGCAGCCGCGGGTTAGGCGTCACCTTCAAACGTCCACTTTGTGCGGAGAAGGCTTGGCTCCCATCGTTAGGAGCCAAAGGCAGATCAGGATCTCTCCGAGCGCCAGCGCCGTCAATGGCGCAACTGTGTGTTCCAAAGAGGGCATCAGCAGCGATGTCGCGCCGACGACGACATGCCCAAAGCAGCCCACCAACAGCAGGACGCCGAGAACTCTTGGAAGGAAGCCTGCGCGGTACACCAGCATTCCAAACGGAAGGAGCCAGAGGCCCCAGAAGACCATCAATGACTTTACGCCGTAGCCTCGCATGTTGAGGGCCACCAAAGTGAGGGCGTCCAGCTGTTCCTTGCTGAACACTGACAGGTAGCTTGCACCGCTCTGCAGAACCAGGGGAGCCAAACCAAGGAGGAGATTTGCGAACCCCATCGGAACCTGAACCAAGACAAGTGCGACCATCGCCAATGCGCGAGTCCTGTGGACTTCCTTGAGCAACTCGAACAGCGCCAGGACCAGGAAGACAAAAAAGACCTGCGATGCCAATTCGGATAGCGCGCCCAGTCGGTACCGAAGTGGTGCATCTATAATCTTCACGACGGCCGAAACGTCAGTTGCGCTGACGGACCACGACGGGATCGACGCAAGACTGAAAGCGGACGTCACCGACATAAGCAGGTACAGCAAACCTGCGACCCTTGCGAGGCGTTGGCGTTCTCTCATGCTATGACCTCACGTTGCTGATTTGGAAGCCGGTGAAGCCATGGCGTTGAGGTTGCCAACATCATACGTACGGCCTCTTCGCTGACGAGACGCCGCGCGAGATCGTCGAGTGTTTGCATAACAGGTGGTGTAGATGCAGTGACTGCTTTCCAGTGGAACTGAGCCATCTGGAGTGACCGCTTGCAAGCAAACTGGGCAGCGGCGATGACGGTCTCGTTTTGGCCGACAGCAGCCTGTCGTCGGGCGGACGCTCTCGACCCGAAGCAGCCACTCGCGCTGCTCCAAGGCAGTCGCTCGTGAGCTGGACGACGTCACGGCCGGACATTTTCCAATGGAGTGGCCATCTGCACGAACTCGATGCTGGGGCGCACACCGTAGAGACCGGCGACCCTCGAGCACCTCATCAGTGAAGAACGCTTTGGCGGCCTCCTCTGAATCCCAAACGTAGAAGTTCGCGGCCTCACGCTTCCCGGAATTGAGCGTGAACATTGCGTTACGTGCTTCTAATGGCCGCCGTTAGCTCCGTAGATCCGGCAGGGTCCTGAGCAGTCGCGCCAGCGTTCGGAGCTGGCTCCTGACGTCCCCTTTATAGCGTGCACACGTCACGGCGCCGAGCCACGTTTTGCCGCAGGCAGAAACGGCAGCACCAACGCGCGTGCATCGACCCGCACACCGATGCGGGCGAGCACCAGAAATGAACCCACGAGCTTCCGGTGCAGGAAGATCGTCTCGGGCGGCGGCGGTCGCAGCAGGCGACGGCGGAGCGCCAGCTCGAAACCCAGATCGCGCGCCCGCGCTGCAAGCCCCGAAGCAGCGAAGTCATACCGTCCTCGATGTCGCAGCGGTTCGCAGACGAGCAGGATCATCTCGACTGCCGCCCGGACGTGGTCGGGCGGATCGTCTGCGCCGACATAACCGATTGCGACTGCTTCCCCACCCACTGCATCGAGGTCGCCTTCGATGACCGCGCGGGTGATGCGGGCGTAGCGCGCCACGAACTCAGCGCTGAAGGTCTTGGTCGCGCCGAAATCGAGCAACGCGACACGTCCGCTCTCGGGCTGGTAGAGGTAGTTGGCGAAGTTGGGATCGGTCTGCATGACCCGGAACTCGAACAGCTCGCGGAATAGCAACTTCTCGAGCAGCGCACCGACGGTGTCGCGCGGCGCCTGAGAGGCGCCGAGCTGAGTGATGTGTTTCGAGGGGGACGCCTTCGACGTAGTCCATCGCCATCACTCGGGGCGTCGTCAGGTCCCAGTGGACGCGCGGAACGACGAGGGCGGGCTCATCCGCCACCAACTTTGCATAGCGTTCGAGAAAGCGCGCTTCCTGAACGTAGTCCGCTTCCTGCGCAAGCTGGCGCTTGGCTTCGCCGGCGATCGCGTCGACATCGAGATCGAGCGGCAGCAGGTTGAGCAGCCTGAGCAGGGCGGCTACGTTGTCGACGTCGCTGGTGATCGAGCGTGCTACGCCTGGGTACTGGATCTTGAGCGCGAGGTCGCGCCCATCGCGGGTGCGAGCGCGGTGCACCTGCCCGATCGAGGCGGCCGCGAGAGGCTCATAGTCGAACTGCGCAAAGCGCGCCTCCCAGCCCTTCCCCAATTCGCGCCCGAGGACCCGGTGCAACTGCGAGGTCGGCATCGGCGCAGCCCCCGTGCGCAGTACGGCCAGCGCCTGCGCAAACTCGGCCGGCAGCACATCTTCGCCTTGGAGGGAAACGATCTGGCCGAGCTTCATCGCCGCACCGCGTAGGCGGGCAAGCCGGGCCGCGAGCCGCTGCGCGTTGCGGGCGGAAAACAGGGAGGTGCCCGTCGAACTCGGGCTCGGTCGGGCCAATCCGCGCAATCCTTCGACCGCGCCTCCGACGGCCATTTCCGCCGCGGCGAATCCGATACGCGCAAGCCGCCCCAGGCGGGTTTGGGGCACCGGTGCCGGTTTCGGTTTATTGGTCACGTCAGCGGCTTGTCATCAAACTGGCGCAGCACGACGACCAACCTCTCATTCTGTTTTGGATCTACGTGCGATAGCTTCGGGACATGGTATTCGAGCAGTGACTGCAAGAGAGCAAACGCCTTCGCCGGGTTTTCCTTGGCAACGGCGTCCAGCCAGGTCTGAAGTCGATGGACGTTGTTGTCCAAGAACTGAGCAATCGCTTCGCGCGCCTCGGCGGTAGCTTTGTTCGGGACGCCCTTTGGCCGCCCGCGGCCTGCGTTGGGGGGTCTCGTTCCTTTCGGCGCCGGCATGTTCAGCTCCCAACACTACTTTGCTGGTCGCGCTCACACCTGCCGACCATTTGGCGGACCATTTGAAGGTACTCCGCCCCCAGCTCATCTGGTCGGCCACGCATCGGGCCTGGTCCGCTGCGTCGCGGACGGTGACGAGTCCCGGTCTCTCCGACGACAGGCGTTCGGTCCATAGATTCTTGGTGTAGCGCTCGGAGGCAAGCCCGATGACCGCGTTCGATGCGGCGAGAATCGGCTGTGTGGAGCGGTAGTTCCGCTCGAGCGTCACGATCGTGGCCTTCGGCTCGAACTGCTGGGGGAAATCGAGGATGTTGCGGACGGTGGCCGCGCGAAACGAGTAGATAGATTGCGCATCATCGCCGACCACGGTTAAGCCTTTGCCGTCCGGCTTCATGTCCCAGAGAATCTTCGCCTGAAGGCGGTTCGTATCCTGATACTCGTCGACCAGGACGTGGTCGAAGCGGCATCCGATTTCCCGCGCCAGCTCTGGCTCCGCGACAATGTATGACCAGTAGAGCAGCAGGTCGTCGTAGTCGAGTACGTTCTGCGACTGCTTTTCGCCCACGTAGGCCTCAAATAGATCCTTGAGCTGGGGCTCCCAGTCAGTAAACTGAGGGAACGCGCTCTTCAGGACCTCGGATAAGGGCGCCGCGCTATTGACGACACGGGAGTAGATGGCTAGGCAGACTTCCTTGCCGGGAAACCGCTTTTCCGTCTTCGACAGGCCAAGCCGATGCCGGACAATCGCAAGCAGATCCTCTGAGTCTCCACGATCGTGGATCGTAAAGGACGCCTTTAGACCAACGCGTTCGGCATATTCCCGCAGCAGCCGAGCCCCAATTGCGTGGAACGTCCCAGCCCAAGGCAAAGTCGGCGGTCGTTGGCCCTTGTGCGCTCCGAAGGCTTTGCTGAGAATTAGCCCCGCCCGGCGCACCATCTCCTCGGCCGCCCGCCGCGTGAACGTAAGAAGCAGGATTCGCTGCGGGTCCGTGCGCCCGTAAACCTTAGATGGGCTACACGATGGGCGAGCGTGTTGGTCTTGCCTGAACCGGCACCCGCGATGACCAACAAAGGCGCCGGCCCATCGGCCGCGGCCGTTCCGATTCGGTGCTCAACGGCGATGCGTTGCTGCGGATTCAGGGAAGCGAGGTAGTCGTCAGCGCCGCGGCTTACCTGAAGGGGTGGTTTCGTGTCGACCGCCGGAAAGATTGGTTCATCTCTCATTGTTCCCCCTATGGGTGCGGTCGCAATCTGACCATGTGCTCGTGCGGTCGAGCATCCGGGTAAGTCTCGGGCCGAATCTGGCGTTCAACCCGCCCCAGTAGCGATCTCGGGCGTCGAGCGCATCGGCTTTAATACGCGCATAGGTTGCCTGGCGCATCCGCTTCGGCCGATCGGGGAAGTACATGAGATTGGCCCGTTCCGTGCCTGAACCCGGCTCGACTTGTGCTCGGAGCTTCAGGTATTTGCGCAGCGCCCGCCCAGTTCCATTCTTACCTTGGCTCGCGTGCACAACGCCGCAAGCCTGAAGGCACCACCTGCATCTCATGGCTGTCCCGGCAATGCAGAGGGTCGTGCAGCGCTGACCACACCCGGGACAGAGCATAAAGGTTCGAACCCCTCCGAAATTTTGCGCTTTGAATGTCAACCGCACTTGTTCCGAGATAGCGTCATCGCCACACCGGTATTCCAGCAGCACGAAGTCGTTGCACACCTTGGCTATGTCGAGGATGGCTCCGGCTCGCAACGGGGTCGCTGGCCAGACGTGTTGCGCGCTCCAGAGCACTGAAGGTTCTCGCGCATGTTTGGGCACCGAAGCCAACTCGAAGGACGGCAGCTCCTCGAAATAGGCATGGCTGCGATCTCGACTCATTCCTAACTCCATTGTTGAATTGGTCTATTTGGCGGCTTCAATGCCAGGGAAGTTCGGCCTTCCCGAGCTTCGCCCAGTCTTCTCGGATTGCCTTCATGAATGCTGCGTCCCAGTCGGCGTACTGGTATCCATGGGCGCGCACCCGACTGACGAAGTCCTCAAACCGCTCCGGTAGACTGTCATACCCTTTCTGGCGCGCCCATTTCTTAACGTTGTCAGACATCTTAAAGTCAGGTGGGAGAGGGCACTTGCGTGCCATCTGAGCCTGTTTCCTGGGCTCCGTGTTCGTGGTCGTGGTCGTGGTCGTGTTCGTGGGTGCGCGCAATTGCGCGCAATTGCCGTCAGTAGTTAGAGGAGCGCCATCGTTGCTGCCTCGAGGATTCGGCGGGAATTTGCTCCTCGAACGTGGGCGCTCATACCACTGCTCCACCTCGAAGTACGGTTTTCCGTCTGCCTCGTAGACGGTCACGAGACGGGCCGCCACCAGCTCTGCGAGCAATTTCTCGCAAGTTGAAGCAGAAGGCTCCAGCGGATAGCAGGCGCTCGCAACTAGCTGCGGGTTGGCGGGATAGCGGCCGTAGTCGTCACACGTCACGAGCAGGCGCACCCACAAATCGCGCGCCGCTGGGCCGACGGAGTTGATGCGGTCGGAAGACTTGTACACTTCCTTGATCCAGCGGTTAGGCATGGCTTGTCCTCCATACGCGTCGACGAGCGCAGTAGGGGTTGCAGCGCACTCTTCGCTCGGCGCGCGTCATGCGGCCTCCCGTCGGGTCTCCGCGACGCGCGCGGCGATCCACGCGTCGATGTCGCCCGCGAGCCAACCTACCGCTCGCGCGCCGATTCTGACGGCGGCCGGAAAGCGCCCTGCCGAGACGTCTGCGTAGATGCTGCTCCGCGATCTCCCCGTGCGCGCCACGACTTGCCCCAGTCGTAGGATCGATAAAGGCTGCTGCTGATCGATAGGCATCTGAACTCCTCCGTGAGTCAGTAGGCCCAGTACTCCCGCGTGCCGACGGGCCACGAACGGCACAACGTACGGGCAGGAAGTCGTGCACGAGATTTCGCGTACTCCGCCCGTCGCGGACGCGAAAACAACCCTCGACACCGATACTGCGTCGAGCGTTGGACTATCTCGTTGCAGAGATGCCCTTCCGCAACGTGCGTCTTGTTAGTGCCGGCCGCGCAGGGCCTTAGTACGAAGGTCAGAGATAGGCGGCTTTCAGAACGAAAGCTCCGAAGCCCGGACGGGCATCGCAGAGGTCTGACCCACTTAGCTGGACTTGGTTAGTCGCCCGCAAATGGGATATCGATAAATCGGCGACGATTCTGTGTCTAGTTGGCCCTCCCTAGTCGATCGGTTTGATTCGTAGCTGTTGGACACCAAATCGTTGCGGCTACTGCTGGACTCGCACGCAACATTGACATATTACACGAGTTCACTGCCTCACGTAAGGCGGAATTCGCGTGCCGACGCTTTTTACGGGTGAGGAAGTTGCATATTGAACACTTGCGTTGCAGCATGGGTTGCTGTTTAAACACCTCCGATCTCGTAGGCGTCATCGACCTTCCCGTCATAGGTAGACGGGAGGGCGTGTTTTGCAGCCGTGGAGCTTGGACTTAACCTGACGACCCGGATTTCGAATTCGCGCCGAACTGGCCAGTCATCGCGGGCAGCGCCCGATCGGTCCGTTCTGAGTGGAGGTCATACAGCGCGCGTCGCTGCGACGCGCGTCGGTCGAGCAATGTGTCCGGCGAAACGTAATGCTCACCTCTCGGCTCAAGACGTGCGCAGATCCGAACGACCGAGGTCACAGAAGATGACATAGCCTTCTCCCGCGTCAGTCCGAGGAAGTGCATGAGACTCTGGTAACAGCGCAGTACTTCCGAGCGCTCGCGTACAGGCGTAAGCACTACGAATTTCACACCCGATTTCACACCCAGCGCACGTCGCATGCGGCGCGTGTTAACTAACACTTCGCTGCAAAACCAAGCCTAGCAAGGCTTCTCGTGTCATTCCGCTTTAGCGGTCACTTCATCAGCCAGTAGCGCACCTGATCACCAGAGATATCCGAGTGTTTTGCTGTTCTTCCGCGAGTTGCTAGGCTGACCGAAGGCAGATTCCCTGAACATTGCCAAGTTTAGCTCAAGGATTGCCTTACACAATGTCCTCCACGCGCCAGCAGACGCGGCTAGTCGAGCGCGTTGCTTAGCCATGCAATCGTGCGGGTCAACGTCGCCGCACGTGCGGACGGATGAGCGGGCCCACTCGATCGATCAAGCGGTAAGATTCATGTCGCTGACGCACTACTGCCGAAGTAGAGCATGCGCCAGCGACCGATGCACGGGGGATTGCGTGGCTGAAGACGGGTCCCCTACGTGGCCGCGCGTCCTCGGGTGGATTTGAGCGGCGTTGGGTGGGTCGACGCGCCTCGAACACCCACTGCAGGTAGGTAACTAAATAGCATTTCGAACCCGCTCAACGTGAGCGGCCGTAGATAGAGGAGATCACCATGGCTAAGGCATCAGTGTCGGTCGTACTCGTTCACGGTGGTTTTGTGGACGGCTCAGGTTGGGAGGACGTCTACAAGATCCTGAAGAAGGACGGCTACGACGTGAGCATCGCCCAAAATCCGACGGTATCGCTAGCCGACGACGTGCTGGTTACGAAGCGCGTACTCGCGACGCAATCCCTACCCGTCATTCTCGTCGGCCACTCGTACGGCGGAGTGGTAATCACTGAAGCCGGTACCGATCCGAAGGTGGCGGCTCTTGTTTACATCGCCGCGTTTGCGCCGGACAAAGGGGAGTCCGTGGGCGCGCTTATCAAAGACCCGCCGCCCGGCGCGCCGGTACCGCCAATATTGCCGCCGCAGGATGGCTTTCTGTTCCTGGACAGAGCAAAGTTTCCTGGCCGCCTTCGCTGCCGACGTGGCTAAGGAAAAGGCGGAGTTCATGGCCGATTCACAAGTTCCCTGGGGCCTGGAGGCGCTCAACGGTGCGGTCAGCGAACCGGCGTGGAAGACGAAGCCAAGCTGGTACTTGATCGCGACGGACGACAAGATGATTCCCCCTCCCGCTCAGCGCTTCATGTCGAAGCGTGCGGGCTCGACCGTTGTCGAAGCCAAGGGCAGCCACTCAATTTACGTATCGAAGCCCGAAGCCGTGGCTGCTCTCATCGAACAGGCTGCGCAAAGCGTGAAACCAGAGTCGAAGTAGCTTTTTCTGCGAGCCGCTGGACGCCTTGCCGGTGGGGTCCGCGCGAATGCGCAGACGTATGGCGACCTAAATTGAAAACGGCCGCCTCAAGGTGCTCGAATCGAGGCGAGTCGCTTACTTCCGCTTGAGTTGCGCGATAAAGGCTCGGCCGGCCGGCCCCGGCGGGGCGTCCTTGCGAAAGACGATTCTCATCGGAAGGCTCATGTCGCGCGGCGAACCTTCGACCCTGATCTTGACGAGCGCGCCGCTGTCGAGGTCCGCCTTCACCATGTGCGCGGGCATGTGCCCCCATCCCAAGCCGGCCTTTAGAAAGGCGTGCTTGGCTCCCAGATCCGCAAGGCGCCAGGTCAGCGGCGACAATACGCCGAAATTTCGGCCTTCCGATAACGAGGTCCTGTCGCTGAGAACGAGCTGCACGTATTTGGCGATGGCGGATGCCGAGGCCTCGCCGCGTGTTCTTGCCAGCGGATGCGCGGGAGAGACCACGGTGGCGAACAGAATGCTCAGGAGTGACTCGGATTGAAGTTCGTCCGGGACGAGCGGCAATGAACCAACGACGCCGATGCTGCAATTGCGGTCGAGGACCGGCTTGATGACCCCGCCGAGGGCCTCGACATACAGTCGCAGCGGAGTGTGGGGATAGGTCTTCTGGCTGTGCACCGCCGCCCTCGTGAGCGCCTCCATCGGGTACATCACATCCACGGCAACCGAGAGCTCGGGCTCGAGACCCTCGCGCATCGCGCGGGCGCGGGCTTTGAACTCATCGACGTTGCTCGCTACGGAACGCGCATCCGCAAGGAGGCTCCGCCCTTCGTCGGTGAGCTGCGGATAGCGAGCCGACCGATCGAAGAGGCGTATGCCAAGCTGCGCTTCCAAATTCGCGAGCGTCTGACTCACCACGGACTGCGCGCGGCGCAGCTTGCGCCCCGCAGCTGAGAAGCTGCCCTCGTCCACCGCGGCGATGAAGGTTCGCAACTGGTCCAGCGTGACGCCGTCGATCATATCCATCGTCCACTGGCGATAGATGGTATCTAAATATATAGGCTTCTCAGATACAGGTCCACCCCGTATCTTCATGGCATGGGGCGGCAGCGGCGTGTTGCGGGCCGCCGTGACCATCAATTCCTTCTTAGATGAGGAGCCAACATGTCATCGGACCCGAGAAAACTGATCGCCGTAATCGGCGCAACGGGACAGCAAGGCGGCGCCGTCGTGCACGCGCTACAAGGACAAGGTCAATTCAAGGTGCGCGCTCTGACCCGCCATCCGGACAAGCACCGCGGGCTTGCCGACGAAGTGGTCGAGGCGGATCTCGACCGCCCCGAGACCCTCAAGGCCGCGTTTGCAGGAGCCTATGGCGTGTTCCTGGTCACCAATTTTTGGGAACAAGGCACCGACGAACTCAATCAGGCAACCGCGGCGGTACGCGCGGCGAAGGAAGCAGGCGTGCAGCACTTCATCTGGTCGACACTGCCGGATGTGGAAAAGATCAGCGGCGGCAAGTTGCACCTCCCTCACTTTACCGGCAAGGCGAAGGTCGATCCGATCGTGAAGAACGCCGGGTTCGCGCATCATACGTTCGTCGTCGCGCCGTTCTTCTACCAGAACGTGGCGGGCGTAATGGCTCCGCAAAAGCAGGAAGACGGAACCCTCGGTTGGGCGCTCCCCGTCGATCCAACGGTGCGCGGGATTCACATGGGTGACATCCGCGAAATCGGCCACATCGTTGCCGGTGCATTCGCTCGCCCGGGTGCCGCAGGCAACGGTGAATACTTGCCGCTCGTCGGCGATTTCATGAGCTTCAACGAAATCGTCGACACGCTGAATCGGCAGGGACATGAGTTCTCGTTCAAGCAAGTCCCAGGGGAAGTATTCGCCAAGCTCTTCCCGAGCGCCGCCGAGATCGCAGCGACGTTTGCCTACTTCCAGGCTCACACGTATTTGGCCGGGGATTGGCGCGATCGAATTGCACTCGCGAACGAAGTGGCAGGGCGGCAGCCGACCAGGTTCGCCACGTGGGCCCGCGCCAATCTTCCCGGTTCACGCGAGCGCCTAATCCCCAGCTGCATCCAACCCTCAACCGATCACTCGGGGATGGCGAACAACGAACTCTTGTCGCGACTCGTTGCCGAGTACGTCACGCCACAGATTCCTCGCCGCGGTGGCAGATGAATACGCAAAAGGACGCGTACTCGAGATCGGAACAACCGATCTCGACGCCGGGGCGCCGGAACGGGCGAGGCCGGAACCTCGGCGATCGCTCCGGCAGTGACCAATGCGATCTACGCAGCGACAGGCACGAGAGTGCGCAAGTTACCGGTGGCGGATCAGGCCAAGCGTGTCTAACGCGAGCGTACCGAGGGTTGCTCCATCGTTTGCTTGATGACGCTCAGCCCCTGCTCCATCATCGTACCGACATTGTTCGCCAGCTCGTTCGGAAGCAAATCGGCGATCCAGACAAAGCGGCAGCTCGCGCGACCCTCGTCGAAGACTTGGGCAGAGGCGTTGTAGTGTTGGAACGGTTCGTCTACGACAGCCCACACCAGGCGTCGGTCCGCCTCGTTCACGTCCACAATCAGCTCGCGGACAACCTGTGCCGTTGCCGAACGTAACGATGCGCGCGCCCTGCTCGAGCCGCGTGTCGGTCACGAAACCCGGCACGAGACGTGTGTGCAGCGCGCCGATATCCCGCAGCGCATCCCAGACGGCTTGCGAAGGCGCGTTGATGAAGATTTCCTTGCGGATGGACGACATACAGGTCAGGTCTCCGATTTGTGACACACGGCCTCAACGTTGTGCACGCATCACGCGCTCGCCTCGCGCGCTGCCTGTTCCAGCGCCTGCATCACGGCGAGGTAAGGGCGGGGGCCATAGCTCACCCTTGCGACGCCGTACTCTGACAGGACGCGCAGGGGCGGCGTGGCGTCGTCGACCATGATGTTCAGCGGAAGCGGCGACCCTTCCACGAGGCGCGCGATCAATCTGATGTTCGACAGACCGGGCGCGAAGAGCCCATCCGCGCCAGCTTCCGCATACGCGTGGGCTCGCTCGATCGCCTGGACGACCATCGCGTCATCATGCTTCTCGGGCGGTCGTTGGAAGAAGACATCGGTCCGGGCATTGATGAAGAAGCCAATATTGGTCGCATCGGGCGTCTGCCGAGCGTGGCGGATGCGATCGCTCTGATCGACTATCGCGCGGAGCTTTCCGTTCGCCGGAAAACTGTCTTCCAGATTGCAGCCTACCGCCCCCGCGGTGATCGCAAGGCCAATGGTCTCGCGCACCTGGTCCGGCGTGTTGCCATAACCGCTTTCGAGATCGACCGTGACCGGAAGGTCGGTGGCGCCGACGATCCGGCGCAGATTGTCGATCACCAAGGCGAGCGGGGTGCGCTCGCCATCGGCAAAGCCGTTTGCGTTGGCGACCGACCAGCTACCCGTCGCGATCGCCTTGGCACCGCCCTTGGCGACGGCCCTGGCCCCGCCTGCATCCCAGATGTTGAAGAGGACGAGCGGCTTTCCGGGGACATGCAGCGCCCGGAATTCCTCGGCCTTGTGCTGGACGACGTGGCTCGGCAGCGATGATCTGTTTCCCTCCATCACTCAGCCCCTCCTCGCCGCTGTCACCGAGGCGTGCGCTTCTTTCAGCTTTTGTGCGCATTCGTCACAGCACACCTCAACGGTCTTACCGTCGATCTTGACCTTGATCGGATTCGCATCCAGTTTGCAGTCGCATGCGGCACAGGTTTTCTCAACCATGACATCGCTCTCCGTGGGCACCCGAAGTCCGGGTGAGACCAGTAGACCACCCGAGAAAGAGCGTCGCTGTCGAAATCTTTAGCGACTTTATCGACAGATCCTAGCGATGCAGCGCCGCCTGCCTGAAATCCGACGGCGAACGCCCGTAAGCCTGGCGGAAGGCTGCGCTGAAATGGCTGTGGCTCGAGAAGCCGAGGTCCAGGCTCAGGGTGGTCAGGTCGTCATACTGCGCAAGAAGGTCGAGCGCGCGCGCCAGCCGCAGGCGCAACTGATAGCGATACAAGGGAAGGCCTTCCACTTGTTGGAAGACCTGCGTGAGATAAACCGGGGAGCCACGCACTTCCGCGGCGATCTCGCCTAGACTCCAGCGTCGCGCCAAGTCACTCGCCAGCACGAGCTTGATCCGATCCACCAGCCGCTGCCGTCCGACACTCGCGTTCGCCGCGTGCGTAGTGCGCGGTCCCAGCGCCCGCCGCACCAGGGTCAAGGCCAGGCTCTCAGCTTCCAAGGGTTCCGCGACGTTCTCGCGCAGGCTGTGCCGCAGCAGCGCCACGAGCGCTTGAGACCGCGCATCGATCCGTAGTCGTTGCCGCCGAAACGCCGGCGTCGCACCGTCGCGCAGAAAACGCAACAGGAGCGAGTTCGCCTAGCAGCGGTTCGCTGATGACCAGCGTCAGACTGGCATCGCCACCCGACACGGGGTGGCTGACCCGGTAGCCTTCGTTGGCGTTGAAAAACAGTACCTGATTCGCCTCGGCTACCGCTTGGTCTTGGCCAAGATGCCGCAGATAGACGCCGCGATACGGAAATACAAGCTGTGTGGCGGTCGCGCACTCTTCCGTACTCTGATGCCGGCAGCTGCCCTGGCAGCAGACGTCCCGGATCGCAACGGTCGGGGTTTCCAGCAGATATTGAACGGCAAATTCGGGCATCAGTCTTACAATACTCCACCATCTGTCAGCGTTCGAGTCCGTCAGATAGCGTCCGAGGGCCAGGAGCGAATTTATTTATCGAACACACCTAACTGCTAAAGGCCGCTCATCCAGTCCTCGGTGTGCCAGGTCCGAACAATTTTACCGTCCTTGAATTCGTGGATGTCGATACCATCGTCCAATGGATTCGCCTCCACGCTTCTGGCCTGATTGCACCTAACGTCGCATTCAAGTCGGCGAATCGCGCCCCCCAATCAGCACCAGGAGCCTGAAATGAACAATGCTATTGCTCTCCGGACTTGCAGCATCGCGATCGCGGTGGTCGCTGCGGCGATTGTTTCGGCGTGCGCACAACAGCCCACAAGCAAAACGGCGACAGTCGATCGCATGTACGTGTTCGCCTGCGGTGAGGCGCGCATTCCGGACGTCTCGCCTTGGTCGCCCGGCGTCAATATCGGCAAATCCATGACGTTCAGCGACAACTGCTATCTCATCGTTCATGGCGGCGATCTCATGATGTGGGATTCCGGATATTCCGACGCCTTGATCAATTCGCCAGATGGCGTCGTCGGGCCGCGCTCAACGGCGTTCGTCAAGAAGACGCTCGCATCTCAACTCGACGAACTTGGAATCAAGCCTACGCAAATTACACGCGTCGCCTTTTCACATACCCATGCGGATCACGTTGGCAACGCCAATTTGTTTACCGGCGCGATTCTTTACATTCAGCAGCCCGAGTTCGACGCCGCCTTCGGCGCCGATCCTGGCAAGTTCGGATTCGCGCCTGCGACATACGAGCAACTGCGCACAAACACCATCGTCAAATTGAACGGCGACTACGATGTCTTCGGTGATGGCTCGGTGACGATCTTGTCGACGCCTGGGCACACGCCCGGACATCAATCGCTGCTTGTGCGACTACCCAAGACGGGCGCGGTAGTACTGTCGGGCGATGTCGCACACTTCAAGGACAATTTCGACAATCGCCGCGTGCCTGCTTTCAATTACAACAAGGACCAGAGCCTGCAATCGATCGACAAACTGTCAAAAGTGGTGGCGACCGAGCATGCGCAACTGTGGATCAATCACGATGCCGCACAGAGCGCGGGCATTCCGCATGCCCCGCTAGCGATCGAATGACGACACGTCGGTCGCGCGCGTCATCGTTCTGCCTCCAGGTCACCTTGCCCAGACCATCCAGACACTGCTCGCTATCACGTTGCTAAGGCTCTATCCCGAGTTTCCGCGCCGGGCCTGGGACGAATTTCGGATCTCGTTTCCGAACGACGGTCGAAGCGGTCGAGGTCCATCACCTTGGTCCACGCCGCGATGAAGTCCCTCACAAATTTCTCCTTCGAGTCCGCGCACGCATAGACTTCCGCAACAGCGCGCAATTGCGAGTGCGAACCGAAGATCAGGTCGACGCGGGTGCCGGTCCACTTGACCTCGTTCGTCTTCCGGTCTCGCCCCTCATATACGCCGTCAGTGCCTGCGGACGGCTGCCATTGCGTGCGCATGTCGAGAAGGTTGACGAAGAAGTCGTTCGTCAGTGTTTCTGGTCGCTGGGTGAACACGCCGTGCGTGGACCGCCCGGCATTTGCGCCAAGGACGCGCAGGCCACCGACGAGAACCGTCATCTCAGGCACCGTCAGCGTCAGCAATTGCGCCCGATCCACCAATAGCTCCTCAGCCGACAGGCGCTGCTTGCCGCGGTGGTAGTTGCGGAAACCGTCAGCGGTCGGTTCGAGCGGCGCGAAGGAGTGGGCGTCGGTTTGATCTTGTGACGCGTCCATGCGCCCCGGCGTGAAAGGGACTTTCACGTCGTACCCGGCGCCTTTCGCGGCCCTCTCGATCGCAGCGCAGCCGCCGAGAACGATCAGGTCGGCGAGGGAGACCTTTTTCCCGCCAGACTGTGAAGCGCTGAACACCTTTTGGATCACTTCGAGTGTCTGCAGCACCTTCGCCATCTGAGCCGGCTGGTTGACGTCCCAGTCCTTCTGCGGCGCGAGGCGAATGCGCGCGCCGTTCGCTCCACCGCGCTTATCCGAGCCGCGGAATGTCGACGCCGACCCCCAAGCCGTCGAGACCAGCTGCGAAATGGACAGGCCAGACGCGAGGATCTTCGCCTTCAGAGCGGCAATGTCCTGCTCCTCGATCAGCGGATGGTCTAAAGCCGGGATCGGGTCTTGCCATGGCAGCGGATCCTTTGGAACGAGCGGCCCGAGGTAACGCGCGATCGGGCCCATGTCGCGGTGCGTCAGCTTGAACCACGCCCGGGCAAACGCGTCTGCGAACTGATCCGGATTCTCGTGGAAGCGCCTTGCAATCTTTTCGTAAGCAGGGTCGAACCGCAGCGCGAGGTCAGTGGTCAGCATGGAGGGCGCGTGACGCTTCGACGGGTCGTGAGCATCCGGCACCGTACCGTCGCCTGCGCCGCCCTTCGGTTTCCACTGGTGTGCGCCGGCCGGGCTCTTGGTCAGTTCCCATTCGTAACCGAACAGGTTCTGGAAAAAGTTGTTGCTCCATTTCGTCGGCGTCGTGGTCCAGGTGACTTCGAGGCCGCTGGTGATCGCGTCACCACCTTTGCCCGTGCCAAATTTGCTCTTCCAGCCGAGGCCCTGCTCCTCGATGCCGCCGGCTTCCGGCTCTGGGCCCATGAGTGACGCATCGCCAGCGCCGTGGGTTTTGCCGAAGGTGTGACCGCCGGCAATCAGGGCGACCGTTTCTTCGTCGTTCATCGCCATACGGCAGAACGTTTCGCGAATATCCTTGGCCGCAGCGACCGGATCCGGATTGCCGTTCGGTCCTTCCGGATTCACGTAGATCAGGCCCATCTGCACGGCGCCGAGCGGACTCTGGAGATCACGTTCACCGCTGTAGCGTTCGTCCGCGAGCCACTTGCCCTCGGGGCCCCAGTAGATGTCCTCTTCGGGCTCCCAGATGTCGTCGCGGCCGCCGCCGAAACCGAACGTCTTGAAGCCCATCGACTCGAGGGCGACGTTGCCAGCAAGAATCATAAGGTCGGCCCAGGAGATCTTTCTGGCCGTACTTCTGCTTGATCGGCCACAGCAGGCGGCGCGCCTTGTCGAGGTTCGCGTTGTCCGGCCAGCTATTGAGCGGCGCGAAGCGCTGCTGGCCGGCGCCGGCGCCGCCGCGACCGTCGCCGATGCGGTACGTGCCGGCGCTGTGCCAGGCCATGCGGATGAACAGCGGCCCGTAGTGACCAAAGTCGGCCGGCCACCAGTCCTGCGAGTCCGTCATCAAGCGCATGCAGGTCCTTGATCACCGCATCGAGATCGAGGCTCTTGAATTCCTTGGCGTAGTCGAACGCCGGGCCCATCGGGTCGGACAGGGACGGAGTGCTGGTGGAGAGACGTGAAGGTTCAGCTGGTTCGGCCACCAGTCGCGGTTCGATCGAGAGCCGGCGACTGACAGTGGGACGCGCCCACCGGTCACCGGGCATTGGTTGTCGCTGTTCATGCTGATCTCCTCTTGTTGCGGTTGCGGTATTTGGCGCCGTTGCGTCCTGATTTGTAAAATCGTTTATTTCTTTCTTATCGATAGTAATTATCTATGGAAGGTTGCCCGAGCCCGTCCCGGTGGGGATCCTTCCAATCAAGTCTCGAGCAAGCTGCCGCAATGTTTGCCACGAACGTTCATCGCGTGCTCATGGTCATGGCCATGGATCGCACACTGATGTCGGAAGGCGCCCGGGGGTGTTGCAATTGAAACGGTGCGGAAATCGCCTGCTGCGACTCGATGGGCTCGGTCGTTCGGGTCAGGGCGCGTCGCAAGTGAGGGTCGAAGCTGGGGTCGTGCGATTCCCACCCAGAGTCACCAGGGCAACGTCGCGTTGGTGCGTGCCCTATGTAACCCCGGCAGCTCCGCAGTGCGCCTGAATCCGACTCGCTACTTCTGCTGAAGCGATTCGCGGATCCTCCGTGCCGACCGGCCGTGCGCGGCGGCCTCCGCAGCCCTGTCGGCCGCGGTCAATGCCATTGCCAACTTCTCATGACTGATCGCGACGTCCTCCTGGCGATCCCCGTTCGCGGGGTCCGCGGCGGCGAGGCGCTCGGCGATCGAGAGATCGGTCTCGTATTCTCGCAAAGCGCCGGTGGCGTCGCCTTGCGCCAGCAGGACGTCGCCCAACTTTTCGTGACTGATCGAAAGCGCAAGCTGCCATTGCAGATTCGCCGGATCGGCCGCGACGAGGCCCTGCACCATCCCGAGTCCCGTACGGTACTGCTCCAATGCGCCCAAGCGATCGCCTTCCGCCAATAGCACGTTGCCCATCCGCTCGTAATAAATCGAGAGGTTGCGCTGCCAGTTGGGATTGGTCGGATCGGATTTGACCAAGAGCTGATACTTGGCCAGGGCTTTCTCGTAGGACTCGCGCGCGCGCGTCAGGTCACCGCGCCGCGACCATATGTCGCCCAGAAGCATGTAGTTCGACGCCTGCTCGCGCGGTGAGGCTTGCGTTTCTCCTGCCAGTGCACCCAGCGCTTCGAAGACGCCGATGTTGGCGTCATAGAAATCCATGACCGCATCCTTCGCCCTTGGAATCTTTTCCACGAACTTGGGCAACTGATAGGTGAAGACTGACAAAGTGCTGAGAGCGTCGCCCGTTAGTCTTCTTCTGGCGTGCGGTCTCCTGCATCGAGACGAGCGTCGCACCGTACGACACGATCAGCACTGCGGCGAGCGTGCCGCGGACGAGAAACGACCGCCGCGTACTCTGTCGAAGAAACGTATCCGCAAGGTCGAATCCGCCGCCGTAGCGCTCCGCCCACGCGCCGTTCGGCCGCTCGCGCTTGAACCAGTCGCGCGCGAGCTTGAGGTCGGGGTTGCGCCAGAGCCCGGCTTCCCCCGCCTGGTGACGATGCGCCGCGTCGGCGACGCGAGCGTACATCGCGCGCGGGTCGCGCGAGACAGATCAATGGCGCGAACGATGACTCGAAGTGGAGCGAGCCGGAAATGGCGGCTCTCCGGCGATCGCGCGCGAATCGCCGCGGCGCGTCTTAATCGCCCACCCAGTCCTTCAGCAACGTATAGGTGACGGCGAGCACGACCGGGCCGACAAACAGGCCGACGATGCCGAATGAAACCAGCCCCCCGATCACCCCCGCAAATATGAGGAGCAACGGCAAATCGGCGCCTCTGCGGATCAGCAGCGGACGCAGGAAGTTGTCCATCGTTCCGACCCCAATCGTCCAGATCAGCAGCGCGACGCCCCACCCGGTCTGGTCGGTCCAGAACAGCCAGATCACCGCAGGAATCAGCACGAGCACGGGCCCGAGCTGCGCGATGCAGAGCAGCAGGATCGCGCCCGTCAGCAGACCGGCAAACGGAATCCCTGCCACTGCGAGGCCGAGGCCCGCCAGAATGGTCTGCGCCAGCGCGGTGACGACCACGCCGAGCGCGACGGCACGGATGGCCTGACCGGCGAGCACGATGACGCCTTCGCCGCGATCGCCCGCGAGCCGGCGGCCGAAACGGATCAGCCCCGCCTTCGCCGCTTCGCCCTGGGTGTACATGACCACGGTGACGATCACCGTCAGAAGGAATTGGAGGGCGAACGCGCCTAAACCTCCGAGCGCACCGGCCATCCAATGTGCGACATCCGCGGCGTAGGGAGTAAGGCGTGCAATGAGACCGTCCTGGCCGGCCGCGGCGAGGTTCGTCCAACGCTCGGCGATTCTCGCTCCGACCAGCGGAATGCGCGACACCCATTCGGGGGGTGGAGGAATCGACGCGGTAGCCAACCCCTGCGCCCACGCCGTGATCGCATCGGCGTTGTCGGCCAGCGCCTCGATCGCCAGGAACAAGGGCGCGACAAACACCAGGACCATCGCGCCGGACATGATCGCCACCGCCAGCGCACGGCTGCGCATCCTGTGCTGCAGCTTGATCATCAACGGCCACGTCGCCACGACGATCATCGCCGCCCAGACGATCGCGAGCAGGAACGGCCGCAGGACCCAGAACGACGCGCCGATGAGCATCAACATCAGCAGCACCGCGAGTACGGTGCGCGTCAGGTCGCGCGTCGCTCCAGAGCTGGAGGGCTCGGTCGTCATGGATGCCGCCCGCAGTTCACGTGGATCACGTTTGGGAGTACGCTTGGCAACGCGGCTCGTTCTTGCGCGGGGCCCGCCGGCAGCCGGTATCCCAATGCCGGGGTCACTCGAGCTCGCCTCAGGCGATCTTTGTTTCCAGCTCCGATCCGGGAGACTAGCATGGTACGAAAAACCCTGGTGCTGAGTCTGCTGGCGATGTCGCTTGCGACGCCCTGCGCCCTTGCGCAGACGACGCCGGCGCCGCCGCCACCGCCCGCGCCCGCCCCGGCGGCAAGCGCCGTCGATCCGGCGTCGATTCAGGCACTCAAGGACATGGGGGCGTTCCTGCAGACGCTAAAGCGCTTCCATGTTTCGACCGAGCTGACCGGCGAGCGCGTTCTGGCCGATGGGCAGAAGCTGCAGCACACGGCCACGGCGAGCATGGACGTCGCAGCGCCCGAACAAGCTGCGCGCGCTGATGCACAGCGCCCGCTCCGAGCGCCAGCTCTTCTACGACGGCAAGACGATCACGCTCTTTGTGCCGGCGCAGAAATACTACTCGACGGTCGAATTCTCCGGCACGATCGGCGAGCTGATCGGCCGACTCGAGGAGAAGTACGGCGTGCAGGTGCCCATGTCGGATCTGTTCCTTTGGGGCACGCCGGCCGCGCCGCTCGACAAGATCGAGTCGGCGATGAATGCGGGGCAGGACTTCATCGGCGACGATCTCTGTGACCACTACGCCTTCCGCCAGGCCAACGCGGACTGGCAAATCTGGATCACCGCCGGCGGCAAGCCGCTGCCGCGCAAGGTCGTGATCACCAATCGCAGCGACGAAGCGCGCCCGCAATCAGTGTCCCTGATCGACTGGAATCTGAAACCGAAATTCACGGACGCGGTGTTCAAGTTCACGCCGCCCAAGGGCGCGACCAAGATCGAGATCGTTCCGCTGAAGACAAAGTAGAGGAGCGCCAAGATGAAGAGATCCTTCGGCAATCTCCTTCCGGCGGCAGTGGCCGCTCTCGTCCTTGCCAGCTTTGCCATGGCGCCCTACGCCGACGCCGCGGGCGGCCGAGGCGGTCGGCGGTGGTGGCGGCGGTCGGGGTGGCGGTGGTGGCGGCGGTGGCGGCGGCCGCAGCGCCCAGGCAGCAGGAGGTGGTGGCGGCGGCGGCGGCCGCAGCGCTCAGGCCCAGGGTGGCGGCGGCGGGCGGCAGGCGCAGGTCGACAACAGCAGGGCGGATACGCGCACCAACAATGTCCGCAGCAGCAGCGTCAACAACGTCAACGCCGAGCGCAACGTCAACGTCAATGTCGAAGGGGGTGGTTGCTGCGGCGGCGGCTGGGACAACGACTATCATCCGGTCGCGACGGCCGCGGCGGTGGGCGCCGCCGTCGCCGTGACTTCCGCGGTCATCGGCTCGCTCGTGAGCACCCCGCCGGCCAACTGCGTGCCAGTGAACTATGGCGGCATGGTCTATCAACAGTGCGGAGGCACCTGGTATCAACCCCAGGGATCGCAGTTTGTCGTGGTGAATCCTCCGTATTGAGACCTGAGCGGGACGGAGCACCCTCGACAACGGGCAGGAGTGTGGCCGGCGTGCGCGAATAGCGCGGTGCGTTCGGCATTCGAGGTGCGATACTCTCCTAGCGGGCGCGCACCACCGAGGGCGCCTTGAACCCGGTTGCGATCACGCTATTGCTCGCGGCTGCGCTGGCGGCGTTCTGCGCGCTCGCCTGGCGCAAGCTCGCCATCGTCGTCAAGCTGGCGCCTGAGCCGCGCTGGGACCATCCGCTCGCGCGCATCCAAGCCGTGTTCGTCAATGGCTTCTTCCAGTCGCGGATGGTCGCTCGCGAATGGAAGCCCGGCGTGATGCACGCGGTGATCTTCCTCGGCTTCATGACGCTGCTCGTGCGCAAGGTGCAGCTCCTCGCCGTCGGGTACGACGAAACGTTCGTCTATCCGGGCCTCGTCGGCGGGCTATTCGCGAGCCTCAAGGATTGCGTCGAGATCGCGGTGCTGTGCGCGGTCGGCTACGCACTGTGGAGGCGGCTCGTCCAGAAGCCCGCTCGCCTCGAGCGCAACCGCGAGGCGTTGGTGATCCTGTCGCTGATCGCGGCGATCATGGTCACCGATTTCGTATTCGATGGATTCCGCTTTGCCCTGAAAGCAGCGAACGTCCCGGGGATTGCGCACGAGCGATCGTTCGCGTTCGGAGGCGACGCTATCGCAGGAGCGTTCTCCGGACTGTCGCCGGCGATGCTGGGTCTTGGCCACCAGGCGTCGTACTGGATCCAGATGCTCACCGTGCTTACCTTCCTGGTGATCCTCCCGCTCGGGGAGCACTTCCATATCGTGACGGCGCTCCCGGCGCTCTACTTCCGTCGCGGCGCGCCGGCCAATCGCGTGCCGGGGGTCGACCTCGAGGCGATGATGGAGGGAAACGATGTCGCGGAGCTCAGGATCGGCGTTCGCACGGCGCGCGACTTGACCTGGAAGGACGGCCTCGATGCGTTCACGTGCACCGAATGCGGCCGGTGCAAGGACGCGTGTCCGACATTCTTGACTGGCAAGCCGCTGTCGCTGAAATGGGTCCACGATGACCTCAAGCGGCACTTGCTCGAGCAGCGTGACGCGATCGTCGCCGCCGATGATGCAGCACTGCCGCCGCTCGTCGGCGCGGTGATCGCACCCGAGACGCTCTGGGCATGTACGACGTGCGGCTACTGCGAGGCAGCCTGTCCGATCGAGCTCGAGCACCTGCCGCGCTTCTACAGGATGCGCCAGCACCAGGTGCTGATGGAGGGCGCGTTCCCGCACGAGCTGAAGGCTGTGTTCGACGCCTACGAAGTGCAGAGCAATCCGTGGGCGCTTCCGGCCGAGACCCGCGGTGACTGGGCGGCCGGGCTCGACGTCACCGTCGTGCAAACGGCCGAGCAGATGCGCGAGCTCGATTACCTGTTCTACGTCGGTTCCGCCGAATCATTCGATCCGCAGGCACAGAAGATCGCCGTCGCATTCGTCAAGATTCTGAAGCACGCGAGGCTGCGCTTCGGAATCCTCGGCGCGCGCGAGACCTCAACCGGCGAATGCGTGCGTCGCGCCGGGAACGAGATGCTGTTTCAGCAGCTCGCCCGAGCGCTGGTCGAGACGTTGAACGGCTTGGGCGCGACCCGGATCGTGACCTGCGATCCGCACGCGTTCAACACACTGCGGAACGAATATCCGGAATTCGGCGGTCACTACGAGGTCGTCCACCACACGCAGCTCATCGCGCAGCTCGTCGCCGAAGGTCGCTTGCGCGTGGGGCGATCGCTCGAACGCGTCATCTACCACGAGCCCTGCTACCTGGCGCGCCACAACGGCGAATACGAGGCGCCGCGCGCAATCCTCGCTCGTCTCACCCGCGACGCGCCGCTCGAGTTCGCGCTGCGGCGCGAGAAGGCGATGTGCTGTGGCGCCGGCGGCGCTCGGATGTGGATGGAGGAGAGAATCGGCCGCCGCATCAACGTGACGCGGGTCGAACAGGCGCTGCCCGAGCAGCCGCGGGTGATCGCGACGGCGTGCCCTTATTGCGCGACGATGATCGCCGACGGCACGAAGGCGCTCGGGCTCGAGTCGGAAATCGCGACCCGCGACATCGCCGAGCTCGTCGCCGAGGCGCTAACACAAGATCAATCAGGCCGCGTCGGCGGCGGGGTCGCCACCGGCCATACGGCGAGCCGCTGAAATCGGGTCATCGCCATGGACCGCGCGAGCTCGACGACGTCGACGTGGGCGTGGTGCGCGCGCTGTTCGGAGTCGCGCTGCGGCGTCTTCATGACCGGCCCGTCGGCGACCGCCGACATCAAGGTGTATTGGTTCACGGCCGCCTGACGGTCGTCCTGATGCCAGGGCGCGGAGTTTGACCGCGCCGGCGCCATCTATTGCCAGTCGCCAGCTAATATTTTCCGTGCTGCTTGTAGATGTAGTTCGTGAGCTCCGCCGATTGCATTGATATCCGTCGCTGGATTTCGTGGACCGTGCGCAGGATCGCGCGCATCACGCGATAGACGATCTGCGGATGCGTGACCAGCAGGGACTCGAGCCGTTCGCGCTCCAGGCCGAACACTCGGGTCGGACCGGTAGCTACGAGCGATGCATAGTGTGGAGTCTCGTCGATGAAGCTCAACTCGCCGACGAGATCACCGGCGGTGAGCATAAGAAGCGTCACCCGCTCGGGAGTTCCGACGTTGCGGACCACTCCCAACGCGCCACGGACAATGACGTAAAGTTGATTGTCCGACGTTCCCTCGCGAACGAGGATTTCGTCGGGCTGGAGGTCGCGGAACCGAAGATTATCGGCGAGCGTCTGCGCCTGATCGTCCGAGAGTTCTGCACCAAGCCGCGAATGCCGCAACGCTTCGACGAGAGCTTGATCGGTCATAGTGGCTTCCCGATGCTGATCCGGTTCCGGACCGAAGGTCAGCAGTTGTTCACCCGGCGGGACCAACGCCGATGGGCGGCGGTGCCAGATTCACGATGCGCCGAAACAGCTTGCGGTAGTCCTCGGTGGGCGCCTCCCCGAACAGCGGGTCGGCGTTTCCGCTGAACGCAGCGTCGATCTCGCTCCAATCCCCCTCCGTGAGATGCCTTTCGGCGAGCGGCAGCAATTCCTTCTCCTCCCGCCCCATGTGCTGCCAGTGGAAAGCCGCGTAATCCTCTACCGCGGCAATGAACGCGGCTGCCTCCGTATCGCCACCCTGTTCGTAACGCGAGAGCGCTTGCTCGAGGGTGCGGATCTTCTCGCCACCCGCTCGATGTTCCTCTTGCAGCTGATCGAGCAGCGAATGGGCCTCGGGACAGCGAGCGCGCAGCAGTTTGAACAGGTACTTGTCTTCCTTCGGATGGTGGAAGCGCTCGGGGAATGCGTCGATGTAATAGACCATGGCGCCCAGAGCGTCGAATTGCGGCTTCATCCCGCGTTCGCGGATCCCGCGCGCAAGGTAAAGCATACCGTGCAGTACTGCGGCCAACGACCGGTGCTCGTCCTGGATGATGCGGATCGCCTGCATTGCCTTCCTCCGCGCGGGAACGACTCGCCACAGGCCCGCCGCTTTGCGCACGCCGTTGAATGCTACTAGGCAGCCCGAGTGAGCACATTGACACGAGTCAATACCGGGACCAACCCCGTCGTCAGCGCCCTGGCGAGTGTCCGGCGTGGTTGCTGGCGTCGCGCGGCCAGCGGAAGGCCCTCTCGGCGGCGGCGTTGAATAGCACAATCCGCTGGCGTTCGTCTTGTCGCGATGATCGGGCCCATTGCAGATCACCGGAACGACAGCGGCGGCGGGAACGTGGTCGTGAGGTTGACGGTCGCATCGACCGGGACGAGCCCGTTTTGCCGAACCGTCACTGAAGCGCATCCGTTGTCGTAGAGGATGGAGCGCACAGTGACGGTCGTCGCGAATCCGTACGCGCCGACGACGAGCACGACTCCGCTCGGCGTCTCGACTTGCGTCGCCGCGCGGAATCCCGCGCTGCTGTTCGAGTAGATATAGGCGCCCGTGCTGCAGTCGGTCGACGTGTAGAGCACGCTGCCGCCTCCCTGCCAGGTGGCAAGGCCCGACGCCGTGCGCCCGTCGTCGCCCTGGAGCGGACGGATCGCGGCGGGCGCGACGACGCGGCTCACCGGATCGGTCACGACGACCTGCGTCTCGTTCAGCGCCCGCGCCGCGATTTTGCCGGTCGAATCCACGAGCACGATCGGCGGCAGCGGCTGCGCCACCGCAATCGACGTGCACGCCCCTGCGGCGATCCACGCCGCACGCGAAACCCACCTGCCAATGCCATCGTTCATGTCAGCCTCGCGATGGTCGGACGGTGATTATGGCTTCTTCGGCACGGCTTGACTACTTCCGCAACGTACTGAATTGGCAGGACGTTGCGAGATGTTTCGGAGAAACCATGCGTCCGGTCGTGGTGGCCGCGCTCCGCGATCTCGGATGCGAATATTCCCCTTGGTGGGGCCATCGCCGTTTGGTAATCTTTTCTCGACCGGCCACGGACAAGGGGCGCGCGCCGGCGGAGGTCCTCTCATGGCCGACGTCGACGACCTGCTGCTCGCGGCAAATCGTGGCGACCGCACGGCGCGCGCTCGACTGTTCGAGCTCCTATACGCCGATCTCAAGCGGCTCGCGCACTCGCGGTTGCGCGCCGGGCGCCCGCACGGCGATCTCGACACGACCGCGCTCGTGCACGAGAGCTACATCAAGCTGGCCGAACGGGGCGCCGTGGCGCCGCGCAACCGCGGGGCGTTCTTCTCCTACATCGGTCAGGTGATGCGCAACGTGGTCCTCGACCTCTTCCGCGAGCGCGGCGCGCGCAAGCGCGGCGGCGAGGCGAACGTGGTGACGCTGACGACCGGAGTTGCCGGCGAAGTCATCGACGAGGAGCGGCTGCTCGAGATCGACGAGGCGATGGCTGCGCTCGCGCGCATCGCCCCCGACCTGCACGCTATCGTCGAGATGCGCTACTTCGCCGGACTGTCGATCGCCGAGATCAGCGAGGTCACCGGCCGCTCGGTACGCACGATCGAGCGCGAATGGGAGAAGGCGCGCGCTTTCCTTCATCAGCTCATGGTCGAGCCCTAGGCGGTTGCCATCCGCGCGATGTCCGTCAAACGACTCGATCCGGCCCGCGCCGGACACCTCTCGGCGCTGCTCGACGACGTGCTCGCGCAGTCACCCGACGCTCGAGCGGCATGGCTCGCAGAGCTCGAAGCGCGAGATCCCGAGAGCGGCGCGCACGTACGCGCGCTGCTCGCCTCGTTGTCAGCCGCCCAGGCCGAGCGGCTGTTCGAAGGCCAGGACTTCGCGGCCGAATTCGCGGCCGCACTCGGCGCCAACGAGACCCTGACGGGGCGCGAGATCGGGCCCTATCGCGTGCTGCGACCGATCGGCCGGGGCGGCATGGGGACCGTATGGCTCGCCGAGCGCGCCGACGGCTTGTTCGAGCGCAAGGTGGCACTGAAGCTCGTCCATCTGGCCCTCGTCGGGTCGGTGCTGGTCGAGCGATTCGCGCGCGAGCGGGCGATCCTCGCCGGACTGGACCACCCGCACATCGCGCGGCTCATCGACGCCGGGGTCACCCCGGAAGGCCAGCCCTATCTGGCGCTCGAATACGTCGAAGGTACGCCGCTCACCCTCTATTGCGACGCGCAACGCCTCGATGTCGATGCGCGGATTCGTCTCTTCGAGCAGGTATTGACGGCCGTCCAGTACGCGCACGCGAACCTCGTCATCCACCGCGATCTCAAGCCCTCCAACATCCTCGTGACCGAGACGGGCGACGTCCGATTGCTGGATTTCGGCATCGCGAAGCTTCTCACGGTCGAAGGGGAAGCCCGGGAAACCGAGCTCACGCGAATGAGCGGTCGCGCGTTTACGCCAGAGTACGCGTCGCCGGAGCAGATCACAGGCGCGCCGATCACGACCGCGAGCGATGTATACGCGCTCGGCGTGGTGTTCTACGAGCTCCTGTGCGGCCGCCGTCCCTACGCGCTCAAGCGGGAGTCGCTGGGCGCCCTTGAGGAAGCCATCGTCGCCTCGGAGCCTTCGAATCCGAGCGCGACCGACGTGTCCGCCGTCATCGCGGCCGCCCGCAGGACCACGCCCAAGGCGCTCCACCGGGCGCTCGGCGGCGACCTCGATACCATCGCGCTCAAGGCGCTCAGAAAGCGCCCCGTGGACCGTTACGGCTCTCCGCACGAGATGCTGCAGGATCTCGAGCGGTATCGCCGTGGCGAGCCCGTCCTGGCCCGTCCCGATAGCACGACGTATCGGCTGCGCAAGTTCGTGGCCCGCAACAAGCTCGCGGTCGGCGCAGCGACGGCGACGACGCTCGCGCTCGGCGTCGGTCTCGCGGGCGCGCTGTGGGAAGCGGGCGTTGCGCGCGAGCAGGCGCGCGTCGCCCGGAGCGAAGCCGCCCGCGCCACCGCGGTGCAGGATTTCCTGCTCAATCTCTTCCGCGCCAATTCGGTCGCCCAGCCCGATCCCGCCAAAGCCCGCGAAACGACGGCGCGCGAGCTCCTCGACCTGGGCGGACAGAACGTCGACGAGTCGCTCAAGTCGGCGCCCGATGCCCGCTCCAGCGTACTCGCCACACTTGCGGATATGTACCATCAGCTCGGCATGTTTCCCGAGGCGGCCCGCCAGCATCAGCGCGAAGCCGCCGCGGCCCGCGAAGCCTATGGTCCCCGCGATCCGCGCGTCGCCGACGCGCTCATCAAGTACGCCGACGATATCGCCAATCTTCCGGAGCGCGGCGGCCAGTTGCCGGCGCTGGAAGCGGCCAAGCGGATCCTCGACGCCGTGCCCGACGACGGCTCGGAGACTCGCGGACGGCTTCTCTTGAACCTGGCGCAGGCGAACAGCTACAACGACGTCGGCCGCATGCGCGATTATGCCGGCCAGGCGGTGACGTTCTTCCGCGAACGCTTTCCCGGCTCGGAGAACCTGTCGATCGCGCTCGCATACTCGGCCGGAGCGCGGATGCGTACGGGGGACGCCGAGGGCGCCGAAGCCGCGTACGGGCAGGCGATTGCGGCAGTGCCGAGCGAGGGCGACGATTCGGCCTGGCGGGTGTATCCGTTGGTGGGCCTCGCCGAAGCCCAGGAGGCGCTGGGCAAGATCGAAGGAGCCGAGCAGAGCTATCGCACCGCGCTCGTCATCGCGCGGAGCCACTTCGGCGAGCATCATCCCGAAACGCTGCTGACCGAGGGCAAGCTCGGTGCCTTCCTCGATTTGACCGGGCGGCGCGAGGAAGGCGAGCGCCTGATGAAGGCCGCGTTCGCCGGCATCGGCAAGGGCGAGGGCGGCTACACGCCGCCTTTCGTCGTGGCGGTGCTGTCCGGCCTTCGCGGCCGTGTGCTGTTCACGTTGGGTCGGCTCGAGGATGCGGCACCGCTCGTCGTCGTCGACGCCGACGATGCGCACGCCAATTTCCCGGGAACCGTGCCACTGGCCAACGCGCTCCTCAACCTCGTGATGCTCGACACGGCGCATGGTCGCTATGACCAGGCCGCGGCATATGCCGACGAAGCGCTCCGCATCGTCGCCACGACGGGTGGTGGTGCGTTCGCGTTGCGCAATCGACTGCTCCTCGAACAGGCCAGACTGCGGCTCGCGCGCGGAGACGCGGCGGCGGCCGATGACGCGTTGGCCGAGATTGCCACGCCACCGTACGCGGCGCAGCAGCCACTGCGCGTGCTGGAGGTCGATCGCAAGACCCTGCAGTCGGAGGCGCGCCTCCAGGAACGACGCGTGAGCGAAGCGGTCGCGCTGGCGCAGGATGCGTACGACCAGGTTGCGAGCTCGCCGTTGCGGCAGTATTACCCGCGCCTCGAAGCCGACGCCGCACTAGGGCTCGGCAACGCATTGCGCGCGACAGGCGAGCCGGCGCGGGCTCGAGCGAGCCTCGAGCGCGCCGTGCAGCTGCGCTCGACGTACGACGATGTGCGCAGCCCGTGGCTCGCCCGGGCCGAAGCGGCGCTCTCCGCGTGCCTTTATGCGCTCGGCGAGCGGCAGCAGGCGGGACTCTGGCGGGACAAGGCCGCGGCGATCGATCGCGCGCATCCCGACCTGGGGCCGCATCTCGTCGCGTCGATGTCGAAGCGGCCCGCGTTCTCTCCGACTTTCTAGAACCTCATCGGCTCCTGGCGGATTCCCGCCGTCGATTCCGTCTTAGTGGGTAAGCGCGGCGTGGCACGCCTCGCGGGCGGTTCGAAGCCCGCGTCGGCGCGGCCCTCGGCGCTCGGAACCGACCACGGAGGTCTCATGAAAGCAGTTCCGATCAGGAAGCACGGGCGCCGGCAAGGCTGGAGCGCGGCTGTCAAAGCCGGCATCGCACTGGCGGTCGTCGCCGCGTTCTTCCTCGAAGTTTTCCCCGTCGTGCACAGCATGAAGACGGGGCCCGAAACCGCAACGGTCCAGGGCCCGCTCATCCCGTCGCCGCCAGCACCCCGCTTCGTTCCGAACCCGATGCCCGACCACGAGCAGCTCGAGAAGATGGAACGAGCCGACCCGTCCCCCACGTTCTGATAACCATGGAGTTTCCCGGGAGGTATGTCATGCCACGTTGGCTCAAGCCTCGTCCACTCGTTGCCGTTGTCGCGAGCCTGCTGGCCTTCGGCGCCGGCGCGGCCGACGGCCCAGGCGCGTTCCTGCCCAACATGCTGCCGATTCCCAACGCGAGCGGCCTGGCGGCGACGTTCAGCACCCAGGGCCGCATCTCGCTCTCCGGTCCCTTCTTCCAGAGCCTCGGCACCAACGGCCGTGCGTGCGTAAGCTGTCACCAGCCGCAGGCCGGCTGGACGATCACGCCGGAGAATGTGCAGCTGCGCTTCGATCTCACCCGCGGCACCGATCCCATCTTCCGCCCGAACGATGGCTCGAACTCGCCCGAGGCCGACGTGTCGACGCTCGCCGCGCGTCGCGCCGCCTACAGCATGCTGCTCAGCAAGGGGCTGATCCGCATCGGCATCGGCGTGCCCGCGAACGCCGAGTTCGAGCTCGTGGCCGTCGACGATCCCTACGGCCATGCGAGCGCGAGCGACCTGTCGCTATTCCGCCGGCCGCTCCCCTCTACCAACCTCGGTTTCCTGAGTACGCTCATGTGGGACGGGCGGGAGACCTTCAAGGATTCCACGTCGACCGATTGCATTCTCGGCACCACGAACTGCTTCGCGTCGATGCACTTCGATCTCGCCGACCAGTCCAACGTCGCGACGACCGGCCACGCCCAGGCAGCGAACCCGCTCACTCAAGAACAGCGCGAAGGTATCGTCGCATTCGAGACGACGCTCTTCACGGCGCAGATCTTCGATCGGGACGCCGGCAATCTGACGGCGCGCAAGGCGCTGGGAGGTCCCCAACATCTGAGCCAGCAGGACTTCTACTTCGGCATCAACGACGTCATCTCGGGCGACTATCACACTGCCGCAACGTTCAATCCGACCGTGTTCAAGCTCTACGACGCGTGGAACACGATCGATCGCGGCGGCGAGGACGGCGGGCGCACCGAGGCGCGGCGCGCCGTAGCGCGCGGCGAGGCGATCTTCAACAGCCGGCCGATCACGATCACCGGCGTCAAGGGCCTGAACGACGACTTCAACGTGCCGGTGCTCCAGGGCACCTGCACGACGTGCCACGACGCCCCGAACGCCGGCGACCACTCGGTGCCGGCTCCGCTCGACATCGGCCTCACCGACGAATCGCGCCGCACGCCGGATCTTCCGCTCTACACGCTACGACACCTGGCGGCGCCGTTCGAAGTCGTCAAGACGACGGATCCCGGGCGCGCGCTGATCACCGGAAAATGGAAGGACATCGGCAAGTTCAAGGGCCCGATCCTGCGCGCGCTCGCCACGCGCGCGCCCTACTTTCACAACGGATCGGCACAGGACCTGCACGCGGCCGTCGACTTCTACGACCAGCGCTTCTCGCTGGGCCTGACGCAGGACGAGAAGGACGACCTCGTCGCCTTCCTGCGGACGCTCTAGACCGCCGATCGTTCGTTCGCCGGGTTATCTTCCCGGCGGCCGAACGCTATAGGTGTTCCCCACCTGTGCCGTGCCGCCCGTCATCTTGAACCTGAGTTCAAGAGGGTCGCCTGCCGAGGCCTTCAGGCGCTTCCGCGTAGGAGCGCACACCAGCCCATCAAAGGCGCGGCAACCTCGCCATATGGCATTGGTTCAAAGAGTATTTGGACAGCTCGAACACCGTAGGGAACGTTGAACGGATCAGTCGCTCTGCCCCGCCAGTGTCGCGTCGAGCGCCGATTGCATCGCTTCGATTCTACGCTTGAACGCGCTCTCGTCAACGGTGCCGTTGCTCACGCTTGACGGTGACGACACAACCGACCGCGCTTGCTTGCGCTCACGCAGGAGATCGTGAGCGATATTGAGCGCCGCCATCACGGCGATACGTTCCGCGCCGGCGATCTTGCCGCCCTCACGGATCTCGCGCATCCGGCGATCGAGGAATGCCACCGCGTCCGCGAGCTCCGCTCGTTCCGATTCCTTGCATGCGATCTTGAAATCCCGGCCCAGCAGCGAAACGTCGAGAGTGACCGTTCGCTCACCGCCCCCTTGCGGACGCGTGCTCATCGCGACGGCGCCTTACTCCGCGGCCTCGGGCATGCGCGAAAGCAGCGCGTCGAGGCGCTCGCGCGCTTCGGCAACCCGCGCGGCCAGCGTCTGGTTGCGCGCGTTTGCCGCCGCAAGATCGCGGCGCAGTGCCTCGTTGGCAGCACGCAGCGCCCGCACGTGGGCAATGAGTGAGGCTTGCTTGCGCTCGAGCGCGGCGAGCTCGGAGTCGAGCGCTGCAGACGTAACGTTTGGCGTCGGAACCGGCGCAGTCATCGAGTCACTCTATGCCCGCCGCCTACATGGCGTCAACCGGCGGCCGGCACAGCGTCGGCATCGCCCGTCGCCAGCGGTACATAGCGCACGGTGACGATCTCGAGCTCCTCCACACCGCCCGGGGTGTGCAGCGGCACCGTATCGCCTTCCCGCGCCCGGAGCAGCGCACGCGCAATCGGCGAAACCCAGCTCACATACCCGCGAGTGGTGTCGATCTCGTCGACACCGACGATGCTGATCGTGCGCTCACCGCCCTTCGCGTCGCGCACGGTGACCGTTGCGCCGAAGAAGATCTGGTCGGCGCGCTCCTCGCCGCGCGCCATGGGATCGACGACTTCGGCGACATCGAGCCGGCGCACGAGGAAACGGATCCGGCGGTCGATCTCGCGCAGGCGCTTCTTGCCGTAGATGTAATCGCCGTTCTCGGAACGATCGCCGTTGCCGGCCGCCCACGCCACCGTGGCGACGAGCTCGGGGCGCTCCTTCTGTACGAGGCGGTCGAGCTCGGCTTTCATGCGTCCGAATCCGCCCGGTGTCATGTAGTTGCGCGCGCCCGACGGCAGCGGCGAGGCGACGTCCTGCTCATCGTCTTCGACGGTGTCGGTTTCGCGAGTGAAGGCCTTGTTCATCATCTTGCCCCCGGCCTGGCGACCGCCGGGATGGAAATTATAGGCGCGGAAGCCCGGCGACAGCATGCACCCCATCGGCTGCCGAGTTGGGCCCGGCCGCGCGCCTATAATCGGCCACGCAAACCGCGGCGTCGATCTGCAACGTCCCCACACCGATGGACACGCTCACCGCCTCCGCGCGACGTCCACGCGCGGCGATCGTGCTCGCGACGCTCGGGTTCGCGGTGCTTGCGGCGTTCGCGCTTGCGCTCGCCACCGGAAGCATCGGCGTCGACGGTACGGCGATCGTGCACGCGCTCGCAGGCGACGCGACGTCCGGCCCCGCGGCGATCGTGCGCGAGTTGAGACTGCCACGGGCGCTTGCCGCGTTCGCGGTGGGCGGTCTGCTGGCCGTTGCCGGCGCGCTCCTCCAGGTGCTCCTGCGCAATCCGCTCGCCGATCCTTACGTGCTCGGCATCTCCGGCGGCGCGGCGGTCGGTGCGCTCGCCGCGCTCTCCGCCGGAATCGCCACCTTCACGATGCCCGCCGCCTTCGCGGGCGCCTTTGCATCGACGCTGGTCGTGTTCGGCCTTGCGCGGGCCGGCCGCGCCCGTGCGCCGTGGACCGCAATGCGACTGCTCCTCACCGGTATCGTCGTCGCCGCGGGCTGGGGTGCGATGATTGCGCTCATGCTCACGCTCGCGCCGGACGCGCAGCTGCGTGGGATGCTGTTCTGGCTGATCGGCGATCTGTCGGCCCCGCCGGCGCCCGGCGGCCCACTGCTCGCGCTCGGGGCCGTGCTCGTCGTCGCGCTCGCGTTCGCGCGCGACCTGAACGTGCTCTCGCGCGGGGACGACGTAGCGACCGCGCTCGGCGTCGCCGTCCCGCGCGCGACCCTCGCGCTGCATGCGGCCGCGGCTTTTGCCACCGCCGTCGCGGTCACCGTGGCGGGGGCCGTCGGCTTCGTCGGGCTCGTCGTCCCGCACGCGCTCCGCCTCGTGATCGGCAACGATCAGCGCATTCTCCTGCCGGCTGCCGCGCTCGCCGGCGGGGCACTGCTCGTCGTTGCCGATACGCTTGCGCGGAGCCTCGTTGCGCCCGTTCAGCTCCCGGTCGGTGTCGTCACCGCGTTCGTCGGCGTGCCGGCGTTCCTCTACCTGCTCGCGCGCGGCGAGGGAGGCGCATGAAGCCGGGGGGGTCGCGTTTGTCCTGCCGCGGACTCGCCGCTGTGGTCGCCGACCGCTGGCTCGTCTCGAACCTCGATCTCGACGTTCGCTCCGGCGAGTGCTGGACCATTGTCGGGCCGAACGGTGCCGGCAAGACAACTCTTGTCGCCACGCTCGCCGGGCTGCGGCCGGCCGCCGCGGGAACGATAGCCTATGACGGCGACGCGCTTGCAACGCTGTCGCCACGCGAGCGCGCCCGGCGTCGCGGCTATCTGCCGCAGGACAGCGTCGACCATTTTCCGGCGAGCGTGCAGGAAACCGTGCTCGTCGGCCGGCATCCGCACCTCGGCCGCTTCGATTGGGAATCGGCGGCCGACCTCTCGCGCGCCAGCGCCGCGCTCGCGCGCTTCGGACTCGCAGGCTTCGAATCGCGCGACGTCCGCACGCTGTCCGGCGGCGAGCGGCGCCGGGTCGCGCTCGCGGCGGTCGTCGCGCAGGAGCCCGGACTCATGCTGCTGGATGAGCCTTCGTCGCACCTCGATCTTGGCCAGCAGGTGGCGGCGCTGGACGGGCTCGCGGCGCTCGCGCGCGAACGCGGCACGTCGCTCGTCATGGTTCTGCACGACCTACATCTCGCGCTGCGCTACGCCGATCATGCGATCGCGCTCGGCGGCGGATGCGCCATCGCCGGCCGCGCCGAGGATGTGCTGACAGCAGACACGCTCTCCACGCTGTTCGGCCATCGTCTCGCCGAAGTCGGAGTGGGGTCGACGCGGACGCTGCTTCCTGCCTAGAGCGAACGAGCGTTGGACCGTTGCCCCGGCTGCGGAGGCGACGCCGACCGCAAACGTTGCTGGAACCCTATTCACGTTCGTGGAACAAGCCGCGCCCGGTCGATCGCCGCGCACATCAGGGCGACGCCGTCGACGAAACGCGGGCCCGGCCGATGCAGCAGGTCCGCATCGACTGCGAACAGGTGATCGTGGGCGACAGCGGGCAACTCCTTCCAGCGGCGCCAGGCATCGAGCCAGGCAGGACGCAGGCCGCGATCGGAGCCGGCGATGATCGCGTCGGGTGCCGCGGCAAGCACGGCCTCGATGTCGACGGCCGGCGCCGGCAACGACAGGTTGGCAAAGACGTTCTCGCCGCCGCACACGGCGATCGCCTGCGTGATCAGGTGATCGCCTCCTATGGTGTAGAGCGGCGCGTCCCAGATCTCGTAGAACACGCGCACGCGCGGTGCCGTGCGATAGCGTTCGCGCAGGCGCGCGAGCCCTGCGCGGAACTCCGCGGCTTCGCGAGCCCCGGTCTCCGCGCTACCCGTCAGTGCGCCAAGCCGTTCCATGTCCTGCGCGATGCCGTCGATCGTCGCGGGCTTCGTCATGAACACGGCAATGCCGCGCGCGCGCAACGCCTCGACCTGGGCGGGTGCCGACCATGGCCAGGTGACGACGAGGTCGGGGCCAAGCGCGACGATCCGCTCCAGGTCGAGCGCCCGCGCGTCGCCGACACGGGGTATGCTCTTCGCGGCGGCCGGGAAATCCGACGTGTCGAGCGTCGCCACGATCCGCGGCCCGGCACCGACGGCGAACAGGAGCTCCGTCGCGTGCGGGGCCAGGCTCACGATACGCGACGCCGGCGCGGCGAGCGTTACCGTCGCGCCGGTGTCGTCGGTCGCGACGACAGTGGCGTGCACCTGGATCGCGCCGCCGAGCGCAAGCACGAGAGCGAGCAGCGCACGCCTCATCGCAGCGCAACCCGCACACCGCCGAAGACCTGGGCGCCGCCGGTCGCGTAGCCGGCTGCAAGCTCGTAGTTCTTGTCGAACACGTTGTCGGCCCGCACGAACAGCGTGACATCGTGCGGCAGCGCCCATTCGGCGGTCAGATTGACGATCGCGTAGCCACCCATTTTCACCAGATTGGCGGGATCGTCGTAACGCAGCGAGGACGCCACCAGCTCGACGCCCAGTCGAACAGGACCCAACGGCATTCCCGCCGTCATCGCCCCGTGCTGGCGGGCACGGCGCGGCAGCAGCTTGCCCGTCAAATCGTCCTCGGGGGAGCCGAGATCGAGCGAAGCGCCGAGCGTCATGCCATTGTCGGCGCGCACGTCCGCGCCGAGCGTCACGCCCTGGAGCGTCGCGCGATTGACGTTATATGGCGTGCAGTTGAAGTCGGCGTCGCACTGCAGCGCGATCAGCTGCGAGACGCGGTTGCGATAGGCGATCGCGCGCGCCTCGACGCTGGCGCCGTCGAAATCGCCGTTCCAGTAGACGGCGCCTTCGACGTTCTTCGACGTCTCGGGCTCGAGGTTGGAGTTGGAGAACCCGGGATAGTAGAGGTCGTTGAACGACGGCGGCTTGAAGCCCGTGCTGTAGCCCGCGGTGACGCGCCATGCGGGCGAGAAGCGGTAGCCGTAGGTGAAGGAGCCCGTCGTCTGGCTCCCGTACTGGCTCGATTCGTCGTAGCGCAGATTCGCCTGCAGCGCGTGCGCGTCGATGGCGAGGCGGTAGATACCGAACAGCGAATCGGTGGTGCGCGATGTCACGGCAAAGCCGGCATCCGTCGCGAGACGCTCGTCGCGCCGCTCGTAGCCTGCCGTCAGCACACCCGTTGGCAACGTGAAATCGTTCTGCCACCCGAGCTGGCGCTGCGTCGTGTCGAAGGTCGACGGCCCGAACGCCGTCTCGGTCCGGCTGTCGTCGATGCCTTCGCCGTAGGACAACCGCGACACCCAGAACGACGCGAGACGATTCCGGCTCGCGACCTGCCATGTCTCGTCGACGGTGATCGTCCGGTCGTCGTAGCCGGGACCGCCGTCGAACTGGTTGTTGAGGCGACTCCGCAGGAACTGCGCCGTCAGCGCCTGATCGGACGCCCAATCGTAACCGAGCGTCGCCGATGCGCTTCGATTCGAATAGCCGTCGGGGTCGGGGTTGTAGAGGAAGTTGTCGGGATTCGTGATCGTGTTGAAGCCGCGGCTCGCCTGTCCCGCGAGTTGCACCGCGTATTGCACCGGTCCGGCCGTCCCGCTCACGCCACCCTTCGCGTCCCACGTACGGTAGGTGCCGTAGCCCCCGCTCGCGTTCGCCGCGAACGCCCCCTTGCCGCGACGCGTGAAGACCTGGATGACGCCGCCAATGGCATCGGCGCCATAGAGGCTCGACGCCGGGCCGCGCAGGATCTCGATGCGCTCGATCTGGTCCAGCGGGATCGCTTCGAGCGACGTCGCGCCCGCGCTTGCCGACGCGATGCGAATGCCGTCGACGAGCACCAGCGTCTGCCCGCGATTCGCGCCGCGCAGGAACACGCTCGACACGGAACCCGGGCCACCGTTCATCGCGATCTCGACCCCTGGCTGGCGCTGCAGCAGCTCGGTCAGGCTTTGCGCGCCCGAGCGCGCGATCACGTCCGGACCGATCACCGTGATGTCGGCGAGCACATCGGTGATCGGCTGCGCATCGCGGGCCGCCGTCACTACCACCGGCTCGAGCTTCGTCGGCGTCTGCGCCGACGCGTGCAAAGGGACGAGGAGGGGCGACAGCGCGACCGCGAGGCTCGCGCGCCGGATCGTTCGAAGGTTCATGCTGGACTCCGCGGGAGCCGCGGATCCCCGCGCGGCGACGGCGACGAGCGCGCGTTGGAGGCGCGCCGCGAACCGGATGCAGGCCGGTCTCCGGGCTCGCCGGTGCAATGCCGCCCGCCTTCCCGCCCGGCGGGGCCGGACAGTGGCAGTGAGGGCGGCCCGCGTCGGCTTACCGTTGCGGGGGCAGCCGCGGGATGGCGCCGGAGCCAGGCTCCGCGCGGCACCGCGTTCCCGTTTCACCCGCCACGAGGGATTCGCAGCGGACACCTGCGGCGGGCATTCTAGCCTGGGGCTCCGCCCGTCGCAGCCCCCGGGAGGAGCCCTGTCGCTTTGTTATAATCCGCGCCCCGATTGCTGCCCGCTCCCACGGGTTGAAACCCGCTCCGGAGCGCCCGCTGTGCCGCAGAAGCTTTTCATCCGCACGTTCGGTTGCCAGATGAACGAGTACGACTCGGACAAGATGGCCGACGTGCTCGCCGCCTCCGATGGTCTGGCGCTCGCCGACCGGCCCGAGGACGCCGACGTGATCCTGTTCAACACCTGCTCGGTGCGCGAGAAGGCGCAGGAGCGCGTGTTCCACGATCTCGGCCGCGTGCGGGCCCTCAAGGCGGCGAAGCCCCACCTCATCATCGGCGTTGGGGGCTGTGTCGCGAGCCAGGAGGGCGCGCGCATCGTCAAACGCGCGCCGTACGTCGATGTCGTGTTCGGCCCGCAGACGCTGCATCGGTTGCCGCAGCTGATCCGCGAGCGGCGCGCGACCGGCCGGCCGCAGGTCGACATCTCCTTTCCCGAGATCGAGAAGTTCGACCACCTGCCGCCGCCCGCTGTCGACGGCGCGACCGCGTTCGTGTCGATCATGGAGGGCTGCAGCAAATACTGCACGTTCTGCGTCGTGCCGTACACCCGCGGCGAGGAAGTCTCGCGTCCGTTCGACGACGTGCTCACGGAAATCGCGGATCTCGCCGACCAGGGTGTCGTCGAGATCACACTGCTGGGCCAGAACGTCAACGCCTACCGCGGCCAGATCGGCGCCACCGAAACGATCGCCGACTTCGCGACGCTCGTCGACTATGTCGCGGCGGTCCCGGGCATCGAGCGCATCCGCTATACGACGTCGCACCCGAAGGAGATGACGCCGGCGCTGATCGCGGCGTACGGCACGGTCGACAAGCTCGTCTCGCACCTGCACCTGCCGGTGCAATCGGGCTCGGACCGGGTGCTCGCCGCGATGAAGCGCGGCTATACCACGCTCGAATACAAGTCGATCGTGCGCCGGCTCCGTGCCGTCCGTTCCGGGCTATCGCTCACGTCGGATTTCATCGTCGGCTTCCCCGGCGAGACCGACGCCGACTTCGAGCGCACGATGGCGCTCGCTGCGGACGTAAATTTCGACGGCGCGTTCACGTTCGCCTACAGCCCGCGCCCGGGCACGCCGGCGGCCGAGCTCGCCGATCAGGTTCCGCCCGAGGTGAAGCAGGCGCGCCTCGAGCGGCTCACCGCACTCCTCGACCTTCAGTACCGCCAATACAGCGATGCAATGGTCGGCACGCGGCAGCGCGTGCTCGTCACCGGGCCGGCCGTGAAGGATGGGCGCGAGCTGCAAGCCCGCACGGAAAATAACCGCGTCGTCAATTTCGCCGGTGAGCCGTCGCTCGTCGGCCGCTATGTCGACGTCGCGATCACCGCCGCGCTGGCGCATTCGCTGCGCGGCCAGCAGGTCCCGTCATGACGTCCGTCGGGTCGCGGCGAACCGCCGCCCGCCACCGTGGTCAGTAGCCGATTCCGATTCTTCCCATTAACGAGGTTTCCGATGTTCCGCTCCGCCCGTCTCCTGAACCCCCGGCTTCCGCTCGGGGCGTTCGCCCTCTCTGCCCTGACGCTTGCGCTCGCCGGCTGCGCCACCGCGCCTGCGGCCGACGGGCCGCCCGCGGCGACCGCGACAGTCACCGCGACGCCCGCAGCAGCGACGCCGCCAGCGACCGGCGCCAGACCCGCCGGGCCGGGTGCTGCGGCCCCCGGCGCGACTCCGCCCACAGCTGCAGCAGCACCCGGCCAGCCCCGCCCGTTTGCCGAAGTGATCAAGGAAGCCAAGGAGAGCCAGGGGCTCTTCCCGATCTGGCAGAAGGATGACAAGGTCTGGATCGAGATTGCGCCCGACCAGTTCGGCGTCCCGTACCTGTTCACCGCGAACCTGAGCCGCGGCGTCGGTCAGCACAATGTCTACGGCGGCATGATGCTGATGGACGGCATCGTCGAGTGGAAGAAGATCGGCAACACCGTCCAGCTGATCGCGAAGAACTACACGTTCACCGGCGGCGCCAACGCGGCGATCGCGCAGGGCGTGAAGGAAGGCTTCACCGACAGCCTCCTCGGCTCGACGACCGTTGCGAGCCAGCCCCATCCCGACCGCAAGACCGTGCTGGTCGACGCCAACTCGCTGCTGTTGAGCGACATCCCGGTCGGCGACCGTTTCACGACCGGCGTCCACATGCGGAACTACACGTTCGACGGCAAGAACTCGAGCTTCGAGGCGCTGCGCAACACGGCGGATCAATCGACGTTCGTCGTGTCGGCGCACTACCAGAATCCGCGGGCTTCGCTGCCGCCGCCGCTCACGCCGACGCCGCTGCCGCCGAACCCGTTCCCGCCGTTCACCGTGCTGCCCGACGCGCGCAGCCTGTTCCTGGGCTACACGTACAACATCGCGAAGCTGCCCGACCCGATGCCCGCGCGCACGCGCCGACCCGCGCGTCGGCCACTTCGAGAGCGAGGTCTGGGACTTCTCGACCGACACCAAGTACACCGCGAAGACGCACTTCGTGAACCGCTGGCGCCTCGAGAAAAAAGACCCCGCAGCCGAGACGTCGGAGCCCAAGGAGCCGATCGTGTTCTGGATCGATCGGACGGTCCCCGAGAAATACCGGCCGGCCGTGCGTGACGGCATCCTCGAGTGGAACAAGGCCTTCGAGAAGATCGGCTTCAAGGACGCGATCGTCGTCAAGCAGATGGACGCCGATGCGATCTTCGACACCTACGACTCGCGCCACTCGACCGTGCGCTGGTTCGTCTCCACGGATGCGGGCTTCGCAATCGGGCCTTCGGTCACCGATCCGCGCACCGGCGAGATCCTGGACGCGCAGGTCGGCATTCCGGAGCTCTGGTCGCGCAGCCGCCGGACCTTCATCGCCGAGCAGGCGCCTTCGGCGTGGCCGGCGTTCGGCGCCGAGGCAGGCGCCGTTGATTTCGACCCGTACACGTGCGCGTACGCGACGGAGGCGCTGGCCGAGATGCAGTTCGGCCTCGATGTCCTGTTCGAGCGCGGCGACCTGGAGCCCGGCAGCCCCGAGGCCGATGAGTTCGTCCAGGCGACGCTCAAGGCCGTCGTCATGCACGAGGTCGGACACACGCTCGGCCTTCGTCACAACTTCCGCGCATCGACCGTGTACACGCTCGCGCAGATCTCCGATCCGACGTGGAGCCGCGAGCACGGGATCTCGGGCTCGGTGATGGACTACAACCCGTTGAACATTGCCGTGAAGGGCGAGCGGCAGGGCGCTTACGTCGAGCCGACGATCGGCCCGTACGACTACTGGGCGATCGAGTACGCGTACAGGCCGCTGCCCAGGGACACCGAGAACGACGAGCTCGCGAAGATCGCCGCGCGCGGCGCCACCGATCCGTTGCTCGCGTTCTCGTCGGACGAGGAAACGATCGCGGGCCTCGACCCCGACGCGAGCCAGTTCGATCTCGGTACCGATCCGCTCGTCTACCTGTCGAAGCGGCTCGTGATCTCGCAGGAGCTCTGGCAGCGGCTGCAGGCGAAACAGTTGAAGCCCGGCGAATCGTATGACGTCCTGCGCCGCAGCTTCGACGCCGGTTTCCGCCAGTTCGGCCAAGCGTCCGCGCTCGTCGCGAAGTACGTCGGCGGCGTCTACTACGTCCGCGACTACGCCGGCACTGCGAACCGGCCGCTGACGCCGGTTTCACCCGAGAAGCAGCGCGCCGCATTGAAGCTCCTCGCCAACGGCGTGTTCGCCGCCGACAGCTTCCAGTTCAAGCCGGAGTTCATCCGCAGCATGGGCATCGACTACCTGAACATGCCCGGCACCGGCTTCACGCCCGCCCGCTTCAATCCCGACTTCAGCCTGCGCAACCGCGTACTGGGTCTGCAGACCGGCGCGTTGAACCAGCTCATGAGCGACACCGTGCTGACCCGGCTCCTCGATTCGGAGATCAAGGTGAGCAAGAGCGAGCAGGCGCTGACGATCCCGGAGCTCTTCGCGACGCTGCGCGGCACGATCTGGAGCGAGTTGAAGACCGGCGGCTCGATCCCGGGGCCGCGTCGCGACCTCCAGCGCGAGCACGTGCGCAAGCTCGCGACGATGCTGACGCGTCCGGCGTCGACGACACCGACCGACGCGACCGCGTATGTGCGCGAGGAGGCGAAGCAGCTCGCAGCACAGCTCAAGGCGGCCGCGAGCTCAGGCAATCGGGACGCGGCGACGCGCGCGCACCTGATCGAATCGGCTTCGACGCTCGACGAGGCGCTGAAGGCGCCGATGGTCCGCCAGGCGGCGTGAGTTGGGCGGCCGCACGGGGGGCGGCGCGCGCATGACGGTGCGACGCGAGCAGCACGAGCTCCGGCTCTCGCCGCTCGACAATCGTGCGCTCGCGAATCTCTGCGGGCCGCTCGACGCGAACCTGCGGCAGATCGAGGCCGCGCTCGATGTCGCCATCGCCCATCGCGGCGGCGACTTCACGGTCACGGGGACGGCCGTGCAGACAGCGCGCGCTGTCTCCGCGCTGCAGCGTTTCTACGCCGGGGCCGAGAAGCCGCTGTCGGTCGACGACATCCAGCTCGGCCTGATCGAGATCACCTCGCAGCCGCCCGGCGAAGCGACCGACGACACGAGCCTGCCGCTCCTGCGCACGCGCCGCGCCGATCTCCACGGGCGCACGCCCAACCAGACGCTCTACCTGAAGCACATCCAGGAGCACGACATCACGTTCGCGATCGGCCCCGCGGGCACCGGCAAGACGTATCTGGCCGTCGCCTGCGCCGTAGACGCTCTCGAACGCGACGCCGTCAAGCGCCTCGTGCTCGTGCGTCCCGCGGTCGAGGCCGGCGAGCGCCTGGGTTTTCTGCCAGGCGACATGGCGCAAAAGGTCGATCCCTACCTGCGACCGCTCTACGACGCGCTTTACGATCTGCTCGGCTTCGAGAAGACGGGGAAGCTCTTCGAACGGAGCACCATCGAGATCGCGCCGCTCGCCTACATGCGCGGCCGCACGCTCAACCACTCGTTCATCATCCTGGACGAGGCACAGAACACGACACCCGAGCAGATGAAGATGTTCCTGACGCGCATCGGGTTCGGCACCAAGGCGGTGATCACCGGCGACGTCACGCAGATCGACCTTGCACGCGGACAAAAGAGCGGGCTGGTCGAGGCCGATCGGATCCTGGCCGGAGTGCGCGGCATCGCCTTCACGCGCTTCACCGCGGCCGACGTCGTACGGCATCCGCTCGTGCAGAAGATCATCAGCGCCTACGAGCGCGACATCGCAGCGAAGACACCCGACGCGGACCGCTGATGAGGGGGCGCCCCCCACGGCTTGCGCTCACCGTCCAGCAGGCAACGGCGGCTGCGACACTGCCCCCGGTCGCGCTTCTGCGCCGCTGGGCAAGGGCGGCGCAGGAACGCGATTGCATGGTGACCGTGCGCTTCGTCGGCACGCGCGAGGGCCAGACGCTGAACTCGCTCTACCGCGGCAAGGACTACGCGACCAACGTGCTCACGTTCGTGTACGATGGCGAGACGCTCGAAGGCGACATCGTGCTCTGTACGCCCGTGCTGCGACAGGAGGCGAAGGCGCAGGGCAAGCCCTTCGCCGATCATTGCGCCCACCTCGTCGTCCACGGCATGCTGCACCTGCAGGGCTACGAACACGACACCTCCCGCACGGCGCGAGCGATGGAAGCGCGCGAAACGGCGATCCTGGCCACTCTTGGCATTCCCGATCCGTACGCGCGGCCGCGCGTCGCGGCGCGGCGCGCCTAGCCGATGGAAGAGCGCGACGACAAGTCCGGCCGGCCCACGCTGCTCGAGCGGCTCTCGGCGTTCCTGACGCGCGAGCCCGAGGATCGCGAGGAACTCCTCGATCTCCTGCACGGCGCCTTCGAGCGCAAGCTCCTCGACGCCGATGCGCTGTCGATGATCGAAGGCGTGCTGCAAGTCTCCGAGATGACGGTGCGCGACATCATGATCCCGCGCGCGCAGATGGACGTCGTCTCGATCGACGACGATCCTTCCGAATTCATCCCCGTCGTGCTCGAGACGCGCCACTCGCGATTCCCGGCCATCGGCGAGAACAAGGACGACGTGATCGGCATCCTGCTCGCGAAGGAGCTCCTGAACTGGTATCGCAGCCCCGAGACCTTCAACCTGCGCGACACGCTGCGCCCGGCAGTATTCGTGCCGGAGTCGAAGCGGCTGAACGTGCTGCTCCGCGAGTTCCGCGCCAACCGCAATCACATCGCGATCGTCGTCGACGAGTACGGCGGCGTCTCGGGCCTGGTCACGATCGAGGACGTGCTGGAGCAGATCGTCGGCGACATCGAAGACGAGTACGACTTCGACGAGAGCGAGGACAACATCATTGCCGAGGCGGGCGGCCGCTACCGCGTGAAGGCGCAGACCGAGATTGACGACTTCAACACGCACTTCGACACCGATTTCGCCAACGACGAGTTCGACACGGTGGGCGGGCTCGTCCTGCAGGCGTTCGGGCGCCTGCCCAAGCGCGGCGAGGCGACGACGATCGGCGAGCTCCGGTTCCGCGTCGTGCGCGCCGACTCCCGCCGCCTCTACACTCTCGAAGTGGAGCCGGTGATGCCGGCGGCGCCGCCCCCGCCCGCCGTGCCCGCATCGAATCCCGACGCCGCAGGTCACTGACGGTGCACCGCCGCGGCTGCCGATGAGCTTCGCGCCGTCGCTGCCGGCTTGGTTCGCGTTCGCTGCGGGTGCGGCCACCGTATTCGGGTTCGCGCCGTTGGGCGCGGCGCTGCTTCCGCTCGTAACCCTGGCCCTACTTTTCGTGCTTTGGCAGGACGCGCCGACTTCGCGCGCTGCCGTGCGCACCGGCTTCGCGTTCGGCGTCGGCCTCTTCGGTGCGGGCGTCTCGTGGGTCTACATCGCGATCCACACGTTTGGCGGGATGCCGGCCGGGCTCGCCGCGATCGGGACGGCGGGTTTCGTCGCGTATCTCGCGCTGTTCCCCGCCGCGGCCGGCTTCCTCGCCGCACGCTGGACGGCACCGCGGACGTGGCAGCGCGCGCTGGCGAGCGCCGGCGCATGGACCGCGCTGGAATGGCTTCGCAGTTGGCTCCTCTCCGGATTCGGCTGGCTTGCGCTGGGCTACAGCCAGGCGCCCGGCAGCCCGCTTGCAGGCTATGCGCCCATCGGCGGTGTGTTTGCGGTAACGCTCGCCCTCGCGCTTGTCGCGGCGGCGATTGCACTCGCCATCGATGGGTTCGCAGCGCGTGCCTGGCGTCGCGTCGTCGTCCTTACCGCAGCGACGGTCGCGCTCGGCGCGATCGGTCTCGCGCTTGGAAGGGTCGCCTGGACGGCCCCCGTAGGCGCGCCGATTGGCGTATCGCTCGTGCAGGGCAACGTGCTGCAGGACCTCAAGTTCGATCCGGATTTCCGCACGCGGACCTTCGATCTCTACACGGAGCTCGCTGCCACCTCGCGCGGCCGGCTGATCGTGCTGCCCGAAAGCGCGTTCCCGGTGTTCGCCGACGAGGTGCCCGAAACGGTGCTGCTCGCGCTCCTGCGTACCGCGGCGGACCGCAACGGCGATCTGCTGCTCGGCCTGTTCACGCTGGAACCGCCGTTGCCCGGAAGCGAGCAGCCGCGCTATTACAACAGTGTCGTCACGCTCGGCACGGCCCCAACGCAGCTCTATCGCAAGCGCCATCTCGTCCCGTTCGGCGAGACGATCCCGCTCGAAGGCATGCTCGGGGCCGCCCTCCGCGCGCTGCTTGCAATCCCGATCGCCAGCCAGTCGGCCGGAGCGGCCGACCAGCCGCCGCTCGAGGTCGCCGGACAGAAGATCGCGGTCGACATCTGTTACGAGGACGCCTTCGGCGCCGACATCCGCCCGCAAGCCGAACGGGCGACGATCCTCGTCAACGTCACCAATGACGCGTGGTACGGCCGCTCGATCGCCGCGGAACAGCACGCCCAGATCGCGCAGATGCGCGCCCTCGAGAGCGGACGCCCCATGCTGCGCGCCACGAACACCGGGATCACGTCGGCGATCGCGCCCGACGGTCGCGAGCTCGCGCGGCTGCCGTGGTTCACTCGCGGCATCCTCGAGGTCGAAGTCTCCGGGCGGACCGGGCTCACGCCGTACGTCCGCTGGGGCGACCTGCCGGTGGCCGCCGTTGCCATCGCGCTCCTGATCGCAGTCGTCATCTCCGCGCGCCGGAAACCCGTTGCGCGCGCCGGCGAATCCGCTTCGTTCTCCCGGGATCTCTAATTCGCGATGGCCTTCGAACTCCTGATCCGCGGTCTCTCCAAGACCTACCCCAACGGCGTCAAGGCGCTGTCCGACGTCACGCTGACCATCCCCGCGGGCATGTTCGGCCTGCTGGGACCCAACGGCGCCGGCAAGTCGACGCTCATGCGTACGCTGGCGACGCTGCAGGAAGCCGACGCCGGCACGGCGCGGATCGGCGATATCGACGTCCTGCGCGACAAGGACGCCGTGCGCCGGACGCTCGGTTACCTGCCGCAGGATTTCGGCGTCTACCCGAAGGTCTCGGCGGAAACGCTCCTCGACCATCTCGCGCGCCTCAAGGGACTCGAGAACCGCCAGGAGCGACGCGACGTCGTGGCCACGCTGCTCCGGCAGACGAATCTCTACGACGTGCGCAGGAAGGCGCTGGGCGGATTCTCGGGCGGCATGCGGCAGCGGTTCGGCATCGCGCAAGCGTTGCTCGGCAATCCGCGCCTCGTCATCGTCGACGAGCCCACCGCCGGCCTCGACCCCGAGGAACGCGTCCGCTTCCACAACCTGCTGGCCGAGATCGGCGAGAACGTGATCGTGATCCTGTCGACGCACATCGTCTCCGATGTCTCGGATCTTTGCGCGCGGATGGCGATCATCGACCGGGGCCGGGTGCTCTTGACCGGCGAGCCGGCGCGACTCACGGCCGCACTCGAGAATCGCGTCTGGCAGAAGGAAATCGCGCGGAGCGAGCTCGACGCGACCAAGGCGGCCCACCCGGTGATCTCGACGCGGCTCAAGGCCGGCAGGACGCTCGTCAACGTCGTGGCCGACGCGATGCCGGGACCTGGTTTCGCATCGATTCCACCGACGCTCGAGGACGTCTACTTCGACGCCATCGCGAGGCGCCAGGAGGCCCCGCTGCGCGAGGTCGCGTGATGTATCGCTTCTTCACCATCGCCGCCTTCGAGTTCAGGACGCGGCTCCGCCGGATCTCGACCTGGGTCTACTTCGTCATCCTGTTCGCGCTGGCGATGCTGTGGGTGGCCGCCGCCGGCGGAGTGATCCCGGGCGCCATCGTGTCGTTCGGCAGCGGCAAGGTATGGATCAACTCGCCCTATGCCGTCGCCCAGACGATGGCGTTCCTCGGGATGGCCTCGCTCACCGTGATCGCCGCGGTCATGGGCCGCGCGGTCCAGCAGGATTTCGAGTACCGCACTGAAGCGTTCTTCTTCACCGCGCCCATTCACAAATGGCAATACCTGGGCGGCCGCTTCGCGGGTGCGATCGCGGTGCTGATGCTGATCCTGTCGGGCATCGCGCTCGGCGACATGCTGGGGTTGTTACTGCCGGGCATCGATCCGGATCGCGTGGGCCCTTTTCGCCCACTCGCCTACGTGATTCCGTTTGCGACCGTGGTGCTGCCCAACCTGGTCGTCCTGGGCGGCGCCTTCTTCTGCCTGGCTGCGCTCTCGCGACGCATGCTGCCCGTTTACGTCGGCAGCGTGCTGCTCCTGTTGGGCTACCTGGCTGCGCAGGGGCTCTTGCGCGACATGGAAAACAAATTCACTGCGGCGATGCTCGATCCCTTTGGCGTCGTCGCAACCTCGCGTCTCACCGAATACTGGTCGATCAGCGAGCGCAACACGCGGTTGATCCCGTTCGAGGGCCTGCTGCTCCAGAACCGTCTGCTGTGGCTCGCCATCGGCGGCGCGCTGATCGCGCTCTGCACCTGGCGGTTCGCACTCGCGTATCCGGGTCTTCGCGCCCGGAAGCGGCGGCGCGTCGTCCTGGAGGACGCCGCTCCGGCGGCGATCGCGCTGCCGACGGTCGAGCCCGGGCGCGTCGCAGCGTGGCGTCTCCTGCCGCGGATGATCTGGCTCAACTTCCGCGAGACGGTGAAGAACGTCTACTTCGGCGTCATTGCGCTGGCGGGAATCCTGTTCTTCATCGTCACCAGCACGACGTCCGGCGCGATCTTCGGCACGACCACGTGGCCGGTCACCTACCAGATGCTGGAGCTCGTGTCCGGCACGTTCGGACTGTTCATGCTCGTGATCATCACGCTCTACGCGGGCGAGCTCGTGTGGCGCGAGCGTGAGCATCGGCTCGACCAGATCCACGATGCGCTTCCCATCCCCACGTGGCTGCCGTTCGCCGCCAAGCTGGGCGCGCTGATGCTCGTGCCGATGCTGCTGCAGGCGGTGCTGATGCTCTGTGGCATGGGCATCCAGACGGCGAAGGGCTATCACCACTACGAGCCGGGGCTGTACCTCCGCTGGCTCTTCGGCCTCGAGCTCATCGACTACTGGCTCGTTTGCGTGCTCGCGCTGACCGTGCACTCGGTACTGAACCAGAAGTACCTCGCGCACTTCGTGATGATCGTCTATTTCCTGGTCATTTCGTTCGCGCCCCTCATGGGCCTGGAGCACAACCTCTACAAGTACGGCGTCACGACGAACTTCACGTATTCCGATATGAACGGGTTCGGTCCGTTCCTTCCCCGCGTGCGCGTGTTCGAGGCCTACTGGGCCACGGCCGCGCTCCTGCTCGCGGTCGCGGCCTACCTCCTCTGGGTCCGCGGCACAACAGCCGACTGGCGCGGGCGCCTGGCCATCGCGCGCCGCCGCTTCACAAGGCCCGTGGGTCTCGTCACGGCGCTCGGCGCCGTGGCCATGGTCGCACTCGGGAGTTTCATCTTCTGGAACACGAACATCCTGAACAAATACACGACGACCTACGACCAGCAGGCGCGGCAGGCCGACTACGAGAAGAAATACAAGGCGCTCGCGTCCGACCCGCAGCCCAAGATCACCGCAGTCAAGCTCGCCGTTGACCTCTTCCCGCGCGAGCAGCGCGTGCGGATGAAGGGGCGCTACACGCTGCAGAACCGCACCGGCAAGCCGATCGACGACGTCCACCTGCTCTTCTTCGAGCCCGAGCGGATGCGCTTCGACCAGCTCGAGTTCTCGGCTCCGGCGACGCTCGCGACCGACGATCCGCGGGTGGGCCTCAGGAGCTACCGCCTTGCGACGCCGCTCGCACCGGGCGCGACGATCGCAATCGCGTTCGATCTCGACGTACCGACCCGCGGTTTCACCAACACCGGCGCAACGACCAACGTCGTTGCCAACGGCTCGTTCGTCAACGGAATGACGGTGCTGCCGTTCATCGGCTACCAGGATCGCGGCGAGCTCGCGACCGACCGCGATCGCAAGAAATTCGGCCTGGCTCCCAAGGAGCGGATGCGCGACCGCGACGATCCGGTCGGCCTCGCCGAGAACGCGCTCGCGCCCGACGCCGACTTCATCGATTTCGAAGCGACCGTCGGCACCGACCCCGACCAGCTCGCGATCGCGCCGGGGTACCTCCAGCGAGAGTGGACCGAAGGGGGGCGCCGCTACTTCGAGTACAAGATGGACAGCCCGATCCTCGACTTCTTCGCGTTCCAGTCGGCGCGCTACGACGTGAAGCGGGAGCGCTGGCACGACGTCGCGATCGAGGTCTGGCATCACCCGGGGCATGAGTACAACGTCGACACGATGATCGCAGCCACCAAGGCCGGGCTCGACTATTTCACCGCTGCGTTCGGTCCCTACCAGCACAAGCAGTTCCGGATCATCGAATTCCCGCGCTACGAGACGTTCGCGCAATCGTTTCCCAACACCATTCCCTACTCGGAGGGCATCGGCTTCATCGCTCGGGTCCGGCCCGACGACCCCGAGGACATCGACTACCCGTATTACGTGACGGCGCACGAGCTCGCGCACCAGTGGTGGGGCCACCAGGTGCCCGGGGGCAACGTGCAGGGCGAGACGTTCCTGGTCGAGACGCTCGCGCAGTACTCGGCGCTGATGGTGATGAAGCAGAAGTACGGCGAGGCGAAGATGCAGCGCTTCCTGCAATACGAGCTCGACCGCTACCTGCTCGGCCGCAGCACCGAGCAGAAAAAGGAGCTGCCGCTCGCGCGGGTCGAGAACCAGGACTACATCCACTACCGCAAGGGCAGCCTGATCATGTACGCGCTGCAGGACTACATCGGCGAGGAGAACCTGAACCGCGCCATTCGTGCCTACCGCGACGAGTGGGCGTTCAAGGGTCCGCCGTACTCGAGCGCGTCGGACCTGATTGAGAAGATCCGCGCCGTCACCCCGCCGCATCTGCAGTACATGATCGACGACTTCTTCGAGACGATCACGCTCTACGACAACCGTGCCTTGTCGGCCAAGGCAAAGGCACTGCCCGACGGCCGCTACGAGGTCGCGCTCAAAGTGCTCGCCAAGAAGCGCAAGGCCGACGAGCTCGGCAAGGAAACGGACGCGCCGCTCCACGACTGGATCGACATCGGCGTGCTCGACGCCGAGGGCCAGCCGCTCTATCTCGAGAAAAAGAAGATCGAACAGGAAGAGACGGCGTTCACGCTGGTCGTGCCGAAGAAGCCCGCGAAGGCGGGCATCGATCCGTACAACAAGCTGATCGACCGGCGCCCAAAGGACAACGCGATTCCAGTCGAAATGGAATAGTCGCATCGACCGGTTCTGCGCCCCGTTTGGGGCGATTTTCAAATGCCCGTAAAATCAGAGCCTTTGATGGCCCGGGCACGAGCGTGCCCCTCCGGCACGATGCTCACGTTTCAACAGGTCATTCTGAAACTTCAGGACTACTGGGGCCGCCAGGGTTGCGCGCTGCTGCAACCCTACGACACCGAAGTCGGGGCAGGAACGTCGCACACGGCGACCTTCCTGCGCGCGCTCGGCCCCGAGCCATGGCGCGCCGCCTACGTGCAGCCTTCGCGCCGTCCGAAGGACGGCCGCTACGGCGAGAATCCGAACCGGCTGCATCAGCACCACCAGTTCCAGGTCGTGCTGAAGCCGTCGCCTCCGGACATCCTGGACCTCTACCTGGGCTCGCTCTCGGACCTCGGCTTCGACCTCAGGCAGAACGACGTCCGCTTCGTCGAGGACGACTGGGAGAACCCGACCCTCGGCGCGTGGGGGCTGGGCTGGGAGGTCTGGCTCAACGGCATGGAAATCACGCAGTTCACCTACTTCCAGCAGGTCGGGGGACTCGACTGCGACCCCATCACCGGCGAGATCACTTACGGCCTCGAGCGGATGAGCATGTACTTGCAGAACGTCGAGTCGGTATTCGACCTGAAATACACCGCCACGATGAGCTACCGCGACGTGTTCTTCCAGAACGAGGTCGAGCAGTCGAAGTACGCGTTCGACGAATCGAACGTCGCGAAGCTCTTCGAGCAGTTTGCGCACTTCGAAGGCGAAGCCAAGCGGCTGCTCGAGGCGAAGCTGCCGTTGCCGGGCTACGAAATGATCCTCAAGGCTGGCCACACGTTTAACCTGCTGGACGCGCGCGGCGCGATCTCGGTGACCGAGCGCGCGGCGTATATCGGCCGCATCCGCAACCTCTCGCGACTGGTTGCGACGGCGTATGTCGAATCGCGTGAGGCGCTGGGTTTCCCCATGCTGCCGGCGGACCCGAGGATGGTGCCCGCATGACGACGGCGACATTGCTGGTCGAGCTCGTCACCGAGGAGCTGCCGCCGAAGGCGCTGCAGCGACTCGGAGAGGCGTTTGCTCACAGGATCCTGGCAGAACTGCGACAGCGCGGCTTTCTCGATGGCGAAAGCGCGACGAAGGCGTACGCGACGCCCCGTCGCCTCGCCGTGTCGATCACGCGTGTGCGCCCCGTCGCGCCCGATACCAACGTGGAAGACAAGCTGATGCCGGTGAGGGTCGCGCGCGACGCCGCGGGACACGTCACCGAGGCGCTCAAAAAGAAGCTTGCGGGACTAGGTCGCGCACATCTCGCGACCGATTCGCTGGATGCGGCCGACGGCCCCGATGCGATTTACGTGGCGTCCGACGGCAAGGCCGACTATGTCTATCTGCGCAGCTTGGCGAAAGGTCCTCCCCTCTCCCGCGGGTTGCAGGATGCGCTCGACGCCGCGATCGCCAACCTGCCGATCCCGAAGGTGATGAGCTACGCCGCGCCCGGCAGCTACTACAACAACGAGAAATTCGTGCGACCCGCGCATCGGCTCGTGGCGCTGCACGGCGCGGACGGCGTCCCGGTCACTGCCCTTGGGCTCGCCGCCGGGCGCACGACCGAGGGCCACCGGTTCGTCGGCCGCCGCGAGATCGAGGTTTCGACCGCGGAGGCGTATGCGGACGAGCTCTGGGCGGAAGGCAAGGTTGTCGCATCGTTCGTGCTGCGGCGCGCGGCGATTGAGAAGGCGCTCGCCGCGCAGCTGGGCGGCACGACGCTGATTGCACCGGACGCGCTGCTGGACGAGGTGACGGCGCTGGTCGAGTGGCCTGTCGTCTACGCCGGGAGCTTCGATCCGGCGTTCCTCGCCGTACCGCAGGAATGCCTGATCCTGACCATGCAGCAGAACCAAAAGTATTTCCCGCTCGCCGACGCGAAGGGGAAGCTCACGCACCGGTTCCTGCTCGTTTCGAACGTCGAAACGCGGGATCCCGCTGCGATCATCGCCGGCAACGAGCGCGTGTTGCGGGCGCGGCTTGCCGACGCCAAGTTCTTCTACGATCACGATCGCCGGCAGCCGCTCGCCGCGCGCGTTGAGAAGCTGCGCAGCGTCGTCTATCACGGCAAGCTCGGCTCGCAGGCCGATCGGATCGAACGGGTTCGCGTCCTGGCCGGCAGGATCGCCGCGAAGATCGGCGCCGATCCCGCGGCGGCCGATCGCGCCGCGCTGCTCGCGAAGGCCGATCTCGTCACCGACATGGTCGGCGAGTTTCCGGAGCTGCAGGGCGTGATGGGGCGCTACTACGCGCTGCACGACGGCGAGCAGGCGGTGGTCGCCGATGCCATCGCGCAACACTATTGGCCGCGCTTCGCGGGCGACGCGCTGCCCGAGGGCAAGGTCGCGCAGGCGGTCGCGCTCGCCGACAAGCTCGAAGCACTCGCGGGTCTGTTCGGCATCGACCAGATACCGACCGGCGACAAGGATCCTTTCGGTCTCCGGCGCGCGGCGCTCGGCGTCATCCGCATCCTGGTCGAGCGGCAGCTCGTACTGCCGCTGCCGGAGCTTCTCGCGCTCGCCTTCGACGGGTTCAAGAGCGCGCCCACGGTAAAGGACGCGCGGGCTTCGCTCGCGAGCTTCATCTACGACCGCCTGCGCGGTTACCTGCGCGAGGAAGGCTACACGGCGAACCAGATCGCCGCCGTCGTCGACGCCGCCCCGGCCGACATTCATCTCGTGCCCGCGCGGCTCGCCGCGGTACAATCGTTCGAGGCGTTACCGGAATCCGGCGCGCTCGCCGCCGCGAACAAGCGCATCGTCAACATCCTGCGCAAGTCCGAGAGCGAGGCCGCCGCGGCGGTCGACCGAAGCCGCCTCGAGAACGGCGCCGAGCACGACCTCTGGCTCGCCTTCCAGAAACTCGAGCCGGCCGTCGCCGCGGATTGCGGACGCGGCGACTTTTCTTCGGCCCTTCGGGCTCTAGCTACGGCCAAGCCCGCGGTCGACCGGTTCTTCGACGACGTCCTCGTGATGGCCGACGATCCCGCGATCCGCGCCAATCGCCTCGCGCTCCTCCGTGGCATTGCCCAGACGATGAACCGCGTCGCCGACATCTCGAAGCTCGCCGTTTAGCATGGTCCAGCTCGCCTCCGAAGCGGTTGCCCAGACCCGGGCCGTCCGGCTGATCGTGCTGGACCGCGACGGCGTCATCAATCGCGACAGCGAGCAGTTCATCAAATCGCCGGATGAATGGCGGCCCATTCCCGGCAGCCTCGAGGCGATCGCGCGCCTCCACCACGCCGGCTTCCGCGTGGTCGTTGCGACCAACCAGTCGGGGATCGGACGCGGGCTGTTCGATATGGCGACGCTGAACGCGATCCACGAGAAGATGTACAAGGCGCTCGCGCAGGCCGGGGGCCGCATCGACGCGCTGTTCTACTGCCCGCACACCGCGGATTCCGATTGCGACTGCCGCAAGCCGAAGGCCGGCATGCTCCTCGAGATCGGACACCGCTTCGGCGTCGACATGACCGGCGTGCCCTGCGTCGGCGACTCGGTCCGCGACCTCGAGGCAGCCGAAGCGGTCGGCGCGCAGCCGCTGCTCGTGCTCACGGGCAAGGGCGAGAAAACGCTCCGCGCCGGTAGTTTCCCGAAGAACACGGTGATCTTCCCCGATCTCGCGTTCGCGGCCTCCGCGCTGCTCGCGGCGGAATAGCCCGCGGGCGCCGTCCGCGATGTCGGCTCTCCGCTCGCTCGCCTTCCTGCTCTTCCAGGCGTTCGTCACGCCGTTCTACGCGGCGGTGATGCTCTCGTTGTTCTGGATTCCCCGCGTGCCGATGTACCGGATCGCTGCGCATTGGTGCCACACGAACCTAACCGGCGCGCGCGTGTTCTGCGGCATCCGCCACCAGACTTTGGGCTTCGAGAACATCCCACCGCGAGACCTCCCCCATATCGTGATGTCGAAGCACAGCTCGACGTGGGAGACGCTCGCGTTGACGCTCTTCTTCCCGCCGCTCGCCTACGTCGCCAAGAAGGAGCTCCTGTCGATCCCGTTCTTCGGCTGGGGCTTCGCGCTCGCCTCTCCGATCACGATCAATCGCAAGGCCGGGATGGATGCAATGCAGCAGATCGCGCGGCAGGGTCGTGAACGTTTCGCGCAGGGGTTCTGGATCGTCGTCTACCCGGAAGGCACCCGCATCCCCGTCGGAACGCGCGCCAAGTACAAGACCGGCGGCGCACGGCTCGCCCGCGAACTCGGCGTGCCGATCGTGCCCGTGGCGCACAATGCGGGCTGGCTGTGGCCGAAGGGGCTCTTCGGCAAGAAGCCGGGGACCGTGACAATCTCGTTCGGTCCCCCCATCATTCCTGGCGGAAGGGACGCGCAGACCTTGACCACCGAAGTGGAGACATGGATCGAAAGCGAGGTCGCGCGGCTGGGCGCACCGCGATGACCGCGGCCGCGCGCGACGAGAGCCGGAAGGCGGCGCTGCCGGTGCCGCTGCGCCGCATCGCGCTCGCGGGCGAGGCGGTCGACTATCGGCTCGTTCGAGCGAAGCGGCGCACGATCGGCATGCACGTCGACGCCGAGGGGCTCGTCGTTCGCGCCTCCCGCTGGGTGACGATCCGCGACGTCGAGGACACGCTCCGCGTACACGCCGCGTGGATCCTGCGCCGGCTGGCCGAGTGGCGGGACCGACGCGACGTCCTTCCCGCCGTGTGGAAGTCCGGAGCGCCGCTCCTGTTCCAGGGGCGCGACCTGACGCTCGCGATCCATGCGGCCGCCCAGCCATCGATCGCAGCCGACCTCGTCAACGTCACGGTCCGCCATCCGGCGCCTCACGACGAACGCGGCATTGCGGCCTTCGTCGATCGCTGGCTGCGCGATCAGGCTCTCCATTTCCTCGCGCCTCGCGTCGCCGCATGCGCGGCGCAGATCGGGGCCGCGTCGCCGGCGGTAAAGCTCTCGAAGGCCCGCAGCGAGTGGGGCAGCTGCAACCGGAAGGGCGAGATCCGCTTCTCATGGCGGTTGATCCAGCTGCCGCCGGAGCTCGCGCAGTACGTGGTCGCGCACGAGGTCGCCCACCTGATCGAACTCAATCATTCGCGGCGGTTCTGGGCGCTCGTCGAAGCGCTCCACCCCGGCCACGCCGCGGCGCGGCGGGCGCTCGTCGAGTGGTCGGTGGTGCTGGATTAGCTAAGGCGGCGTAGCCAGCGCTGGCAGCGCGACTTCGAGTCCTGCCTGCGCACGCAGCAAGTTCGAGAGCGAAGCGCCGAGCTCCGCGCCCGAGCGAGTGTCGCGCCATGCGCCCTCGCGCGCAGCGAAGTGGAACCCGCCGCTGCGCGCCGCGACCCAGATCTCGCGATTGGGCACATGCCGATTGACGACGACCTTGCTGCCGTCGGCGCACTCGATCTCGAGGATGCCGTCCTTGAGCGTCCAGTCGGCGTCCACGTCGCCTTCGTCAAGCGCCACGTCGAGCGCTTTCCCGATTGCGGCCAGGACCCGATCGGCGGCCGCCATGAATTCGCTGTCGGTGCTCATCGCCGAACCGGGCAACTCCCGCATGCTAGGATTCCAAGCGATGTTACGCGATTCCGTCGCTGCCGCCGGCGCCACCGGGCGCCTCCGCATCGCTGCGGCGTGCGCGGTCGCGGCGATCGCCGTGGGCGGCTGCGGCATCAAGGGCCCGCTGCGCCTGCCCTCACCGGCACCCGCACAGACGCCGACCACGACGCCCGCACCGACAACGGCGCCAACGGCACCTGACGCGGGCTCGGCGCCGGCCACGGAGCCGGATCAAACGCCACCGAAGAAGCCATGACGGCGCCGTTCGCGAGGCGCGGCGGCGAGCTCTTCGCCGAGGACCTACCGCTCGCCGCGATCGCCGAGCGCTTCGGCACGCCGTGCTATGTCTATTCGCGAGCGGCGATCGAAGGCAGTTACCGCGACTTCGACGCCGCATTCGCCGCCGTGCCCCATCTCGTCTGCTACGCGGTCAAGGCGAACTCGACGCTCGCGGTGCTCGATCTCCTCGCGCGCGCAGGCAGCGGCTTCGATATCGTGTCCGGTGGCGAGCTCGCGCGTGTGCTCGCGGCAGCGGGTGACCCGGCCAAGGTCGTATTTTCGGGCGTCGGCAAGACCGCCCCCGAAATGGAAGCGGCGCTCGCCGCCGGCATCCACTGCTTCAACGTCGAATCGGCGGCCGAGCTCGACGTCCTGAACGCCGTCGCCGGTCGCGTGGGGAAGCGCGCGCCGGTGTCGTTTCGCGTGAATCCCGATGTCGACCCCCGGACCCATCCCTACATCTCGACCGGCCTGCGCGAGAGCAAGTTCGGCGTGGCCTGGAACGATGCGCCTGCGCTGTACCGGCGCGCGGCTTCGTTGCCCCACGTCGAGGTGCGTGGCATCGATTGCCACATCGGCTCACAGATCACCGATCTCGCGGTCTGCGTGGAAGCGACGGAGAAACTGTTCGCGCTCGCCGACCGGATCGAGGCCGACGGCATCGCGCTGTCGCACGTCGACGTCGGGGGCGGTCTCGGGATCCGCTACGGAAGCGAGGACGCGATCGATCCTCGCGCGTATGCGCTCGCGCTTGCGCGCGCGCGGGGGAATCGTTCGCAACGGATGTTGCTCGAGCCGGGGCGCCTTCTTGTCGGCAATGCCGGGATCCTGCTGACCCGCGTGCTGTACCTCAAGCAGTCCGACGGGCGCGACTTCGCGATCGTCGATGCGGCGATGAACGACTTGATCCGCCCGGCTCTCTACGATGCCTGGCACGCGGTCGAGCCCGTGCGCACACGCGCGGGACCGGTCCGCCGCTGGCAGATCGTCGGCCCCGTCTGCGAAAGCGCCGATTTCCTCGCGCACGACCGCGACCTCGCGCTTGAGGCGGGCGACTTGGTCGCGATTCGCTCGGCGGGCGCCTACGCATTCGCGATGAGCTCCAACTACAACACCCGCCCGCGCGCCTGCGAAGTCGTCATCGACGGCTCGCAGGCGCATCTGGCTCGTGCGCGCGAGTCGATCACGGAGCTGTTCGCAAGCGAATCGCGGTTCCCTTGAACGAGCGCGCGCGATTGCACTCACGCGCGTGCGGTACTGGAAAATGCGTCTTTGAACCCGCAATGACAGTGTGCGAATTCGCAACACTGGCGCACGCAAGGCCCGGAATTGGCGGACAAATCTTGCAATCCGGGCAAATGTGGCTAGAATTCAGGCAGCAGGTCGCGGCAGATTTGTCAAGAGGTTTTGGCTAATTCAGCGATGCCGAACGATCAATCCGGCGCACCTGCGAGGTAGTAGAAGCACCATAACAGTCATAGCAACTCAGACAGGAGACTACGAGAATGGCAGACATTATGGCGATGATGCCGGCGGCTTCGCCGGCGCCCAGGAAAGCGACCAAGCGCAAGGCCAAGAAGAAGACGGCGAAGAAGAAGGCTGCGAAGAAGGCCGCGAAGAAGGCGACGAAGCGCAAGGCCGCGAAGAAGGCGACGAAGCGCAAGGCCGCGAAGAAGGCGACGAAGCGCAAGGCCGCGAAGAAGGCGAAGAAGCGGGCGGCCCCGAAGCGTCGCAAGGCCGCGAAGAAGGCCAAGAAGGCCGCGCCGAAGCGCAAGGCCAAGAAGGCCAAGAAGGCCAAGAAGGCGAAGAAGGCCAAGAAGCTGTAAGCCTTCGCGCTTCAGGTCCGCCTCCAATCGGGCGGCGGACAAAAAACAGGCGACGCATGCTGGCGTCGCCTGTTTTTGTTTGTGGGGCCCCGCGACTGCGGGAGCAAGATCAGCCGCCCGCCGGCTCGGGCGATTTGGCCGAACGTGTAGGAGGTTTCGCCGCGCTGCCGGCGCTCGCGGGCCGCGGCGGGGCGGCGGTGCCGCCATTGCTGCCCGGGCTCTTCGCATTCATCGGAGCGGACGGCTTGCGCCCCGTCGCGCGCTTCGCCCGGGCCGCGTTGGGTGCCAGATCGCTCGTGATCCGCAGCGACTGGCCCGCGTTGACGGAGGCCTGCGTCAGACCGTTCCAGCGCCTGATGTCGGCCACGCTCACATCGTAACGATTCGCGATCTGCGCGATCGTGTCGCCGCGCTTGACCTTGTAGTAGAACGTCCGGCCCTGCGGCACGGTCGTGAATACTGCTTGGGCCAGACCGTCGTTCCCGTCGTTGCTCGGGCGGGCCGACGGCACGAGCAGCGTGTGGCCCGGCGGCGGCTTTGTCCGCGCGCCCAGGCCGTTCACCGCGCGCAGCGTCTCGACCGGCAGATCAAACTTCGCCGCGACCTGCGCGAGCGTCTCCCCATTGCGCATCCGGTACGCCTGCCAGGTGACGAGCGGCTGATCGGTAAGATCGAGCTTGGCCGCGAACAGCTCGGCCTTGTCGATCGGCAGCAGGATCGTATATTCCTCCGCGCCCGCGATGACCGGCCGGTTGAAGTGCGGGTTCAGGAACTGGAATTCCTCCTCCGACATCTCGGCCAACTCCGCTGCACGCTTTACATCGACTCGCTTCGTCGTCTTGACGATGGCGAAATACGGCGCATCCGGAATGTCGTCGAGCACGATGCCGTACTTGGCCGGATCGCGCACGATGTTCTTGACCGCCTGCAGCTTCGGCAGGTAGTCGCGCGTCTCGTTCGGCAGGTTGAGGTTCGAGTAGTCGGTCGGCCTGCCCTTCTTCTGGTTCTGGGCGATCGCTCTGCCGACGTTCCCTTCGCCACAGTTGTAGGCCGCCAGCGCGAGCTGCCAGTCGTCGAAGTCGGTGTGGAGCTTGGTCAGGTACGTGAGCGCCCCGTCGGTGCCGGCCACGACGTCGCGACGCGAATCGAACCAGAAGCTCTGCTGCATGCCATAGAGCCTGCCTGTCGACGGGATGAATTGCCAGATGCCCGACGCACGGCTCGTGGACAGCGCGTTCGGGTTGAACGCGCTCTCGATCATTGGCAGGAGGGCGATCTCGGCCGGCATGCCGCGCTCCTGGACCTCGACGACGATGTAGTAAAGGTAGCGCCGGCTGCGATCGACCATCCGCGCCACGTAGTCCGGCCGCGACGCGTACCACTCTTCCCATTTAGCGACGCGCGGATCGTCCAGGTCCGACATCGCGAAGCCCTTGCGAATGCGGTCCCACAGATCGTCCTGGGGCGGTGGCAGCGCCTCGAGCGAATCGGCGACGTTCGGCGGAAACGCCGTATCCGCAAGCGGCTGCGCGACGATGACCGGCGGCTCCGGTGGCGCCGGCGGCTCCGGTACGGTGATCGCGAGAGGATCCGGAGGGGGAAGCTCCGGCGCGGGCGTCGCGCATCCGACGACCAGCGCGACGGCGAAAACCAACGGGGCGAGCTTAAGACGCAATTGGGCCGGGATCTCGGGACAAGGTCCGGCGATGGTAGGTGGCGCCCGCTGGAAGCGTCAACCCAAAACGTCAAAAAGCCCGGCCGGTCAGGTATTTGCCGCGACAAACGGGCAACAGGGCCCGCTCAGCGGCAGCTACCGAAAGGCATTCTTCCACTCCCGCAGCGTCGCGAATGCGTCGACGGTGTCGGCGAGCGGCCGTCCCGCATGGGCCTGCGCGGCCGCGAACACCGCGGGATCGGCCGCGCGCAGGAACGGGTTCGTCGCGAGTTCCTCGTCCATGCGCGACGGCACGGTCGGCAGGCCGCGATCGCGCTTGGCCTGCTCGCGCGCCTGCCGTTCGACCAGCGCTGCGTTGCCCGGCTCCACCGCACGCGCGAATCGCAGGTTCGATAGGGTGTACTCATGACCACAGTAGACATGCGTATCGCCCGGCAGCGCAGCGAGCTTCGCCAACGACGTGACCATTTGCGCTGGCGTGCCTTCGAAGAGCTTGCCGCAGCCGCAGGTGAAGAGGGTGTCTCCGGTGAACGTGAGGCGATGCCCGTTCGCGGCTCCGACGTAGGCGACCTGCCCCGCCGTATGGCCAGGAACATCGAGCACCGCCAACTCGAGGCCCGTGTCGCCGAACGCGAACTTGTCGTTCTCGGCCACCGGGTGCGTGCGGTGCGGGATCGTCTCGCGCGCCGGACCATAGACCGGCACATCGAACTGCTCGATCAGCGCCGCGATGCCGTTGACGTGATCCCAATGATGATGCGTGATCGCGATCGCAGTGAGCGTGAGCCCTTCACGCTCGAGGTATGCCTGCACCGGCGCCGCGTCGCCGGGGTCGACGACCGCCGCGCTCCGACCTTCCCGCACGAGCCAGACGTAGTTGTCGCTGAGCGCGGGGATGGGGATAATCGCCGCCATGGACGCATCTTCCGGAGCAGGGACGACGGTGTCAACGACGCTCGCCGAGTGGTTTGAGACACCGCTCGGCCGCTACCTGCTTGCGCGCGAGCAGGCGTGGTTCGACCGTACCGTCGCCGACATCTTCGGCTTTCACGCGATCCAGATCGGGTTGCCTGCCACGCCGTTTCTCGCGCAAAGCCGGATCACGGCGCGCTGGACTGTCGATGTCGCGCCGCCGGCCCAGGTGCTGGCCGACCCGTTGTGGCTGCCGTTTGCCGAGAACTCGCTCGACCTGGTCGTGCTGCCGCATGCGCTCGAGTTCAGCGGCGAACCGCATCAGCTGCTGCGCGAGGTTCATCGCACGATGCGACCCGACGGCCAGGTCTTGATCGCCGGCTTCAACCCGTTCTCGCTGTTCGGCGCCCGCCGCTACTTCGGACGCGGCGAAACGCCGCCGTGGAACGGCAGCTTCATCGCCCTCTACCGGCTCAAGGACTGGCTCGCGCTCCTCGGCTTCGAAGTGACGGGCGGCGGCCTCGACGGCTACGTGCCACCGTTCGCGAACGAAACGTGGCTCGCGCGCATGCGCTTTCTCGAAAGCGCCGGCGACCGCTGGTGGCCGATCGGCGGGGGCATCTATTACCTGCGCGCGACCAAGCGCGTCCTGGGCATGCGCGTGATCACGCCGGCGTGGGAACGGCGCACGAACGGCATCGCGACGGCACCGCGGCAGGCGCGGGAGAGCATCGAGCGGGTCGGCCGGTCTTGAGTGCGGCGCGCGGGCAGGCGACGGCGAGCGGCGCTGTCACGATCTACACCGATGGCGCCTGCAAGGGGAACCCGGGCCCCGGCGGCTGGGGCGCGCTGCTCGTCTTCGGCGACCGCGAGCGCGAGATCTTCGGCGGCGAGGCCGCGACGACCAACAATCGGATGGAGTTGACCGCGGTCATCCGCGCGCTCGAAAGCCTCAGGCGCGCGTGCGACGTCGAACTCTACACCGACTCGCAGTACGTCAAGAACGGCTTCCAGAGCTGGATTCACACCTGGAAGCGCAACGGCTGGAAGACCGCCGACCGCAAGCCCGTGAAGAACGCTGACCTCTGGCGCGAGCTCGACACCATGGCCGCGCGGCACCGCATCAGGTGGCACTGGGTCCGCGGCCATGCCGATGATCCCGGCAACGTGCGCGCGGACGCGCTCGCGAATCGCGGCGTTCCGGCGTAGCCATTAGCGGCCGAGATCCGCCAGCGCGCGCTCGATTCGCCGCGCAAAGACCGTCATTTCCTTTTCCGCCTGCTTGTCGCCGCGCGCGTGCGCGACAGCAATGCCTTGGCGATAGGCGGCAAGCGCGTCCTCGTGGCGCTCCGCCAAAGACAGGGCGCGCCCATAGAGCTTCCAAGCGGCCGTGTACTGCGGATCCTGAGCGACCGCGCACGCGAGGTGCTCCGCCGCGCGTGCCGCGTCGCCGGCCTTCAGGTACTCGTTGCCGAGCGAGTAGCGCAGGAGCGCACCGTCCTTGCCGGCGGCGAGCATCTTCTCGAAGTTGGCGAGCGCCGCGGAAGGCGAATCGGCCATCGCAGCGAGATCAGTCGCCGACACGCTTGCCGGTTGCGCAGTCGATCTTGCGCATCGGGTAGATCACCTGGCGATCGGCACCATTGACCTTGCCTTCGACCTGCGCATAGATCCAGCCGCCCGGCGCGTGGCGATAGACGATCCGCTGTGGGAACTCGAGCGCCGAGTTCTCGAACGTGTAGAGTCGATCGTTGCGGTCGTTCGACGTGTCGGTGGTGACTCCCATGAACCGGAACGACGCCTCCTTCCCGTCCGACGGTACCGCGACGTAGTAGACGCCGTCGGCTCGCGTCTCGATGCGCAGGTAGTCGTAGCTCGTGGTCTTGCCACCCATCACCATCTGGCTCATGCCCAGCACGAGCCCGCCGCGCGGCGGCATCCACTGCTCCCGAAAGTCGCGCTGGTTGACGTTGCCGACCCAGCAGCCGTCGAGCCAGGCGAAGTCAGCGAGGGGATCGGCCGTTGCGGCCGGGGGCGAGGCGGGTGTGGCGGGCGTGGCCGTCGCGGGCGTGCCGGGCGTCGGTGCGGCAGTCGGCTGGGCGACACCGGCCGCCGGCGTGCATGCGAGCGCAACCGCGACCAGCGCGGCGGCAGCGGGCGATTCAAGTCGGATCATGGGGTCTATCGATTCGGTCACTGGGGCCGCGCGAGCGGCAGGTTGACGAGGAGATTCTGCGGCTTGAGCCTGAGCCGGGATTCGGCGTCCATGGCCATCGCCAGGTAGACGGGCCGCCCCGCAATCGCGGGCCGCACGTCGGCCGGATTGGCGAACCGCAACTCGAACAGACAGAGGAGCCGGCCCATTCGTTCCTCCTCGATGTCGACGCGATTGTACAAATCGTTGAGAAGGCCCGTGGCCTCCGCGTCGAGGCCCACGTGCCATACCCACCGCTCGTCGTCGATCTCGCGCACGGGCTCGACCACGACCGCGGCGCCCGCGAAATGCGCGATCCAGCGCTCGAGGACGCGGCAGAGGCCCGCGAGCGCCGGACGTCCCAGGTTCAGGCTGATGGCGAGGTCGTGGCGCTCGTCGCGTTCCCAGTACGCCGCGGCATTGGTTTCGTCCAATACCTCGAGATCGACGCTTCGCATCGGCGCCTGGTTCCGGCGCAGGAGCTCGCCCAGATTGCCGAACCCGCCGGTCGTCGCATGAAGCTCGACCGTGGTCTCGTCGGCCGCCATCACCGCGCCGTCGTCGCGAACCGCAATCCGCTGCGGGCGGAACAGCATCTCCGCGGCGCGCGCCTGCAGCGGGTCGGCGCTCTCGCCCAGGATATGCCGCAGCAACACCTGGGTAAGCTGCGCGACGAGGAGCGGCGGCACGTCGACGCCATCGCGAAAGAGCGCGACGTAGGCGGCTTCGATCGACGGCGCGCCGGCGAGCCGGCCACGGAAGCGCAGCCATATCGCGTAGTTCTCGCGGATATCGGCGTCGGCCAGGGCGCCGAGCTCCGTCTCCGCCACGGCATCGCGCGGAGCCGCGATCAGCTTCTCGTGCAGCGCAAACTCGGCCGGGCAGGACTCCGGCACCGGCGCCAGCTCGGGACGCAGCAGCGATGCGCGCAGGAAGTCGTCGGTCAGCGTGAGCCGGCCATCGGCGCCGACGGTGAGCAGGCGATAGCCGCAGGACGGCCAGAAATCGGGCATCAGGTCGCGCTAGCCGCCCAGCATTGCTTTCTTGAGATCAGGCTGGACCGGGTTGTCGCCGAGCCACGCGTTCATCAGCGCCTTGTTGAAAGCCTCGCCTGGAATCGAACCCTTGGCGGTTCCGTTCAGGCCGACTTTCGTCGCCCCGTCGACGAAGTCGAATGTAAGTACGTTCCCCTCCTTGAGCGGACCCAGCGACTGGATGATCGAGGTCAGCTGGTCGGTTTCCGCCTTTACCGCCGTCACGTCCGCGGGGGCATTGCCTTGCTTGATGCCATCGACGAGCGCTTCGAGCATCTGGTCCGAAGTCACGTCGCGCAGCATGTTGAGCTGCACGCGGCGCGGCGCCTTGGCGTAGACCGTGGCGGTGCTGCTCGCCTTCGCCGCGACATACAGGCTGCCCACGTACACCTTGAACATGAACTTGGTGCGGACCCCGGCACCATTGAGCACAAGCTCCTGGCCCCCGAGCGAGAGCTTGTCGTCGAGCTTGACGCCCCCCACCTCAGCCGCGAGCGCCGGACCCGATGCGATACACAAAAGCGTCAAAAATGCGAATTTACGTATCATGATTCCTCCAGATGGAGCGTCGCGGTCCGTTGCACGTTTCGATGGAGGCGAGCAGATCGGCGCCAGGCAAGGCGCCCCGCAGCGAGCGACCGGAATGTACTCGAACGTACATGAGGATCGCGAGCGAGGAGCAACGCAGCATGGCGTCGATATGCGAAGCCTAGACCGCTTCGAATATCCCAGCCGCGCCCATGCCGGTGCCCACGCACATGGTAACCATGCCGTACTTCTGCTTGCGCCGCCGCAGGCCGTGAACGATCGTCGCCGTGCGGATCGCGCCGGTCGCGCCGAGCGGGTGGCCGAGCGCGATTGCGCCGCCCAGCGGATTGACCTTCGCCGAATCGAGCCCGAGGTCGCGGATCACCGCCAGGCTCTGCGCGGCGAACGCTTCGTTCAACTCGATCCAGTCGATCTGCTCCTGCTTGACCCCGGTGTTGCTTAGCACCTTCGGGATCGCTGCGATCGGTCCCACGCCCATCACCTCGGGCGCAACGCCGCCGACCGCGAAGCCGACCCAGCGCGCGAGCGGGGTCAGCCCGAGCTCCTTCACGATCCTCTCGCTCACGACGAGGACCGCGCCGGCGCCGTCGGACGTCTGCGAGCTGTTGCCCGCGGTGACCGAGCCCTTTGCCGCGAACACCGGCTTCAACTTCGCGAGCCCCTCGGTCGACGTATCGGCGCGCGGCCCCTCGTCGCGATCGAATGTCCGGCTGTTGACGACGATCTTCCCGGTGGTGAGATCCGGCACGTGATCGCTCACCGGGTAGGGCGCGATCTCGTCGGCGAACTCGCCGCCTGCCTGCGCCGCGAGCGCCTTTTGGTGCGAGGCGAGCGCGAACGCATCCTGGTCCTCGCGCGATACCTTCCACCGCAGGGCAACCTTCTCCGCGGTGAGTCCCATCCCGTAGGCGATGCCCAGGTTCTCGTCACGCGCGAATACCTCGAGGTTCGGCTTGAGCCCGCCCATCAGCGGGATCATGCTCATGCTCTCGGTGCCCGCGGCGATCATGATGTCAGCCTCGCCGGTGCGGATGCGGTCGGCGGCGATCGACACCGCATTCAGCCCCGACGAGCAGAAGCGGTTGATCGTCATTCCTGCGACGCTCTGCGGCAGTCCCGCGAGTAGCACCCCGATCCGCGCGACGTTCATCCCCTGCTCGCCCTCGGGCATCGCGCAGCCGACGATCACGTCCTCGACGCGCACCGGGTCGAGCGCCGGCACCCTGGCCAGCACGCTCTTCAACACGTGCACGAGCAGCGAGTCGGGCCGCGTCGATCGCAGCGCGCCGCGCGGCGCCTTGCCGACCGGCGTCCGCGTCGCGGCGACGATGTAGGCGTCCTGCATCTGCTTCGCCATGGTAGTCCTCAGTTGCGCAGTGGCTTGCCGGTCTTCAACGTGTGCGCGATCCGTTCCTGCGTCTTGGCGTTGTGCAGAAGCGCCATGAACTCCGCGCGCTCGACATCGAGGAGCCACTTCTCGTCGACCAGGCTGCCCGGCTCGACCTCGCCACCGCAGAGCACGCGCGCGATGCGCAGCCCGACCTCGAAATCGTAAGCCGAGATGAAGCCGCCGTCGCGCATGTTGACGAGCATCATCTCGAGCGCCGCGATGCCCGTTCGGCCTGCGACGGGGACGTTGCGCGGCGGCAGGGGCGGCCGATAACCCGCCTCGGCCAGCGCGCGGGCCGTCGCGCGCGCGACGTGCAGGAGTTCGAACGCGTTCGTGATGACAACGTCCCCTCGCCGCAGGAACCCGATCTCCTTCGCCTCCAGCGCGCTCCGCGAGACCTTCGCCATCGCCACCGTCTGGAACCACGCGCGCAGGAACGGGAGCTGGTCGAGCTGCGTGCCGATGGGGCCGCGCGTCGCCTCGTGCGCGGCGCGCAAGGCGATCTCCTTGCAGCCACCGCCGCCCGGCAAGAGCCCGACACCCGCTTCGACGAGCCCGATGTACGACTCGAGCGCGGCGACCGTGCGATCGCAGTGGAGGATGAATTCGCACGAGCCCCCCAACGCCATGCCGCGCACGGCCGCGACCGTCGGCACGAGGCTGTAGCGCAGGCGCAGCGACGTCTGCTGGAACTTCGCGACGACATCTTCGATCGTCGACCATTGTCCGGCGCGAATCGCGGGCTCGATCACGCTCAGGTCGGCGCCCAGCGAGAACGGCTCTTTCGCTTGCCAGAGGATGAGCGCAGCGCACTCCCGCTCGGCGCGCTCGACCGCCGCCTGCACGCCGTCGAGTACCGCGTCGCCGATCGTGTTGGCCTTCGACTTGAACGACACGATCGCGATGTCGTCGCCCACGTGCCACATGCGCACGGCGGGGGTCTCCATGATCGTGGTCCCGAGGGGCCATTTTTCGCCGAGCACCGGATCTGGGAATATCTGTCGCCGATAGACCGGCAGGGTCGACCGCGGCACGAAGGTATTCGCGGACGCACTGTACGCGCCGGCCGGCGTGTGCATGCCTGTGGCCGCCGGACCGGAGGTGACCCACGACGGAAGCGACACCTTCGCGAGCGTCTTGCCCGCGGCGATGTCTTCGCTGAGCCAGCCGGCAACGTCCTTCCAACCCGCCGCCTGCCAGAGCTCGAAGGGGCCCATCGCCCAGCCGAACCCCCAGCGCAGAGCGAGATCGACATCACGCGCGTTGTCGGCGATGGTGCGAAGGTGGTAGGCGCAGTAGTGGAACAGATCGCGGAAGATCGCCCACAGGAATTGCGCCTGCGGGTGGGGATGCGCGCGCAGCTTCGCGAATTTTTCACCCGGCGCCTTGAGCGCGAGGATCTCGGCCACGGCCGGATCGACGACCCCTTCCGCCTTGCGATAGGCGCGCGCTGCCGGGTCGAGCACCTCGATATCCTTGCCCAGCTTGCGGAAGTAGCCGGCCCGGGTTTTTTGCCCGAGGGCGCCCTGGGCGATCAAGCCTGCGAGCACCGGCGGCGCGCGGAACAGCGGATGCCAGGGATCGTCGGGCAGCGTGTCTTCCATCGTCTTGATCACATGCGCCATCGTGTCGAGCCCGACGACGTCGGCCGTGCGATACGTGGCGCTCTTGGCACGACCGATCGCCGGACCGGTCAGCGCATCGACGACGTCGAAGCCGAGCTTGTAGGTCTCGGTGTGCGCCATCGTCGCCAGCACCGAGAAGATGCCGACGCGGTTGGCGACGAAGTTCGGCGTGTCCTTCGCGCGCACGACGCCCTTGCCGAGCGTGGTCGTGACGAAGGTTTCGAGCGCGTCCAGGAGCGCCGGATCGGTCGCCTTGTGCGCGATGAGCTCGACCAGGTGCATGTAGCGCGGCGGATTGAAGAAGTGGATGCCGCAGAAGCGCGGGCGCAGCGCTAGCCGGCAGCGCTTCCGCGAGCGCGTTGATCGAGAGGCCGGAGGTGTTCGATGCAAAGATCGCATGCGGTGCGACGTGCGGCACGATCTTCGCGTAGAGTTCACGCTTCCAGTCCATCCGCTCGGCGATCGCCTCGATCACGAGGTCGCAGTCCGCGAGTCGTGCAAGGTCGCGGTCGTAGTTGGCCGCGTCGATCTGGGCGAGCCCGCCCGCTCTGGCCAGCGGCGCGGGTTCGAGCCTGGCAAGACCGGCGAGCGCCTTCGCGACGATGCCGTTCGGGTCGCCTTCCTTCGCCGCCAGGTCGAACAGGACAACCGGGACGCGCGCGTTGACCAAGTGCGCGGCGATCTGCGCCCCCATCACGCCGGCGCCGAGAACCGCAACCTTGCGGATGGGAAAGACGATGACGGACATGGCGTTGCCCTGCTGGGATGAAAGCACGGCCGCGCGTGCTTGGCCGGCCGGGATGCAAACGGCACGACCCAACGTCCGGCCGCGCCGCGCGGTGTTACGGATTCGAACCGATCGAGCGGCCCGTCAGAAGTTCCAGGTGACCTGACCCGAAAGGATGAACACGCTGTCGCTGTAGTCGCCCTTCAGGTAGCCATATTGCGCGACGCTCGCCGGCGAGAGGCCGATCTGCGCGATCGAGCCGTCCTTGATCCAGACGTACGCGGCGCCGATGTCGAACTTGAGTGCGGGCGTGTACGCGTACTGCGCGCCGAGCGCGAGCCAATAGCGGTCGTTGTCCGGCAGCCGCGCGTTGCGATCGGCATCCTGCACCGGCGACTGGTCGTAGGCGACACCTGCGCGGAGTTTCCACTTCGGATCGTAGTAGTAGTTGGCGCCGATCGAGTACCGCCACGAGTCCTTGAAGTTTTCCGGCGTGCTCTGCAGGATCGTGCCGTTGGTGCGCACGAACGTCAGGTCCTTGATCGTCGACCAGTGCGTGTACTGCACGTCCGCCATCAGGTCCCACTGCGGGGCGACGTGGCCGAACCACGAGAAGTTGGCGATGCCCGGGAGCTTGATCTCGGACGTCACCCCGCCGTTCGCGAGCAGCGGACTCGCATTGACCTGCGCCTGGATGCCTAAGGCGACGGGGTTCAGCGCGGCCGGCGTCAACGTCGGCAGCGCCGGCAGCGTGAAATCGACGTTGGCCGCGACGCTGTACTTGATGTCCGACCGCCACGACGCGCCGAAACGATTGTTCTGGTCGAAATCGACCAGGATGCCGACGTTCCAGCCCCACGCCCAGTCGTTGCCGTTGACGTTCACCTTCGCGTCGAGCCCGCTCGTCTGGACCGCGATGGCGTTGGCGGTCGCGGCGGGCAGCGCGCCCAGGCCGACGGCGGTGCCGAGCCCGGTGGCGTAGGCCAGCGAATAGTTTGCGCTGCTCGTGAACGTCGCCTTGACCTGCTGGTAGTCCGCGCCGGCGCCGATGGCGATGTTGGGGGTGACCTGCCACGAGAGCGCCGGGTTGATGTTGATCGTCCTGACGTCGGACTTGAGCGCCTGATAGCGGCCGATCCAGCCGTCGTCGTACTCGGTCTTGAGTCCGAAGGGGGCGTTGACGCCGAGCCCGAACGACCATTGGGGATTGAGCGGGACCACGAGGTAGAAATTCGGGACGACGGCGAGGCTGCCGGCGTCGCCGCCATCGTTGCCGAGCGGCTGTGCCACGCCAACCGGCGGGCACAGGGTCGGCGGACACGAGAAGGCGGGCAGCGATCCCGAATCGCTGAACTTGAACGAAGGCCAGATCAGGTTGACGGCACCGACGATCTGGTTCGTCTTGATCTTCGACATGCCCGCGACGTTGGACCAGAGCGTCGCCGCGTCCTCGGCTGCGGCAGCGCCGCCCGCATAGGCGTTGCCCAGTCCGCTACCCGAATTCTCCTGCAGCGCGAAACCCGCGCCGTGCGCGTAACCGCCACCGAGCGCGAGTGCCGTCGCGGCGACTGCCGTGGCGATCCTGGTGCGAACGAAGGGGGTGGTCATGGCAGGTGTCTCCTTGGCTAGGGGCGCCTGCCCGGCGATACGGGCGCAACGCCGGTTGTTGCCTTTTGGGGAGTGTTTCGAGGGCTCTGTCGCCTCTGGCCGGCTCGCAACCCACTATACACGGCCGAACCCCGGCCGCACCGTTCGGAAAACCGGTTCCGGAGGGCCGTTCCCGGGAAGTGTTGTTTTTTGGCCGGACCGTCGGGCTATTCGGGAGGCACGTCACGCGGCTTCCGGTCGGCGCCGACCGCAACGTACGTGAGGCAGGCCTCGGTCACCTTGACGCAGACGATGTCCCTCGGATTGCGTTGCGCGTAGACCTGGACGTCGACGGTGATCGACGTCCGGCCGACCTTGACGATCGTCGAGTAGAAGCTCACGACGTCGCCGATCAGCACCGGCTGCTTGAAGGTGAACGAATTGACGGCAACCGTCGCGACCCGTCCTCGCGCGCGCTGTGCTGCGAGCACTCCACCTGCGATGTCGACCTGCGACATGACCCAGCCGCCGAAGATGTCGCCGTGCTGGTTCGCGTCGGCCGGCATCGGCACGACGCGTAGCGTCGGTGCGCGGTCGGGCAGCGTGACGGTCATGGTGCGGGGTGCAGCCGCTAGCGGTCCGGTACGCCTATGCGGCCTTGCGCTTCATCTCGTCGCGCAGCTCGCGCCGCAGGATCTTGCCGACGTTCGTCTTCGGCAGGTCCTTGCGGAATTCGACTTCGCGCGGGCACTTGTAGCCGGTCAGGTGCTCGCGGCAATGCCGCAGGACGTCCTCGACCGTCAGCGCCTCGTCCTTCTTCACCACGAAGAGCTTCACTGCCTCGCCGGACTTCGCGTCGGGAATGCCGACGGCGGCGCATTCGAGCACGCCCGGGTGCATGACGACGACCGCCTCGATCTCGTTCGGGTACACGTTGAAGCCGGACACGAGGATCATGTCCTTCTTGCGATCGACGATGCGGACGAATCCGCGCTCGTCCATCACGCCGATATCGCCTGTCGCGAGCCAACCGTCCTTGTCCAGCACCTTCGCGGTTTCATCGGGGCGGTTCCAATAGCCGGCCATCACTTGCGGACCACGGATGCAGATCTCACCGGGCTGGCCCAGCGCGACTTCCTTGCCGTCATCGTCGCGCAGGACCAGCTCGGTGGACGGGACCGGGAGGCCGATCGAGCCGTTGTACGCGGGAAGGTCGAGCGGATTGATCGTCGCCGCCGGCGAGGTTTCAGTGAGCCCGTACGCCTCGATCAGCGGCCGGCCGGTGATCTCCTTCCACTTGAGCGCGACAGCTTCCTGCACTGCCATCCCGCCGCCCAGCGTGATCCGCAGCGACGAGAAATCGAGCTTCGCGAAGTCGGCGTTGTTGATGAGCGCGTTGAACAGCGTGTTGACGCCGGTGAACGCGGTGAACCGGAACCTGGCCATCTCCTTCACGAAGCCGGGGATGTCTCGCGGATTCGGAATCAGCACGTTCTCGGCACCCACCGTCATGAACATGAGGCAGTTCGCCGTCAGCGAAAAGATGTGGTAGAGCGGCAGCGGCGTGATGATGATCTCGCGGCCGTCCGGCGCGAGAAAAGGCTTGACCCACGCGCGTGCCTGAAGCAGGTTCGCGACGATGTTCCGGTGCAGGAGCATCGCGCCTTTGGCGACGCCGGTCGTGCCGCCCGTGTACTGCAGGAACGCGATATCGTCGTGTCCGAGCGGGACACGCTCGAGCTTCGTCCGGCGGCCGCCGGCAAGCGCCGCCGACAGCCGGATCGAGGCGGGCAGGCGGAACGCCGGCACCATCTTCTTCACGTGGCGCAGCACGAAATCGACGATGAGACCTTTGAAGCCCAAGAGCTCGCCGATGCTCGTGACGACCACCTGGCGCACCTTGGTCTTGCCGACGACTTCGGCCAGCGTGTGCGCGAAGTTCTCGACCACGACGATGACCTCGGCTCCGGAATCGTTGAGCTGATGTTCGAGCTCGCGTGCCGTGTAGAGCGGATTCACGTTGACCACCGTGCAGCCGGCGCGCAGGATCCCGAACAGGCACACCGGATACTGCAGGATGTTGGGCATCATCAGCGCGACGCGTGTGCCCTTGCGGCAACCCTTCTCTTGCAGCCAGCCGGCGAACGCCGTCGACAGCGTGTCGAGCTCGCCGAACGTGATCGTCTTGCCCATGCACGAATAGGCGGGGCGCGCCGAGTACTGGGCGACGCTCTCGTCGAACACGTCGCGCAGCGACGCGTACTCGTTGACGTCGATGTCGGCGGGTACGCCTTTCGGATAGTGCTCGAGCCAGATCCGATCCACGATGCCTCCTCCCGCGGGCGCGCCGGGCCAAGACCCCGCGCCTCTTGTCGCGGCCGGCGCGTTCGCGATAGCCGCGGAATCGTACACCAAGCACCTGCCCGGAGCCCGTGACCTACGCCAGTGCTCCGACGGGCGGCGGACGCGTCTCCGCGGTGTCGGGCGTGCCTTCCGCGTAATGCAGCGGCCCACCGCGAAACGGCGCAAAGCCGCAGCCGAAGATCGCGCCGGCATCGACCAGATCCGCGTCCTCGACAATGCGATCCGCCAGTGCCTTCTTCGCTTCGCCGACGAAGGGCACGATCAGACGATCGCCCAGGCCAGGCGGCACCGTGCCGGGCGCGGACTTGGCCGCCTTGCCGGTCGACCAGTCGTAGAAGCCGCGCTTCGTCTTCTTGCCGAGATGACCGGCGTCGACGAGCGCCTTGAGCTTCGCGGGTGGCGCGACCCCGGGCGACAACATCGTGCCGACCGCCATGCAGATGTCGAGTCCCACCGTATCGGCGAGCTCGATCGGGCCCATCGGCATTCCGAAGGCGAGCGCGGCTTCGTCGACGGTCTCCGGCGCGACACCCAGGTCGACGCAGCGCATCGCTTCCATCAGGTAGGGGGCGAGCAACCGATTCACGAGGAAGCCTGGCGCGCTCTTGACCGGCAGCGGTAGCTTGTCCAACTGACGCACGAAGGCGGCGGCCCGCGGCACGAGCTCGGAGTGGGTCTGCCGTCCGAACACGACCTCGACCAGCATCATCTGCGGCACGGGGTTGAAGAAGTGGAGGCCGACCAGGCGCTCGGGATCGTGCATGCCCGCGGCGATGCCTTCGAGCGGAATGCTCGACGTATTGGTAGCGAGGATCGCGCCCGGCTTGGCGGTTGCCTCGAGCGCGGCGAACAGCGTCTTCTTCGCGTCAAGGTTCTCGAAGATCGCCTCGACGATCACGTCGGCGCGGGCGACACCGGCGCCGGCGACATCGGGGATCAGTCGATCGCCCGCGTCACGCACGCGGCGCGGATCCTTCAACCGCTGGGCGAACAACTTGGCCGCGCGACCCAGCGCCGGCGAGAGCCGCTCGGGGCTCTGGTCCTGCAGCGTGACCGTGAGCCCGCGCAGCGCGCACCACGCCGCGATGTCGCCGCCCATCGTGCCCGCGCCGACGACGTGAACATGCGTGGCAGCGAAGTCGCCTTCCTTGCCGAGGGACTTCAACCGCTCCTGCAGCTTGAATACGCGGATCAGGTTCGCGGCGGTCGGCGACCTCAGGAGCGAAGGCACCGACTCGGGATCGGACGGCGACGCCGCGAGCGCATTGCCGTCGTGCTTGACCCACAGATCGAGGATCGCGTACGGCGCGGGATAGTGCTCGGGGCGTGCACGCTTCGCGACCTGCTTCCTCGCCTGTGCGGCGATCAGCGGGCGCACCGGAGCCGCGAGCGTGAGCGACAGCGGGAAATGCAGCGTGCGCGGCGCAGGCAGCCCCTTCAGGACACCGCGCGCGGTGTTCTCCATGATCCGCGGAGGCACGCATTCGTCGGCGACGCCGAGCTGCTTGGCGCGGCGCGCATCGATCGTGCGGCCGGAGAGCATCATGTCGAGCGCCGCCGGCGCGCCCGCGAGTCGCGGCAGGCGTTTCATCCCGCCCCACCCCGGGACGATGCCGAGCATCACCTCGGGCAATCCGAGACGAGAGCCCGGCTCGTCGACGACGACGCGATAGCGGCAGGCGAGCGCGAGCTCGAAGCCGCCGCCAAGGCAGAACCCGCGAATCAGCGCGAGCGTCGGATACTTGACCGCTGCAAGCCGCTCGAACGTGTCCCAGCCGCGCTTGACGAGCGCGATCGCGTCGGCCTCGGTCTTCACCGCGAGGAATTCGTCGATGTCGGCGCCCGCGATGAACCCGCTTCGCTTACCCGACTCGATGATGAGACCCTGCGGCGGATCGCGGTCGAGCTGATCGAGCACCTCGTGGAGTTCTGTGAAGACGTCGGTCGACAGCGTGTTCGTCGTCGTGTCGGCCTTGTCGAACACGAGGGACGCAAGCGCGTCCGCCTCGCGCGTGAGGATCCAGTGTCGCATTGGGGCGAACGTTGTGAAACGCCCTACAGACGCTCGACCAGCATCGCGCCGCCCAGGCCGCCGCCGATGCAGATCGCCGCCATCCCGCGCTTGCCGCCGGTCCGCTCGAGCACGCTCAGCAGATGCAGCACGATTCGGGCGCCCGACGCTCCCACCGGATGACCGATCGCGATCGCGCCGCCGTCGACGTTGAGCTTCGCCTGGTCGAGCGCGCCCAGCGCACCCTCGAGTCCGAGCTCCTGTCGACAATAATCGGCGCTGTCCCAGGCGCGCAGGCAGCCGATGACCTGCGCGGCGAACGCCTCGTTGATCTCCCACGCGTCGAGGTCGTTGAGGCCGAGGCCGTGGCGCTGCAGGATCGGCGTCGCCGCGTGCACCGGACCCAGGCCCATCTGCGCGGGATCGAGGCCCGCCCACTGCGAATCGACGATACGGCCCCGGGGCTCGAGCTTGTGGTCCGCGACCGCGCGTTCGGACGCGAGCACGAGCCATGCGGCGCCGTCGGTCACCTGCGAGCTGTTGCCGGCGGTGACGTTGCCGTACTTGCGATCGAAGAACGGTTTGAGCTTGGCGAGGTTCTCCGGCGTGGAGTCCTCGCGCACGCCGTCGTCGGCGGGATAGAGCTTGCCCTGCCGGTCATAGAGCGGAACGATCTCGTGCGCAAAGTAGCCTGCCTTCTGCGCATCGAGCACGCGCCGATGGCTGCGCGCCGCGTACTCGTCCATCTCGCGGCGCGTGATACTGAAGCGGTACGCGAGGTTCTCCGCAGTCTGGCCCATGAGCAGGCCGACGACGGGATCGGTCAAGCCCTTCATGAGCCCGATCACCGGCGCAAGATACGCAGGCCGGAACTTCGCGAGCAGCGCCGCGCGCTGGCCGAGCGTCTTCGCGGCGTACCAGTTGGCGAGCCAGACGACCATCGTGTCCGAAAACAGGAGCGGCGCGCGGGAGAGCGCGTCGGTGCCGCCCGCGAGCACGAGGCTCGAGCGTCCGGTGCGGATGTTCGCGATCGCCGAATCGAGCGCCTGCATGCCGGACGCGCAGTTGCGCATCACTGTCCAGCCCGGCACGTTCTGGCCGCAGCCCATGCGCAGCGCGGCGACGCGACCGATGTTGACCTCGTCAGGCGAGGGCGCGGCGCAGCCCAGGATCACCTCGTCGAGCTCGGGCGGCGCGAAGGGCTGGCGCACGAGCAGCGCGCGACCGGCGTCGGTCGCGAGATCGGACGCGGCAAACGGCCCGGGCCGGTTGCGTGCTTTAAGGAACGGCGTGCGCGCGCCGTCGACGATGTAGATCGGCTCGTTCATTGCAGGGGCCGGCCCATCGTGCTCAGGCCGCAGCCTTTTGCGCCGCGTGCGGCGGCGGCGTCGTCGCCGTCGTCGTCCGCGCCGCACCGGCGAGCGCGTCGAGCTGCATCTCCGAGGCGCCGAGATCCGGCGGGAAGTCGTCGACGCGGATCACTTTCGTCACGAGGTCGCGGGCCTTGATGACCGCCTCGGCCTCGGCCGCAGTGATGACGCTCGCCGCCTGGGCTCGCTCGAGCAGCGCTTCGAGGCCGGCCCCCGGTGGCAGCTTGGCGTCCAGACGGCCCTCCTTCGCTGCGGCGCGAATCCGCGCCTCGACCGGCTCGGATTCGAGTGTCGCGGCAAGTGCCCGCTCGATCAGCGACACCGGATCGTCGCCGGCGGAAGGCATGTGCATGTCGGCTGTCAGCCGGTCGCGGGTGGCCGATGGCTCGAGCAGCAGCTTCGCGACGTCGTGCCCGAGCTTGTCGGAAGGAATCACGTACGGCCGGCCGAGCGGGAAGACGATCGCGCGCATCACGGCTGCGATTGCGCGGTTCGGAAAGTTCGAGATCACGCCCTCGAACGCCGTCTGCGCCTTGTACATCGCATCCCAGATCGCCCAGTGCATGAGCGGCGCATCGGCTTCCTGCCGGCCCTCGTCTTCGTAGCGCTTCAACGTCGCCGAGCAGAGGTACATGAGGGACAGGATGTCGCCCAGCCGTGCCGAGAGCTTCTCCTTGCGCTTCAGCGCGCCGCCGAGCGAGCCCATCGAGACGTCCGCGAGGAACGCGAGCGCGGCCGAGAAGCGGGTGAGCTGCTGGTAGTAGCGGCGCGTTTCGGGCGCAACGTCGACCGGGACCTTGACAAAGTGCGACCCGGTGAAGCCCATCACGAGCGTGCGCGCCTTGTTCGCGGCCACGAAACGGAGATGTCCGAACAGCGCGCGGTCGAACCCGATCGACGCTTTCGTCGGATCCGTCTCGCGCGTGGCTTCGATTTCGCGGAGCACGTACGGATGGCAGCGGATCGCGCCCTGGCCGAACACGATCAGGCTGCGCGTCAGGATGTTCGCGCCCTCGACCGTGATCGACACCGGGAGCTGCATATACGCAGCGCCCAAGAAGTTCGACGGCCCCATCATGATGCCTTTGCCGCCGACGACATCCATCGCGTCGGTGACGACCTCGCGGCCGCGCTGCGTCAGGTGCAATTTCGAGATCCCCGAGATCACCGCGGGCTTCTCGCCGGCGTCGATCGCCGAGGTCGTGAGGCGCCGCGTGGCGTCCATCACGTAGAGGTTGGCACCCATTCGCGTGAGCGCTTCCTCGATGCCTTCGAAGCGGCCGATCGGCGTCTTGAACTGCGTGCGCACGCGCGCGTAGCCGCCGGTCGCGCGCACCACGAGCTTCGCCATCCCGGTCGACGACGACGGCAGCGAGATGCCGCGTCCCGCGGCCAGGGATTCCATCAGCATCCGCCAGCCGCGCCCCAGCATCGGCTGGCCGCCGATGATCCAGTCCATCGGGATGAAGACGTCGCGTCCGTACGTCGGTCCGTTCTGGAACACCGTGTTGAGCGGCATGTGCCGGCGGCCGATCTCGACGCCGGGATGAGAGGTGGGCACGAGCGCGCAGCTGATGCCGACATCGTCCTTGTCGCCCACCAGATGGTCGGGGTCGTAGGCGCGGAACGCGAGGCCCAAGAGGGTCGCGACCGGGCCGAGCGTGATGTACCGCTTCTCCCACGTGAGGCGGATACCCAGCGCTCGCTGGCCTTCGTGCTCGCCCCAGCAGACGATGCCGACGTCGGGGATCGCCGCTGCGTCGGACCCCGCGGTCGGGTTGGTGAGCGCGAAGCACGGGATCTCTACTCCCTTGGCGAGCCGCGGCAGGTAGTAGCGCTTCTGCTCCTCGGTTCCGTAGTGTGCGAGCAACTCGCCCGGGCCCAGGGAATTCGGGACCATGACCGTGACCGAGATGGTCCCCGAATGCGTCGACAGCTTGGTCATCACCTGCGAATGCGCATAGGCGGAAAAGCCGAGACCGCCGTATTCCTTCGCGATCGACATGCCCCAGAAGCCCTTGTCCTTGATGTACTGCCAGACTGCGGGCGGGAGATCGCGGTGAACGTTCGTCGTTTCCCAATCGGTCACCATCGCGCAGAGCTCGTCGACCTCGTGGCCCATGAAGTGCTGCTCGTCGGGTGTGAGCGTCGGCGCGGGCAAGCTCAACAATCTTGTCCAGTCAGGACGGCCCGAGAAGAGCTCGCCATCCCACCAGACGGTGCCGGCCTCGATCGCCTCGCGCTCGGTCTGCGACATCGGCGGCAGCATGCGGCGGAAGACGGCGAGCACGCGATCGCTGACGAGGCGCCGCCGCAACGCCGGCACGTTCAACGGAATCGCGACCAGCAGGAACAGTCCGGCGAGCGCGAGAGCGACACTGTCCGGGACGAGATGCGCGCCCCAGAGCACGGCGATCGCACCCGCGATCGCGACGCTCCAGCCGATACCGGGAGCGTTGAGGTAGGCGAGCGCCAGCGCCAGGGCCAGGGCCAGGACGGCGACAACCCAGAGGAGGATCAGCATCGAGAGTTCCTTCGGCGTGAATCGGTCAGCGCGGGCGCGCGAGCTCGCCGTCGAGCGAAAGGCCGGCGGTCGACGCCTCGGGCAAGGGCGATGTCAACCCGGCGAGCAGGAAGGGCGCCAGACGGCGGAGCAGCATCTCGTCGTTGCCGGCGTCGGTCGACGTGAGCTCGGCGATCAGCTTGAGCGCGTCGGTGCCGGCGAGCGTGTAAGACAGCGCGCCCATGATGAAATGGAGCCGCCACGACAACTCCTTCGGTGGCAGCTCCGGCAATGCATGCGCAAACGCGGCCTTGAACCGCGCGATCATCGTCGCGTACTGCGCCGACAGGAACTGGCGGATGAACGGCGCCGGGTCGGCGTAGGCGCGGCCCAGCAGGCGCAGGAAGTCCTTGCCGCCGCGCTCGGGATCGCGCGCGAGTCGCAGCGCCGGGACGAACATCGCGGAGAGAATCTGTTCGCAGGGCACCGCTGCCGGCGCGGCAGCCCGTTCGAGCGCCGACAGCAGGTCGAGGCGCTCCTGGTTCATGGGATCGAGTCGGCGCGTCAGCACCGCCTGGAACAGCTCTTCCTTGCTGCCGAAGTGATAGTTGACCGCAGCCAGGTTGACGCCGGCCGCGGCCGTGATCGACCGCAGGCTTGTCGCTTCGAAACCGTGCTCCATGAACAGCGATTCCGCGACATCGAGGATCCGGTCCTTGGTTGCGACCGGCGCCTCGCGCTCGAGCGTGCGAACGACGTTTCCGTCCATGGCGATGACGCGTCCCTGAATCAAACGTTCGTTTGAACTTTAGGACGCAGGATTTCACACTGTCAAGCATCGGCATTCTATGTGAGTGCGCATCCTGCTCCGGACAAGCGCGGTCCGATGGAAGCGTGTACTCACTTACAAAGGGCGCCCGCCCGCCTCGGTTAAAGTGCCGGTAGCTTTCACATGCCCACCACCACCCCGCCTTCGAGGCGCGATCGTCGCCGCGGTCTCCTCTGGGGCTTCCTCGGGATCGCAAGCTTCAGCCTGACGCTACCCGCGACCCGGTTCGCGGTCGCGTCGCTCGACCCCGTCTTCGTCGGACTGGGCCGCGCCGTCGTTGCGGGCGCGCTCGCGGCCATCGTCCTCGCGGTCACCCGCGCCCCGTGGCCGGGATGGCGACGGGTCCCGCGGCTCGCCGTCGTAGCCGGAGGCGTAGTCATCGGCTTCCCGCTCTTCTCCGCGTGGGCGCTGCGTCATGTCCCGGCAGCGCATGCCGCAGTGGTCATCGGACTGCTCCCGCTGGCGACGGCACTCGCCGCGGCGTGGCTCGCCCACGAGCGGCCGTCGCGCACGTTCTGGTGGAGCGCCGCATTCGGCAGCGCTGTCGTCGTCGGCTTCGCGTTCTGGCAGGGCGGCGGCATCCCGGAGCCGGCCGATGGCTTGCTCGCCCTGGCCGCGGCGGCCGCAGCGATCGGCTATGCCGAAGGCGGACAGCTCGCGCGCACGATGCCCGGCTGGCAGGTGATCTCGTGGGCGCTCGTCATTGCCGCGCCCGTCGTCCTCGTGCCAACACTGTATGTGATCGACGCGCGACTCGCGGCCGCCCCGCCGCTTGCGTGGGCATGCTTTGCGTACGTGAGCGTTATCAGCATGTTCGTCGGATTCTTCTGGTGGTATCGCGGGCTCGCCCTGGGCGGCATCGCCGCCGTCGGCCAGGTGCAACTGCTGCAGCCGTTCCTCACGATCTTCGCGTCTGCCGCGTTCCTGGGCGAGACGATCGAACCCGAGACGTTCGTCGCCGCAGCGCTCGTGATCGCGGCGATCGCGGTCGGGCGGCGCGTCCGCTAGCTTCGTCGGCCGCGCGACCGCGCGTTCAACCCTCGGTATACGCCGCATCGATCTCGTTCGCGAAGCGCTTGGCGACGAGCGGGCGCTTGAGCTTGAGCGTCGGTGTGAGCAGCCCGCTCGCAATGTCCCACGGCTCGCGCGTCGCGATGACGCGGCGCACGCGCACCCAGCGCGGAAACGACGCGAGCTGGTCGTTCGCACGCTGGATCAGCACCTTCTCGTCGGTCTCCTGCGTGACGGCGATCAGGAGGGGAAACGGGCGTGCTTCGCCGATCAGCATCGCCTGCTCGAACACGGGATCGCGGAGAATCGCGAGCTCGGCATCCTGCGGCGGCAGCTTCTCGCCGTTCGATAGCACGAGGATGTCCTTCACGCGACCGCGAATATAGAGCTTGCCGCCGCGCAGCTCGGCCACATCGCCCGTCGCGAGCCAGCCCTCGGGGTCGATGGCCGCGCGCGTCGCTTCCTCGTTCCGCCAGTAACCCAGCATCACGCTCGGCCCGCGAACCTCGAGCGCGCTGCCTTCGGTGAGCCGCACCTCGAGCCCGGGAAGCGGCGCTCCGACCGATTCCGGATCGTTGTCGTCGTCGCGGTTGACCGCAATGACGGGCGACGCCTCGGTGAGCCCGTAGCCTTGCAGGAGCGGCAGCCCGAGTCCGATGAACATGCGCGCGAGCGCCGGATCCAGCGCGGCGCCCCCCACCACGACGAGCCGTAGCCGGCCGCCGAAGCGCGCGAGGATGGGCTTCGCGACCATCGCCCGCAGCATCGCCACGACGAGCCGTCGGAGAGGAGACGCGCCCCCGCGCGCCATCGCGTAGCCCTGCGCGACGCACGCGTCGAAAAGCATTCGTTTCCACCTTGAGGGCGCGAGCGCGCCGTCGATGCGCACGGCGAAGCGCTCGAAGATCCGCGGCACCGCAAACATCGCCGTGGGCGCCTGCGCCTCGAGATCGTTGGCGAGTTGCGCGACGCCGCGCGCGTAGACGACCTTCGCGCCGATCGCAAGCGGCAGGTAGTAGCCGCCGGTGCGCTCGAACATGTGTGACAGCGGCAGGATCGACAGGAACACGTCGGTTGGACGCCCCATCCCGGTCTCGCGGCATGCGGCGACATTCGCGCCAATATTGCCGTGCGAAAGCATCACGCCCTTGGGCCGTCCCGCGGTTCCGGACGTGTAGCAGATCGTCGCGAGCTGCTCGTCGGACACCGTCGCCACCTCGATGTCTGCGTCTGCCGCCGCCGGCAGGAATTCGGCGAGAGTCAGCGCACTCTCGCCGGCGTCGAGCGCTTCGTCGGCGCCCAGCACGACCAGACGCGGAGGAGCCGTCGTTGCGCCCGATGCCGGGTTCGCCAGCCCGCGCGCGAGCCGGATGTTCTCGGCGAGCATGAGCTTCACCTCGGCGTTCGCAACGCACCAGGCGACGTTCTCCGGATTGTCGTCGACGTAGAGCGGCACGACGACGAGGCCGAGCCCGAGCGCTGCGAGATCGATCGCGACCCATGTCGGCCCGTTGCGCGCGACAAGCGCGATGCGGTCACCGGGTGCGAGGCCCGCACGCCGGAACGCCGCCTGCCAGCGCGCGATGTCGATGGCGAGCTCGCCCGCGGTGACATCGCGCCAGCCCGCTTCGGTCGAATGGCGGTAGAGCAGCGTCTCGGGCCGCGCGAGATGGTGCGTGAAGAGCAGCGCGAGATTGCCGGCCATGTGTGCTCAGCGCTTGGCTATACTGGGAGGTGGAGGGTCGCGCCGATGGCCACGATCACGATCGCGAAGAAGCATCAGCTGTCGCACAAGAAGGCGAAGGAGGCGGCACAGCACATCGCCGACGACCTCGCCAAGCGCTTCGACCTGCGTTGCGAGTGGCATGGCGACGACGTCACGTTCGAGCGCTCGGGCGTCAGCGGCCAGCTGCACGTGGGCAAGAGCGAGGTCCGCCTTGACTGCCAGCTCGGACTCCTGCTGTCGATGCTGAAGCCGACGATCGAGGACTACGTCCACCGCGATTTCGACAAGTACTTTGGCAAGGCGAAGCGCTAGCCCTCGGCCTCCGGCCCGGGCGGCGGTGCGAAGCGCGGCTCCAGCGGATCCGGAATCGGCGCCGGCTCGCCGGCGAACAGCGCCTCCATCAGCGCGCGCTCGCGCACGTCGATCGTCTCGAGGAAGTCGGTCGCATCCCCCATCTTTCCGAACGCAGCAAACCCGCGGTCGAGGAAGTCGTGGAGCGCACCGAAGCCGGCCAGCCGCGCCGGCTGTCGCATCATCCGCAGCGCCGCACGAATCAGTGGCTTTTGCACGAATTCCGCGAGCCGCGCACCGATCTCGCCGATCAGCCGGATCTGGCGCTCGCGCTCGGGACGCTTGCCCATCCGGCGATAGGCGCGCGTGTACTCGCCGACCGAGAACTGCCCATCGGCACGGGGCAGCCGAGCGAGCAGCGAACGGTCGAGCGTCTGTGTTAGTGCGTGGAGCTCGACCGCCTTCGCGATCGTCGCAATCACGGCATCCGGCAGCATGCGAACCATGACCGGGACGATCCGCGCGAGGTCGGCGTCGCGCTGGGCGAAATCGCGATTGCCGTAGAGATCGGTCTGGAAGAAGCGCATCGCATCGGCGTAGCGCGATTGCCGCGAGAGATCGTCGTAGGTCAGTCGCAACCGCCGCGACTGCCACGTCGCGAGCCGGTCGAGCGCGCCCGCGAGGATCGGGTTCGCGTCGCGCTCCGCTTGCAGCCGCGCCACGGTCGCGAGTTCGGCGACAAGCGTCGCCTGTGCCGGCGTCGGAGTCGATGGGGAGGCGGCGATCGCCATGGGCAGGGGACGAACGGTCGGCCGAGTCCCGCACGAGGGCGGGACGTCGCTGGTCCTAAGTCTAGCAGCCCAGTATCCAAGCATTAGGTTGTATTGCCTAAAGCGGGTCGCTACATTGAACCTGACGCGCGTGCGCAACACATGGCGTGCGCGCGCTTCCATGCTGACGCGCCGCACGTTCATCCTTGCCGGAGTGGCCGGCGCCGCCGCGCTGGTCACCGCGGGGTGGCTGCGCAGCACGCGCGTCGTACCCGCGGACAATGCTGCCGCAGCACGGACGCCCGCGCTCGACCCGGATGCCGATGCTGTGTTGTCAGCGGTTGTTACCGTCTTCCTCGCCGGCGCGCTCCCGCCCGATGAAGACGCCGCGCGGCACGCGGTGCGAGCGACGATCGCGGCCGTGGGCACCGCGATTGCGGGCCTGCCGCCCGCGGCGCAGCACGAGCTCGCGCAGCTCTTTTCGCTGCTCGGTTTCGCGCCAGCACGACTGACGCTGGCCCGCGTGACCCCCAGGTGGCGCGAAGCGCCTTCCGCCGAGGTCGCCGCGTTTCTTACCCGATGGCGCGATAGCGATTTCCTGATGTTTCGTTCGGCGTACGCCGCCCTGCACCAGCTCGTCTTCGCCGCGTGGTACGGCAATCCGGCGGCGTGGCCGGCGATCGGCTATCCGGGGCCGCCCCCGCTGTCGACATGAAAGTGGACGTGAAGGTCGGTATCGTCGCGCGCGGTAACGATCCCTGGGCTGCCGATCGCGCGCGTGGCTTCCGCATCGTCGATGCCGCGGCGCTCGAGCACGACCTCGAGCTCGAGGCCGACGTTGCGATCGTCGGCACCGGCGCGGGCGGCGGCACGGCCGCGGAAATCCTCGCGCAGGCCGGCCTTGCCGTGATCATGGTCGAGGAGGGCCCGCTCGCGACCGCCGCGGACTTCCGGATGCGCGAATCCGAGGCCTACCCCACGCTCTATCAGGAATCCGCCGCGCGGAAGACGAGGGACAAGGCAATCGGCATTCTCCAGGGCCGCTGCGTTGGCGGCAGCACGACGGTCAACTGGACGAGCTCATTTCGCACGCCCGAGTCCACGCTCGCGCAATGGCAGCGCGTCCACGCGCTCTCGGACTTCGGGCCCAATGATCTCGCGCCGTGGTTCGAGCGCATGGAGGCGCGACTGTCGATCGCGCCCTGGGACGTGGCCCCGAACGCGAACAACGAAGCGCTGGCGCGCGGTGCGGCGAAGCTCGGCATTCCCACGGCCACGATCCGGCGCAACGTCAAGGGCTGCTGGAATCTGGGTTACTGCGGCATGGGGTGCCCGACCAACGCAAAGCAGTCGATGCTGGTCACGACGGTGCCTGCGGCGCTTGATCGCGGCGCGATCCTGGTCACCCGTGCCCGCGCGCTCGAGTTCGCGCATTCGGGCGAACGCGTGACGGCGCTGCGCTGCGCAGCGATGGATGTGCGAGGTGTATCACCGACCGCCCGTCGCGTGACGATCCGCGCCCGTGCGTATGTCGCCGCCGCCGGTGCGATTGGCACGCCGGCGCTGCTTTTGCGGAGCGGCGTTCCCGACCCGCACGCTCTGGTCGGCCAACGGACCTTCCTGCATCCGACCGTGGTCTCCGCGGCCGTGATGCCGGACCGGATCGATCCGTACGCCGGCGCGCCGCAGGTCGTCTACTCGGACCACTTTCTCGACACGCGGCCGCCCGACGGACCGATCGGATTCAAGCTCGAAGCAGCGCCGGCGCATCCGCTGCTCATGGCGATCACGCTTCCCGCCATCGGTGAACGACACGCGCAGTGGATGCGCGAGTTGCCGCGCCTGCAGGTCGCGATTGCCCTCCTGCGCGACGGATTCCATCCGGACAGCCCCGGTGGGGCCGTCGCGCTCAGTGGCGACGGATCGCCGGTGCTCGACTATCCGCTGACGCCGTATCTCTGGCACGGCGTGCGCGACGCGTTGCGGACAATGGCCGAGCTCCAGTTCGCGGCCGGTGCGCGGTCCGTAATGCCGATCCACGGCGCGGGTACGAGTTTTGGCGACTTCGCAACGGCGCGCGCGGCTATCGACGCCTTCGCGCTCGCGCCGATCACGACCACCGTCGTGAGCGCCCATGTCATGGGCGGTTGCCCGCTCGGATCGGATCCAGCGCGCGCCGCCGTCGACCCCACCGGCCGCTATCATCACCTCACGAACTTGCACGTGCTCGATGCGTCGCTGTTTCCGACGTCGCTCGGCGCGAATCCGCAGCTCTCGATCTACGCGATCGTCGCCCGCCTCGCGACGGGGCTCGCCGCGACGCTCGGCGCCCAAGGTGCCGGCAAGCCCGAGCGGTCGCGGCCGGCCGGTGCCGATTAGGGTGTTTGCTCTAACCAGGACGGATAGATTGGATCGAATCGCCGGACCGTCGGCGCGAACTTCCAACCTCTCGAGGATTCCCATGCAAAAGCAAACTGTCCCGGCCTTCACTCCGTATCCGTTCGGCGAAGCGGCGCTCGCTGCCTCGCGCAAGGTGTGGCTCGCCAGCCTGGGCGCCACCGTCGTGACTCGCGACTGGGTCCAGCACGGCGCCGGGCGATTCTTCGGCACGCTGGTCCGCGAGGGTACCGTCGTCGAGTCGCGCGCGATCCGCTTCGTCGGCGACCACGTCGAGTCGTCGCTTACGCGTGCCAACGCGACGTGGCGGCGCACGCGCCGGAACGTCGAGGCGACCGTGATGCAGGCGGCGAACTTGGTCGTCGACTACGCGCAACAGGTCCTGCCGAAGTCGCTGCCGAAAATCGATCTGCCGAAGGCCCTCGCTCCCGCCAAGCCGGTGAAGCGTGCACGCAACACCGCCGTCCGCGCCGCGCGTCCCGCGAAGAAGGCGAAGCGCGCCCGGCGCGCGTAATGCGGTAGGATCGGTTTACCGCGTTCATCGCTACAGGGAGGTCCATGCCGCAACGATCGGCGACCGGGCGCGCGCGCCGCGCCCGGCGGCGGGGGCGTACGCGCTCCCGCGTGGGCCTCGCGCTGGCCGGCGGTGGCCCGCTCGGCGGCATCTACGAGGTCGGCGCGTTGCTCGCGCTGGCTGACTCGCTCGAAGGTATTGAGCTCTCGGACCTCGACGTCTACGTCGGTGTGTCCTCGGGCGGCTTCGCCGCCGCGGCGCTGGCGAACGGCATCTCGCCGGCGCAGATGTATCGGTTGTTCATCGACGACGGTGACGACGCTGCGCTCAGGCCCGAGATCTTCCTGCGGCCCGCGGTCTCAGAGTTCATGCTGCGCGCGGCCGCGCTGCCGCGGCTCCTCGCCCGCGCAACGTTGCAGTATCTGCGCGACCCGTTCCGACGCGGCCTGATGGAGTCGCTCGCGACGCTGTCGCACGCGATGCCCGCGGGGATGTTCGACAGCCGCGCCGTCGGAGATTTCCTCCGGCGGTTGTTCGCCGCTCCCGGTCGCACCAACGACTTCCGCAAGCTCAAGCGCAAGCTGTTCCTCGTCGCCACCGACCTCGATACGGGGGCGTCGGTCACCTTCGGCGCGCGCGGGCTCGAGCATGTCCCGATCTCGACGGCGATCGAGGCTTCTGCCGCGTTGCCGGGCCTCTTTCCGCCGGTGATGATCGGCGGCAAGCACTTTGTCGATGGCGCGCTCAACAAGACGCTCCATGCGTCGGTCGCGCTCGAGGAAGGCGTGCGCCTGCTGCTGTGCGTGAACCCGCTCGTGCCGTTCGACGCGAGCCGCGCCGCGCAGGAGGGCCGGCTCACCGTCGCCAAGCTCAACGAGGGCGGCCTTCCGATCGTCCTCGCGCAGACGTTCCGCGCGATCATCCATTCGCGGATGAAGGTAGGCATGGACAAGTACCGTCGCGAGTACCCCGGTGCCGACGTGATCCTGTTCGAGCCGGACCGCGAAGATGCCGACATGTTCTTCGCGAGCATTTTCAGTTACGCGCAACGCCGCCGGCTGTGCGCGGCCGCCTATGCGAAGACCCGCCAGAGCCTGCGCGCCCGGGCCGACGTGCTGGGCCCGCAACTCGCGCGGCACGGCATTACGCTTCGCCACGACCGGCTCGCTGACGCCGATCGCAGCATCGACGACACGCTCGCCGATCCGCGTCCGCTGCATGCGCAACCGCACCGCAGCGTGAAAAGAACCGCGCGTGATCTGGCGGTCGCGCTGAACCAGCTCGAGCGGTGGCTCGACCGCGCTTCCGGAGACGTCCCCGCGACGTAGTACCATCGGACGGCGCGACGTCATCCGCGTCGCATCGCCGCCTCGATCCGATGGCTGCCGCATCCTTCGTCCGGCTCGTGCTGATCGGCAGCGCGGCGTTGGTCGCCCTTGCATGGTGGCAGCGCGATGCGCTGCCGCCGCCCGATGCCCTCGTCCCTGCCGCCCGGGACGACCCCGCGCAAACCGAAACGGAGGCGCCGCCTTTTCGTACGACCGTCGGCGGCATCGACTACACGGTGCGCCCGCTCTTCGCCTACGATCTCACGGGCGTCGTTGTCAGCAAGCATGACGCCGATACCTGGTGGGACTGGATCCACAAGGCGTGGCAGGACGAGCTCAACGTCACCGACCTTTGCGTGATCTGGGGCGCCAACGCGCGCACCGCCAACTATCGCGAGCTCGAATACTGGAGCGGCCAGTTCGAGTGCAACGTCCGAACGGCGTCGACCGAGGTCTGGCGCGCGTTCTCCATGTCCGCGTTGTCGAACAATCACCTGCTGACCGATGACACCGCGATCACCCGAACACTGAAGTCGGCGCGTGTGGGTGACCAGGTGCACTTCCGCGGCTATCTGGCCGAGTACTCGCACGAGCACGGCCAGCGCTTCTTCCGCGGCACCAGCACGACCCGCACGGATACGGGCAACGGCGCGTGCGAGACGGTGTTCGCCATGGAGGCTGAGATCGTGCGCGAAGGCAATCGCGGCTGGCGGATGCTGTACAAGCTTGGGCTCGCAACGTTCGCCGTTGCGCTTTGTGCGGGAATCGCGCTCCTGTTTCGCGCGCCCCCGTAACCGCATGGCCGAGCGCAAGCGACCTCGCCGAACGCGCGAGCGCATCCTCGAGCAGAGCCTCGCGCTGTTCAATGCGCGGGGCGTGTCGCGGGTGACGACGGCGGAGATCGCCGGCGAGCTCGACATCAGCCCCGGCAATCTCTACTACCACTTCCGGAACAAGGAGGAGATCGTCGCGGAGCTCTGCTCGGCCTTCGAAGCGCGGATGGCGCCGCTCTTCGCCGATCCCGCGGGGCGTCGTGTCGCCGTGCTCGATCTCTGGCTGTGGCTGCACCTCATGCTCGAGCGGACGGGCGAATATCGCTTCATCCTGCGCGACGTCGACCTGCTCGCGGCGCGCGACGTGACGCTCGGCACGAGGCTCGGCCGCCTGTTGCAGCAGGGCATCGCGACCATGGTAGAGTTGTGCCGCGGCATGATCGACGCCGGTACGATGACGGCGTCCGAGAGCGAGATCGCCGCACTGGCGCGCAACGTGCTCCTGGTCGCCACCTACTGGCAGTCGTTCGACCGGATCGCCCGCGCCCAGGGTGCAGAGGCCGGCGGCGCGGATCCCGGTCGCGCCGCGTCGCAGGTGCTTGCGCTGATCGCCCCTTATCTCGCCCCCGAAGCACGCGCGTTGGTCGACCGGTTGAGTCGCGGCTACCTCTGAAGGAGACCGTCCCGTGGCAAAGAAATGGGTCAAGTTTCCGCACGCCGACAAGGCGTATGCCTACGATGCGACCGGCTTGAAGAAGCACTGGCCGCGTCTGCACAAGGGCGACTGCGAGCCGTTACCCAAGGACGCCGCCGTGCAGGACGCGTGGCGCCACTATCACGCGGGCGATTTCGCGCAGGCCGTCGATGCGGGCAACGCGGCGGGAAACGCGGGCGTGAACGCGGCGATCAAGGCGCAGGTCGTCTACGCGACCTATCTCGAGAAGAGCGACAAGGGGAAGCTCGCGCTGCTCGAGGAGGCGATGGACTGGGCCGAGGGCCGGCGCACGAAGGCGCCGAAGGACCCAAATGCGCACTACTTTTTCGCGTTCGCGGCGGGCCGCTATGGCCAGGGCATCTCGGTCGCGAAGGCGCTCACGCAGGGGCTGGGCGGCAAGATCAAGGACGCGCTTCTGACGGCGATCAAGCTCGAGCCGAAGCACGCCGACGCGCATATCGCCTACGGCAGCTATCAGGCGGAGGTGATCGACAAGGTCGGCGGCCTGGTCGCGGGCGTCACCTACGGCGCGAAGAAGGATTCTGCGCTCGAGCACTTCCAGAAGGCGCTCAAGCTCAATCCGGACTCCGCGATCGCTCGCATCGAGTACGCGAACGGTTTGCTCATGCTCTACGGCAAGGGCAAGGTGGCCGACGCCGAGCAGCTCTATCGCGAAGCGGCCGCGTGCAAGCCCGCCGACGCGATGGAGCGCCTCGACGTCGAGCTCGCGAAATCCGAGCTAGACTGATGCGCGGCCAGCGCGTTCGCGCCGCGGCCCACTCTTCGCGGCCACGACCTGCAGGGCGAGCGCCGGATCGAGCTCGCCGTCGCGTGGCCACGGCGCAAGCAGCGTCGTCAACACGAGCTTCTCGAACTCGGGGCCGAAGTGCGAGATCACGTGCTCGGGATCCGGGCACAGGCCGCGGTCCGTGATCAGGCCGAACTGCACGGCTCCGTTGTAGGACAGGATCGATACGCCCATGCCGATGTCGCCGGACTGCGGTACCCAGAACATGAACTGCCCGATCTTCGCGCCCGCGAAATAGAGCGGCTGCTGCGGGCCCGGCACGTTCGTCATCACCGCGGTGGCATTCCGCGCGAGCGCAGCCAGCAGCTGGTCCTGCAGGAGTTTCGGTGCGGCCCCCATCGCCGCAAGCAGTCCGAGCGCGAGCACCGGCTGGAAGCTGCCCTTGAGCGCACGCATGTTGGCACGCACCGCGTAGAGGCGTTCGACCGGATTCTCGATGCCGATCGGCAATTCGAGGAACACGAGCCCGAACTGGTTGCCGAGCTTGTATGCCTTCTCCGGCGGCCGCAGATTGACGGGCACGAGCGCACGGATCATCACGCCGTCGGTGCGGTCGCCCTTCCGCGCAAGGTAATCGCGCAGCGCGCCGGCGACGCACGAAAGCAGCACGTCGTTGACCGAGGCGCCAAGTGCGCGCCCGACGACCTTCACCTCGTCGAGCGGCAACGGATCGGCCCACGCGACGCGCTTGGTCACGCCCGGCTTTCCCTTGAAGCGGGTCGCCGAATCCTGTCCCATCAGCGCGAGCTTCGCGATCTCCGCCCCGAGCGCGCCGCCCTGCTCAGCCAGCGCGACGGCCTTCGCCGGGTGCTGCCAGAGATCGGCACCGCGCTCGAGCAGCGTCGCGCCGACCTTGAGCGCCGCGGTCATCGCGTCCGCGATCGGCTGCCCCAGCTCGTTCGATGACTCGTCGCTCGTCGCGCGTTTGCGCGTTTTCGACGGCGGCGGTTCTGCGACAGGCGGACCGCGCGGCCCCAGGTCCGTCATCGACAGCAGCACCTGCACGAGCGCGATGCCGTCGGCATAGCAATGGTGGATGCGGGCGATGACGGCGCTGCCGCCGCCATAGCCTTCGACGAGGTGGAATTGCCAGCGCGGCCACGCGGGGTTCAGCGGCGTTCGGGCGAGGCGCGACACCAGCGCCTGCAGCTCCCGCTTGCCGGCAGCGCCGGGCAGCGCCACGTCGATCACATGATGGTCGAGGTCGAAATCGGCCGGCGTATCCCAAAGAGCGGCGGTCGCAGTCTGCACGGGACGCTGCCGGAACCGGCGAAAGCGCAGGAAGCGTTCCGCGATGACTCGGCGGAGCGCCGAGGACGATACGCGCTCCGCGAACGAGAGCACGGCGCAGATCATCATCAGGTTCGACGGACGATCCATCCGCAGCCATGCGGTGTCGACGGCGGAGATCTTTTCGCGCCTGGCCATGGAGGGGATGCGCTTCGAACGGTCCTGCGTGCGTCGATTGCTTGCGTTTTCCGCTTCGCGCTAAAGTAGCACGGAAGCCCCGTCAGCTGCAGCCCGATTGCGAGGAGGTGTTGCCATGGCCGCGTCGAAGAAGGACGACCTGAAGACGAAGTTCGAGGCGGCTGCCGCGGCCGCGAAACAGACGAAGAAGAAGCCCGACAACGCGACCCTGCTCAAGCTCTATTCGTACTACAAGCAGGCGACCGAAGGGGACGTCCAGGGCGAGCGGCCGGGCGGATTCGACTTCGTCGGCGGCGCGAAGCACGACGCGTGGTCGAAGCTCAAGGGCATGAGCCGCGACGATGCGATGCAGAACTACGTGAAGCAGGTCGACAAGCTCAATCGCGAGTAGCGGCGCGAGCAGCCGCAGATTGCGGCGCTGCCGAGGCCGAGCGAGGCCGGAGAGTCGCACAAAGCAAAGAGCCCGCCGAGGGCGGGCTCGTGCTGCAACGCTGGGCGATCGACTACGCGGCGGAACGCGGCTTCGCCGACCTCTTCCGGGCACGCGCCGAAGCGCTTGCGGCCATGCTCTTCTTCGAGCCCGGGCGTTGTGCTCGCGCTGGCGCCTTGCGCTTCGATGCCGCGACCGGCTTCGCTCCCCTCGATTTGAGCAGCTCGTTGACCGCGGCGGAGAGTGCATCGACGCGCTCCGCGAGTTTCTGGACGTCGTTCTGCGTGTAAACGCCGAGCTTGCCGAGCGCGCGCGCGACCCGGTCCTCGAACACCTGCTCCAGCTTGTCCCAGGTTCCGCCCGCCATTTGCTGCATCTCCTTCGCCGTTGCCGTCGCCGCACCGCGCGCGGCCGCGGCCGTGTCTGCTGCCGCCCGCCGGGTTTTCCGCTCGAGTTGCTCGCCCTGCTGGACCAGCGATTCGAACATCTTCGTCCCTTCCTTTTGCGCGCGCATGAAGGCGCCGACGCCGGCGAGCCAGATCTGATGCGACGAATCGAGCACCGACTTCGCGAGATCCTTCACGTCGCCTGCCGCGCCTTCGGACATCGCAGCCTTCGCCTTCTTGAGCATCGTCGACTCTCCTCTCGCGCAGCACCGCTCGCCGGTACGAGCGCTACCGCAATTGTAGGACGCAGCGTTAGAGCAATCATACTAAACCGCCTTGCCGGCGCACGTCGGGAGCCACGGAGGGCCGCCGGTATAATCGTTCGCGCTTGCGAAGGGCGTCGGAACAGCCCGGCCGCCCTTGCCGCCACGGCCCCGTGGAGCAGCCCGAGGAGGAGCGAACATGGCGTATTTCGTGACCGGTGCGACCGGTTTCATCGGACGCTTCCTCGTTGCCAATCTCCTGAAGCGCGGGGAGCCGATTTACGTGCTCGTGCGCAAGAGCTCGCAGGAGAAGCTCGACCTGCTCCGCGCGGACTACTGGAGCGCGACCGACAAGCAGATCATCGGCATCGGCGGCGACCTGGCCAAGCCAAATCTCGGCGTTTCCGCTGCGGACCTGCGCAAGCTCAAGGGCAAGATCGGGCACTTCTTTCACCTGGCTGCGATCTATGACCTCGCGGCGAGCCCCGAGGAGCAGAAAGCGGCCAATGTCGAGGGTACGCGTCACGCCGTCGACTTCGCGGCCGCCGTCAATGCAGGCTGCTTCCACCACGTGAGCTCCATCGCAGCGGCGGGGCTCTACGACGGCGTCTTCCGCGAGGACATGTTCGAGGAGGCCGAGGACCTCGACCACCCCTACTTCCGCACCAAGCACGACGCGGAAGGGATCGTCCGCAAGCACTGCAAAGTGCCATTCCGCATCTACCGCCCCGGGCTCGTCGTCGGCGATTCCAAGACGGGCTACATCGACAAGATCGACGGGCCCTATTATTTCTTCAAGGCGCTGCAGAAACTGCGCGACGCGCTGCCGCCGTGGATGCCGACGATCGGCATCGAGGGTGGTCGCATCAACATTGTCCCGGTCGATTTTGTCGCCGACGCGCTCGATTACCTCGGACACAAGAAGAGCCTCGACGGCAAGTGCCTCCATCTCACTGATCCGGAGCCGCACCGGATCGGCGAAGTGCTCAACATTTTCGCCAAGGCCGGGCACGCGCCGCAGATGACGATGCGGATCAACGCGCGGATGTTCGGGTTCATCCCGGCGCCGGTCCTCTATGGACTGGGCTCGCTCGCGCCGGTCAAGCGGATGATCCGCGCCGTGCTCACGGACTTTGGAATCCCGAAGGACGTCTTCCAGTTCGTCAACTGGCCGACGCGCTACGACAACCGCGAAGCAGCGAAGGCGCTTAAGGGCTCCGGCATCGCGGTGCCGCGCCTCGAGAGCTACGCGGCGAAGCTGTGGGACTACTGGGAGCGCAATCTCGATCCCGATCTCTTCATCGATCGCACGCTATCGAGCCGGGTCAAGGGAAAAGTCGTTGTTGTCACCGGATCGTCGTCGGGGATCGGCCGCGCCGCCGCGCTCAAGCTCGCCGATGCCGGCGCGAAGGTGATGCTGGTCGCCCGCGGCGAGGAGAAGCTCCGCGAGACGAAGCACGATATCGACAAGGCCGGCGGCAAGGCCTGGATCTACACGGCCGACATCTCCGACATGGCGTCGTGCGACGCGCTGGTCGCGCGCGTGCTCAAGGACCACGGCCACTGCGACTTCCTGATCAACAATGCAGGGCGCTCGATCCGCCGCGGCGTCGTCAACTCCTTCGATCGCTTCCACGACTTCGAGCGCACGATGCAGCTCAACTATTTCGGCTCGCTGCGGCTGATCTTCGGATTCCTGCCCGGGATGCTCGCGCAGAAGCGCGGCCAGATCATCAACATCTCGTCGATCGGTGTCTTGTCGAACGCGCCGCGATTCTCAGCGTACGTCGCGTCCAAGTCGGCGCTCGATTCGTTCTCGGCCTGCGCGGCCTCCGAGTTCCTCGACAAGGGAATCACGTTCACGACGATCAACATGCCGCTCGTGCGCACGCCGATGATCGCGCCCACGAAGATGTACGAAAGCGTGCCGACGCTCTCGCCGGAGCAGGCCGCTGATCTGGTCGCGGAGGCAATCGTCTACAAGCCGGTGCGGATCGCGACGCGCCTCGGTGTGTTCGGCGCGGTGTCCCATGCGATTGCGC